>NZ_CP066149.1:2570592-3855889 GCF_023206395.1 Vibrio sp. ED004 | reverse complement strand
GTGAAAGACCCAACAGCAGCAACGACGACCATCAATGATGACTCAGACGTGACCACAGTGAGCTTGTCAGCGGATGCGTCAGTCACCGAAGGCGAGAACATCACCTACACGGCGACACTGACGAATCCTGCGGATGGCGCGGTGACGGTCACGCTAAGCAATGGTGCAACGATCACTATCGCTGATGGCGCGACTTCAGGAACCACGACGGTTCCAGCAAGTGATGATGTATACGTAGGCGGCGATACGGCTTCCGCGACTATCACTGATGCAACGGGCGGCAACTTCGAGAGCTTGGTGAAAGACCCAACAGCAGCAACGACGACCATCAATGATGACTCAGACGTGACCACAGTGAGCTTGTCAGCGGATGCGTCAGTCACCGAAGGCGAGAACATCACCTACACGGCGACACTGACGAATCCTGCGGATGGCGCGGTGACGGTCACGCTAAGCAATGGTGCAACGATCACTATCGCTGATGGCGCGACTTCAGGAACCACGACGGTTCCAGCAAGTGATGATGTATACGTAGGCGGCGATACGGCTTCCGCGACTATCACTGATGCAACGGGCGGCAACTTCGAGAGCTTGGTGAAAGACCCAACAGCAGCAACGACGACCATCAATGATGACTCAGACGTGACCACAGTGAGCTTGTCAGCGGATGCGTCAGTCACCGAAGGCGAGAACATCACCTACACGGCGACACTGACGAATCCTGCGGATGGCGCGGACGTTCGGTACCGATTACGTGGCGGGCGATGAAGTGACGTCAACACCGTTTACAGTGTTGGATGACCTCACTTTGACGGTTGCTTCTACTAGTGGCGGAAATTTTGAAGTTTTAGACACCACTGATTCGGCTCAAGTTAACATGAATGACGCGCCGGAAGCCGATGACTTCACAGAAACAACTGTTGATTGCATTACTTCGGTCAACTTTGCTCCTCACACTAGTGACGAAGAAGACGATGCCGCAGGCGTTGAAACCTCGGTTATAGTAGAGAGTGATCCAGTGTTTGGTACTTTGTATGAAGTTGCAGACGATGGAACTAAGACAGAAGTAGTTATCGGCCAAGAGTATGGCGATGCGGATAACTTCGAGTATGTGGTCGATTCAGATATCGCTGAGCAACTTAGTTTTAGTGCGTCTGAGCTTGCTTCTTCTATCGATACGTCAAACGGAAGTACATCGCTCTCTTATTTTAATGACCTGATTTCGATATCTGCTGGGAAATATACGGGAAGTTCACCTGTCGGAAACGATGTTGTTAGTAACCCCGGTGTTTACCTTAATTACGATGGTGCTGGTGTAGAAGACGGTTTTGGTGTTTCAACGAGTAAGAATGGAAACAGTGAACTAGACGTAACTTCAAAAGAATTTATCTCTGTTGATTTTTCCAATAGTGGCGCTGAAATCTTGTCTGCTAACCTAGATTTCGGAAGTGTATACGGGAATTACAATGCAAACAGTAGTGCGGATGGGAAAATCAATGTTGTTGCATTGGATGCTGCTGGTAATGTCGTTGGGACCTTCAACTTCAATACTGAAAATGGTTCGAACTCCGGGGATGAATATACGTTATCCATAGACGGCAGTGGCAACGCGACTGTTAATGTCTCTATTCCTGACGGTAATGGTGGCTTTATTCCGTTTACAGAGCTCAGGGTGTTCACTACCCAAGACGGCTCATCAAATCCAAATAGAAATTCAAATATTACTTTTAAAGGTGTTGATGTAGTCGACGCAAAAGTTACAGAGACTATTGATTACAAAGTAGAGGATTCTAGTGATTTAGAGAGTTCAACAGCGCAAGTTACGATTGAGACGGACTCTATAGTTAAACCGTCTCCAGAAGTGACCAGCGTTTCACGTGATGTATCTGAGGATGCTAATACGACACAAACGGTTTCTGGCAATGTAGATGTTCTCTATGCAGATAGCGTTACCTTACAGGAGCCTTCAGAAAACTATACGTCAGGTGGTCAAAGCATCACTTGGGTATCTTCAAATGGTGGTCAAAGCCTTGTCGGTAGCGCTAATGGGGTTGAGATTGTGACCGCGACGATTGACGATTCCGGAAATTACTCAGTAAGTTTAAGTGGTCCGATTGATCATTTAATCGGAAGTACACCAGTCAACGATATGTCGATTGATATCAGTGTTGTAGTAACTAACGATACCGGGACTCAATCCGGCACGATTTCGTTGACTATCGATGATGATGTTCCAGTTGCTCAGGCTAAAGTTCATGAATTGACACCAGTGGTTAAAGATGGTGCAAACGTGCAACTAATTCTAGACGTCTCAAGATCGATGTCAGGAAATGCCATGACGGTCATGAAGCAATCTGCGATAGCTTTGCTTAAAGGATATCAATTGCTTGGAGAAACCAAAGTCCAAATAACTGTATTTGAATCTGATGCGAATGTTGTTAATGAAAATGGCAGTTGGTCTTCAGATAACTCATTGCCTTCTAACCTTTCAACGATTTGGATGGATGTTGACACCGCAATCGGAGTCATAAATTCATTAACAGCAGGTGGTGGTACGGATTATGATGACGCTGTGTGGTTAGCGGGTAGTGATAGCATCTGGGGTAACAGTGACATGGTTTCAGGAGGAAGCAATATTAGTTACTTCTTGTCCGATGGCGGTCCTAGTTCAACTAATCATAGAATCAATGCTTCTGAGCAGGCTGCTTGGGAATCTCAGTTAACGAAGTATGGTGTCACATCACTTGCATACGGGATGGGCTCGAATATTTCGAGTGAACATATGGAACCTGTCGCTTTCGACGGTGATAAAGGTATCGATATTAATCCTGTTATCGTTTCAGATATTAGTCAGTTACCGCCAGTTCTTTTGCAATCTATTATTACTCCTGTTTCAGGTAATATTGGTGCATCTGGTTCCGCGGGTAATGGTTTTGGTGCTGATGGAGGTTACATCCAAAGTATTGTATTTGATGGAGTAACTTATCAATTTGATGGTAGTACCCTAATTAACCCACAAAGCCAATCTTCATCAAATCATTCATTTGATGATTCTAACAATACTCTATCTTTGTTTATAAATAACGAACACTCATTTGTTATTAACTTGGATACCGGCGACTATGAATTTTATGGTGCTAGCGTTGCGGCGGATACCTCGTTTGATTTTGCCTACACGATCGCTGATAACGATGGAGATACAAGCTCTAGCACTATTCAAATTAATATCGCGTCGACATCACTAAGTCCTATTGCAGATGTTAAATCCGAAGGCGACATAGTAGATTCTGTGCAGGTAGTACATGCTGGGACTCAATATGCGTTCACACAATGGGCTCCTTCAGGTCAAGTTCCTACTACGTTTAACCTAGACCAAACTCAATCTGGCTTAGTCGTTGATGTTGGTGCAGCCGGTGATGATGTATATCTAGGCTCCGGTGACGACACTATTTATCTTGGCGATAGTCATGCCACTGGTCTTGATAATGATGCATCCCATCAAGAAAAACTCGCTAATGCTCAAAGCCTTTTAGATGATGTCTTTAGCAAAGGCAGTGACAGTTCACACTTACAAGGCGGCCTCGAGTCTGGAGGTTTCACTACGCTGGCTGCTTCCTCAAATGCTTACGTTGATCTTGGGCACGGTGGGGGCGGTGACGATGCAATTTATGGCCAAGGTGGCGTAGATCTTATGTTTGGTGGTTCAGGGAATGATACTCTTGATGGAGGAGATGGTAATGATGGGCTTCGTGGTGGTACCGGCAACGATACACTTGTTGGTGGTTCTGGCGATGATGTATTAATCGGTGGTTTAGGAGATGATATTCTAACTGGCGATGAGGACAGTGATTTATTCAAGTGGGTTGATCAACCGTTCCAAGATGATGTCGATACGATAACCGATTTTGCTTTAGGGGAAGACCATCTTGATATCTCTGAGTTGTTACCAAACGAAAGTTCAATGTTTGATCTTCTTGAGCATATTACAATTGAAAAAGTTGATAACGGCAGTGGTGATAAAGACCTTGTTATTACCATCTCAGAAAACATAGATAACACAGGTCAAACTCAAAAGATTGTTCTTGATAATGTAGGCGTTCAGTTCGACTCGGTTAGTAGTGCAGTAGATGGTTCTGTCACTAATAGTGATTTGACTAATTTGGTGAGTCAGTTGTTCGTTAACTTACCGGATCAACTTTAATAAAAAAGGGCCGAAAGGCCCTTTTTTATTATCTAGTGACTTAAAGCTTTATCGTCTATAGGACCTTACAAGCAAAACCTTTTAGGTAGAAACCTTCTGGGTAGGCTGTGTCTGTTAGGTGGTCGGCAGCTTGTTCGAAGCGCTCTACGAACTTAACCGTTCGGCCTGCGTCTAGTGCTGCGTCAGCGATGATCTTTTGGAACAAATCTGTGCCCATCAAGCCAGAGCAAGAGTAGGTGAGTAGCGTGCCGCCCGGTTTCAGGATCTGCATTGCTAGCATGTTTACATCTTTATAGCCGTTTGCACCAGACGTTAGGTTGTTCTTGCTTGAAACAAACTTCGGTGGATCCATGATCACTACGTCAAACTTAGTACCTTGGTCGCGGTATTCACGAAGCAGCTTGAATACGTCGGCATTTAAGAACACAGCGCGCTTTTTCGAGATATCAAACTCATTCAATTCAGCGTTCAACTTCGCAGTATCAAGAGCAAGTTGAGATACATCAGCGTTAATTACACGCTTAGCATCGCCTTTCAGTGCGTAAAGGCCAAAACCACCTGTGTACGAGAAACAGTTAAGAACATCTTTGTTTTTAACGTACTTCATCGACTCTTTACGGCTATCACGTTGGTCCATGTAGAAGCCCGTTTTGTGGCCTTCCATAATGTTCACGCTGATTTTTACACCATTCTCTTCAATCACGATTGACTTAGGTGGCTCTTCGCCGTGCAGTACACCGACAACTTGTTCTAGACCTTCTTTTTTACGAACTGCTACGTCAGAGCGTTCGTAAATGTTGCAGTCTGGGAAGCACTCGATTAACGCTTCAACCAATACGCTTTTGTTATATTCAGCGCCAGCACTTAGCAGTTGGCAAACTAGAAAGTCTTGGTACTTATCGATAGTGATGCCAGGCAAGCCATCAGACTCTGCAGCTGTTAAACGGTAACCAGTTAGGCCGTCACGTTCGATGATGTCTTCACGTAAAGACTGTGCATCTTGAATTCGTTTTACGAAGAACGCTTTGTTGATTTCTTCTTTTTCAAATGTCCAAACACGAGCTCGAATTTGAGAAGCTGGAGAGTAAGCTGCTTTTGCAAGCCACTGACCATTTTGAGCATATACGTCTACAGTTTCACCTTGTTGTGGCTCGCCTTCGACCTTATCGATACCGCGTGAAAATACCCAAGGGTGTTTGCGGCGTAGTGATTTATCTCGGCCTTTAGCTAGATGAATTGAAGGAGTCATAATTTACTCTGTTTGTTGAATTTGAAGGAGGGGTATTGTCGGGGAAGTACAGGTGAAAAGCAAATAAGAAAGGGCTGCAGAAGCAGCCCTAGTAACGATATTTCAATGATTAAGCCTTTAGGCCGGTTAATAAGCCTTCCATTGTGTCGCTTTGCTTACGAAGCTGGTCAACGTTGGCATTACTCTTACTGATCATTTCACAGATGCTATCTGATTGATGACGAATCTCTTCGACACTCTGTGCAATGTTATCAGCAACAACACCTTGCTCTTCAGCTGCGGTAGCTATCTGAGTACTACTGTCCGAAATGGATTGATTCTTTTCAGCCAGAGAGCCGATTTCAACGTTCACTTCAGCCATTAATGTTTGTCCTTCATTTGCGTTGTTGACCGTCACTTCCATCAGTTTTGTTAGCGATTGGCTGTTACGTTGTAATGATTCAATCATGCTTTGGATTTCAACAGTCGCTTGCTGTGTTCTTCCTGCAAGAGCACGAACCTCATCTGCAACCACAGCAAAACCACGTCCTTGTTCACCAGCACGAGCTGCTTCAATAGCGGCGTTGAGAGCAAGCAGGTTAGTTTGTTCTGAAATACCATTGATGGTTGTGACTACTTCATCGATCTGTGCAGCGTTCGCATCAAGCTCTTCTACTGCCTGTGAGGCTGATTGAATCTCTTGAGATAGGCTAGAGATAGATTGTAGAGTATTTGAAACCTTCACTTGGCCACTTTGAGCAACACCGCGAGCATCCATCGTTTGAGAGCTAGAATCGTGTGCAAGGGTTGCCACTTCACGAATGGTTGCTGCCATCTGTTCGGTAGCGCTTGCTAGGCTATTCAGGTGCTCTTGTTGATTGCCTGAAATGTCTGAACTTTGCTGTGTTGATTGGTTCAAGTCCGAACTGATTTGCTGCATAAGTGCCACAGATTCTTGTATAGAAAGAACCATGTTTTGTTCACGCTCGGCTACCTTATCGATAGTGATGGCAATTTCACTGAATTCATCACGAACTAAGAAGTAGTTCATACGACAAGTTAAGTCACCATTCGCCAGTGTGTTCAGTGCTTTGTTCATTGAGAACATGGCACCGCCAATGAAGGTCATGATGTAGTAAACACCGAGTGCAATCAGCGTTAGTGTTACCGCGATGATAGATACTTGAGTTGTAGATAGTGCAGACCAAAGGTTTTGATCGTGGTTTGCCACTAAACTAAATGCGCCATTCATGACTGAAACAGAACCCGCGCCATAGCCTAAAGAGATGCTATCAGAACTACTAACGAGTTGAGCCACTTGATCTTTCGTGAGTTGACCCGCCTCAATAAGTCCTTTCATCAAGAGCATTTCTTCTTGATAAAGGTGAGCCAGTAATGAATCCGCTGCACTATCTAAAACGAGCGTTAATATAACCAGAGCGAGAAGAGGTAATAAGAAGAGTAGATAGAACTTTTCTTGGATTTTTAGGTGAATGAGATATTTATCAATCCAACGAAATGGGATTTCTTTCATAATCGTTATACTCGAAGTAAGTCCACCAATAAGCGGTGAATGAATAGAAGCTTAACTATATCATTCATATAATTTATGAGGCAACGTTATGGAAAGTTCCCAATTTATTTTTGTCGTGTCAGGCGTAGTTCAGTGTGTTGGTTTTCGTTATCACACCAGTAGACAAGCGCAAGCTTTGAGTATTTCAGGTTACGCTAAGAACCTAAATGATGGCCGAGTAGAAGTATTAGCGGTCAGAGAGGTTGGGCAAATCGAGAAGCTATACCAATGGCTAAAAATCGGCCCTAAGAGTGCAGTAGTTGATAGTGTTGCAAAACGTCAAGTCGGAGAGGAAGAGCGACAAAAGGTGCGTGTCGGGGAATTTAAAATACTGTAGCTCGTCACTACAGTATTTATATTCGGTAATGTTCTAAAGCAGGTTAGTCTTTACAAGCACTTCGCTGGTTTAGGTAGACCTGCGAGCTTGGTCGCTTGTTTTGCAGGGCCTTTCTTGAATAGCTTGAATAGGTACTTGCTGTTGCCTTTTTCTGGGCCATGCGCCTTTTCCATCGCTTTAACTAGCATGCGAACTGCTGGAGAGGTGTTGAACTCTTCGTAAAAGCTCCTTACAAAATGTACGACTTCTAAGTGCGCATCCGTAAGTTCAATAGCTTCATCTTGAGCAAGAATTTCAATCATACCTTCTTCCCATTGTGTGTAGTCCAATAGGTAGCCTTGAGCATCGGTTGCGATTTGCTTGCCGTTATATTCAAACATGTTTAATCCAGAATCCAGTTAACTATCCAGATAGGGTAATGACCAAGTTTACTTTTCTCAACAGATTTATAGCGATCTCAAGAAATATTGCAGCTATCAAAAGAATTCTGGTGCTGATAGACACAAAAAAGCCCAAGAGCGAGGCTCTTGGGCTAGATATTCTTCAGTTATGGGAGTGATTAGTCGTCGCTACCCATGATGCCTAGAATGCTTAATAGGCTGATGAAGATGTTGTAGATAGATACGTACAAGCTGATCGTTGCTGAGATGTAGTTAGTTTCACCGCCACGAATGATGTTTTGCGTTGTAAGCAAGATAACACCAGTCGAGAATAGGATGAACATACCGCTCATTGCCAATGATAGTAGAGGCATTTGTAGGAAGATGTTTGCAACCATACCTACAAGCAGTACAACGAAACCAGCTAGTAGCATGCCGTTAAGGAATGACAGGTCACGCTTAGTAGTAAGAGCGTAAGCTGAAGCACCCATAAATGCTAATGCGGTACCGCCAAGTGCAGTTAGGATGACATCACCCATACCTGCGCCAACATACATATTAAGGATTGGACCGATGGTGTAGCCTAAGAAACCTGTAAATAGGAATGTGAAGACTAGACCCATGCTGTTGTCACGGTTCTTTTCAGTAAGGAAAAGTAGGCCGTAGAAGCCAACTAGCATGATGATAAGACCAGGGCGAGGAAGGTTCATCGCCATAGATACGCCTGCTACAACAGCAGACCAAAGTAGTGTCATAGACAGTAGAGCGTAGGTGTTACGCAACACTTTATTGGTTTGCAGAGCACTTTCTTGAGATGCTGTGCGTGAAAACATAGGGCTGTTCATAATCTTCCTCGTAAGGTGACTTCAATAGTTATTAGTACATTTATGGGGGTGAAAGTTCGAAAAATCAAGTCTTTCATTCCTCTTGTATACGTAAAATAATAATCAAAATAGTCGGTTAAGTGTTTCTGAAGGTGTAACAAAGTATTTCTTTAGGCTGTAATTAAGTATAGCTAAGATACGATGTTCAACCTTTGGTCGATCCATTCAATTAACCAAAACTTTAAAAGCTATCTATAACATATGAAAAATAAAGAGGCGACCTAAGCCGCCTCTGAAGTTTATGCATCATAACACATTAATGGTGTAAGATTTGGCTTAAGAAGTTCTGGGTTCTGTCCGATTGTGGATTTTCAAAGAAGTCGACAGGGTTGTTCTCTTCGATGATTTCGCCGGCGTCCATGAAGATCACGCGATCCGCTACCTCTTTAGCAAAGCCCATTTCGTGCGTCACACACAACATGGTCATGCCTTCTTCTGCAAGCTCTACCATTACATCTAACACCTCACGAACCATTTCTGGATCGAGTGCCGATGTTGGCTCATCAAACAGCATCACTTGAGGGTTCATACATAAAGAACGGGCGATAGCTACACGTTGTTGCTGACCACCTGAAAGCTGACCTGGGAATTTATCTGCTTGCTCAGGGATTTTTACACGCTCTAGGTATTTCATCGCAATCGCTTCAGCTTCTTCCTTCGGCATCTTTTTGACCCAAATAGGGGCCAGAGTACAGTTTTCTAATACCGTAAGATGTGGGAACAGGTTGAAGTGCTGGAAACACATACCTACATCTCGGCGCACGGCTTCGATGTTCTTTAGGTCTTCTGTCAGTTCATTACCTGAAACGAAGATATGACCTTTTTGGTGCTCTTCCAATCGGTTGATACAACGGATCATCGTTGATTTTCCTGAGCCAGAAGGGCCACAGATAACGATTTTCTCGCCTTTCTTAACTTCTAGGTTGATGTTCTTAAGCACGTGGAACTCACCGTACCACTTGTTCATGTCTTTAAGTTCAATCATCAACTCTTGCGATTCTGGGTTTAGTTGTTGCGTCATAATACGTCCTTGATCTTATTAACTATCGTTTGTGACCGGTGTGAAGTCTGTTTTCTAGCCATATCGAGTACCTCGACATGCCAAAACAGAACACCCAGAACACTAACGCGACAAATACATAACTTTCTGTAGCGAAGCCTAACCACTCAGGGTCGGTATTCGCTGCTTGGCCAATACCCAACACATCAAACATACCGATGATAAGTACCAGACTGGTGTCTTTAAATAGGCCAATGAATGTGTTCACGATTGATGGAATAGTTATTTTCAACGCTTGAGGAAGAATAATCAGTCCCATCTTTTTCCAATAGGTTAGACCCAGTGCATCTGCTGCTTCGTATTGACCTTTAGGAATTGCTTGTAGACCACCGCGAATAACCTCTGCCATATAAGCTGCACTAAACAACACCACACCAACAAGAGCACGGATTAGCTTATCGGTTTCAGAACCTGCGGCCAAGAATAGAGGTAGCATTACTGATGCCATGAACAGCACGGTAATAAGAGGTACGCCACGCCAGATTTCGATGTACACAGTACAAATACTACGAATGATCGGCATCTCTGAACGACGTCCAAGGGCTAGTGCAACACCGATAGGAAGCGAAACCACAATACCCACTAATGCGATGATCAGTGTAACCAGCAGGCCGCCCCATTTATGGGTATCGACAACTTCTAGTCCAAACACACCACCGTATAACAAACCAGCGATTAGAAATGGGTAGATGTTTACGAAGAACAACCAAATCCACGTACGCTTAGGTGTTTTTTCATAAGCCAATAAAGCGACGAAAATCGCTAGAGTTGCGTAGAAAAGGCGAGGGCGCCACAGTTGAGCTTCAGGGTAGAAGCCATACATGAACTGATCCCAACGAACACTGATGAATACCCAGCACGCGCCGTCACTCGTACATGCATCGCGAGTCGTGCCGACCCAATCTGCATTTAAGAATGCCCAGTCAAAGGTTGCCCAAAGTAATGAGAATGCGATGTAACCTAAAACCAGTGTCACTACGCTGTTAATAGGGCCGTTAAAGAGATTTTTCCTTAACCAGCCAACCATACCAACCGTGTTAGCGGGAGGCGGAAGATCAGGTTGAAATTGATGTGTGCTCATATTATCTCTCCACCAATGCGACTTTACGGTTATAGATATTCATTAACGCGGAGGTCAATAAGCTCAGAGTTAGATATACGCCCATGGTCATTGCAATGATTTCAATTGCTTGACCGGTTTGGTTAAGCGTTGTACCTGCGAATACAGAAACTAGGTCAGGGTAACCGATCGCCATTGCTAGCGAAGAGTTCTTGGTTAAGTTTAAGTATTGACTGGTAAGCGGTGGAATGATGATACGTAGAGCTTGTGGGATGATAACCAGCTTAAGTGTGCGAGAACGTGGTAGCCCCAAAGACATTGCAGCCTCTGTTTGACCATGGTTCACAGCATTAATACCCGAACGAACGATCTCTGCAATGAAAGATGCCGTATAAATACTAAGAGCTAACACAAGGGCTGCAAGCTCAGGGATGATGCTGATGCCGCCTTTAAAGTTAAAGCCTTTTAGTGCAGGGTATTCAGCCGAAATAGGCATGCCCATCACAAAGTAAATAACCAGAGGTAAACCAACGATTAAGCTCGCTGCGATGCGAAACATCGGTGTTTGTTGCCCAGTCAGTTTCTGTTTGTTGTTAGCCCAAATATTGATGATCACAGTAGCGATAATACCGATGATCAATGCAGCAATAACGAAGCTGCTTCCTTGCTCTAAAACAGGCGCCGGGAAATATAATCCACGAACATTCAAGAAGATGGCTTCACCCAAGCTCAGGCTTTGGCGAGCTGATGGTAGAGCTTGAAGAACGGCGAAATACCAAAAGAAAATTTGAAGTAATAGAGGGATATTTCGGAAGATTTCAATGTAAACCGCTGCACATCGGCTAACTAACCAGTTAGAAGACAAACGAGCGATACCCATACTAAAGCCAAGAACGGTGGCTAAAATAATACCTAGCACTGAAACTAGGGCGGTATTTAATAAGCCGACAACGAACGTTCGACCATAAGAGAAGGTTTCGTCATATTCGACGAGCGTTAATCCGATACCAAATCCGGCTTCTTGACTTAGAAAGTCAAAACCAGTGGCAATGCCTCGGGCATCAAGGTTGGTAAGGGCATTATTTACGATGGTGTAGAAGAAAGCGCCGAGTGCTCCGATGGCGATGATCTGAAAAACAACAGATCGGAAAGTCGGGTTATATAATAGGTTGGCACTTTTTGCTTCAGGCTTTTCCTGGGAAGGAGTAAGAGTGTTGTTAGGTTTCATACTGCAATAACCTCAAATCCATTTAACAGTTAGGGCGGAAAAACCGCCCTAAATCGTGTTACTCAAATATTCATTTTCTGTTTGTTGCTACCACACAAGATGTGCGTGATAGCAACGGTTACGAACAAGTAATCACGTAGGTGCTATTAACGGATTGGTGGAGCGTACATAAAGCCGCCCGCATTCCATAATGCATTTACGCCACGAGAGATTTGAAGTGGAGAACCTGTACCAACGGTACGCTCAAAACTCTCACCGTAGTTACCAACTTGCTTAATTACTTGGTAACCCCAGTCGTCACGGATGCCAAGGCCTTTACCTTTAGGACCGTCTACACCAAGGATACGCTTGATGTTTGGATCTTTTGACTTAAGCATTTCGTCTGCATTTTTAGAAGAGATGCCGTATTCTTCCGCGTTAATCATTGCAGAAAGTGTCCACTTAGCAACGTTAAACCATTTGTCATCATCTTGACGAACAACAGGGCCTAGAGGCTCTTTAGAGATGATCTCAGGAAGTACTTGTGCAGATTTCGGATCAGCTAGGTTTAGGCGAAGTGCGTATAGACCAGATTGGTCTGTTGTTAGCACGTCACAACGACCTGCGTCGAAACCTTTAGACGTTTGTGCTGCTGTATCAAATACCACTGGCTTGTAAGACATGCCGTTGTTACGGAAGTAATCGGCTAGGTTAAGCTCAGTCGTTGTACCTGATTGAACACATACAGAAGCGCCATCAAGTTCTAGAGCACTTGTAAGACCTAGATCTTTCTTAACCATGAAGCCTTGACCATCGTAGTAGTTAACGCCTACGAAGTTCAGACCCAGAGCGGTGTCACGATGTAATGTCCATGTTGTGTTACGAGATAGTACGTCGATTTCACCAGATTGAAGCGCAGTAAAACGCTCTTTTGCTGTTAGAGGTACATACTTAACTTTGGTCTTGTCACCGAGTACAGCCGCTGCAAGAGCTTGACAATACTCAACATCAATTCCTTCCCATTCACCTTTTGAGTTAGGGTTAGAGAACCCTGGAAGACCTGTACTTACACCACAAGTTAAGAAGCCTTGAGATGTGACTTTGTCCAGAGTGCTTTCTGCCGCTGATGCCGATGTTGCCATCATCGCAGTTGATGCAGCTACTACTGAAGCAAGAAGTGTTAGTTTATTTGTCATTTGTATCCTTCCTTGTTAACCAGGTGACACCTGATACTCGTGCTCGTTTGAGTTTTTCTATATGTGTTGCGTTTTCTATGACCTTGTTGCCCAAATCAAACGAGTTGCATTTTGCAAATGAAACTGTGTGCGATTTAAACAACTGTTTATAAGGTTAGGAAAGGATCCGTAGTTTCACAAATGTATAATTTAAAAAGAATTTTGAATGAAATCACAAATCCGAACACATTTAGAATGACCAAATGTTAACTGAATGTAAATAGTGCAAGGGTTCACACTGTTGGTGCAACAAGATTTAGATTTTTATATTGATAATCGACTAGATAAATATTCTGAATGTATCTCACACTGATGAAACATTCGCCTTAAAAAAGATTGAAATTTGGTCAATAAATATTTTTATTACACTTGGATAGTTATGAATATGCTCCAAATTTGGTAGCATGGCTGAATAGTTATTGAAGTAGTCTCAAGGAAGAACATGCGTTATTTCCCAATGTTTTTGGATGTAGAGAATAAGCCAATTCTGGTGGTTGGCGGGGGCGAGGTTGCTTGCCGTAAAGTCGACAGCTTGTTGCGAGCTGGAGCGAATGTGACTTTGGTTTCTCCCAAGGTAGCGCCTTACCTAAAGCAGCTTGTTGATGAGAACAAACTTCACTGGGTTCAGAACTTTTATTCGTCGCAGATCATATCGAAAGATTACCTACAGGTTTGGGCTACAACCGACAACCCAAGCCTGAATCATCAAGTGTATAATGATGCGAAAAAATTGGGTATTTTAGTCAATGTAGTTGATGATTTACCTTACTGCGATTTCATCACGCCTTCGATGATAAATCGCGGAAGAATTCAAATTGCGATCTCTAGCGGCGGTGCTTCACCTGTTTTAGTGCGAAATATTAGAGAGAAACTCGAAACAGTACTGCCACAAAATATAGGTTTGATTGCAGATTTCGGTGCATCAAAACGCAATTCAATCAAAGAGTCATTTCCAACTGTCGACGAGCGTCGTAAGTTCTGGGAGCGTTTCTTGTCATCTAGCTTTATTGAGCAGATAACAGATAGAGAGCAGTTAGAGTCTTACTATCAACAAGCGTTAACGCAAGGTATTGATAGTGAAGGACAGGTAACTTGGATCGAGTTCGATCAAGATATAGAGCTGTTACCAATGAAAGCTTTACGTCTAATGCAGGAAGCGGAACTGGTTCTTGCTCCGATTGATTGCCCGTTTGAGTTTATAGACTTATGTCGCCGAGATGCGGAAAGGGAAAGCTATGCGAATAGTGGAGAACTGTCTACTAAGCTCGAGCAAGCAAGATCAGAGAGCCTACGTGTCTGTGTGTTTATTCCACCAGCGAGTGTTGAGTTCAATTTACTGGTAGGGAAAGACCTGAAACTGTCTTCTGCCAAGGTGTTGAGTTAAAAGGTAGGTCAGTTAGCTGTCTTCATACTGGCGTCTAACACGCAATAACAACGCCTAGATAAATAAAAAGCCACTTCCGATAAAGAAGTGGCTTTTTGCTATTTTAAATGCCGCATTAAACTGATTAGTGAGCAGCGAATAAGAGCCGCTGCACATAGCCAGATTAATTAGTCGCGGAAGTTATCAAACTGGAAAGGTTGACCAAGTTCACCGTTACGAACAAGTGCCATAACCGCTTGTAGGTCGTCACGCTTCTTACCTGTAACACGAACTTTTTCGCCTTGGATAGCCGCTTGAACCTTAACTTTGTTGTCTTTGATTAGCTTAACGATTTTCTTAGCAACATCGGTTTCGATGCCTTGCTTGAAGATAACCGTTTGGTGCCAAGTGCGACCAGTTTGGTCTGCAGCCTTCGCTTCCATCGCGTTAGGATCAACATTACGCTTTGTTAGGTTGCTACGAAGGATATCGCGCATTTGCTTCAGTTGGAAATCGTCTTGAGCAGTCAGTTTTACCGACTCATCTTTGTAGTCGAAGCTTGCATCAACGCCGCGGAAATCGAAACGAGTCGATAGTTCACGGTTAGCATTGTCTACAGCGTTGCGTAGCTCTACTGATTCTACTTCAGAGATAATGTCAAATGATGGCATTGTGTTATGTCCTTAAGCTAAGTTTCTATCTTTAATTGCAGATGCAAGCATGTCTAGCATAGTTGCAGTATCTTCCCAGCTTAGGCATGGGTCAGTAATCGACTTGCCGTATTCTAGGTTGTTGATGTCAGTCATTGGCTGGTTGCCTTCTTTAATGAAGCTTTCTGCCATGATGCCTGCAATTTGATTCTTGTTAGATTTGATCTGGTCACAAATGTCTTGTGCAACTTCTAACTGCTTACGGTGTTGTTTCTGACAGTTAGCGTGGCTAAAGTCTACAACCAAACGTTGAGGCAGGTCGAATTCAGCCAATTGCTTACATGCGATATCTACCGACTCAGCGTCGAAGTTAGGACCCTTATCACCACCACGTAGAATAACGTGACCGTATGGGTTACCAGAAGTACGATAAACCGTCATGCGGCCGTTCTTGTCTGGAGAGTAGAAGTAGTGTGAAGCATGCGCAGCACGAATCGCATCGATAGCGATCTTGATGTTGCCGTTAGTCGCGTTTTTGAAGCCAACTGGGCAAGAAAGAGCAGAAGCCATTTCACGGTGAATCTGAGATTCTGTTGTACGAGCGCCAATTGCGCCCCAAGTGATAAGGTCTGCAATGTACTGACCTGTGATCATATCAAGGAATTCAGTCGCTGTTGCTAGGCCAAGCTTATTGATGTCTAGCAGAAGCTTACGCGCTTTGTTCAAGCCCGTTTCAAGTGCGTATGAACCATCAAGGTTTGGATCGGTAATCAGACCTTTCCAACCTACAACCGTACGAGGTTTCTCGAAGTAGGTTCTCATCACAACGAACAATTCGTCTTTGTATTGCTCTTGAATCTGGCTTAAGCGCTCAGCGTAATCAAGTGCCGCTTCTGTGTCATGAACAGAACAAGGGCCAACGATAACTAATAGGCGGTTATCACGACCAGTTAGGATATCTTCGATTTGGCGGCGAGAATTGGCAATACGCTCAGCAACGTCGTCAGTAATAGGGTGTGCATTGCCTAATTCGGCAGGGGTTGGCATAGGACCCAGTGCTTGGGTTCTCAACTCATCAGTTTTTAATGGCATGTGATAGCTTTTTTATTCTATTGCGAAGTGGTTAAGATAACGGAATTGAACAGAGGAATAAACTCTCTTGAGTCAAAGTTATCTCAGTTATTGCTAATATTCTTATTTTTATCAGCAGGCCAGGGTCAAATAAGGGATTTTCACTTGTATTAACAGGCAGCTATCGGTATTTTCGTTTGAACACAACATAAAAATGCTGGAGCAGCAATGACTCAAGAAAATCAAAGCACTTTGCACCCAGAACTTGCCTTAGGTGATGTGCTGCCTTCTTATAACGATAATAATAATTCTACCCACTTGTACGTATCTCTGTCTGAATTGGTTATGGACCGTGTTTTCTACCATCCATCGATTGAAGACCATTTAGATACACTTTCTGATATTGAGAAAACCTCTTTAGATGCCATCCTTGGTGGCAAGAGTGTCGAAGAACATTTTGTTTCAACACTGGTTGTTGCGATTCAAGCTGCAGTCCTACCGAATCATACCTCAGTGCGCATCGCGTTGAGCAGTGCAGATAGCTACAGCTTCCGTTCGTTGCTAGGCGGAAATTGTGAAGTTGAAGAAGTGAACCCGGCACTGGGTGTTCGTGGTGTAGCTCGCTATGCGACACCAGAATACAGCAAAGCTTTCTCTTTAGAGTGTCAGGTGATTAAGGCATTACGTGAGCAGGGCATCAACGTTGAAGTGGTTGTGCCTTACGTTCGTGCGTTAAGCGATGCTGCGAAGATCATCGACTTGCTAGCAGAGCAAGGCTTGCCACGCGGTCTTAACGGCCTGAAAGTGCTGTTCTCGTGTGATGTGCCGTCTGCTGTGCTAATGAGCGAGCGTCTACTGCATTACTTTGATGGTGTCGTTGTGAATGTCGACAGCCTAGCGTCTTTCACTCTTGGTGTAGACAAACAAAATGAAGCGCAGCAACATGCTTTCGATCCGCAAAACGAAGCGGTGATTACTTTACTGGACATGATTGTTAAAGCGACGCTGCATGCGAAGAAACCAGTGTTGTTGGTAACGCAAGGTTTAGTCGATTATCCACGTCTACAAGGTTACATTGCTGACCTTGAAGGTGTTGAAACGGTCGTGACTGCGTAAATCGATTAGCTTGCCTGATAAGCTGACTTAAAGCGCTAATGCTTTGAGAATGAAAGAGATATCATTGTGCGATGATATCTCTTTTTTGTAACATTTTTTTGACATTCTTATCGCTAGTCGATTAACTGGTCTGATGACTAACTTGGCTAGGTAATTCGAATGTTGACCCCTCTACAAAAAGCAAATTTCTACTTAAGCATGTTTGGCTTTTTCAAAGTCCCTCTGATCTGGTTGTGTCGACCAAAACTGCTCGCGTTGGACAACCAACATGTTGAAGTGAAAATTCCGCTAAAAAGGCGTACCAAGAATCACCTTAACAGTATGTACTTTGGCGTTTTGGCTGTCGGTGCGGATGTCGCCGGTGGCTTTCTTGCGATGAGCAAATCGCAGCAGCAAGGTGAAAAGATTTCGTTGGCTTTTAAAGAGGTGACGGGTAACTTTTTGAAGCGCCCTGAGGGTGATGTGCATTTCACTTGTCACGACGGTGAGCTGATCAACACTATGTTGGCAGAAACTATGTCGACCGGAGAACGAGTCAATCAACCTGTCACCATTATCGCGACTTGTCCATCTTTACATGGTGACGAGCCGATGGCCGAGTTCACACTGACGCTTTCGATTAAGAAAGTCCCATCTAGAAAATAGCTATTTAAAAAGTAGTAGTTATTAAGTAAATAGATGTTGGGTAAAAAGTTATAGGGAACGTTCGAAGAGTTGAAACAACGGTATGTGAATGGTTTCCACATACCGTTATAGAGAACTTTATAACGGCTCTATGACTCTTGAGTGATCTGCTCAATATCAACGATTTTGGAACGGTTCATAACGATTTTCCAACGGTAGTAGGTTGGTTCGTTATCATGGTTATTCTCTTTGATGATTAAGTTGAGAAGATGACGTTTCTCTACTGATTCGCGGCTAACTTGCCCTTCATTCAACCGGTAGATCTTGTTCGAACCCTTATCCATCAATCGTGTCAGCGCTCTTAGGCTGATTGATAACGTTTCACGAGTCTCCTCATAACCACTCATAAAGGTCGATGTCGACATCTCAGTATGAGAGCGGTAATGCAAGATTTGCTCTTCACGTTGCACCACACGCTTTTTACGGATCGACTGAATGCGATCTGCAAGCTTAGAAAAGTTTGCGTAGTCCAACCATTCCAGTTTATGGCCAACAGATTTATTGGTCGTTGGATCATAGTAACGACGCTTCCATTTCGGTTTGCCTTTACGTAGCCAGCGCCAAAGGATGTCTCTCAAGTCATCTTTAAAGATCTCACGCAGTGCGTAGATGAAAGACATCGCCACGATGAAAGAGGCGGTAATCTCACCAAGAAAGTCACGAGCCAAGATCACAGTAGTGGTCACGACAACCATCACCAAACCAGTCGCGATGCCTTTCACGGCGCGCTTAACGTTCTTACCCATCGATGTCGTTTTTTCTTTAAGCACGATAGGGTGTTCAATTAAACGACGCAGCAAACGCATCTTGTTACTCAGGCGGGTAACATCTTCTCGAACTCTCGCTGAGTTATAGCGGTTTAGTTTACGGTGCGCGGTCTCTTTATCACAAAGTGTTAAGAGTCGTTCTTTAATCGTTGAATACTCGCTGCCACGCGGCATATGCGAAACCAGCGATAAGAACTTTTGCTCGGTGTACCAAGATAGGTAGTTATCGATATTAGCGTAGTAACGTTTAAGGTTTTCTTCGTAAGGGATGCTTCGGCGTAGCTTCTTCAAGATATCTAAAGCCAGTTCAATGACTTCATCTACTTCATCAGCCGTTACGTCGTCACTATCGTTATTGTTCAAGCTGCTTACGGCTTTGTCCAATGCGATAACATATTGATAAGCGAACAAACTCAAACTTACACGGTACTGTGTAATGGACAGTCGGCCACGTTTAGCTAAACGGCTGTGCACCAAAGGCAGCAGTGTTTTATCACTGTAATAAGCACGTTTTTGAGTAATCGAGCTGTAGAAAAATGCGCTTTCAGAAAGCACTTCAGGAGTCAGTCCAAGTTCACCGGGAATGAATAGATAAACGTCCATGTCGAGCTTTTTTGTTTTAGCCATGGCATGGTTAATTTTAAGTGTTATCGCATCTTGTTTATCAACGGTGATCAACGATGGCTCCTAGAATGTAAAAATATGAATGAAACTAGCGAAAGCATATCAGAGATCACGTATAATCTCCGCCAAATTTAAAGTAGAGACAATCTTGATGATTAATATTGGTCAAATAAACAACTTAGAAGTAGTAAAACAAGCAGACTTCGGTGTATTCCTTGACGCTAGCGACTATGGAACCGTGTTGCTGCCGAAACGATTTACTCCTGAAGGTGTTGAAATTGGTCAAAAGTTAGATGTTTTCTTATACATTGATTCTGACAACCAGATCGCTGCAACGACTGAAAAACCGATTGCTCAAGTAGGGCAGTTTGGTTTGATGACCGTTGAAGGTGTAAACAGCACTGGCGCATTCATGAGTTGGGGCGTGAAAGGTAAAGACCTACTGGTTCCTTTCAGCGAGCAACGTGGCCGTTTAAACGAAGGTCAGTCAATCTTAGTATATGTATATATTGATAAAGCATCTAGCCGCATTGTAGGTACAACAAAGTTCAACAAGTGGTTAGACAACACGCCTGCGACTTATAAGCAAAACGAGCAAGTGGATCTTATCATCGCTGAACGTAGCCAGTTGGGTTACAAAGCAATCGTGAATGGCGAGCACTGGGGCATGATTTTCCCATCTGACATCATCGGTAAGCTGTTCATCGGTAAAACTCTGAAAGGCTACATTAAAAATATTCGTGAAGAAGACGGTAAGATTGACTTGTCTCTTCAGAAGATTGGCGTAGCTAAGATGGATGATCTAAGCACTAAGATTCTAGACCTGCTTGAAAAGAAAGGTGGCTTCTTGCCATTGAATGACAAGTCTTCACCGGATGCGATTTTCTCTGCATTCAGAACCAGTAAAGGTACGTTCAAAAAGACCATTGGTGGTTTGTACAAGTCTGGCAAAATCTCGATCGACAAAGAAGGCATTCGCTTAACTAAATAAGCGGGTCTGTCGGTCAAAAAAAAGCCCAAACCTTCCTGTTTGGGCTTAGGGGAAAGGGCTCCGAAGAGCCTACGCTAATCGTTATAATCGTTATAATCGTTATAATCGTTATAATTGTTTATCTAATAGACTGAAGTCTAGTTTAATTTTTCTGATATGCGATTTTTGATAACGCAAATAGTGACTTGAATTGATGTTTTTATAATTAAGCGTTGATTCATCAACCTTTTATTTGCGTTGACTGAGTTAGTCCCTCCGAAAAACAGATTGAATAGAAAAAGCCCAAACAACCTGCGTTGTTTGGGCTTTTTGTTTATTCGTCTGTATAGCTCTGTTCAGGGATAGAGCATGTGCTAGAAGCTAAGAAGCTAAAACAGGTTCTTATCGCGCACTAGCTCACGTGGTAAACCGTTCTTAACTCGGTTGCCAACCCATTTACCAAGGCCAATGATCGCACCGTTGTATTTAACCAGTACTTCGCCTTTACCTGATAGACCTTCAGGGCGAACATCTCGTCCCATGAACCATTCGCGAGCATCTTCAATCGTTAGCTCAACAATGTTGTTTTCGTTGCCTGTTGCGAGGGTGGTCGCCACTTGGTGTTGCCAGCGGTAGCCTTTTTTATGAGTTTCTGCGATCTTGATGCCCATGCGTGAGAAGCGGAACTCACCAATCATCGGCTCCAACGCTTCAGGGAATAACCATACATCTTTGTCACGTATCCATACCTGAGTATCACTTGGTAATTCGATATCTAGCGCACTTGAAAGCTGTTCAGCCACTTCTTGTTGTGCTTTCTTCGATGCTTTCTCAAATGGAAACTTACCCAAGCGCTTTTTCACTTCTGGCGGAGTTACAGACGCCAGCTTGCGAATACGTGCAACGAAGAAGCCTTCAGAGTCATAAACCTGAGGGAAAATGTGTAAGAAGCCTTCTTCTGTTGTAGTTGCTTTCGCATTGTCGAATAGCGATTCCAGAGATTCGAATTCAACCGCGTCACCAAAGGTTTCCTTTAGGTGATGACACACTTGTTGGTTCTCTTCCGTGCTTAACGTACACGTTGAGTAAACCAGAACACCATTAGGCTTAAGGGCGTGGAATGCACTTTCGATGAGGTCTTTTTGGGTATCTGCAATGTCGACTACAGATTGATAAGTCCAGTTCTTCATTGCGTCGGCGTCTTTACGTATTGTGCCTTCGCCAGAGCAGGGTGCGTCTAACAACACAGCATCGAATTGTTCTGGTAGCCATCCACCAAATACACGGCCGTCAAAGTTGCTCAGTGCAGCATTACGCACACCACAACGTTCGATGTTGGCGTGAAGTACTTTTACTCGGCTTGCTGCGTATTCATTTGCAACCAACACGCCACGGTTATTCATGAGTGCTGCAATCTGTGTGGTTTTAGAGCCTGGAGCCGCAGCCGTATCTAGCACTGCTTGGTAGTTTTCTTCGCCTTGGAATAGTGCCGAAGGTGGCATCATTGAACTGGCTTCTTGGATGTAGAACAAGCCAGACATGTGCTCGGCAGTATTACCTAGTGGCGCTTCAGTTTCATCGGCCGTGATCCAAAAACCCGTTTCACACCAAGGTACTGGTTCCAGTTCCCAACCTTTATCTTTCGCGCGCACCAGAAAGTCTTCAACAGTGATCTTGAGAGTGTTCACTCGAATACTTTTACGAAGTGGCTTTTGACAAGAAGCGACAAACGAAGCCATGTCTAGATGGCTTGGCATGATGCCTTCAATGTGAGTTAGGAATTCTTCTGGGATATATACGTTAGCGTGCAAAAGGGTATCTCGATTTATAGCATTAATGCGCGCAGTTTAAAGCAAAATGAGATTGTCCTAAACCAAATTTGCTTGAAACAATAAAAATGCAGCCCAATGGCTGCATTTTACAAGTGAATCCTTGGTTATCTGCTAAGAAAGCAGAAGCCATGGCTAGTTGCTTTAAGTGCCTAAGTGCCTAAGTGCCTAAGTATCTAATTGCTCTGAGGGCGTGGAATCGCGGTTCTCCACGATTTCCACTCGTCTTCGGCTTTAGGATATAAGTAGAAAGACTGATCTTCTTTTGCCAACGGTTGTAATTCATCGGTTGGTGGCGTTGAGAAGGTGATGCCGCCTCGAATCAGGCTATCGACAGTGCCTGCTTTAATGTTCGCGCCAGACAAGCCGATAGACACATCAACACCAGACACATTCCAGAACACGCTGTTTGAGCGAATCAGGTAAGCGAACTCTGGTTTTATCTGAATCGTAGAGATAATACGGTCTGCAAATTCGCCAAGCTGTACGTCAATCACAGAACCAATTTCTAACTCTCGGAACAGCACTGGTGTGCCTTCTGACACTGAACCGCGACTTTCACTTTGTAGGGTGAATATCTTGCCTTCAGGTTGTACTGGGCCGCTGCTCAACTTGAATGCCGTGGTTTTACTTCCGTTCCCCGGCTCAACTTTAATGTGCTTAGAAATCAGAGACGACACATTCTTAATCCCGTTCAAACCGATTTCTGGTTCGGCTACCCAGAAGTGGCTATCCGCGACGGCAATTTTCTCAACATATTCCGGCAGAATACGAGCTGTGATTTCAATACCGCCCTTGTTAAAGATAGGAATAACCAAAGTGACTTCGCCCACTGTCACACCTTGGTATTTGATCGGCATGCCCTTGCTGACTTCTTGATCGCCAGAAGAGGTGATAGTAACTGCACGACCGAATTTACGAGCTGATTTCGAATCGTTGTAAAGCTTCCACACATCGCCCAGTTTGTTGTCGATACCCGGTAGTGAATCAAACGCAATGCCACCTTGAATCAGTGTTTTTACTGGTGCCGCTTTGATGCTGATTCCAGATAAAGACGCATCAACTTCAACACCTGAACGGTTCCAAAAAACTGTGTGCTTATTGATTAAGTGTGTGTAGCGGTTTTCAATCGTGACTTTAATTCTCACGCCACCATCAGCCAGTTGGAAATCTGAAATGCTACCCACTTGAAGGTTACGGTAGAGTAGTGGACTGCCTTTAGAAATCGAAGGTAACTCACTTGCAAACAACGACAGCGTTTTAGAACCTGATTGGTTGAACTTCGCTATCTCGGCCAGTGATTTACTTTGGAACAGTTGGTAATTACCTCTAGCCTGATCTTTGCCTTCACTTACAAAGCTGATTGAGCCTGTTAAAAGCTGTTTGGCTGGTGGAACGGTCACACTTAGACCCGATTCTGTTAACTCAGCGGTTGCGCTGCCAGTAACGAAGAATCGGTTGTTACTTTTGATAAGGTGCGCGTATTCATTGTCGATCAACGCATCCATGAAGACTTCGTGTTTGTCGCTGCCTGTACCTACGCCATCAACCAAGCCCACTTTGATAATTGAGCCGACCGCAATACCTTTGTAAAGCAGTTGGGTACCAACATCCAAGCCGAATGAATTGTTTGAAGTTAGGCGAATCGCGACTGATTTCTCTTGTTCTTGGCTGTATTCGGTTTGGCGAATCGCAGTAAAGCGACGCGCTTTTTCACCTTCACCGGGTACCAAAGTTAAGAAGTTACCTGTGACCAAGTTGGCGATGTTCTTCATACCAGTCAGTGATAGCTCGGCTTCTTCAAGAACGAATTTACTGCCACTGTTTAAGAAGTCACTGAATGCAGGTTGGATTGCAGCTGAAGCAACCACGTGCTCACGACCTTCGCTTAACGATAAATCGGTAATTTGACCGATTTCGATACCGCGATACATGATTGGAGCACCTGTCGCACTGATCTTATTGTCATCAGGAACCGCAATCTTAATTGAAATACCACGACCCGCTGTTTTCAGATCAGGGTAGAGCTTGAACTTAGTATTCATTTCTACTGGCTGACCATCTCCTGGCGAGTCTACAGCGATAGAACCACCTAAGAGGGCACTGAGACTTTCTAAGCGGACATCAACGCCAGAGAACCCGATACTTGCGCCTAAACCGCTCACATTCCAAAAACGGCTTTGGTCAGTGATGATATGGCTGTATTCGTCTTTAATCGCAGCCTGAATCGTTACTGACTTACCGTTTTCGTTGAGCTGGTAGTTATAGACCTCACCAATCGGGATTTTGCGATAAACGATTTGAGAGCCAACCGACACGCCACCTAGGTCTTTGGTCGTCAGTGAGATATTCAAACCTTCAGAAGCGAGTAAGTCAGAAGGAGATGATTCCAAGGCTTGGAAAACCGTTTCTGGCTCCTGTTTCGTTTCACTAGGGTGAATGGCAATGTAGTTACCCGAAACCAACGCGTCTAAACCAGAGATGCCCGATAAGCTTGCTGTCGGTTTAACCAACCAGAAGCGTGTACCTTTCGAAAGCAGCTTTTTAGCTTCAGGGTAGATATCAGCATCAACGTAAATATTGGACAGGTCTTTGGATAGCGTGATGTCACGAACCATACCTACCTCTAAGCCTTGGTAGCGAATGGTGGTGCGTCCTGCGATTAACCCTGCCGCATCCGAGAAGTAGATCTGCACACGTTGCCCAGCATCGTGAACCGACTTCATTACCAACCAACCGGCGAGAGCGACGGTAAGTATTGGCAGAATCCACAAAGGTGAGATGCCTTTGTTTTTCCTAACTTCTGGTGAATATGACGTTTGTGATTGGTTATTGTTGTTCATTCACTGACTCATCTTTAGAGGTATAGTTATCCCAAATTAGCCTAGGATCTAAGCTTTCCGCGGCCAGCATTGTTAGAACAACAACAACGCCGAAAGCGACTGCACCATAACCTGGTGTGAAGTTTAAAATTTGTCCACGGTCGACCAATGTCATCATGATCGAAATAACGAACAGATCCATCACGGACCACTTTCCTACCCATTTCACGATGAAATAGACGATCATTCGTTGCCTGTGGTAAAGCGCTCGCTTCATCTGAATACAAATCAAGATGTAAGCCAGTCCAAGGATTTTTGCTACTGGGACGACAATACTCGCCACGAAGATGATTATCGCAATACCATACATATCGCTGTTAATCAGAGATGCAACACCGGAGATAATCGTATCTTCGAGCCTTTGCCCGTTAGTAATTAGAATCGAAATAGGAATGACGTTGGCAGGCACAATGGCTACTGACGCGGCAAACAACAATGCCCATGTCTTTTGAATCGAGTAAGGCTTGCGGTGATAGAGGTCGTGATGACAACGAACGCAACTATCGCCTTCAGGTTGAGAAAGGTGGCAGTTATGACAATGAACGTTCTTGGTTTCGGCAAACTCGTAATCAGATTCTTTAGCCCACGCTTCCCAATAACGCCTTACACTAATGCGGCTAACTAATAGCACGCTAAATAGTTGCAGCAGAATGAGTCCAATCAAACCGGGACCAACAAAGATGTCTGAATAGTCTTGTAGCTTAAAGCACGAGATGGCCACGCTCACTAAGAACACATCCAACATCATCCAATGCTTTAGGGTTTGGATAATAGCTAATGAATAGCGAAACGGCGTAAAGAGTCCGAAGCGAAGTGATAGGTGGCTGATAAGTACAGAATTGCAAACCAGCAAGGGTGCGATGGAACTACAGAATAAGATTAACAAACCAAGTAGCGGGAAGCCTTCACCCATTAAGGTAAACACACCAGATGGCAGAGTTGCAGGTATCATCACCCCAATTAGGCGGATGCTAATGAAATCGAAAAAGTGAGAAGGGATAAATAGCAACAAACAAGTGACGGCGATTGCTAGGTTCCCAGACAGGCTAGGTGTGCCACCTCTATAAAGCTGAGTGCCGCATCTTGGGCAATAAGCGGATTTCCCTAAAGGAATGTCCATTTTATCGACGGGAAGTTCGCAGCCCTGACAAAGGCGCACTGAGCTGCTATCGCATTGATGCTTAGTTGATAAAGGGTTAGTAACGGATGGGGAGGTCACTCGACCTCCCAAGTTGAAACGTTAGTCAGGCTCGATGCCCGACTTAAAGACTCAGAACCACAAACATCAGGCGTGCGATTGCACACTGCCGTAGAGTGTTTGATAAAGTCCTTGTTGTTCAACCAATTCACCATGTGTTCCCGTCTGTGTGACTTGCCCATCTTCTAAAACATAGATTAGATCGGCTTGTTTCACCGCTGATAATCGATGAGCCACTATCAAAGTTGTGCGATCTTTCAAAAACTCGCTTAGAGCTTTATGCAGTGCCGACTCTGTGGCTGTATCCAGTGCGGAGGTCGCTTCGTCAAGAATAACAAACTTAGGATTGCTCAGCACCATACGGGCTATTGCTAAGCGTTGTCGTTGACCGCCAGACAGTCGAACCCCGTTCCTACCAATTTGTGTATCCAAGCCATTACTCAGTTGCTTGATAACATCTTGCATTTGAGAGACTTCAAGCGCACGCCATAGCGACATTTCATCGTATTCAGCGCCAAGGGTCAGATTATGCCTCAATGTGTCGTTAAAGAGTATAGGTTGTTGTAAAACAACGGCAATTTCATTGCGAATAATATCAAAACTGATGTCGTCAGTCTTTTCTCCGTTATAGCGTATACAACCTGAGTCGGCTTGATAAACCCCAATCAGCAATTGGATTAATGTAGACTTACCGCCACCACTCGCACCCACCAGAGCGACCTTTTTCCCAGCAGGGATGTGCAGTGATAGGCTATTTAAAACAGTGTTTTCTAATGTGTAAGAGAATGTAACGTTTTCTATGTCTACTGTCACTTCTTGGTTTTCATTGAAAGGGTTCACTTTACTTACTGGACGATGCTCTTCTTCTAACTTCAGAAGATCATTGATTCGTTGTAGTGCCGCTTTCGCGCTATACCAAGAGAATTGAATCCCTAGCAGCTCTTGAACCGGGCCCAACATAAACCACAAGTAACCGAACACCGCGAAGATTTGACCGATGGTTAAGTCACTGAATAGCACCATTAACATCGCGACAGCGCGGAAAAGTTCAAAGCCCAACAGAAAGAGCAGAAACGACACGCGCCCGGCAGCTTCCGATTGCCATGCGTATTTATCGGCATCGATTCTTACTTGGTTCGCTTGAACCTTCAATTCATCTAGGAAGATTCGTTCTTTATTGGCAGCACGTAGCTGATAAATGCCATCTAAGGTTTCCACCAAGCGATTCTGAAAGCGTTCGAAAGATTGGTTCTCGTACTTTTTAAGGTGTTTAACCTTGCTGCCTAGTTTACGAGAGAAATAAATAACAACAGGATTGACCAGTAGAATGAACAATCCTAAACGCCACTCTAACCATAACAACACGATCGCAGTGCCGAACACTGTTAAAAAGCTGATGAGAAACTTAGAAAGCGTTGAGCCAATGAACTTATCGATTGTCTCTATGTCTGTAATTAGGTGAGCATTAATGCCGCCGCTGCCCTTGGTCTCGTATTGTCTAATACTGATGCGACCAAGCTTATCTATCATCTTGCTACGCATTTGATAGGTAATTGTTTTGGAGACAAGTGTAAATTGTCGCCCTTGTAGAATGTTCAACGCTTGGCTAACGGTACGCATGATAATGACTAACAACAAAGTCAGTGCAATATAGCCAGTGGGTGTCTGCAACGATGTTGGAAGTAGGTGGTTCATCATATCTAAGCCAGAAGCCGGCTTATCAAGTAATACTTCATCAACCATTAATGGCATGAGCAACGGGATAGGGACACTGATGAGAGTTGCAAGTATGGCAATAATGTTAGCAAACAGTAATTTGGACTTGTGTTTTTTTACTTGAGTTATTAACCAAGAACGGCTAATAGTGTCTTCTGAATTGTTCATTGTAATGAGAATAAGTCCTATTTAGTTTGATGGCCGCATTCTACTGCGTTCTCTTGATAATGGAAGTCTCAATTTAATTGGAAGTTAATATGAAAATAGAACATTACCAACGCTTAACCAAACAAGCCGTTGCATTAATTGAATCAGAAACCGATCTAACTGCTAATCTTGCTAATATCAGTTCTTTATTATTCATGGAATTGGATGATTTGAATTGGGCGGGTTTCTATTTAATGAAGCAGGATCAAGCTAAGGAGAAAGACGAACTTGTACTGGGTCCTTTCCAAGGTCAACCTGCTTGTGTGCGAATTCCGGTAGGGCGTGGAGTGTGTGGAACTGCGGTTGCGACGAATACAGTTCAGCGCATTCATGATGTTCATGAGTTCGAAGGTCACATCGCTTGTGACGCTGCAAGTAACTCAGAAATCGTCATTCCGTTCTCTATTGGTGGAAAAATAGCGGGTGTTCTTGATATCGATAGCCCAAATGTTGGCCGTTTTTCTCAAATTGACGAGGACGGATTGACATTTTTCATGGCAGAAGTGGAAAAGCTGCTTAATTCGCACGCGAACAAGGCATAAATTATTCTCTTACTGTGGTTTTTCCCAAGCATCTCTCTATAATACGTAAAAATATTTTCTTAATGCTCGCGGAAAACCGCAAAAACCAGGAACCCACATGGAAAACACTGAAAAGTTAAAAAACAGCAAAGAAGTTATCGCATATATTGCTGAATGTTTCCCTAAATGCTTTACTCTAGAAGGTGAAGCGAAGCCACTTAAAATTGGTATTTTTCAAGATCTTGCTGAACGTCTAAATGAAGACGAAAAAGTAAGTAAGACTCAGCTTCGTGCAGCGTTAAGACAGTACACATCATCATGGCGTTACCTGCACGGCGTAAAAGCTGGCGCAGAACGTGTTGACCTAGACGGCAACGCGTGTGGCACACTAGAAGAAGAGCACGTTGAACACGCTAAAGCTACACTTGCTGAAAGCAAAGCGAAAGTTCAGGCTCGTCGTAAAGAACAAGCACAAAAAGCTCGTGAAGAAGGCAAAGCGAAACCTAAGGCGAAGAAAGCTCAACAGCCTCGTCGTCAAGCGCCTAAAGCACCAAAAGTAGAAAAGCCTGTAGAAACACGCGCTTTGAACGCTGACGAATTCATCGCTGGCAAAGAAGTAAATGTGAACATGGGTAAAGGAAACATGGCTGCGACCATTGTTGAAATCAATAAGGAAGATGTGCGTGTTCAGTTAGCAAACGGCCTACAAATGGTTGTTAAAGCGGAGCACTTGCGCGCTTAAAGGAGATACTCCTACGCATGAAATGCCGTTCAAAATTGACACTGATTGCTGCTAGCTTTTGGCTAGCAGCTTCAGCTCAGGCTCTCGAAGCCAAATTAGATCAGGACGATTTACCTCTACTCGCTCCTGAGGTCCAACACGAAACTGCTAGTAAACGTGTTACTTCTCGATTTACTCGTTCTCACTATAAACACTTCAATCTCAACGATGATTTCTCTCAAGCTATCTTTAGTCGTTACTTAGAGATGCTGGATTATAATCGTAATATCTTCACTCAAGCTGATATTGACTCTTTCTCTGCGTCATCTAAACAAATTGATGATCAGCTGAAATCGGGCAATAACCAGATTGCATTCGATGTTTATAATCTGTCTATGCAGAAGCGTTTCGAACGTTTTCAATATGCATTGTCTTTGCTAGATACTGAGATTAAGTTTGATACCGATGAAAGTATTGAGCTCAATCGCAGTGAAGCTGAGTGGCCAAAAGATATCGCTGAAGTGAATGAGCTTTGGAGAAAACGCGTTAAATACGATGCGTTGAATCTAAAACTTACTGGTAAAGAGTGGCCAGAGATTCAAGAAGTTTTGGAAAAGCGTTACAACAATGCGATGAAGCGTATTACTCAATCGCATAACGAAGATGCTTTCCAGATCTACATGAACGCATTCGCGCGTGAAGTTGATCCGCACACCAGTTACCTTTCTCCAAGAAATGCAGAACAATTCCAATCTGAGATGAATTTATCTCTAGAAGGTATTGGCGCTGTACTTCAAATGACTGACGACTACACCGTTATTCGTTCTTTAGTTGCTGGTGGCCCTGCGTCAAACAGCAAGCAATTGAGTGATGGCGACCGCATTGTTGGTGTTGGTCAAGATGGCGAAGAGATTGTTGATGTTATCGGCTGGCGTTTAGACGATGTAGTACAACTTATCAAAGGCCCGAAAGGGACCAAAGTTAAGCTACAGATCTTGCCAGATGGTAAAGATGCAAAAAGTCACGTTGTCACAATTGTTCGCGATAAGATTCGTTTAGAAGACCGAGCTGTTAAATCAGAAGTGATTGAAAAAGACGGCAAGAAGATTGGTGTACTAGAAGTACCAAGCTTCTACGTTGGCCTTTCTAAAGATACCGATAAACTGATCACCGAGCTTAAAGAGCAAGGTGTTGAAGGTATTATTGTTGACCTTCGAAACAATGGTGGTGGTGCACTGACTGAAGCAACCGAACTCTCTGGTTTGTTTATCAAAGAGGGACCTGTTGTTCAGGTTCGTGATAGCTACGGTCGTGTCAAAGTGAACAGCGATACTGATGGTCAAATCAGTTACCAAGGTCCGTTAACGGTATTGGTGAATCGCTACAGTGCTTCAGCATCTGAAATCTTTGCAGCAGCGATGCAAGATTACGGTCGTGCAATCATCTTGGGTGAAAACTCTTTCGGTAAAGGTACGGTGCAACAGCATCGCTCTTTGAATCATATTTATGATTTGTTCGATAAAGAGTTAGGCTACGTTCAATACACAATCCAGAAATTCTACCGAATCAATGGTGGTAGTACGCAAAACAAGGGCGTAGTGCCTGATATTGCTTACCCAACGCCAATTGATCCTGCAGATACTGGTGAAAGTGTTGAAGACAACGCTCTTCCTTGGGACAGCATCGACAAAGCGAAGTACTCAGTGTTACAGCGTAACGATGAGCAGATCGCAGCGTTGACGGCTAAACACCAAGCTCGTATCGCAACAGACATGGAGTTTGGCTTTATCGCGCAAGATATTGAAAAATATAAGGCAGATAAAGACGACAACGACCTTTCTCTTAATGAAAAGGTTCGTCAACAAGAGAGTGATGATGCGGATGCGCTTCGTCTAGAGCGTATTAACCAACGTCAAAAAGCCGCTAAGTTAGAGGCATTTAAAACGTTGGATGATATTCCAAAAGACTACGAAGCCCCGGATGCTTATCTTGATGAATCAGTTGCTATCATGCTGGATATGATCAAGAAATAAACAAAACACTTGTCATAAGGTGATTGTTTAAAGACGTACTATTTGAAAAGCGAGCTTAGGCTCGCTTTTTTTGTACCTGCGTTCTCGCTTAGAATAATGTCACGTTAACGGCATGCTTCCTCGCTTTTTAACTTGTTCCATAACCACTGTTATTTGATTTTCGACTGTGAAGTGCACCGTAAAAATAACTAAACTTAAGTATTATTTTTCGAGTAATAATGACATTTAAGTTACTTCGCACTTAAAATTTAGTGACTTGGATCATATTTTTTCGCTTTCTATTCATTACGTGCCTAAGCTTAAAGAAAACGAGGGGACGCTTATGAAATGGATTCTACTATTTTTATCTTGTTTAAGTTTTGTGGCTTTTGGGAGCGAGGTCGCTTCGAGTAGCCAACAATCAAAAAGTGATAGTAATCTATCCCATTTTGACCTTCCTTTGCTGCTTGGCGATTGGTATTTGATGAACCCTGATCCTGAGCAAGGCACTGAAAACTTTAGAGCGATCAAGCTTACTCTTGATTCAAACTACTCATTCACTATCGATATCCAAAAGAAAGACTACAGTGTCGATCATTGGGAAGGTTTGTATAACGCCAATGAAGACACGATTATTTTGGGTTTGAATACCTCAGAACCTCAGGTTTACGCGTACAGCAGTAATCACAACATGTTGAATCTTAACGGTGTTATGTTCACCAAGGCCTTGCCAAATGCATTGGCGGGAATCTGGTCAAGTGCCGAACTGTCTGGAAGCGATTTACGTGCAAGTAACATTCAAAAAATGGATTTGGTCCTTCAACCAGACTTCATATTCATGTTCCGAGTTTCCGATGAAGAAGGTGGTGAAGTCATTCGTCGCGGGGTGTATTACACCGAAGGCGACCAACTAGTGTTACTTTATGAAAACGGTGAACACGGTACTCGATATACACTGAACAGCGATGTGTTAACGCTGCAAGGTGAAGAGGGAGATATGTTTGCTGTGCTCAATCGCATCCGATAATCGAGAATTTTAGCAGTAAAGTCGTACTCGTTGATAATATTGTGCACAGTTCATTTCTTAGGCGTTCCTGTCTGATTTGATTGATAAAATAGCAAAACATGGAGGCATTTTCTTACAATGCCTCCTTTTTTTAATATTCCCCTTGTTTTATTGGCGCTCAACCTTTAGATATATACAGTTAAAAAATAATTACGTATAACGATCAAAAGGAACCCGTCATGGCACATACACCTCAAGCCAAGTATCGTAAAGATTATCAATCACCATCTCACACGATTTCTGAAATCGATCTTACTTTCGATTTGTACGACTCAGCATCCATTGTTACGGCTGTTTCTAGTGTTAAGCAGGAGAAAGACAGCGCGACATTAGTACTTGATGGTGAAGGCTTGAAGTTGGTTTCTGTTTTGGTTAAGGGCAACGAATGGACTCAATACGAGCAGTCTGAAACTCAACTTACGCTGAATGATCTTCCAAAAGAATTTACGCTAACTATCGTTACTGAAGTTAACCCTGAAGGGAACAGCGCACTAGAAGGCTTGTACAAGTCGGGTGGCGCTTTCTGTACTCAGTGTGAAGCTGAAGGTTTCCGTCGTATTACTTACTACATGGATCGCCCAGATGTATTGGCGAAATTCACTACAACGGTAATCGCAGATAAAGCAGAGAACCCATTCCTATTAAGTAATGGTAACCGTGTAGACGAAGGCGAAGCTGAAAACGGTCGTCACTGGGTGAAGTGGCAAGACCCACATCCAAAACCAGCGTACTTGTTTGCTTTAGTTGCGGGTGATTTCGATGTACTTCGTGACGCATACACCACACAATCGGGTCGCAAAGTTGACCTAGAAATCTTTGTTGATAAAGGTAATCTAGACCGTGCAAACCACGCGATGGTTTCTTTGATTAACTCAATGAAGTGGGACGAAGAGCGTTTCAATCTTGAATACGACTTAGATATCTACATGATCGTAGCCGTTGATTTCTTCAACATGGGTGCGATGGAAAACAAAGGCTTGAACGTATTTAACTCGAAGTTCGTTCTAGCAAACGACCAAACTGCAACGGATACTGATTACCTCGGTATTGAAGCAGTAATCGGTCATGAATACTTCCACAACTGGACGGGTAACCGAGTCACTTGTCGCGATTGGTTCCAGTTAAGTTTGAAAGAAGGTTTAACGGTATTCCGTGACCAAGAGTTCTCGTCTGATCTTGGTTCTCGCGCAGTAAACCGTATCAACAATGTACGTATTATTCGCGGTCCACAATTCGCTGAAGATGCAAGCCCAATGTCTCACCCAATTCGTCCAGAAAAAGTAATAGAAATGAATAACTTCTACACTTTGACAGTGTACGAAAAGGGCAGTGAAGTGATCCGTATGATCCACACATTGTTGGGTGAAGATGGTTTCCAAAAAGGCATGAAGCTTTACTTCGAACGTCACGATGGCACGGCAGCAACATGTGAAGATTTCGTCGCAGCAATGGAAGACGCATCGGGTGTTGATCTGTCTCAGTTCCGTTTATGGTACAGCCAGTCTGGTACGCCAACGCTGTCTGTTGAAAGTCACTACGATACAGATAAGAAACAATACACGTTAACAACTCGCCAAGTAACGGCGCCAACGCATGAGCAAACTGAGAAGCAGGCTTTGCATATCCCTCTAGATGTCGAACTGTACACAGCATCAGGTGATGTGGTTGAGTTACAATGTAACGGAAAACCAGTTCATAACGTATTAGATGTGAAAGAAGCAGAACAGACTTTCGTGTTTGAAAACGTTTCTGAACAACCAATCCCATCACTACTTCGTGAATTCTCTGCGCCAGTGAAATTGGAGTACGACTACTCAGATGAAGAACTTATCTTCTTGATGGTGAATGCTCGCAATGAGTTCTCTCGTTGGGATGCAGGTCAAATGCTATTGGCTAAGTACATCCGCAGCAATGTTGAAAAAGTTCAACAAGGCGAAGCGTTTGCACTTTCTGATTCTGTGGTTGATGCATTCCGTGGCGTACTATTGAGTGACTCGCTAGAACCTGCCTTTATCGCAGAGATGCTTTCATTGCCAAGTCATAACGAAGTATCAGGTTGGTACGATCGTGTTGATATTGATGCTGTTGCATCTGTGCTGAACTCAATGAAGGTAACACTGGCAACAGAACTTGAAGACGAACTGGCCGCGGTTTACCACAGCAATACACTAGCAGAATACACAATCGATCACGATTCGATTGGTAAGCGCACTTTGCGTAAAGTTTGCCTAAGTTACTTAGCACATACAGAGCAGGGTAACGATTTGGTTGTTACAATGTACCAGCAGGCAAACAACATGACAGATACAATGGCAGCGATGGGTGCGGCAAACAGCGCACAACTGGCATGTCGTGAAACTTTGATGGCAGATTACAGCGACAAGTGGAAACACGATGGTCTTGTTATGGACAAGTGGTTTGCTCTGCAAGGTACCAACCCAAGTTCAAATGCGCTTGAAGTGATCAAAGAATCTATGTCACATCAAGCGTTTAGCTTAAAGAACCCGAACCGAACTCGTAATTTGGTTGGTTCATTCTTAAACATGAACCCGGTACAGTTCCATGACAAGTCTGGTCAAGGGTATGCGTTTGCAGGTGAGATTTTACGTGAGTTAAACAGCAGTAATCCGCAAGTTGCTTCACGTCTGATTGATCCACTTCTTAAATTCCGTAAGTACGATGATGAGCGCCAAGCTCTTATCAAGCAGGAACTTGAAACATTGAAGAAAATGGATAACTTAGCAAAAGACCTATTTGAGAAAGTAACGAAAGCACTAGAAGCTTAAGTTATGCCTTCTCAAGGTTAACGGTTTACTTATAAGCTGTTTACTTATTAAGGAAAGTCACCAGTGGTAGAGAATATCTGCCACTGATTTTTTGTTTCTGGTTCATCGAATTTTCGATAAGCTAGAGCAGTTTCAAGCTCAGTTTCACCGTCAGACATCGTTAAGTGCCCCAAAATACTGGCACTGTATATCTATACAGGTATCGTATGAATCACTATATTTTCCAACTTAACATCTCATATCAGCAGTTTTTGGCCAGTTATTCTGGTGCGGCAAGTAAAGTTCAAGTGATAACAACGACCGGATTACGTTTACAGTTACCTGCAACTCGGTTCAGACCATTTCTTACACAAATAGGGGTTAGAGGGCAGTTTAGACTGACAACTGACCAAAAAAATAAGTTTATTAAGTTGGAAGCTCTGTAAACCTTGGCGTGCCTAGTGAGTTAAAAGGAATCTTAATCACATAATCAAACATTTCACCTCTTACCACCTCCAAAACAATTAACTATTTCTCAATAATGCTTTTACAATAAATGAATGCATTACCTTTGCTTAACTCGTTAGTAGAAAAGCGCTCAACGGCACGATTCAAACACCAGATTAAGTGATCCCCCTAATAATAAAATATAATTCTAATTGTGGAGTGTGACTATGACCGCACGTGAAACTGTGGTTCCAGTTTTACTTGAAAAAGTTTACAAGCTGATTCAAGACAAACTTGACCTTGCTCATCGACCTCTCGTAACTCAACTTGCTCAACACTTGTTTAGTAACGTTTCTCACGACGACCTAACTCAGAGAAACGAATCCGATTTATACGGTGCTGTAGTTAGCTTATGGCATCACATCAATGAAAAGAAAGCCGACGAAATTTCTGTTCGTGTTTTTAACCCGACAGTAAGTCGCCAAGGCTGGCAGTCTACTCACACTATCGTTGAGATAGTGGTACCAGATAGCCCATTCCTCGTTGATTCTGTAAAAATGGCATTAACTCGCCTCGACCTCTCTTCTCACCTTATGCTTCACAACCCAACTCAAATTTCTCGTTCTGACTCAGGAAGTGTTGTCGGTGTGAGTAATGATGAAGGTGTGTTCCAGTCGCTTTTCCATATTGAGGTTGACCGTCTTAGCAGCAAAGCCGAGATGACAGCACTTAAAACAGAATTGCTGGATATCTTTACTGATACTGGCCTTGTTGTTAACGACTGGCTAAAAATGGTTGAAAGACTGAAAGAAGTCACCAACCAAGTTGAAAAGCAAAAAGAGACAATTCCGGTAGATGCTCAACGCTTCGATGAAACGCTGGCTTTCCTTCGTTGGTTAGGCGAGCACAACTTTACGTTTATGGGTTACAAGGAATACGACCTTGTGTCTGTAAATGGTGACACTGAACTGCAACCGACTAAGGAGCAAGGCCTTGGTTTGTTCGCGAATTCAGATCGTGTACGCAACGTTAAGCTGTCTGAGTTTTCTGACTCGGCACGTTTAGAAGCGAAGAAACCGTATGTACTTATCGTCACGAAGGGCAACACGGCTTCACGCATTCACCGCCCAGCTTACAATGACTACATCGGTATTAAGAAATTCGATAAGAACGGTAAGGTAATTGGTGAGCATCGCTTCACTGGTCTTTACACTTCTGCTGTTTATAACCAAACCGTTGAAACGATTCCTCTAGTTCGCGAGAAAGTAGAGCGTATCTTAGACGCGAGTGGTTACCGTGAGGGTTCATACTCTTACAAAGCACTTCATAATATTCTTGAAAACTACCCACGTGATGAACTGCTTCAAGCTCGAGAAGAAGAGTTACTTGAAGTGGGTACCGGCGTAGTTCAAATGCAAGATCGTGATCTTCTGCGTTTGTTCGTTCGCAAAGACCCGTTTGGCCGTTTCTTCAGCTGTATGGTTTACGTAACAAAAGATCGTTACAACACTGAACTTCGCCGTCAAACACAACGCATCTTGAAGCAGTACTTTGGTTGTGAAGAAGAGGTTGAATTTACAACGTACTTCTCTGAAAGCCCACTGGCGAGAACGCACTATATTGTTCGTGTTGATAACAACAACATGGATGTGGACGTGAAAACAATTGAGCAAAATTTAATGGAAGTATCGTCTACTTGGGATGACCGCCTGTCTGAATCAATCATTGCAAACTTCGGTGAGAGCAAAGGGCTTCCATTGTCGAAAGAGTACATGCGTGCATTCCCACGTTCGTACAAAGAAGACATGATGCCAGGTTCTGCGGTAGCGGACATCGAGCGCTTGGAAGCACTAAGCGAAGACAACAAACTGGGTATGCTTTTCTACCGTCCGCAAGAAGAAGCGGCAGATTCTAAAGCAGTTCGTTTGAAGTTGTTCTATCACAGTGATGAGCCAATTCACCTTTCTGATGTAATGCCAATGCTTGAAAACTTTGGCCTGCGCGTTATCGGTGAGTCTCCATATGAAGTGCGCAAAACCAACGGTGTGACATATTGGATCCTTGATTTCTCTATGCTACACAAGAGTGACAAGACAATTGATCTTCGTGAAGCTCGCGATCTTTTCCAACAAGCCTTCGCGGCAATTTGGGCGGGTGAGTTAGACAGCGATGGTTTCAACCGTTTGGTATTGGGCGCGGGTCTTTCTGGCCGTGAAATCTCAATCTTACGTGCTTATGCTCGTTACATGCGTCAAGTGGGTTTCCCATTCAGCCAACAATACATTGAAGACACATTGTCTCATTACCCAGATTTAGCAAAAGGGTTAGTGAGCTTATTCGGCAAGCGTTTTGACCCGAAACTGAAGGGCAGCGCGAAAGGCCAACAAGATCTTATTAAGAAGATCACAGAACAGTTGGATCATGTAGAAAGCTTGGATGATGATCGTATCATTCGTCGCTACATGGAAATGATCACTGCAACGCTTCGTACTAACTACTACCAAGTAGATGAGAACAAGCAGTCTAAACCTTGGCTGGCTCTGAAAATGAGACCAAGCGAGATTCCAGATATTCCAGCGCCGGTTCCTGCGTTTGAGATCTTCGTTTACGCACCTGATATTGAGGGTGTGCACCTACGTGGCGGTAAAGTAGCTCGTGGTGGTTTACGTTGGTCAGACCGTCAAGAGGATTTCCGTACTGAGATTCTAGGCTTAGTTAAAGCACAACAAGTGAAGAACACTGTGATTGTTCCTGTTGGTGCTAAAGGTGGTTTCGTTTGTAAGCGTCAACACATGATGTCTGGCCGTGACGAGATTTTTGCTGAAGGTCAACGCTGTTACAAGCGCTTCATTCGTGCACTATTAGATGTATCAGACAACATCATCGAAGGTGAGGTTATCCCACCTAAGAGCGTTGTTCGTCACGATGAAGATGATCCGTACTTGGTTGTTGCAGCCGATAAAGGTACAGCGACATTCTCAGATCTAGCGAACTCAGTATCTGATGAATACAACTTCTGGTTAGGTGATGCATTTGCATCGGGTGGCTCTAACGGTTACGACCACAAAGCGATGGGTATCACCGCGAAAGGTGGCTGGGAATCAGTTAAGCGTCATTTCCGTGAAATGGGCATCAACTGCCAAACGACAGATTTCACTGCGATTGGTGTCGGTGATATGGCGGGTGACGTATTTGGTAACGGTATGCTGCTATCTAAGCATATTCGTATGCAAGCGGCGTTTAACCACATGCACATCTTCATTGACCCGAATCCAGATTCAGCATCAAGCTGGGTAGAGCGTGATCGTCTGTTTAATCTGCCTCGCTCAAGCTGGGAAGATTACAATAAAGATCTGATTTCTCAAGGTGGTGGCATCTTCTCTCGTCGAGCGAAGTCTATTTCTCTAACGCCTGAAATTCAGAAAATGCTGGGTACCAAGAAAGCATCAATGGCGCCGAATGACTTGATCAAAGCGATCTTGTCTATGCAGGTTGATCTACTTTGGAACGGCGGTATCGGTACTTATGTTAAGTCTTCAAGCGAGACTCATACTGATGTTGGTGACCGTGCCAACGACGTTCTACGTATCGATGGCCGTGACCTAAAAGCTAAGGTTGTTGGCGAAGGCGGTAACTTGGGTATGACTCAACTGGGTCGTATCGAATACGCTCTTACGGGTGGCCGAGTTAATACCGACTTCGTTGATAACGTTGGTGGTGTTGACTGTTCGGATAACGAAGTAAACATTAAGATCTTCTTGAATGGCTTGGTATCTAATGGGGATCTAACCGTTAAGCAACGCAACCAAGTGCTTGAATCAATGGAAGATGAAGTGGGCGAAATCGTACTAGACGACGCATATTGCCAAGCTGAATCGATTTCTGTTACTGAGCATCAAGGTGTTGGCTTAGTGAAAGAGCAAATCCGCTTCATTCACACAATGGAGAAAGCAGGGTACTTGGATCGTGGTTTGGAATACATCCCAGATGACGAAACGCTTCTAGAGCGTGAGAAGCAAGGCCAAGCACTAACAAGACCTGAGCTGTCGGTATTGATCGCTTACGGTAAAATGGTGCTGAAAGAAGATCTTGTGAGTGATGATATTGCGAATGATGAGTTCCATGCTCAACAGTTGATGCAATACTTCCCAACCGAGTTACGCCGTAACTATTCTCAACACATGGATAACCATCCACTGCGTGCTGAGATCATTGCGACAGCACTTGCAAACCAAATGGTTAACGAAATGGGTTGTAACTTCGTGACTCGTTTGCAAGAAGAAACGGGCGCAAACATTGTTGATATTGCGAATGCTTACGCGGCATCTCGAGAGATCTACGGCTTGGGCAAAGTGCTTAAGAGCATTCGTGAGCTGGATAATATCTCAAGTTCTGAAGCTCAATACGAGTTGCTTTACCACGTGCGCCGCACGCTGCGTCGTCTAGCGCGTTGGTTGCTAAGAAACCGTACCGGTAAACAATCAGTGAACGCATTGATTGAACTGTACCAAGGTGATGTGGTTGCTATTACTGAGAAACTGGATGAAAACCTAGTGGCTTCAGAAGTAGAAGAGCACCAAGCAATGGCTCAGGTATGGATTGATCAGGGTGTAACGGCAGAACTGGCGAATTCAGTGGCTCGTTTGTCTAGCTTGTACTCAGCACTGGATATATCCACAGTGGCTCGTGAAACGGGTAAAACAGTACAGCAAGCGTCTAAGCTTTACTTCAACCTTGGCGACCGTTTGTCTCTGCACTGGTTCTTGAAGCAAATCAATGGCCAAGCGGTAGACAACAACTGGCAAGCGTTGGCACGTGCGGCATTCAGAGAAGACCTAGATTGGCAGCAACGTCAGCTAACAGGCCAAGTTCTTAACTGTGGTTGTGGTTCAGACTTAGATGTTATTAAAGCATTGGACGACTGGATGGAAAGCAACTCAGTTTCTCTACATCGTTGGGAAAGCATCTTGAACGAATTCAAAGTGGGTTCCGTTCATGAGTTTGCTAAGTTCTCAGTGGCGTTACGTGAATTGATGCTACTGAATCTAAACTGTATGTCGAAAGACTAATGACTAGATAGAAACGAAAAACTATTAGGGTAGGCCATTAGGTCTGCCTTTTTCGTTTGGCTAAACAGTTTTCGATAAATTAACTATTCGTAGAAGTCTCACTGTATTAGTGAGCTGGTGGCAGAAGAGGTATAAGGAACATTCCCAATAGATAATCAGAGCTTGAAACGGTAACGTTTGCTTAATAATGAACCTCATTCGTTAGCAAACTCGATTATCTTACCCTTACAGTCAGTAATAGATTGAATAGTTGGGTAAATAAGTAAATAATATCGCCCCGTTTACACGGGGCTTTTTTCTATCGGAGGCACAATGCTTTACCGTCTAGCCAGAACTGGCTTTTTCCAACTTGATGCCGAAAAGGCACATGATCTTGCAATTCAAAATTTCAAACGCTTCACAGGTACACCTATTGATCTTTTGTATCGCCAACAATTACCTCACCGACCTGTAGAGTGCATGGGTCTTACTTTTAAAAACCCAGTTGGCCTTGCTGCCGGCCTAGATAAAAACGGCGAATGTATTGATGCATTTGGCGCAATGGGCTTTGGTTTCGTAGAAGTAGGGACTGTTACTCCTCGTCCGCAAGCGGGTAACGACAAACCTCGTTTGTTCCGTCTTGTTGAAGCAGAAGGCATCATCAACCGCATGGGCTTTAATAACCTAGGCGTAGATAACCTTGTTGAGAATGTTAAGAAGTCGAACTACGATGGCATCTTAGGCATCAACATCGGTAAGAACAAAGACACACCAATTGAAAAGGGCGCTGAAGATTACTTGATCTGTATGGAGAAGGTATATCAATACGCTGGTTACATTGCTGTGAACATCTCTTCACCAAATACTCCAGGACTTCGTTCTCTTCAATACGGCGAAGCACTAGACGATCTATTGTCTGAGCTGAAAACGAAACAATCTGAACTAGAAGAGAAGCATGGTAAATATGTTCCTCTTGCTCTTAAGATTGCTCCGGATCTAAGTGACGATGAAATCAGTCAAATTTGTGAATCATTGATCAAAAATAAGATCGATGGTGTGATCGCAACGAACACAACATTGGATCGTTCAATCGTTGAAGGCATGAAGCATTGGGACGAAGCGGGTGGTCTAAGCGGACGTCCAGTTCAATCTCGCAGTACTGAAGTTGTTCGTAAACTTTATCAAGAGCTTGGTGACCAACTGCCGATCATCGGGGTAGGTGGTGTTGATTCGTATGTTGCTGCAAAAGAGAAAATGATGGCAGGCGCTAAGCTTGTACAAGTTTACTCTGGTTTCATTTACAAAGGTCCAGGCCTTGTAGGCGACATCGTTAAAAATCTTTAAACGGCAAGACGCTTTTATTTCTGAAAAGCGACAATCTGGCATCGTCTTAATAAAAGAGACACTGTAACTCACTGAGTTGTAGAGAAAAGCAATAAGAAAGAGGAATTCATTTCCTCTTTTTTTTTGCCTATTGCTCAGTAAAATTACTGTAATTGAAGGTAATTTTGCGTTTTACCTAATGGAATGGTTCAACAGTGTGAGACGAAATGATGCTTAAACCTAGCGATACATGGAGTTGGTATTACGATGAGCAGCAATGTTCATTAATGCTAAACCTCGGAGAGGATATGATTTTCAAAACGAATCTGGTCCGCAATAAGCTGGTGGACTGCGCGTTTCGAGATAATGAATTCACCGTTGATGACGCATCTTCATACCAAACCTTCAAAGAACAAATTTCTGGCTTAGAGCTGTCTGAGCCTCGCCAAGCTGAACTGGCACTCTATTGTGTGGCAGCAAAGCGCTTCCATAAGCCTGTACAGCCTAAGAGTTGGTTCTTCGACTCACAAGGTGCAGGTCATGAATATCCTCAAGAAGGGGATATTGTACAAATGAATAACGAGCATAGCTTAGGGTATTTCATTGTATTAGAAGTGGGAGAGTGTGCGAGCCTATGTGCATTTGTCGACCTAGAAGAGTTCCTGTTAACGCCTTCAAAAGGACTGCGATTTGGAGACTCAATCAAGGTGATGCACGATAGAATGATAGACGCGAACGCTATCCTTCATCAGACACACATAGCGATGGTAGGTTAACCTCCAATCTAGCACATCATTTCTACCACGCATCGCAGCACACAAACGTATAAACTCTCCTCAGAATCGGCTTAATAGCCGATTTTTTTGTGCCTAAAAAACCTCATCCTGATAAATACATCACTGCTTAACCATTTAAATAGTGAACTTACGACTATTTTTTCACCTTAATTTCTGCTCGTTTTCATCACCAGAAGAGTAAATTTACCGCCTTTATTCCCTGTTTTTGGTTTTTTGTAGCTAAATTTCACCCGTAAACCTCCATTGGTATATACCAATTTTAAGGTGAATATAAATTCACATTGCTACTTTGGTTAATAAGTGGTCAGAAATGGAATTGGTTTGATAGGTCTTATGTTCTAAAGGGATGTGGGTAAGCGATCGCTTCAAGACTGTGCATTTGCTAGCCAGTTAGTCGAAAGATTCAATGAAAAGACGCGTTTAGTGTGATGCTCTAGTTACAAATTCAGGTATAATCGAGCTCATTTTTATTAATAAAAGAACACTATGAATCAATATCTAGCGGTTACCTCAAACGGCCTTGAGAATTTATTAGTTGAAGAACTAACCCAACTAGGGATTACAAACGCAAAACCTGTTCAAGCAGGTGTTAAATTCAAAGCGACCAATGAGCAAATTTATCGTTGTTGTTTGTGGAGCCGTTTGGCTTCTCGATTTGTACGTGTCCTTTCTGAATTCACTTGTGTGGACGACATGGATTTGTACCTATCAACCACTGCGGTTAACTGGGTAAATCAATTCCATAGCTCTAAGCGTTTTGTTGTTGACTTCAATGGTACGAACAACGAAATCCGTAACAGCCAATACGGTGCGATGAAAGTAAAAGATGCTGTTGTTGATTGCTTCGAGAAGAAGTCTGTACCACGTCCTTCTATCAGCAAAGAGAACCCAGATGTTCGTATTCACGTTCGTCTACACCGTGATAAAGCGATTCTTGGTGTTGATATGGTGGGTAGTGGTCTTCACCAACGTGGTTACCGTCCAGAATCAGGTCGTGCTCCGTTGCGTGAAACACTAGCTGCTGCAATCCTTCTTCGTAGTGGTTGGGATGCAACGAAACCTTTCTTAGACCCTATGTGTGGTTCTGGTACGTTAGTGATTGAAGCTGCAATGATGGCTGCAAACCTAGCACCAGGTGTTAAACGTCAGAAATGGTGTTTTGAATCACTAGAAGATTTCGAGCCTGAGCTTTGGGCTGAAGTTAAAGCAGAAGCGAATGTTCAAGGCCGTCGTGGCGTTAAGAAAGTAGAATGTAAGTTCTATGGTTACGACAACGATGAACGCATGATCAAAACAGCGCGCGATAATGCTCGCCGTGCTGGTGTAGAAGATTTGATTGAATTCGAAGTAGGTGATGCCGCAAAACTTAAACGCCCTACAGAATTTACTGATGGTGTGATTGTGTCTAACCCACCTTATGGTGAGCGTCTAGGCACGGAGCCTGGCCTAATTGCACTTTACACCGCATTTGGTGCGCAACTTAAAGCTGAATTTGGTGGTTGCAACGCATCTATCTTCTCTAGCTCAGACGAGCTACTAAGCTGCTTACGCATGCGTGCAGACAAACAGTTCAAATTGAATAACGGTGCGTTACCGTGTCACCAAAAGAACTACTCAATTTCAGATCGTCCGATGTCAGAGCGTCCATCAGGCGAGCAAGAACAATTGATTGCACCTGATTTTGCGAACCGTCTTAAAAAGAACATCGGTAAAATTGGCAAGTGGGCTAAGAAAGAGCAATTAGATTGTTACCGTATCTACGATGCAGACTTACCAGAATACAATGTAGCGATTGATGTATACCCAGGTCACCTTGTGATTCAAGAATACGCAGCGCCGAAAGATGTACCGGAAGAGAAGGCAAAACGTCGTCTAACCGATATCATCCGTGCTTCTATTCAAGTGACTGGTGTTGAAGCAAACAACGTTGTGCTTAAATTTCGTCAGAAGCAGAAAGGTCGCTCTCAATACCAGAAACTGGCTCAAGACTCATCGAATCTAGAAGTGAACGAATACGGTGTGAAGCTGATTGTTAATCTTCACGACTACTTAGATACGGGCTTGTTCCTAGATCATAAGATCACTCGTCGTCGTATCGGTGAGATGGCCGCAGGTAAAGATTTCCTAAACTTGTTTGCTTACACTGGTAGTGCGTCTGTACATGCTGCAGTGGGTGGCGCTCGTTCTACAACTACTGTTGATATGTCAAATACCTACCTAGAGTGGGCGAAAGAGAACATGGAGCTTAACGGTCGTGTTGGTCGTCAACATCAGTTTGTTCAAGCTGACTGTCTACAATGGTTGGCTAAAGAGCAGGGCTCTTACGATCTGATCTTTATCGATCCACCTACGTTCTCTAACTCAAAGCGTATGGATCAATCTTTCGATGTTCAACGCGACCACATTCAGCTGATGGAGAACCTTAAGCGTCTTCTTCGTGAAGAAGGCACGATTGTGTTCTCTAACAACAAGCGTCACTTCAAAATGGACTTGGAAGCTCTAGATGAGTTAGGTCTTAAGGCTCAGAACATCTCAGCTAAGACACTTCCATTGGACTTCTCTCGCAACAAGCACATTCATAACTGCTGGTTGATTACTCATAAGTAGTTAAGAGATTGTATAAGGATATATAGTGCTGACTCTCTACAGTACAGAAGGGTGCCATCTATGTGAGATGGCATTCCAACTCACGGAACAGTTAAACATTAGCCATCACGTCAACGTTGTTGACATTGCATTTGATGATGAGCTCTTTTCCCGTTACGGGGTCACTATTCCGGTGCTCAAATTTGAAAGCTCTGACCTTTCTCAAAGCTCAGAGCTTAACTGGCCATTTGGCTTGTTAGAACTTAATGATTGGTTAAAGAAGAATGGCATTACTTACAATTCATAATGGGCAATTAGCGTTTGGCGATCACCCATTATTAGATCGTGCGGACTTCGCGCTGCAAGAAAACGAACGTGTGTGTTTAGTAGGGCGCAATGGCGCTGGTAAGTCGACATTGATGAAAATCCTATCTGGAAACATCATCATGGACGATGGCAAGATGCAAATCACGCAAGATGTGGTTGTGTCTCGCCTTGAGCAAGATCCACCGCGTAATGAACAAGGTACAGTTTATGACTACGTTGCTGGTGGCCTTGCTGAAATCGGTGAACAGCTGAAGATCTATCATGATCTTCTGGATCTCATCGCGACAGACCCAAGTGAAAAGAATCTAAACCGTCTTACTCGTGTTCAAGAACAACTCGATCATGCTAATGCATGGCGTTTTGAAGATCGTGTAAGTAACGTATTGGCAGCGCTTAAGCTGACTGCAGAAACCAAACTGACGGATTTGTCTGGTGGTTGGCAACGTAAAGCAGCACTTGCTCGTGCGCTTGTATGTGACCCTGACGTGCTTCTACTCGACGAACCGACTAACCACTTGGATGTTGCTACCATTGAATGGTTAGAGGGCTTCCTGAAAGACTTCCGCGGATCAATCATCTTTATCTCGCACGACCGTGCGTTCATTAAATCGATGGCAACACGTATTGTCGATCTTGATCGCGGTAAATTAAGTTCGTTCCCGGGTGATTACGAAAATTATCTTGTTGAGAAAGAAGAAGCGCTTCGTGTTGAAGAAATGCAAAACGCCGAATTTGATAAGAAGCTTGCTCAAGAAGAAGTTTGGATTCGTCAGGGCATCAAAGCTCGTCGTACTCGTAACGAAGGCCGTGTACGTGCGCTTAAGAAGCTACGTGAAGAACGTTTGAACCGTCGTGAAGTGCAGGGTAAAGCTGTTATCCAAATCGATGATGGTCAGCGTTCTGGCAAGATTGTATTCGAAGCAGAAAATCTTAACTTTGGTTTTGAAGGCAAAGAGATTGTTAAAGACTTTAGCTTCAATATCATGCGTGGCGATCGTATCGCTCTGATTGGTCCGAATGGCTGTGGTAAGAGTACGGTACTTAAACTGCTGCTTGATCAACTTAAGCCAGACTCAGGTCGTCTACATTGTGGTACTAAGCTTGAAGTCGCTTACTTCGACCAATACCGTGAAATCCTAGACCCAGAGAAGTCGGTGATTGATAACCTTGCTGATGGTAAGCAAGAAGTGACTGTCGGCGGCCGTGAGCGTCATGCACTAAGCTATCTACAAGATTTCTTATTCTCGCCTAAACGTGCTCGTACGCCTGTTAAAGCACTATCTGGTGGTGAGAAAAACCGTCTGTTATTAGCGCGTATTTTCCTTAAGTCGAACAACTTATTGATTCTCGATGAGCCAACCAACGATCTAGATATAGAAACTTTGGAACTTTTAGAAGATTTGCTTGCCAACTATCAGGGTACGCTTCTTTTAGTGAGCCACGATCGTCAGTTTGTTGATAATACAGTGATGACAAGTTGGATCTTCGAAGGTAATGGCGTTATCGAAGAATTTGTTGGTGGTTACCACGATGCTCAGCAGCAAAGAAAGCAGGCATTAGAGTACCGACAGGTTGAAAAGCCATCAAAGCCTGAGAAAGTAGTTGAGGAAACTCCCAAAACTGCGCCAGTTAAGGCTAAACCTAAGAAGTTATCGTATAAGCTACAACGAGAATTAGAAGCGCTACCAATGCGTTTAGAAGAATTGGAAACTCAAATTGAAACTCTTCAGGAAGAAGTCAACGATCCCAACTTCTTTTCAAAACCTGTAGAGCAGACACAACCAGTATTAGATAAGCTATCTGCAGCAGAGCAGGAGCTTGAAGTTGCTTTTGAGCGCTGGGAAGAGCTCGAGGCACTACAACAGGAAAGTTAAGAAGTAATAATGACTTGTACTAATTTTAAATTAACAACAGTTGCAGCATTAGTGTTTGCTGCAACTAACGCGAATGCTGCGCTTTACAAGGTAATTGAAGTTACTCCTTCGATTACAGGTGCGTCTGAGATATTTGGTGTTGCGATTCAGCCTGGTGCTGCTACCGATGGAACGAATGACCTTGCATTAGGGTGTTTTGACTCTGCAGCGACTAACTGTGCGGACGGTACATTTAAACTTGCTGGTGAAACTCGCAATGCCGTTGATGGTATCGGTTATCGCGAAGAAGTCCCGTTTGCTATGGATGCTCCGTTCCAATACATTCAAGAGCGTGACGATTTCGAAAACTATTGTTATCGTGAGTTGAGATACTCTACTTGTGAAAGTTGGGCAGACAATCGATGGGCTACTTGGAGCAAAGAAAGTGACCTAAGCTACGTGAATGCGAAAGCGTTCATTGAAAATGGCAGTTCTATTAGCCCTTATAACGTTGCAATTACTGCTCTGGATGAATCAGGATCGCCACTCGGCATTGAATCAAACGGCAGTGATATTCGTTATAATGCAGTGACAACGGTTCCCCTTACTGCATCTTCTGAATCTCGTGCCTGGGGTGCTCTAACTGTTGATAACGCCGGTACTGATGTGACATACAACTTCGGTAGTATTTCGGTAGACGAACCTGCGACAGATACGTCAAATACGACATTTAGTTCTAAAGCTGCCATTTGGAAGAATGGAAAAGTTCACGAATTTACATGGATACAAGGTGATATCCCACAAACTGGTGATTACTTCGCTCAAGGAAGTATGCGTGGTCTCGCTGCAAACTCCGGCAAGTTATACGGCGTAGGTTTCGATACAGTGAATGGTAATGGTGATCTACAAGACATGAATGCAAGTGTCTTTATTAGTGACTCATTAGATATTTCAGGAGCGACTTGGACAACGAAAATTATTAGCGGTGCTGAAGTTAATTCAGGTTCGTCGAATGATGATGCTAGATACAGTAACTCCGTTGCGACTGACATCAACGATAACTTGTTTGCTGTAGGTTACTCTAAGCGTAATGGTTATGTGCCAGAGAGTGGTAGTGCAGGTAACAAGATTTTTGTAGTGGCTGATGCATCTGCAGCAACGCCGACTGCTACATACTTGTCTGGTGGTATCTTCTTCGGCGGTTCGAGTGGTGAAGCAAAAGCCGTGAATAACTTCAATGAGTTTGTTGGTCAGATTGACGCTGAAACCACTCGTGAGGTTGATGGTAGTGAGCGTAGACATCGCGGTTTTATTTACCCGTATCAAGCGAATGGTACTGACGCATCAAGAATTGCTCTATTTGAGAGCAAAGCTTGGTGGTTAGATGATCTAACCAATGATGGTAACGTTTCTGGAGATAACAACAAGTTCCGAATCATCGATGCTTCTGACATCAATGATGCGGGCGTTATTTCTGCTACTGCTATCAAATGTACAGTAGGTGGAACAACTCAAGCGTATGATACAACGGCACATAACTCTTACTGTGGTGGTGCCGCATCTAACGCGGTAGAAGAGGTTGTAGCGGTTAAGCTTGTACCTATTGCAGGTGCAACTCAAGCTAATATCCAAACTCGTAGTGCTGACTCAGAGAAAGTTGATCGCCAAGGCGGTAGCCTAGGTTGGTTAACTTTGACTGTACTTGGCCTATTAGGGTTCCGCAGAAAATTTAAATAATTTTATCTCTTGAGCCCGAGTTCACAATTCTGAACTCGGGCTTTTTTTCACCTTGAGAAAAGTGAAAAATTGATCGATTCTTAAAGTTGGAGTCACAAAAACTCCGCAAAGTTGTAATCATTGTATGTTAGTAAATGGAACACCCGTATGAGGACTGCACTATGAAGAGACAAAAGCGTGATCGACTAGAACGAGCACAATCTCAAGGTTACAAAGCTGGTTTAAATGGTAGGTCGCAAGAAGCTTGCCCATATAGCCAAATGGATTCTCGGTCTTATTGGTTAGGTGGTTGGCGAGACGCCAAAGATGATAGAAATGCAGGTCTCTATAAATAGATAGGGCGCAACGAATTCAAGGTCAGGGCTCCATTGTTGATTGCAACAATTGGAGCCTTGTTAGTTTCTGAGACACAAGAAGGGATTGGACTCGAAATGGTGCCTGAGACGGTCTAGTCGCTCTTGGTGAGCTCTCTAGGTAGGCGTAGCTGGTGGACTGATATTAATCCTATTACTAAAGTAGCAATACATCTTAGCGCACTATAACTAAATATATTGAGGTGAAAATAAAGCAGCCATGGGCTGCTTTATTAAAAATCTAATATTTAATTAGAATGCTGACGTATCTTGGAAAAGGCCAACTTTCAAATCTTTAGCAACATAGATCTCTTTGCCATCAACCAGTACGCGACCATCTGCAAGGCCCATTACTAGGCGACGGTTAACAACACGCTTCATGTGGATCTCGTAAGTTACTTTTTTCGCAGTAGGTAGGATTTGACCTGTGAATTTCACTTCGCCAACACCTAGAGCACGACCTTTACCTTCGCCGCCAACCCAACCAAGGTAGAAGCCAACAAGCTGCCACATTGCATCAAGGCCTAGACAACCAGGCATTACAGGGTCACCAGGGAAGTGACAGTCGAAGAACCAAAGGTCAGGAGTAATATCCAGCTCAGCAAGAACTAAACCTTTACCGTAGTCACCTTCAGTTTCAGACATTTTAGTGATGCGGTCCATCATCAACATGTTCGGTGCTGGTAGTTGAGGGCCTTGTGGCCATAGTTCGCCTTGGCTTGATGCTAGAAGCTCTTCGCGAGTGTAAGAATCACGTTTGTTTTGCATTATCAATTACTCCGATTTTTGATAGGTGCATATTAGTGAACAGGTGTACGCTAAACAAGTCCGATCAGTACTAGACAAACCAGTTTTTAATACGTCCAACAATTCCAATAGGGTGCTCATGTCTTTCAAAGTTTTCAATACGTTCCGCGATTTTGCTCAGAACGCTTTCTTGTTCGTCGTCTCTAAATGGCTTGTTCATAATGAGAGGAATAGCTTCATCTACATTAGACACAGACCAAATGTGAAATTCTTCATTCTTGATGCTTTCAATCAGGTCAGGCTTTAACGCAAGATGCTTAAGGTTCGATCTTGGAAGGATCACACCTTGTTCGCCAGTTAAGCCTTGGTGCTTACATACATGATAGAAGCCTTCGATCTTCTCGTTTAATCCGCCAACAGCTTGGACACGGCCAAATTGGTCTACTGCGCCTGTTACTGCAATCTGTTGATTGATTGGGTATTCAGACAAAGCGCTCACCAGAGAACACAGCTCCGCGAGAGAAGCACTATCGCCATCGACTTCGCAATAAGATTGTTCAAACACCACTGAAGCAGCATACGGTAGGGGATCTTCAAGGTTCAGTGCACTACTGACGAATGCTTGCATAATCATCATGCCTTTTGCATGAAGGTTACCACCAAGTTCGGCTTTTCGCTCCACATCGGCAATATCACCATCACCAAAGTGAATAACACATGAAATTCGTGCAGGTTCACCATACGATATCGGGTGTCCTGGAACATCGATAACAGTCAGACCGTTAACTTGACCAACCTGTTCACCTTCAGTTTCGATAATGACTTGGCCATCTCGAATATCATCAAGGGCGCGCTCTGGGAGGTATGATTCACGGTTGTATTTGTGCTGCTGAGCTTGTTGAATATGGTGGATGTCGATATCACCATTGTCAGCCTCAATCAAAGCCTCATTAAGTAGCGCATTGTGCCAAATTGGACACAGTGGGATATAGCTTTGATCCTCAGTCTCTCTTGCGCCAGCGGTGAGAATTCCAGTTAGCGCTTGCTGCGTAATATTTGGAAGGTCATAACGCTTTTGAAGCCACTTAAGGTACCCAAGGTATTGAACTAAAGTCTCTTCTGAAATTTTAACGTCTTGCTCTATCTCACTGAATAGACAAAAGCCCGTTTGAATATCGCTGTCTAGATAATCAAGGTCACCTAATTGAGCTCGGTCTCCAACCACAATCAATTTGATGTTGTAGGTAAGAGGTAAGGTCGGGGATTGATTCAGGTGTTCAGGGTTGCTGTTGATTGGCTCTACAGCTTCACCAAGAAGCGCAGACTTCAGCAATAGCCAGCTTCCTGGGTTCGCCAAGATCAAGTTTGCTGAAACGATCAGATAACCATTGTTGGCTCTAGCCAGTAAACCTGGTTTTGTCGCAATAACTTTGCCATCTTTTGATTGAACTTGGTCAAACAGGGAAACAGCATTTAAAGACTCAGTTTTTATAACCGGTAGAGTGTCGTCATCTAAAGCCGTAACTAAAGATTCAACAATCATTTGACGATAGATCGAGTTGTCCGGAGCGTTTACGAGTAAAACACGCGAAATGTTAGATAAGCGGACAAAGCGCGTTAGCGCGTCATTGAATCTATGTTGAATGTCTGAAAACGGGAAAGGCGAGATGTCAGGGAATTGCTCTAATTGAGCGCTATATTCGTCGTACTGAGGCGTAACATGTCGCCAATCTACTTGAGTCATTTAAGTTTCTGATTATGATAATGAGGTAGGGAGTATATAGAAAAACCGATCTCGCTTGTAGCTCTATGTTGTAGTTACTAATCACTAAGCTAATATAAGTATGATCTTGGTCTATTCTTTCAAGACAATAATTGTTAAATAGCCCATTATGGGTTACGCTGTCACTAGGATTAACTCTCGAGATTAGACATGAAATATCAGCAACTTGAAAACTTGGAATGTGGTTGGAAATGGAACTATCTGGTCAAAAAATGGAAAGAAGGTGAATCGATCACCTGCCATATCGATTCAAGTGAAGCTGATGTTGCTATCCAAGCCTTATTGAAGCTCGAACACCAGCCGACAGGCGTTCTTGAGTGGATATCTAATAACATGTCCCCAGAACTCGATAACAAGCTTAAACAGGCTATCAGAGCCAAGCGTAAGCGTCACTTCAATGCTGAACAAGTTCACACTAAGAAGAAATCAATCGACCTTGATTATCGTGTATGGGAAAAACTTTCCCAAAGAGCGAACGAGTTGGGTTGTACGCTATCTGATGCCATCGAGTACTTGGTTAGCGAAGCATCTCGCAGTGAACAAGCTAGCAAAACAGTGACCAGCCTCAAAGAAGACCTGAGTAAACTCCTTTCTGACGATAAATAATCATAGACTGTAATGGTGACATTATGATGTACGTAATCTTAATTGGTGCAGCCTTGGTTTTTTGGTTAGTCGCAATTGATAGACCAGTACTAAAAATCAAATTCAACGATGGGGCGATCGAGCAAGTTAAAGGTCATCTACCACCGAGCTTTAAGCATAACCTTCAAGAGATTGGTCATAACAATGCTTTTCAAGGTGAGTTAAAAGTGTATGCGAAGCGCTCAGGTTACAACCTTAAATTTACTAAAGACGTACCAAAAAGCGTTCAACAGCGGATTCGCAATGTATTCCCGCATAATGGCTTTAAATCTAAAGGTTCAAAGAAGGCGTAATTGCTTCTTAATACGTCTTACGTAGTAAACTGTCATACAAAGCTCATTCCTAACCTACCTTAAACTCCAGCATACTGTTCTTAACTTTGATTAAGAGAGAACAGTATGAGATATCTCGTATTCTTGTTGTATTTTTTATCCCCAACCGCCGCATTGTCCGACGATTCATTGATTAATCCTGTTGCAAAGAAGATCAAAACCACCGTCATCAAAGGGCTAAATAAGAGTCATGTTGATATGAATGGTTATTGTGACCTTATGATTGAGATGAAGCACTCTAAGGGCTATGCAAGAATCAAAAACGTGAGGACATCGGGAGATAGCAAAGTCTGCAAACAGGCAAAGAAGTACTTACCAAAGAACAAAAAGTTCAAATACAGCTTTCCAGAGAAATACATTCGAATTCAAGTTTCAGGTTAGCCAAATATGATGCACTATAACTAAATATCCTTAATTTTCTTGAAACAATTTCGTGAACCAATCTCTAATTTCTATTAATATTAGTTTTATTATCAAGGCAGGATATGCCGACAAAAGAAAGCTTAGGGCAAAGGAAAGTCACGGTTGTTGTTAGCAAATAAAAGTTATTCCCCTGAAGTCATAGAAATCTCTAGGAAAGTTTCGATCAACGTCGAGGCTCGTTTTACAAAGTGGTTAATATCACCTCAATATAAGCTTGAGCAATCTACGGTTGATACGCTGCTAAGTTTAGAAAATAGATATTGTGATAGTGTTATTTTCGATGAAGCCGACCGTATTTCTCATAATCAACGTATTTTATTACGTTGCGAACAAGACCGAGTGAATGCACGTCGCGAGAAGGTGGCAGCTAAACAACAGACATTGCGATATGTGATTGACGATGTCAGCGATGCGGCATCGGCATTAATGTTAGAAAAGCTGCAAGGAACCTTAATCAGTTCATTGTTTTCAGAATTACCAGACTACAATCAGTTCGCTAGTGTTGCCTATTCACCGTCTTTAAACTTTTCTAAACTCCATGAAATATCAGCGAAAAGTAGACCGCTGAGCTCAAGTTTAATCGAGTTTGTTTCTAACCGTGAGTTTACTGAAAAGTACGGCAAGAAGTCTAAAGTTATTCTCGATCCTAAAGTGGCAGCACGCCAAATTGGCATTGAGAATTGTCGCTTATTATTCCCTCTGTTAATGAGCCAGCAATTGATTAAGTGGAACGATGGCAACATCAAACACATCACGCCAAAGGTGTGGCAACACTTAGTCGTTACCTCCAATGCAACACGAATTCGTCTTCAAGAAACATCGGTTAAAGAACCCAATGTAGGGATTCTGCTTGGTGTCTTGAGAGTTCTACCTTTATTTTTGATTTGTAACCATTTTTCTTCGACGTTTGAAGATGCACTGGTGAAAACCATGATCGGGTACCGAGATGCAAGTGACAAGCATGATGAATATTATGCTTGTACTGAAATTCTTCCCAACACTCAGTTTCTTGAGTCCATGGTAGAGCAGTTAGAACTTAAACTACTTAAGAAGCTCGTTGAATTCATAGATTGGAGCCCAAGTAATCAATTTATTAAGAGGGCACTTCTTGAGGAAGTGAATGACATTCCTGTACTTGAGAGAACAATCTATGGTGCGGCTTTGGCCCAGGGAAGAAAGTTCTCTATTTTCGAAGCTTTAGATAACAGCGAATTATTTAACGTTAAGCACCGGCCTTACTGGTTTTCTACCGTTCAAATGTCTTTGGCAACGATCGAAAAAATGCAAGATCGAGTGTTGGGAAAGTTGACGAATACTATGTAGTTAAGAGAGCCGCATTGAAAGTGTGGCTCTCTTTTGTTGCACTGTCACTTTCTAGTGCTCTGAATTACATAGATTAAGTCTAACTGAGGACTTCGAACGTACATGAATCTTGCTTGGCTACAGCCTGTTTAACGGGGATTCCAAGGCTTTGACATGTCATCAGGACCTTGAGCTTTCTGTCTGCAGGGGCGTGCTCAGAAAGGATAACTGCGCTTAAACACTCTTTATTTAGATACAACTTGTTTCCGGTGATCTCTTCATCGGGTAACACCCAACGAAACTCCTTTTCGTAACACCAGTTCGAATGTTTAACTTTGAAGATGTCCGTACCCAGTTTTGCAGTTCTTGACTCACTTAATGATGCTAAGCTGAATATGCTTGGGTCGTCTTCATATTGGACCTTAAAGCAGTTGAGGTTCAGATCTCCGTTATAGTGATTGAGGTCATACTCGATACACATACCTTTAAAGTTGTCGCCGTATTGCGACCAAAGTATTGGGTGGTTATTCGATTGAGAGAAGCACATAACCTTGAAATTATTCTGAAGTTTTGTGTCGCGCAGGAGGTTGAATTCAAACGGGTTATTAAAGGTTTTAGCGTAATCAAACCATAACGAGCACTCAGATATCGACTGTATATTTCTATCGTGGAGCGATCTGAACTTATAAAGTTTAGGCAACATATCAAACACCTAGTTTACAAAATTGCCTGATGTTAACACTTTAACCCACAATAGAAGCCTGAACGCATAGCATTTGATTGCTTAATCACTTAATTTATTCGTATAACTGTTTGATAGATCAAAATTTAAACACTAAATGGTGGTCTGTTTAAGTCTTTGTTTTACTGTGTGGAACTAGGCTATAAATCTCTCGGATCTTTCGAATAAGATACAACGTAACGTTATTTATGGAGAAAGTTAGTCTATAAAGTCGAAGTCGAGTAGGGAAAGTGAACGTTTAAAAGCCGAACTCAAAATATCGGCTTAATTTGAAATAAAGCTTAGGATTGAATCCAGATTAGAAATGGTACCTTGCACCGATGTAAGCCGTTTGAGATGAAACATCGACGGAGTCTATTTCAACACGCGCATTTCGGTAACCAAGATGAATATCGATATGGTCTGTAATGATCGCACCAAGCTCACCGCCAACCTGATAAGCCGCTTCAGATTCCGAACCTGACATTCCGAACGCTTTTGCTTCCATATCCATAGAACCAACGCCAGCTAATAGAGACACATACAGATCTAATACGTCACCTTTAACAATAAACTTAGGCTTAATATTTACAAAGAAAGCTTGTCCTTCAACATCCATTACATCGCTATAGTTAACTTTTCCGATTTTGCGGTACTCGGCCTCTAATCCCAGTTTAACAACATCGTGGGTATTGAATTCGTAGCCGCCAACTAAGTTATAGCTGAAGTCTGATAAGTCAGATGAATCTTCAATTGCGCTACCACGGTATTCTAATTCCGTTTCATTATAAAAGCCGACGTCAACACCTGCATAAAAATGACCATTTTCCCTAGAAGAGTTCTCGTTGTCACTTGCAAACGCGTGTGAGCTGACACCAAAAGCGGTGAACAAGGATAGGGCGATCATACTGATTTTCATATTAAGCCTTTTAGATAATGAGTTATTTTTAATTCCAGAAGATGTTAACAAACAAAAGAGACACTAGTTAATGAGAACCTGTCTAAATGTCTGATTTTAAAGAATTAATGGTAATAGATATGTCAGTATCTCAGTTGTAAGACAAGTTATGTTAGTCTAGAAAGTGCGAATAGGATTCGTGTTGCGTTGTAACTTTTTAACTGAGACCGAAAGCTTAGGTCGAAATGGAGTTACTTAATTAGGCTTGTTACTAACAACAAGGCTTAGCAAAAACTAGGAAGCTACTGATCATAAATGATGCTGGTTGATAGAACTTGGTAGTTAACACAGTCTTCATAGAAGCTTGCTAAAGAATCGTTGGGTTTTCTCGAGTACTTATTAGCTCTGTGAAAAGAAGTAGCCAGCTTTCTTAGTTCGTTTGTAATAAGGGTTCAGTAAGCAATTTTTGATCTGAGTAATTAGTTTTAGAAATAGAGTTTATTTTTTGTTGTTGGCGTTCAACGTATCGATCTAAGTTCCGGACTAATTTGAATCGGCTATGGTGGTTGGACGCTGCAGAATGATTGTTCGTTAGAAAATATAACTGGATGATGGACCGGTCAAAACAGAATTCAGCGTGTGGAGTTAGCAAGAAACACGGTCGCGTGTGTGAAATCTGGAATAAAACCAAGAGCGATGTACACAAGATTGGCGTACAGTACCGCGAGTGATAGGTGTAAACAGAAGCAGCCGTAAGTTAGAACATTCAGAACAGATGTTCTCGATGATATAGTTTGTGTTCCAAATGAGATAGTCGTTGGCCAGACATATAATTATTAGCTTAAAGGCCTCATAGAGAATACAGGCGATTATAAGAAGCTGATTTACCAAATTTAAAGGAGAAACGATGATAACAATTCCCTTAGAATTGACCACATACCACTGCGTATTATGTCTGATTATGTTTAATGGTGCATATCTTATAAAATCAGTGCAACCTCTTGTATTTAGAGGTTTTATCATTGAAGTATCGCGAAATGAGTAAGAATTACATTTTTCGAGAGTTAGAGTGCCAAATGACGAGGGAAGAGGTCGCTGAACTGTGTTTTAAAACTGTGAGAACCGTCACAGGTTGGGATGAGGGAAAGCCAATACCTCCCGAGTGTAAACGACTTATGCGGATGGCCAAAGGTAGAGAACTTAGCGTTAGTGAAGATTGGATGCAGTTCAAAATGTTGTACGACAGTATGGAGCTGCCAACAGGCCAAGTGGTGAGGCCACAACAAATATTGGCAGGGATTGCATTATTGGGTATTCAATCAGAGTTAGAGATTAAGACTTCAACACACTTACTTAGCCTTGCTAGAGCGATAGCCAACATAAAGAAATAGCATTAGAAAAGTATGGTTCTGATGAAGTAAGTTCAAAGCTTAATTAATGAAAGCTAATGTGATGTGACTTTTATTGGTATTGTGATTGTGACTGGGGCGCAACGTTCCTTGTCTAAGTATCCAGTCCTCCTTTTTGGTCATATCAAGGAGAAAGAAGCCGAACCTTTATCGAGAGGGTTCGGCTTTTTTATTTGACCTAAGCTATCACTAAAACAGCTTTCTATGTTTGGATTAGGTTTGTAATCTGATTATCAATGCTGATGAGGTTTTGAATCTCGTTATAAATAGCAAGATTGTTTTCCGGTGTTTCAATTGATACCACCAAACTATACTTGGCCACACTCAATTGACGATTTTCAGATTTTAGTTCTTTCCACCAACCAGAAACAGGGAAGATAGCTAAATATTTTTTCTCTGATAGTTCTCTTGCTGTTCCAGACCATGTATCTGAGTGAATAGAGCCATTGCTTCTTAATCTTTGGCCCAACATCCATTGCGATGAATCACTTTCAGTTTTGTCTATGTGAGGATTATCATCTCGGTACTTCTTATTGATACGTGATGCAAACTCTTCCTGATTTTCCTCAGCAGAATTTAGTTCGAACCTCAACCCATGAGAACAGTATTTATACTTATTTGCCCATCCTCTTTCTCCGGGGTTCGGCTCGATGAAATAAGACAGAGTGACTTTTAGTTTTACATCCTCATCATCGAGTTTCGAGAGTTCATTTGAAGGCCAAGGTAATGAATACAATGCCATTTCATTCATTTTGCCGTCAGACGTGTACGGTTGAATCGTATCTTCTATGATTAAGTTAACATTTCGGTCGCCACTACGTAGGGCCTTGGTCAAATTTGGATACCCGTACCCACCTAGCCTCAGCAGCGATTCGACATCAGACTTATTCTTAAATGGACTAAAACGTGATTTTAGTTTTTCTGGCCACTCTGCACTATGGACTATTAGGGCACGTATTGTTTCCGGCCAGTAGTCAGGATATTGTGACCAGACCTTTGAAGTAAAGTTAGTTGCGAGGGCAGTGGCGGCACTGGTTTCTCCAAAATAACTAAAATAGTCACCATTAGAAAAGTCATGTGAAACTGCTAAGATACTGAGGTCTTCGAACTCAGAGCTGAAATCCATTACCGGATCATATCCAAAGTTTCCTCCCTCAAACACAACCTCTGGTTTTAGTGGAGATGTCTTATGCCAAGAGTGGCTTGAGGTTGACGTAGGCCCTATATCAGAAAGTTCACTAAACAACTCGTAACCAGGCTCATTCAACAATGCTTCACTTGACCAATATCCAACAGTTAAAGCGTTATAAGCATTTGCGGGTTCTTGGATACTGGCATTTTGGTTCGTTGTTGGCAGATCTCTTGGAGAGTCCAATAGTAAGTTACCAGCAGAAACAACAAATAGCCTCCTCGTAGAGTCATCAGGACACTCTGATGCCAATTCGTCGACTTTCGCAGACCAACTAGAAGGGGCCCCTAATAATGAGTAATCTGCGGATGTTGTCGCTAACGTATAAATACGATTTTTAGAGGGGTTAATAGAATCAATGTTATAAACAACATCACTTGTAATGAGTCCATATAAGTCTGGGTCATTTTGAGAAAACCCCGAGATAATCTTCCCTGACTCTATTTTCCCCGTAATTTCTATAGAAGAATTGTTCAGTTGATGCTTCAAATCTCCTAATACGGATGTACCTGCCATCCATGTACCATGTCCAAATTGATCGCCCGCTGGCCAATTTGGATCGTATGAGACTTGTGAATTAGGGTCAGAAATAGCGACCAACAGAGGATGCTGAATATTAACACCGCTATCTAAAATACAAATTGGCACTGCATTGGGAGACACTTTGTATGAAAGATTCTGTTGCCAACTTAATTGCTCTGTGACGGGTGCGGATAGATAATCAGAACAAACAGTTGCCGCAGGTCTCACTTCAACTATCAGATTACTTAGTCGATGAAACAACTCTAATTGTTCGATCGTGCCCGTTACAATCTTAACCACTCGGTCTTTAAAAGTAATACACCCGTTCCCGACTGTTAGAGAAGCAGCTCTATTTGCTATCTCAATTTTCTTTTCAATTTCGTTGATATCGGATTCTTTTGAACTAAACCAAAGTTCAAAGTTAAAGACACCGTTTACGTCGGTAGGTAGAGGCTTCGTACTAAACCAAAGTTCTTTAATAGAGGTTGAAGAAATTTCTGAGATAGATTCAATTAAAGGTTGATTCTTTGGACGGTTTGACTTCGAAACCTCATGGCCATACTGCGTTATTTTTTCTGAAAACTTCTCAAGGTTTTTTAGTGGTAAAGATATGTTTGCAGTACACACACCATCGATAGTGTTTACGGATAATAGCTCAATTGATTTATTATCTAGCGACTCTAGCTTTAGGCGATTTTTGTTTCGTACGTTCTCTTTGATAGATAGCAACACATTTTCAGGTGTGTTTTCTTTACCAACTATGACCTCAGCTTTTGCTAATAAATCTTTACTAGACACAACAGCATTGTCGAAGGAACTTCTGATTTGTTGGTAATGTAAATCTCTATTTGTTCTAAAAGGTTTGTTAGGAATTACAGGTGATATGGCTCTATAGTCTAAAAGAGACTTGGAGGGGTTCAACTTTATGTGTTTTTTCATTTAACCTAGCCTAGGTATATATCAATTTTGATAAGATTTTCTTTCATTTAGTAGTGAGACTAAGTCGCTTTGTTCTACTTGTTGTATGTTATTTATCAAAGCAAGCTTAACTGCATCATCACAGCTTTTCTTTATCTCCGCATAACTTAAACCATCAGCAGAGGCCATCAACTTATCACAATCATTGATTTTCAAATCGAACGCAACAAATCGTGATGAGATTAGGTCCATTATTGAGTCATGGGTTGGCCGAGCGTACTCAATAACGTCATCAAACCTACGGTAAAGCGCATGATCGAGTATATCTTTATGATTGGTAGCTGAAATAATCAAGCTATCAGATTGGTGTTCGTCCAATAACTGAAGAAATGTGTTTAATACCCGTCTGACTTCACCAACATCATTAGTAACACTTCTCTTTGTGCCTATAGAATCAAATTCATCAAACAGGTAGACACCTTTATGAGTACTTATGTACTCGAAAATACTTCTTAACTTAGCAGAAGTTTCACCCATGAATTTAGTCATTAATGAGTCCATTCTTACAGTAAATAATGGCAAATGGAGTTCGTGGGCGATCACGCTAGCAGACATTGTTTTCCCTGTACCTGGAGGCCCATAAAGTAGAAGGTGTCTTCTCGGAACGAGACCATATTGTCTAATTTTTGTTGAGTTTCTATTTTCATCTAGAAATCTAACTAGCTTCGCTTCAATTTCTTGAGACAAGATGATGTTTTTAAAGGTAAGAGTTGGGTGACTTACAGTAAAGAGGTCATTGGTGTGCGAAAGGTCAATTCGAGATGAATTCGAAGATACAACTTCCGGAGCAATTGACTTAGGGGAGTTGAGTGCAAGCTTGGCGTTCTCTACAAGGTTACGTAATTCTTCTGCAAACTTAGTATGACCAATTTTCGACTCATGCGCTGAAATTTGTAAGACTACGGACAGAAATCGTTTCTCGTCTTTTTTAATGAAGTGTCTTACTAATTGCTTTATTTGGTTTGCGCTTGCCATGGTACATCTCAATATCACCGTAATAAACTGTATTATAAGCAACTATCAACAATTTCTCTCCCTATAAAAGTATAATTTTTTGAAATCCATTGGATTCTTTACCTACCAAGATAAAAATGCGTTAAATGTTATAGGCGACATAACCTTGATTGTTAAAAGAACAAAGAAAAAGTGCTAAGTAGGCTATAAGTTAGGTCGAATTTACCCCCGTGATACAACACGGGGGTTGTTGTTCCGCAGCTCGTTGGGACCCTCCCGACGAAACGGGTCCCTCCCAACGAGCTGCGAAACAAGCATACCGAAAGCATCAACGTTGGAAGTTCTATGGGTTGCAGTAGCAAAAAGCCCCACTGGTATTGTGAGGCTCTGCTAGGGTGATCTTGGCATTGAGGAAGGGCGGTGATGTGGTTTCAACAAGACAGCTACGCTTCGCTGCTTATCGGGCATTTGGGGCTGTATACCCAAGAACTACATCGAGTGCCCTTATCCCTGCGGGGCTTGTTCATCGATATCTATTGAGTATAAATACTTTCAGGCTCTGGCGTATCGCTCACCCCATAGAGCTCATTTTCTAATTCGAAATAGTCATACTTGTTTTTGACTTTGAAGTGCTTGAGTTCAACCCCTGCGGACGCTGCGGCCATATCAACTAACTTATCTCTTGCTATTCTGTCTGGTCGGTTATGAGTTGAATCATCTAACTCAATCAGACACTTTACTTCAAGCGTCAATGGATCACACAGTACGAAGTCCACATGTTTTTTGGCAATCGCGTTAAACGCTCTCCACCATGTCTTCTTATCATGAGCTCCTTTTTTTGGTGTCATCAAGTCAGCAATTCGTACCTTAGTAAAAACGGTGTGCTTGCCCTTCGTTACGACGATTAATGCTTGATAAAAGGTTAGCTCATTCGATGTGACAAGCTTGCTGATAGGTTGATACTCATAATTAGACGTAGGGTTATCAATACTTGTTTTAGGAGAAAATATATTGCGTGTAAGTAATCCTACTAATCTCCATAAAAGCACAAATGCAAAAATCAGCATTAGGGTAGGTAAAATTAAGTTAAGCAAATGCTCCATGTCACAGGGCTCATAAGATCAAAGAATTAAAATATCTTATCAGTCAGGAGATTGTGTGAGAAATATCAATAATATGACTGAGAAGTCATTAGATTTTGACCGCCTTACTGAAATCGAAAGGATCATTAACAGGGTTATCGTCCTTAGGCTCAACACACGTCAAAATCTTAACCGAATCACCCCAAGTCACTCGATAAACACAATCAGCTAAAACCTTAAAACCATATCCCATTTCGATTAGCTCCGACTGATTAAAAGTGAATAGCTTACTGTCATTCTGACGAACCTCGATATAGATACGAACAAAAGAGTTTTGAAAATCGACTAGGTTTTGAGAGATGTCTATCCAAGCTGTCTGACGAGAGTATCCCGTAACCAATAATTCAAAGTCACTAAGAGGACCAAAACCTGAAGACTTTTTTGCGGGCTTAACGGTTTGACCTGGGACGCCGTTGGGAACTGAAACCTGGGCAGGTTCAACAGCATTGTTTTGTTCAGAATCTAGAACCGGTTCTAATTCCTTATCACTACCAGACCACGCGTAAATATTAAAAATGATACCCGACACAAGTAATAATCCACCCATCCAAAATGGCCACCGATGCCAAATTGGTTTGATGTCGTTACTCATGGCCTCGGCGACGCTACCACTACTTTGTGTATGAGACTGATAGAAAGGAAAAAACGCTTTCTTATATTTGCGCTGCTCTTCATTGACGACTTCAGTTGTTGCACCAATCCTTACTTTTTTGGTGTAAGTATTCTTACTACCGAAAGCGGTATTCTTGGCACAGTAGTAAGTCATTTCAACCATATCGCGAACATCTTTGTGAATCTTCCTTAGATTCTGTGTCAACAAGATGATGTCTATACCGTAGTGACCATGAAGAGAATAGAACTCGAGTATTTTGCTATCTAGCTGCTTATTTGGCAGAACCATATGAGCTTCATCAATCACAAACAGGGGCCCCTTGTTATCGGCATCCCTCCAATCGTTTATGTAGTCCTCAAGCTTTGAAAACGGTCTATCCATGGAACCGTATTGGTTTAACTGACCGTCCACAACTTCAATCAAATCCAATACGTCATTACCAAAGACTTTCTGAAAATAGGGCACATTTAAAGTCACATTGGTCACGACTTTTCGACCAGCTTTGATAGCCGGAATAATATGAAAAGCGACACTCTCATAACTTTTCCCGCTGCGTGGTCGTCCTGCGATACAGTAAATCATTACGAACCTAACCTTGTGAATGGGATCAATTGTAAAATCATGCGTAAAGCAATGGCCGATATAATTAGGCTCAAACATTGAGGTAGGCCAACCGCACCCATGACCCAAGCCACGTTAGGCGGTATTGATTGCAAATACTGTCCAACATCAACAGGTTGAAACGCATTAACCGCCCAAGAAAGACCAGAATTAACCGCTGACATAAACTGCTCGACAATCCAAAAAACCATGTCTTTTAGCATGTCTACTAAGCTAAGAATCAACTTATAAAGGAACTCGATGAGCTTATTAAATAAAGTAACAATCCAATCCATAACCTAACCCCCAAAGATAATCTGACGACAATAGAAAGCCGTAGACGCTAAAAAAATGAAGCGAAGGAAACCAAATATCCAATCCAAATCGATGTAGTCGTCAAAAGAGAAGTAGCCGTAGAAGGGAACAGGCAAACCGAAGTTTGGACGTTTCGCACCGCTTAAATCGATGTTGCCAAAGTTAGATACGAAAGGGTCTACAACCGAGGTTTTCATAGTTTGTAATTGCGACTCTAGAACATCACTCAAATCCCCCTCATAAGCAGAATCGTAAAATCCCTGACAAGTGCCTCCTTGAATGCAAGTACCGTCTATACCTGCTTTGGAAGCATCCACGCCTTTCAATAAATCACCAATATCAGTGATACCAGTAGCCAAACCGTCTAACTTACCGGATATTTCAGCGAGCTCTTCTCCATTATTACCGCCCTCAATGCCGTCTATTTTATCTGATAGGGCACCTATGCTTGATTCAACACCGGACAAATCAACCGTTGATGTACCAGATGAGATAGCAGCTATCTCGTTGCTAAGTTGAGTAAAGCGGCCATCCATATTGGCAAGTTTTTCGTCAACCGAACTAAGACGACCAGCCATCGCACCAAGACCACCCATTGTGTTATGAGCATCAACCGCAACTTCATCAAGAGTAGAGTCTATGGTCTTTAGAAGCTTCTGATTTGCATGTGCTTTTGCCGCATTGCGCAACTGATTTTTTTGCTGACTAGTCAAGCCTCCGCCACTAACTTCAATGCCGTCAATAGCGTCTAAAATTTCGTTATTCTTATCGGTATTCTTGCGAGAAAATTCATCAGCTCTACTAGCAAAACTACGAACGTCAGAGAGATCATTTATCAGTCTGAAAACGTTAGTGTCGAGATCATCAAAATTCAATTCCACCTTATCAAATTCACGCTTAATTAAATCAGAATTATCGACACCACCATCGATGTTATTAATAGCGTACTCCAAATCTTTTAGCTCTTTTCGAGTCTCGACTTCTTGAAAGGTCATTGTTTTGCGTAGGTTCTCAAGCGTCCTTGTAAACTGCTTACTAGTATTACCCTCAGCCATATGATTAATAATTCTCGTCAAATCTCGATTGGCATTAGCAAGACTGTAGATAGCTGTATTAGTGCTCTGGCACTTAGGGTCCTGAGCATCACACTTTACAAACTCGGGTCGACTTGCTTTGTACAAATCAAAAAAAGGATCAAGTTTGTCGGGTATCCCGTTATTGTCTTCATCAAGCTCCGCGTTGTCGTTAAGAGTGGGGTTAGGGTCAACACCATTTACAAGCCCGTCACCGTCCCAATCTTCATCATCATCAGGTATCCCGTTATTATTTAGGTCGCCGTCCTGATCAACCTGAGAACCACAATTAAAAATGTCCGTATCAGCATAGACAAAACCACCAGTGCAATATGTATCGTTAGTGGGTGGGTTATCGTCACAAATTAGGCTACCGTCGGGCAAAATAGAACGTGAAGGTGGAGTGTCTGAACATAACTTAACTTTCATTTGCGAATAGGGTCCGCCATAGCTCAAATCCGAAGCGTAAGCACCAGAAGCTAAAAGCCCAATCAATGACGCTAAAATCATTCTCTTCATAAGATAAACCTGTAAAAAAAGAGGCCGAAGCCCCCTTTGTTATTAACCTTGAAAATTCTGAGCGGCTAGAAAACCAGACAAGCCACCCAAAAGAGCAAATACCATAAGTATCAGGTCATGTATGGCAATCAACACGCTCAGAAACCCCCATCAGTTAAGCAGACTTAACAGCACGTTTAGCAAGGCCGATTGCCTTGTAAGCCATAGTAATTCCGATGATCGCCACACCCGCAGCACCTACTTTAGTTGCGACATCAGCGAAATCCACAGCAGCCCAAATAGCTTCCATAATTTTGTATCCTTATAAAATTTTAACTAACTTAATAGCCATCTTAATGGCGTATGACATAGCGAAACCGCTGACGAAAACTAGTGAGAAAGCCCCACTAAAAACCGCAGTAGCTTCGATTGCAGAAACCTGAGTAAACCCCATCAAATATTCATAATCACTAGCCGTAATAACAATGACTCCTGTACAGGATTCAACTGACGTATCAACAAGAGCTAGAAAACCATTTTCATTTGCTAAAGCGCACTTAGGCATAACAATTCCGAATTCAATTTATTTTTTAAGCGAGGCGTCGAAGTGTTTTTGAACTTCAGCATCAGTAGGAACAAGCTTGTTAACCAAGATATCCAATGGATCATGTGGGTTAGCACCAAAGCTCAATTCGTATTCACGGTTAGCAACAAAGGCGCGCGATTGGATGAGCTGACGCGCGTAATCCACATCAATTTTCAGAGCTTGTTTGTTGTAAGGGATGTCAGTTGAGAAACCGATGCCAGTTTGTTGAAACTTCTCGTTATCGACTTCTTCAACAGCACGTAGGACAGACAGCTCGGCGAACTCCATATTAGATTTAGGGAAACGCTTGATAGAGATACCAGTTATTGTAGGCATATTCTTGACTCCAAAATTTCAATTTTCTGTTTAGTGTATTCGTCAGGAATGCCTAACGAGGTTTCAAAGTTGGCGCGTCTATGATGCGTAGGAATGAGCATTCCAAATGCTTCACCCAAGTCACCCTCAGTCATAGCCACAACTTCAGATAGCGCTTTGCCACACTGGCGACGAACCCAAGCAATACGAGCGAAGAACTCAAGACCTGCTTTCTTTTTGTTAAGCTCAATCTTCATTGGTTCGGCAGGGTCGATACTGGCCGAGAAGTCACACAGACCAGCAAAGGCCGAAGCAGGCGAGGCGAGTAGTGCCAAATCGCACTTCTTCAATTCCACTTCATTGCGATACCAAATAACTTCTGGGTCAGCGATGTTTTGCTCGAATTTTTTGTTGTACACACGCCAGTAGATTGCAGAGGTACGAGAGCCAACAAGAACGGCTTCCTCTGATAATTCACCGGATTGTGAAACGCGCTTATGAGGAACCATTGTCGGGCCACGACCGCGAGAAGCAGTACGAAATGCTCCCTCATAAAAACATTTCTCAGCATACTTACAGTCAAAGATTCCGGTGTAGTCATCCACACAGAGATCTAAACGGGCTAGGCGAGTGATACCCAAAAGTGACAGCCACCAATGCACCTTTTTGTGTGTGGTGAAGTCGAACAACTTAGCGCAACCCGTACCATTGATTTGCACGTAGACCGTGTCATTGTTGCCGCCAATACCGACCAAACCACATTCAACCGTTCCAGTAGAATCGTAAATCACCATCGAATCTTCATAGCCATGCAAGCCTCGGCCACGCATAGGAGACAGACGGAAGTTAAAAACTTTCGCCATGAACTCATCGAACCTATCACCTAAAACCTTACGACATTTGTTACGGTGTAACTCAATTGATTTCTCTATAGCTTCTGGTGAGTTAAGACGACCGTTAACGCTTTGCTTTTTGAACTCAGGAAACTGCATGTTGATAAAGTCTTGTTCGTTCGAGTTATCCAAGTGTCTAAGCGAACCGTATGAAAACGAAAACGCTAAGTGATCCACTTGAACCGGACGAATCTCATCATGAAACTTATGTGGTTTTTTAGATGGCATGGAAAACACCTTTAACCAAAAGCTCTTGATAGTTATCGTCAGTGATTTCGACAATCTGAAATGACACCATGCCGTAATGAACCTCCATAAACTGGAAGAACTCACGCTGAGTCTTAAAGAAGTTATGACCCCAAGGGAAATAGGCGTTAATGCCATGGTTGGGTTCGTTGTCGAAGTAAATGGAATCCATGATTAACGTTCCAAACCGAAGAACGCGCAGAACTGTTCAAGTTCTTGGTCGTTGTCAAACGTGAAAGTGAAAGCGTCAGAGCAACTAGGCTGAGAACTGATAAACGACACCGTATGAAAAATTTCTTCGCTAATAGTGCGTTGACCAAACTCAAGTTCGCTAGCTAGGAACTCAAAACAGATTTCTAATGGTGAGTTATGAAGAGACACGGATGCGTGTGTAAAATCTGGGTAGTTAGAGAAGCTAACGTGTTCAGATTTTAAAACAGAGCCGTATTCAATAGATTCAATTTGGAACATAACAGCACCTCGATAAGTTGGGTTGTGATTAACTTAGGAGGATTATAGGCACGATTTATTGTGCCTGTTAAGCACGGAAAATCATGCCTGATCAGCTAGAATGTAGGCAAAGGGAGAACTCAACATGTATCAAAACGACTTGTTAGATGCCTATAAAAAGGCGAAAAACTACATACAAGATAAGCAAATTGCCCACGATTTGAATCTACCAAGACAACGGATTGGTGAAATGCGAAAAGGAACTCGCTATATATCTGATTCTGAAGCAGTTTTTCTTGCAGAAAGCGCAGGAATTGATCCGGAGATGGCATTGCTGGGTTGTCACGTTGACCGCAACGAAAATCCACAGATTAAACAGATGTGGGAACACATAGCAAAAAAGTGCAACGGGCTAGGATTAAAAGCAATTTCAATGACTTGCGCAGGATTAGCGTTGATGGCAGCCACCCCAAATAAAGCACTAGCCAACTGCGTATTATGTATATTATGTTAAATTGCCTGTGGTGTTTATAATGCAGGTATCTTTATGTGATGCCCTGCCTCTTGTTTCTGCTCTGAATTAGCGTTCTATTTAACAGTAAAGCTATTTACCATAAAATACCTAATAAACATATTTCCTAATCTTCGATTAAGAATACGTTTATTAGATCTCAAGCATTAGTCGATCAATAGCTTCTGTGATCTCTTTGGTTCTTACTGGCTTGGTAACGAAATCATTCATACCAACATCTAAACATGAAAATCTGTCTTCTACTGATGTGTGTGCTGTTAGCGCGACGATTGGTGTTTGGATGTTTGCTTCTCTCATGTATTTGGTTGTGGTCAATCCATCCATAACCGGCATCGACACGTCCATTAAGATAATGTCGATTGAATCGTTGCCTCTTTCAATAAAGCCAATTGCTTCTTCACCATTGCTTGCGATGAAAACCTCGTGGCCTTGTCTTGTTAGGATTAACTTAATCACCATTTGATTGGTCGGATTGTCTTCCACAACTAAAACTGAGTATCGGCTTCTTAGTTCTCGTGTACAGTCATCTTGTATATTGTCAGCGAGATTGTTCGTTACTCTGGTTAGCACTGGTAACTGTACTTCAAATCTAGAGCCTTTCCCTGGTTCACTCTCTACAGATATACGTCCACGCATCAGTTCAACAAGTCGTTTGGTGATAGCCAAGCCTAAACCAGTGCCCCCAAATCGTCGTGTGATTGTGCTATCGGCTTGAACAAATGGACTGAACAAAGAAGCAAGTTGCTGCGAGCTAATGCCAATCCCGGTGTCTTCTACCGTTATATAGAACGAGCTTTGCTGGTATTTAATAGACACATGTACATGTCCTTGTTCAGTGAACTTAATCGCGTTGCCAATTAGGTTAAATAAGATCTGCGCTAATCGGCTTGGGTCAAGATAATGAAGTTCACCTTCTGGGATATCGCTGGTTACGGTTAGCGCTAATCCTTTATCGTCTGCCGTCTTCTTTTGTTCAGACAAAACAAACGTTACAGTGTCTCTTACGTTGCTCCATTGAGGCGACAACGAGAAACATCCAGATTCGATTTTTGAAAAGTCCAATACGTCGCTGATAATCGCTAACAGCAACTCAGACGACGTGCTCATATTAAGAAGTATAGACTGTTGCTCTTCATTGAGTGATGTCGATTTCAGCGTATCGATTAGGCCTATAATCGCGTTCAACGGAGTTCTTAATTCATGACTCATCATGGCTAGGAATTCAGACTTAGCCTTGTTGGCTCTTTCTGCATCTTTCCTTGCTGTGACTAGCTCTGCGGTACGTTCTCGAACTGTGGCTTCAAGCTTTTCTTTGTTTTCAATATCGAAAACTGCACGCTCAATCAGAGGTCTAAAACGGTTTAGCGTCGCTTTGGTTTCAATGCTGAAATGTTTGGTATTGGAGTGGATAAAGATGATCACGGACTGTGTGAGCCCGCTATCAATTCCGGTAATCAGAACGGAGTTAATCTGGTCGAGAACAATGGGGTGCAAAGAGTTGAATTCACCCAATGATTTAGGCTCAAAAAGGATGGCGCATTCTCCATTGATGACTCGAGATAGCTTACCGCAATCCGTCCAGTTCATCTGGTCGAAGACTTTGTTATTGGTTAACAGGGTCTTGAAACTACCTTCGTTCCCTACCCTTGATACCACGATAAAGTCATCAAACTTAATGTATTTTTTGAGTACAAACTCAAGGCTAGAGAAGATCTCGGAGATGTTACTCGCCTTACTGATTGCAGAGATGGTTGATAGGATTACCCTATTCTCTTCAGCCAGCTTTCGCTCGCGGGCTTTCAGTTTTTGCAGTTCAATACGTGCTTCTTGTAGCGCTTCTTGACCTTCCGATCCCATTACTTCTTTAACCTATAAAACGTTGCTGACGACACCATTAAGTTTCCGTGTGCGTTCTCACCACCAGAGAGCCTGCCTTGTTCACCAAAAGTGAATGGGCATATGTATGGAAGCCCATTAAGTGCTTGATTTATTTGGTCACAAACCTCGTCCATGTCTTGCTTAAGGTTTAGCATTGGGCCTGCGCAAAATATGTTGATTGCTCCGAGCTTCTCTTCAAGATCCATGTCGTTGTAATAAGAAGAATGAATGATATTGGCAGCACGGCTTATTAACTGTTGTTTAGAGCCTTGCATCAAATAGATTTTGTCGCCTTCACTGATGTCAGTGAAGAGCTCGATCCCATTGCACTCTGTTTCTCTAATCGAGTGAGACAGCTTGAAATATGGGTAGTCATAAGACGAACCGACCTTTCTGCCCAATGGATAAACAGATGATTTTTCAAAGATATAGCCATCATCGCTGCCACCTATATGGAAGTTTGTCCATTCGTTATAAACGGTGACCGCTGGTCTATGGTCTATCTCTAATAAGATCCTGTTTCGTACTTTGGTCACGGTACCTGAATAACGCGTTGGAGTGTGACCTGCGCTAAATGAGGAATAGATAGATTGGGATGCAAATACGACGGTTAAAGACACACCATTGATAGAGAGTGACTCTTCGGTAAAGATGCTCCAATTTCCAGAAACCTGATTGTCCGCGGCACTGCCTCCGATAATGGGTACCTCTGTACCGAATTTGTTATCGATGGCCGCCATCACCTTCTCTTCGTTCCCAGGTGTGGAATGCAACAAGATAAGATCGGGGATTTCACCTTCACGGTTGGCGTTTTTAAGTGCTCTATCTATCGCGCTAAAGGTGCTTTGTTCTATAGATTCGCCAAAATGCTCGATTCCCGTGCCATAGGCGTTGATACCTGAGTCATAAATGATGAGGACGCCAATTACTGGGCCTGAATGGAACCCAGTTTCGGTCATGATACCGTGACAAGTGGTACAACCATGGATAGGAGTGTTAGGGAGAGCATCTACGAAATATCTCTGCACAGCGAGCGTGGAGTACTCTTCTGTGCAGTAACAAATAAGACAGGCAATATTGTCAGGGTTTTCGACCCCATTGAGCAACTCATCTACCGCGATTTTATCGTCTAGCGAATAAGAGACTTTTGATAGAAATTTCATAGATTTCTGGAAACTTTATTAATGTTGTCTTTATAACACTTTAATGCATTGTGTTTCACTGATTTGGTACATATTTCTATCAAAAGCGCCGAGGTGTGTCCAAGTTTTCGCTCTATTACTCTTTAGAGAGGTTTACAGAAAACGTGCTTATCTGTTGTGGAAATGTAACTGTTATTGAGGAACTATTATCATCGGTTTGTAACAGCCAATTTGAAGGCCCTTTCTCTTCCAATATTCCGCTTTCATTGTAGTTAATGATAAATTTGCCAGTTTTAGATGTTTCGATCGAATAGCCTAGGTTATCGGCTGAAATTAAAACATTATGATTATCAATACCAAATTCACAAGGTTTTGAAACTATACAGTTTACTGTTTCGTTATTATCGTATGTTACTGTTCTCCAAGTAAATGCAGCTATTAAAATAACCAACATGACGATAATTTGAACAAGCCTGCCTTTTGTTAGCTTTTGTGCCGCCATTATAATCTTTACTCCTTGTTACAAAGTTCAAAGTTTTTAAATAAAAATCCAATTCCAGACCAAGCGTAAGGTTACTACTCTGTCATTGATTTGTTAATTCAAGTATAGTGTCGCGTTGAAAATGCCACTTTTTTTTAAAATCAGCAAGTGGAAATAAAGCCCTGAATAGGCTGCATTTCCTTTTCTAATTTGGGTGGCATTACGACGTGAGTCGTGTTGGAAGTAAAGTGTAGTAAATAAGAAATTGGAAGCATGCAAATGAGCCAAGAAAAGCAGCTTGAACAAAACTACAACTATACGGTCGTCCGTCAATTTACCCTCGTTACAATTTTGTGGGGTATTGTCGGTATGGGCGTTGGTGTTTTGATTGCCGCTCAATTAGTTTGGCCACAGCTAAACTTTGATACGCCGTGGTTGACGTACAGTCGTTTACGTCCCCTGCATACTAATGCGGTTATTTTTGCGTTCGGTACAAGTGCGCTGTTTGCAACATCATATTATGTTGTGCAACGTACCTGTCAGACGCGTCTCTTTGGTGGCCCTCTCGTAGCCTTTACCTTTTGGGGTTGGCAAGCGATTATCCTGTCCGCTGCAATTACTTTACCGTTAGGTTTGACCTCTGGTAAAGAATACGCAGAACTAGAATGGCCAATCGATATTGCTATTACTCTTGTGTGGGTAGCTTATGCGGTCGTGTTCTTCGGAACTATGATTAAGCGTAAAACATCGCACATTTACGTAGCAAACTGGTTCTTCGGAGCCTTCATCATCACGGTTGCCGTGTTGCACATCGTTAACAGCTTAGCTGTTCCTGTATCTGCGTTTAAATCGTACTCGATTTACTCAGGTGCAATTGATGCAATGGTGCAATGGTGGTACGGACACAATGCGGTAGGCTTCCTATTGACAGCTGGTTTCCTTGGTATGATGTACTACTTCGTTCCTAAACAAGCTGGTCGCCCTGTTTATTCTTACCGTTTGTCGATCGTTCACTTCTGGGCTCTTGTGTCTCTGTATATTTGGGCTGGTCCTCACCACCTACACTACACTGCACTTCCTGACTGGACTCAGTCTCTAGGTATGGTTATGTCTTTGGTTCTGTTTGCTCCTTCTTGGGGTGGCATGATCAACGGTATTATGACTCTATCTGGCGCGTGGCATAAGCTTCGCTACGACCCAATCCTACGTTTCCTAATCGTTTCTCTATCATTCTACGGCATGTCGACTTTCGAAGGCCCAATGATGGCAATCAAAACGGTTAACGCACTATCTCACTACACGGACTGGACTATTGGTCACGTTCACTCTGGTGCGTTAGGTTGGGTTGCAATGGTTTCTATCGGTTCGGTTTACCACTTAGTTCCTAAACTATTTGGTCAAGAGCGTATGTACTCTGTATCTCTAATCAATGTTCACTTCTGGTTAGCAACGATTGGTACGGTTTTCTACATTGTTGCAATGTGGATCTCTGGTGTGATGCAAGGTCTGATGTGGCGTGCAGTTAACTCTGACGGTACATTAACTTACAGCTTCGTTGAATCTGTAGAAGCGTCTTACCCGTTCTACTTTGTACGTTTCCTAGGTGGTTTCATCTTCCTATCTGGTATGTTCTTAATGGCATACAACACGTACAAAACTGTTTCTGCACCTAAAGATAGCCTTAAAGCTATCGCTCAACCGGCTTAAGGAGATTTAGAATGAGCTCAAATTCAAATAATCGCCATGAGTTGGTAGAAAAGAACGTTGGCCTACTAGCGATCTTGATCGTTATTGCTATCAGTTTTGGTGCTTTAGTAGAAATTACCCCTCTTATCTTCCAAAAGCAGACAACTGAACCTGTAGAAAACCTACGTGTTTACTCTGCTCTGGAAATGGAAGGTCGTGATATCTACATTCGTGAAGGTTGTAACGTATGTCACAGCCAAATGATTCGTCCTTTCCGCTCTGAGACTGAACGTTACGGCCACTACTCTGTAGCTGGCGAAAGCGTTTGGGAACACCCATTTCTATGGGGCTCTAAGCGTACTGGTCCTGATCTAGCACGTGTTGGTGATCGTTACTCTGATGAGTGGCACCGTGTTCACCTTATCGACCCTCGTGAACTTGTTCCTGAATCAAACATGCCTGGTTTCCCATGGCTTGCTGAGAATGTACTTGATGGCAAATTGACTCAACAGAAGCTTGAACTCTTCCGTAATCAATTTGGTGTTCCTTACACAGACGAACAAATTGCTAACGCTAAACAAGATGTTGAAGGAAAAACAGAGATGGATGCAATCATCGCTTACCTTCAATCGCTTGGCCACGCAATGAAATAAGGAATAATTATGGACATTATTACATTTCAAAGTGTTTGGACCGTGACTGTTTTTGCTTGCTTCATCGGCATTGTTTGGTGGGCATACGGCAAAAACCGTAAATCACGTTTCGACGAAGACGCGAACCTAGTGTTTGCTGACGACGAGCCAGCAACAAGTTCTAAAAATGAAGGAGTGACAAAGTAATGAGTACATTCTGGAGTATCTGGGTTAGTGCGATTACGATTGGTACCCTAATTGGTTGTGCTGTCTTACTTCGTTGGTGTTTTAAAGATAAAACAGGCGTTGAAGAAGGTCATGATATGGGCCATGAATACGATGGTATTCGTGAGCTTAACAACCCACTACCAAAATGGTGGACATACCTTTTCATCAGTACGATTGTTTTTGCTGCGGTTTACCTTGCTCTATACCCAGGCCTTGGCAACTTTAAAGGTCTACTAGGTTGGACAAGTTCAAACCAAGAAGTTCGTAGCATTGAAGAGTCTCGCTCTGCAATTGCTGCTGCGCAAGCAAACAAACAGTTAGATGCGTACGCGAAAGAGCTTGATGATGCAGACACCTACTTCGGTGAAGCATTCAGAAAGCTTGCTCTCGACGAAAATGGTTTACGTTCAATCCCTGACATTGCATCAGATGCTGACGCAATCAAAGTGGGTCAACGTTTATTCTTGCAAAACTGTTCTCAGTGTCACGGCTCTGATGCACGTGGTCAGAAAGGTTTCCCTAACCTAACTGACGACGCATGGCTATATGGCGGCGAACCTGAGGCTATCGTAACAACAGTTATGCACGGTCGTGTTGGTCAAATGCCAGGTTGGAAAGACGCGCTTGGCGAAGAAGGCGTAAAAGAAGTAGTTAGCTACACTCTTAGCCTTTCTGGTCGTAGCGTAAACGCACGTGAAGCAGAAGCTGGTAAAGCTCGCTTTGTAGTGTGTGCTGCGTGTCACGGTACTGATGGTAAGGGTAACCCTGCTGTTGGCGCTCCTGACCTGACTGACCGCGATTGGTTGTTTGGCGATTCACGCGCAGATGTAACTGAAACAGTTATGTACGGACGTTCTGGCGTAATGCCTGCTTGGAAAGACATTCTAGGCGAAGACAAAGTACAACTGGTTTCATCTTACGTGTGGAGCTTAAGCAACTCGGATAATAAGTAACATTTCAATAACAGCCTCTTTCTAAGAGGCTGTCTTTCCTTTATTTTATAACCCCTTCTTTTTATTCTTTTTTGAGATATTTTTTATGGTAAAGCCTTGGTATAAACAGTTTTGGCCGTGGTTCTTAATCGCGTTGCCAGCAACAGTAGTTATTTGGACGATCATGACGGTTATTGTGTTTACACAGAACTCTGTAGACCTAGTGACTGAGGATTACTATAAAAAAGGAAAAGGCATTAATGTCGATATTTCGAAAGTAAACATCGCTAAAGAATTAGGCCTGTCAGCTTTAGTTAACGAGAAAGGTAACTCGGTTATCATTACTCTAGATAAAGGTAAACTTGAACACTTCCCTGCGATTAACGCGATGTTCGTTCACAGAACGCTACCTGACCGTGATTTCACTCAACTGCTTACTGCAGATGCGCGAGGCAACTACACCTTGACTCTAGACCACGAAATGCAAGGTCCATGGTTTATCGAGCTGTCTCCGCACGATTCAGAATGGTTAGTGCAAGGTCGTATGAACTTCCCTATTGAAACTCCCACTCAACTAACGAACTAAAGCTTATGTGTGAATCCTGTTATCACTGCGGTGAAGATGTACCAGCGGAAACGGATTTTAAAGTAGAGATCTTAGGATCGACTCGTAAGATGTGTTGTCCGGGTTGCGAAACCGTAGCCCAGACAATCGTTGATAGCGGTTTGGTTTCTTACTACCAATATCGCACCGCTCCTGCTGAAAAAGCTGATCTAGTGCCAGAGCAACTGCTGGCACTCAGTCATTACGACAACGAAGATGTTCAATTAGAATTCGTTCGTAACTCCGAAAATATCTCTGAAGTGACATTGTCACTAGAAGGTGTCTCTTGTGCCGCCTGTGCATGGCTTATTGAGAAGCAAGTCTCTTCTAAACAAGGTGTTGGTAGCATTCGTGTGAATACCACCACTAACCGTGCGCTACTTAGCTGGGATAACACGCAAGTTAAACTGAGCGAGTTGTTATCTGCAATCCATACCTTAGGCTACAAAGCGGCGCCTTTCGAGGCAGACCAACAAGAAGCGGCCTACCACCGCTCAATGAAGAACTACTTGTATCGCCTTGGTGTGGCTGGCCTAGCTACCATGCAGGTGATGATGCTGGCAGTAGCGCTATACCTTGAAGTGTTTGGTAATCTTGAGCCTGAGTTTAAAAACTACTTCCGTTGGGTCAGCTTGATCTTCGCAACACCGGTTCTACTCTATTCTGCGTTGCCTTTCTATATCAATGCATGGCGAAGCATCAAAGGCCGAACGTTAGGTATGGATGTGCCTGTGTCGATTGCTCTTTTGTTTGCCTACGTGGCGAGCTTGGTTGCAACCGTGACAGAAAAAGGCGAAGTGTTCTTTGAATCGATTTCGATGTTCACCTTCTTCCTATTGCTTGGTCGTTTTCTTGAAATGCGCGCACGTCGTAAAGCGGCTGCAGCCAGTGGTAACCTGCTTAAGTTGGTTCCTGCAATGGCGACAACGTTAGACGGCGAACAAGTTCCAGTGAAAACCTTAAAAGTAGGCGATCAGATCCGCGTACTTCCGGGTGAACACATTCCTGCGGATGGCAAAGTGCTGTCTGGCCGAATCCACATCGATGAATCTATGCTGACTGGCGAATCTATCCATGTGGTGAAAAACGAAGGCGATACCGTCTTTGCTGGCACATTGAATGGTGATGAATCGTTTGAATTGGAAGTGATGACCTCTAAAGCAGATTCAGTGATTTCCAATATCGTGCGTCTGCAGGATGAAGCGCAACTGTCTAAGCCTCGCATCGCAGAGGTTGCGGATGTGGTTGCTCGATACTTTGTCGCGGTGATTCTGATTATTTCGTTCGGCACCTGGTTTTACTGGCACCAAACACGTCCTGAAGACGCGTTTTGGATCATGCTTTCGGTACTTGTTGCGACTTGTCCGTGTGCTCTATCGCTTGCTACACCAACAGCGATTACTTGTTCAACCTCTCGTATGGGTAACTTTGGTATTTTGCTCCGTAAAGGCCACGTATTTGAGACCTTGTGTAAAGTGAATCACTTAATCATCGATAAGACGGGTACATTGACTGAGGGTGATATTCGTATCAGCCAAGTTGAGACCTTCTCAGAGCTTGATAAAGAGACATGCTTACAAGTTGCTGCAAGCCTTGAACAACACGCGAACCACCCTATTGCTACAGCGTTCAAGAGCTATGTTGCAGAGGATATCGAAGTAGAATCGGTTAACAATGTGATTGGCTCGGGTATTACTGGTGAGTGGAATGGTCAAGAAGTAGCGATCGGTAGCAGTGAGTTCATTCTTGGTGAATCTCAGCCCTCCGAAAGCAACGGTATCTACCTGTCATTGGCCGGTCGCCATATCGCGACATTTACTTATGAAGATCCGATTCGCAAAGAAAGTATCGAGTTCATTAAGCAATTCAAAGAAGCGGGTATCAAAACCACCTTGCTGACTGGTGACTCGTTGATTAACGCAAAGCCTGTTGCTGAAGAGATTGGTATTACCGATATCGTCGCGAACGCAAAACCTGAAGATAAGTTGGCTTACCTCAACTCTAGAGACGCAAGTGACATCACAATGATGGTTGGCGATGGAATTAACGATGCCCCTATTCTTGCGGGTGCTCACCTTTCTGTCGCTATGGGCGGCGGTACAGACGTGGCTAAAGCATCTGCAGACATGGTGTTATTGGGCGACAAACTCGATAGATTACTGAAGTCGCGTACTTTGGCGCTAAAAACGCGTAAGATAATCCGCGAGAACCTTGCATGGTCGTTGGGATATAACCTGCTTATTCTTCCATTGGCTGTCGCTGGTTTGGTTGCTCCTTACATCGCCGTTGTAGGCATGTCTGCTAGCTCTATTATTGTTGTGTCTAACTCGTTAAGGCTTTTAAAAGAGCAAGGTAAATAATGGAAAGTTTATACATACTCATTCCAATCGCGATCGTACTTGTATGTATCGCTGTCGGTATCTTTCTATGGGCCGTTAAGAGTGAACAGTTTGAAGACCTTGAGCGCCAAGGTCATAACATTCTGTTTGATGAAGACGAAAAGGCTCACAATCATTCGGACAATAAGCCTGTTAAGAATGAAAAAGCTAATACAGAAAGCCAACCTAACTTAGATAAAAAGAATAATGACGCCTGATTGGATCGGAGCTTTTGTAGTTGGATTGATCGGCGCGGGCCACTGCATGGGAATGTGTGGTGGTATTGCGTCGCTACTTTCGATCGGTAATGCCAAACCTTCCCCTGTTATCCCTCTCCTATATAACCTTGGACGCCTATTAAGCTATGCCGTGATTGGTGGTGTAATAGGTGGAGCAATCTCTTCGATTGGCCAGCTCAGCGATTTTAATGCTTTGCTCGGTTGGCTTCGTCTGTTTGCTGCTGTCTTTATGATCATCTTAGGCTTATACATTGGCAAATGGTGGTTCGGCTTGTTGTTCTTTGAAAAAGTCGGCCAGAAGCTTTGGCGTTATATCTCTCCCATCGGTAAGTCTTTTCTTCCGCTCAAACACCCAAGTCACGCCCTACCTTTTGGTTTTATCTGGGGTTGGCTTCCATGTGGCCTTGTGTACTCAATGCTGACGTGGGCTGCGGTATCGGGAAGTTGGTATAACGGAGCAGGCATCATGCTTGCCTTCGGTTTAGGGACGCTTCCAGCGATGCTGACGGTTGGTATGGGCGCTAATTTCCTCAAAAAACTGCAACAAGCTGACTTATTCCGCCAACTAGGCGCAATTTTAATCCTCATTTACGGTTTCTATACCGGTTATATGGCATTGCAGCTCATTATTTATACCGTATAGCCATTCTTTAAATCCGGTTTTTTTACTACCCAACTGGATAAAGGAATGCTAAAATATTGACGTATATCAAATAGTGAAAGATTGTTATGATTTCTGAAAAGCCTGTGACGAAACGTGTTCAGTCTGGCGGCTGTGCAATCCATTGCCAGGATTGTAGTATTAGCCAGCTCTGTATTCCGTTTACTTTGAATGAATCTGAACTCGATCAACTTGATCAGATCATTGAGAGAAAAAAGCCTATTCAAAAAGGCCAAGAGTTATTTAAAGCCGGTGACGAGCTTAAATCTCTATATGCTATTCGCTCTGGAACGATCAAGAGCTACACGATTACCGAGCAAGGTGATGAGCAGATTACTGCATTCCACCTAGCGGGCGATCTTGTTGGCTTCGATGCGATTACTGGTGACCTACACCCTAGTTTCGCACAAGCACTAGAAACTTCTATGGTATGTGAAATCCCATATGAGATTCTCGATGACCTATCAGGAAAAATGCCTAAATTGCGTCAGCAAATTATGCGTCTGATGAGTAACGAGATTAAAGGTGACCAAGAAATGATTCTGCTTCTTTCTAAGAAGAACGCGGAAGAGCGTCTTGCTGCATTCCTTTACAATCTTTCTACTCGCTTCTCTCAACGTGGCTTCAGCCCACGCGAGTTCCGCCTAACGATGACTCGCGGCGATATTGGTAACTACCTTGGTTTGACTGTTGAAACAATCAGCCGTCTTTTAGGTCGTTTCCAAAAAGCAGACATCTTGAGCGTTAAAGGCAAATATATCACTATCGAAGATCACGATGCGTTGATGGAACTTGCTGGCGTTTCAAAAGAATAGTCTAGATATCAATGATGTAGTTCAATAATGAGCTACATCATGTTTCTCTCTTAAAACCTCTTTTATTTCTCTTAATCTCCCCATAACTACGCTACATTATTTATATGTTCGGTCTGAAAAGTAGGCTTAGTTATGAGTATCTATAACAAAATTTTAGTTGTCGCAGACATTAATCACGATGAGCAACCTGCTCTAGTTCGTGCTATCCAACTTGCTAAGAAAAGCACCTCAACAAGCCACATCACTTTCTTCTTGTCGATATACGACTTCTCGTATGAAATGACGTCTATGCTCTCTGTCGATGAGAGAGACGCAATGCGTAAAGGTGTGATTCACCAGCGTGAAATCTGGATGAACAAAGTCGCAGAACCTTACCTTGATGATTCCATCGAATTTAACGTTCAAGTGGTTTGGCATAATCGCCCGTACGAAGCGATCATTGCTGAGATCTACAGTGGTGGACACGACATCTTGATTAAAGGGACGCGTAAGCATGACACCTTAGAATCCGTCATCTTCACACCAACTGATTGGCACCTGTTGAGAAAGTGCCCTAGCCCTGTGCTACTGGTTAAAAATGATTTCTGGCCTGATAACGCGAAGATCTTTGCTTCGGTTCACGTAGGCTCAGAGACAGAAGCTCACCTAGAACTTAACGATACGATGGTTGATAGATTACTTGAAATCACAGGTCGTTTGGATGCTGAACCACTCTTGGTTAACGCTTATCCTGTGACACCGGCGAATATCACTATCGAACTGCCTGAGTTTGACCCAACGTCTTACACTGACGCCGTTCGTGGTCATCACTTAACAGCAATGAAGGCACTACGCCAGAAACACGGTATGTGTGAAGAGCAAACTGTTGTTGAGCAAGGCTTACCAGAAGATGTGATTCCACGCGTCGCGTCTGAAAATAACGCTGCTATGGTAATTCTAGGTACAACGGGTCGTACTGGCTTGTCTGCCGTGTTTATTGGTAATACCGCAGAACATGTGATCGATAAGATTAACTGTGACGTGTTGGCTCTTAAGCCATCTGGTTACGTTAGCCCGTTAGACCCTAACCTTTCGAAAGGTTAAGCCGTTTAAGCCCTGAACTTCACGACAAGTTCATCTCATAAAAAAACGCCTCAAGCAGTGCTTGAGGCGTTTTTGTTTGTCTTTTGCGAGTGTGTCTATCACTCTACATCGAATATTCTTATTATACGTTCGTCACGTCGATGAACATTGACTCATCGATGTTAGAAGATGAGATCTCAGCTTCTTGGAATTCGTACTCTTCACGTTCACCGCTGCGGTCTAGTGGAAGGTTCACGAAATCAAACAGTTCGCGGTCAGCCAGTTGGCTTGGGCTTACGTTCTGAATTGATTTGAAGATTTTCTCAACACGACCCGGTGTTTTCTTGTCCCAATCAATCAGCATCGCTTTGATGTTCTGACGTTGTAGGTTCTCTTGTGAACCACATAGGTTACAAGGAATGATTGGGAATTCTTTGTGTTCTGCGTATTTGATTAGATCCGTTTCACGACAGTAAGTCAGTGGACGAATAACAACGTTACGACCATCATCAGAGCGAAGCTTTGGTGGCATTGCCTTTAGACGTGCACCGTGGAACATGTTCAGGAACATAGTTTCAACGATGTCATCAAGGTGGTGACCAAGTGCGATCTTAGTTGCACCAATCTTTTCAGCGAACGAGTACAAAGTACCACGACGCAGACGAGAACATAGGCCACACGTTGTTTTGCCTTCTGGCACCTTCTCTTTAACGACTGAGTATGTGTCTTTGTCTACGATGTAGTAAGGAATGTTCAGCGTTTCAAAGTATTCAGGAAGAATGTGCTCAGGGAACCCAGGTTGTTTTTGATCTAGGTTTACCGCTACAACATCAAACTTAATAGGTGCTGCTTCACGTAAACGTAGCAAAATGTCTAGCATCGCAAATGAATCTTTACCGCCACTAATACATGCCATTACTACGTCATTCTCTTCGATCATGTTGTAGTCGATGATGGCATTTCCAACATTTCTTCTCAGACGTTTCTGAAGTTTGTTGAATTCAAGTGTTTCTTTTCTATTATCGTTTTGGTTCATTGCGACTCTCACACCGTCGTATTACCGACTGTAGATTGCTAGTGGGACTGTTTTAGGGCGTGGATTATACGGATTTTTATTTCAGGTTGAAATAGTAACGGCAGGATAAACAAGGCGAGTAATAGAAAGATTCGGTTTTATCTTGCGATAAGGGCTGTGATTTTTCGAGAAGCTATAGGATTTTGAGATAAATTGGCATTCACAAATGCGAATCACATTGTTGGTAGAAAAAGAAAAGCAGCCTATTCCTGCAAGGTTCGGCTGCTCTTCATTGTGCTGTTTAAGCTCTAGTGATAAGTGTTCGGCAAACTCTATTGCGCAGGAATGTAAGGTAATACGCGAATAGTGGGTTCCGGTAACGTGATGCTGTCACTTCCATTCAGTTCTTCTAGGGTGAACTTCGCACGCCCTTGTGTGATTGGGATTTGCTTACCGTTAGACAGCGCGATGTTACCTTCAAGCTTGTTATCAAATTCCAAGGTTAACCCTTCAACATCCGGCGTGAACCAACTAGAGAACATGCCGCTGACGTCTTCTAACATCGCTTGCATTTGCGGTAATAGGCTTTCCAGCTGCGTTACCTCAACTGTTCCTGCTAAAGGCTCTTGTGTCATGACAACCAAAGAATACGCACACTCTTGTTCTTGAGTTTGAACAAAGATAAGCGGGTTTGCTGAACGAAGGTTTTGATCGACAGGTAAAAGTAGCTCATGTGTTGGAGATACTTTTAGCTCTTCGTAGTGCTCTTCTTTTTCCATCCACGCTTTGCTGATGTGGCAGATGGTTTGAGCTTGCTGATCCACAAAGAAGACTGCAACTTTGACGTCATCGTGCCCTTCTTTGGTATTGTTTTTAAGTTGTGTATAGAGCTTAGAATACGTGAACATGTATTCTTGCGCTGCAGCGGGTAAAGAGACCCCAAGACTTAGTGAGGCTAATAAAGCGAGTGCTGTCTTTTTCATTATTATAATCTTGTTGAAGTTGAGCGTTTATAAATAGAAAGAGCAGCCATGAGCTGCTCTTTATGTAATGCCGATTGGTTTAGCCTACTATGAAAGGCAACCAACTGATATCAAATCGAGTTACTTTTTCCAGTATACCTCGTTGTGACGGATCATAGCTTGTAAATCAGTCACATAGTCTGAACCTCGCTCAGAATATTTTAGCAACCCATTGGTAAGCTCTGTAGCGGTGCTCGTCGTAAGCAAATCATTACCTTGTGCCGCAAGTTTGGCGCGGATTGCTCTTAAATCAGCATAAGCACGATTTCGGTTCAGGTTCATGAAGTAACGGTGCACAGACTCTTGGCTTGAAGAGAATGTTGCCACTTCATGAGAGCTACCTTCGTTACGTTGTAGCGGAACAAGACCACAACCCTTGGTGTAACACCAGTGCCCGAAATAGTTGTTCGCTTGGGTCGCAAAGCGCGATGTACCCCAAGCCGACTCATTGGCCGCCTGAGTTAATACAAGCGCTTCAGGTAGCACATTTACACGGTTCAGTATCTCTGTAAGCCAAGCTTGCTCTAAGCCTGACGAAGGCACAGGCAAGCTGTACAACTTCCCTAGCCTTTTTGCGTATGACACATCTTCCGAGTCAATGTTCGAAATGCCAGCGTCAGAAACCTTAGTCAAAAACGCACGCTCTTTAGTGATGCGTTTGTTTTCGATATTGATACTTGGACGTAAATACGAAAAGAAGGAGTCTTTTTTCTCGTTTACATCTTCAATGGCAGCAAAGTTCGGTGTATTTGAAGCCACGGTTAAGTTGCCGAACTGCTGTTCAGAATCTTGGCTTGTCTTATTTGCACGACGTCGCTCTTCTTCTTGCTGGTAAAGAAGTGGCCCAACTAATGAGATCGAGCCAACAAGGGCAAGTGCCGTCACTTTTAGTGCAAGAGATTTACTTGAGCTTGCTTGAACGTTATTACGCATCGAATACCTGCGGGTTTTTATTGTTATCGTCGTTATTATCGTCATCACTCTTCGGGTGCTCAGAAGCAATCACCTTAAGTTTGATGCCAAACATTTCGCGGTAAAGAATCCCTTTCACATGGAAGAAGAAAGGCAAAACGAAGATCAGGCCAATGCCGTACATCATTGCAGCGACGATGAACATCAACATAATGAGCAAGTAGATAGATGCAACGGTGAAGATTTTCTTATTCACAGCACGTAATGAAAGCAGCAGCGATTGCATTGGCGGCACTTTCTTGTCACAAATCAGCAGAATTGAATGGCTGAACGCAAGCGAGAAGTAAATCGACAAGAACGGCAGAATCATACCCGCGATGCCTTGCAGCATTAGGCTAAACAGAGTCACCAGAATAACAGGAACCGTGAACTGCAAACCTTTACCAATATGACGCACTTTAGTTTGTAGGCCAGCGGCGTGGCTCATCGCCATCAAACAGATGCCTGCATAGATAGGTGCGCTGATCACTTCATAGCTGAAGTTGGCAATAAAAATGGATTCAACGATTTGTGGCGTAAACGCCTCTGGATCGATAACCGCATCTAAGATAACCGCAGGGTCACCGAGTTGCAGTTTTAGTGCGATATAAAAGATAGCCAGTTGCACGATCATCAGAGCAACAATCGCAGGGGAAAACGAAAGAAAGTGACTTATCGTATGTTTCCAAGCTTCTTGGAATACAGCCGTTGCTTTGAGCTCATAATCGCCGGAAAGTGCACGGTTGATACTACCGCCCAAATTAAAATCTTTTTCGATGTCGTTGTTCATATTGATACCTAGGTGCGCCAATTAAACTAAGCGACCTAACTTATTGATAAAAAATTACCTTCATTATACTCATATGTCGGATACAAACTAAAATATGAATCTGTAACAAGGCTTGCTTTTGCGTCTTAATGGTTAATAATTAGACACTTGTCGGGGTGTAAACCCAGTAAATAACAGTATGGTAAAGGATGTTTACTTTTACCTGCGAAATTTTTTATCTTCGAAAGGTAAAAAATGCTTTGAATTCACGTTTTTGGTGATTATGATGCGCGCCTTAAAGGTGTATAGCAACAGGTCTCAAATAGAACCAAGGTGGAGAAAAACAGACGTTGAACGCTAAAAAATCAGTAGGAAAGCCAGTAGTACAGCTAACTGGCATTAGTAAAAGTTTCGATGGTAAGGAAGTCATCGGCAATCTTGATTTAAACGTAAATCATGGTGAGTTTCTCACGATTTTAGGCCCATCAGGTTGTGGTAAAACAACCGTACTAAGAATGATTGCGGGTTTTGAAACAGCAGATAGTGGTCAAATACTATTAGCTGAACAGAACGTAACCCAAGTTCCTGCTGAACAAAGGCATGTAAACACTGTATTCCAAAGCTATGCCCTATTCCCGCATATGACCGTTTTCGACAATGTGGCATTTGGCTTACGCATGCAGAAAGTACCAAGCAGCGAGATTGAACCTCGTGTAATGGATGCTTTAAAAATGGTGCGCCTAGAACAAATGGCACAGCGAAAACCACACCAGCTATCTGGTGGCCAACAGCAACGTATCGCAATCGCTCGTGCTGTCGTTAATAAGCCAAAAGTTCTTCTATTGGATGAATCTCTATCTGCTCTTGATTACAAGTTACGTAAACAGATGCAAATCGAGCTCAAACAATTACAACGCCAACTTGGAATCACGTTCATTTTTGTAACGCATGACCAAGAAGAAGCGCTGTCTATGTCTGACCGCATTATTGTTATGCGTGATGGCGTGATTGAACAAGATGGTACGCCAAGAGAGATCTACGAAGAGCCTAAGAATCTGTTTGTAGCTCGCTTCATTGGTGAAATTAACGTATTCGAAGCGACAGCGAAATCTCGTTTAGATGAAAAACGCATTGTTGCGACAATCGAAGGTGAAGAGTCAGTTATCTATTACGATAAAGACGTAACACCGGGTCAAAAACTGCAAGTATTGCTTCGCCCTGAAGATCTTCGAATTGAAGAAATCAAAGAGTCTGAGCAACGCGGTATTGTTGGCCACATTGTCGAGCGAACCTATAAAGGCATGACATTGGATTCAGTGGTAGAACTTGAATCTGGTATGCGTGTCATGGTTAGCGAATTCTTCAACGAAGATGACCCTGATGTTGATCACTCACTGGGCCAAAAAGTTGCAGTAACTTGGGTTGAGAGCTGGGAAGTGGTATTAGAAGATGAGCAAGAAGTTTAATTTACAAAACGCGATTGTTGCTTTAATCACAGGTTGGTTAGTGCTGTTCGTGATGATTCCAAATATCATGATCATCGGTACTAGCTTCTTAACTCGTGACGAAGCGAACTTGATCGAGATGACCTTCACTCTCGATAACTACGTGCGTTTGGCTGACCCGCTGTATTTTAAAGTGCTGATGCACTCTTTCTATATGGCGATTGTCGCAACCCTACTTTGTTTAATCATTGGTTACCCGTTCGCTTACATCGTGGCAAAAATGCCGGCGAAATGGCGTCCAATCATGTTGTTCCTAGTGATTGTGCCATTCTGGACGAACTCTTTGATCCGTACTTACGGACTAAAAGTGGTGCTGGGTACTCAAGGTGTGTTGAACAAAGGCTTGTTAGCACTAGACATTATCGATAAGCCGCTACGTATCATGTACTCAGAAACAGCAGTAATGATTGGTTTGGTGTATATCCTACTGCCGTTCATGATTCTGCCGTTGTATTCAGCGATTGAAAAACTGGATGATACGTATTTAGAAGCCGCGAAAGATTTAGGTGCGAACAAACTGCAAACGCTATTGAAAGTGGTACTACCCCTAACGATGCCTGGCATCATCGGTGGTTGTTTATTAGTACTTCTTCCTGCGTTAGGCATGTTCTACATCTCTGACCTATTGGGCGGCGCTAAGAACCTATTGATTGGTAACGTGATTAAGAGCCAAGTGCTCAACGCTCGAGACTGGCCGTTTGGCGCAGCAACGAGTATCGCACTGACCATGGCAATGGCTGTGATGCTATATGCCTACTACCGAGCAGGTAAGCTATTGAACAAGAAAGTGGAGCTAGACTAATGGGTCGCACAGTTAAGTTCAGCTTTATGGCGCTGGTATACGCTTTTCTATACCTACCTATTATCGTATTGATTGCGAACTCATTTAATGCCAACAAGTTTGGTATGAAATGGGGTGGCTTCACCACTAAGTGGTATGACGCGCTGATTAACAACGACAGCCTAATGCAGGCTGCGTGGCACTCGATTAACGTCGCGGTGTTCTCAGCAACAGCTGCAACGATCGTCGGAAGCCTGACAGCAGTAGCCCTATTCCGTTACCAATTCAAAGGTAAAGGCGTAGTCAATGGCATGCTGTTCATCGTAATGATGTCACCAGATATCGTAATGGCGATTTCGCTTCTTGCGCTATTCTTGGTAATGGGGGTGCAACTTGGGTTCTTTACCCTACTTGCAGCGCACATTACGTTCTGTCTGCCGTTTGTTGTTGTAACGGTCTACAGTCGCTTGAATGGCTTTGATGTGAAGATGCTAGAAGCAGCAAAAGATTTAGGTGCAAGCGAGTGGACGATTCTAAAACAGATCATCCTTCCTCTTGCTAAGCCAGCGGTAGCTGCGGGTTGGTTATTGAGCTTCACTCTGTCTTTGGACGACGTGATCATCAGCTCTTTCGTAACGGGCCCAACGTATGAAATCTTGCCACTGAAGATTTACTCAATGGTTAAAGTGGGTATCTCTCCTGAGGTAAACGCCCTAGCAACTGTGATGTTAGTGGTGTCGTTAGTTCTGGTGATTATTTCTCAGTTACTAGCGAGAGAGAAGATCAAGTAAGTCTCCTAGTCTATACAGAGATGAACTTGATAAGAAGTTAACAAACTTCATGTTCTACAAAGTGTTAATCATAAACAGAATGGTAAATTGCCATTCTGTTTTTCTATCTACTGCCTTAGGGCAACGTTTAGTTTGGAGCTAACGTCAATGAAAAAATGGGCTACTCTATTAGCTGGTAGTGCATGTGCGCTTTCAATGTTATCTGCACCGTCTTTTGCAAAAGATAACAAAGAATTGGTATTCATGAACTGGGGACCTTACATCAACAGTGAGATTCTAGAACAGTTCACTGATGAAACTGGTATTAAGGTTATCTACTCGACTTACGAGTCGAACGAAACCTTGTACGCAAAGCTAAAAACACACAACAAAGGCTACGACCTAGTTGTGCCGTCGACTTACTTCGTATCTAAGATGCGTGACGAAGGTATGCTTCAAAAGATCGACAAAACTAAGCTGAACAACTTTAAAAATCTAGATACCAACTACCTAGATAAGCCGTACGACCCAAATAACGACTACTCTATCCCACACGTAGTTGCTATTACTGGTTTGGCTGTTAACACAGACATGTACGACCCAGAAGATTTCCAAAGCTGGGCTGACCTATGGAAGCCTGAGCTTGAAGGTCAACTGATGATGATGGACGACACTCGTGAAGTGTTCCACATCGCACTGCGTAAACTAGGTTACTCAGGTAACACAACCAACGAGAAAGAGATCGACGAAGCTTACGCTGAACTGCAAAAGCTAATGCCGAACGTTCTTGTGTTCAACTCAGACAACCCAGGCGCGCCTTACATGTCTGGTGAAGTTGGTCTTGGTATGCTTTGGAACGGTTCTGCTGCTGCAGCGCAAAACGAAGGTTTACCTATTAAACTGGTTTTCCCTAAAGAAGGTGGCATCGGGTGGGTTGATAACTTTGCAATCAGCTCTGGCGCGGTAAACGTAGAAGCGGCTCATAAGATGATCGACTTCCTACTTCGCCCTGAAATTGCTGAGCAAATCTCTCGTGACACTGGCTACCTAACGGCAGTTAAAGCGTCTAACGAGAAGTTTAAAGACAGCCCTGCTCTGTTCCCATCTCAAGAAGACCTTGATCGTGTTGAATGGCAAGCTGCGGTTGGCGATAAGACAGTGAAGTACGAAGATTACTTCATGAAGCTTAAAGCCGGTCAGTAAGCGAGTTCGTTATCTAGTTGCTCTGGTCACCAGCTGCTAATAAGTCATTGGTTTACTTAACAAGGCTATCTAGATAATCAACAAGTTAAAAATAAGAATATCAATGAATAGGCAGCTTAGGCTGCCTATTTTGTTATATCGCTGCTATAATCTAGCGCGATTTTAAAAATCCTTTTACTTTGGGTTCACTACCCAGCTCCAAATCAAACAAATGAACGGAACAGTAATGAAAAAAACACTGTATACCGGCGCATTGTGTGCTGCTACTTTACTTTCTACACCCTCTTTCGCAGCTGACCAAGAACTGTATTTTTACAACTGGTCTGAATATATTCCAAATGAAGTACTAGAAGACTTCACAGAAGAGACTGGCATTAAAGTCTACTACTCAACTTATGAGTCTAACGAAAGCATGTACGCTAAGTTAAAAACTCAAGGTACGGGTTACGACTTAGTGGTTCCTTCTACTTACTTCGTTTCTAAGATGCGTAAAGAAGGCATGCTTCAAGAGCTTGATAAAACTAAGCTAAGCCACTTTGCTGATTTGGATCCAAATTACTTAGATAAGCCATTTGACCCAAGCAACAACTACTCGATCCCTTACATCTGGGGCGCAACGGGTATTGGTATCAACTCAGATATGCTAGACAAGTCTTCAGTGAAAAACTGGGGCGATCTGTGGGATACACAGTGGGAAGGTCAATTGATGATGATGGATGACTCTCGTGAGGTTTTCCACATTGCACTTTCTAAACTGGGTTATTCTCCAAACACAACCAACCCAAAAGAAATCAAAGAAGCGTACGAAGAACTTCGTAAGCTAATGCCAAACGTATTGGTATTTAACTCAGATTTCCCAGCGAACCCTTACCTAGCGGGTGAAGTGTCTCTTGGTATGCTTTGGAATGGCTCTGCTTACATGGCACGCCAAGAAGGCGCAACGATTGACATTATCTGGCCAGAAAAAGGCGCTATCTTCTGGATGGACAGCCTAGCAATTCCTTCAGGTGCTAAGAACATCGAAGCGGCTCATAAGATGATCGACTTCCTTCTTCGTCCAGAGAACGCAGCTAAGATTGCTCTAGAGATCGGATACCCGACGCCAGTTAAAACGGCTTACCCTCTTCTTCCAAAAGAATTTGCTGAAGATAAGAACGTTTTCCCACCACAATCAGTGATGGATAACGGTGTTTGGCAAGATGAAGTTGGTGAAGCGAGCGTTATTTATGACGAGTACTTCCAAAAACTTAAAGTAAACAACTAGATTGTTACTGACAGGTTAATAAAGCGGCGTAAGCCGCTTTATTTTTATCATATACTTTATATACGATGGCATTAAACAATATGGAGTGCGTTATAATATGCCAGCGAACCCTATACTATTGGTTGTGACTCTAATGCTGCTTGCGTCATTCTTGATGCTTGGCCTGAGTTCATTCATCCATATAGACTCTAATTACGACCTGTTTTTCGAAACGAACACGCTGGTGATCACCGTGTATATCTACTACGTTGCTCGTCACGCTATTCGCCCTCATAAAATCCTTCGCTGCGGCGCGCTGCTTCTTATATTCAATCTATTCTATGATGTGACCACAGAGCTGAAACATCTCGATGAATGGGCAGACAGAAATGAATTGCTCGATACCTTTCTTGAAGATGGTTTACTGCAGATCGCTTTTCTACTTATCGCCTACGGTATTATCGAACTTACGACTCAACTGAAAGATCAAAGTAAGCAAGATGAGCTAACAGGTTTGTACAACCGTAAGAAGTTCGATGCCATCAAACTCAAAGAATTCGAGCTTATCTATTTCGACTTAGACGGCTTAAAAACGGTGAATGACCGCAAAGGCCATAAAGTTGGAGATCTGATGATCGTTCGCTTTTCTCAAGCCTTAAGCCAATCAGTATTAGAAGATGAAATGGTGTTCCGTGTCGGTGGTGACGAGTTTGTTGCGACGGCACAACTAGGTCGTGGTGGTGAATTCGTCAGCCAAGTCAGCAACCTACTCCATGGTGAAAATATTTCTTTCTCTTACGGCATAGAAGTTACTTGTCAGGAGAACTTTCAACAGGCGCTGGATAAATCAGATAAGGCGATGTATGAAATGAAAAAAGCGCAGCGTTCTATTCCAACAGGTTCTTAAATCTCTTAAATAAAAAATGGCTTCACGAACAAAAAAGTAAACACTTATCTAACGTGCTGAGTGGCCATTAGATACGTATTTGCTTTTCGTTGCTGTTACTTTTTAGAGACGAATACCTTTATTAAGCCGTTAACGATCCTTTCTCACTACAAAGAAGCTCACCGACTAGCTTGGGTACTTCGATGCTCGCTTTACCGTAACGCTTCTCTTCAAATTCGCTCTCTACCGCGCTTGGCTCAAGGTTGATTTCTATCGTATGTGCGCCATGCATTTTCGCGTCATGCACAAACCCAGCTGCTGGATACACCACGCCTGATGTACCGATTGAGATAAACAGATCGGCCTCTTCTAGTGCGGAATAAATATCGCCCATTCTCAGTGGCATTTCACCAAACCAAACAATGTGTGGCCGCATTTGCGCGGGAATCTGACAACAGTGGCAAAGCTCGCCTGTCTCGATGTTCTCTTTATGGTCGATAACCTGATTCGACTCGCTACAACGTGCTTTAAGCAGTTCACCATGCATGTGGATGATATTGTTGCTACCGCCTCTCTCATGCAGGTTGTCGATGTTTTGAGTAATGATGGTAACTTTGCCATCAAGCTTGTCTTCAAGCTCTCCTAGCGCCTTGTGGGCTGAATTTGGCTGAATGTTCTCGCTTTGCAGGCCGTGACGACGCTTGTTGTAAAACGCTTGTACCAAATCAGGATCTTTTGCAAAGCCTTCAGGTGTCGCGACATCTTCGATTTTATGGTTTTCCCATAATCCGTCTTGTGCTCGGAATGTTTGAATCCCCGACTCTGCAGAGATACCAGCGCCAGTAAGAATTACGATATTTCGATATGGGAAATGCATATAACGTCCTTTTAGATATGTCACTTTGTAACAGCTTAGCACTGTTCAAATTCCAACAATAGTTTTAGGGATTAGACCATAGTCTTAGGCAACTGAATTCATTGGCTATTTGTGACATAACTCGCTTGATAGCTGTGACCGTTCTTACTCAAACTCTCAGTTTTACTTTTGACAGAAACAAAAAAAGCGACCGAAGCCGCTTAGTTTTGTTTAACTGTTATGTACTTGATGAGCTTTAACTCATCAAGTGAACGATATTAGTCTTCGTTGATAGAAGAGATCTTATGGATTGAAAGATCCGCACCGTTGAACTCATCTTCTTCACTCAAACGTAGGCCTGTTAGCTTGCTGAGCATGCCATAAACAATCAAAGCGCCAATTAAAGCAACAGCAATACCCGCCAGTGTCCCAACCACTTGAGAAGCAAAGCTTACACCACCTAAGCCCCAGAATGTTTGTGAGCCGAAGATACCCGCTGCAATGCCACCCCAAGCGCCACATACGCCGTGTAGAGGCCACACACCCAATACATCATCAATCTGTGTTTTGTTTTGCATGTAAGTGAACAGGTAAACAAACAATGCGCCTGCCGCACCGCCAGTCACTAACGCGCCTAATGGGTGCATTAAGTCTGAACCTGCACAAATCGCTACTAGACCAGCCAAAGGACCATTATGAATAAAGCCTGGGTCATTCTTTCCTGCAACAAGCGCCGCCAGAATACCGCCAACCATTGCCATCAGTGAGTTCATCGCCACTAGGCCGCTGATGCCGTTGATTGCTTGTGCAGACATCACGTTAAAGCCAAACCAACCCACACATAAGATCCAAGAACCTAGTGCTAGGAAAGGAATGTTCGATGGTGCGAAGTTTGTGTGTTTACCTGCGCGGATGCGACCTTTACGCATACCAAGGAAGTAAACCGCAACCAATGCAATCCAACCGCCAACACCATGAACGACCACAGAGCCTGCGAAGTCATGGAACCCATAGCCAAACTGACCTTCTAACCAATCTTGGAAGCCAAAACTACCGTTCCAAATGATGCCTTCGAAAAATGGGTAGATGAAACCGACCGTAAACAGTGTCGCAATCAAAATTGGATAGAAACGTGCACGCTCTGCGATACCACCAGAAACAATCGCAGGAATTGCGGCTGCGAAGGTCATCAGGAAGAAGAACTTAACCAGTTCGTATCCATTACCTTGCGAGAGCGTTTCAGCGTCGGCAAAAAAGTGACCGCCGTAAGCAACCCAATAACCGATAAAGAAGTAAGCGATGGCGGAGACACCAAAGTCGGAAAGGATCTTAACCAGCGCGTTGACTTGGTTCTTCTTTCGCACGGTACCGACTTCGAGAAACGCAAAGCCAGCGTGCATCAGGAAGACCATGATTGCGCCGAGTAATAGGAATAAAGTGTCTGAACTTTGGGTAAGGGTTTGTACTGCACTATGAACTTGAGTCACCGTTTCACTCATTAAAGCATTCTCCTTCGCTTTATCTGATTTGCACTGATATCGTGCGATTCAATGTTGTAATTAATTAAAGACTCAACAGTAAACGCAAGATGTGTTCCAAGTGTGAAGGGTAATTTTCGTGCAACAGATTTTGTTTTTAACTTATTGATTATTAGAGTCTAAATATTTAGGTGCACTTTTATGGTTCTTAAAAGCCAAAAAAATCACAACGACAATTGCACCAAATAAGGGAGTTGCACCATATTGAAGCGGTCAATAAGTAGGTTCTGATGCAGATAGCGGCTGACAACTATTTACGGTTCCGGAGACTTAAAAACAAAAAGCCCAGTGAAATGAATCACTGGGCTTTCTTTAGGTATGTCGTTAACGTATTAGCGTTACAGGTTTGGTCCTGTCGACGGGTTTTGCGGTAGGTTTTGACTTAAACGCTGCATGCCTTGATACATGCGGATAAACCAAACCACAATCGCAACACCGCCGAATAACATGCCTACATACGGGATGTAATAAGCGATGTCATCGATAATATGGTTTTGATACCAGTAATCGTTCACACCGATTAACACGCCATTAGAGGTCGCTACCGTGACGATAAGCACTACAAAGAACGTCAGGTTCAAGAAGAACGAGCGAATCAGGCCGTAGTAATGGGTATCCACTACTTCACCGTCTTCACCTTTATCTAAACGATAGCCCGCGTAGATGATGGCAACCACACCAGAGAGAAGGCAAGTAAATGGCGTAAAGTAGCTTAGTATGTAAGCGACCCAAATACCTTTATGAGGTTTGTTCATTCTTATTCACCCCTTCCGTTTTCTCTGTTGTTGCGTTAGCGCTTTGTTCAACGCCGTTTTTCTCTTGTTCCATCACTTCTTTGTACCAAAGGTCATGGTGCTCTTTAGCCCAAGTCTCATCAACTTCGCCTGTTACCATGCCTTCTAATGCCCCTTCCATACCGAACAAGCCGATGTAGATGTGGAACACGAAACCACAGATAAGGATCAAAGCAGCCAACATGTGGACTAGGTTTGAAAGCTCCATATCTCGACGCGTTTGACCGAAGATTGGGAAGTCTAAAACCAAGCCACTGATCGCAGCCACACTACCCATAACAATCAATAGCCAGAACAGTGCTTTTTCACCTGCGTTCGAAAACTCTGCAGATGGGTGAGAACCTTTATGTTTCCCGACCATACCACCCAGTTTCATGAACCACTGGATATCGACCATCTTGAAGATAGACTTGCGCCACCACTTGATAAGAACAGCCATCAACAGCACATAGAAAATCGGGCCGATGTAGTTATGGTATTGCTTAGCCAGTAGAACGATGAAGCCCCATAGATCCGTTGGGATATAAGGTTTCAAGAAGTGTTTACCGTAAACCAACATCAAACCACTGAACGCCAGTGTTAAGAAGGTAAACGCCATGCTCCAGTGCAATGCGCGATCAAGTCGAGACCAACGTTTGATCTTACGTCCTGTTTTTGGTGCACTTAGCATTAGCGGGCCAATCACAACGTACATCAAAGTCACAAAAGCAATACTGCCAAAGATAGCGACAGCACCGGCTGGTGACATCCACTTCTCTTTCAATATGTACCACGTTTGACCTGGAGTACTGATTAACACACCGTGCTCAGCTGATTGAGATGTGGTGTAACCTTCCTCACCATTTCTTACTTGTCGCCAAAAATCGGCACCAGCAAGCTGTGTGATTTCTCGTTGAGCAGAGCTCGATTGAGTTTGTGATGAGTTCGTCTCAGATGCATGACTCATAGGAGAAAGCATTGTTAGTGCTGCCAACATCGGCAGCACAACAAGGAAGAGACGCTTAAACATTGTAAGCATATGTCTCTCCTACTTAGCTCTTAGTCGCATCGTAAGAAAGGTCGTTGCCGTCTGTCCAACCTGCACCTTTCGCACCACGTTCAACAACACGCTGACGGAAAACATCAGAAACTTTCTCTGCGTCACCCGCTAGCAGTGCTTTAGTTGAACAAAGCGAAGCACACATCGGCAGTTTGCCTTCAGCAATACGGTTCGCACCGTACTTTTGACGCTCTTCAACAGAACCTGGTTCTGTCTCTGGACCGCCAGCACAGAAGGTACATTTGTCCATCTTACCGCGCTCACCAAACGCTTCCTGTTTAGGGAATTGAGGTGCGCCAAACGGACAAGCAAACAAGCAGTAACCACAACCGATACACAGATCTTTATTGTGAAGTACGATGCCGTCTTCTGTATGTTCAAAACAGTCTGCAGGGCAAACTGCCATACATGGCGCATCAGTACAGTGCATACACGCTACTGAGATTGAGTTTTCACCCGGTTCGCCATCGTTCAGTGTGACAACGCGACGACGTTGAATACCCCATTCCAGAGCATCATCATTTTCATTCTTACATGCAGTGACACAACCGTTACATTCGATACAACGCTTGGTGTCACAAAGAAATTTCATTCTAGCCATTTTAAGACTCCTTACGCTTTACGAATATTACAAAGGGTTACTTTCGTTTCCTGCATCAACGTGACAGGGTCGTAACCATAAGTGGTTGCTGTGTTAGCAGCTTCACCAATAACGTAAGGATCAGTGCCTTCTGGGTATTTAGAACGCAAATCTTCGCCTTGGAACTTACCACCGAAGTGGAATGGAATGAACGCCAGCCCCGGTTTCACACGACGTGTAACCATCGCTTTCACCTTAATACGGCCCTTCTCAGCCCCCTCAACCCAAACATCATCACCGTCTTTAAAGCCGATGTCGTTCGCGTCTTTCGGGTTCACTTCAACGAACATCTCTTGTTGAAGCTCAGCTAGCCATGGGTTTGAACGTGTCTCTTCACCACCACCTTCGTACTCAACCAGACGACCAGAAGTCAGAATAATCGGGTATTCGCCAGATTTGTCTTGGTCTTGAATCGACTTGTAAAGCGTAGGTACACGGAAAATCGCTTCTTTGTCATCCCACGTTGGGTAGTCAGCAACTAGGTCGCGACGTGGCGTGTAAAGCGGTTCACGGTGCAGTGGTACGCGGTCTGGGAATGTCCAAACAATCGCACGCGCTTTTGCATTACCAAACGGGATACAACCGTGCTTGATAGCCACACGTTGAATACCGCCAGAAACGTCGGTCTTCCAGTTTTTACCTTCAGCAGAGGCTTTCTCTTCTGCTGTTAGGTCATCCCACCAACCCAGTTGTTTCAGTAGTTTGTCACTGAACTCAGGGTAGCCATCTTTGATTTCGCTGCCTTTCGAGTAGCTGTCTTCAGCCAGTAGGCTTTGACCTTCAAACTCAACACCGAAACGAGTACGGAAGTTACCGCCGCCCTCTGCAACAGGCTTAGACGTATCGTAAAGGATATGTGTGCCTGGGTGTTTCATCTCTGGGTTGCCCCAACATGGCCAAGGCAGACCGTAAGTCTCACCATTCGCTGGGCCGCCTTCTGCAGCAAGCGTTGTTTTGTGGAACGTGTGCCAGTTTTGTTGGTGCTCTTTCAAACGCTCTGGGCTTTGACCTGTGTAGCCGATCGTCCACATACCTTTGTTGAATTCACGAGTAATGTCTTCAATCAATGGTTGGTTGTTCTCAACACGGATGTTTTTGAACAGCTGATCAGAGAAACCAAGCTTCTTAGAAAGAAGGTACATGATTTCGTGGTCAGGCTTAGATTCGAACAGAGGGTCTACGACCTTGTCACGCCACTGTAGAGAACGGTTTGATGCCGTTACACTGCCGTAGGTTTCAAACTGAGTCGTTGCTGGAAGCAGGTAAACGCCGTCAGTACGATCGTTCATTACCGCTGCAACCGTTGGGTATGGGTCAACAATAACCATCATATCCAGCTTCTGCATCGCCTTCTTCATTTCAGGACCACGAGTCTGAGAGTTCACTGCGTGACCCCAGTAGAACATCGCACGGATGTTTTCGCGTTGACGAATCTTGTCTTTGTCTTCAAGTACGCCATCAACCCAACGAGATACAGGGATACCTGCACTGTTCATTGGTTTTTGACCGCCATATGCGTTGTCGTCGAAACGGCCTTTGATCCAGTCAAAGTCTACGTCCCAAACTTTAGACCAGTGACGCCAAGAACCTTCAGACAAGCCGTAGTAGCCTGGAAGTGTGTCAGACAGTACGCCAAGGTCAGTTGCGCCTTGTACGTTATCGTGACCACGGAAGATGTTTGCACCGCCGCCTGATTTACCGATGTTACCTAGCGCAAGCTCAAGTACACAGTAAGCACGTGTGTTGTTGTTACCCGTCGTGTGCTGAGTACCACCCATACACCAAACGATACAACCCGGACGGTTTTCAGAAAGCAGTTTCGCTGTTTGGTAAACGTCTTGTTCGCTTACGCCTGTTACACGCTCAACTTCAGCTGGGCTCCACTTCGCGACTTCTTCACGGATCTCTTCCATGCCGAATACACGTTGGCGGATGAATTCTTGGTCTTCCCATTTGTTAGCAAAGACATGCCACAGCACACCCCAGATAAACGCAACGTCTGAACCTGGGCGAAGTGATACATAGTGATCAGATTTCGCAGCAGTACGCGTACGACGAGGATCCGCAACAACGATCTTACAGTTGTTCTTCTCTTTCGCGATCAAGATGTGTTGCATCGCTACTGGGTGAGCTTCTGCAGGGTTTGAACCAATGAACAGCATCGATTTACAGTTGTGCATGTCATTGAACGAGTTTGTCATTGCACCGTAACCCCAAGTGTTCGCAACACCGGCTACTGTGGTTGAGTGACAAATACGCGCTTGGTGGTCAACGTTGTTCGTGCCCCAAAGCGACGCCATCTTACGGAATGCATAAGCTTGCTCGTTGCTGTGTTTCGCACTGCCTAGGAAGTAAACTGAATCAGGGCCAGATTCTTTGCGAAGTTCTAGCGCTTTGTTACCGATTTCTTCAATCGCCTGTTCCCAAGAAAGCTTCTTCCACTTACCGCCTTCCAATTTCATTGGGTACTTAAGACGACGTTCACCGTGGCCGTGCTCACGAAGTGCAGCACCTTTCGCACAGTGCCCACCAGCGTTAAATGGGTGATCGAATGCAGGCTCTTGACCTGTCCATACGCCATTTTGAACTTCAGCGTAGATACCACAACCCACAGAACAATGAGAACAGATAGTACGTTTCACTTCTGTTTTCGCTTCTGGATCGACTGATTTAGCCTGTGCTTTCTTCATCATGCCCGGTGCGAATAGACTTGCGCCTACCACTGCGCCACCAGCAGCTAATGAAGTGTTTTTCATGAAGGCACGTCGAGACACGCCTAACTGATTGGTTTCTTTGCTCACACTATCGGAGCGTTTGACAAGTTTCATCCGTTATCTCCTAAAGTGTGTCGTAGTAATCGCGAATATGTTGCGTTTCACGATACCCAGTCTTCTTCACGTCTTCTTTCGAAATGTCAACAGTTTCTGAAGCGGTTGCCACTTTAGTTGTACCAGCGACAACGGCACCAGCTACGGCTGCAGTCGTCAAGCCTTTGAGTAAGTCCCTACGGCTTGTATTTATATCTTTATTATCTTTCATCATTGCTTCCTTACCTTACGGTAGATCTTTTTTTGGAGGCTTAATGCCCCTCTATCGATATAATCGCGTACTGCTCGATTACTCGTAATCAGTGACGTTTTTCACATCAATCTTTAATTTGTGCTTACTGCTTTTGGTATTAACGCTAAAACGCACTTGTTCTAACGTTAGGAATGCTTCACACAGTTGAGCGGCCGATTTGTAGAAGTTCGCGCTTTCTGCCCCTGCAAGCTGACGCGTGAAAGAGTTAAACCAAGGGCCAAGGTGCTTATTGAATACCGCCTGTTGCAGTGCTTCTTCCTCAGCCGTTAGCATCGCCATCACTTCACACAATGCTGCGATGTGATCTTCTGGCTCTTTGACTTGATCATCACGCTCAATGCCTAAAAGCTCTAAATCATGACGAATCTCTGCCAATGGTTTTTCCATCATGGCGCCAGTGCGATGCCAAGAACCAAATGGAACGACTTCTCCACGACCAATACCGATGAACAGGTCTTGATATTCGTCTTCAAGAGCTTCACGGTTTGATTCTGTTGCTGCTTGTTGAATAGCAATCCAAGCTTTCTGCATTGCGCTTTCAGACGCTTCAATATCTAGTGTCTTTAGAAAGTCGATCACCTCTTCAGAAGGTGCGCTACGAAACAGCGCAGATAGAACCAAATAGATTTCAGTTCTTAGTGTCTGTTCTTGTGCCTGATCCAAATTCGTTTCCAAGGCTAACTCCTAGTATTTCAATTGTTTCAATGGGTCTTGAGCCATTGAATCGAACATATCCACCACACGACAGTCTTCACACATCGCAATACGATTAATCGCTGCTTCATCTGAAAAGTGAGAGTGACCGCGTAACTTGTTCTGTAACATGTCAATCATAGATTGAGGTGCGAATGGTTTATGGCAACGTACACATTCCGCTGCTTTCTCTTCATGAATCACAACCGCTTTCTGACGCTCCTCTTTCACCCAGTTCATACGAGGCGTTAGAGTCAGAACATTCTCAGGACATGCTTTTTCACACAGACCACATTGAATACAGTCTTGTTCTACAAATTTAAGTGATGGAGATGCGCCGTCGGTATGAAGTGCTCGTGTCGGACACACAGCCACACAACTCATACACAACGTACAATCTTTGCTTTCACACGAAACCGTGCCATATGGCGCATTCGATGGAAGCTCAACAATGTTCTCAACTGGAATGCGAGCCGAAGACATAGCATCAAGTGCAGTGAATAGACGTTGGCGCTTATTACCGTGCAGATCGCCAAGTGCAAGGTCGAACGAATCCACACACAGTGTTGGAGGACCTTCACGTAGCGATTCCAAATACAGGATATCGATGGTTTCTTTTGGAATACCGATTTGGTCTAGCAGTTCCTGTGCGATCCCTACTTCGTTATTCAGAACACGAATGATCGTTTCTGGCATAAAGCGAGATGCTGCAAACAGAACCTGAGTCGCACCATTGACGAGAGCTGCAAACCAAGTATCGATACCAATAGAAGGCAGTTCTTCCACAACAATCGGAATCACGTTATCTGGTAGAGCTTTAAGCGCCATCACGTTGTAGGTTTCATGACGTGAGCTACAGATAAGTACGATAGGATCCAAACCGCCCGCTTGCTCGTAGTTAGCTAGCGTACGTTCAATGAATTTTTGAGTATCGTCAGGATTAGGCAATGCGTAAGAGATAGCTTCTGTCGGACAGCTCGTTGCACAAGTACCCACGCCTTGGCATAGGTAAGGGTTAATCTCGATCTTGTGACCTGTCTTATCTGAACCTTCACTTGAAAGTGCGCCAGCTGGACAAGCATCAACACAACGCTCACAACCTTTCACGCCACGAGAACTGTGCGCACAAAGGTTTGTGTCTAAACGGAAGAACTTAGGCTTATCAAACGTGCCCATTAACGTAGGAATCTCTTCCAACGCTTCAGCCAATTTAGGATAGCCGCGCCCAACTGGGTAATAACCAGGGACAGGCACTTCTTCAGTCATACAGCTGCTTAGGCATAAATCCAAAACCACATCGAAGCAGTCATGATTAATCGCCACTTTCGCTAGGTTATTGGTTAGGCCTTTGCTCTCGATAAGAACTTCGAACGTACCTAGGAAACCAGAAACTTGAACCGCGTTCGCGTAGTAAAGCTCTGACTCAGTATTCGTCGCTTTCACACCATCGGTTGAAAGCAGTGTCAGGCTTGTTAACTGAGGCAATTGCGCCGCAGCACTTTCGATGATCGCCGTTGGACCAATAATCAGCGTATTACCACCGCTTTCATAACTGACTGTCGGTGGAATCAGGTTTGTTAACTCAACTGTATTTTCAAATGCATACAGCCTTGCTTTCGCGTTATTTGAAGTTGCTTGTTCTAATAATTGTTTAAGCATTGCTCAGTTCCATCTTTGGATATGGATAATCTGTTCAACCTTCATTGTAGTTAGCGACAGAGAACTTGCTGAGTAATCAGTTAACAACTAACGGTCTCGCTAGCTATTCATTATCCAGTCAACCTTACTCAGGCTATCTACAAAAAAGTTGATAATGAACGATATTTAGCAAATGCCATGCCAATTTAATAATTCATTATTTTCAATGAATTAGCGTAAATTTAAGTCTGTTTGAACAATAAAAAAACCGCTTGGGACATTTTGTCGCAAGCGGATCATTGAGTGTTTAGTCAAAATGTACCTATTCTTTGTGTGGTATATTTTGTCCCACCTCTTTTAAGTCATCTTCTATAGATTCGGTGTCGCTATTATCTGATACTGTATTTTTATACAGTTCTTTTTCTTGTCCCGTGATTTCGTCACTTTCAACAAGCTCTGATTCCGCTTCTTCAACGTTACCAACTGAGTCTTCTTCTTTATTTTCAATATCTTGAGATGATTCCTCAGCTGGTTCTTCTTCAGTTTTATCTTTGACCCAATCACGTAATGTTTCAGCGACACCTTCGGAAAGTGACTTAAGATTGCTGTAGTCGTCATCATAATCATCTAAGCCATCACGTACATTAAACTCCTCTGAGAGAAATAATTTACGCAATGCGGCTTTTTTTACGCTTTCTGAGGCTTCTGATACCAATAGTTGAGCAACAGACAAATCTTCACTTGCTTCAGTGGCTCCATCTTGTGTGGCTTCGGCCTCTGTATCTGGACTGCTTTCTAATGACTCAGATGTTTCTACGTCAGGAGAAGAAAGCGTATCAGACGAGGTTTCAGAAGTTGGAGCCTCTGAGGACGCCACTTGAACTTCTTCAAGCTTTTGCTCGGCTTCTAATGTTTGTTCTGCTTGTGACGCTTGATCGGCAGAGTCGTCGAGTTTTCGTTGAGACCAACGGCTAAAGAAATTAGTTGCCATTTGATCTGCCCGCCCCTTTACGTTTCTTACGTCTTGCTTCTAATAACTCGCCATGACGACCGATAAAGGCTTCCATCCAGGCTTGTACAGGCAAAGGCATGTCGTAAGACAGTACTTGGTTATCTCCGTCCATATATTGCCCTGCAACGGTTTGTGAGGCTGTCAGCAATTGAATGATTGGCTTAACGCCTGAATCGACATTATCCATCACTAAGAAAAGCTTCGGTTGTTGAGAGCTTAAATTGAATCGATAGTCAGTACGTTCGTCTTTGTGTAACTGAAGCAAACACACATCTTGCGTATCGTCTTCTGGTGACAGTTCAAATCCGGTCAATTCCCATTGAGTGGTTACCCAGATGCCCGTTTTGATCTCTTTCTCTATTCTTTGGACACCGATAGGCCAAGCTGCTTCTGTTTTCTCATATTGTTCTTTGAATTCTTTTATCTCAGACATACTTCACCCAATTGATTTTCTTTGGTCTGAATGCACTTAGGACATTTTGTACTGAGCGCAATCATATAAGCCCTATAAAGCAATAAACACGCCAATAACCGCTAACCGTCATCAATAAACATCGCTGCTTTTGTTAGACAGTCACCCTTATAACGGTAGTCGATACGCGTAAATTCAGACAGCTCTACCCGTGAACTCTCATATTTTGCTCTATTTTAATCGAATGATTCATGTTTTCTCGAATAGCCGCTATTTTGGAATGAGAATTGCTAAATGCTTGAGTTAAAGCTAAGACTGACTAAGAGACAGAGAACGCATGTATTCTAAAGAGTCGTATGATGACTCTTGCCTAACTTCTTATCTCTTAAAATCGCTATCTCATTAAGTAGGACGTGACTGTGGTAAAACCAAACATAATAAAAACCAGTGAAAACCCACTTCAGACCATCGAAGTTGAAGTGTTTGATGAATATGGCGAAAAGCTAACGAAACAAATCGCGTGCGAGCGCCCTCTTACCGTGATGTTGAACTGGAAAGAGATCGTAACGCTGATGACATTAGGCTCGCGCCCAGAAGCGTTAGTCTTAGGCTATTTGAAAAACCAAAGCTTCCTGTCTGATCCAGAAGCGGTGGAATCTATCATTATCGATTGGGAAACCAGCTCTGCAGCGGTTATCACCAAAGAAGATACCAGCCAACTTGAACAAGCATTGAAGAAGAAGACGGTAACGTCTGGTTGTGGCCAAGGCACCATGTATGGAAACGTAATGAAGCAGTTGGAAGATTACCAAGTGCCTCAAACCAAGATTAAGCAATCTGAAATCTATACAGCTCTAGAAGCGCTGACTCATTACAACGACACCTACAAAAAAGCGGGTGCGGTTCATGGTTGTGCTGTTTGTAAAGACGACCAAGTGTTGTCGTTTGTGGAAGATGTAGGCCGTCACAATGCGGTTGATACCCTAGCGGGTGAGATGTGGCTTAACAAAGAAGATGGCGCAGATAAGATCTTCTACACCACGGGCCGTCTAACCTCTGAAATGGTCATCAAAGTAGCGCAAATGGGCATCCCTGTTCTGTTATCACGCTCAGGTGTTACACAAATGGGTTTAGACTTAGCGCAGAAGTTCGGCATCACTACGATCGCTCGAGCTAAAGGCTTGCGCTTCCAAGTATTTACTGGTGCAGACAAGATTAGCTTTGATGTAAAAGGCGATCAGTAAACCACCAGTAAGCGTCAAATAGTGCTTACCTAATGATTAATGGTGCAGTATCAGCTGCACCTTTTTTATTCTCTTCAGCTCCTATCCAAATTTAGCTTCTAATCAAATATCCCCCACTATTTCCTTAAATAACCGATAGTTTGTTCATAGTTTGAGCGACTCTCCCTATCGTAAATCCTCTTGATATCATCGTTCATAAAATCTGAACGTAAACTTCAAAATTACTGAATATGCCAAACATTAACAATTCTTTATCTTGTGCTCCGTGAACAGAGCGAAGCACGCACTCAACGTGCTGCTTGGCGAGAGTTTCACTTCTTTGAATGCTCACATCAAAGAAAACAAATAAGAAACAAAGAATTGGATAACAATATGAAACAGCCATTAAAAGCAATCGCGTTAGCGCTCGGATTGACGTTAGCAGCAAACAGTTATGCCATCGAAGTAAAGCCTGTTGATACAGATTTCACACTTCAGATACTCGGTTCAGGTGGTCCTATCTCGGATGACTTACGTGCATCATCTGGAGAGATCATTTGGTGGAAAGGAAAGTCACGCATCATGATCGATGCTGGCGGCGGTGTTTATCTCCGTTTTGGTCAAGCAGGCGCGAAGCTCGAAGACCTCGACTTCATGGGTATCACTCACTTCCATACCGACCATGTGAATGATGTGCCTGCGCTTCTTAAAGGTGGCTACTTCTTTGAACGTGAAAAGGCATTGGAGATTTCAGGCCCGGCCGCTGGTTCAGCGTTCCCAAGCCTAAACGGTTACTTCGCTGCGAATTTTGACCCTGACCACGGCGCATACGCTTACCTTGCAGGCTTATACGATGGAACAGATGGCCTCTTCCCGGTCAACCTTACCGATGTTGACTACAAATCTACAGTACCAACCGTCGTTTATGAAAAAGATGGTTTAAAGATCACTGCTCTGGGTATTCCTCATGGTGATGTGCCTTGTCTCGCTTACCGAATCGAAAGTGAAGAAGGCGTGATGGTAATTTCAGCCGACCAAAACGGTAGCAACCCTGCTTTCTTAGGCTTCGCTCGTGGTGCCGACATCTTGATGTTGCCAATGGCGATTCATGAACAAGCCGATGGTGTCTCTACTTTCATGCACGCTAAGCCTTCTGTAATTGGTGAAATTGCCAAGGAGATCAACCCAAAAATGTTGGTACTTAACCACTGGATGGGTCTAGGGCTCAAGCTTAAATCCGAATCAGTGAAAATAGTGCGCGAATACTACGATGGCCCAGTTATGTCTGGCCGCGACCTCGCAAGCTTCCCTATGTCTGCCGTAAAGGAGAAATAACATGAACAATAAAATTGCCCTTTCAATTGCCATTACTTCTGCAATTAGCCTTCATTCAGCGATGGCATTTGCTGATACGCCACCAGAAGCGCCCGTTGAGGCCAAAGCATCATCTGGTCACGGTGGTAAATGTGCAGCTGGTAAGTGTGGTACCGAAAAACGTTTTGAAAAAGCTGAGCTTACTAGCGACCCACAAGACCGACTGGTTCGAGCTAGAGATGGTAAGTGTGGCTTAACGGCAGAAGGTATTTCACCGAGTAAAGAACGCATCATATTGGCGAACAGTAAGGTAACAGGTGGAGTATGTGGCCAGTAGAAACGCATGAAACTAAAGCGTTAAAAACTAAGGCTCTAGCATCAAATAACCGAGCCCTTGCAAGTAGAGAGTTAAACCATAAAGTGCGAACCATTCAGAATACAGACAAAGGCATTGGACTGCGCAGTGAGCACATAGAACTGCTCGCTCGTTCCCCAAAGCACCCTGATATCGATTTTCTGGAATTAGCACCAGAGAACTGGATGAGTTTAGGCGGACTAAAGTGCGAACAACTACAGGATATAGCGAAGCAATACCCTTTGATCGCACACGGTTTAAGCTTATCCATCGGTGACTGCCAACCCCTAAACACAAAGTTTGTACGTCAGGTTGGTCAGTTTCTCGATGAACTGAATATTCAGGTATACAGCGAGCATTTGAGCTTCTCTCGAGACAACCAAGGGTATTTGTATGAACTGTTACCCGTGCCACGTCGAGCGGAAAATATCGGCTACTTGGCCGACAGAATCAAGCAAGTTCAGGACATCATCCAGCGCCCGTTAGTGATGGAGAACATCTCCTACTACCACAATTACGGAGATGAGATGCCTGAAGGTGATTTCATTGCAGAGATAGCGAAACGTAGCGGTTGTGAGTTGTTGGTCGATATCAACAATCTCTACGTGAACAGTCACAACCACCACTTTGAGGCTGCTGAAATGCTCAAGGCGTTGCCGAGTGATGCGATTCGCTATTACCACATTGCTGGTCATTTAGTAGAGAGTGATAAGTCGCTACTTGATACTCACGGTATGGAAGTACAGCAAGCGGTTATCGAGTTGGCGCGTTATGCCTTTGATCTTCATGGCAGCAAACCCTTGTTACTCGAACGAGACAACAACGTGCCGCCTTTGGTGGTGCTGACAGAAGAGTTACGAGATGTGCATGGTCAGATCTTGGATGCGGGTGTAACTCATCGCCCTGTTGAGCAGGAGTTGTTATATGCATAACCCACCAAGCTCAATGGTAAGGCAAACACAAGCTTTGGCCGCATTGATACGTTCGCCACTTGAAGACAATACCGTGTGTCGATACAGCGAATTCATTAGAGATAACGTATTTGCTGTATTGAACAACACCTTCCCGTTGTTTTGTCAGCAAGTCGATCAAGACCAACTGCTGATATTGGTGGATGAGTTTGTTGTCGTGCATTACGCCTCAGAGCCCGAGTTTCATCATATAGCAACTGAGTTTGTCAGCTTTGTTCAGCGTCGCACTCAGCCAATGTATATATCTAGTTTGGCTGCCACGCATCAACTTACAGACGATCAATTGGCAGTGTTGGAGTACGAATGGTGCGCCTTCTGCGTTGAGATTGATTCAACAAATGAAGTGCTACCGACATCGGCAGAGCAAGCCTTAGAAATAAGCGAACAGCACTACCGAATCGGACTTTCGGTCAATACCACGATGAAGCTCGTGCAGGTGCCTTTCCTTGTTCATGGTGAGTCACTGACTTTTCTAACACAAAGGCGACACCCTGTTTATTACGCGATTTATCGCGACTCTGACCAGCGTGTCAACACGATAAAACTAAGAGAAATAGATGTTGCGATTATCCAAATGATCCAGCAACACACAAATCAATCTTTAGCCGATATAAAACAAATAATTGCTCAGCAATTGGCGAGATTTGAATTTATTAATTGGGTCGAACACTTCAGTGACATTGAACTGATTGGCGTTCACTCTTTAGGAGAAAAATTATGATTAAGTCAGCCCTCAGCTGGTACGACGCTATTGTCGAAAAATGCAAACAATACGATTACTTAGTACTGCTTTCCGTGCGTCTCTATTTAATTCCGGTGATTTATGTCGGAGCACGCTCTAAAGTGCTGGGTTTCTCGGGAACCGTAGCATGGTTTGGTGCCTCGGCCGCGGACGGTGGTCTTAACCTTCCCTTCCCTGAGTTACTGGCATTCCTTGCGGCAGCGACCGAAGTGTTAGGTTGTATATGTATCGCGTTAGGTCTGTTTACTCGCTTTATCTCGATTCCAATGATTTTCATGATGAGCGTAGCGAGTGCAATGGTTCACTGGAAACACGGTTGGGATGCGATTGCGACTGGCGGTATGGAAGCAACTATTCGACTTAACGGCTTCATTGAATGGCTTTCTGTTAACTTCCCTGGTCGTTACAACTACATCACTGAGCTTGGCGACCCGGTAATGCTGAACAACGGTATGGAGTTCGCAGGTACCTACTTCGTGATGCTGTTAGTACTGCTTGTTTACGGTGGTGGTCGTTACGTGAGTGCAGATTACTGGTTACGTAAACAGTTCTCTAAGAAACAAAACAAAGCCCTTCGTTGGTAATAGCTTCTCTTCACACAGCTACATGCAAAACCCTTAATTAGTTCTCTCTAATTATCATTTTCTTTTCCATTATCTTACCCGTCACACTCGTGGCGGGAAGGAGTTTTTATGCTTACAGATGTCGTTGATCTGTCGCGGTTTCAATTCGCAAGTACCGCGCTTTACCACTTTATATTCGTTCCACTAACCATAGGACTTTCTTTCCTACTCGCAGTGATGGAATCACTGTATGTGATGACCAATAAAACCATCTACAAGGACATGACTAAATTCTGGGGCAAGTTATTCGGGATTAACTTTGCTATCGGTGTTGCGACAGGTTTAACCATGGAGTTCCAGTTTGGTACTAACTGGGCATATTACTCGCATTATGTTGGCGATATCTTTGGCGCGCCACTCGCCATTGAAGCCTTAATTGCGTTTTTCTTGGAATCTACCTTAGTCGGGATGTTCTTCTTCGGTTGGGACAAGCTCTCGAAGCGTCAGCATTTATCGGTTACATGGCTGACGGCGTTAGGCTCTAACTTCTCGGGATTGTGGATCTTGATGGCCAATGGCTGGATGCAAAACCCCGTTGGCGCAGAGTTTAACTTCGAAACCATGCGCATGGAGATGACGAACTTCATCGACGTTATCTTTAACCCTGTGACTCAAGTGAAGTTCGTTCATACCGTCGCAGCTGGCTACACCACTGGTGCATTATTTGTGATGGGCATCAGTGCTTATTACATGTTGAAAGGACGTGACTTACCGTTCGCTCGTCGTTCGTTTGCAGTGGCGAGTGCTTTTGGTATGGCAGCCATTGTATCCACGATAATGCTTGGTGATGAATCTGGTTATGAGTTGGGTGATGTTCAACAAGTAAAATTAGCCGCGATTGAAGCGGAATGGCACACCGAAGAAGCCCCTGCTTCTTTCACTCTGTTTGGTTTCCCAAACCAAGAAACGATGGAGACAGACTACGCGATTAAGATCCCTTATGTCATGGGTATTATCGCGACGCGGTCTCTAGATACACCAGTGATCGGCATTCACGATTTACTCAACAAAAATGAAGAACGTGTACGAAACGGGATCTTAGCTTACGGGCTGTTAAACAAGCTTCGCTCTGGTGATAAATCGCAACAGAACATCGATGATTTTGATGCAGTTAAGCATGACTTAGGTTATGGCCTACTCGTTAAGAAATACAGCGATAACGTGGTTGATGCTACAGAGCAACAGATCAAGCAAGCCGCTAAAGACACCATACCAAACGTAGCCCCACTGTTTTGGAGCTTCCGTATTATGGTGGTGTGTGGCGTACTGATATTCGCAATCATTGGTCTCTCATTCGTTCAAATTTGTCGTCGTAAGATCGGCACTAGCCGTTGGTTATTGAAGGCAACCGTGTGTGCTATCCCACTACCATGGATCGCTATCGAAGCTGGTTGGTTTGTTGCGGAATACGGCCGTCAACCCTGGGCAATCGGTGAAATCCTCCCGGTAAACATGGCAGCTTCCAACCTTCCGGTTTCAAGCCTGTGGATCTCTATCGGTCTGGTTTATGTGCTTTATACATTCTTCTTAATCGTCGAAATGTTCTTGATGCTCAAGTTTGCCAAGATGGGGCCAAGTGCGCTTAAAACTGGACGCTATCACCATGAGCGAACTCACACAGCCCTAACCACTTCGGTTGAAAACAACACTACGAATCAACTAGATAAATCTATTGATCTTCACTAAGGAATTCAGATGTTTGATTACGAAAATCTTCGCCTGTTTACATGGGCAATTATTGGCGTGTTGTTGATCGGTTTTATTATTACCGATGGCTTCGACATGGGGGTTGCAGCGCTACTTCCTGTTTTAGGGAAATCTGAAGTAGAACGACGCATTATGATCAATTCGATTGCGCCGCACTGGGATGGAAACCAAGTATGGCTCGTTACGGCTGGTGGTGCGCTCTTCGCTATATGGCCTGCTGTCTATGCGGCTGCGTTCTCTGGGTTCTACCTTGCGATGATATTAGTGCTAGCCACTTTGTGGTTGAGACCGCTTGGCATGGACTACCGCGCAAAAATTGATAATCCTCAGTGGAAAAAGGCGTGTGATCTTGCATTGATCATTAGTGGCGTTGTTCCTCCGGTTATCTTTGGTGTGGGCTTCGGTAATTTGTTGGTAGGCGTACCATTTGAGTTTAACGAGTTACTCATGATGTCGTACCAAGGTGGATTTTGGGATCTATTAACGCCTTTCCCATTGCTTTGCGGACTGGTGAGCCTATCGATGTGTGTGACACAAGGTGCGGCATTTTTACAAATGAAGACCACGGGTGACTTAAAACACCGAGCACAGCGAATCATTACATGTATGGCATTAGTGACTGCAGGGTTGTTCGCTGTTGGTGGCTTATACGCATACACCCTCCCGGGTTATTTAATCACTAGCCCGATCGTTACTGACGCTGTTTCGAATCCGTTGTTCAAACACGTCGTTAAGTTTGATGGTTTACTACTGCATAACTACCAAACCTACCCGCTACTTTGGAGCATCCCAGCTCTAGGTATCATCGGTATGTTGAGCTGTGCAGTGATGACTCGAATTAACCGCGCAGGTCTCGCTTTCGCATCTTCGAGCTTATCAATAGCAAGCATCATATTGACGGCTGGCGTTGCGCTGTTCCCGATGATCATGCCGTCTAGCTTGATGCCTTCTCATAGTTTAACGCTGTGGGACGGAACATCGAGTCAATTAACACTGAGCATTATCTCTGTCGTCGCAGTCATCGTAGTCCCTATTATCTTGGGCTACACAATCTGGTGTTACTACAAGATGTTCGGTCGACTAGACACCAAGTACATTCACGATAACAGTTCATCTCTGTATTAATTCAGGGCAGATAAGAGGATAACCTATGTGGTATTTATGTTGGGTACTAGGAATTTTACTGGCATGCGCATTCGGCATCATCAATGCGCTTTGGTTAGAACATACCGATTTTCTTGATGAGGTAGATGAGCGTTAGTTACTCACTTATGTTCGTCATTGAGAGAGTCTGTTCATGGGTATAGCGTGATGGTTTTCATGCTGTTAAATGAACGACAAACGATCAATCGCTACAAGCCTTCACTCAACGTTATGAGTGGAGGCTTTTCTCATAATCACGTTCAGAGTTCATTATATTAAGAACTGAAAATGTCCAGAATTACTTAATCTGCACAGTTAAGAAACCAAGTAACTTTCTGGTTGACCAGTCTTGCTTTACCACCCTTATAAGCTATTAGTTACATATTCATCATTTTAATGAATTTATTAATTACAAAACAAAGATGAATATCAACGTCACCGGCTTAAAGGGAATTAACCATGAATAATCCATCGGAACCTCAGCGTCGTTCGCTGTCTCTTTCTATTCGCAGTAAGTTCATTCTAATCAACCTCACCCTATTCATTTCTGTGTTCATCTATGCCATCTATGAGCAGATGAGTTTGGACAAGCTCGAGTCATTAGAACGGGCTGCGAATGAAAATCTCAGGAGCTCGGTTGATCTCTTAATGTTGAGGCGACACGAAAAAGACTTCTTAGCTCGCAACGACCAAAAATACGCAGAACGTTTTGATAAAACGGCCAACACGTTAAACCAAAGGCTGGTCACCTTGAACCAAATCCTCACCTCGCATGAACTTCACCTATCCGATCAAATGACTCGGATTTCAGACACTCTCTATCAGTATCAAAAGCAGTTTCATCAGATAGTCGAACAAGTGAATGACATAGAACGCACAACCACCCCACTGGGTTTTGTTGCCGTGTTAGATAGTAAAAGAACAGATTTAAAATCGGTAATTGAGCATGAATCCAGTTTGTCACTAGAACTCGCGTTGTTGGAACTGATTGAAAAAGACTTTCATTACCTTGCTCATACTAATGACCAAACCAACCGAGCTTTAGAAAATGCGCTCAAAGATTTTGAACCTTACGCTCAAGCCTCTATTGCGACAGAACAAGCGTTTGCAGACTACAAAGCTGCCGTTGAAACGCTCCTAACTGCCAATACCAACCTAGGCTTATCTGCCGAGCTTGGCCTAAGAGGCGCGCTGCGCAGCAACGTACATGAAACGGAGCAAGCGATTGAAGCCGTTCAGACAGAAATAAGCCAAGCCATTACTTCGGCGAGTACCCACACCAAAAACACACTCCACCTTTTCGGCGCGGCTATCGTCGCTCTACTCTCTTTGTTATTGGTGTTCATTGGTCGAAACATACTTGCACGTATAAAAGCAATCAACGTGATGATGGAGTCGATTGCGAATGGCGATGGTGATTTAACGGTTCGAATGAACGCAAAAGGCACCGATGAATTAGCGCAACTTGCACATTCGTTTGATACCTTCATCAATAAACTGCATGGCAATATCAAAGAGCTGTCGAGTGTGATGAAAGTGTTGACCGATAGTTCGTGTAGCTCTGAGGAAGCAGCCATCAAAAGCATGAGCAACGCAGAGAAACAGAAACAACAATCTGAATCAGTAGCGACGGCAGTTAATGAGTTGGTGATGACCAGTAATGAGGTCACTGCGAACATAGAAAATGCAGCAACTAATGCCGAGAAGATCAAAGACAACGCACATCAAGCGCTGCAAGAAACACAATCAACCAACGACAGCATTAATGTTTTGGTAGAGAACATTGCAGAGTCACAAAACTTGATTGTTCAGCTTGAAGAACAGAGTCGTGAAATCAATCAGGTCGTCACCACCATTCAAGGGATTGCGGAACAAACCAACCTACTAGCACTTAACGCCGCGATTGAAGCGGCACGCGCTGGCGACCATGGACGCGGCTTTGCAGTCGTTGCTTCTGAAGTGAGGGAGCTTTCGTTGATGACCAACGATTCAACCCATCAAATAGAATCGACCATTCACGGTTTAACCTCTGGAATCACCAAGACTGTCGCTAAAATGTCATCAAGCTTAGAACAAACCGAGTTGGTGAAACACCAAACTAAAGATGTGGTTAACGCGATTGAAGGAATACACTTTCAGGTTGGGGAGATGTTCGACTTGAACAGCCAGATAGCGACTGCGTCTGAAGAGCAATCCATGGTATCTGTTGAGATTGATCGTAACATCACCGACATCGCTCACCTCGCGAGTGATACACATACTGTGGTGTCAGGGTCAGTGCGTTGCAGTGAACAGGTGTCAAACGTGAGTGTGAAATTAGAAAAGATTGTGGCTCAGTTTAAGTACTAATGCTTTCTCGCCTTGCTTGTAGGACATAACCAGTTTAGGCAACAAACCGCGGAAATAAAAAACGCCCTTATAGCTTTCACTATAAGGGCGTTTTAGTAATCGTAACTGCGGTTATCAATAGACAAGCAGCTCTAGCCTAAAAAGACATGTCTGCTAGATATTAGCCACGTGCTTTTAGGAATTCAGCGTAAGTACCGCGGAAGTCGTTGATCTTGCCGTCACGGATCTCAAGGATACGAGTTGCTAGAGAGTCTACGAATACACGGTCGTGAGATACGAAGAACAATGTGCCTTTGTAGTTCTCAAGAGCCAAGTTAAGCGCTTCGATAGATTCCATATCCATGTGGTTCGTTGGTTCATCCATAAGAAGGATGTTTGGCTTGTGCATCATGATCTTACCAAGAAGCATACGACCTTGCTCACCACCAGAGATAACCTTTACAGACTTCTTGATGTCGTCTTGGCCAAACAGCATACGACCTAGGAAGCCACGAACAACTTGCTCATCTTCGCCTTCTTGGCGCCATTGGCTCATCCAATCAAACAAGTTCATGTCAGTCTCGAAATCGTGTGTGTGATCTTGAGCGTAGTAACCGATGTTTGAGTTTTCAGACCACTTGTACTCACCAGTGCGCGGCTCTAGAGCGCCAGCTAGTGTGTTAAGTAGTGTTGTTTTACCTACACCGTTTTCACCGATGATAGCAACACGCTCACCTACTTCGAAGATACCGTCGAACTTGTTGTATAGGTCTTCTTCAAAACCTTGAGATAGGTTTTCAACCACAAGTGCGTTACGGAATAGCTCTTTAGACTGTTCGAAACGGATGAATGGGTTTTGACGGCTAGACGCTTTAACTTCGTCTAGTTGGATCTTATCGATTTGCTTAGCACGAGACGTTGCTTGCTTCGCTTTAGATGCGTTAGCAGAGAAACGAGAAACGAATGTTTGAAGTTCAGCAATTTGTGCTTTCTTCTTAGCGTTGTCAGACAGTAGACGTTCACGAGCTTGTGTTGCAGCCGTCATGTACTCATCGTAGTTACCTGGGAATAGACGAAGTTCGCCGTAATCAAGGTCAGCCATGTGTGTACAAACAGAGTTTAGGAAGTGACGGTCGTGCGAAATGATGATCATTGTGCAGTTACGTTGGTTTAGCGTATCTTCCAACCACTTGATGGTGTCCATATCCAGGTTGTTCGTTGGTTCGTCAAGAAGCATGATATGCGGGTCTGCAAACAGTACTTGAGACAATAGAACACGAAGTTTCCAACCTGGTGCTACTTCGCTCATTAGACCGAAGTGCATAGATTCTTCAATACCTACAGCAAGAAGAAGCTCACCCGCTTTCGCTTCTGCCATGTAACCGTCCATTTCAGCGAACTGAACTTCAAGGTCGGCTACTTTCATGCCGTCTTCTTCGCTCATTTCTGGCAAAGAGTAAATGCGGTCACGCTCTTGCTTAATTGCCCAAAGCTCTTTGTGACCCATGATAACCGTGTCGATTACCGTGAATTCTTCGTAAGCAAATTGGTCTTGGTTTAGCTTAGCAACGCGCTCGTTTGGATCGTAGCTTACGTTGCCAGAAGTCGGCTCTAGTTCACCAGATAGGATCTTCATGAACGTCGATTTACCACAGCCATTCGCGCCGATTAAACCGTAGCGGTTGCCTTCGCCGAACTTAACTGAAATATTTTCGAAAAGTGGCTTAGCGCCGAATTGTTGGGTGATATTTGCTGTGGAGATCAATGCCATTACCTTCTTAATGTGAAAAACGTCGCAACGTTACTTGTTCAGGGCTTTAACTGCAAGTATTGATTGCATTTACCCGCTATTAAGTGAGTGATAACCTAGCCAAATCATAGTTTGAGCTGACTCACATTTTTGATTTCTATTTTAAGCGCAATAAAACGCCCATATTCAATAGATCGAAAGTCGCGAATGGCTGAGCAAAATCCGGTTTATATAAAGACATATACTGTGTAAATAATTAAATATATCGCACAATAAACCGTTACAACCAAACCTACTTAATACAAAGCTATTTACAACATCATCTGATGCTCCAATATTAGCCTAACCTCTGACAATTTCATGACAAAGACCTAAGAATCAGGGATAAAGTACTCGCCCCTAAAAATGGGTTCGATTTCACAAAGTGAAATTAACTAACTATAGTAATCCTAACCTCATAATTTTAAGAGACTTTTATGCGTTCATTCATGCGCTTCTTATTATTCACTTTAGCCATCGTTTCTTGGCCGAGTCTTGCTAACTTAGACTACGACTTACAATCCCAACCTCAGGTGTCTGAAGCGGCCCAAGATCTGGCTAACCGGATTGATGAACTCCCCGACCCTCTGTTTATGAATACGGCAGACAAACGCAAGGTAAACATCCTGTTGTCTCAAGTGTTGCGTATCCAAAAGCAACAGATTGCGACGTTCGATCAGCAGCTAAAAACGTATCGTGAGAAGAACGATGCCGAGCAATGGTTTGAGGTTGAGTCGAGTTACATCACGCTAAACAGCCTGAACGTCAGCAAGCAATATCTGCTTGAGCAAACTACAACGGCCAACAAAGAACGCCTTACTGGTTTCGGCCCTTATGGTGTGACTCAGTTTAAGCAAGAGTGGCAATTGACTCAGCTGAACGTTGAGTACCTTGTCTATTTCCAGACTCGTAGCTTCAAGGCGTTGATCAAAGACATCTTCATTTCACCGGTTCCGGTGATTTGGGCGTCTCTGAAAGTCTTGTTTATCTACTTTGGTTTGGTGTGGTGGCTTTCAAACGGCACTCGTTTAATCGAACTGTTTAGAATCAACTTCCTAGAAACCAAACAAAGCCCACCGTTTTGGGTTCGTTTGATCTGGTATGTGAGCCGCGCACACAGAGCGATCGCTTGGTTAATCGCAATTACGATTTCTTTGCGTATTCTGTCGAGCTTGCCAAGCCTGCAGCACCTAATCTTCCTAGAGATTTTCACATGGTGGATTCTTGGTGGCTCAATTGCGATCAGCTTCATTCTTGAGTTTGCGTATCGCATTAGCCGTACCTCAAACAACGAAGTGAGAGCGCTTCGACTATCGAGTATCCGTCGCTATGTATGGAGCTTCATTGTCGCTGGTGTGATCATGCAGGTCTCTATCAGAACATTAGGTAAAGGCACGATTTACAGCTGGATCTACAGTGCCCTGTTCTTCTGGTTCGTTTTGGTGACCATTTCTGTTCTAAGGCTATGGAGAGCAAAAGTCTTTGAAGCACTCGAACACATCACTGACAGACCAGTATGGGTGAACTGGGCGGTTAACCGTCAGAATACCTTTGTGCTTAATATTGTCGCAACAGCGATTGGTGCGTTTTGGTTGATGGTCTACAGCTTCCAACATCGCATTATGGCGCTGTTGTCCGGCTTTACTCTGTTTAGTCAGGCGCTGGCTTACCTGTTTAGAATTGAAGTGGCTAAACAGTCGGATTTGGATAAAAATCAACAGAATCTAGTGAGAATAAAGGGTGACCAAACCTTTGAATACATTCTACCGGGTTCAATAGACAGTGAACTGATTGACTACGCGGGCGATGAGGTCAAACAGCTTTCTCGCTACTTGATGTCTGACAGCCCTGCGATTTGTATTCTTTCGGGCGAGCGTGGCGTTGGTTCAACGACTTTGCTTTACACCCTATTGCACAAGGTATCGAACGCTGAGCCTATCTACGTAAGTTGCCCTTATGCGGGTTACCAAGAGCTGCTTTGTCACTTGGCGGTAAGTATTGGTTTAGAAGAGGAAGCGACTGAGATTCAAATCTTGGCGCACCTACGTAAGAGTGAAACAACCTACTTAATCGCGATTGATAATGCACAGCGTCTTGTTAAACCTATGGTTGGCGGTCTGTCTGATTTGATTCGCTTAACTAACTTATTGCGACGTTCTAAAAAGAACCACCGCATTGTGATGTCGATTGCGAAATCGAGTTGGCGCTTTGTAGACAGAGCGCGTGGTGAGCGTCTGTTGTTTGATTTGGTGTGCTTCCTTCCTCGTTGGACAGAGAAGCAAGTCGGTGAACTGCTAACAAGCCGTATCAACACACAACTAGAAAAGCCTCTGTCATTCGATGGTTTGGTCGTTCCTAAACAGTGGGACCAAGATGAGATGTCAGAGGAAGAGCGCGCACGCCAAGGTTTCTATCGTATCTTGTGGCACTACTCAGACGGTAACCCTACTGTTGCCCTGCGTTTCTTCCGTTTGTCTCTTAATCGAAACAAAGAGACGGATCAAGCAGTCGTGAGATTGTTCCATGTACCTGAAGCACAAGAGCTGGAAAACATGCCGAAACCTATGTTGGCTGTGTTGCGCTCTATCGTGCAACTGGAAATTGCGTCTCCTGAAGTACTGTCTGAGTGCACTCAGTTAAGCATTGCGGAAATAACCGGGATTCTGCGCTACTTCGAGAGCCGTGGTTACATTGGTTGGAATGAAGACAAGGCCAAGATTTCCGATCACTGGTTCCGCCACATTACTAACGTACTCGACCGTCAACATTTATTGGTGAAGTAAAATGAAGAAGTTATTTGTCCTATTACTTGTTGGCTTAGCGACGGCGGTAAGTTTCCCGACTTACGCAACGGAAGAGTTAGCCAATGTAGAAAATATCTCGAAGATCGCGAGCTTGATAAGGTGGAGTGGCGTGTTTTTCTCCATCCTCGTGATTGCTGCGATGTGGTTATTGCTTAAGTTCATTAATTCGATGGTGACGAGCTTTGGTAGCCAATTCGTGCAATACCGAATGCTGCTGCAAAAGCTTCAGTCGTTTATGCAGTTCTTCATCTATGTGAGCACGGGTCTTATCGTGTTCATGATGAGCTTTAGAATCAATGACCAAATACTGGCTCTGATTGGTGGTACCCTCGCCGTGTCAGTTGGCTTTGCGCTTAAAGACTTGGCAGCATCATTCATCGCCGGTATCACGGTAATGATTGATAGACCATTCCAAGTTGGTGACCGCGTCACGTTTGAAGGTAACTACGGCGACATTATCACTATCGGTTTACGTTCTGTACGTATGAGAACGTTGAATGACGACATCATTACGATTCCGAACAACAAGTTCTTAAACGAAGTGACCACCAGTGGTAATTATGGTGCCTTGGATATGCAAGTGGTGATTCCGTTTTATGTCGGAATGAATGAAGACATCACCCTAGCCCGTGACTTGATTCAAGAAGCGGCGTCTTCAAGTCGTTACATCCACTTACCAAAGCCCGTGACTGTTCTGGTTAAACAGACGATCACCGACAACTACCTCGCGATACAGTTGACGTGTAAGGCTTATGTGGTGGATACCGCGTATGAGAAGTTGTTTGAGACCGACATTACCCTGCGTGTGATGAAAGAGTTTAAGAAGCACAACATCAACCCACCGAAGATTTCAGTGGCAGCGCATTAGTCGCAGTTGGTTTAATGCTCGGAGAGTGAATTAATCTCCTAGTCAGTGATAAACGAAAACACCTCCGAACTTATCTCAAGTACGGAGGTGTTTTTTTATGAGGTTTTGTCTTTGTAAACGCTAAGTGCTTTTGGGTTACACCTTAAAGTACTTCAACTGTTCTGTTAAATGCTCTGTGGTGTTGGCCATTTTCTGACTATCCTCTGCCAGCGATTGTGAGGCTTGCAGTACCTCATTAGCCGCTAAGTGAATACCAGTGACACTCTCACTCATTTCCGTCGCTACTGTGCTCTGTTGTTCCGACGCTGCGGCAATCTGCGCCACCATGTCATTAGCGTTGTGCAGCTCATTCACTATCACATCCAATTGCTGACGTGTTTCGTTCGAAGCCACGACACTGTGATCTACTTTCTCATTACTGCTTTGCATCGCTTTAAAGGTACGCTCAGCTTGCTGAGTCAATTTTTCAATCGTACTTTGAACTTCGTTGGTCGAGTTCTGAGTACGACTCGCTAGATTACGCACTTCATCAGCCACAACTGCAAAACCCCTACCTTGCTCACCCGCACGTGCTGCTTCTATCGCTGCGTTGAGTGCTAACAAGTTTGTTTGTTCTGATACATCACGAATCACACCAACAACTTGGCTAATCTCAGTCACACCAGATTGCAGATCTTTGACTAGGTTATTCGCTGTCGAGATGTTCTCTGAAACCTGAGAGATGGTTGTCGACGTTATCTGCATGTTTTCGTCGTTCTGATTTGCATGGTCGACGACCTTATTGGTGCTTGCGGCTGTGTTCTCTGCATTGACTGCTACATCTGAGATAGTGGCGCTCATCTCTGTCATCGCAGTAGACAGCAATTCAAGTTGCGCGTGTTGGGAGTTAACACTGGTTGCAGCCTCTTCACTCGCTTGCGCGATATGACTCGCCATATTGCTCGATAAGTCCGCTGACTCATTGGCTGTGCGAAGCGTACTTTGCAGTTTATCGAGCATGGTATCGATCTGATGGCTCATATCACCGAGCTCATCTTTACGTGTCATGTTCATGCGCACACGAAGGTCGCCATCGGCAATCTTATGGGTGTTATCGATAAGCTTATTCAGTGGAACAAGGATGTTGTTGGAAATAGCGTAGCCCATAGCGAATAGTAAGCCTGATAAAACAACCGCTACCATTCCTTCCTTAATGGCTAAGGCATAGAACGCCTCTTGGATATCCGCGACTAAGATTCCAGAGCCGATTACCCAGTTCCATTCTGGAAATAACTGAACGTATGAGATCTTGTCTTTGAGTTCACCTTGAGGGCTCATCCATTGGTAATCAAGAAAGCCTTTCTCTTCCAGAGTACGCGAAATAGTCACCATCTCGCGCCAGTGATGCTTACCTGCGCCATCTCTCAGGTTTCCGGCATTGGTGCCGTTAAGCTCTGGCTTTAGCGGATGGCTGATGATGTTGAGCTGCTGGTTCAGAATCCAGAAGTAATTGGTGTTGTCATAGCGAAGCGTCTTGATGGCTTGTAGCGCACGATCCTTTGCGACCTCTTCACCTAGTACACCGCGTTGGCTGTAATAGTAGCTTGCCAAACTTACCGCGGTTTCGACTTGCGCACTGAGCTTATCTTGTCGCTCTTCCATAGAGCTCGCTCGCTGCTGCATTAAATTAAAGGTGGATGCCATTGCCAGTAGAACGACCGATAAAATGACGATGGAGACGAGTTTTGATTTGATAGATAGGTTACTTAATTTCATAGCTGACTGACTTTATTATTTGTTTTGATTATGGATTTTCGACCAAGTTATCAAAAATTCGTACAGTCCAGATGATATGCATCAAGATCGAAAGATATACACTGTGTTACATAACCAAAAAGAGGTATACGTCAAACAGGCAAAGGTTGAGATTTGGCTGGCGATAGATTAGTAGTGCGGGATTTTCGTGCTTGGGTTAAAACGTTCGCGTAATAGCCCAAGCGCGTTAGAAATATTATCGGGTGATAATATCGGTGAATTGGTTGTTAGTACTTATAGATTTGATACAAGCAATTGAGGTGTGGCTTTTTGTTGAAGATAGATACTAAATCGACTTCCTTTACCGACTTCGGATTCAACACGTATTTCACCGCCCGTTTGGCTCAAGATACTTTGAGAAACGGATAAGCCTAAGCCTGTGCCATCTCGCTTGGTGGTGTAGAAAGGCGAGAAAATGCGTTTCAGCTGCTCTTCCTTGATGCCGCAACCTTCATCTTCCACATGAACAATTGCCCCATGAGACACGCCATTCTCGACCCAGTCTTCACTTGAGATCGTTAATGTGCCCTGTCCGTCCATTGCGTGAATCGCGTTCATCTGTAGATTAACCAGAATTTGCAGCAATTGGTTTCGGTTAACTTCGACAGACGTTTTCGCGTGTAACTGTGATACGTACACAATCCCTTTCTTCTTGGCACCCGTTTTCACAAGCGTAATGCTCTCATCCACGATTGGGTTGATGTGTTGCCAAGTGATCTCATCTTGTACACCGCCGTGTCGGCTGTATTGAAGCAGGCTTCGTGTGATGTTTCGGATACGGTCAATCTGCTCCATGATGGCGTGGACTTCTTCTTCTACGCGGCTCACTTCATCACCTAGCTCAAACTTCATTAGTTCAACGTTGCCAAGAATCACAGCGGTTGGGTTATTGATCTCATGGGCAATGCCCGCGGTCAATTCACCTAGCGCAGCTAACTTTTCATTCACCACCAGCTTATCTCTGGCTTGATTGAGCAGTTTGATGTGCAGTTCGAGCTCTTCAGTTTTCTCTTTCAAGCTTGCCGTACGTGAGTGAACTTTGCATTCCAGTTCAGAAGCCGCTTGTTGAATCTCTTGATTACGTTCATGAAGTAAGTCCAACATTTTGTCGAACTGCTTAGCAAGCAATGTGAGTTCGTGTTGATCATCTAAGCCGAGCGTACCAATTCGCTTGTCCTGCCCCATCTGCACTAGCTTGACCACTTTATGGATGCGTTCGATTGGGTTGAAAAGATCACGCGCGCCGCGGTGAACGATCAAACCAGACGCCAACAATAAAAGTACGATGGTAATGCTGATTTCGCCAAGGTTAGTCAGATACGTTTCGATAAGCGGCCAAATCAGATAACCGGTATAAAGCATGCCAATCACATTATCGAACTGGTCATGAATGGGTTGATAAGCCGTGATGTACCAAGCGTCATAAACATACGCACGGTCTAGCCACTCTTTGCCTTCGTTTAAAACTTTGGAGTGAACTTCGTGTGAAACACGCGTACCAATCGCACGCCCTGCGCTGTCTTCGCTGCTTAAAGGTACATTGGTGCTGACACGTAGTTCATCAAGGAATACAGTGACAGTACCAATACGGCGGTTGAACCCATCGCGTTGCGGATAGATCAAGTTGCTGATTTGATCGACAAGCTGTGTGCTGTTGTTGAGCAGAATGCCGCCATCAAGAAAGCCGATCACGTGTTCATTCTTATCTCGAATAGAAACCACGGTGCGACTGACTAAGCCTCGTGTTTCAACGCTCTTCCCTTTGAGCATCGGCACTTCAGCTTTCTTTGCGAGATCACGATCTAAGGTATTGAGTTCATCTTGACTCAATACGCTGAAAAACGATTCTTTGTGGGTCAGGTTTAAGTATTCGAGCTTCTTCTCCATGCTCTCAACACTTCGCCAGCGAAGAAAGTCGAGTTCATAGCGAGATTTGTTTTCAGAAACCCAACGAATAAGATCCTCTTGCGAAAGATCACTCGTGAGTTTGACTCGGAAGTTGTATGACTCAGCAAAGGCACGAACGTTATAAGCCTGTTGGCTTTGAATCAGATGAATACTGTTGTCCGCTACGTCTAGGCGCTCATCAACATCGATCAGCGCACCCTGCCACGTGTAATGAATTGACCAATACAACGTGATAGCAACAAGTGCACACAACGTAAGAATGATCGGTGCAGATGTCAGAAACAGTAAGCGGTAACGCACCATAGTTTTGAAACGGAACGCCCACTTTGACCACCACTGACGTCTAATCGGCATATCCAGAGCCTTCTGTATTCCAATCTTTGTATTTACGCTCTAGCGTTTTGCGTGCAACGCCAAGATCTCTCGCTGCAGCAGACTTATTGCCATCATGGAAACTCACCAACTGTTCTATATGCGATTTTTCGACTTCTTTAAGCGTCCAAGTGTTTGGGTAGCCCTCCGCGGCGTCAGAGTTATTCAAGTTTGGCACTTCCGCGCCGTGTGACACCGTCACTGATATACTGGCTGGTGCTGGGTCGCCATTTACTTCACGCCAATAGTGAGCTGGTGGCTTGTCTAGCAGAATGCAGCGCTCTACTAAGTTCTTAAGTTCACGGATATTGCCCGGCCATTCGTATTCGTTCATCGCCAAGATGTCTTCATGTGCCCAGTTTGGAACGGGCATGCCTAGCTCACTTGATAATAGACGAGTGAAGTATGGAACAAGCTCGATTAGATCAGACGGACGCTCTCTTAGTGGCACCACATCAATCTTCAATACATTCAATCGATAGAAGAGATCGCGACGGAAGTGCCCTTTATCGACCTCTTCTTGAAGGTTACGGTTGGTCGCTGCAACGACACGTACGTCGACTGCAATCTCTTTCTCACTGCCGACAGGTCGGATTGTGCGTTGTTCTAACACACGTAAAAGCGCTGCTTGCATTGGCAGTGGCATTTCACCAATCTCATCAAGGAAAAGTGTGCCGCCGCTCGCCACTCTGAATAAGCCTTCACGGTTCTTCTTCGCACCAGTAAACGCGCCAGAGGTGTGACCAAACAATTCGCTTTCCAAAAGTTCTGGAGCAATAGCGCCACAGTTAATTGGTACAAACGGCCCTGTTCGCTTGCTGGCTTCATGCACGCCACGTGCAACCAACTCTTTACCTGTGCCCGATTCGCCTTCAATAAGAACCGATGCTCTTGATGGCGCGAATTGGCTGATGAGCAGCTTAAGTTGCTTGGTTTTGTCTGAACTGCCGATTAGCTCGGTTTTAATATGACGGCTAACATCGCGCTTCAACGCGTATTGCATTCTTTGGTCTAGGCGTTTATCCATGCAGCGCAGCACAGCTTGTATCATCTGCTCTAGGTTGAACGGTTTTAGGATAAAGTCAGAAGCGCCAAGCTTAAGTGCCGAGATGGTCATCTCTAAATCGGCATAGCCAGTCATAAAAATCACATCAGCTTTTCGGTCACTGTCGTTAAAGGCTTCTTCCCATTCAATACCAGAACGGCCTGGAAGGTTGATATCTAGAACAATGAGGTCGAAGTGTTCGTTGCAACGCAGAACCTCGGCTTCTTCTACTGAACCTGCGCTCGATACCTTGCCAAAGTACTTACCTAGTGCTTTCTTAAGAATTGCCTGCATCCCAATTTCATCATCAACAACTAAGACAGAAAATGCCTGATATTGAGTCAATGTGTTTGAATTGAGATGAGACGTACTTGAACTAGGTAAAGACATAATGATCAGCCGATAGGGAAAGTTGGGACAGAGTGTACCAATTAACCTTTTGATCAACAGGGTCAAAGTGCGACATTTTGTCCTAGCTCATGTTTTGATTCAATTTATAGGGGCAAATGGCGCAGTTTTGTCCGAAATAACAGCAATTTAATGAAATCTGATGCATCATTTATTGGCATTAAGCTTGCTTATAAGGTGATGATTTCTAATTACAAGAATTAGCATCTTATGTACATGCCCTTCTTTGAGCCCTTTAAAATGAAGGCATGTCATTCATTTATAACAGAATGGACATAATAATAATGAAAGCAATTCCCCTAACTATTGCAGCTCTATCTATCGTCAGTTACTCGGCTAGCAGCGCAGAAGACACCACGCATATCAAGCTTGCGACAACGACAAGCACTTACCACTCTGGCCTACTGGATTACCTACTGCCTGAATTCGAAAAAGATTCTGGCATCAAAGTAGATGTTCTTGCTGCGGGTACGGGTAAATCTCTTCGCATGGGTGAAAATGGCGATGTGGATTTGGTGATGACTCACGCACCAAAGGCTGAAGCGAACTTTGTTGAAAAAGGCTACGGCGTTTTACCTCGTAAACTGATGTACAACGACTTTGTGATTGTTGGCCCTCAAAGTGACCCGGCAAAAGTTGAATCTCAAAAAGCAGTCGCTGATGTCTTCAAAGCAATCGCAACCAATAACGTGACGTTTGTGTCTCGTGGTGACGATTCAGGTACGCACAAGAAAGAGATGGGCATTTGGGCACAAACCAAAATGGAACCAAACTTTGGTGGCTACCGCAGTGTTGGTCAAGGCATGGGCCCTACTCTGAACATGGCGTCTGAAATGCAAGGCTACACCATGACAGACCGTGGCACGTGGTTGGCTTACCAAAACAAATTGGATCTTAAAACCCTTTTCCAAGGCGACAAGAACCTATTCAATCCTTACCAAGTAATCCTTGTTAACCCTGAGCGCTACCCAAGTATTAACTACCAAGCAGCGAAAGTATTCAGTGATTGGTTGGTGAACCCTAAAGGTCAGAAACTGATTAACGACTTTAAACTGCATGGCAAACAGCTGTTTGTAGCAAGCGCAGAATAGTTTTTCGTAAGCGTAGATTCGTTTATAACAAGCTGAGAATGGTTTGTTGTAAGTGCTAATTCCAATTAGCACTACGCTTAACTAATCAGTTAACTGAAGCGATTAAAGAAACAATAGCTGGCCAATATAGGCTCAATAATATTGTGTCAGCTATGATTAACATCAGTCATTACCGATAAAGACCTATTATCGATTCACACGAGATACTTCATGACCCTATGGCAAACAACGCTTGATGCATTAAATTTACTAGTCAGTTTTGACCAAGAACTGTGGCAAATTGTAGCGGTATCCTTCAGCGTATCTTTGTCCGCCATTTCATTGGTGATTATTCCTGCAATCATCATGGCTTTCATATTGGCTTATACCGAGTTCCCCGGTAAATGGGCGCTGCTGTCGGTGATCAACACCTTACAAGCTATCCCTACCGTGGTAATTGGCTTGCTGATGTACATGATGCTCTCTCGTTCCGGCCCATTAGGTGACTGGCAATTGCTGTTCACTCAAAAGGCGATGATTCTGGGTCAGATGCTGATCTGCTTCCCTATTCTGGTTGCTATGATGCACGGTGCGCTGCAAGCCAGTGACCGTCGAGCAGTAGAAACGGCACGTACTCTTGGTGTCTCAACGACTCGAGTCGCGTGTACCTTGATTTGGGAAACCCGTTTTCCTCTACTTGCAGCTGCCATTGCTGCCTTCTCTCGTATCGTAACTGAGGTGGGTTGTTCAATGATGGTCGGTGGCAACATTATGGGAATGACTCGAAATATCCCAACGGCTATTGCTATGGAAAGTCACAAAGGCGCATTCGCACAAGGTGTCGCGCTTGGCATGGTTTTATTGGCATTGGCATTAGCCCTTAACTTTTTCCTTTCCAGTGTGAGAGGAAAAGGCTATCTAAGAACTTAGGAACGCTGTCATGAGTATAAAAATAACAACGCAGCAAATTTCAATGCGCTACAAAGAGCGTGTTTTGTTCCATATCCCTGAGCTGTCGATCGGCCCTAACGACGCTATTTATCTGAAGGGTGACAACGGTGTTGGCAAAACAACCCTACTTAAAATCTTGTCAGGTTTGATCAAACCAAGCTCTGGCCGTATTCAATGCCCAACACAAAGTTGGCAACACAACCTGTTTCCTAGGCTAAAATTCAAAGACATCATCTATCTTCATCAAACCCCTTACCTATTTGATGGCTCTGTGTACCAAAATGTCGCTTATGGCATTCGCTTTAACAAAGAGAGCCAAAAAGATAAGCGAGCTCAAATAATTAATGCTTTGAGGATGGTAGGTTTAGAAACCCTAGCAGACGAGCACATTTCCGTGCTGTCTGGTGGTGAGCGTCAACGCGTAGCAATGGCAAGAGCTTGGATTCTTAAGCCTTCAATCTTGCTGATGGACGAACCAAGTGCTTCTTTAGACAAAGAATCTATTGAAAGATTGGTGATTATGGCCGAAGATCTTCTTCAGAGAGGCGCGAGTTTAGTCATTACCAGTCACCAAACCAACGCGTTAACCGATTTGTGCAAGAAGCAGTGGTGGATCAAAGACAATACCTTGACCGAATCACCGCTTCTGCAAGTAATTAAAAAGAACAAAGCACAAGAGAATATTTATGTTGCTTCCAACGCAAACTAGTTGGGTTATTTTGGCTGGCGGACAAGCCAGCCGTATGGGCGGAAAAGATAAAGGACTCGTTGAGCTCAACGGTTCCCCGCTTATTCAATACGTTATAGACAAGCTGTCACAACAAGATGTCAGCATCACCATCAATGCCAACCGTAACTTAGACAGTTACCAAGCATTCGCTCCGGTTGTTTCCGATTCATTCCCTGATTACCCAGGTCCTTTGGGTGGTATTCACGCTGGCCTTAAAAACGCGGCGACAGATTGGGTTGGCTTTGTTCCTTGCGACAGCCCTCAAATCAGTGACGACCTTGTCGAGCGTTTTTGCGCTGCGGTAAAAGAAGACAGCGATATTCTTGTGGCTCACGATGGTGAATATAAACAGCCTGTGTTTACCCTATTTCACAAGCGTGTACTTCCAAAGTTAGAAGCCTTTTTAGAACGTGGCGACCGCAAGATCATCTTGCTGTACAAAGAGTGTGTGACTGAGTACGTCGATTTTAGCGACGCGCCAAACTGCTTTGTAAATCTCAATACACCAGAAGAACTCACCCAATTCGGAACGCTTCAATAATGAAAGATTCAAAAAAACGCCCTAACCTTCCCTTATTGGGTTTTGCTGCCTACAGCGGTACAGGCAAAACTACCGTACTTGAAGCGTTACTGCCTTTGCTTACCAACGCCGGTTTGAAAGTGGGTGTTCTTAAACATGCTCACCACGATTTCGATGTAGATACGCCGGGTAAAGACAGCTACCGCCTGCGTAAAGCTGGCGCAAATCAAATGCTGATCGCTTCACGTAACCGTCACGTGATGATGACAGAAACGCCAGAAGCCGAAGTAGACTTTGATTATCTGCTTACACGTTTTGATACCAACACGCTCGATTTAATTTTGGTTGAAGGCTGCAAGAACATCGCCTTCCCTAAGATTGAGCTTCACCGCGACGAAGTGGGCAAACCTTGGCTTTATCCAAACGATGACAACATCATTGCTATCGCTGCGGACAGCAAAGTTGAATCCGACCTGCCACAAATGGCGATCAGCGACTTAGACGCGATTCGTGATTTCATCATCGACTATGTTCAATCGTTCGACCCTGCTTCGAAAACAAGTAAAGTCGCTACGTGTGCATCATCAAAAGACAATACGCCAGTTGTGTGTTGTGACTCTTTCTCTCCAGCCGGCCTAACGGTGACTCAAGGCCAACAAAAGATTGTTGATAGCATTGATGCACTAGAGCTGATTGAATCTGTTGCGTTAGAGCAAGGCTATGGTCGTGTATTGGCTGAAGATGTTATCTCACCAATCAACGTGCCTCAGAACACTAACTCTGCGATGGACGGCTATGCCATTCGTGGTGAAGATTTAGAGCTAGATAGCTACCGTGTTGTTGCCGAAGTGATGGCTGGTCACTGCTACGACCAAACCGTTCAACAAGGTGAAGCCGTTAAGATCATGACTGGCGCGCCAATGCCTGAAGGTGTTGATGTGGTTGTGATGCGTGAGCAAGCCGTTCAAGAAGGCGGCACAGTTAGTTTCCCAGATGCGAAAATTTCAGTAGGACAAAATGTCCGTATGGCGGGTGAAGACCTCGAGATCGGTCAACCTGTCTTTACGCGTGGCACACGAATCGAAGCACCAGAAATGGGGATGATGGCGTCACTGGGTTTCGGTACCTGCCCTGTTCTCCGTAAAATGAAAGTGGGCGTGTTCTCGACGGGTGATGAAGTTCAAGCACCTGGTAGCGAGCAGAAGCCAAACTCTATCTACGATTCAAACCGTTTTACTATTATCGGTATGCTTCAAAAGCTAGGTTGTGACATCGTCGATTACGGCATCATTGAAGATGACGAACAGAAGATGATGGATGTACTTCACGCGGCTTCTTTAGAAACTGATATGGTTCTGACGTCTGGTGGTGTGTCTGTTGGTGATGCTGACTACATCAAACTTGCGTTGGACAAGTTGGGTGAGATTAATTTCTGGCGTATCAACATGCGCCCGGGTCGCCCTCTTGCTTACGGTAAAATTGAAGATAAACCTTTCTTCGGCTTACCGGGTAACCCAGTTGCTGTGATGGTGTCGTTCATTAACTTTGTTGAGCCTGCAATTCGTAAGCTGCAAGGTCAAACGAACTGGACACCAGTGAAAGCGAATGCGATTGCTACAGAACAATTACGTTCTCGCCAAGGTCGTACTGAGTTCAGCCGTGGTGTGTTCTCAATGAACGAATCTGGTGTGCTTGAAGTGAAGACGACGGGTAAACAAGGTTCAGGTATTCTACGTTCAATGAGCGAAGCAAACTGCTTAATCGAAATCTCACCAGCGGTTGATACTGTCAAAGTCGGTGAAAGAGTGACGATCATTCCATTGCAAGGTCGTGTTTGATTTTGCACATCCTTGATTTAACATAGCTTGCCAAGAAAAAGACGAAGCCCACTTATATTAAATATAAGCGGGCTTCTTTTTTGGTTCGTACTGAAAAACTAGATTGATATACCGAGTAGCTTAAACGACCGTTGGCTTATCTAACGGACAATTGGCTAAGTCGCAGTTATTCAGATAACAGTCGATTAGATTATAATTGTTACGGCCACTTTCTTTTACTCGGTACAGTTGCTTGTCTGCGATGTCACAGATCATTTTGAAGTTGCTGTCGACGTTGTCGCTAACAAGCTCAACGTTTACCCCGCCGATTGATAAGGTAAGCTGCTTGGCTCTGATCGCTTTTGGGCTAACTAACGCCAACTCAGACAAGGTATCTCTAAGCGTAACGACTTTCTCTTCGATATCTTCGCTACTTTGACCAAAGCAGATTGCCATAAACTCATCCCCGCCATATCGGAACAAGTAATCGTTCTTGGTCGAGAATGTACTTCTCAGTAAACGACTAAGAATACGAAGCGCTTCATCTCCTTGTAAGTGACCGTGAAAGTCGTTGTAGGCTTTGTACTCATCAATATCAATCATCAATACTGCAAGTGACCGTTTGTGCGTATAAGCATTACGAATCAACACAGGTGTAATTTTGTCGAGTCGATATCGATTCGATAAACCCGTTAATGGGTCTGTCGTGCTCAACACCTCAAGCGTTTGATTGACACTCTCTAAGCGCTGTCGTTGCTTTTGATTTTCAAGCGACACGGCAATAAAACTCGCCAAATGCTCGATTAACTGACAATGGTGTTGTTGGTACTGATTGGGTAAATGATGCTGTACGGACAACAGCCCTATTACTCGTTCATTGAGAATGATCGGCGTCAGAATGATGGAGTTGGTATCTGGCTTGTCTTTGACAACCACCAAGTCATCGTCTTTACGTGAGGCCTTGTCGACATAGGGCTCTAATGCATCATCGGTGACGCTGTTCAAATGCACGGTCGCGCGCTTACGAATCACATAAGTACCGACGGTTTGGTTATCTTGGCAAGTGACCTTAAGGTTTTGTACCAAACCTTGAGTATCGACAAAATACTGATAGTCGAGTATGTCGGACTCGTCATCGTACAGCGCAATACCGAATTCGAACGTCGGCAGAATCGTGTTTATCTTACTTAGGATTTCAGGAAGCACGCTATAAAGGTCTGGAGCGGTAGCAATGAACTGACCGATATCGGTAATCGCGCCCATGTACTTTTGCATTTGGGTAAACACTTCGTGCTGTTGCTTGTCTCTTAAAGTATCCACGCTTTGCAAAATACGATCGCTTTGTTTGCGTTCGTAAGCCTTGAGGTATTTTTCTGAAAGCTCAATATGTTCTGTTTGCAGTGATGCGAGACCATTACAATCTTGTCGATGGTGAAAGATTTTCGCCTTGGTCTTCGCGTAAATACTGTAGAAGTGGTAACTGTTTTTGAGCTCAAAGTTCTGCTCTAGGAAAAGGCATCGCTCTTGAGCTTGTTCAAGCTCTCCTATTTCCACCAAATATCGAAACCAACACACCAAGTTTTCCATTCGATTATGGTCGTCGTTGATTTTCAGGAAATACTGTTCCGCTTGATAGAACGCATCAAGCACATCACTTGGAGTAAAACCGCCCTGTTGAACTTCATCTTGTTGAACCCTACCTTGCTGAACCATAGTTTGGGCTAGGTATCCGTGACACAGTGCGAACGTTCTATTGCTTGAGAGTAACTCGGCTATCTTCTTCGCTTCAGCGATTGCTCGAATCGCTTGGTCAAACTCTCCGGTATACGCACAACCATAAGCGAGGTTAAGGTAGCTCACCGCACAATCTAACTGGCGGTTAGCATTCTGAGATGACGTTACCGCTTTACGTGCATATTGTTTGGCTTCTTCGAACTTCCCTAAGCTCAAATGCATGTCACTTAGGTTGCAGTAGATGAGCGCTCGAATGTTGTCATCAACAAGATGTAAGTTCTCTAACGTCTTTGCATAACACGCATAAGCCGATTGGTAGTCGCCACAGTCGTTATAAACCGACGCCAATAGACCATTGACGAAAACAGTGAGTTGAACTTCTTCTGGTTGGGTTGCATTTAGGCAGGTTTTATAATGTTCGACAGCATCAAGTAGATTGTCTTGGCGATCACTTTTGTACGCCTTCAGAAAAAGCGCAATAGACTCGGGAAACGGTTGGATTATGGTCACGGCATATCTTTCTTACTCGCGCGTCGACTTCTTCTAATCCTTTGATTCCAGGATAGTTTTGAATTCGAGTGATGATTCCCATAATCTGAGGGTAAAGCGCATTGATCATAAATTAGATTTAAGCCGATCAAACATATAAATTGTACATAGTGTACCATAAAATATTTTTGCGACTTACTGCACGCTTTATTGATATCGCTAATATTTCAAGATTTTTTATCATAACCTTGAGCCACGTACTGTTTTTATGTAGAGTGCGCGAAAGTAATAATCCTATTGGAGAGCATCATGGCTCGTACCATTCTGTATACCTATAAAGACGAAGACAAAGAGTTACTGTTTTCTAAGCAAGAACACCGCACGATCCAAGAAGCTGTAGCTGCAGCCGAAGGCATCGATATCTCTGAGTATCTTAAAACTGAGCAACAGCTTGAGTTGATTTCTGATACGAAAGCGGTTCGTAACTACCAAGACAACTACTTCCGCAAGCTTGGCTTTTCGAAGCTTACGTTGAAGCAAAAAGACAACCTTGGTGTTGGTAAAAAGAAGAAGTAAGCCCTCTAGCTCTTTTTCTTGGTATTTAGTTCTAGGCTCTAGTTTCAGGCTTTTCGTTTTGGCGTTACTAGTTAAGAGTTAAAGAAACCAAAACACCAAACAATAAAAAATGCCGCAACCTCTTTCGAGATTGCGGCATTTTTATTTATGCTTTTCAACTAGCTCAACGTTAAGTCGCGATTACTTAATGTTAAGGAATGCAGCACCACGAACGCCGCCTGAATCACCGTGTTTCGCTTTGATGATCTTAGGACACTTCGCTACAGACAGTAGGTACTTAGGCACACGCTTTGGCATCTCTTCGTAGATAAGCTCGAAGTTTGAAAGACCGCCACCCAATGCAACAACATGTGGGTCAAGACCAGTAAACAGGTTCGCGAAACAGATAGCCAATAGCTCCATGAAGCGATCAACGTGCTCAGCTGCTTTTGCTTCGCCTTCGTTGTATGCTTGAATGATCTCAATCGCTTTCTTCTTCTCGCCGTAGTAGTGCTCGTAAATCAACTCAAAGCCACGACCAGATAGGTAACTGTCTAGACAACCTTTCTTGCCACAACCACAGCCTAGTAGCGGTGCGTTATCGCCAAGGTGGAACCATGCATCGATAGGAAGGCGCATATGGCCTAGCTCACCTGCAACGTGGTTACGACCAGAGAACACTTTACCTTCGTAAACTAAACCACCACCGAAGCCAGTACCTAAAATTAGGCCAGCAACTGATGGTTCATCTTTAAGCTCATCATCCCACGCTTCGGAAAGCGCGAAACAGTTTGCGTCGTTCTCGATTTTTACACTACGGCCAATAAGCGCTTCTAAATCTTTACGTAGTGGCTTACCTGTTGAAGCAGGTACGTTAACAACCAGCATTGTGCCGTCGTCTGCGTTTTCCATGCCAGGAAGACCAAGGCCAATTTTGCCTTCGCAAGAGAGTTCGCTATCGTACTTTTTTACCAAACCAGCAATTGTATCAAGCAATAACTGATAATCATCTGTTGGTGTTGGAACACGCTCTGTTGCTACTCGCTCAAGTTTCTCATTGAATGCACCAAACTCAATTTTTGTGCCGCCAACATCGAAGCCGTAATACATGAAATCTCTCCAATTTTTCCCTAAATTCGGGCAAATAAATTCTTTAAATAAAACAACTGAGGAACATTATCCATAACACTCCCCCTACAAACCGTGATAGATAACAAACTTATCTCGTGTTCGAGTCTGTTTGAACAACAAGTCAGCACAAAGCGGTTAAAGGTTAGAGTGAAGTCTCACTTTTACTGTGTTCTATGAAAGCGTTCAGGCTAGGTTTGGTCGGATCTGACTTATAACGCGTCTTACTTAGCATGTAGCTTTCACGAAATGCTTCAAACCAAAGCTGTAAAGTCTTCGCGCCCTGCTCTTCACCTGCTTGTTTTAATACCAAGCTCGCCACTTCGGCTGTAGATAGATGTTGGTCGTTGTCTGATTTACGCATCATGTATTGAGAAACCGACTCAGGCTCGATCGATAACACAGGTAAATCTTGTAAGTATTCCGAGCGTCTGAAGATACGTCTTGCTTCACGCCAGCTACCATCGATGAAAATCAGCAGCAGCTTTTTATTTGGGTCACGCATTTGTGGTAAGTCTTGAACCACTCGCGTTTTGTCATCGGTGTAATCTTCAGGGAACACAATGACAGGCTGATACTTGTCGTCTTTCAGTACATCCAACATCTCTGCGTTGGGTTCAGTTCGATGCCAAAGGTAAACATGGCTGTCTTTTACAGTGTCCACAATCAAACGGCCTGTGTTACTCGGCTTTAAGATTTCGTTGTCTGACAAGATCAACATGGTCGCGACGTTCGTATCTATATCTGGTTGGTGTTCACAAATACAACTGTCTTGTTTGATTTTGCAGTACTCACATCGCACAACTTTACATCCGCGCGCATTAAACGGTTTGGTAGAAAGAGATAAACGGTGTTGGTATAAACGGTGGAAAGCGTGGATTCTCATGGACAATAACGATAGATAGAACTAGAAAAGTGGCACGATTGTACTTACAGTGGCTTGATAATGATAGAAGGAATTCTTATGCAAGACCCATCGCTACTTCGCCTTGTCTGTTTTATCACCGCTTTCATCTTGTGTGCATTGTGGGAGTACCGTGCTCCTCGAAAAACACTGACTCAAAACAAGTGGTTTCGTTGGGGTAACAACTTCTCGTTGATGGCGGTTAACAGCGTTTTATTGGCAATATTAATCCCCGTAGCTGCGTTTCAAGCGGCTTTGATTGCTGAGCAAAACCAATGGGGACTGTTTAATAACATTACGCTTCCTTTTGAAATCACCGTGTTTCTCTGTGTCGTGTTGTTAGACCTTGCCATTTACACGCAACATCTTGTCTTTCACCGTATTCCGCTACTTTGGAAACTTCATCGTGTTCATCACGCAGATCTAGATATTGATGTAACGACAGGCACGCGCTTCCACCCGATTGAGATGATCTTATCGATGCTGATTAAAGTGGCGTTGATTTTTGTACTCGGCGTACCGGCTTTAGCGGTCGTGATATTCGAAGTGGTGTTGAATGTGAGCGCGATGTTCAACCATAGCAATGGGCGTTTGTCATTATGGTTCGACAAACAATTACGCAAAGTGATTGTGACCCCTGACATGCATCGAGTGCATCACTCTGTGATCGTCAAAGAAACGCATTCGAATTTTGGTTTCTTTTTATCGGTGTGGGACATTTGGTTCAAAACCTATCGCGCTCAACCTAAGCTTGGCCACGACAAGGTAAGCATTGGCGTTCCTGAGATACGTGATGGAAAAGAACAAAGGCTAGATAAGTTGATTACCCAGCCATTTAGATACAACGAGAAACCGAATAATTAGACGGAAACCAAAATATTACGTTAAACCAAGAAATTACGCTTTGAGTTCACGCAGGTAGCGGTAATTAGCTGCGATTGTTTGTACGCTGGTCAGCCTTCGGTTTGATCTGATCTGGGTGGTGATCAATGGTGTTGCATCACTTATCTTCTTCCAACACATCATGCCTACTCTGTTTATGTAAGCACGTCATCATCAGTAAGTAGTTAACGAATAAACGAAAGGCAGAGTATCGAACTCTGCCTTTTTGTTTTTTCTAATAGTTGAATACTGAAACTGTCAGACTTTGCGGTTATTTTGCTGAATCAAATTGGTATTTATGAAGCATAGCTTGTTGGTGTCCCGCGATTTCTGCCACCTGTTCTGAGCTTTCAATCATGGATTCAAGCTGTAATTTAGTATTCTCACCTTGTTCAGAAACACGGGTGATGGAATGTGTTACATCGACCGTTGCACGTGCTTGTTGTTCTGTTGCCACCATAATTTGTTCAACACGTCCTTTAATCTGGCTAACTGCAACCTCAATTTTTTCAAAAGCTTGCTTCACATCGCCACTGGTTTGCAGTGCATTGGCCATTTCACTTCGAGATTCAGTAACAGACGTTCGAGAACGGTCAGCCGCAGCCACCAGCTCATTCATCATATTGCGAATATTGGTAGTTTGTTGAGATGTGCCACTCGCCAATTTACGCACTTCGTCGGCAACGACAGCAAAGCCGCGCCCTTGCTCTCCTGCTCGCGCTGCTTCAATTGCCGCATTCAGTGCTAACAAGTTGGTGTTTTCTGCGATGCCACTGATCATGTCGACCATTTCACGAATCTGTTTCACGCGGCCATCAAGGTCGGCCATTGATTCTTCGTTCATGCTTAGTGAATGTTCTAACGCTTGTAAACGTTGCTGGTTAAGCCCCACCACCTGGCTACCATTGACTGACTCGTCTTCGGCAACTTGTGCATCGTCATTGGATGCGTTCGAAATACGTGCAATTTCACCGATTGACGCTTCCAGCTCAGTAATCGTAGTGATCATATTCTGTAGCGATTCGTTTTGTTCGTTCAAGCTAGAGTTGGTTTGCTCTGCAGCGTCGTGGCTTACCTCAGCAGTTTGGTAAAGCGTTTCACAGTTACGAGTCACCAAGCGAACCGAGTCTGCGGTCGAATCGACAACGGTATTCAGCTTAGAAGCAATTACTTGTAACTCTAATGGCCCCACCAACGCACTGTGCTTCGAGAAGTCGTGATCTGCGAGCAAGCTCAATTGTTGAGTAATGTTTTTCAGCCCTTTGTTTACCCAGCGGCGCAGTACTAACCATGAGATCACAATGATCACGGCGATCACTAGTCCACTAATAAACAACACACGGTCAATGTTGGTAATGGTTTGATTTACGACCAGTTCGCTTTCATCGATCAGGTGTGCAGCGGTCGAAGATAACTGGTTCAATGTATTAATAACGGTATTCGCCAAGGTAATCACTTGGGCTAGGTTCTGCTCTTGCTGCTTAACCAGTTCCAATTTAAGCAGTATTTGTCTAATCACGCCTTCTTCTGTGAAGCCCTCTTTTACCATCTCATAAGGTGCGGTAAGGCTTGCGAACTCCGCGATGTCTGGATGCCAATCAGCAAAGTCACTGTAAGCCAAGTTAAGGCCAGCGATTCGGTTTCTCAGTTGGCGGTATTCGTCTTGTGCTTTATCGATGTCAGATTGCATCATTAGCATTAAGAAGGTGTTGGCCATTGCTGACGCGCTCGATGTAAAGCGGTTCGCGGCATCACTGGCTTCTGGGTTGTCTTCGACTAAAAACGAACTGATGCGGTTCATTTCAGGCCCGATAGAGCCGACACCGTAACGAAACTCTCCCATTTTGCTGTCGATCAGATTCTGTTTACTTTGAATATCAATTTGCGCCAACAGAACCGTATTGGTCATCTGTTGCAGTTGCGCCATATCATCAATAAGGATTTGTTGCTGTTCTAAAGAGATCGCATCAGGAAAAGATTGGGAGATAAAAAGGAGTTCCTCTAGGATTGCGTTACTCTCGGAAGCGAGTTGATCAATGGAGTCTCGTGTTGCGTTAAGTGTGTCTAAATCGGTTGATTGGGTGCTGTAAGTAAGAAGTTTGACTTGTTCTAATACGCTTTGCGTTAATTCTGCGTTGTGAAGTGCGAGTGGTAACGCCTGTTCCGATAGCGTATCGAAATACCCTCCTACTCGCTCAACACCTCTTATACTGACCATAGATAAAAAGCTGACAAGTAACAGAATGGAAATAAAGACAGCACTAACGGTTTGGATGAGCGAGAATGTATAACGTGAGGGTTTTATTGATAAATTTGTGTCGGGCATGTGAAATCCAGTTTGACTACGAAAAGAGATATCCTTAAGTTAGTCCGTATACTAGAAGTCCTTGATGACGTTTTTATTTCATTTTTTTTTCAGAAGAGTTACATATGAAATTCAGAAAAATGCTTGCAGTTACAATAACTTTCGCAACATTAGCTGCATGTAGCTCAAACCCGTCCTCCTCTCAGCTTAGTAAAACCGCACAGAAACCTTTATCAAAGTCAGAACAATTGACTACAAATGCTTATATGAGCGTGTATGAGCAGTGGAAAGGTGTGCCGTACCATTTCGGCGGAACGTCATTTAGAGGTGTAGATTGCTCCGCTTTTGTACAAATAGCCGTCCAAAATGCGACCCAACAAGCCCTACCAAGAACCACAAAAGACCAGAGCCAAAAGGGAAAAGAAATTGCGTATGAACAGGCTACGAGTGGCGATTTGGTGTTTTTTAAAACATCGATGACGGTGCGACACGTTGGCGTTTATTTAGGAAACAATCAATTCCTACATGCTTCTACATCGAAAGGTGTGATTATATCGAGGCTGGACAACCCTTATTGGGCTTCCAAGTTTTGGCACTTTAGGCGTTTATAGCGGTTCAAGAGATTCACCGCTGGACGACATAACATCAAATGTTACGGCTTAAACGCCTTTTACTATTTTAGATTGATACGCGAATAACTAGTCGTATTTAGCGACAGCCGTATCAAATAGGTTTTTCACTAACGCGATGTATTCGTCTAGGAACACGATCTGTTCGTTAGTCGCCTTCTTAGCCCACACACCTGCCAATACTTCACCTAAATCCGCAACAACGGCGTCTGCTTCTTTCAGCAGTTGAAAACGTACACTCGCGTGCAGTTCAGGGTTTTGTTCGAAGATAGCCATGATGTTCGTTGAAATCATGTCTGTAATAATGTCTTCGACACTTTCATTTCCTGTATCACCATTACCATTGGTAAATACATCTAGGTTGAATGATAGGTGCTCGATTAAAGCTAGATAGCCATCGGTTTCTACAACCACAATAAATCTCCGTTTTAAGCTCTTAAGCAGATTAACACGTTCTAGGCTAATACTATGTAAATGAAGCCATTTGTCATCATTTTATTGCTAAAAGTAATATTAAAATGATCTTTGCTAGCATTTAAGCTCAAAATTGAATCAATCTACAAACAAAGCAGAGAAATAGGACTTAACAACGGTTTCAAGTGCGATCTTGATGGGCACTCACCCCGCCTTCTACACGACGCAATTAGTGGACTATTAGTAATAGCTAAAATTTAAGCGTAGACAATAGCAAGCCACCTGCGATTTTCTAGTGAACGACCTCGAATTTGATGTCGAGTGTGAAGCTAGTTCCAAACAAGAACGCCTTGTTGTCAGACATTTTTTGTCGATTAATCAAAGGCATTGAATCAGTGCCAGTTCACAAATCCGCTAATTGATTCATATTGATATGAATTAGAGCTGAGAACATTGACCAGTACGTCTATAAATTACTCAGATTTATCCTAAACTATTGCTATTAAACGATAGTATTTCAAATCAACAGTTCTGTGAGGATTTCCTATGTGGCAGGCCATTTCTCAACAGCTTTCAGATACGCTTTTGTTCAACTTTCAGATTACTGAACGTACGAAGGTCTCTGGTGGTGACATTAACGATTGCTATATGATCAGTGATGGTAATGAACGTTACTTTGTTAAAGTGAATCAGCGTGAATTTCTACCCAAGTTTGAAATTGAAGCTGAGAACCTGCGTTTATTAAGAAATACCTCCACCGTGTATGTGCCCGAGCTTGTTCTTATTGGGAAAACCAAAGAGTGCTCGTTCATTATCCTCAATTATTTACCAACCAAACCACTAGAAACGGGCAACAACAGTTTCGATTTTGGTGTTCAACTTGCCCAGCTTCACCAATGGGGAGAGCAAAAAGAGTTTGGTTGCGATCAAGACAACTACATCGGCAGTACCCTTCAGCCTAATCCGTGGCATAAAAAATGGGGACGTTTTTTCTCAGAGCAACGTATCGGTTTTCAACTTCAACTGCTGAAAGAGAAAGGCATTAAGTTTGGTGACATCGACGATATTGTTGACGTGGTGAATATGCGACTTGCAGGCCACAACCCTCGCCCTTCTTTGCTTCACGGCGATCTTTGGAATGGCAATGTCGCTAACTCTGCGTTTGGCCCAATTTGCTACGACCCGGCTTGTTACTGGGGTGACCATGAGTGTGACTTGGCGTTAACCGAATTGTTCGAAGGTTTCCCTAAAGAGTTTTATGAAGGTTACCAAAGCGTCATGCCGCTCGACGTTGGCTATACTGATCGAAAAGATATTTATAACTTGTACCATCTTCTCAATCACTGTAATCAATTTGGCGGTCATTACTTGGCACAAACCGAAGCGTGTATTCAGAAGATTCAAGCCGTTTAATACCAATTACAGCTGTTTATAACCGAATACGATTGGTATCAGTTACAGTGAGGAGAATTTGCCATGCATAAATACACAGAGAAACATGTCTCCTGTCCGCATTGTGGGCACGGTATTAACATCACGCTTGATGCATCAAATGGTAGCCAAGACTTCTATGATGATTGTCCTGCGTGTTGCAATGCCATTCATTTGGATATGCAGGTCGACGAGGTAAGAGACAGAATCAACCTTTCGATTGATGCCGATGACGAGCAAGTATTCTGACAATCAGTTTCTCGTTTAAATAACGATCAAAAAAGAGCACCTCATGTGCTCTTTTTTAATTTGGTAACCGGTGTAATTTTATCGCCACCGACGCAATGCACTTAGTGGCTATTTTTGGTTCGCTAATACGCGCTCGACAGTATCAACAATTGCCTGTGTTTGAGGGTCGAACTCTATGTTTACTTGATCGCCTACTTCACGGACGCCAAACAGAGTGCGATTCAGCGTTTCTGGGATCAGATGAACAGAGAAACGGTTATCTTCCACTTCGCCAATAGTTAATGAGCAACCATCAACACCAATGTAACCCTTGCTCAACACATACTTCATTGATTCTTGCGGTAGTTCGAACCAAAGCGTTCGGTTGTTTTCTGTTTTAATCACATCAACTAGGTTAGCCATCAGAGTAATATGACCAGACATGCTGTGCCCGCCAATTTCGTCTCCAAACTTTGCTGCACGCTCAACATTCACTTTGTCACCTACATTAAGTTGGCCTAAGTTCGTCAGTCGCAATGTCGCTTGCATTAAATCAAAAGCAATCTGGTTTCCTGAAATTTCCGTTACCGTTAAGCAACAACCGTTATGAGCTACTGAAGCACCAATGGCTAATCCTTCAACCATTTCGTCACTTAGCTCAATGGTATGAGTTTGAAACGACTCTTTTTTGTTGATAGCAACCAGTGTTGCCATGCCTTGAACGATACCTGTAAACATAAGATTCCTATTTAGCATTTTAGTAACAGTTTTTCATAGCAGTTATTGTGACATTTCTTTATGATTCGTCCAGTGGAAGCTTAAGATCATTGTCTCTGATTCCTTCAGAATGTCCTTTCCTACACTATTATTCTAATTTTCCCTCTTATTTGGAGTTGTTTGTGCATCGTTACAAAGAAGAATCCTCGAATCTAATTAAACTTGCGACCCCAGTATTGATCGCATCCGTTGCACAAACTGGAATGGGTTTTGTTGATACCGTAATGGCCGGTGGCGTAAGTGCTATCGATATGGCGGCGGTTTCGATTGCAGCAAGTATCTGGCTACCATCAATCTTATTTGGTGTTGGCCTATTGATGGCGTTGGTTCCTGTCGTTGCACAACTGAATGGTTCTGGTCGACAAGTAAAAATTCCATTTGAAATTCAACAAGGCGCATTTTTAGCGCTCGTCATCTCTCTTCCAATCATTGGCGTGCTGTTCCAGACACAATTGATATTGGAGTGGATGGACATTGAACAACTCATGGCAGAAAAGACCATAGGTTATATGAACGCGGTGATGTTCGCTGTACCTGCATTTTTGCTGTTCCAAACCTTGAGAAGCTTTACCGATGGAATGTCTTTAACTAAGCCTGCAATGGTGATTGGTTTTATTGGCTTGCTATTAAACATCCCGCTTAACTGGATGTTCGTATACGGAAAGCTTGGTGCTCCTGCCTTGGGTGGTGTTGGTTGTGGCGTTGCAACGGCTATCGTGTACTGGGTGATGTTTGCACTGCTGTTCGCTTACGTTTTAACTTCAAAACGTTTAGCGAAAATCAACATCTTCGGTACGTTCCATAAGCCGCAACTTAAAGCTCAGATTCGCCTGTTTAGACTTGGCTTCCCAGTCGCGGCCGCTATCTTCTTCGAGGTAACCTTGTTTGCCGTTGTTTCCTTGTTGGTTGCCCCACTTGGCTCATTGATTGTTGCCGCGCACCAAGTTGCGATCAACTTCTCTTCACTAGTCTTCATGATTCCAATGAGTATTGGTGCCGCCGTGAGTATTCGTGTTGGCCATAAGCTAGGTGAAAACAATACCGAAGGTGCGAAGATCGCGACACACGTGGGCATCATTGTTGGTTTAGTGACTGCATTAATGACGGCAGCATTGACGGCCATTTTCAGAGAGCAGGTTTCATTACTGTACACAGAGAATACCGCGGTAATTACCGTTGCAATGCAATTACTGTTGTTCGCAGCGGTTTATCAATGTACCGACGCCATTCAAGTTATCGCTGCAGGTGCTTTGCGTGGCTACAAAGACATGCGATCGATCTTCAATATTACCTTTGTGGCTTACTGGTTGCTTGGTCTTCCTATCGGCTACATCTTAGGAATGACAGATTGGATTGTTGAGCCTATGGGAGCACACGGTTTCTGGGTTGGCTTCATAATTGGTCTATCTTCAGCAGCGACCATGCTTGGTATGCGCCTTCATTGGATGCATAAACAAAGTGATGAGGTGCAACTGGAGTTCAGTTCTCGATAATCTAGCCAGCAACAATTTTCGTAACTAGCATTGGTGTAACCCGCTAAGACATAAAACAAAAAAGAGCTCTGATTTTCAGGGCTCTTTTGCTTTCTAAATTATTAAAATCAAATGATTAAACAACTCAATAGTCACTCTTCTCTCTGACAAACCTTGCGAACTTTGGCTTTCCGTTTTGAGTGAGGCCGTTGTAGCGAAAAGTAATACGACTACCAATCTCGGGTGGCGACAATCTCATTTTGTCAGTAAACCCGCTGCCAATGTAAAACTCAACGCCCTGCTCGTTGTGAACTAAGATTGAGCCCATCATTCCTTTGTATTTGCCCGTTCCGGTTTTATAACCAATCACTGTGGCTTCAGCATCATGGTGCCTTTTGAGTTTTAATAAGTCATTGCTGCGACCTGCTTGATAACGGCTAGTGATCTTGCGAAGCATCAAACCCTCGCCGTCTCGCTCATCTACGTTGTCTAGTTGGTGAAACAACGTTTCTTCATTCTTAATGGGTGAATGTTCAACATAACCGACGTGTGATTCATCGATCACGCTCACCCAATGCAATATGTTGTAATAACGCTTTTGGTAATCTCCGGCTGCACCTGGCATATCGAACAGCATGAAGTCGATCTGTAGCCAAGCGGTATCACTAGGTGTGTGATCTAACACCGTTGATTGAACAAGATGGAATTTCCCTCGTCCAGCCCAAAGCTCTCCCTCTAAGTGCACTTCTGGCAAGCTCTCTGTAAACCACTTTGGTGCGTAAATTCGATTACCATTTCTTGTATAAAGATGCTTTCCATCCCATAAAGCTCGAATACCATCGAGTTTCTCACTCGTCCAATACTCAGAGACATCTATCCCCTGTTTATAGGTATTGGCTAATACTAACTGTTCAGGCGGTAAATAAGATGAGTGAGATGGCAATGAAAATGCCAAGAGTGTTGCAACCGCCAGTTTGGTTAATCTCATCATCTATTCCCTATCCGCTTCCTGTTTTGATCTGCTATTTACTCGAGTATTTTTTCCTTCAAGTATTTTTATCCTATGTGGTCTCGAATTACGGTACGTGAGATTTCCTTAGAGATGCGATCCAATCTTCAGTCTTATTTAATCTGGCGTTTCATTCGCAATATCAATCAATTGTGACTCTCAAAAATTCATTCATTTTTACTTCTCATATTGAGAAGTGGCGTTTCTCAATATGACACTCTTCTAAGATAAAACTCTAACCTATTGAAAATAAACAATATAAAAGTTGGCACATTCAGTGCAATTCTAAACTCATGCATCCAAGGAGATATCATTATGGAATTACGCAAAATTGACCTAAACACAACGACACTGACTCTTTCTATTTTCGGTGATTTAGACGCAGCGGGTAGCCGCGATGCACAGACAGACATTGACGATGTGATTTCAAATGATGTTCACAAAGAGATTGAAGTCGATTTCAGTGAAGTGCAGTTTTTGGACTCTTCAGGTGTAGGTGCGATTGTTTATATGTTCAAACGCTTAACTGAACGTGAAAGAAATATGCGCCTAGAAAACGTATCAGGTCAGCCACTAGAAATTATGAATCTACTGCGTATTGGCCACGCTATCCCTGTTAACTCAAAAAATCCTACCAATTCATGAAGATCCACTAAGCTAGAAGTAACTAAAAATAATAATAAAAAGAAAAAACAAAGGACGTTGGCATGAAAAAACTTAAAAACTACATAGCCCTTTCTCTGTCTGTCCTAGTTCTGGGTTGCACAAGTTACCCAGAACAAGGCACCGGAGGTTTAGCGGAAAGTTACGACTCGATTAACTATCAGAACTCTGACTTCTCTCCTGTCATGCCCGACGAGCCGCTTGGTCCTGAACACGGACTACGTTTTGATTGGCAACTCGCAAAACTACATTTAGATGCCTTAATCCAAGAAGGTGCCCGCTGGTGCTTCCCTGCTGCCGTTGTTCAAGCCATCGAAAAGCAAAATCGTATCGCACGAGAACTGCAAGGTGGTCTGTTACTGGACGCTGCCAACGACCTTGTTATCCAAAGAAAACGCCTTAACGAACTTGAAGTCCAACTCGACTACGTCACATCGCAAGCACGCTGTGAACCGCCAAAAAATGAAAACCAATTCCGTATGCAGTTGTCTGTGATTGAACAGCTGTATGACCTGTTAAATGTTGATAACCAATTCGCGCAAGACTCTACCGAAGTGAATCCTAAGTACATGGGGAAACTGGCTGAAGCGTCTTACATTCTAAAAGAAAACAAATCGTTAGACTTAATTGTAACCGGACACGCAGATGCGACAGGCACTGAAGAATACAACGATAAATTAGCACTTGGACGAGCAAAACAGGTCGAACGTTACCTCACTATCTTTGGCCTTAGCCCACAACGAATCAAGGCTGTGTCTGTGGGTGAAACGGTACCGCTTTTTGATGGTGAAACCGCAGGTACTCTACTAACTAACCGCCGAGTGAGCATTGAAATTATCTCGCCTAAGAACGCAGCGAAGATGGGAGGTGCACTATGAAAACACTAATCACATTGTTCATCACATTCTCTCTTTTCTTTGCGAGTTTTGTTCAAGCTAATGACGAGTTTTCAGACGCTGTGCAAGTCGGTGACCTTATCCAAGTTAATGTTCCTGGCGAAAGCAGCCTAAATACTGGCTTTCAAGTCGATAAACGTGGGCGTATCACTCTTCCTGAAGTTGGAACAGTATTTGTTGCAGGTTACGACACTGAGCAGCTGAACAAAGTTGTCCTAGAGGCTCTGTCTACCGCTTATAAAGATCTTTCGAATGCATCTGTATATGTAAAAGAGCAACAGATCATTATTTATGTTCAAGGTTACGTAGAACAGCCGGGCGAATACACGCTTGCGTTAGGTTCTAGCATCCAAATGGCGTTGTATGCAGCGGGCGGTTTACGTCCGGGGGCACAGCTCGACAAGCTGATCTTAAAACGTGGCGCCGATAAGAAAGAGTTCAACTACAAACGTTTTCTGGATTCTGGTGATGAAGCTAATCTACCGCCCCTGCAATCGTTAGACTCTTTGTTTGTTCCAGCCTCTCCACTAGTAGGCAACATCGAGCAAGAGTTTGATGCAGCAAAGCTTGCTAACTCTGGTGACAGTGCGGATTCTCGCAACGCGATTAAAGTGTTTGGTGAGGTAAACGCACCCGGGTCGTTTACTTACAAAGAGAACACCGACCTAGTTGATGTGCTGATGCGCTCTGGCGGCGTAACCCGTTATGCCAGCGTCGAGCAAATTCGCGTCATTTCGAACAACACACCTACTTTGTTTAATCTTAAACGTTACCTAGATTCTGGGGATGAAAGCTTGTTGCCCGCTCTTCAACCCGGCTCAACCATTTTTGTACCGAAACAAGAAGAAGAGATTAAATCGGGTGCGAACATGGTTTACGTAATGGGTGAAGTTGCTGCTCCCGGCGCTTTCGAAGGTAAAAGAGACGCGACCTTCATGGATATCCTTGCGAATGCAGGCGGCCCGACTCGATTTGCAGAATCACGACAAATCCGTGTAATCAAAGCGGATGGCAGAGTGCTTAAGTTTGATTTAGCTGCGTATACAGAAGGCTTACCTAACTCTAACCCACCTAGCATTAAAGCTGGCGATGTGATTTTCGTTCCAGAGAAAACCGACATGAATGAGAAGTCTTGGTTGAAGATTACGCCAGACAGAGCGGTTAATGTTATTGGTGAGGTAAACCGACCGGGTCGTATTGAATGGTCAGATGAAATGAACTTCATGGGACTATTGGCTCACGTTGGTGGCCCTACGCTACGTGCTGACACCTCGAAAATTGAAGTTGTGACGGGTAGAAAGCTAGTCGTGTTTAATCTGGATGATTTTATTCGTAATGGTGCGCCACGAAATCAAATGCCTCAAATTCGAGCGGGTTCTATTGTGCGTGTTCACGACTTACCACAAGATCCTTCAGACAATAAATCACAATGGGTTCGTCAAAGCTCAGATGCGTCAATCTACATCTTCGGGCAAGTGAATGCACCTGGTCGTTACGTGTTTAACGACAACATGACCATCTTAGATATCTTAGATATCTTAGCAGAAGCGGCGGGCCCTGGCCCTACTGACAATGCTTACGTAGAGAAAATTACTATTGTGAACATGTCTTGTTGCCAAGGCCAAGCTCGAACCTTCGATCTTGTTGAGTTCAGTAAAACGGCGAACATCTACAACCTAACAGTGCTGCGTGCAGGTGATACGATTTACATTCCAGACCGTCGTGAAAGCTTTATCGAGAAAGCCCGTGTTGGCTTAGATGACATCCTCCGTATTACCACCACCATCGTGTTAATAGGAGCGTTATAATGACTATTTCAGCAACGCATGCCGAAGTTGAACAACTGTACTTAGCTTCAGAACTGAATGGACAACGCTCAATCTGTGTGACGGCTTGCCACTCAGGTGACGGCGTAACATCTGTCGCAACGGCATTGGCCGAACGCTTCTTGTTAGCAGGTCACTCTACCTTGTATGTTGACCTCAACTTATTTAACTCTGCGTTTAAGAACTTGCACATGCTTGAAGAAGAACACACAGCGCAGCTTATTGAGCACGTAGTGTCTCAACGGATGTTTATTGGTGTCCCTGCTCCGCAAGTTGCATCAACACAGCTTGCTTATAAAGATCCAGCGACACTTAAAAAAGCTGTGACTCAATGGTTAAGTAAATACGACCGTGTCGTCATCGATACCTCGCCACTGCTTAATATCAACAAAGGTAATATTCCAGCTCAATCTGTTGCAAGCGCGTGTGATTGTGCGTTACTTGTCGTTGCTTACGGTGAAACGTCGACTCATCACCTAGAGCAAGCCAAGAAGCTTCTCGATGCACAAAGCATTTCACTGATGGGTTGTGTGATGAACATGAAGAGCAACCCAAGCTTCGCTCAAGAGCTGATTCGACAAATTAATCGAATGAAGTTTCTGCCGTCTAAGCTTCGTGACCGCCTAGCCAACAAGCTTTATCAAAATGAGTTTTTGAACCTACCTATGTAGCATCTCTTATAAGGTATGACTGCTGTCATTTTAAAAGTGACAGCCTCCACTCTGGTTGGTGTTAGAAGCAACTTACGCTCTGCCTGAACAAATCTTAGTTTATTATTTTTGGCGAAATTAATGCTAAAAATAAGATTTTTAAGAACATTCAACGCATTTCACACACGCCAATTATGGTCTTACCACCTTCAATTCCACTCAAAGATCAACAGCCTTTGGCCTAACTTTCGCGGTAATGTGACACAGACTGTTAAAGCGCCATGTAAATCGCATCAAAGATGGAATTCGTACGATTATTCCCTAAGATTATAAATAGAGGTGGTTTTTGACGAATTTGTAATAGTTTGACAAAGTTATCCGATGGCTGTGAAACACAGTGGATAAATCAAGCAAATCACACTTTATGCTTTGTTGGTTTACCTACTCATACTCCCACCATCCCTCCTTCTGCTCAAATGGTTCAAATACACGGAAAGGATCACCATCGAGCAATTTAGTTAGTCAACAGACCTTGATTAGCTTGGTTGTATTATTAAAGAGAAAGGAAACTCAATATGAAATACAAGTTAAGCTCCGTATTTTTGTTAGTTGCAGCAGCCTGTGGTCATGCTAACGCTGGAGAATGTGGCAGCGTAACAATCGCAGACATGAACTGGAACTCTGCAACTTTAATCGCCAACATTGACCAATTTATCCTAGAACACGGATACGGTTGTGATGCTGAACTTATCCCTGGCGACACAATGCCAACTGGCACGTCGATGATTGAGAAAGGCCAACCGGATGTTGCACCAGAGCTTTGGAGTAACAGCCTTAAAGATGCCCTTGATAAAGGTGTTGAAGAAAAACGTCTTCGCTACGCAGGTAAAGCACTTGTGAATGGTGGTGAAGAAGGTTTTTGGGTTCCAGCCTACCTCGTTAAACAAAACCCAGAAATGGCAACCATTGAAGGTGTACGTAAAAACGCATCTTTGTTTAAGCACCCTGAAGACCCAGATACATCCGCATTTTACAGCTGCCCAGCAGGTTGGAACTGTCAAATCAGTGCCGCGAACTTGTTTGACGCACTTAATCTAGAAGACAGTGGCTTTACTATTGTCGACCCAGGCTCGAGTGCCGGTTTATCTGGTTCTATCGCGAAAGCTTACGAACGTGAAGAAGCTTGGTTTGGTTACTACTGGGCACCGACTGCGGTTCTTGGTAAGTACGACATGGTGAAAGTCGACTTTGGCAGTGGCGTTGATAAAGAAGAGTTCATCAACTGTACCACTCAAGAAGGCTGTGAATCACCAAAAGCGACCATGTACCCGCCTTCACCTGTCCACACTATTACCACTGAAAGTTTCGCGTCACGCGCACCGGAAGCGTATGACTACTTTACAAAACGTGGTTTCACCAACGATAAAATGAACGCACTTCTTGCTTGGATGGAAGACAACCAAGCCGATGGTGAAGAAGCGAGTATACATTTCTTAAGCGAATTCCCAGAAGTATGGCACCCATGGGTTTCAGACGAAGTCGCTAAGAAAATTGAAGCTGAGCTGTAACTGCTAGATTTTAAAACTAGCTATATTTCAGCAAAAACTAGACTTCACTAAAACGGAAATAACGTCGCTATACTTGATGTTATTCATAATTCGGAGCCTTGTTCTTACACGTATTCTGTGAGTATTAAGGACAAGTCGCACCGAACTATAAGGATATAAAATGGCCGACAGCAATTGGTTATCAAGCTTTCCAGAGATGGAACGCTCTGATTTACGAGCAATAAAAAAAGCGCTAGATGGTGCTTACCGCGAATTTTCCCGTGAATACGGCGAAACGATTGAATCATTATTTGACCCTCTTCTCTCTTTCCTTGTTTGGTTTGAAAAACTCCTCATTTCTACTCCGTGGCTGATCGTTCTTGGTGTGTGTACTGCCTTGGTATACGCCGCGAGTCGATCATGGAAACTGGCATTAGGTTGTGTCGTTTCACTGTTTCTCATTGGTTACTTTGGAATGTGGGAAGATACCATGCGGACACTCAGTATCATCACTGTGTGTACCTTAGTCTCGATTTTCCTCGGCATCCCGATTGGTATTGCGATGGCACGTTCTAATCGTGTGCAATCCGTCGTGACACCGTTACTCGATATCATGCAGACCATGCCTGCATTCGTTTACCTGATCCCAGTGGTTATGCTACTTGGTATCGGTAAAATCCCAGGTCTAATCGCTGTAGTTATTTACGCAATCCCTCCTGTAATTCGTCTAACTAATTTAGGCATCCGCTTGGTTGATAAAGAAGTGCTAGAAGCGGCAACCGCCTTTGGCGCGAGCAAGAAACAGCGTTTGTGGGGTGTTCAATTACCGCTAGCTATGCCAACAATTATGGCGGGAATCAACCAAACTATCATGATGGCACTGTCGATGGTGGTTATTGCGTCTATGATCGGCGTTAAAGGCTTAGGCCAACCAGTTCTTAAATCCATTACCAACCAATACTTCACTTTGGGCTTGATGAACGGTTTTGCCATCGTTGCCCTCGCGATTCTATTTGATCGAGCTTCACAGGCTTATGCGCGACGCACCAATGCGCACCTAGGAGGATTCAAACATGACTAAACCATTAATCGAAATTAGTGGCCTGTTTAAAGTGTTTGGCCCTAAGCCGCAGTCGGTGATGAACCGAGTTAAGAACGGTGAACACAAAGACGAGATTCTTGCAGATACCGGCCATACTATTGGTTTGAAGGAGATTAACCTCGAAATCAATCGTGGCGAAATCTTCGTTATCATGGGGCTTTCAGGTTCTGGTAAGTCGACCTTGATTCGACACTTCAACCGTTTGATTGACCCAACCGAAGGCAAGATCACGGTTGAAGGCATTGATGTAATGAGCCTCAACACTAAGGAATTGGAAGAGTTCCGTCGTCATAAAATGTCGATGGTATTCCAGCGCTTTGGCCTAATGCCTCACCGAACTGTGGTTGAAAACGTTGCATACGGATTGGAAGTTCAAGGCATCAAGAAAGAAGACCGTTTAGCGAAAGCGAACGAGTGGTTAGAGACTGTGGGTTTGAAAGGCTACGGTAATCAGTACCCTGCCCAACTGTCTGGCGGTCAGCAACAACGTGTCGGTTTATCACGCGCTCTGTGTACTAACGCTGAAATCTTGCTGATGGATGAAGCCTTCTCGGCTCTCGATCCGTTGATTCGTAGCGAAATGCAGGACCAACTTATCGAGCTGCAAGAAAAGCTTCATAAGACGATTGTTTTCATCACCCATGACTTGGACGAAGCTCTGCGCTTAGGTGACCGAATCGCAATCCTCAAAGACGGTGAGCTGGTACAACAAGGTACGCCACATGAGATTCTTTTGAACCCTGCCGATGATTACGTCGAAGCGTTCGTAAAAGACGTTAACCGTGCCCGAGCATTGACTGTAGAAACAGTGATGCAGCCTCCCCTCTACCGCATTACTTCGGAAACCATTGAAGGTGCTCTTGCTCAGATGAAGATGCTGAAAAACGATTACGCTTATCATGTGACCGATGACGGCTATCAGGGCTTAGTGACCCAAGAAAGCCTGCAAGACGCGGTTGAAGATTCCTCAGTGCATGATTTCAGTGAAGAGATTTACGAAGAAGTGCCAGCGGTGTTGCCTGACGCTGTAATCGAAGAAGTTCTGCCAGACACCATGTCTTGTGACTACTCTCTTCCTGTTGTCGATGAGGACGGTAACCTTAAAGGTGAACTTGAGAGAAGTGCTGTAGCGGATATCTTCTCTGAAAATAGCGAGGAAGAGGTAGAACCTTCCCCAAAGCCAAAGATTGATAAAGCCTCTTAGCCTGAACGCTATTTTTCTTTAATTGGACAGAATCTATCCTTAGCGTAACTGGATTCTACGCACCAACTTAACCTAGGCCACTGCATTGATTTGATGCAGTGGCCTTTTGTTTTGTTCAGCCTTGTCTAAGGCCGCTCCTCTTTGCGAATCGTTTGTTAGACACTTAAGTTTATATTTCACAAGTAAAAACACTTAAAATCAACTTGTTACATCCATAGTCTGAGTGTTCCAAAACGTCCCTCAACACGATTTAATTCCATAGTTTTTAAGGCAAGCAGTTGAAATTATTCTAGAAAATGACTAAAACTTAATAGTACCAATGAATATTAAGCTCAAGCAGACGTATTGGATTACGACTCAACAAAAGGACTTCGTTTGATGAATTCGACTTTAACGTCAGACACACCTCAAAATGTAACTAACCAAGTAGGCCTCGAGCTTGTTGATGAAAGCGTTCTGGAACAAATGATTCGAGACACCAGTGCGGACATTATCCCCATATTAATCGACCATTACGTGGCAGAATCACAAACTCGTTTAGTGGCGATTAGAGAAGCGACAAGCAATCGAGACGCTCAAACACTCGAATTCGAGGTCCATACTCTCGGAAGTACGGCGTTATCATTGGGAAATCGCCCTTTGGGAGAGCTATCTCGTGCTCTAGAAAAGCAATGTTTAGAACAAAGCCATGATTTGGCATTCCAACAAGTTGATGAATTACTCGAACTTGCAGAGCGTTCAATCAAAGCCTTGCTTGAAAGAAAAGAGGCAGGCTTCAGTTAACTTGGTTGTTGCACATCGGGATCAAATGAACACTCAACATAGTCGCTGTTAATACAGTTTCCATTAAGATGCGAACCATCATGAACGACAATACAAAAAATCATACAGGCCGCTTGTTAAGAGATTGCATGCGGTAGATAACAAATACACATGACTCGTATTGATGGTTACCTATCACTATGTTATTGATTGGTTAGGATAAAGTTTCAAAAGGAATATACAATGCGCCCTAAAGTATTGTTAGTTGAAGACTCCACCTCACTCGCCGTACTCTACAAGCAGTACGTAAAGGACGAGCCCTACGATATTTTCCACGTCGAAACCGGCGCGGAAGCTAAGGCTTTTATTGAGAGGCACGCCCCACAGCTTGTTATTCTCGATCTCAAGTTACCCGACATGCCAGGGGAAGAAGTATTAGATTGGATTAGCGCAAATGAAATACCGACCGCCGTCATTATCGCGACAGCACATGGCTCAGTAAACATTGCGGTAGACCTTATTCAGCGCGGTGCAGAAGACTTCTTAGAAAAGCCCATTCAAGCCGATCGACTCAAAACTTCTGTTCGCTTGCATCTAAAGAGAGCGAAACTCGAAAACCTTGTCGATAACATGCAAAGCAAGTTCGATCGTGACCGATTCCATAATTTCATCGGCTCTTGCCTACCCATGCAGGCGGTTTACAAGATCATTGATTCCGTCGCCCCTACCACTGCTAGCGTATTCATCAATGGCGAAAGTGGTACAGGTAAAGAAGTATGTGCTGAAGCCATTCACCAAGAGAGTCAACGTAACGGTAAACCCTTCGTTGCCATTAACTGTGGTGCTATCCCTCGAGACCTAATGGAGAGCGAAATCTTCGGTCACGTAAAAGGTGCGTTTACCGGTGCAACAACCGACCGCAAAGGCGCGGCGATGCAAGCCGATGGTGGCACTCTATTTCTTGATGAGCTTTGTGAAATGGAGTTAGAGATGCAGAAGAAGCTATTAAGATTTTTACAAACTGGTACTTTCATACCATTAGGTGGCAATCAAGAAATCAGAGTTAATGTCAGAATTATCTGTGCAACCAACCGTGACCCTCTGGTCGAAGTTGCAGAAGGCAGGTTCCGTGAAGATCTTTACTACCGTGTGCATGTTGTGCCAATCGAGATGCCACCTCTAAGAGAACGTGAGGGGGACATTATTATTTTGGCCGATTACTTTCTGGGACTATATGCTAAAGAAGATAACAAAAAATTTGATTCAATAGATATAGAGACGCAAAATATCCTCAAACGATATAACTGGCCGGGTAATGTACGCCAGTTACAAAACGTAATTCGTAATATTGTAGTTTTAAATAATGAAGCTTGTATAAGAAAGGACATGTTACCACCTCCTATCAACTTAACAACCGTTCCACAACCGATGTCAATAAAAAAAGAAAACCAATTGAGTGAAGCCTCATTAACAATGATCGATAAGTTTGAAACCAGAAACCAGAAATATCTTGAAAAAGCACTAGCAGATAAAAACAAAGCGTCCTCCGTACTAACTCTGATTAGTAATAATGGTAATGTTCGACCTATGTGGAAAATAGAACGTGAAACGATTCAACATGCTATAAATTATTGTGATGGGAACGTAATTAATGCTGCCGTATTATTAGAACTTAGCCCTTCTACAGTTTACCGTAAGAAACTGATTTGGGAATCAGAAGACGGGAATAAAAACATCAAAAACTCTTACACTTAGCATTATTTTACACATAACAATAAGCGAGATTAACAATAACCTCGCTTACTTATAATTATTGTGAAACATTCATTGAGAACGTCGTTCCTGGATTGTTGATTGACGCTGTTAAATGAGCATCATCGTTAGACTGGTTAACAGTAATGGTTGCATTATCGGGAAGGCTATTGGCATAAATATACGCATAAGCATTGTCCCCGTTTTGATTTACATTGGTGGTTACATACGAAGCATCACCATATAAGTTAAGGCTTAGGTTAACATCTACACCATTTTGATTTAAGTTATACGCACTTGAATCAGTATTAACACTAAGATTCAGATTAGCATCACTATTAACCGTTGTATCATTCATATTGATTACGTGATTCACAGTATTGCTATCACCATTAACTGACATATAAGCACTAACGTTACCGGTAGTGTCATAGGTCGACGTTATTTGATTACTATCACCCTGAACATTGTGTGTCATTGTCAGCCCCTTTGGCTTAATAGTGTCGCCAACAGTGATGGTAGAAATATTACTGTCGCCAGAATGATGTATGTTAAGGTTATTCCAACTGCTTGAATCTATCTGACCTGTATCTACATTTATATTAATGTATGCACTGTTGTCATTCCCATTTTGGCTTGCAGTGAAAGATGTAAGGCCATTCAAAATAGCATTTTCAGGGAGAGTGGTTGAATCTGTCTTTTGAATTTTATTTCCAGCCCCGGCTGATTGCGTAATATTTACTTGGCTTAATTGCTCAGCATTATCGAATTGCTGAATTCTAATTTCATTTGCATTGACATTTAATGATATTATTACAGCTAAAGTAGTCGTTGTATAAATATAACTTTTCATATTAAATTCCTTCTTCATATATCCCACAATCCTACTTCTAACACATAACATTTTATGTTTAGGGTGGCATTGCAACAATGGGAGATTAAACAACCTCCCTTATGTACATTTATTGTGAAACATTCATTGAAAACGTTGTTCCTGGATTGTTGATTGACGCTGTTAAATGAGCATCATCGTTAGACTGGTTAACAGTAATGGTTGCATTATCGGGAATGCTATTGGCATAAATATACGCATAAGCATTGTCCCCGCTTTGATTTACATTGGTGGTTACATACGAAGCATCACCATATAAGTTAAGGCTTAGGTTAGCATCTACACCATTTTGATTTAAGTTATACGTACTTGAATCGGTATTAACACTAAGATTCAGAGTAGCATCACTATTAACCGTTGTATCATTCAAATTGATTACGTGATTCACAGTATTGCTATCACCATTAACTGACATATAAGCACTAACGTTACCGGTAGTGTCATAGGTCGAAGTTAAATTGTTGTCATCACCTTGAATATTATGTGACATTGTCAAGCCTTTGGGCTTAATCGTGTCGCCAACAGTGATAGTGGAAACATTACTATCGCCAGAATGATAAACACTCAAACTGTTCCAACTACTCGAGTCTGTCTGACCAGTATCTACATTTACATTAATGTATGCGCTGTTATCGCTTCCATTTTGGTTTGCAGTGAAAGATGTAAGACCATTCAAAATCGCATTTTCAGGAGAGTGGCTGTGTCTGCCTTTTTTGAATTTTATTCCCCGTACCTGTCGATTGCGTAATACTTACTTGGTTTAATAGTTCACCATTATCAGATTGCTGAATTCTAACTTCATTTGCATTGACATTTAGTGATACCATTACAGCTAAAGTAGTCGTTGTATAAATATAACTTTTCATATTAAATTCCTTCTTCATATATTCCACCACCCTAGTTCTAACACATAACATTTTATGTTTAGGGTGGCATTGCAACAATGGGAGATTAAACAACCTCCCTTATGTACATTTATTGTGAAACATTCATTGAAAACGTTGTTCCTGGATTGTTGATTGACGCTGTTAAATGAGCATCATCGTTAGACTGGTTAACAGTAATGGTTGCATTATCGGGAAGGCTATTGGCATAAATATACGCATAAGCATTGTCCCCGCTTTGATTTACATTGGTGGTTACATACGAAGCATCACCATATAAGTTAAGGCTTAGGTTAGCATCTACACCATTTTGATTTAAGTTATACGTACTTGAATCAGTATTAACACTAAGATTCAGAGTAGCATCACTATTAACCGTTGTATCATTCAAATTGATTACGTGATTCACAGTATTGCTATCACCATTAACTGACATATAAGCACTAACGTTACCGGTAGTGTCATAGGTCGAAGTTAAATTGTTGTCATCACCTTGAATATTATGTGACATTGTCAAGCCTTTGGGCTTAATCGTGTCGCCAACAGTGATAGTGGAAACATTACTATCGCCAGAATGATAAACACTCAAACTGTTCCAACTACTCGAGTCTGTCTGACCAGTATCTACATTTACATTAATGTATGCGCTGTTATCGCTTCCATTTTGGTTTGCAGTGAAAGATGTAAGACCATTCAAAATCGCATTTTCAGGGAGAGTGGCTGTGTCTGCCTTTTGAATTTTATTCCCCGTACCTGTCGATTGCGTAATACTTACTTGGTTTAATAGTTCACCATTATCAGATTGCTGAATTCTAACTTCATTTGCATTGACATTTAGTGATACCATTACAGCTAAAGTAGTCGTTGTATAAATATAACTTTTCATATTAAATTCCTTCTTCATATATTCCACCACCCTAGTTCTAACGCTTTCTCCGTTATATCTAGAATAGACTGGTTCGATTGCTAGTCGAGTTGCAACACTTACTGGTTCGTTATATGACCCTCCCATCTCTAATTGCATTAAATTGTCATCGAAAATTTTGTATGAGTTTATTCCCAGACATGGATATTATTGTTTTCTTAGAGATACTACTGAGTAATATCTCGCCTGTTTTAACTGATACAGCTCTTAAAGATACGGTCACGGTGTCTACCGAATACTCGCTAGACAGCGAAAATCATTAAAGAAAAACCACCAGCAGCCTGTTTGTTATTGTGGTCATAAGCTATTACTCCCCAGTGAATACAATACTTGGTACTTTCAAAACTCCTAAACTCTTTGGGCTGACCGATACCGAAGCTAATTGTCTTTCATCTAACATTTGGGCAAGAAACGTTCTGTCAATAACTTTATAAAGCTTCCCATCATTTAACCCAGAAAGCGAGTGCATTAACATAGAATCAAGACCTTGAGGAACAGCAGTAGAAGCTTCTTGATATAATAAGCCTTGTTTTCTTTGTCCTGAAAAGTCGGAAAAACGATAGACAGTTACATTCATGGGTTTAGAATGTTCTGGATAGATAATTTCACTATCAAATTTAACATTATTTTCCGTATATGGTTTTCGACTATGTTTTTCTATGGAAGAGCACCTATATTTAAAACAAAAGATAAAATAATAATTATAATTCTCATTTTTAATCTCAATCCCTGAACTGATAGTTCAATGTTTTGGTCTCCATTCTCACCCGATATGTTTATTGTTAAAATATCACCATTTTTTTCATAATCTAGGTTTTAAGCCATCTGACACATTTAGTACACACCATTGAAGTACTTGGTATGCATGGCGCGTTAAGAATGAAAGAGCTCGCTGAAAAGTTGGGTATCACCACGGGTACGCTTACTGTTCAAATCGAAAAGTTGGTTAAAGCTGAATTGATTGAGCGCCATGAACACCCAACGGACCGTCGTGCAATTGTGGTGGCATTGACCGATGAAGGTCAGAAGATCCACGTTCACCATAACCAACTCCACTTGAATTTGGTTAATGAGCTGACGCAAGACATCGAAGAAGACGAAAGAGCGGTGTTGTTGAAGTGCCTAACCAAGATGGTGAAAGCGTTTTAGTCAGCCTTAAGTTCAAACACTCGCTGATTCGCTATAAGGCGATTGACTAGAAATCTAAAAATGGACCTGACTCGAATTGAGTAGGTCCATTTTTATTGCCGTTTCCGCTCGACTATACAATCACCACTCGATGGGTTCACCGTTTGAAAATCAAGTCGAAATCTCCAATATTGCTCTTCGCTCGTGCTCATCTGATGAGCCAAAAAAGTGTCACCTATAACTGGTAGGTCAATAATTGACCAAGGCGTTTTAATTCAGAGCCTTACATAGCAGTGCATTCAGGCCTTCACACCCCGTCAAATAGCTGTCTCTCACTTTTATCATTCAACTAATGTATATGTAACTTATTTGTGTTATTGATAAATTTAACTTTAGTGAGTAGTCTCATTCGTTGTTTAAATGCAATTGAGAACGTTATAGCTAGTGGACTCAGAAGCCACAGTTTTAGACGCTCATTATCGGTAAAAGCCATAACAATAATCAATTCGCACGAGTTGGGTATCCATTCTTCGATGCGATTCATTTAGATACTCATAGTTAATTTAGTAAAGACGAGCCACGTATATGAACATAAAGAAAAAGCTCTATTCGCTGGGGATGTTCTCCATCTTCGGCATGATTTCATTGCTGTTTACCACATCGCAATTTGCAGACACCACAGCTCAAATGAGTGAAGCCAAACAAATCACCAAAGATCTCGAAGTGCGATTGCTCAACCTTCGCCGTAACGAGAAAGATTTCTTACTGCGTAGCGATATGAAATACCTCGACAAGTTCGACGTAAACTACAACAAATTCTTAGCGTCTGAATCTGAGCTAGATGCTGTGCTCAGTGAGCTAGGTTTAGCCAACAGCACACATCTACGTGAAGACATCGAAACTTACCACACTAGTTTTGTTAACTTAGTTAAAGCGAGCGAAGTCTATGGGCTAGCGCGTGACAAAGGCTTGCTAGGCGAGTTTCATGTTTTGCTCGATAACATCAGTGCGACGGCCAGCGCTGAACAAAAAATCGAGCTTTACTTGTTCAATGACTTAATTGAAAAAGGTAACTTCGATCCGAGCGTACTTTCTATCACTTCTAACATGAGTAGTTCGGCAGCTTTGATAGACGCTGCTCGCCAAGTGGTTGAACAGAAAAGAGTGATAGGTTTACAGCATAACGAAGGATTGTTAGGTGAAGCGCGCTCTGGTTCACACGTTATCGAGACTCAGTTTAAAGAGTTCTCTGCGGTGCTAGACCAACAAACGCAGCAAGAGATGGACAAACTGTCGCTGATTAACAACATCCTTTGCGTCACGTTACTTGTCTCGATCATTCTGTTCAGCTGGTTAATTGTCCGTTCTATTATCGGCAAGATAGAGTCGTTACTCTCGGTGATCCGCAATATCGTTGATTCAAACGATGTGTCTATTCGCTCACACCTCGATGGTAAAGACGAACTCAGCACGCTAGGTCAATAATTCAACCAATTGCTTGACCAACTGGAAGGGCTTATCGCAGCATCTCAGTCTAAATCACTGCAACTGACACAAAGCACATCGAACATGCATGACGAGTTAGAATCAGTAATCAAACAGTTTGAAGTGCAAGCTAACCATACCTCTACCATGACAACCTCAGTGCAAGAAATGGTACTCACGATTGGTGAGATTTCAGAAAGCACATCGGTTGCGGCTGAAGGTGTACATCAAGCGAAAGTTAATGCCGACAAAGGCCGCGAAGTGGTTGTCGACACCATCAGCAATATTACTCAGTTGTCTGAACGCCTTTCAAGCAGCCAAGATTCGATCAGCTCGTTAAACCATCATGTTGATCAAATTGGCGATGCAGTCAACATCATTCAAGGCATTGCAGAACAAACCAACTTATTGGCATTGAACGCAGCCATTGAAGCAGCGCGTGCGGGTGAACAAGGTCGTGGTTTTGCCGTTGTTGCCGATGAAGTAAGAGCACTGGCTAGCAGAACGCACCAATCAACCACTGAAATCACCAGCGTTGTGACGGCAATTCAAAGCCAAATGAACGCTTCGATGACCGAGATTGGAGAATGTAACCAACAAGGCCAACTGACTCTGAAAGATTCTGAAGAGCTCGATGCGAGCTTGCAACTTATCTTGAGCGATATGGAGAACATCCAAGGTAACTCAGAGCGAATTGCCTCTGCGATTGAAGAGCAGGGTGCAGTAATGGCGCAAGTGAGCGACTCAATCACCGAGCTGAATACCATTTCAAACGACAACAATGCTTCGGCGCAGCACTGTTTGGTTGAAGTGGATAAGGTCGCAGAACAAGCCAACGACATGGACCAAGCGGTCGCACAGTTTAAGACTTCGTAAACATTCAGAGCAAACTAAACCAAAGGCGTGGATCATCTGCGCCTTTTTTGTGGCTGAGATTCAACTAGTTAAATGACGACAATAAAAAACGGCCCGATCTGGGGGAAGATCTGGGCCGTGATATTACACCTTAATAAGGATAATTACTTATTTCGGCCTTCCAGCACATCCAGTGCCAGTTCAACCGCTTTATCAATATTATCGCATCCCGCTAACTTACCTGAGCTGATAGGACCAAGCACATTAGCGTATAACGAGAGCTGCTTGTTAAATGGCAGGCTCAACTGCTCATATAAACGCTGGCGAATCTCGGCATGTTGCTCAGGAGCATGAGCAGCAAGGCTTTTCAAAGTGTCATAAACAAGAGTGGTGGTAGTGTTCATTGGTCTCTTTATCATTAAGTGGGATGCGCTTATTTTATAATCTTTTTCATGTTCTTTTACTGTGATATATGTCATACAATATTATTAATGTTTTTATCTTTTGAATCTAATGAGAATAAGGCATTCCAAAATAGACTTAAGTATCTGTGAAATATAACTAAAATAATGACAAACTATCGAATAGACGAACGTATTGGCGCGTTTCTGGCAAACGGTTAAAGCTATAGGAAGAGGAACAACATGCACTACGACGTATTCAACGGAGACGCAGATGGCATAATCGCGTTGTTACAGCTGCGATTAAGTGAGCCAAAAGAGAGCGTGCTCATTACTGGCGTAAAGCGTGATATTAAGTTGGTTTCTCAAGCCGTGTCCCAAATCGCAGAGCAGGACGATCACGCGAGCGTAGACTCTGTCACTGTGTTGGATGTGTCGATGGAGAAGAACTTACCTGCATTACAGTCGTTGCTCGATAACGATATAAAGGTGTTTTATTGCGATCATCACCGCACGGGAGATATTCCTCAATCTAAGTACCTTGATACGCTGATTAACACAGCTCCGGAATGTTGCACCAGTTTATTAATCAACCAAAAGCTAAAGGGTGAGTATGTTGCATGGGCAATTGCGGCGGCATTTGGTGATAACTTAAAAGCGGTAGCGACACTACTAGCAACAGCTAGTGACTTTGACCAATCCCAAACTGACTTTTTAGAAGAACTGGGTACGCTCATTAATTATAACGGCTATGGCTCGTCGTTGAGTGATTTACACTTCACGCCAACTGAGCTTTACCAAGCTCTTTATCAATATTCGAACCCGTTTGATCTCTTGGATGATAAAGACTCCGTATTTTTTCAACTTCGTGCCGCTTATCAAACTGACAACCAACAATTATCAAACCTAACCCCAATCTACGAGAGTGACGTCGCGCGAGTGTTTGAGTTGCCAGGGGAAACTTGGGCAAGGCGTATTAGTGGAGTCTTTGGGAATGAAATCGTTAATCAAGATCCAGATCGAGCGCAAGCCGTATTAACCCAAAACCAAGATGGCGAATCTTATACTGTGAGTTTGCGAGCGCCGTTATCTAATAGAATGGGTGCTGATGAAATTTGCTCTAGTTTTGATACGGGTGGTGGGAGAAAAGCCGCAGCTGGTATTAATCAGCTTAATGAAAATAATAAGATGAATTTTATTTCCAAAATTGAGACTTATTATTCATCTGTTGGCGAATGAATGACCTGAAAGTTTAAGATTTAAACCGCCCAAAAGTATGCTTTATTACTTTGAACTTCAATTCCTGACCTAAACCTCTAGCATATTTCAAGCTATTGGTGCTCATTGATTTTAGTGATGTCACTCGCAATGTAAAACTTCCTGTCGCCAGTGCTAGCGGGGTCTGCGAAGGTTGGTTTTCATTTTTCAACTCAACATTTTTTACCGATTGGATTATTTTAGAAGTTACTTAATTACCTCGGTGAATTAAGTGGCTTAATTTATTTTTCTGATAAATAGTTTGAGCGATAAATATCTATTTTTAGCATTCTAATTTGAATGAAAAGTCAAAGTCATATTGATTCTAATATTCAATCTGTGACTTAAAATCACAAGTTAAATCAAAGGTCATCTTTTCCTATAAATTCCATTACTTATCTATAAATATTCATGGCTAAAATGAATTGGTTCGGTTGTGATTGGCACAGCTGTTGAGTAAGGAAGTGGGACTAATGTTGAAACGTAAAGCTCTACAATTAGCAGTATCGGTCGGCATGGCGGCAATGTCTGGTGCTGTTTATGCGAATGGTTCAGACATGACAAATCCAGATTCTGGTGTCGTGGTGGGGTATTGGCACAACTGGTGTGAGGGTGGTGGTTACCAAGGCGGTAATGCGCCATGTGTGACACTGGACGAAGTGAACCCGATGTACAACATTGTGAATGTGTCATTCATGAAGGTTTACGACGTGGCTGATGGTCGAATCCCAACTTTTAAACTGGACCCAACCATTGGGCTTTCAGAAGAACAGTTTATTGACCAAATCTCTGAACTCAACAAGCAAGGTCGCTCTGTACTGATAGCGCTGGGTGGTGCAGATGCACACGTAGAGCTTGAAACCGGTGACGAAAGAGCCTTTGCTGATGAGATCATTCGACTTACTGAACGCTACGGCTTTGACGGTCTTGATATCGACCTAGAGCAAGCGGCAGTAACCGCAGCAAACAACCAAACTGTAATTCCAGATGCACTAAAGCTAGTGAAAGAACACTATCGCGCTGAAGGCAAAAACTTCCTTATTACTATGGCGCCTGAATTCCCGTATCTAACGACTGGCGGAAAATACGTACCTTACATCGACAATCTAGAAGGTTACTATGACTGGATTAACCCACAATTTTACAACCAAGGTGGCGATGGCATCTGGGTTGAAGGTGTTGGTTGGATCGCTCAAAACAATGATGCGCTAAAAGAAGAGTTCATCTACTACATTTCTGATTCTCTAATCAACGGTACGCGTGGCTTCCACAAGATCCCACACGACAAACTTGTGTTTGGTATCCCTTCAAGTATCGATGCAGCAGCAACCGGTTTTGTTCAAGAGCCACAAGATTTGTATGACGCGTTCGATAGCCTTACGGCGCAAGGTCAGCCTCTGCGCGGTGTAATGACTTGGTCTATTAACTGGGACATGGGTACTAATAAGAACGGCCAGCAATACAACGAACAATTTATTAAAGACTACGGCCCGTTTGTTCATGGTCAAGTGACACCGCCGCCAGTTGAAGGTGAACCTGTACTGAAAGGTGTTGAGAACTCGCGCGTTTTACACGGAACGGCTTTCGACCCAATGGAAGGCGTAACCGCAACAGATAAAGAAGATGGCGACTTAACATCATCTATTGATGTTGAAGGTTACGTTGAAACCAGTGTTATCGGTACTTATGTTCTGACTTACCGTGTGAAAGACAGCGACAACAATGAAACAACCAAAGCAAGAACAGTAGAAGTTTATAGCCAAAAACCCGTTTTCGATGGCGTATCAGATACAACAGTAATACTTGGTACTGCATTTGATCCGATGGCTGGTGTGACTGCAAACGATGCTGAAGATGGTGATCTAACGAGTTCGATTACACACACAGGCAGTGTCGATGTGAATGAAATGGGCAACTACACGCTTGTATATAGTGTGACAGACAGTGCTCATCAAACCGTCACTGCAGAGCGTAAAGTGTCTGTGACTGATGGTTCTAACTGTGCAGCAGCATGGGATGCCGGCACCGTTTATGTTGAAGGTGACCAAGTATCACACGATGGCGCAACGTGGGGAGCGGGTTGGTATACTCGCGGTGAAGAGCCAGGAACGACAGGTGAGTGGGGCGTTTGGAGAAAGGTTTCAGACAGCTCATGTGGTGGCAACCCTGATCCAGGTGACGACCCAGAACTGAACGTATCTGGCCTTAAGTCAGAATATGTACTGAATAACGGCAATGTACGTTTAGAGTTCACACTGACATCAAACGAAGCGCTAGATGTGACAGCGATGGTAATTGACAGCGCAGGTACTGTCGTTGAGCAGACAAAAGTTAACCTAACTGACAGCCGTGCAATCACAACGGATCTGTACGATGTAGCCGAAGGCCAATACAAGCTTGAAGTCGTAGGTAAAGCAACAGACGGCGAAATGGTAATGATCGATAATTCATTCGCTATCAAAGAAGAGGGCGGCACAACGCCACCTCCAGGTGATTACCCTCCGTATGAAGCCGGAACGAATTACGAAGCGGGCGATATTGTAGTCGGCAGCGACAATGGTTTATACGAATGTAAGCCTTGGCCATACACGGCTTGGTGTGCAAGCGCATCTTACGCTCCGGGAGATAGCCAATATTGGCAAGATGCTTGGACAAAGCTTTAATCAACTAGCTCTGTAGACTAAGCACCATAAAGTAAAAGATCAAAGAGAGGCCATCATGCCTCTCTTTTTTATTTGGGTAATCCACTCATGAGTTCGGTGTTATTGATGTCACCACTTTTACTGACGGCACATATAGCGGCTAGGGCGACAAGAGACTTTGCTTTAGATCAAAATAAGAGTGATTATCAATTGTATTACTTGTCTGAAAACTGCACTATGCGCTCACTGAATTTTCAATTTTGTAAATATTTAAATAATGAATCTTGCGCAAGTCGATCTTAACCTCTTAGTCATCCTCAAACACCTTCTTGAAGAAAAACACGTATCCAACACCGCACTAGCCCTTGATATGAGTCAGCCAACCGTGAGTCGTTCGTTGCAAAAGCTACGCACGGTGTTTAACGATGACTTGTTAGTGAGAGCGGCTTACGGTTATGAGCTAACACCAAAAGCAGAAGCCATTAAACAAGATCTTAATTCTGTACTGACACGTTTAGAGAAGCTAGTTCACGGCGATGTTTTTGAACCACAAACGAGTGACAGCACCGTTCGTTTTTTCGGCTTGGTTCCACAGGTTTCTCACTTGTTACCTAAGGTCGTTTCTGAGATTCGCAAGCAAGCACCGAACATGGTAGTCGATATCGATTCCATTCCGAAGCGTCATTTCGAGCCTTTACTGTCTGGTGATGCGCACTTCGTACTGTCGACACATGAGCCATTAAGCTCAGAGCAGAACTTGTACCGAATGTTCGTGATCAGCCGTGATTATCGTTTATTGATGAGCAAAGACCATCCGTTGGCAGATAAAGAGATCACAGTCGATGACTTGCTTAACAGTCAATTAGGTCAGATCTCATTGCAAGGGGACAAGAAGCTCTCTATTGAGAACCGATTTAAAGATCTAGGTTTGATTGATAAACAGCGCCAGTTATCGATTCCAATTCAGTTGTCTAACTTCAACATCGCTGCAGATATTGCAGAGACGACTGACATCATCTTCCACCTTCCTACACCGTTTGCTACGCAAGCGGCCAAGCAACGTGACTTAATTTGTAAACGTGTGCCGAAAGCGATCAGAAGCCCGTCAGAAGATGTGTACCTTTACTGGCATAAACGTTTCCACAATGACCCTATGTGCCGTTGGGTGCGAGAGCTATTCAAAGACCTATACGCTTGAATCATTCGAGTGATGAATGTAATCTTTGAGTATCTATAGGAGTGAATATGGATCTTTTAACTTATTTGAAAGGTGAATAGCGAGAATCGATTTTTGACATGAAACTTTCATTGATAAGAGTGGTAGTAGGTTGTTTAATGCAAACCATTATCATTATCATTACCAATTACATATAAGAATGAATATCATGTCTGAGAGATCCCTTTTTACTCGTAAGCCTTTATCGATCGCAGTCGCTGTTATTTGTACTTCACTTTCGCCAAACCTATTAGCGCAAGAGGAAGTGAAGGATATAGATGAGCAAATGGTGGTTACGGCAACTCGTACAGAGATGGCGTTAAAACAAGCACCAGCTTCAATGTCGGTTATCACTGCTCAAGATATCGAAGACAGCCCAGGTATTACCTTGGCAGACATCGTTGCTGAATCAACGAGTGTTGAGTCTGACTTCGATAGCACACGTGCTGGCCGTCAAATGATCTCTATTCGTGGTATGGATTCTGATTACACGCTCATCATGGTAAACGGCCGTCGTCTAAGTTCGGCAAGTGCCATCATCCGTGGCAACGACTTCGACCTTTCTACTATCCCTGCTGATTCGATCGAACGTGTTGAAATCATCCGTGGCCCAATGTCTGCACTTTACGGTTCGGATGGTATGGGTGGCACAATTAACATCATCACGAAGGCTCCTGAAAACGATTGGAGCTCTACACTAAGCATGGACAACTCTTCACCTATGGATGGTAACGGCGGCCAAGAATACTCGGTTGGCTTAACCACATCAGGTGCTCTAATTGAAGATGAGTTGTACGCACGTGTTTCTGTAAACCAAACCAGTCGTAATGCATGGCAGCCATACTCAGGTACACACAGTTCTGGTTATGATCGTGAAGATATTACTGCATTAGAAGGCCGCGACACTCTTAGCCTATTAGCAAGCCTTTCATGGCACGCGACGGATAATCAAACCATCGATTTTGATTTTGGTTACAGCGACGACGAACGTGAATCAGCGGCAAAAAGTGCAAAATCGGTTATTGAGTCAGACACTCGTGTAGTGCGTCACAGCCAAGCAATTACACACAGTGGTTTCTGGAGCTGGGGTGATACTCAAGTTCGTTATTCACGCGAGAACGTAACAGATAACGATGCCGCCGATCTAGGCAACAACTTCAGCAGCGATATCGAAGAGCTAACTCAAATTGTTGAAGCATCTGCTACTACTTACCTTGGTGACAGCCACACGCTGACATTTGGTATGGACTACCAGTTAAGTGAATTAACTAACAAAGAAAACCTATCAAGCGGAACTTCTGAAGCATATCAAGGTGCATTGTTTGTACAAGACCAATGGGTCATGACAGACAGCCTAACCGCAACGATCGGTGGTCGTTTGGATAAGCACGAATTGTACGGCGAAGAGTTCAGCCCACGTGTGTATTTGGTTCACCAAACAACGAATGACCTAATCATCAAAGGTGGTGTAGGCAAGGCATTCAAGGCGCCAACATTGACTCAAAACCAATCTGACTACACAGTATCAAGCTGTAAGGGTGGTTGTGCGTTGGTGGGTAATGAAGACCTAAATCCAGAGACAAGTATTAACTACGAACTTGCGACGGTATACACACAACCACGTTGGAATGTAGAAGCAGCATTGTTCCGTAATGAGATTAATGACCTAATCGAAAGAACGCAGGGTTACTGCCCGCAAGGTGGTGATTGGAACGAAAGTGCTCTTCAATGTGAAAACCCTGACGGTACACCAACGGGAGATTTAGGCGCGAAGACGTACCAAAACGTGTCTGAAGCTATCATTCAAGGTGTTGAGCTTGGCGGTATGTACCAAATCTCTGACGAGTGGGCAGTTTCTGGTAACTACACTTACCTAGATACAGAAGATAAGTCGACAGGTGAAGAGCTACTTGAGCGTTACAAGCATTCAGGCTTTGTGAAGCTTAACTGGAACCCAACTTACGATCTAAGTACCTTCGTCAGTGCGCGTTACCGTGGTGAGCGTCAGATTGACGGCGACCTAACGCAAGACGCTTACACAACATTGAACATCGGTACGGTTTACAATGTGAATGATTCAGTGCGACTACGCGCAGGTATCTCAAATCTAACAGATGAGTCAGTATCGGAAGAGTTAGAGTACATTGGTTATGTTGAAGAGCCACGTACTTACTACGTAGGTATGACTGCAGACTTCTAATCAACCTGCGTTTGATTCGATAGATAAATTTAAAACAAACAACCCACAGGACTTAACGTCGTGTGGGTTCTTTTGATTTGGGAGCTCGTAACTTGAGTGAGCTTAGGTGTCGAACAGTATTAGCTTTTTACACAAGTAATAAGAGCATTGCCCGATTGGGTATCCCACGGCAACAACTTATCGTAATCGTGTTCAAAGACATGAACTTCAAAGTAGGCTTTGAGTATTTCAATCAACTCTTGGAACGAGAAGGCCACCATTGGGTGTTCATCATTCCATATTTGACTTTCGCCAGCGGTTGTCTTCTCTATACTGAGTTTCAACGCCTGTTTGTCACCTTCGCCTGAATAATACCAACCCGAACGGAAAGTAAAATCATCCTGCTCTTGGTTAGTTGTGTGTCGAACAAAAAGATCATTACAGATCTTGTCTTTGTCGACCACATTGAAGCAGAACACACCGCCTTGTTTTAGCGCTTTATGAACGCTGGCAATGCACTCTTTTAACTTCTCAATACCATCGTTGTAGTGGATGGAATACAAGAAACAAGTTATAAGGTCGAACGGCTCAGACACTTCAAAATTACTCATGTTCTGCACTGAAAAGTTAGCTTCAGGGCAGCGTATTTGAGCGATGTCTAACATGGGCTGGTTTAGGTCAAGTCCATTGCTTTGATAGCCGTAATCAATAAAGTAACGAACGTGAGGACCCGTACCACAACCAAGGTCTAGGTGAGTTTTTCCTTCATTTCCAAAAATCTGATGTAGCCTACGAACGCAGTTACTTTGCGCTTGGTAGTCAATATCAACACACATTAAATCATAGTAACCAGATAGGTCGGTATAGAGCGCGTTGGCGGACATGTTTGCCTGCAGCATTTGCTGAAAAAATTGGGGTGGCGCATAGTAAACTAGAACTTAAAAATAACAAGAAAATCTTGGTTCAGTTTACTGGTTTAAATGACCTTTTCTTAATGCTTAGCAATTGTTTCATGAGCAACATTCTACACATGCGCCTTCGTGGTTTACCGAGACTCTATTTTTTCCGTTTGATTTAGCACGATAGAGCGCGTCATCTGTAACTCGAATCAATGTATTGAGGGAATTGCTGGTACGAAGGATGCAGCTGTCGGTAATGCCAATACTGACGCTTGATTGAAACTTGGTGCGGTTGAACCCCAAGAATTGATGAGTTCGAAACTCTTCGCAAATACGCTCCCCCACCACTCGTGCTTGAGAATCTGCAGTATCGAGGGCGGTCGCGTGAGTCGTTTGTTTTTTTGGAAAGAAGACGATAAATTCTTCGCCACCCCAGCGTCCAACCACGCCGTTCAAGGCTTTGACGTGCTTCTTAATGGTATTCGCGAGGGTGCGAATTACATCGTCGCCAACACTGTGCCCAAATTGGTCGTTAATCTTTTTGAAGTCATCAATATCAAGCAGTAGGCAAGACATCTCAGTTTGTTCTTTTAACGGCTTCTTTAACCAATCGTAAATGGCACTGCGGTTGAACACCTGCGTTAAGTCGTCGTGAAGTGCGCGGTGCATGAGTTCTTGTTCTAATATCACCTTATCGGAAACATCTTCTACTACCACTTGAATGGCTTTCTCGCCTTCCCAGTTGATGATGTTGTCGTAGATATTGAAGTGTTTTTTACTGCCATCAAAACATTGGTTTTCAACCACCGAACTGAAGCTTGGCGTATCACCGGCAAGAATACTCTGGCAGCGTCTCATGGCGTTGGTACGATTGTCCGGCGGGATAATTGAAATGATGGAATCCATGGCAAGCACTTCTTCTATTGATTTGGCGCCTAGCATTTCAACCCATGCTTGATTGACCATAAGCGGTTTGAAGTTTCGATGTACGAGCACGCCTTGTTTAGAGCTATTGAGCAGAGCTCGATACATCTGATCCTTTTCTTTATGGCGTCGCTCTGCGGCGATGACAGACGTGATATCAATGAGCATGACGCGAAGTGCAGGGCGATTATTGACCATAATGCATTGAGCGAGGCTGAACAATGAGAGGAAATTTCCTTTCACGGGGACATCTGTATAGATCTTACCGTTTTGCAGTTTGCCTTTAATCGCAGAAAGGTAACGTTCACGGACAGAGCCGCGATAATGCTTGGGTATTAGCGAGTAGACAAAATCAACGTTGTTGAGAAGAGCTTCGCGGGTATCGTAACCGAAGATCTTAGCGATGTTTTGGTCGACATCGATGACACGGTGATCTTGTAGCGTAATGTAGCCCTGTGCAGAATCGAAATTCTGGCAACGTGTGGCTGTGGTTAAATCTAATTGGATACTCATATTGACCTGACTACTTATCCTCTCACCGGAAACAGGTGCTTTTTATGAATGGTGGTGTCGTGAATAGATTTTGATTGCTGTATATCGGCAAGGTCTTTAAACACGCAGCACGACAAATGTCGCGAGACTATGTAAGTAAAGTATAATATTCGTAATCTTTCGAGGGTACCGTAATTTTACTGTATCGAAAATGGATTAAAAATTTATTAAGGATAATTAAAGGCTTATGGAAATAAAAATTGATGACTTGTCTGGCGGAGAGGTGATTGGGCTACTTGAAGAACATTTAGCTGATATGTACGCGACATCGCCACCAGAAAGCGTTCATGCACTTGACCTTGATGGGCTAAAGTCACCAGAGATAACATTTTTCAGCGCATGGCAAGACAGCCAGTTACTGGGCTGTGTCGCGATTAAAGAGCTGGATACTCAACATGCTGAACTTAAGTCGATGAGAACTTCTCAATTTGCACGTAAATCTGGTGTTGCTAGCCAACTTCTGCAACATGTTTTGGATACAGCAAGCGCTCGCCAATATCGACAAATCAGCTTAGAAACTGGCTCTGAAGATTACTTTAAACCTGCGCGTAACTTGTATGAGAAATTTGGCTTTGGTTATTGCGAACCTTTTGCAGATTACGAGCTCGATCCTCACAGTCAATTTATGACTATCGAACTGCGCTAGTGCAAGCTCAGAAGCTAATGTCCAAAAACAAAAAGGTTGCCGATAGCAACCTTTTAACTCTGAATCAATAACAGATGATTAAAGCGTTAGCGAGTTTCTAGCTCCGCGAAAATGGCTTCGGCATCGACAACGCTTCCTGAGATTGAAAGTGTGCTGAACGGAACCAAATCGTCAGGGCTAGAAGGCTTTTTAACCAGCAGCTCAGGGTAGACTTTCGATTCGCCCATCAACATTGCCTTGAGCTCTTTGACGGATAGGTCAGGGTAGCGAGACCAAACTAATGCCGCGACGCCAGACACGACAGGTGCAGCCATGCTCGTACCACTTTTCGAACCATAGGTGTTACCCGGTGTGGTTGACAAAATGCGGTAGCCCGGAGCAAACACATCAACTGATTTCTGACCAAAGTTACTGAAGCTTGCGACTAAGGTTTCGTCTGCGTATTTCGCAGATGCACCCACATCTAACCATGTTGAGATAGGCTTCGAGCGGTAATGCTTAGCGTAGCGGTTTGGAAAGCTTGGTTTGATGTCGTTGTCGTTACGGCTGTTACCCGCAGAGTGAACAATTAGCACGCCTTTACGAGCCGCATAACGGAAAGCATGGTCGACAATGTACTTACGTGGTGAATAACTTTTACCGAAACTCATATTGATGATTTTCGCGCCGTTATCGACTGCGTAACGCACGGCGTTGGCAATGTCTTTGTCTCGCTCATCGCCGTTTGGAACCATACGTACTGCCATGATTTGAGCATGATCCGCGACACCATCAATACCGATAAAGTTATTACGTTCTGCTGCAATAATTCCGGCCACGTGAGTACCGTGTGAACCTACAGGACCTTTTACATCGTTGTTTCCGTATCCTTTTTCCCAAGGGTTAGAAATGTCGTCCCAAACAATATCACCACGTGTATCAAGATCTAGATTAAGGTGGAAATCTAAAGAGTCTTGATAGCGACTGCGACGTGATTCTAGATATTCAAATGAGTACCATGAATCAAACACACTCAAAAGTCCTTCAGCAGCGGTTACGACGCTAGCGTTCTCGCTATCTAATAGTGTTTTTAAACCGTTGGTAGAAAAGTCTTTCTGATCGACGTATTGAAGAATTTGTTCTTTGAACGCATTGGCTTGCTCAGTTGCTGTCGTTACGCGATTCAATGCATCTTGGTCATCTTTCAAAGAAGACAAGTAATCCGCTTCTACCGCTTTAAAGTAAGCTCGCTTCTTACGCGGAATCCAATGACCCTTCTCTTTTAGCTTAAGGTATTTTTTGTATTCTCTGGTGACTTCTAATGTATCTTGATCCACGTTAATGCCGAGTGAGTTACCAAGAAAGTTCCAACCGTGGACATCATCGATGTAGCCATTGCCGTCGTCATCGATTCCGTTGTCGGGGATCTCGTCTTCGTTGGTCCATAGTTTGTTTTTAAGATCTTCGTGTTCCACATCAACGCCCGAATCAAGAACGGCCACGATGACAGGTTGTGGTTGAAGAGGGGGCATTAAGTAGTCGTATACCACATCAGAACCCACGCCTTGGAGTCTGGTGTAACTTGCCGAGAGGTTAAACCAATCGCCACGTTGTTCGTCAGCGTTACTCATCATCCTCATAGAGAAAAATGCGGGTTGGATGGTTTCTCGTGAGTAATCCTCAACTATCGTCCCTTTTACATCCTGAATGAAGGGCGAGTTGGTAGGTTGCAGCTCTGGACTATTTTCATTAAGAGCCGAGGCAGATACGTGAGCCGAAGCCATAATGGCCAAAGCGAGAGTGGTAAGTCTGTGTCCGTGATTCATCTGTGTTGCATCCTTATCATTGTGAGACTGAATAGTTGTTTGCCTAAAACGGATACTTAGGAAAGTTGTTTAAGAAGCACTTGCTAAGTTCGTTATACGAGTGGGAAAAGCCCGCTCAAAAAGCAGTCAAAAGGTAATATGCAATCAGACTTGTATCATTCGTTCGGTCAATGAAATGGTAGGAAGATCTCACTGTGATCGATTTTAAAGTCTTAAAGTTTGAGCTGAATTCTATTAATAAAAACAATATTTATAAAATAAAGACACAAGAATAAAGGTGTTTAAAATCAATTGATTAGTTTGTTAATTATTTGAAATGCACGTGAAAACTAAAGTGAGAGTCAGTCTTAGAAAAAGCGGATGTGTGCATTTAAGTACTGCTATTTCCGCTTCTCCAATCGTCAAATACATGTGATAAGAGGCGCTGATGGTGACAGGCCACTTGTTAACAATATGATAATTTGGCTACTATTATCGCCCATACACTCGTAACTACTTTTAAAGACCTTTCTCATGTCGACTTATTTTGCTGGTTTTTCTCTTGGTCTTTCGCTGATTCTTGCGATTGGTTCTCAAAACGCGTTTGTTTTAAAACAAGGTCTCAAGAACCAACATGTTCTGGCCATTTGTGCGGTGTGTGCGATTTCTGATGCGCTGCTGATCAGTTTTGGGGTAACGGGCTTTGGTGCGATTGTTAAACAGTTTCCACAAATAGAGCAATTTGCTCGTTATGGCGGAGCTATCTTTTTAGGCGTCTACTCGTTCTTAAGCTTCCGCTCTGCATTCACTGAAAACCACGCTCTGGAAGCAAGTGCAGAAACTAAAGATTCATTAACCAAAGCGATAGCCATGTGTTTGGCGTTCACTTGGCTAAACCCGCACGTCTATTTGGATACGGTAGTCCTGCTTGGTTCTATTTCGACTCAATATCAACCTAATCAAATGTTATTTGGCGCAGGGGCGGTAACGGCTTCGTTTGTGTTCTTCTTTTCGCTAGGTTATGGCGCTCGATTCTTGGCACCAATGTTTAAGAACCCAAGAGCATGGAAGGTATTAGAATTTATCGTCGGTGTGATCATGGCATCTATTGCAATATCTTTGATCGTTTAATCGACCAGATTTGGTGATTCAAAGTTTCTGTATTTCACTATTTCCATAAAAATGGAATTATTTTTCGTCTTTTGGTTTTGGTGTTCGTCTTAGGGGGGTAAACAGAAATTAATGACCTAATTCGGAGTCACCATGATTAAATTGATTAGCTTTAAAAATTGCCCATTTGTTCAACGTGTTATGGGTTCGCTTGTAATGAAGAATGTACCGTTTGAAATTGAATATATTGAACTAAGCGACAAACCACAGTGGTTCTTGGATATTTCGCCAAACGGTCAAGTGCCTGTGTTAGTGACTGAAAACGACACGGTATTATTTGAGTCTGACGCTATTGTTGAATACCTAGATGATAAATATGCGCCAATTGAAGAGGTGACTGCCGAGCAAAAAGCATTAGACCGTGCTTGGTCTTATCAAGCGAGTAAACATTACATGCCTCAATGCGGCACTATGGGTAGTAAAGATAAAGAGACCTTTGAAACTCGTTTGGCAAATCTTCAAAAAGCCTTCCTAAAAGCAGAAAAGAAACTAGGCGAAACAGTATTCTTTAAAGGCGATTACATCTCTAACGTCGACATTGCTTGGCTACCGTTATTACACCGTGCATCGGTGATCAAAGAGCGTTCTGGTTTTGATATGTTGGAAGGTTTCCCAAAAGTACAGAAGTGGCAAGCGGCTTTGATTGAATCTGGATTGACCGATAAAACCGTTCCTGAGGATTTTATTGAGAAATTCAGTGGCTTCTATTTAACGAACAACTACTTGGCAAGCCTAGCAGAAGCTCGTTAATAATATTTATACAACTTGATATATATTTTAATAGCAGGTCGTACTAAATAAATCACCTCAAAAAAATAAAACTCCTCTATTTAAATATAGTGTGAGTTTTTTAATTTTATGAGTAAGAAAAACAATCCAAACAACTAATTTTAGTTACTTCTCTCACATCGTAATTAGCTAGTAAAATTAATGATTTAAGCTGGTTTTATAAGTCAAATAACGGCTTGTCTATTTTTAATTTCAGTCATTTCATTGCAATGAAATTATCAATTCTCACAAATGAGACTTTGTTAGATATCACCATTTGTTCATTTGATGAACACAAAATGTTGTGATAATTTCTCATTCACTCTATAAGTGAACAGTGTTTTATTATTCGTTTGGAGTTGTTTATTTAATTTATTTTAAACAGTAACGCAACCGGTGGAATAGTGTCGGATAACTACCAGCGATTGGTTAACGTTACTGTAGGACAAACTAAAAAGGGTATTTTCATGCTTAAATCAACATTTCTATTGGGCCTAGTTGGCTTGGTTTCACTTCCTACTTTTGCTGCTGGTATTGAAGGTGGTCCATACATTGGTGCTGGCCTTGGTGTATATCAAGATTCAGATACTGACGGCGCAGGCAGTTTAGACGCTGAAAGCATGGGATATAGCCTTTACGGTGGTTACCAATTTAACCGTATCGTTGGTATTGAGCTTGGTTATACAGATTACGCTGATTACGAGTCATATGGCACTAAGGTATTCTCACCAACATCGTTTTCTGTGGCAGCAAACCTAGGCTACACCTTCGACAACTCAATTCGTCCGTTTGTGTTGGCGGGCTTGAGCTATGTCGATCTAAACTCAAACAGCGCTAGTGCTTTTGATGATGACTCTGGTGCAGGCTTCCATTTCGGTGTTGGTGTTGAATACACGCCAGTAGAAAACCTGACACTTCGTCTGATTTCTCAAGCCGATGCAGTAAACATTGAATTCTTCGATAAGCAAACGGGTAATAGACTACAAAGTCGTGATGTTGCGTTCAGCACAGTAACACTGGGTGCTTCATACAACTTCTAATTGCTTAGCATTTGAATTATAGATATAGCCCATGTTGTCGAATGATAACGTGGGCTTTTTTCGGGTAATAGATTCGTAAATTATGACTCAATAGGTTCGTAAATATAGTCATAATGTGTAGAATCCTATTTTTGCCAAAGTCGAGAAATACAGATGTCTGAACTAATCCAACAACAAATCGGAAATATCGCGTTAGTCGTAGAGAACTATGATGATGCGATCGAGTTCTATACCAAGAAACTTCAATTCACTCTGATCGAAGACACCAATCTAGGTGGCGGAAAACGTTGGGTACAGGTATCTCCTCCGAATTCAAACGGAACGAACTTATTACTGGCTCAAGCAAGTAATGAAGAGCAGAAGCAGTCCGTGGGTAACCAAACCGGTGGTCGCGTTTTTCTGTTTCTACAGACCAATGATTTTTGGCGTGACTATGAGCTGATGAAAACAAATGGCGTTGTATTCAATGAAGAACCACGAGTAGAAGAGTACGGGACTGTGGTTGTGTTCCAAGATCTCTACGGCAACAAGTGGGACTTACTTCAACTAAATCGCCCAAACCATTAAGCTTTAACTTAGCTAGATTTACACATCAAAACCGCTCTAACTTTGAGCGGTTTTTTTATATAACAAACAACGTTCAATGAAGTGTTGAACACAGAGCCTATAAAGCCTGAAATTAGTTGGTTTTCACAAGCTTATAAAAGGGAAATATCTGAACTATTTTGGTAGATTATGAGTATTACCGACTTCCAGTGAGCAGCAATGAAGATTCTTCACACGTCCGATTGGCACCTTGGCCAAAACTTCTACAATAAAAGCCGTAAGAATGAACACGAGCGGTTTTTACAATGGTTACTTGAGCAAGTTACTGAGCACAACATCGACGCGATTATTGTTGCTGGCGATATTTTCGATACCAGTACGCCGCCAAGTTATGCGCGTGAGATGTATAACAAGTTTGTTGTCGACTCGAATAAGATTGGCTGCCAATTGGTGCTATTAGGTGGAAACCATGACTCGGTGTCTGTGTTGAAAGAGACACAGCAATTACTGAAGTACATGGGTGCTGATGTCATCCCAAATACCAACGAAGATCATGCGACACAGGTTGTCGAGCTCAAAGGTAAAACGGGTGATGTAGAAGCCTTGGTGTGTGCCATTCCATTTATTCGTCCTCGCGATGTGTTGACCAGTCAAGCTGGTGTGTCTGGTGTTGAGCGCCAAAAACAGTTGGGTGATGCCATTAAGCAGCATTATCAAAGTGTTTACGATGCGGCTGTCGCAAAGCGTGCGACGTTTGAAAACAGCGAAAACATGCCAATCATCGCGACCGGTCACCTAACCGCAATGGGGGTTCAACAGTCAAATTCCGTGCGGGATATTTATGTTGGTAACCTCGATGGTTTTGCTGCTGATGGTTTCCCTGATGCTGATTACATTGCACTTGGTCATATTCACCGCCCACAAGTCGTGGCGAAGCGTGAATACATTCGTTATTCCGGCTCTCCAATTCCACTCAGCTTTGATGAGCTTAAGTCTCAGAAACAGGTCTGTGTGGTCGAATTTGTAGAAGGCGAGCGCACCATTTCTCAACTGGCTGTCCCGACATTCCAACCGCTTGCTGAGATCAAAGGCGACTTGAGTGAAATTGAATCTCAACTGAACCAATACATTGGCTCAGATGGGGAACTGAGTGTTTGGTTGTCGATTGAAGTTCAAGCGCAAGATTACCTTTCAGATCTCCAAGAACGCATGCGTGCCTTGACTGAAGGTTTGAACGTAGAAGTGTTGCAACTTCGCAGAGCGAGAGAACGTCGAAATCAAGCTTTAGAGCAAGAGTCCGCAGAAACGCTGTCTGAGCTGAGCCCTATGGATGTGTTTACTAAGCGTATTGCCTTAGAAGAGTTTGAAACGGACTCTGAAAAAGCGCGCTTAGAGCGAATGACTGTGAAGTTTAAGCAAGTCATGGTTGAAGTGTCTGAAAGCGCTCAAGCACCAAACAAAGTAGAAGAGTAACGAGTATGAAGATTTTAAGCCTAGAATTTGAAAACCTTAACTCTTTGAAAGGTCGTTGGAAGCTCGACTTTACCCAATCACCGTTTGCAGAAAATGGTCTGTTTGCCATTACAGGTCCAACCGGGGCGGGCAAAACCACCATTCTTGACGCGATCTGTTTAGCGTTATTCCACCGAACGCCGCGTTTGAAGAGTATTGCGAAAGGGAATAACGAACTGATGACGCGCGGTACTGGCGAATGTTTTGCTGAACTTGAATTCGAAGTTCAAGGTAAAACCTACCGTTCTAACTTCCATCAAAAACGTGCCCGAGGTAAACACGATGGTGCATTGCAAACACCGACTTGTGAATTTGCGGATGCCGACACCGATAAAGTCTTAGAAACCATGTTAACCAAGAAGACCAAGCTGGTTGAGCAGGTAACGGGTTTGGACTTTTCACGCTTTACTAAATCGATCATGTTGTCTCAAGGCGAATTTGCTGCATTCCTCAATGCCAATGCAAATGATCGTGCCGAGCTGTTAGAAGAGCTAACGGGTACCGAAGTTTATAGCCTGATTTCAGAGCGTATTTACGATCACTTTAAATCGAGTGAAGAAGCACTGAATCACCTGAAAGCGAAAGCCGAGGGTGTGAGCTTATTGTCTGAAGAGCAAATCCAAGAGCTTACAACGGAACGAGAAACCCTTGAAGCCGAACAAAAGCGTTTCGCCGAGCAACTCAAGGAGTGGCAAGCCCACCTGAGTTGGTGGAAAGACGTGACCAAAGCGCAACACACTATTGCGACGAGCGAGCACGACTTAAAAACTGCGCAGGATGAATTGCAACATAACCAAGCATCGTTGGCACGCTTGGCAAATAGCGAACCAGCTGAAAAACTGCGCCCGCTGCATAAAGATTTAAAGCGTTGCGAGCAAGAGGTAAGTACCACTCAAGCTAACCTAAATAACAGCACTAAATTACTGGCAGTTCGTGACGCGGAGAAACAAGACGCACAAGCTAAGCTGACGCAAAGCAGCGACGCTGTTCAGAAGATAAAAACTGAACAACAAGATCAAGAGAAGATCATTGAGCAGGTTCGTCCGCTAGATAACCAAATTGCAGTGCTTAAAGACAAGCAATCTGCTGCAGTTAATTCAGCGAATGTACTCAATGAACAACACTCGCAGCAGCGCAATCATCAGCTTGTATTAACGAAGCAGATCGATGAGTTGAAACAGCAAGAAAAGCTCAGCTCTGATTACTTAACAGCCCACCAAGCCGACCAACAGTTAGAAAAATACCTAGGCCAGTGGCAAGCCAAGGTAGAGCAAGTTCGCGCTTTAGAGCGTCAGCATTCAGAACAGTTGAACTCGGCTAAGCAAGCTTTATCGGCTCTTGATACTCAGCAAGCGGTTATAAAAAGTGCGCAACAAGCCAAAGCAACACAAGATCAAACCTTAGCTGAATTGGTTGTGACAGAAAACAATACCAAGCAGCAATGGGAAGACTTGCAAGGCAATACCAGTGAACAAGTGTTACATACTCAAAAAGAGTTGTTGGAGTTTTGGAATCGCAACACGCACTCGTTACTGGACATTAATCGTAGTTTTTTAAACGCTCAGCAACAGCTTGGGGCTAAAACTCAAGCGCATCAAATTAATACTCAGCAAGCTGATAAGCTTTCGAAAGAACGCGAAGTGCTAGTCGAGCGATACAAAGAGAAAGAGACATCGCTTGAACGCTTAACCTTGTTGATCGCGCAAGAAGGGGAACTGGCAAAATACCGAGCAGCTTTAGAATCTGGATCTGAATGCCCATTGTGTGGCTCAACAGATCATTCGATAGAACAATCGCAAGACATTGCAAACTTGGTTGCCCAACAAGAGCGTGAAAAGCATGAGTTAGCAATTATCAAGAAAGACGGTCAAGAGCATCGCCAAAAGCTAGATTCTCTTGCTCCTATGATTACTGCGCTCAACGATGATATTCAGCGCGCTCAAGCGGACATTCAACAAGCTCAATTGAACTGGCAAGGCATAATTGGCAAGCTTCAACAGAGTTTGTCTGATTTCCCTAACACAGCTCCAGAGTTGGCATTGTTAACGGTTAACGATTTAGGTAACGAAGCTGCAGTGATGACGTTTGCAGAGCAATGTGAGCTTCAACTCAATCAAACCTTGCTCCAGTTGAAAGCACTCGTCGATGCTAAAACTTTGTTTTCTGAAGCTGAGAAACAGCGTTTATCGGCGAGAATGACGGCAGACAAAGCGCAAGCAAACCTAGAACTGGCCGAGCAACGCTTAGAGGATCTCAACAAGCAAAACCAAAGTGTAAACGAACAGATAAACCACACGGCTCAACAGAAAGATCAACAATGGAGCTCGCTAAAAGAGAGTATTTTTGAAACCTCTATCGAAGCGCCTGAACTTGAACACATTGACGCTTGGTTCGCTGAAAAGCTCCAAGCATCAAACACATGGATGCAAACAAAACAACAACACGCCGAACTAGAGAAGCAACTGATTACTCAATGTGCAGAGCAAAAAACGTTGGATGACAAGCTAAGCAGTGTGCAGAAAGAGCTCGATACGTTAAATAAAGAGAGCGGATCGTTAGCGGCGGAATTGGCTCGCATCGGCTCGGAAAGGGTGCAATTGTTTGGTGAGAAAGACATTCAAACTGCCAGCAATGCGATGAAGCAGAAAGTGGCGGATGCGGTCACTGCATTTGATGCTGCTCAGGTGGTTGTTAACCGCTGTGAACTGGAACATCGAACCGAGCAAACGAAACATACTGGTTTCTCTGATGAATTGGTGAGTAAGCAATCAAGCCACACGCAAGCAACGACTGCTTGGGTCGAAGCTTTACAAGCGAGCCCATTCGAAGCTGAAGTTGATTTTGAAGCCGCATTGTTAGACGAAGAAGTTCGTACCCAACTGCAAAACCTTAAGAAGTCGTTAGACGAGGCAATTGTTAGTGCGCAAGCAAGGTTAAACACCGCTAAAGCAGCCCAAGTGGAGCTACAAAACCACGACAATGCGCAAACATGGCAAGAGCAAGATCAACAGCAAGTAGAAGAAGCAACGACGGAATGCCAAAACGCGCAACAAAGTCATGCGACGAAGATCGGTGCGATTTCTGCCAACCTTGAAACGGATCGTCAGAATCGCAGTAACCAGCAAGACTTGTTCAAACAGATTTCTGATCAGCAAGTCGAATTTGATGATATCTCTCGTCTGAATTCGTTAATTGGTTCTAAGAATGGTGACAAGTTCCGTAAGTTTGCACAGGGGCTGACTCTGGAAAACTTGGTCTATTTGGCGAACAAGCAACTTCAGCGTTTGCACGGTCGTTATGAGTTAAAACGTAAAGCCGACGATGGCTTAGAGCTGCAGGTATTGGATACGTGGCAGGGCGATGTGATGCGAGATACCAAAACTCTGTCAGGCGGCGAAAGCTTCTTGGTGAGTTTGGCGTTGGCATTAGCACTTTCTGATCTTGTGAGTTACAAAACCAGTATTGATTCTCTGTTCTTGGATGAAGGGTTTGGTACGCTTGATAGCGACACATTAGACATCGCACTGAATGCGCTCGATAACCTGAATGCGTCAGGCAAGATGATTGGCGTGATCAGCCACGTTGAGGCACTCAAAGAGCGAGTGCCAGTTCAATTGAAAGTGACAAAGCACTCTGGCCTTGGTGTCAGTGAGATGGAGAAGCAGTACAAAGTTGTCGCGTAGATTTCCATGTGACTGGTGCTTGATATTGGAAGCATAGCCAGTTGAACCGAAATGGATTCAGTTGTGGTAAAAGCAGATCCCCGACTCAGTCGTTCCTCCTTCTCGAGGATGACGGAGTCGGGAATTGTCATCAATCACTCTGTCGTTATTCCATAAAGTGAGGAACGAGCGTAATAGGAAATCTAGGTTTGTTGGTATTACCTCCGCTATTCCCTAAAGTGAGGAACGAGCGTAATAGGGAATCGAGCTTTGTTCGTATTACTTTCGTTATTCCCCAAAGTGAGGAACACACGTAATAGAGAATCTAGGTTTGTTCGTGTTACTTCCGTCATTCCCTAAAGCGAGGAACGAGCGTAATAGGAATCTAGGTTTGTTCGTGTTACTTCAGTCATTCCCCAAAGTGAGGAACGTATATGGACTCCCCTAGTATTGCAAGGAAACGAGTAAAGGTACGCAAGTGCACGTATATTCGGTTTCTTTATGGGGAGCTACCCCGAACCTCTATGGCTTAATCCACTCAGCAAAAGTTCTTATCGAGCGTGTGGTGTATTATCACCTTCGTCCCTCTCAGAGTTTCTCTTGCTTGCTATGCTCACTCTTTACCATAATTTACTTGCTTACATGGGGGGATTGATGTCTCCCTTAACCTTATAAAATCAATTGTTAAGCGAGTAACGTTTCATTATAAGATCGATTGCTCTTCAGCATGGCACAAGCCATTCTGATCGTTTTGTTAGCAAGGGCGACAACTACTTGGTTAAACGACTTTCTTTCTAACAAGTTTCGTATCCAGCAACTTAAGCGATCTTCTTTATCTCGGATATTCGCTACCACTGCTCTTGCTCCATGAACGACAAGAGAGCGTAAGGTTTTATCACCTGATTTACTTATTCCGTGGTTTTTGTTCTTACCACCACTGCCAGTATGAGCCGGAACTAAACCTAAGCTCGCACTAGCCCCTCGCCCATTTCTATAGGCCGAAGCGTCACCTAGGCGGGAAAAAATGGCACTTGCAATCACCCAACGTACACCTCGTAAAGTGATTAATAACTGGCAAGCGGGTATTTGCTTTGCAAAGTCTATAAGTTGCGATTCAACTCTCTCGATAGGCTCATCAAGACTTAGTAGCTGAGCATGTAATTCTCGGAGAACGAATCGAGTTGTCAGTGTTAATTCATTCTCTGCATCTTCGATAACGAGAGGGAGCAGTTCTCGCAGTTTATTGGCTCCTTGTGGGAAGGTAATTCCACATTCCGCTGCATAGCCACGGATCCGTAGACTTACTGCTGTGCGTTGTTTTATATAGCTTTGTCTTAAACTCAGCAGCATAGCGATATCTTGCTGCTCAGGTGTTTTTACTGGTACCGCATGAATATCGGAGCGTAAGGAAGCTTCGTAAATCGCGATAGCATCATTAGCATCGTTCTTATTACCACAGCGATATGGCTTCACTTTTTGGGGAGGTATCATTTTGACGGTATGACCACGGCTTTGAAACGTTCGTCCCCAATAATGAGATGCCGCACAGGCCTCTATGCAAATGGTCGCGCCAGGGTGTTGGCTGATGACCGTTAGCATTTTCTTTTTAGACATAGCTTGGTTCAACTTACGCTTTCCATGGCGGTTAAATACCGCGACTTGAAAGACGGATTTGGCTAAATCAATCGAGATTGTGTTAAATTTATTCATAGTATGGGCTCCTGTTTTGGTTCGCACCTGTAACTTTAGCTGACACTGTCAGTTAAGGTGGGGAGTCCATACCATTGAGTGTAGTAGAGAATCTATGTTTGTTGTTATTACTTTCGTCATTCCCTAAAGCGAGGGACGAGCGTAATAGGGAATCTCGCTGTTTAGCATGTTGAATGAGAGCGCTACACAGAAGGAGCCGCGCATGCACAAGAAACCACATCTCCCAACGAAGACATGTCCTGTTTGCAACAAATCTTTCTCGTGGCGTAAAAAGTGGCAGCGTTGCTGGGATGAAGTTATCTATTGCTCTGAACGTTGCCGTCGTCATAAATCTAAGCCTTCATAACATCCTTCCACATAGAATCCTACTTTCGTAACTCCAAATTGAAGAACTCCTTTCGTTTCTGATTCATTTAATAAGTCTTTAATCGCTTATCCCTTCATTTCTTAAGTTTATATTTCTATCTGTAAGATAAGTGATGTATAAAGGCGGCATGAAGATACCTAAAAGAATACAGCCTTTAGTTGACGATGGTTTAGTCGACGAGGTGACAAGCCAACTTATGAGTGGCAAAGAAGCATCGGTGTACATTGTACGCTGCGGCGATACGATCCGTTGTGCCAAGGTATATAAGGAAATTAGCCAGCGTAGCTTTAAAAAAGCGATAGCATACCGAGAAGGCCGAAAGGTGCGTAATAGCCGCCGAGCGCGAGCTATGGAAAAGGGCTCTGGTTTTGGTCGCGAGCAACAAGAGAAGGTGTGGCAAAGCGCTGAAGTGGATGCTCTATATAAGCTAGCCGAAGCGGGCGTTCGTGTGCCTGTTCCTTATGGCTGCTTTGACGGCGTATTGCTGATGGAATTGGTTACGGACGACGAAGGTTACGTTGCCCCAAGACTAAATGATGTGGTGATGTCTCCAGAGCAAGCTATTGAACACCACGCAGTGATGATGACTTACGTGGTTAAGATGTTGTGTGTCGGTTTGATCCATGGTGACTTGTCTGAATTCAACGTATTAGTTGACGAATACGGTCCAGTGATTATCGATCTACCACAAGCAGTTGATGCTTCGGCGAATAACAATGCTGAATGGATGCTGACTCGTGATATCAATAACATTCGTGATTATTACGCACAGTTTGCACCTGAATTAGCAAAAACTGAGTATGCCAAGGAAATGTGGGCGCTCTACGAAAAAGGCGACCTTAAGCCAGACAGCAAGTTAACTGGCGAGTTTACAGAAAGTGATGCTTTGGCAGACATCGATGCGATTATGCATGAGATAGACGCGGCCAGAATTGAAGAGCAACACCGACGTGAACGTGCTAAGGAAGAGAAAGACGGAGTGGACGAGAGTAAGTTTAATTGGGCTGAGTCTTAAGCCTTTGAATTATTATCTGCTTTAAATCAGCACTTCCTCAAACCAAATAACCCAACAGAGCATCCACTCGGTTGGGTTTTCTTTTATTCGTTCTTACCAAGTCAGTTGTTCACCATCGTATGCGTAAAAATGTCCGGTTTGTTCAGGCGTCGCAGTGCGAATAATATCGACCAATTGATGGGCGACATAACTCGATTCAAACAGCTTTCCTTGAGGCACATTATTTTGAAAAGGCTTAGATAGAGCGGTATCGGTTGTGCCAGGGTGCAGTGCTAACACCGTGCCTTTTTTGAGTGTTCGTAGCCATTCAATCGACATAGTTTTGATGAACATGTTAAGCGCGGCTTTGGATGAACGATAGCTATACCAACCGCCTAATCTGTTATCTGAAATGCTGCCTACCTTAGCTGATACCACGGCAAATTTTGGATTGTCGCTGGCTTTAAGGATTGGAGTGAAGTGCTTAGCCAATATCAAGCTAGGTAGGGTATTGACGGAGATGTTTTTCAAGAAGAACTCTGGGTCGATAGACGACAGATTCTTTTCTGGCCCTAAGTCTGGCGTATGCAGCATACCGACGCAGTTAATTAACCAATCTAATCTTTCGAATTGAGTGCTGAGCTCTTTTATATCGACTTCGCTAGTCGCATCGACTTGGTGCCAATGTAGACGGTGATCTTCTAGTTCAGGTTGTTGCGAGTGATAAGTGGCGTCGACATGCACATCGAGAAAATCAAAGCGAGACAGCTCAGACAATAGGTGCTTAACCACGGCAAAACCGATGCCGCCGCTACCACCTATAACCAATATGTGTAATCTGAGTTGCTCCACCATTATAAGTCCTCCAAGTTAGTCATTCGTTGTTCTGCGGTATCAAGTATTGTTTGCTGATCGTGTTCGTCCATATTGTCCCAAGAGCGATACAGCATCCCCATTCGAGGGTTTCGATTTAATGCTTCACGGTGTTGATTCATAAAACGCCAGTACAAGCTATTGAATGGACACGAGCGTTCACCACTACGTTCTTTAATCTGATAATGGCAGCCTTTGCAGTAGTCACTCATGCGATTAATGTACGAACCGCTGGCAGAGTATGGTTTGGTTCCTACGATCCCGCCATCCGCAAACAGTGCCATACCTCGCGTATTTGGCATTTCGACCCATTCAATGGCATCAACGTAAATGCCAAGGTACCAACTGTCGACTTGGTCGGGTGCGATGCCCGTGATTAAGCAGAAGTTGCCCGTGACCATGAGCCTTTGAATATGATGCGCGTAAGCAAACTCCAATGACTGACCAATCGCGTGCTTCATGCAGTTCATTTTGGTTTGACCATCCCAGAAGTAATGAGGCAATTGACGATCGGCGTCGTAGTGGTTTTTGTTGGCGTACGCAGGCATGTTCGCCCAATACACCGCACGTATGTATTCACGCCACCCCAGAACTTGACGTACGAAACCTTCGACCTGTGCAATATCGATAGTTGGAGTGTTTGACTTAGAAGAAGCTTGGTAGGCGGAAAGTGCCGCATCAATGACTTCTTTGGGGCTAAGAAGTTTGCTGTTCAATGAGAACGAAATACGGCTGTGATACAAGCTCCATTTAGAGTCGTGTTCTGTGGTCATCGCGTCTTGAAAGTGTCCAAACAGCGGCAAACAGACTTGGCAGAAGTGGGCGAGCAGAGACAAGCTTTGCGCGCGATTGACTGGCCATAATAACTGGTTACCAACTGTCCCTATGGTTTCTACTTGATGGCGTTCGATCCTTTCTAAAATAGATGATATATCGTTCGCAAACATCAAAGGCTGTGGCAGGTTATCAATGTCTTGCTTCTTAAGCTTCTTACGGTTATTTGCGTCGTAGTTCCATTTACCACCGACCGGCTTTCCGTCTTCTAATAGAATGTTGAAACGCTTTCTCATTCGACGATAGAAGTGTTCCATCATGATGTGTTTGTCTTTCGGAAACTGCTGTTCAATTTCGTCAAACGGGAAGAGGAAGTGCTCTGAATCGCAGCAACCTTTGATCGCTTTGGGCAACTTGAGCTGGTTCAACTGCTGTAATAGGCGGTATTCGTCGGGCCTTTGGTATTCGAACTTTTCAGCGTCAAACTCATGTGTGTAATGCTGTAGCAATGCATCGAGGTTGTTGAATTGTGCCGTGTCATCCAAGGTTAGGTGTAATACTTGATGGCCGCGTTGTGTCAGTTCCTCAGCGAAGTAGCCCAAAGCAGAGAAGAACGCAGCGACTTTCTGTACGTGTGACGCTACGTAGTCGGTTTCTTGTTTCAATTCGGCGATGAGGTAAATCACTTCATCGCTAACATGATCAAACCAAGAGTGCTCAATGTTGAGCTGGTCACCCAAGAGAAGGCGCACGGTTTTGTATTTCATATTACGTCCTGGTATCTAGGTGTGGCTGAAGCTTCGTCTTCACGGTGCCATTTGTTTATAAATGTATGCTCCGGGTCATACGTCTCTGTCTGCTTAACTAAGTCGAAATGGCGTGATTTAGGTTGCGCTTGATTGGCACCGTCTTTCTTGTTGGCCTGACTGTTTGTTTGAGAGTTGAGCGCCCCAGCAATATACGCCCAGTTACCCCAGTTTGAAGCTACGTCATAGTCGATGAGCTGGCTCTCGAAGTAAGCTGCACCATGTCGCCAATCGATCCCTAATTCATAAATCAAGCAGCTCGCGACAAGCTGTCTTCCTCGATTAGACATATAACCTGTGGCGTTAAGCTGGCGCATACAGGCATCGACAATTGGGTAGTTGGTGTTGCCACTTTTCCATTTGGCGAAGCAGAGGTTCGATGATGTTGAAGCGTGTTGATTATCGAGTTCATTGTTTGTGCCAAACAGTGACGAGCCGAGCGATAAGCCTTTCCAATAGAAGTACTCACGCCATAACAACTCAAAGTAGATCCAATAAGTCGAGTCGTTCGCTCCGTGTTGTGCTTCAAACTGTTTTAAGTGGCGGTAGATTGTTTTCGGAGAAACACAGCCAAGTGCCAACCAAGGCGAGAATTTGGTTGAGTTTTCGATTCCATCAAACGCATTCCGTGTCTGTTTGTAAGAGCGGGCATAGCTCTGTGAAAAGTAGTGCTTTAAATGAACCAAACCGGCTGTTTCGCCGCCTAGATATACCGAAGAGAGAGGACTCTCAGTTAAGGCCTCAGACTCGTCAAGTAGAGATGTGGGAGTTGGTGGAAGTTGGGAAATGACCGTTTCAGGAGTATCAATATCCGTGTGCTCAACTTGCATTCTGAACTTGGTAAACGAACGTGGAAGCTTTGATAACTCAAACGGCAGTTCACCTTGCTCAAACAAAGTAGTGTGGTGCGACAAACTCGATATCAAATTTGGGTGTTTGTTTAATAACTCGTTTGTGAGAGATTTCTCGTCATAACCACAATGTGCGCTTGCGAAAAAGTGTGTGACGTTTTGTGAAGCAATAATATGACTGAGTGTTGGAACGCTTGTATTTAGCTCCAGTAGATTCTGACTTAAACGAATGAATTTTTGTCCAAGGCCTTCTAAATTCGCTGCAAGATTGCCTATTGACTGCGAAATGAAATCACGACGATGGGAACCGTATTCAAGCTCTTGGGCGAAGTCTGCGGAGAATTGAGACAGGCTTGGTTCGACGATCACGCAGATGAGTTCATCGACACTCTGTGCTGCATGATGGAGTAACAGATTGTCTTTGATTCTTAAGTCATTTGTAAACAGATAGAGGCCAATCTTTTTCATTGCTTACACTCGTTATTTTTTAATTATTAGACGCTTACGAGTTGATAGGCTGACAAGATCACAAATGATTTCAGCGAGTGAATGATAGTTAGATTGAGTTTAAGAAGGTGATTTAATAGGGGGAGGCTCAGCCAACCAATAATACCGATAGAGGTTGGCAAGACAGGATATTTCTAGGAGGGGCGTTAAAGCCTCTATTCCATAGGAACGACTAGAATATCGATAGGAGAGGTGTCGATGATCTGTTTCGAATGGGAAATAAGTTTATGCCAAAAATCATGGTGGTGACCACACATCAATAGGTCGACGTTGTTTGCTTCGATGGTATTTTTGAGTTTATCGTTCAAATCGCCCGTACCCACGAAAATATGCTTGATAGGGTGCTTTGCATAAGCCTCAAACTCTTTCAGGTGATTAACTGCATCTTCATTGATGGGTAAATCACCGTCGTTCCCTTGAATATCAACGAGTTCAGGATAAATTTCACCATGGGTACCGTCGATATAAACAAACGAAATACCCGCATCGAGTTTATCGGCGAAGAAAGCCGCTCTATCAATAAGTACTTTGGTGTCTTCAGATAGTTCAACGGCGACTAGAATATGTCGGTATTCCATAATTTAAGCCTTTTATTGTGGGTTATGTATCAAGCATAGTTTTTGTTGGCGCAAATGATATCGAAGAGGTCTCATATTGCGCAAAATCATCATTCAAAGATCTTCTAAGTACCCTCGTATCTATATCGCTTTGATTGATAAGAAATTTACAAAAGGTTGTTATAGTGGTTCGAGCGTTAGCTTATGCTAGTAGATAGGCTCGACAGTCCAACGCGCCATTAACGAAGAGGCATCAATGACAGCATTACTTACCATTCCCACTCGAACACTTGGCTTTGATTACGATATTGAGATCAGTGATTGGTCGCAAAAGCTCGTGGGCTTTCATGTGTTCGAAGATGGTAGACGCCCGCTTGATGGTGGCATTGGGTTAAGTCTCAATCTTGTGGAGCAGTTTGATGTTAATGGTCGCTGGTTAGAATCCTTGCCAGCTCGTTATCGTGAAATCACAGATGACTTTCCAGAGTATCAGTATCAAATGCTATGGTTGGCTGCGAACACCTATGAAGCGGCACAACTGCTTGAATTAAGGCCCGTTATCTTGGCGATGATTTGCATGAAATACAGTGTCGATAATCAGAAAGCATTAGAGCTGAGCCGTTTAGGACAAAAGAAGATCTTAGCCAAGTTGGGTTTAGACAGCAGCAAAGCGACGCTGAAATTTATCGATAAGCTAGAGCTGCACTACAACGTTGGTGACGAGCTCGACCACATCGTTCGAATCCTTGAGCCATTACAAAGGCGCGTTCTTAAGTTTAAGCACTACTCAAAGGTCGGCTACACAGCACTGCGTTTGGACCAAGTACATCCATTTTTGACAGGCAGTCGACTCGGTATTGCGATGGTTGAAGAGGGCAGGCTCAATGCTCCATCGAAGATGGCGATGTTCCAAGATGCAATTTTGTTAGGGCAGGATTTAGAAATTGATGATCCTCTGCGCTCGATTACCAGCCAAAACTCATTCGCGATGTTTGAACAGCTTCATGATAGATGGACGGAACAGCGTCAACTGCGTCGTCTAGAAGGCAGTCGCCCATTAGACATGGATATTCCTTATCCTGTGCCTCTACTTGGTAATGACAACATCCACCCAATTACCGATTACTACGACCTCGAGAAAGAGGGTATCGAGCAAAAACACTGTATAGGCGTGTACCATAATAGAATCATGAGTGATCGCTATGTGGTGTTTAGAGTGTTGAAACCTCAGCGTTTGACCATAGGCTTGCGCCGTGTTCCTAGCAAAGTATTTCCGTTTGAAATTGACCAAATCTGTGGCAAAAGGAATGCACCGCCGTCTGAATCTGCTCTGCAAGTTATCCATGATTGGTTAGAAACGAGCAAGCAAAAGTATCCGAAGTATCGTCGTGAATAAGTTATCGTCGTGAAGTTGAAGGAAAATCAGTATGTATCAGCAAGGCGATTTATGTCCTCATTGTGGTTTGATTATTGTTATGCCAACTGACTTACAAACCGAATGCTTAGGCTGTGGAGAAGAGATTAATCAAGAACCAGACGATGAACATTATGAGGAAGAAGAGTAGTGATATTCGTCTTCTATCCCTACATCAAAAGTCATGATCTACAGCCCTATTTATCCAGTATTTGAAAAGGAATTTTGAATGCAGAAAGTCGTCTTCAGACAATGTGACCAACACTCACCACACTGGCGACAGCTCGAACGTCTTTTTCAAAGCGAATGGGCGGACTTTGAGTTTAAAACGGCCTATCCAGAGCAATCAACCCCCGACAATATTCAATTGCCACCAGTACTCGTAGTGCTTCGCGAAAATGTCGTGATTGGCGGTTTGGCGTATTCCCATTTTCAAGAACCTCATAAAGTGAGGGATGTAGTATGGATCAATGCCGTTTATGTGGATGAGGAATGGCGCGGTCAAGGCATTGCGAGTGAGTTGATCAAGCGTGCGGTCGAGCAAATGCCAGGCTTCTATCAGTCTGCAGCGTCGCAAGATTCAACGTCTGATCTTTACGCCTACACTAATATTCCGTCTTTGTATCTCTCCCTTGGTTGGTCAACCGTCGATATAGAAACCGATCCCGACCATCATGTGATGAGCATTCCTATTTAAGTTGGTTAATCAGCGCAATCGTTATTTATCAAGTTGGCAATAACACACGGTTAAATACGCTTGCTGTTGTTCTAAGTACCTGTACTGGCAGGTTATTGCCCTTAAATCACTTCTTGCTACACTGTCACTTATGATGTCGTGAGTTTGCAAAATGACTTGTTGTGATAATGCAAATTTAACACCGACTTTGTCTATCGCGATCAGTGTTGCAGAGCCAAAATCCAAGCTGTTAGTCACAAATCGACCCAACGCTTTATAGATGGCTTCCTTAGCCGAAAATAGTAATGTCACAGCTTCTGAATAAGTCATCCCAAACTTCAGCATAAGCTCTATCTCATCAACGTTTGCCACCATGTTTCCGATATCACGACATACGTCATTTGTTATTGAGTGTTGAATATCAATCCCGATGCTTTCTCTGTTTGAATTGCGAGAAGGTAAAACCGCGATACAAGCCAAGTCTTCACTGTGGGAAATTGAACCCGCAACACCTGAAGGCAACGTTGGGCTTCGGGCAATGTTTGGCTCAAGCCTCTGATGCGCGAAGCCCAGTTGTTGTAACTCCTTTGCGACCAAATAACGCCCTGCAAAGTATTCGGCCTTCCTTTTGTCGACCGAATGAGTAATTGCGATGGGGCAGTACACGTTAGTTATATCAAATAGCTTGTCATTGAAGTGCCGTTTATCAAACTGCGCGATATGGATATCAATCTTTTTATCATTGAAGCCCAAGCCTGTTGTAAAACAGAATTCATCGACCATAAACGGATGATCCAGTGGTAATGGGTGAAAGGTGCTGTTCTTCATTGGCTTAACCATTTTGCAACAAGGTGAATAATCCGTAACAAGCGTATGTGATTCATCGTAAGAACGCTAACCCTTTAAATTATAGGGAAAAAGCTCGTATGGCATATAGTTTAATCTAAATGAAAATCGTTTGCATTTGAATTTTTGCAAGTGTATAAAAGCGTGTCTGTTAATGATTTTATGAATATGTTCGTATTTCATTAATTTTTTAGTGAATGATGTGTTTTAAGGTTGAAGATATGCTCGAAGCAAAGGGACTCGGTTTTAGCGTAGGGGATAAACAATTGCTCAAGACATTTGATGTGTCGTTTGAGCAAGGAAAAATTTACGCTTTAGTTGGGCACAACGGCTCCGGGAAGTCGACCTTATTAAAGTTGCTCGCTAAGCAACAGCACGCCACTTCAGGTGATATTTTTCTTAAAGATAAACCTGTAGCTAAGTGGTCAGATAAAGATTTCGCTCAGCAAATTGCCTACTTACCACAACATTTACCCGCAACCGATAGTCTATCAGGCAAAGATCTTGTGAGCTTTGGTCGTTACCCTTGGCATGGCTTATTAGGCCGACTCTCAAGTAAAGATAAGCAATACGTTCAAGAGGCGATGCAACTCACCGACACTATCCAATACGCTGATCGTTTAGTCGATACTTTGTCGGGTGGTGAACGCCAGCGTGTGTGGCTTGCGATGCTGTTGGCTCAGCGCACCAAATACCTATTGCTCGATGAACCACTAGCAGCGCTCGATATTGGTCATCAGATTGAAATGCTGACATTGATTAAGCAATTGAGTGAAACGTTAGAGATCGGTGTGATCATCGTGATACACGATATCAACATGGCAGCGCGCTTTTGCGATCATATCATTGCCCTTCATAGCGGGGAGCTATTGGTCGAAGGCGTGGTTGATGAAGTGTTCAAAGAGTCGATATTGAAAGACATCTATGGTGTACCTATGCACATTACTCAGCACTCGGCGGGTTACCCAGTCGCAATGCCTGGTGATTTGGAGACAGCATGATGTTTAGCCGTTATCTTCAACCTAGCTTTGTTCGTATGAACATTAGGCACTCCGTTGTTTCGAGTCTTGTTTGTGCGAGCTTATTGGCTGTTATTCCCGTTTCCGCTACTGAAAAAGACATGCTTGATGTTAGCGCAGCTCCAAGCCCGCGCTTAGTTTCGATTGATTGGACTCATACCGAAACGCTTTTGGCATTGGGTGTAACGCCAGTCGCCGTTGCTCAAATACCCGATTATAACTCATGGGTGAAATCCCCAGAGATTCCTCAAACCGTTGCGGATGTTGGCTTGCGAACGCAGCCGAACCTTGAACGTATTCATGAGCTTAAGCCAGATAAAATATTGCTCTCGCCGATGTTTTCTACGTTGGAAACTCAACTAAGCAAAATTGCGCCTGTCACGACGATTGGTTTGTACCGAAGTGGTGATGTGGATTGGTCAGCGTTAGAGCGCGTCACGCGACAATTAGCTGAGGTATCTGAAAAAGAGCCCCAAGCTGAAACTTTGATTGCACAGGCAAATGCAGAAATGGGTCGTTTAGGCACGCAGCTACCAAATAACGCGCCCGCTATGTTGATGGTGCAGTTCATGGACACTAACCACGTCCGCGTCTTTGGGAACAACAGTCTTTACAAAGCGTCAGTCAACAAGATTGGTCTTGAATCCGCGTGGAAAGGACAGACAAACGCTTGGGGATACAGTTTAGTCGGGGTCGACCAGCTGATCGGTGTTGATGGGCAAATTGTTATTATCTCTCCAATGCCTGCTGGAACAGAAGAGAGCCTGAAACAAAATCAGTTTTGGCAATACATAGTGAAGGAGTCGGGATATCCGGCGTTACAAGTTCCCGCTGTTTGGAGTTTTGGGGCTATTCCTTCCGCCACACGCTTTGCTCGTTTTATTGTGTCTGAACTGAATCAGGGAGAAGTGAAATGAGAGCTCTCTCGTTTGGTGTTTTGACACTGTTAATGGTGTCTACGTTGGCACTCATCGGCCAACACTTATCTGTTTCTCAGTTTGGACTGAGTCGGCTATCGAGTTTGTGGAGTGCAGACTTTTCTTCTCCTGATTCAGTGAAACTGCATTTGGCGTGGTGGCCAAGGCTGTTTTCCACACTGTTGTCAGGTGCTGCGCTAGCCGTTGCGGGTGTGTTGATGCAGCAAGTGCTTAGAAACCCATTGGCATCGCCTTCGACTTTAGGTGTTGCGAGCGGTTCAAGCTTTGCCCTTATGTTGGCAACCTTGTATGCCCCTTGGCTTTTAGAGTGGTCGTATTCGTTGGTCGCCCTTATTGGTGGCATTTCTACGATTGGTTTGGTGTTCGCATTGTCGTGGCGACGTGCCTTATCTCCAACCGTGGTCATTGTTTCTGGCTTAGTGGTCAACCTCTATTTTGGTGCTGTCAGCACCGTCTTGTTGATGATGAACCAAGATAAGCTCAACGGTTTGATGATTTGGGGCGCAGGTTCACTCGTACAAAGCGGGTGGGAAGATGTCCAGTACTTAGCTCCGCGCTTGGTTATCGCAAGTCTTGCCGCGTTTCTGTTTGCAAAGCCACTAAGTTTGCTCCAGTTATCAGAGCAGGGTGCTAAGAGCTTAGGTGTTTCATTACCTAAATTGAGAGTCGCTTGTCTTGGATTAGCAGTATTACTTACAGCTTGGGTTGTTAGCGCTGTGGGTGTTATCGGGTTTGTCGGTTTAGCTGCGCCAGCATTAGCACGTTTAATGGGTGTGCACCGTTTAGTGCCTAAGTTATTGGTTTCGATGGTACTTGGTGGTTTGTTATTGAGCCTTACTGATCTCTTGATTCAACAGCTGCCGGGCATTATGTCGATGTTTATCCCAACAGGTGCAGCAACCGCAGCGTTGGGTGCGCCACTGTTGTTGTGGCTATTGCCTAAGTTATCAATGAAAAGCCAGTCACAAACCCAGACTGTCTTAACGCGTCATAAGGAAGTGGCATCACGTTTAAACAAACATGCCGTGGTGTTGGCGAGCCTAGCTATTGCTTTGTCGCTGGTGGTGTTCAGTTTATTTTCAGTACAGACAGAAGGTTGGCGCTGGTTATTTCAAACTCAAGATTGGGCGATGCTTGAATGGCGTTTACCTAGGTTAGCCGCAGCTGCATTGGCGGGTGGCATGTTGGCGGTCGCTGGCACGATCGCTCAACGCTTGAGTGGTAATCCAATGGCGAGTCCTGAAGTTATCGGTATCAGTTCGGGTACGGCGTTAGGGTTGATCATCGCGATCTTTGCCGGGCTTGGAAGTAGCGTTATTGGTTTATATGTTGGTGGATTCATTGGTGCGGTATGTACTTTGGGCATCATTGTATTGCTCAATCAGAAGTCTGGTTTCCAGCCTGAAAGAGTTTTGCTGACAGGTGTCGCGATAACGGCATTAATGAATGCAGTACAGAGCTTTGTTTTAGCGGGCGGCGATCCAAGAAGTTATCAAGTTTTGGCTTGGTTGGCAGGTTCAACGTATTACGTCACCGAAGCAACGCTTGTTCCGTTATTGATATCGTCGGTTGTATTTATCTCGTTAGGTTTTCTCTGTGCGCGATGGTTGGATGTATTGCCGCTAGGGCAGGCGAGCGCGCAATCTCTAGGCATCAACGTATCAAAATCTCGAATTCTGTTGTTGGTGCTGGTCGCGTGCTTAACCGTGAGTGCAACACTGGTGGTTGGCCCGTTGAGCTTCATTGGGTTGATGGCGCCGCACATGGCTAAGCTTTTCGGATATAGCCGTGCCAAAGAACACCTTATCTGCTCTTCGCTAATCGGTATGGCATTGATGTTGTTCTCAGATTGGCTTGGTAGGCAATGGCTTTACCCACAAGAAATTCCAGCAGGTTTAGTGGCTTCGATTATCGGAGGCATGTACCTGATGTGGGGGCTGAGAAGGCTTTAGTGGAATGATGTTGATGACACCATTCTGATTGCTAATTGCTAATTGCTCGGTGGTGTAAACAACGCAGAAACAAAACAACAAAGTCACTTGGTTAGGCTTAAACGGGATTACCTTATCAATTTATCGATAATGATAATCACAATAATAATTAATTAAATGGTATGTGAGATGGGATTAATCCTATTACTGGCTGAAAAACAGAAAAAGTCATTGTCCCTTGTGATCTTGTTAAGTATTGCGAGCGCGTTTCTTAGTGTAGGGGTAATTGCGTTTATTCAGCACAAGTTGCTCGAGAGTAGTGAGCCACTTTCTAACACTTTGCTCCAGTTCACCTTGTTGTTGATTGGTTTGTTGGTGACAGCCACTTTCGCACAGGTCGCACTTCATAAATTGGGTCATAAGTTCGTTTACAACAAACGTTGTGAATTGGTTTCTCAACTCTTGAATACCGATATCGAACAAGTTGAAAAAGTAGGAAGTGCAGGGGTGCTTGCTTCACTGAATACCGATATTCGAAATATCACTATCGCATTCGTACATTTACCAGAGTTGATTTATGGCTTAGTGCTAACAGCGGTGGCTTTGGCCTACTTGGCTTTTTTGTCTATGCCATTGTTTGGTATCAGCTTATTAATGCTCTCTTTAACGGGTGTTGTTGGCTATATACTCGTTACACGCATCATCAAGCACGTTAAACAGGTTCGTGAATATGACGACAAACTGTATCACGATTACCAGTCTTTGATTGATGGTCGTAAAGAGCTCTCGTTAAATCCATTCAGGGCCAAACGTTACTTTGATGAAACTTTTTCGGCGAATGCGGAAGGCTATCGAAAAGAAGTGACACAAGCAGACATCTTAAATGGTTTTGCAGCCAACATGGCGAACACCGTTGTATTGGCGTTAATCGGTTTGAATTTTTACCTTGCGACGGGTTTGGGGTGGGCATCACTGGAAGTCGCTTCTACGTTCGCCTTAGTTGTGCTGTTCATGAGAACGCCATTGATGTCGGCAGTCGGCTCAATTCCAACATTGATCACCGCCAACATTTCGATGAAGAAATTGTCGTCGTTAGACTTGAGCACCGAACTAAGCCTCAACCCGAAGCTCGCGCAAACCAAAGTCTTCAATTCACTTGAACTCGTAGGTACCAGCTATCGATATCGTTCAGATTCTGATGGTGACTCTTTTGGTGTCGGTCCGATTGACATCAAGATCGAACGTGGTGAACACATCTTTATTATTGGTGGGAATGGTAGTGGAAAATCGACCTTTGCTCGCCTTCTAACAGGGCTTTACCGACCGCATTCTGGCCAGGTTTATGTCGATGGTAACGAAGTAACTCAAGAACATTGGCAAGACTATCGCCATCAATTCTCAGCAGTGTTCAGTGACTTTCATCTGTTTCATCAAATCGTCGATGGTGAAGGCCAAGACATCGAAAACCAAGATATTGATGAGTGGATGATACGACTTGAAATGGCGCACAAGGTCGAACATCAGCAAGGTAAGTTGAGCGACGTGAGATATTCGCAAGGTCAGCGGAAACGACTGGCATTGATGATGTCAGTACTCGAAAAACGTGGATGCATTCTACTTGATGAATGGGCCGCTGATCAGGACCCAAGATTCAGAAAACTCTTTTACCGCCAGCTACTTCCGCTACTTAAACAGCGTGGTGTGACTGTTATCGCGATTACTCATGATGACGCTTATTTTGATGCCGCAGACCGAATTTTCAAAATGGATACCGGCAACCTCATTGAGTTGAGTAAAGGGAATTTAGCTCAAGCGCACCAAGCACTAGAAAGTGTTGTCGCTTGAGTTTTTAAGAGCCAAGTTAGGCTCAAAAACACAATAAAACAAAGTTAGTTGAGGAAAGAATGAGTATTGATAGCCCAAATACAGAATTTACCGTTGTTATAAACGCGCAAGAACAATACAGCATTTGGCCAACTTATCACTTAGTGCCAAACGGTTGGATTGAGGTTGGAGTAAAAGGCAACAAAGAACATTGTCTTGAACACATCCGTGAAGTTTGGACCGATATGCGCCCGAAAAGTTTACGCGACGCGATAGCTGCCCTAGAAAACTAAACCCATTTAGCTTTTAGCCAATACCTGTACTTTTCGCCTGTCGTGGGCGAAGAGAGGGTTTCTGCAACCAAATTTCATGCTTAGGTAATAAAATGTCAGTGGATGATGAACAAATTTTGGATTCCGTAACACCTTGGAATCCGCTCTCATACTCTCAACAACGCTTGTGGTTATTTCAGCAATTACAACCGATGAGCCTAGCCTATAACTTGGGTGGCTTACTTTGGTTTGAAGGTAACGGTGTTACTGTTGAAAAGCTTCAACATTCATTAAACGAAATGGTATCGGCATTTCCTTCGTTACGTAGTCAGTTTGCTGAAGTTGAGGGAAAAGCCGTTCAACGAGTGATGCCTTTTAGTCCTGTTGAACATGATTATATCGACATGCGGGGTGATTCGAATACCGTCGAGTTTATCAATCAGGATGCTCGCCAACGTTGGCAACAGACTTTCAACTTGGTGGAAAGCAACCTAGCACGCTGCTGTATTTATCAAGTCGCTGAGCATCGCTTTGCTGTGTTGCTTGCGACACATCACATCGTCACTGATGCTTGGTCATTTCAAATCAAAATTAAGATGCTGGTGAATTCGGTTGCAGGTAAAATCTACAATGGGAAAGAGGTTCAAAGTTATCTTGACTACGCAGCAGAGCAGACCAGTGCAGAAACGTCTGATCTCTATAAGCAACAGAAAGCAGCATGGGTCGAGAATCAGTTTATCGGTGAAGAGTCGCTCTCGATCTCAAATCTTAGCGACCAATCGCGAGATACTTACGGGGCGAGACATGAGCTTGTTAGCTTGTCTAACGAAACCAATGAATCAATCAAAAAGTTAAGCAGTGAGTTAGGCGCGACCAAGTTTGAGGTGTTAGCGTCTGCAATGATGCTCACGCTACGCCAGTATTCTTCTAATGTTCATCCTTCTATTTGTGTCCCTGCGCTAAACCGTAATGCTAAGAATCGCAGAACGGTTGGCTTTTATGTGAATAGTGCGGTGATGGGCTATCGCATTGACGCAGAAATGACGCTGTCTCAATTGGTCAACAACACTCAGGCTTCAATGAAAGCGTCGCTAGCCTACGAAAGTACACCATTAGAAGCGCTAACCTGCGACTTACCACTTCCTACAACGGCACTGAACTTCCGGAATCATGGTGGTAAATTCTCGCTGAACACCAACGGAGTTTCGGCCGAGTTTGAAGAATTCCCAGTACTAGAAACTCCATTTGAATTGGTGTTGGACGTTATTAATAAAGGCGACGCTCCACTGCGGTTTGTCTATGCAAAAGAGAAGTTCACTCGTCCGTTTATCACCAAATTCATCGAGAGCTTTAAAGTAAACTTAACGACCATTGTTCAATCACCAGATGCAGCTGTAGCGTCGGTAAATGCAATCTCAAGCAAGGACATGAGGTTAATAGACCAATATGGTTCGGGTGATCATTCTTGGCACTATCGTCCGTTTACTGATTTAGTGACGGAGCAAGCCGTTAAGTGCCCGAATAGTATTGCGTTAAAACACCAAAATGAGTCAATGAGCTATCTAGAGTTGGAGACTCGTTCAAACCAGTTGGCGCATTCGATTTTGTCTCAAAAGACCACGTCAAAATCACCGATTGGTGTGATGATGGAGCGTGGCGTCGATATGATCGTGTCAATGATCGCCGTTCTGAAAGCGGGCGCGCCTTTCTTACCCTTAGACCCAGATTACCCAACCGAACGATTGAATTTTATGTTGGAAGATAGTGGGGCAGAACTACTCCTGACTCATTCTAAATCTAGGTCTAGATGCACCGATGCATTAAACAGTAGTGATGGTGTTACTCAGTTCTGTGTTGAGAGTGCAGAGCTTTCAGGTTTGCCTTCAGATAATTCTTTTAAACGTCCGTTGGCCGAAGAGCTGGCCTATATCATCTATACCTCTGGTTCAACGGGAAAGCCAAAAGGCGTCACCATATCTCATGAAGGTTTGAGCATGCACGTTCAAACGATTGGTCAGCGATATGGCATGAGTGAAGATGACGTTGAACTGCACTTTGCATCGATTAGTTTTGATGGTGCGGTTGAACGTTGGACTGTGCCTTTAGCCTTTGGTTCTCGCTTGGTGATTCGCGATCAAGAGTTATGGACTGCGGAAAAGACCTGCGATGTACTGCAACAAGAAAAAGTGACCATCGCTTGTTTTCCTCCAAGCTATGTCGGTCCGTTACTCGACTGGATTGAAGCGACAAAACCGCCATTGGCACTGCGGTCTATTACTTTGGGTGGTGAAGCGTTCACTCGAGAGACCTTTGAACGAATCCAAGACGTGTTAGCGCCCCCACGAATCATTAACGGTTATGGTCCAACAGAAACGGTTATCACGCCGATGATTTGGGAAGCGTATGCACAAGATTCAATGGAGAGCGCATACGCGCCGATTGGAACTCCAGTCGGTGACAGAAAGCTGTATGTACTTGATTCTGAGTTAAGCCAAGTGCCATTTGGCTGCAGTGGTGAGTTGTACATTGGTTCTGAAGTGGGTTTAGCTGAAGGTTATTTGAAAAAGCCTAATTTAACTGCTGAACGTTTTGTTCCTGATCCATTTTCTAATAATGGCGAGAGGATGTATCGAACGGGTGACCTCGTTCAGTGGCGCGATGATGGCATCATGGAGTACCTAGGTCGGGTAGACCAACAGGTTAAAATTCGTGGGTTCCGTGTCGAACTAGGGGAGATCGAATCCCAACTTCAGGCGCTTTCAGGTGCGGAGTTCTGTGCTGTTGTTGATCACGAATCTCCTACGGGTAAAAAGCTTGTCGGTTATGTTCAGCTAAGTGAAGGGCAACAAAGCGAGACTCAAGCAAATGAGGTCGAACTAAACGATGTTTTATCGCGAAGTACTCATAGAAATGAAGAAGCGCGATGGATTGAACAATTGGGACAAACGCTGCCTGATTACATGGTACCTGCCTGTATTACTGTGCAAAACAAGTTGCCACTGACACCTGCAGGTAAGGTTGATAGAAAGCAATTGCTTGCGCCTGATTGGTCTGAGCTTCACACCGAACAAGGTAAAGTTGAGAACGAACAACAACAACTTCTGGCTGATATTTGGTGTGATCTACTTAAGGTTAAGAGTGTTGGAGCGAATAGCCAATTCTTTGCGCTAGGTGGTGACTCGATTATGGCTCTTCAACTAGTCGGAAAGTTGCGTCAACAAGGTTTGATGTTATCGCCAAAACAAGTTTTCGATTTTCCGAAGTTAAGTGATATGGCGGACAATCTGACAGAAACCAAGCTGGTCAAAGCTGAGCAGAATAAGCTCCAAGGGGAAGTCGCACTGCTACCCATTCAGCAAAGATACATTGATCATTTTAAACTGAGTCGTTGTAATCAATTTATCCAGTTTAATTGGCACTACCCAGTAGATGTTGAACGATTGACTGCTTCATTCAAAGGTCTTGTTGAACACCACGACGCATTGAGACTGCACTTTGCTCATTCGTCGGACTCTTCATTAAAAGCGACGGCAAATTATCAAGACAATGCCGAGTTTGCTATTCATTCATTTGAAGACGAGATAAACCTTACACAAGTTCAGGCGAGCATAGATCTAACTCACGGTGTCATTGGTGCTGTCGGAACTCGCAGCCTGAACAAACAGGGAGAACTTGGTCAGCAAAGCGAAATTTTAATTGCGATTCACCATCTCGTTGTAGACGCACTTTCGTGGCCTGTGATTATTGAAGATCTTGCTAAGCTTTATAATGCATATCAAGAAGCTTATGACACTCAAGATTCGTCCCAAAAAGCATCACCTGAACTCTTATTGGGTCAAAAGACTCATCATCAAGGTAACTGGGGCCATACCTTAAGTACATTGACGATATCTGAAGATCAAAAAATGTACTGGACAGAGCAAACGAAATCACCGCTTTATCCTACAAAACGTGGAAAGCCAATTGCGATGCAATGGCATACTCCTTTATCAAAAATCAATGCTCTAAATAAAGCTGGCCAAGAATTTGCTCGCCTCACTCCGGAACAAATTGCATTCATTGTGAGTGCTTTAACGGTCAGTTCGTTAAACCAAGGAAAGGCGTTAACCATTCATCGTGAATCTCACGGTCGCTATACCGAAAACTCCGGGGTTGATTTAAGTCGAACTGTCGGGTGGTACACATCATTATATCCGCAAGCCGTTCCTGCTCTTGATTCGTTGGAAGAGTGGGTTAAATCCCTCAAAGATAATTGTAATGCAGACGAGTTTGGCGGCGTCACGTTTCATGCTGGCGTAATGCAAAATCTTTGGCCTCATGTTGGTGATATGGATGTGCTGTTTAACTATCTAGGCAATCTCACTCAACAGATGAATGACGCGGTTGAGGTAACAAATACGGGCTTATGGCGTGATGAATCAAACGCTGCAGATGCGGCGATCGTTATCAATGCTTCTGTGCACACTGAGCACTTAACATGGGATGTTGAGTTGGATAGCCACAGTTTCAAACAAGTTGAAGTTGAGGCACTACATGCGGCATTTGATAGCAGCATCGAACGTTTACATGAACTGTTTATTGAAGCCAATCCGGTATTGACCACCAGCGATGTACCATTGGTTGAATTGACCCAAACCCAATTAAATCAACTTTGTGCTGGTGCAAGTTTATCAAGTCCATCAGTTGCATCAAGCTCATTACCTCGAACAATTTTACCGTTATCAACCTTACAACAAGGTCTCTATTTCCACGCGAAGCTCTCTGAAAGTAATAGTACGTACGTCAATCAGATAACGTTGCCTTTAAACAACGTTGATGTGACAAAGATGATTGATGCTTGGCAAGGTGTAATGAATAGACACCAAATGCTGCGTTCTACATTGTTCTCATTTGATGGTGGGGCTTACCTTGCCGAATGGCCAGAGCTTAGTCTGGATTACACGATATTGGATGTTCGAAAGCGTAGCCAATTTGACCTTGATTCCTACAAACAGAAAACGATTGAGCAAGGCTTTGAGTTAGAGCAGTTTGTTGACCATGCAAAAGTAAAACCTTTGTGGCGCGTCGATTTCGTTCAAACCCATGATGATCAAGTGCAATGTATATTTACGATCCACCACATTCTAATGGATGGATGGAGTACGGGCGTACTACTCAGCGATTTGTTTGCCTTGTATCAAGGCCATACTGTTGCACCAGTCAAAGGTGAGTTTTCAGACTATTTGTCTTGGATACAGAACCAAGATAGTCAGCAGTCTAATCAGTATTGGCAGCGCTACCTTCAAAACATGGAATCACCAACACGTTTGGTTGAATCTTTTGGAAAACCGAATGCCGAGGTCACTGAGTCTAACGTATCCAGATTCCATCGTTACAATGACGACTATTCATCTGAGACCATCAGCGAATGGTTACCTAAGCTAAAACAAGCGGGTGTGACGCTTAACACGTTAACTCAAGCAGCTTGGCTACTGACATTGAATCGCTTCACCGGGCAAGAGAGCCCAGTTTTTGGTAATACGGTAGCGGGGCGTCCGACAGAACTGGCTCATAGTGATTCGATGGTGGGTTTGTTTATTAATACGTTGCCTATCTCACATCGAATTGATCTTTCTAAATCAGTATCTGAATGGATGTTAGAGATTCAAACATCATCCAGTGATCAGCGTGAGTTCAGTTATTCTTCTCTGTCTGATATCCAAGCACAAACTGGGTGGTCTGGTGAGAATCTATTCGACACCTTAGTGGTTTTTGAAAACTACCCATTGGATGAAGCACTTCTAAATAGTGAAGGGAACGGTGAATTTAGCATTGGTGAGCCAGAAAGTTATGAGTTTACCCATTACCCGTTAACCTTGGCTATTTTGCCGAGCGAGTCGCTTCGCATTGTTTTTGCTTACGACGAGGGCAAGTTTACACCCCAGCAAATAGAAGCCCTGTGTGCGACTAATCGACACTATCTAACTCAACTTGTCCAACACTTAACGGCAGACTTAGGACGACTGCCAGAATTGGCTCCAGAGCAGGTGAGTGAGCTTGGGTCATTTGACCGTGAACCAGAGGCTTGGACGTTTGAACCGTTTACCGACTTAGTAGCAAAGCAGATGTTACTGCGTCCTGATAATGAAGCGCTAGTATCGAACGTTGAGGTTAATAATGGACAACAAAGACAGCATTTAACTTATCAGCAGGTGGTTGAACAGAGTGAGGCGATAGCTTCAAGGCTCATTACTGAAGGTGTTGAACGCGATGATATTGTTGGTGTGCTCTTTGAGCGTGACTGCAATATGCTGGTGGTAATGATGGGTGTCATGAAAGCAGGCGCGGCTTTCTTGCCACTAGATCCTTCATACCCCCAAGAGCGCTTAGACTTTATGGTCAAAGATAGCGGAGCGCGTGTTTTGGTTCATGATTTATTAAGTGAATCGTTAGCGAATCGTATTAAGAACCAAGCTAAAACTATCGGCTATAGCTCGTTTGATTTAACTGAAACCCTCAGCCAAAAGCCTGCGATATTACCTGACCAACTGGCTTACATGATCTACACATCGGGTTCGACTGGCAAGCCGAAAGGGGTTTGTGTGTCGCAACAAGGGTTGAGCATGCATGTCCAAACTATCGGACAGCGATACGGCATGACAGCAAACGATGTAGAGCTACATTTTGCGTCAATCAGCTTTGATGGCGCCATTGAACGTTGGACTGTGCCATTGGCATTCGGTTCACGCTTGGTTATTCGAGACCAATCATTGTGGAGCGCTCAACAAACCTGCGATGTATTAACACGTGAACAGATCACTATTGCGTGTTTCCCACCAAGTTATGTGCTGCCGCTGTTAGAGTGGATTGAGGGCTGTAACCCCGAACTCTATGTGCGTTCGTGGACATTAGGTGGCGAAGCCTTCACTCGTGATACCTATTTCCAATTGCAACGCGTTCTAAAACCTAAGCGAATCATTAATGGTTACGGGCCAACCGAAACCGTTGTCACGCCAATGATTTGGGAGGCGTATCCAGAAACCGAATTAGAAAGTGCTTACGCACCTATCGGGAAAGCCGTCGGAAATCGAACTTTATACGTGCTGGATTCGGCATTAAACCGTGTTCCTGCAGGTGTTTCAGGAGAGCTCTATATAGGGGAAGAAGTTGGGCTCGCAAGAGGTTACTTTGAACGTCCTGATCTAACATCTGAACGTTTTATTCCTGATCCATTCTCAAGTAATGGTGAGCGAATGTATCGAACTGGAGATGTGGTGAAATGGCGTTCAGATGGCGTTATGGAGTATCTCGGTCGTAGCGACGAACAGGTTAAGATGCGAGGGTTTAGAGTTGAGCTTGGTGAAATAGAATCTCGCCTACAAAAGATCACCGGTTCGGAGCAGTGTGCGGTCATTGCTTGTGACAGCCCATCAGGTAAACAGCTGGTGGCATATATACAAAGCGATAACGAGCTATCTAATGATAAGGCTCTGAAAGATCTTGCCAGAGATCTTCCTGATTACATGGTGCCTAGCCAAGTTGTCAAAATGGATAAGATTCCTTTAACTCCAGCAAGTAAAGTCGATAAAAAGCGCCTACCGATGCCAAACTGGCAAGAGGAAGCTAGCTCAGAGTATATAGCGCCAATTGGGGAGATGGAGTTAGCGTTAGCAAATCAATGGCAAGTGCTATTTAGCAAAGAGAAGATAAGCCGTGAGGATGACTTCTTTGCTTTGGGCGGTCAATCGCTATTGGCGACCCAACTTGTAGGAAGGCTGAACCAACAAGACAACATCAGGCTGCCGTTACAGGCGGTATTTGATACGCCATTGCTTAAAGACCTTGCTGCTCAATGTGTGGTGTTAGACCCTCAAAGTCGAAGAGAAATGGCTGTCATCGAGCGCGTGTCACGACTGCCATACATGCCGGCTTCTGCTGTACAGAAACGATTGTGGTTCGTTCAACAACTGCTACCAATCAGTGCCGCTTACCACATGCCTTTAGGACTTAAATTTAATGGGGATGTGAACGTCACGGTTCTTGAGCGAGCAATCAATATTCTGATTGCTCGTCATGAAATCTTGAGGACGAACTTTAGCCAGGTTGAAGGTGAGCTGATGCAATCTATTCATGCTGAGCGAGAAGTTCCTCTTGGTCTCCATGCTCACTTTGCATCCGATGAACACAGGTTGTCTGCGTACCAAGATCTGATTGCTAAACCGTTTGATTTTTCTGAAGGTTCGCTGATTCGATTTGATTGGATAATCGGTAAACCTGAGACATCAGCGAATGTTAAACAGGGCGAATTGCTTATTGTCGCGCACCATATTATTTGTGATGGAATCGCCATGCAGCAACTGCTTTCAGAATTGGCTGATTGCTATGTGTCCATGATCAGAAGTGAAGAGAAAACGAAACGACAGGGGCTACGAACACCTGAAATTACGAATGATTTTCAGTACGCAGACTATGCGAATTGGCAAAAGCAGTGGCTTGAATCTGAAGAAGCATCCGAACAAAAAGCATGGTGGTTGAATGCGCTGAAATATGACATTGAACCACTGGTATTGCACAGTGACTTGTCGAGAGAACAAGCGGATACGCGAGGTAACCGACTCCACTTTGAACTGACAAGTGAGCAAGTTTCCAATATCACTGCATTAGCTGTATCGCATAACACGACTCCTTTTAATGTCATGCTGACGTTGTGGCACTTGCTGATGCACAAGTATTCCGGCCAAGAGCAAGTACGTGTTGGTGTGCCAGTTGCGGGTCGAACGCAGATTGAAACACAGACGATGCAAGGCTGCTTCATTAACAGTTTGGTTATTCCGGCTCAATTTAGTGGAGAACTGTCTTTCTCTGGTTTACTGAATCAAGTGAAGTCATTCACCGAACAGGCACTACAGCGACAAGGCTTCCCATTTGAAATGTTGGTTGAATCACTGGGGATTACCGGAAATCTGCGCTACCACCCAGTGTTCCAAACCAGTTTCAACTTCCAGAGCTTTGATGAGCAATCCTTGTTCGATTGGCAAGGACTCGATGTCGAGCCATTTGATCCGGGTGTTGTGAATGCTCAGCTCGAAATCGGTATGGATATCCAACAGATGTCCGAAAGTAAGTGGCTTGGTTTCGTAAGCTATGTGTCTCCGATTTTCACGCAAGATTTCGCACAAGCGTTGCTTGAGCATTGGCTATTACTTTTAGATAGGATAGCTACAAATAGTGATAAGTTAGTTAGCCAACTTCATTTGATCGATGAGAATGCAACACAACAAAGTCGAGCGTTCAATAACACCTCCCTTGATTGGGGTACGTTCGTGACGCCGTCACAAGCGATTCAACAGCAAGCTGAAAAAACACCAGATGCCGTCGCCTTATCTATGCAAGGTAATACCCTTACATACAAACAATTTGATGATCGTGTCAACCAACTCGCTAACTGGCTGCGTGAGAGAGGGGTTACTAATGAAACGCGTGTTGGTTTAGGACTTGAACGTTCGTTTGACTTAGTGGTTGGTTTGCATGCTATCACTCGTGCCGGTGGTGCTTATGTGCCATTGGATCCAAGTTATCCGGCAGAACGACTTCAGTATATATTGCAGTCGGCGAATATAGACTTGCTGCTTACGGATTCAAGCTCAATGCACTTGTGGCCAGAAAGTGAGGGCTGCGAATATCTCGATTTAAGCCAGCTAGATACGTCAGCGCAGTCATCAATGCCACCATTAGTTCACTGGCATCCAGAGCAGGCGTTGTATGTGATCTTTACTTCTGGTTCAACGGGCCTGCCAAAAGGAGTGGTGAACACCCAAGCCGCATTACAAAACCGTTTGAATTGGATGCAACAAGAATATGCACTCAATGAATCCGATTGTGTGTTGCAGAAAACGCCATTTAGCTTTGATGTTTCGGTATGGGAGTTCTTCTGGCCATTGATGACTGGTGCACGCTTAGCGATCGCGCCGCCTGAAGCTCATCGCCAATCAAGTGTCCTATCCGAAGTCATTCAACAAGAACAGGTGACAACACTTCATTTTGTGCCATCGATGTTGAACGCATTCTCGGTAGAAACAGACATATCAGACTGTGTCTCTTTAAAACGCATTATCTGTAGTGGTGAAGCACTACCTGCCGACCTTGTTGATCAAGTGCTTAATAACGCTCCAGTTGAATTACATAACCTATACGGGCCTACAGAAGCGGCTATCGATGTGACGTATTGGCCGTGTGAGTTACCCGTGTCTAAGCGTATCCCGATAGGTTATGCGATCAGTAATACTCAGCTACATGTACTTGATGACAACTGGAACCCTGTGCCGATTGGTGTTCCTGGTGAATTGTATTTAGCGGGTATTGGATTAGCGCGTGAATATCTAGCTCGCCCGGACCTTACCGCAGACCGATTCGTACCCAATCCGTTTGGCGCATCAGGAAGCCGAATGTACCGAACGGGTGATCAAGTTATTCAACTTGCTGATGGTCGATTGGAATATTTGGGTCGTTTGGATAACCAAGTCAAAATTCGCGGTTTGCGCATTGAGTTAGAAGAAATCGAAAATGTGATCAATCAACTCGAATGGGTAGAAGAGTCTGCTGTGATTGCGTTTAAGCATCAAACTGGCGACCAATTGGTTGGCTATGTCATCGACTCCAATTGGGATCAAGACAAACCAGATCTTGTAAACAAACACCTTTCTGAACATCTCCCTGACTACATGGTGCCAAGTATATTGGTTGGGTTGAGTGAGATGCCACTTTCTCCAAACGGTAAGCGTGACAGAAAGGCTCTGCCGGCTCCGGAATGGCAGTCAATCGAATACCGCGCTCCCGAAACGGAGTTGGAATTGTGGTTTGCGAGTAATTGGGAAGAGGTTCTAGAAGTCCCTCAAGTGGGCTTAGACGACAACTTCTTTGCTCTGGGTGGTCATTCACTATTAGCAACTCGAGTGGTCGCTAAGGCACATCAAGAGCTTGGTTTAGAGGTGGTACTGAAAGACTTTTTCGAGGCCAATAACCTGCAGGCGTTAACGGATAGCTTGCAAGCTCAATATCAAACACAAAATGAACATCAACAAGACGAATTCGATGCCATGGCAGCATTGATGGACGAACTGGAGCTGCTATGAACGACCCAATAGACAAGAACAATCTACAAACAAAGAGTCAGTCAAAAGCGACGACTCAACCCAAGGCGACTAACCAAGGACAAATCGATAGACACGCGTTAGCAAAACGTTTTCTACAACTGGGAAAACCAGAGCAAATCAAGTTTATCGAACTGCTGAGTAACAAAGGTTTAGATTTCGAAAAACTACCTATTGTTGCGGTTGGTTCTGAGCAGAAAGTCTCGCTGTCTCCGGCACAACAACGTTTGTGGGATATTTATCGTCTAGACAAAGGCAACAGTGCCTACCATATGTCGGGGACGTTCAAAGTTAATGGTGATTTGGATATTGACCGATTAACCCAGCTCGTCAACCAAGTCTTAGAACGCCATGATGTGTTGAGAACACGCTTTATTACCAGTGCCACAGAGCAGGTTATTCAGTTTGTCGACAAAGCGGCGGTGATGCATCCGGTTGGTGTTGATGCTCAAAGTTGGAATCAAGAGCAAATTCAAGACGCCGAGCAGGAGTTTATTGGCAAAGCGTTTGAGCTTGAGACTGAACTGCCAATTCGTATGCAATGTTTACGAACCGGTGATCATTCGTGGAAGCTACAGCTTGTCATGCATCACATCGTTTCTGATGGTTGGTCGATTGGCGTATTTTTAAATGAACTCGTTACGCTTTATCAACAAGGTAAATTGCCAGAGTTAGCGATTCAATATCGTGATTATTCTCATTGGCAAAGCGCGTTATTGGATGCGGGGAAAGGGCAGCAACATATTGAGTTTTGGAAGCGTGAGCTTTTACAAACAGATCAAAGCCCACTGTTCCCTTGGCATAGTGACGTTACACCAAATCAAAGACGCATTGCTGGTTCGATCAGCTATGAACTCAATGAGTCGCAATCTGACAAACTAAAACAGATTGCGCGTCAGTTGTCGGTAACGACTTCGAGCTTATGGTTAGGGATATGGCAGGCTGCTTTAGCCAAGGTAACGTATCGCACAGATATATCAGTCGGTGTACCGATGGCGAATCGTACCCGCCACGAAGTGTCTAATCTGATAGGCTTTTTTGTGAATACTATGGTTATTCAGCAATCCATAACGCCTAACAGCTCTTTATCTGATGTGATTGAAGGAGCCCACAACAAAGTACTTGAGGCGCAAGAACATCAACTATTGCCATTCGATCAGTTAGTCAGTGCTTTCACGGCTGAGCAAAACGACGGTGAGCCAAAGAATTACGAACGAAAAGCAGGACAAACTCCCTTGTTTCAAGTGCTTTTTAACCATCAAAGTTCGTTGGCTGATGAGATTCAATTAGATAGCCAACTTACATTGAAGGCTGAGCAACAAAACGGGGAATTTGCGTTATTCGATATTGCACTGGATATCCGTGAGACAGAGCGAAAAATAGGTGTCGTGCTCACGTATTCAAAGGATCGAATCGATTCTGATGTGATGGTTGAGTTGAATGCTGTACTTGAACATCTCATCGGCAGTCTGGAGTCGCATGTAGATAACAACCTGGCCCGAATCAATCACCTCACACGACACGATGCATCTGTTTTAGAAAAACTATCGCAACCAGAAGGTGAGTGGGAGTTTCAGTCAATTGTTGAACTTATTGGAGTTCAAGCCAAAGCACGACCTGATGCCATCGCACTAAAGCATCAAGACTTTGAGTTGAGCTACACGCAATTGGATTCGGCATCATCAGAATTGGCGTCCAAACTTGTCGCTAAAGGCGTAGTTCGAGATCAAGCGATCGGTGTGTTGTTCGAGAGAGGCGTCGAAATGATTGTCTCTATGGTTGCAGTCATGAAGGCGGGCGGGGCATTTCTACCACTAGACCCTGATTATCCAACTGAGCGTCTTGCATATATGGTTCAAGATTCTAAGGCGGGGTTTGTGATTACCCAGCAAGGCCTAGAGCTCCGTTGGCAAAACATTCAATCTGAGTTTGACGTTTCATTACCAAAAGTAAGTTCTTTCATTTATCGCCAGCAAGACTTAACTCAATCTTTAGGTAACGGACAATGTTTACCAACTGAATTAATGCCAACGATACTCCCTGAACAATTGGCATACATCATTTATACCTCCGGTTCGACAGGTAAACCGAAAGGCGTGGCAGTCAACCACAATGGTTTGTCTATGCACGTTCAAACTATTGGCAAGCAATATGGTATGACACCAGAAGACGTTGAGCTGCACTTCGCTTCGATTAGCTTTGATGGTGCCGTTGAGCGTTGGACAGTGCCGTTAGCTTTTGGTAGCAAGCTTGTCATCCGAGATCAAGAGTTGTGGAGTGTTGAGAAAACTTGCGAGGTGCTGTGCAATGAAAAGATTACCATTGCCTGTTTCCCGCCGAGTTACGTGGGTCCGTTGCTTGATTGGATTGAATATCAAAAACCATCTATCAATGTCCGCTCCTGGACACTTGGTGGCGAAGCCTTTACCGCTGAAACCTATCAACGTTTGCAAAAGGTCGTGAACCCTTCGCGTATTATCAATGGTTATGGTCCAACAGAAACCGTAGTCACACCGATGATTTGGCGTGCATACCCTCAGGATAAATTGGACAGTGCGTATGCTCCGATTGGTCAGCCTGTCGGCGAACGTCGTTTGTACATATTGGATTCGCAACTCAATAAGGTCGCACTTGGCGCCGTTGGGGAATTATACATCGGCGGTGAAGTCGGGTTGGCTCGTGGATATTTAGACCAACCGGATTTAACTTCTGAGCGGTTCATACCTGATCCTTTCAATACAGATGATACGACTAGTCGAGATAGCTCTTACAAACGAGCAGGCCAACGTATGTATCGCACTGGTGATTTGGTTCGTTGGAATCAAAGTGGCGTGATGGAATATATAGGGCGCGTGGATCAGCAGGTTAAAATCAGAGGGTTTCGAGTTGAGTTAGGAGAAATTGAAAGCCGCCTTCAAGCACTATCTAAGGTTGAGCATTGCGTTGTTGCAGTGAAAGAGGCCGGCCAACAAAAACAGTTGTTTGGTTATTTGCAGAGTAGCGAGCCTGACCGTTTTGATCTTGATGAGATTCTCGAAGCGCTTTCACGAGAGTTACCCGATTACATGGTCCCAAACCAATTAATGCTCTTGGATAAATTGCCTTTAACACCTGCTGGTAAAGTTGATAGAGCCTCGCTCCCCGCTATGGATGAGAACGTTCAATCGATCGCGACAGTTGTGTTACCTGAAACCGAACAAGAGGCGTTGCTCGTAGATATATGGCAGCAGCTACTCGGCATAGATCAAGTGAGTTGTGCGGATAACTTCTTTGCATTGGGAGGTGATTCGATACTTTGCTTGCAAATGGTGAGTAAAGTACGCGTTGCGGGCTACAACTTAACACCACAGCAAGTCTTTGAAGGCAAAACGTTAACTGACCTAGCCGAAGCCTTGGATATCCATAAGGCAGCAACAGAGCGTGTTTTGACCGAAGAAGTGTTTGGCTTAATGCCGATCCAGGCTCATTTCTTTGCTCAAGAGTTTCCTGAGCCTGATCATTGGAATCAGCATATCTGTGTTGAGCTTAAGCAAGACATGAATACCGACTATCTGGAATTGGCGATTCAGGCGTTGGTTAAACAACACCCAAGTTTGAGGCTCGCATTTAAACAGCATCAAGGTCGTTGGAAACAACAGTATCAACCTTATCAAGAACGCCAATACCTTTGGATAAGCTCAGTGAGCTCTGAAGATGCATTTTCAGCATTTGCACAAGAGATTCATCAAAGCATGGATATCGATACTGGTCGATTAATTCAGGCCGGTTACGTGCAATGTTCAGAATCCCCAAATCGCTTGATGATAGCTATTCACCACTTAGCTGTGGATGGTGTGTCTTGGCGAATTCTGTTAGATGACCTTTGGAAGGTGTATCAACAACAAGTTGCGGGGCAAGCTATCCAGTTAATGCCGAATTCGAGTGAAATCAATGAAACCGTCCGTCAAGTTGAACACTGGTCGACTACTGAGCAAGGAAAGTTGATGCAATACGCTTGGCATAAGTTGGTCCAGAAATCGTCAAATTCAGTCAAGAATAAGCAAGAGCTTCCTCCTGCGCTTTATCAAAATAAACAGGTTTACAAAACTGAACTATCGAATGACTTCACTCAAACGTTATTGCGTGTTTCAAACACCAATCACGGAGATATCCAAAGCGTGTTGATTGCTGCATTAGTGTCAGTATTAACAAGTGAAGCGCAATCTGAGATTCCTCTGTATTTAGAGGGACATGGTCGAGAAGATTCTGTTTTCTCAGGCGTTGATCTATCAAGAATGGTGGGTTGGACGACCAGTTTGTACCCAATGATTGGGCATTTCCAACCTGATATTCTTGATGTGCTCAACCAAACCCAAAGCTATCAAGAAAGCGTTAAGAAAGATGGCGGTATCGGCTATGGCGTAAGGTATTTAAACAAAGACACGACCGATAGTTTTCGAGCAAGCGCAACGTTTAACTATCTCGGCCAGTACTCAAGTGACGGCTTCGCACACTGGTGTACACCTATCGAAGACGGAAGCCTACCTCAATCCGGACTAAATCAGATGTTGACGCCACTTGTTGTTAACTCTCAGGTTGTGTCTGGGCAGTTAAGCCTGTCATGGGAGTTTTCGAAAACGCACTATTCATTAGCGGGCATCGAGCAAATAGCAGAGCAGTATGTTGAGCGTTTAACGGCGCTTGTCAGTGCTATGAAACAAGAAGCGAAAGTAACAAATAGTAATCAGAGCTTAGCCAATCTGCGACTGGTAGAAAAACTCAATAATACAACGTGCGAGAATGAACCTGTTTTCTGTATTCACCCTGTGACAGGGCGTGTGACGGGTTACCAGAGACTCGCACAAGCACTCGAAGGAGATAGAAGTGTATTTGGCATAAAGTCACAGAGCTTTGTATCAGAGAGCGTATTTGATTCCTCGTTTAATGATATGGCCGAGACGTACTACCAAACGATCAAACAGATCCAGCCTCATGGTCCTTATCGATTAGTCGGATGGTCATTAGGTGGGGCACTTGCTCAGGAAATCTCATTACGTTTAGAGAGGAATGGCGACGATATAGCGTTTGTTGGGTTACTCGATTGCTATGTGCCAGGCACTGAAATTGCTGAAGACCAATGGGACTCACCAACCTCAAAAACCAAACTCATGGAACATATTTCATTGCTGCTTGGTTCAATTACGAAAGCGCAGGGGCAGAGATGTTTAGAGTTGCTCGATTCAGTACCTCCTCAAAGGTGGCCAGAAGTCTTTAATACATGGTTGGCGGAAAATAACTTCGACCGCTACATGGCGGACAACGCAAAACAAATGCTCTATAGCTGGGCTGTTGAACAACACATGCGTGCTTTGTGTCGCGGGTATCAATTACCGAGCATAAAAACCCAATTGCATTGTTGGTGGGCAGGACAGCCAAATGGTCGCTCAGAGCTGTTATCAAAAGGGTTGAATAAGCATAACAACCTCCAATATTCCGCTGTTATAGACACGGATCATTTAGGTATCGTTCAGAATAATCAAGTAATCAAAGACTTATACAGACATTTGTATTGTGAATAATTTTATAAATATCTATTGCTGAGATGTTTTATTTTGAAAATTACGTGGTACACTCCGTTAAATTATTAATCGCAATGATAACTATTATCGTTATTGTTTGTGTTTTTATTGCAATTGGTTCATAGCCGTATTGAAGGAGAAATATATGAATCGGCACTTTATGCGCACCCCAACAGCACTTGCGGTCGCTTTAGTTATAACGTCAGGAATGGTTCAGGCCAACGAAGATGAAACCGTTGTTGTTATTGGTCAGCAGCTAGAAGACAGTTCAGTCGGTCCAGATTTTAGTTACGTGGGATTAAGCAGTCGCACGGCAACCAAAACAGACGTTGCGATAGGCGAGACGCCACGTGCAATTTCTATTGTTACTCGTGAGCAGATGGACGACCGAGCGTCAATCAGTATTGCCGATGCATTGCAATACACACCGAGTATCCAAGCGAATTATTTTGGTGAAGACAACAAGCAAGATTGGTTTGTTATCCGTGGTTTTCAGCAAGCAAACAGTGGCTTGTATCAAGACGGAACGCGTTTGTATTCATCCGGTTTCTACAGTTGGCAAATCGACCCGTTTGGTTTGGAGCGTGTAGAAATCTTACGTGGTCCAGGATCAGCGTTGTACGGCCAAACCCCTCCTGGTGGTGTTATTAACGTAATCAGCAAGCGCCCACAGTTTGATGGTGGTTCGGGTCAGTTTGCTATCGAATACGGTACTGATGATCGCAAGCAAATTAGCTTAGATGTGAACTCTGAAGTTAACGATAAAATGGCGTTTCGCCTGCAAGCACTTGGTCGTAAAAATGGCAGTCGTGTCGATGGTGTAGAAGCTGAACGCATTTTTATCGCTCCTTCTCTGGCTTATAAATTCACAGACGACACAAAAATCACACTGCTAACTAGCTACCAGAAAGATGATTCCGACCCGTACCTACAGTTTTTACCAATGGAAGGAACGTTAACCTCGAATCCAAATGGCAAAATCAGTGATAGCACAGCAGTAGGTAATACAGATTGGGAAACGTTCGAGCGTGAACAACTGTCATTAGGTTATGAATTTGAACACCATTTCAATGACAGTACCTACTTCATGCAGAACACACGTTACAGTAAGATGGACATTAACCTCCGTCAAATGTACACGATTGGTTACGCGAAAGATTTGGGTTATGGCCCGTTAGATCCAACTAATACTTCTGTTGTTCGTGGTGCAACGACAGAAGAAGGTACATCTGATGCATTTAACATTGATAATCGTGTAGTTCATAAGTTCACTACAGGTGCTGTAGACCATACTCTTTTAGCAGGTATTGACTATCAAACCATTGATATTGAAAATAAAGACTACCCCCTAAACAGTTTAACAGGGGACCCTGTTGTCCTGTCTGACGGCAACCCATTGTTCAACATATTCAATCCAAGCTACGGTACAAACATTTCGCTGTTCAACCCAACTAATAACCAGATCTATACAGAAGCAGATCGTGAAACGACGAAAACCAAAAACAATCAATTAGGTTTGTATTTACAAAATCAAATGATGATTGCGGATAAGTGGGCAGTACAAATCGGTGTTCGTTACGACGATTCCCAAAACAAGACTCACAACACCACGACAGGCAAGAAAACTAAGGTTGATAACGAAGAATGGACAACCAACTTAGGTGTTGCTTACCTAATGGATAATGGCTTTACGCCATACGTTAGTTACGCACAGTCGTTCAATCCTATTATTCAACTTGACGTAAATGGCGACCCGGCTAAACCAGAACGCGGCGAACAGTATGAAGTGGGTTTGAAATACCAACCGCGTAGCTTTGAAGGCTACTTCAACATAGCGGCATTTGAAGTCTCGAAAGAAAACCTAGCACGCACTGTTAATAGCCAGTTAACGCAAATTGGTGAAGTTCGTAACCGTGGTATTGAACTAGAAGCCGTGGCTAACGTAACAGAAGAGCTAACGTTAATTGGTAACGTGTCATTCATTGATTCTGAAATAACAGCAGATTCGACAAGCAGTAATGTAGGTAACACGCCATCACAAATTGCTGACCAACTTGCTTCAGCTTGGGCAAATTACCGCTTCCTAAATGGTCCTCTTGATGGCTTAACGATTGGTGCAGGTGCTCGTTACGTTGGTGATTCATACGCCGATAATACAGAAACGAACGTTGTTCCTTCATACACATTATTTGACGCAACATTAAGCTACCGTATTGAAGATTACAAGTTCCAAGTTGCAGCGAAGAACTTAGCAGACAAAGAGTACGTGGCTACGTGTGATTTCTACTGCTTCTACGGTGATCGCCGTAACGTAATTGCGAGCGTAACCTATGACTGGTAACCGCCAGCCTTTGAACACTCTGCCCGATGGGCAGAGTGTTTCTCTAAGTGAGGCACAAGACAGTTACTGCGTGGAAGTAAGTTCCGGTGTGGTTGAAGTGGTGCGTGAAACAAATCAGTTTTGGCGTTTAACTCAAATGACAGCGCTCAATACGGAGCAACTTTCTGCATTTGCCATTCTGTTCTCTGCTAACCCTGAGATTCGAACGATTGAACTCGGACAGTTTAAAAGCGAAGTGTTGGATTCTTTGTGTTTTGAAACTGCTGAAGGTTTAAAGGTGTTATGGCGTGAAGCCGTTATGCAAACACCTGATCTTTGGCTAAAAAACCAGAATCATAACCTTTACCCGCATAAGCAAATCCTCGACGCAGCAGGGTATCATCCGGCGAGACCCAAGCCCTTATTGGGTGAGTTGTATCGCCGTTATATTCCCGATCTTAACGCTGTTCTCACTCTCGAAGGCTTAGATGTCGACAAGCACTTAACCCTCTTCAATAAGTGGCAAAATAGCCAACGTGTTGCGAATTTCTGGGAGCAAACTGGCTCACTGGAAGAACACAAACAGTACTTAGAAGAATCACTTAAAAACACCAAAAATCAGCTTCTTATTGTGTGTTTAGACAATCAGCCTTTCGCCTACGTCGAAGTGTACTGGACCAAAGAAGACCGAATCGCACCTTATTACGCGGCAGGGGATTATGACCGGGGTATTCATATGCTGGTCGGTGAAGAATCCCACCGTGGTGCACATAAAGTAGCGGCTTGGCTGCCTTCCGTTTGCCACTTCATCTATCTATCAGATCCCCGTACAGAAAAGATTGTTAGCGAGCCAAGAGCCGATAACGACAAGATGATCGGATATCTGCAGAAATATGGATTTGCCAAAGTAAAAGAATTTGAATTTCCGCACAAACGTGCGGCTTTAATGTGTCAGTTGAAAGACAGCTTTTTCAGTAACGAGTTCTAATAATGAAGCGGTAAGTACTGGTAAAGGGAGTCGGAATAGGGGCCTTGTACCCAACAATTATCATGAGGTTATACATGACGAAACAAATTAAGGAATATGATGTTCTCGGAGTAGGGTTTGGCCCTGCTAATTTATCGATAGCCATTGCGTTAGAAGAGCAAGCTAAAGATAAAGGCTTAAGTTATTGCTTCTTGGAGCAAAAACCTCATTTTGAATGGCACGGCGGTATGTTGCTTGATGGAACAAGAATGCAAATATCTTGTTTGAAAGATCTGGTGACGTTACGAAACCCAACAAGCCCATACTCGTTCGTAAACTATTTGCACACCAAAGACAGACTCAACGCTTTCATCAACCTTGGTAGCATGAACCCTTCCCGTGTTGAGTTTAACGACTACCTGACTTGGGTTGCTAATCAATTCTCAGAGCGCGTAAATTACGGCCAACGAGTTATTGATATTGAAGCGATTGAAGAAAACGGTCATAGCTCAAAAGTAAAAGTTACCTCTACCGATATACACGGCAATCAGACGGTTCGAATCGCTAAGAACCTTATTGTTGGTATGGGAGGAATGCCGAAGCTACCGAAACAGTTCGAAGGCCATGATAATGAAAAAATTATCCATTCTTCTAAATACAAAGTATGGCGCGAGACCTTTAAAGGAAATTCAGAGCCTAAAATCGCGATAGTCGGAGCTGGGCAGAGCGCTGCCGAAATATTCGTTGATCTAACAAACCGTTATGCAGATGGCGAGATTCATATGGTCAACCGTCGCTTCGCATTACACCCTGCCGATGACAGTCCGTTCGTTAATGAAGTGTTCGATCCTGATTTCACTGACCACATGTATGAAAGCACGCAAGAGCAGCGCGATCATATTCTTTCTCGTTTTAGTGCTACCAATTACTCGGTAGTCGATACAGAAGAGCTCAACGCGATTTATGAGCTGCTTTACTTGCAGAAAGTAACGGGTGAAGGTAACCATCAACATCTACGTTGTCATGACATTCAAGAGGTCGCGCAGAAAGATGACAAAGTCGCATTGCGCTTGAATGACACGATCAACAAAATACAGACATGGAATGAATACGATGCCATCATTCTTGCTACTGGTTATCGATACGATGAGTTCAACCAAATGCTGAGCTCAATTGAACCTTTGATTGATAGTAAATCGGTAGGGCGTTCATACCAATTAGACATGAAGCCAAGCTGTGACGTCAAAATCTTCCTACAGGGTTGTTGTGAATCTTCTCATGGCCTGAGTGACACGCTTCTTTCAGTGTTGGCTGTTCGTTCTAAAGAAATTGTGGATGAGCTTCTTTCTAGTTCTAACCAAACGGTTGAGACTGAAAAAGCGTAATCAACATAGCTACTTAGCGCCGAGCCCTTGAGTTTGGCGCTAATTTTCTAGAGACATATTTTCTAGATACATAGCTCGCTCGCCTATTTTTATACTTGTTCGCTACCTTTCGCTTATTCCTACCAATAATATTTTTACTTCAGTCATCGTTATTCTGAGCTCAACACTGAATTCTGTTACTGCTGGGTTTATCTTGGGTTCAAACAGAGCAACTATCGCCGATAAATCAAACAACTAGACGCTGATTAAAACTATCAATACGATTTATTACAGCAGTTGTTGAGCACAAAGCCTATATTGACTAGAATGACGCACTTTTTTTATTTACGTACATACAGGTAATGAACATGAGCGATACTAATTCAAGACCAGCTTTACCAGATCATCTTGCAGGCAACCCACGCAGCCCACACCACGTTGCTGAGTGTTTCGAATACCCAATCGGCATTCGTCTAAATGGTAAAGAGCGTACTGATGTTGAAGAATACTGCATCAGCGAAGGTTGGGTTAAGATCCCTTCTCCAAAAGCGCTAGATCGTTTTGGTCAGCCAATGCTTATTACTCTAAAAGGCACTGTAGAAGCTTTTTACATCGACGCATAATCACTTCGTGTGGCTAGCTAATACAAAGTAATTAGTTAATGTTTGTCTAATTAGCCAACATAAAGCCACCAAGCGTTATCACCTAAAAGGGTCTAGAGAAATCTAGACCCTTTTTGTTTGCATTGATTTTGGCGAACTTCTTTAACCAATAGCCCAAACCACCTTCATAACTCGACAGATTTAACCAAAATTGTCGTTATTCACTATGCATTCGCAGTAATAACAAAGTTGCTGTTGGTTGATCTATGTTCGCTCGCTCTTTTCTTGTGCATTTACATTCGAAATTTCTGATGTTTAATTAGACAAAACCCCACAGGAACATGAAGCGTAGTCTAATTAAATGAAACTAATTTGCTGTATTTAAAGTAATTAATTGTTAATAGCTATCTCTGTCACAGAAATTAATCCTGAAGCACATACAATTCCCTTAATTTCGAATGAGCGCTATATTTTTTCGTTCGAGCATTTTATTCTTCCTTCGCCCAATAATATGAGGTTCCTATGTTTGGAATATTCAAACCTATGGCGCATATCGATCGCTTATCATCAGATAAAGTCGATAGCACCTACACACGACTACGATGGCAGCTGTTTCTTGGCATCTTCGTTGGCTATGCGGGTTACTACTTAGTCCGTAAAAACTTTAGTTTGGCGATGCCTTATCTCATTGAGCAAGGCTTTAGCCGCGGAGAACTAGGGATTGCATTAGCGGCGGTATCTATCGCTTACGGCTTATCTAAGTTCTTAATGGGCAGTGTTTCTGACCGTTCTAATCCTCGTTACTTCCTCAGCGGTGGTTTGTTAATGTCGGCACTGGTGATGTTCTGCTTTGGCTTTATGCCATGGGCAACAGGCAGCATTACCGCGATGTTTATCCTTCTGTTTTTGAATGGTTGGTTCCAAGGTATGGGCTGGCCAGCGTGTGGACGAACCATGGTTCACTGGTGGTCACGCAAAGAACGCGGCGAGATAGTGTCGGTATGGAACGTCGCGCACAATGTTGGCGGCGGTTTGATTGGTCCAATGTTCTTGTTGGGGCTGTGGGCTTTTAACGACGATTGGCGAACCGCTTTTTATGTTCCTGCATTTTTTGCCACTCTCGTTGCTGTCTTTGTTTGGTTTACCGTAAGAGATACGCCTCAGTCTTGTGGTCTACCTCCAATTGAAGAACACAAAAACGACTACCCAGATGATTACGACAAGTCTCACGAAACAGAGATGACAGCAAAAGAGATCTTCTTTAAGTATGTCTTTAATAACAAACTGTTGTGGTCAATCGCTATCGCGAACGCGTTCGTTTACCTGATTCGTTATGGTGTACTTGATTGGGCGCCTGTTTATCTAAAAGAAGCGAAAGACTTCTCTGTAGATAAATCGTCTTGGGCTTACTTCTTATACGAGTGGGCAGGTATTCCGGGCACGCTACTGTGTGGTTGGATCTCAGATAAGTTATTCAAAGGTCGCCGTGCGCCTGCTGGTATCTTGTTCATGGTGCTAGTGACTATCGCAGTATTGGTTTACTGGTTTAACCCTGCGGGTAACCCAACGGTTGATATGTTGGCTCTAATTGCGATTGGCTTCCTAATTTACGGTCCTGTAATGCTAATCGGCCTATACGCACTTGAGCTTGCCCCTAAAAAAGCCGCGGGTACAGCGGCTGGCTTAACCGGTTTGTTTGGTTACTTAGGCGGTGCGGTTGCTGCAAACGCAGTATTAGGCTTCATGGTTGACCATTACGGCTGGGATGGTGGTTTCACAATCTTGGTTGGCGCTTGTATCGCTTCAATCATCTGTCTGGTGTACGCGTTTATTGGTGAACGTAAGCACCATAAAGAGAAAAGCCTTGAGCGCGAGAAAGAAGCCATAGCTTAATCACTCGTTAACTTGATCGTTTGTTAAGTGAGTTTTAACAAACACAACCATACTAATAAATGACAGAGGCAGGGATAACCTGCCTCTTTGTTATCAAGGAATATAACAATGAAAACAACGTCACTGTCCCTAACTTTATTGGCACTGAGCTTATCGGCCAATGCACTTGCTGATCCTTTAGTTATTGCTCACCGAGGTGCATCGGGTTACTTACCAGAGCACACATTGCCAGCAAAAGCGCTCGCGTATGCGATGAAACCTGACTACATCGAACAAGATGTCGTGATGACCAAAGACGACCAACTGGTGGTACTTCACGACCATTATCTAGATCGCGTTACTGATGTTGCAAACCGCTTTCCAGATCGTGCACGTGACGATGGTCGCTACTACGCGATAGATTTCACGCTTGCTGAGATCAAATCATTAAAGGTGACAGAAGGTTTTAACCTTGATGAGCAAGGCAACAGAGTGGCAGGGTATCCAACTCGCTTCCCAATGTGGCAGTCTGATTTCCGCGTACCAACGTTTGCAGAAGAAATTGAAATGATCCAAGGATTGAATAAGACACTTGGTTACGACGTAGGTATCTACCCAGAAATCAAAGCGCCTTGGTTCCATCTCCATGAAGGCAAAGACATCTCTAAAGCGGTACTGGCGACCTTGCATCAATACGGTTACTTAACAAAAGACGATAAGGTCTATTTGCAGTGTTTTGACGCTAACGAATTGCAACGCATCAACGATGAACTTATGCCAGCGATGGAAATGGACTTGAAACTCGTTCAGCTCATGGCTTACACCGATTGGAACGAAACCATGACTTATAAGGGAGATAAGGCGACACCTTACAGTTACGATTGGATGTTTGAGAAAGGCGGGATGGCAAAGGTTGCGACCTATGCAGATGGCATTGGCCCGTGGAAACCTATGCTGGTGGACGACGCATCGACCAAAGAGAACATCATCATTAAACCGTTGATGAAATCTGCCAAAGAGGCTGGCTTAGACGTTCACCCATATACGTTCCGTGCTGACCCAGGTCGAATTCCGGGCTATGCCGATAATTTCGATGGCATGTTGGATGTGTTCTACAACCAAGTGAAAGTAGACGGCGTGTTTACTGACTTCCCAGATAAAGCGGTAGAGTTCCTTAACCGTTAAGTTATTTACAGTTTCAAAACACGAACTATGAAGAGCTAAAAGCAAAGTTCAAAGCCGCTTTTAGCTCTTCCTTATAAGCCTCGTGTCCATTCAAATCCCCATTTTGACATTCCTCAGGTTTACACCGATCTCGCACCTTGATAGGTTACCAACATCACAGTCAGTCGCTTGCCTAAAGGCTGGTATTCACTGAACCTTATATTGAAATTGGAACCATCATGGAAGAAAGAAGCCAAGCTTATCTCGATAGCTACCTAAACTCACTGCCGGAAGAAATGGCCAAGAAGCACACCTCATTCAGTGCAGACTATTTCTGTGGAGACGAATACAACGCGAATTTGTGCGCACAACTGATATTGAAAGGCGAAAAGCAGGCGTCTTGCAGCCTTGAATATTGGTACAGCCATGAAGATGAAGTGATGCCTGTTGTCGGCCACTTACAAGTTGTTACCGATTGGGAAGGTAAGCCTATCTGTATTGTTGAAATCACGTCTGTTTCCTTGTGTCCATACAATCAAGTGACCGCTGAATTTGCTGCCGCAGAAGGTGAGGGTGACAAAACTCTAGCATGGTGGAGAAAAGCGCATTGGAACTTTTTCTCTCGTGAATGTGAAGAACTCAAGATCACACCAAGTGAAGGCATGATGTTGGTACTTGAGCGTTTCAAAGTGGTTCATCAATAAGAGTAAGATTAAAAAGTGCCCATTGGCTTGATTGAATCTTAAGCCATGGCACTTTGATCTCGAAAAGCAGTCAAGCAATACAACAAGGAGTGTGTAGTGAAAATTGCAATATTGGATGATTATCAGAACGTAGTAAAAAGCCTTGCGTGCTACAACAAGTTAGAACAACACGAGGTTAAGGTATTCACAGAAACGTACCGTGAAGACGAACTTGCGCAGAAGTTACACGACTTTGAAGCACTCGTGCTCATCCGAGAACGTACTGAAATCACCGAGTCGTTACTATCCAAGCTACCCAATCTCAAGTTAATCAGCCAAACAGGTAAAGTCAGTAACCATATCGACCCGCAACTGTGTGAACGCCTCGGTGTGAAAGTGCTGGAAGGGCGCGGTTCACCAGTTGCACCTTCTGAGCTGTGTTGGGCGTTGATCATGGCGGCATCTCGTCATATTCCTACTTACGCTTCAAACCTCAAACAGAACCAATGGCAAGATTCAGGCTCACTTGGTTTAGGCAGAACATTAAAGGGCTTAAAGCTCGGTATTTGGGGCTATGGAAAAATCGGGAGTTGCATCGCGCAATACGCCAAAGCATTCGGTATGAATGTGCTTGTGTGGGGAAGCCAAACCTCAAGAGACCAAGCACAGGCCGACGGATTTGAAGCGGCAGAAAACAAACACGCGTTTTTCAGTAATGTCGATGTACTTTCTTTGCACCTACGCTTGAATGACGCCACTAGAGGCTGCGTTACTGCTGAAGATCTTGGCTTAATGAAGCCAGACTCACTGTTTGTGAATATCAGCCGAGCGGAGTTGGTCGAGCCAAAAGCCTTGTTTAATGAACTCACCAAGGTAGCCAGCAAACGAGCGGCGATTGATGTTTTTGAAATTGAGCCCGCAACGTCAGAGAGTGAACCTCTGTTAGCCTTGCCAAACGTCACAGCGACACCGCATTTAGGCTACGTTGAACAAAATAGCTACGAACTCTACTTTGATATCGCTTTTGACAACATTCTGTCCTATCAAATGGATGGCATATCAAGCTAGAATCTGCCCAAAGAAAAAAGGTAGAGAAAGTATGAGCTTAACAATCAGACAAGTCACCGTAGATGATGCTCAGGGTATTATCGATGTATTAAACCCAATCATCATCGAAGGGCGTTATACCATCTTAGATCAGACGTTTACGTTGGATGAAGAGAAAGGTTTTATTGAGTCGTTTCCCGAACGTGGTGTGTTCAGTGTTGCTGTTAACCAAACGACTAATCAATTACTTGGTTTTCAAAACGTAGAGCCGTTTGCCTCTTATACAAAAGCTTTTGATCATGTGGGTATTATTGGAACTTATGTAGATGCAAACAGCCGTGGGCAAGGCGTTGCAAAACAGTTATTTGAACATACATTCGAAGTCGCAAAAGCCAAAGGCTACGAAAAGCTTTTTGCCTATGTTTTAGCTGGTAACGAACGCGCATTAGCGGCTTATCTCAAACAGGGTTTTGAAACTGTCGGGATAGCAAAGAAACACGCTAAGATTGGCGGCCAGTACTATGATGAGATTCTTATCGAGAAGTTCTTATAAGTACGGCGAAACATTCGCTACATCATCGATGCAGGAGGCATGATGAACAAAGCTACAAAATCAACGGTTTCAACTAAGCTGACTAAAACCGTCTTATTTGATTGGGGCAACACCTTAATGATCGACTTCCCAGACGCACAAGGGAAAATGTGTGACTGGGAAACCGTAGAAGAAGTGAGTGGGGCACAAGCCTTGCTCGCTCAATTGTCGAAGCATCACAACATATACATTGCGACGAATGCAGCCGATTCCAGCAAAGGTGACATCATCCGTGCATTTGAACGTGTCGGATTGTCCCAATACATTGATGGCTACTTCTGTAAGGCGAGTATTGGCTTATCCAAATACGATTCTGGTTTCTATCCTGCCATTATTGGCAAACTCGATATCGAACCCCAAGATGTCACCATGATTGGCGATGCTCTAGAAAAAGACATTTATCCTGCGTTAGAAGCGGGCTTGCAAGTGGTATGGCTGAACACGGAAGAGGCGACCGCAGATTCGAAGTTACCTATTGTTGAGATTCAAAACCTGACCCAATTACTGGGGTTTATCAATGAATGAGCATTCTGAAATCTGGCGTCAGTATTATCAAAAAGCCTTAGATAAACCCCATTCAAAAAGAACAGAATTCGCTACAAAGCTTAACGAGTCGCGCTTAAACGTCGCGATTGATTGCGGCTGTGGTACGGGTAGTGATATCGACTTTTTAGAGCAGCAAGGTTACCAAGTGTACGGGTTTGACGTTAATCCTGACTCGATATCAATATGTCGAGACAGGTTTGGCGGTAAGCCTTTGGTCGAGATATCTCAAAGTGCATTTGAAGATTATGATTACCCAAAAGCTGGGCTTGTTATTGCCAACTCGAGCCTATTTTTTGCAGAGCCAACTCAGTTTGATGAAACGTGGCAACGAATCATCAATAGCATTGAAATCGGTGGTGTATTCGCAGGCGATTTCATGGGTGTCGATGATAGCTGGGCTCATGGTTATCGCACCTCCACAATGCCACTCATCAAAGCAAAAGTGTTGAGCTTGTTTGATGACTTCGAGGTTATACGTTTTCATGAGCGCGACGAACAAGCGCTAACCTCATTAGGTAAGATGAAGCACTGGCACACTTATTCTGTTATTGCCATTAAGCGAAGTTCGACACCGTAATTTCGACCTAAAACTAGCCGCGCGTTGGTTTTGAAGCCAACCTCTCATTTGTTATCTGTTGAATGCTCTAAGCTAAGCCTAGATTTCGAATAGAAGGGCTAGGTTATGAGTGTTGAACGTCATGGAATATCGGTTGGAATTGAACGTGTTAGCTGCGAAACCATCATCGTGTTTAAAGCGAAAGGAAAGCTGACGCACGACGATTATCAAGCAATGATACCAATCTTCAAAACAACAATAGAAGAGCTCGACTCTTCCGCATTGAAGATTCTGGTCGACATCTCAACATTAACTGGTTGGGAGCTGCGCGCCGCATGGGACGATTTCAAACTCGGACTAGAACTCAACTCTAAGATAGACAAGATTGCGATTTACGGCGATAAAAGCTGGCAAGAACTCGCATCAAAAGTCGGTAGCTGGTTTGTGTCTGGCGATATTAAGTCATTTGAAGAATACGACTCTGCCATTGAGTGGTTGATTGACTAATGTATTTGCAGTTCAGTTGTTGTCGCTGGTGGTAAGCTGAAGGAACCGCCTTGAAGGCTGTCGTCTATCTGTTCTCAAGGCCATTCCCTAAGTAATTCAATAGAATATGTTTATCTCTGCATGTAACATGCGCTTACAGCGATACGATCGCGCTAACTAGAAGAATAAGCAATATAACAAGGTCTAAGAACATGAATAAGGTAATTGATAAGCTCGCTTGGGTATTTATTAAAGATGGCAAGCTATTGATGGTGAGATCAAAAGGCAAAGAACTGTTTTACTTACCGGGCGGCAAGCGTGAAGCCGGCGAAAGTGACGAGCAAGCACTGGTTCGTGAAATCAAAGAAGAGACTTCAGTCGATTTGGTACCTGATTCAATCAAATACGTTGAGACATTTACTGGACAAGCCGATGGCAAAGCGGAAGGCGTATCTGTGCAATTGACTTGTTACGCTGCAGATTACACAGGTGAACTGTCTCCAGATGCTGAAATCGAAGAGCTCAAATTTGTTGATGGCATCGACAGAGCAGTATGTTCATTAGCAGCATTGGTTGCGTTAGATTGGTTAGAAGAGAACCAGTACTTAGCTTAACGGCAGAGCACGATCCTCAAAAGATCCCTATTATGAAAAGCTTGAAGGACGGCTATCTTTCATTAGAAGGTCGAGTTTTCTTTGAGCTTTTTTCGTATCTTGCAGATCCACGACCTCAATCATTTCGCACTCATCCCTCACCATCTCATTGATTAGGCTAGGGTAGTGTCGGCAATCTTCCGGTCGGTCTAAGTAAATACTGCATGTGTATTTGGCTTGGGCTTGGGTTTGGACATTCGCGTCTTTATTCGGAACGAGCTCTAGAAATGGGCAACGAGTTAGGCGTTCGCCAGATTCAGGATCAAACCAAATTTCACTCCCACGAACATATTCAAAGATGTCTGGGTTGAACAGCTCCCACAAATCAATCTCTTCTTGAGTTGCGGCTAGGTCGCCATCGCCATATTTGATACAGCATTTTCCGCATTGATTACAATCTTTCATTCGTGGCTTCTTAGTTAACTTACTCTTGTAATGTTATCACTGATACGATGCGGCACGTTGATTTTGTTGCTCAGAGCTTAAAAAAGAGGGCGAGGAGCAAACAATCATTTGCAAAGTGAACCGCCGAAGCACAGTAAACAGTGATACAATTTCTCCTCGTAAGTTATTAATACAAAGGCTCCAAAATGAGAACGATCTACACCACTGAAGGCGACATCAACGCAAAGAAACAGAAAGACGCTTATCCAAAACTGGCGTTATGTGAAAACTGCGTGCGTGATTATGTGGTGATTGAACAAGGTGAGCGCACTTACAAGCCTTGTGCTAAATGTGGTGCCGACGATTAATGCGCCTTGATAAATACCTTTGTAAAAGCACAGACCTCACTAAGCCAGAAGCGATTGAAAGAATTCATAATGGTGAGTTAAGTGTAAACGGTGAAGTCGTGCTTGATGAATCCACTCAGGTTCATGAAAGTAACACCATCTTGCTTAGCGGTGACGTATTAACGCTACGCGCATTTCGATACATCTTAATGCACAAGCCAGCAGGTACTATCTGTTCCAATATCGATGAAGTGTACCCATCGCTTTTCAATTATCTGGAGGTGGATAATGCCTCTGAACTGCACATCGCAGGGCGATTAGACGCCGATACTACAGGCTTAGTATTGATAACCGATGATGGACGTTGGTCTTTCAATATCACACTGCCAACTAAGTCGTGTAAAAAGGTGTATCGTGTGACATTGTCACGTGATATCAAAGACGATGTCGCACATAAGTTCAAAGTGGGGGTTCAGCTGCAAGGTGAGAAGAATCCCACGCGCCCCGCAGAACTAGAAGTGATAAGCCCAAAAGAAGTGCTACTGACCATCACAGAAGGCAAGTTTCATCAGGTTAAGCGAATGTTTGCTGCCGTTGGAAACCGAGTGGTAGGGCTACACAGAGAGCAAATAGGCGATGTCAGTTTAGATGTCGAAGAAGGCCAGTGGCGCTACCTCACCGAAGATGAAGTTAGCTCTTTCAGCCAGTAACTTAAAACAAATTAAGCATAAAGCCTAGCGATACTTCTGGGCTTTAAAACAGAAGGAATTGTTGATCATGGAAAATCTAAAAGTCACGGAAATAAAGTCGTTTGTGCCTGCTAAAAACTTCGATTTATCAAAGCGTTTTTATCAAACTCTAGGCTTTCAAATCATGTCGGAGTTCCATGATATCGCTTATTTTCGTCACGGCGATTATGCATTCCTTTTACAAGATTTTTACGAACCTGCGCACTGTCACAATTACATGATGCACTTGCTGGTGGAAGACGTAAAAAGTTGGTATCAACACGTGCAAAACTCTAATGTAATGACGGAATTTGAAGTAACCGTTACTGAGGTTGTAGAGCTGCCTTGGGGAATGATTGAGTTTTGTATCACTGACCCAAGTGGCGTGCTATGGCGTGTTGCCGAGAACATCAGGCCACGTTAGCCGGTAAACTTGTTTTAAGGCCTGTGAAACGCTTCAAATTATCCATATGTCGCTGAATTTATACCGCTCTCGGTAATTATCAAATAGGTTAAAACATGGATATAAAGGCTAAAATGCACAACCAAGACGTTTATTACTGTGATGACGTTGATCTGGTCGCCGAGCAAACACAATGCTTAGAAGTGCTTTACGATTTCAACCACACTCGCCCGAGTGAAGGTGACAAACGCCAACAAATTATGAAGCAACTGTTCGCAGAAGTTGGCGAGGGTTGCTACATAGAGCCGCCATTGCACGCCAACTGGGGGCGTCACACTCACCTAGGCAATAACGTATACGTAAACTTCAACCTAACGCTTGTTGACGACACCGACGTATTCATCGGTGATAACGTGATGATTGCACCTAACGTAACCATCGCGACAGGCACACATCCCATCAGCCCAGAACTTAGGCTCAAAGCCGCGCAATTCAATGTTCCTGTCCGTATCGGTAACAATGTATGGCTTGGCGCACACACCGTTGTTTTACCGGGTGTCACCATAGGTGAAAACTCGGTTATTGGAGCGGGCAGCATAGTCACCAAAGACATCCCGGCTAACGTAGTTGCCGTAGGTAACCCTTGCAAAGTGGTAAGAGAAATCAATGAACGCGACCGTGAGTACTACCACAAAGATCGCCGGATTCCAGACGAGCTTAAGTAAACTATCCTGACCAGATCCTTAATGTGGGAGTTTGGTCATACTAGACAGAAAGATTCTGCATTTTCTCTAACCCCGATGCTAGCTGTGATATAAGTCATTGTTATATAATGGCTAGATTGCATATGAAGTATGTGCAGTCGAAACTAGACAGAATTAATCTGTATTTAAGTACAGAATTTTTCTGTCTAATAGAGCTGTTGAACTAAGCCGCTTCGCGGAGGACTTTCCTCTCACTTACCCGATAGACGAAACTTATGATGTATCCATAGATTAAGGAATACATCATGAGCCCATTAAGACAACAACTTATCGATGAAATGGCGGTTCGCCGTTTTTCTCCGAAAACCCATGCAAGCTATTTACGTTGGGTTAAAGATCTATCTACTACTTACGAACTGTCCCCTGATTTACTCACCGATGAACAGATTGGTGCGTATTTACGTACGCTCACCACAGAGCGGAGCTTAAGTAGTAGTACTTGTGCTCAAGCTTTGAATGCCATCTTGTTCTTTTATCGTGCCGTTTTGAATAGAGAATTTGAAGAGCGACTGGTTCCCCCGATTAAACGTGCCAGTAAAATACCGGAGCTGCTTAATCGCGAGGAAGTAAGAAGTATCATTAGTCATTGTCGAAGTCTTAAATATCAGACCGCACTTGAAATGTGTTACGGGTGTGGCCGACGTGTCAGTGAGGTCGTAGGCTTGTACGTGAAAGACATCGATGGTACGGCGAAACGACTGCACATTCATTGTGGTAAAGGTAAAAAAGATCGCTTTGTTCCACTGGGTGATAGCCAACTGAATCATCTTCGAAATTACTGGCGTCATTATCACCCAACCGTAGTGCTGTTTCCCAGCCTAGAGCCCAAAAAGCCATTGGGTATTAGTTCTTTGCAGAAGTGCTTCAAAGCAGCAAAAGTTGAGGCAAACGTCAGAAAATTAGGAGGAATACACGCCTTGAGGCACGCTTATGCGACACATCAGCTTGAATCGGGCATGCCTTTGAATGTTCTGCAGCGTTACCTCGGACATTCGAATATCAAAACGACATTGAGGTACACCCATTGGATAGGTCATCACAACGAAAGCTCGGACGGAAGTAAGTTCGACTTAGTTGCTCAACTATGGGAGGAGAGCGAATGAACGCATTATCTCCTTACCAAGCCGTATTAACACAAGGCTTAGAAGAGCTTGATAAAAGCAAAGTCACACCGAGACAGTGGCAGGTGCTTAACCATTTAAGAGACTGCCGGACCGAGCGTATGGGCAGCTACGACTGGCGTTGTCAGCAATGTGGTCATGAAACGCGTTGGTACAGCTCTTGTCGAGACCGTCATTGCCCCAATTGCCAAGAGCAGATGAGACAGCAATGGCTAACAAAGCGAAGCCAAGATATTTTACCTGTGGCCTACCATCATATGGTTTTTACCTTACCTCACGAGTTCAATGCTTTGGTTAAAGCGCATTCTAAGGTGGTTTATCAATGCTTGTTTCACTCAGTGTGGGCAACGTTATGCGCGTTTGCTAATGAGCGGCATCATCTTGTTGGTCAACTTGGTGCATTGATGGTTCTTCACACTTGGGGAAGAAATCTGAGTCAACATACTCATATTCATTGCCTGTTACCGAGTGGGGTGCTTACAAAAGATCGGCAATGGCAACCGACAAGAAAAGAGAGTTACCTGCTTCCGGTTAAAGCCTTATCCGTTCGCTTTAAGAAAGAGATGTTATGTCGAGTAAGCGAGTTGATAGCAACGCACAGTAATTTATTAGAGGAAGCCGCTAGTAAGAGATGGGTTGTGTACAGTAAACCTGTACTCCACGAGCCTACAGCGGTAGTGGGTTATCTATCTCGGTATTGCAATCGTATCGGATTAAATCCCAACCAATTAAGTTATAACGTGGATGGCCGTATCACGATGAGTTACAAAGACTACCGAACCAATGGGACGCAAAGAATGTGTTGTAATGCGGGCGAGTTACTTCGACGCTTACTTTTACATGTGTTGCCTAAAGGGCTAATGCGAATACGCTACTATGGCTTTTTAGCTAATGCTGTACGGGTAAAAGCGATAGCGGAAATTAGGCAAAGCTTACGAAAGCGACCCGCAGAGAAATCGGAAGTGCTGAAAGAGAAACCTTGTTGTCCGAACTGCCATAGCAACAGCATGGTACTCGTGTGCATCAATATTAGACCTAGGATAGTCGTTTCAGAGCACCGACTGACCTAGTTGTCTGATTATAATGAATAAAATTATCGTTGTGTTATTGCGAGAGAGGGGCATTGTTCGCTTTTAAAAAGATTATGCAACGGGTATAGTCGCTGTAGATAAATTGGCGGCTAGAAGTGGAAAATGGACGGCTGACGGGGTACCGGTCTTAATGATAAGAGTAGAACGCAAGTCAGTCCTAAAAAGCAAATTCCATAGATAGAAGCGGCCAAGTCCAACAGGTATTTATCCATTGTGCTACGACAACGGATAAATACTTAAGCGTTAGCTTTATTTATCAATATCGGAGTCAGAATTGAATAAAACAGGTGGTATTCAATCGTATTGGAATTTGAGTTTAAGCCGTGAAAGCGGTGTAAAACCATATTCCATTTTTGAGGTTCCTTTATTTACCGATAGTTATATTACAGGTGAATTCAGAGAAGAGTCTGTGCCATATGATGTTTTAAACTTAATTCCATGGTACAGAAATAGCGGCGAAATTGCAGAAGCAATGATGTTAAGGGTTGAGTGGTTTCTCACCACTGAGCGCAGCTATGACTTAGATACCGATAGCTCATCATATCATGGTGGCTGGGCTCCAGATGAAATCGCAGCTTTGATGTCATTGATATTAGGCATTCGAGTCAAAGCTGGAGGGGTAGTAAGAGAGTACGGTGGTTTTAATTCAGACCCGCTTGGTACACCACGCTCTGCTGATAGAGTGGCTCCTAATTTCCCGTCTAGAATTGTTAAGCCGATAATCCCATCAGCTATCAAATCTGTAAATATTACTGATGCCTTTCCTTTTGGCACTTTACATAAACTTAGTGAAGATCATTATGTTGCTTTAATCCGTTGTGCAAGAATGTATCAAGATGCATTGTGGATGGTAGAAAGTGAGCCTGAACTAGCATGGTTAATGCTGATCTCAGCATTAGAAACGGCTGCTAACTTTTGGGATAAGTCGAATTATCTTCCATCGGAAAAATTAAAGGCGAGTAAACCAGAGTTATACATGGCGCTGGAGTCTCAAGGTGGTGAAGAACTTTGTAACTTGGTTGCTCTGCATATCGAAAAGTCTTTAGGGGCGACTAATAAGTTTGTTAAGTTCTGTCTGAATTACATGCCGGCAGAACCTAGAAAAAGACCTAGAGATTGGGCTCGAATTAAATGGTCAAAAACCAACTTTAGAAGCATTTTAACTATGCTTTACGGTTATCGTTCAAACGCATTGCATGGTGGCGTGCCATTCCCAGCCCCATTGTGTAGGGCTCCCTCCCAAACTGAAAAGGATATGCCACCTGCAGAAAAGGGGCTCTTGGGGCTAGCAAGTCACTCTTTAGGAGCAACTTGGTCATCAAAGGACTTACCAATCTCCGCTAACACCTTCTTTGAGTTTTCTCATGGGGTTCTTTTAAATTGGTTGAATGAGGCTATAGAACAATAAAGCTAACAAATAAGGATTAAGGTGTTGCGCAGCCAACACTAAATCCCGAGTGTTGAACAAGCCCGAAGCCACTTTATTAAGTAAATTGTACGATGAGTATGAAGGGCAAATCGCTTTGAGGCTTTTCTCAAGGCGAGCGAGGCCAAGATAAGGTTGCGATAGCAATCATATCAACCAGTTAGCTATTTTTCGTTTCTTTCGTCGTTACATCTCCTTTGTTTTCGTTGATGCCATTATCCTTATTATCAAATGCCTTTCGGCTAGATGGGTCGACTTACTCCAACACACGCCATCTGATGCTGACAGCAAGGGCATACTCGTATTGCTTTGGTTCTTATCGGTGCGGTTAGCGGCGGCATTATATAGAGCAAGTTCAATAACAACAGTTGAATGCGGGCTCTTAAGGCGTGTGCTTGACCACGTAAAAAACCGTAATCTCGTACTCGCTGCAACCCTTTGGGCAGCGCGTGCTGCAAAATGAGCAGTAAGAACTTCAGAGTGGGCAAGGTGCGCGTTCGCCATGCATTGGTCTGGCTCTCTTTATAGCGGAAGGTGACAGTATCATCGGTGATACTGATGATGTCTTCATCAGGCAGCACGCCGCGATAGAGGTAGCGAGCCAAATAGTTGAGTGCAGCCTGACCGTATCCCACTTGTCTGCAATCGACCACCCATTGTTTGGGTATGCCACTCGGCAGCCACAGCGTTGGGTGTTGATTAATGGTCTCTAGCATTCTTGCTCGCCATACTTTGGCCAAAGCAAACGCGTTGAAGAGGTAATGCTTGTTGCCTTTGTGCCACGTTTGCCTTGATGCGTCGTATTGGCCTGCCGCCACGATAATGTGCAGATGTGGGTGTAAGTTTCGTTGTCGGCTGTGAGTATGCAACACGGCAGTGAATCCCATTTCACCTTGCTGCTGCCTGTTGGCAAAATCCTTTAATACCCCTGATGCCACCTTAAACATACCGCTATATATCGCTTTAGGTTGATGTCTTGCTAAGACCCTTAGTTGATACGGCAAAGTGAAGGTCACCATGAAATAGTGAACAGGTAACCGCTTTTGCTGCTGACGTTGAAGCCAATCAGTGGTGGTACGTTGTTGGCACTGAGGGCAATGACGATGACCACAAGAAAGCGGTAATCGGTCATTGTGATGACAGTGACTGCAGAACCATTGTGAGCGACCTTGTTGTTCTGTTTTACAACGGAGCATCGCCCCAATGGCTCGATGCATATCGCCATTCATCTGCGCATAATAGTGACGTTTAAGCGCAGAGTGATGTTGGCGAAGCAGTTCAATAAAGGTACTCATGTAATGCTCCACGTTAAGTCTAGAGCATCAGTTAAATGATTGATGGCCATCGCAGCATCGTGTTGTTTTAGCGTAGTCATTCGGGTGTAACGAGCAGTGGTATTAAGGCTTGCATGACCCAGTAGCGTTTGTAGTGAACGCAGGTCTACCCCTTGCTCAAGTAAGTGCGTAGCGAAGCAATGTCTAAGTGAGTGGGGGCTGGCGTGTTTTTGGATTCCGCACTCTTTGAGTACAAGTTTCATGGTTTTTTGAATACCGCCACGATCCATGGGGGTGTCGCGACATGTACCAAGGCCAGGAAATAAGTAATAAGGGTGCTTATGGGTAAGCCAATGCACGCGAAGAGCTTTAAGCGTTCGCAGCGGAAGCGGCACCATTCGGTCTTTTCCGCCTTTTCCTTCGCGTATGTGAACGCGCATTGTTTGGCTGTCGATATCGTGAACCGTGAGGTTCAATCCTTCACCAAGGCGCAACCCCATGCTGTACAGAGTAAGAAAAAACACTTGATAACGTGTCTGTCGAGTGTGGCTAATCAGCGAGCTGACTTGTTGCGGTGTCAGTATGTCGGGCAGTCGTTTTACTTGTGGCGGCTTGACGATATTGAGCCATTCCCACTGTTTATCGAGCGTGTAACGATAGAAAAACTGCAAGCCATTACGATCGAGTTTTATGGTGCTCCACGAGTGGGTTTGAATAAGAGACGCGAAGAAGTGTTTGAGGTCAGAGGTCGTTAATGTATCAGGGGCTCGGTCGAAATGAGCGGTGATCCGACGAACCGCACGGGAATAGGCATCAATGGTCGCGGGTCGTTTACCTTGCAGCTTTAGGTTGGTAAGGTGTTGTTCATAAAGGGTGTTGTAGCGTTTTAAGTCATCGGGTTTCATGGGGTTACTCCTGTGAACGACCATCAGGGTGATGGTGTTACAAGAGTATGGTTTGCACTCGTTTTACTCTGCCGCGTAGCGGCTTCGTTCAACAAAGCGTTTAAGACAGACTCATAAACGCGTGCCATTTTCGCTTCGCTTCAATTCTGGCACACGTCCATTCGCCACTTAAGCGGGCGTTAGTTTAATAGGGAAACTTTATGAGAAGGCGTCTAAACGCAGATTCAATTTTTCAGGCGCTTGAGCCTAAGCTAAGAGTATTAATTGATAACTATGAAAGTGAAAGTATTTACGCGTTAGTTATTTCTGAAGGCGTTGTTTACATCCATACAGAAGCTGGTTTCAACAAAACTCTCAATGAGTACATTGATTGGTGGGATCAAGCAAACAAACCCTTAGACAGTTGGGAAGAGCTTGAAGAATACGAAGAGGATAAGTTAGATACTTGGTCTGATTTGGACGGAATTATAGATACACAAATTCAAGAGAAAGTTAAGGCAGATGAATCTGATTTGACCGGTACGCATAAAGTTGAGTTGTTGAGGTTGATTAACGCTGAGCGCGAGATAAATAGGTTAGAGGACACATATAGGTCCGAAGAGACCCGTGAACGAGTGAGGAAAAATATCGGAGATTGGAGTAACCGTTATGCTATCGCACTTTATGGCATGTCTGGCTATGATGAAGCGGCATATGATGAGCATTATGAATTGAGTGACGATGATCAAAAGTTAAGCGAGTATGGAGTCGCAATGCATACTTTACTCGAGCTTATTACGTCTAGCGATCTTTTCAAACGAGTGAACTTATCTTCTGACTTTTATCACTGTACGCAAGAGCACAACTATTAAACTAACTGTTTAAGAGTGATTTGTAACGCTTGGCATTTTCACTATACGTTGGTTTTAGTATTTAAGGTGATTTGCGGCGGTTATTGCATTGCTCACCCTTTAACAGCTGCGTTAGCTGCGCAGGGAAGTTTCGTGGCAGCATTACTAACGCCTTTACTTGGCTTGATGTGAATACAGGGATTTTTTGGATGGAATTAAAGTGTCACTGTGGAAACGTAAGTTTGATATTAAGTTCGCTCCCTAAAGAAGTTGGCGAGTGTAACTGTTCTATTTGTCGTCGTTATGCCGCGGCTTGGGCTTACTTTTCTCCCGAGTAAGTTCAAATCAATATGATTGAACAAACTGATTTTTACTGTTGGGGAGACAAAGAAGTAGAGTTTCACCGCTGCAATTCATGTGGCTGCCTAACGCATTATGTAACAACGCAGAAATGCTCCGAAGATATTTTAGCAGTAAATATGAGAATGGCTGAAAACGAAGTTATCTCGCGTATTCCTGTTCGTAAGATCAATGGCGCATCGTATTAAGTCCCAAACAATAAAATGGAACAGATTTTCAATGTTCGGCAATTTGGGGCTGAATCGGCTTTTAGCGCAGTTGTTTATACCACTCTTATTTGGGTAAGCTGTCAGCAGAGTAAACACGTAAATTGAGTGTTCGGGGATTCATGATTTCGTACCAGCAAACAAAAGATCTATCAGCTTCGGCGAAGATTACTTTTTTAAATATGCGTTCTTACTATGAGCAATACTCGGTCGAATGGGATTGCGTTAAGATCGAAGAGCAAATTCGCGATTTGACCAACTTTGATATTTTGCTCAATGGCGAAATCGTTGGTGCGCTTGCCTTTGCTGAATGTGAACGTTTAGCGGTTGAATTAGGTGTAAATCGACTGAAGTTACGAGTCTTTAAAATTAGCCCAGCATTCCGACTTTATGAAAGAGTGGGCTTTGTAGTTGATAGCTCTGATGATAGGTTCTACAACATGTCCAAAAAGTTCTTCTAGCCAACTGTTGGTGTTAAATGAGGTTCTCACACTTGGCACCAAGTGCACTATGAATTCACCGGAAATAATGTGATGAAAAATATAGAAATTGAAGGCGTCTTGGAGTTTTTAAGAGGTGCAGAGCAGCTTAAGAACACATTGCGAACAGCTCGTACTTCAAATGGTCGACATGAAAGTACCGCTGAACACACTTGGCGTTTATGTTTAATGGTGATGATGTTCTCAGAGCAGTACCCACATCTTGATTCACTTAAATTAATCAAGATGTGCATCATTCACGACTTGGGTGAGGCCATTGGTGGTGATATTGCTGCCATTGAACAAGTAGAAGGTTCGAATAAAGGAGAGCAAGAAAGGCTGGACCTGATTACCTTGATTGCGCCTCTCCCTGATAAGTTGCAACAAGATATTCTTGTGCTTTGGGATGAATACGAAAACGCGTCATCAGAAGAAGCAAAGTTAGCTAAAGCTCTCGATAAAATCGAAACCTTGCTACAACATACACAAGGGAAAAACCCAGATAACTTTGATTATGGTTTCAATCTGTATTATGGCAGAAAGTACACTGACAGCGATGAACTTACAGCTTCGGTACGTGCCATCATAGACAAAGACACAGAATCTTTAGCATCAGCAAATAACACGCTTTAAAGACAAGGGTAACGAGAAACCATGACTAAAATCTATTTCGTGTGTGGCTTTATTGGGTCAGGAAAAACGACTTATTCCAAGCAGCTTGCAGATAAATATGGCGCTTTTCGTTTTTCAATTGATGAGTGGATGATTCATTTGTATGGCGAGCATATGGAGCGTGAGGTATTTGATCAACGTTTAGCTACGCTTCAAGATTTATTCAAAGAATCGGCGCAGCAACTATTTACTCTTGGCGTTCCTGTTATTTTTGACTTCGGTTTTTGGCGTAAAGTCGATCGAGAAAACTTTACAAATTGGGCTGAAAAGTTGGGTGTTGAAAGTGAGGTTCATTACCTTGATGTTCCGTTTGATACTTGTAAACAGAGAGCAGTTGCACGTAATTCCGAGTTGCATGGCAAGTCATACGAAATGACGCCGGAGATGCTCGAATTGTTTTGGTCGTGGTTCGAGATCCCAGCACCAAACGAAGACGTTGTTCGGGTTCAGCGTGACGGCCAATTGAAGTAATAACTAAGCATGTAAAGCTGATTTATAATGTGTGGTATTGAGCTCGGATTTAAGGTTACTGGACTAGGAGGTTTCAATGGACAAGGCAGTCAAAGATCGTTTCGAAGAGTATCCAGTAAATGCTCGAATTCGGCTTGCAGAGTTACGAGAACTTATCTTCAAACTATCATCCGATTTGCAGTTGGGCGAAGTCGAAGAGTCGTTGAAGTGGGGAGAACCCAGCTACAGCGTAAAGACAGGTAGCCCAGTTCGAATCGACTGGAAATTGAAATCACCGAATAACTATTATCTGTATTTTCACTGCCAAACCAAGTTGGTAGACACCTTTCGAGAGTTGCATGGTGATGTATTGCGGTTTCAAGGAGATAGGGCAATTGAATTGCGCTTATCCGATCCGCTGCCAGAGCCCGAAATTAAACATTGCCTAGAACTTGCCTTAACTTATCACCAACGAAAACACCTACCGCTTCTGGGCTCGTGATGTTTTATCACGAAGTATCTGCTTTATCTCACCAATCGAGAAAGTTGTTCGGCGTCTCGTTAAAGACTAATTGTTCAGCACTACGAGTGCCAAAAGATAATAAAGAATTTATGATGGACTCTTAACGCTTGGTATTTTCTGCTTAAGTCTTCATGAGGATAGAAACATGGAACACGCTCCAATCAAAGATGAAATCACATTTGATGATTTCGCGAAAATCGACATTCGTGTGGGTTTAATCACCGAGGTTTCTGAAGTCGCTAAATCCGATAAGTTAATGAAGCTGACAGTAGATTTTGGCGATCATCAACGTTCAATCTTGGCGGGTATAAAGCAAGAGCGAGAAAACCCGAAGGAAATTGAAGGCAAGCAAGCGTTGTTTGTCGTGAACTTGCCAGAAAGAAAGATGGCAGGTGAAGTGTCTCAAGGAATGTTGTTCGACATCGGCTACGAAGACAAACTGCAACCGTGCTTGGCTTGCCCTGAAAACGAAATGCCCAATGGTGCTAGAGCGGGTTAACGAACAGAGCATTGAAGCGGAATATTCCATACGTACTTCTGTTTAAGATTGGGTGTCTATTGCTTGAGAGATATTTTATGTATTGGTTAAATAGGGAAATTAACTATCATGTACTTAAGATTAGCTGAACCTTATGAGCTCGATATCGTTTATCTAATGGGCTTCGATGTATGGGGTGATGGCCTTTCTTTAGATGAATATTTATCTTGTTGTCGTAACAGTGGTAAATATTTCAGGGGAACATGGTATGTACTGGTCGAAAAGGAACAAGTTGTCTCTGCTCTCATTGTTTACAGCGGCACGTTCGGTCTTCAAGAAGGTAGTTTCGGTTTAGGTTCTGTGGCGACTCCTCCAACCCTAAGACGCAAAGGTTATGGTTCCAAGTTAGTTAACTTAGTAAAAGCTGAGTTATTCGCTCATCAAAATTGTGAGGTTTTATACCTGCATAGTGATATCGACCAACAGTTTTATAAACGACTTGGATTTGTCAGTGTTGAAGGTTCTGATTGTATGTATATTGCGAGTGATGACGCCGAGTTCAAAGGCTCAATGCCAGACTACTTCTAGATTCCATTATCAAACATGATATTTTAGTCACACACACCATAAAACGTTCTCTATTTTTATCATAATCATTCAAGGAAGAAGCATTGTGAAATTAGCTCAATTAAATATTGCTCTAGCGAAGTACGCTTTAGATGCACCAGAAATCAAAGACTTTGTCGACAATCTGGATAAGGTAAATGCTATAGCTGAAAGCAGTGAAGGCTTTGTTTGGCGTCTCAAAGACGAATCTGGTGATGCGACCAACATTAAAGCTTTTGATGATCCGAATATGATCGTCAATATGTCGGTTTGGGATTCTGTGGACTCTTTAAAGAACTTTATGTTTAGAACTCATCATCGTGACTTCATGCGAAGAAAAGGTGAGTGGTTTCATCGCTTAGCGGAAGACACCTATGTGCTTTGGTGGGTTGAAGATGCACACATTCCAAGTCTTGATGAAGCGATTGAGCGGTTAGAGCACCTAAGAGAAATGGGTGATTCGCCTTATGCGTTTACATTCAAAACCAATTTTACAGAGTCAGAAGCTCCTAGATGAAGCACTTGCAATGTCTACACCTCGGTAATACGTTATAAAGCTAATGTATTGCCGCCAACAATTAAGGGAACGCAGTGAGCACTTTGCCAGATGAAAACCAGAAACGATTTATTGCTGTTTTAAGTAAGAAGATGGATTTGGGAAGAACGCTGAATGTACTAGGGCATTTGAGTGTTGGCTTGTCGAATCAATTGAATGAGGGTGAAACCTGTTACGTTGACTATCAAGATATGGATGACGGCACTCACCCTAATTTGTCTCATTATCCTTTCATTGTTTTGAAAGCCGACAATTCGAACAAGCTTCGAAAAGTACGTGAAGAGGCCATTAGCCGCGGTATCAAATTCACTGATTTCACGAGCACGATGATCGAAGGTGGTTCTGTCGAGCAACAACAGAGAACGAAAGAAACCAAAGAGGCGGATCTAGAATATTTAGGTGTATGCCTATTTGGTGACACTGAAACCCTCCGCGAATTTACCAAGAAGTTTAGCCTTTATAAGTAAATTTTGGTTCACACCGTCAAACGTTTATCCCGGATTAGTAAAAACATGGAATACAAACTCGATATTGAGCCATCAGACAAGGACATCAACGAAGTCCGAAGTGGTTTAATTAAGCACAACACGCCATTTCTGGAAGGTATACCCAAATCTCAAGTGGGTTACTATGCCTTGGAAGGTGATAATAAAGTCGGTGGCATTATCGCTGATCTTTGGGGAAATTGGTTGTTGATTAAGTTTCTTTGGGTAGACGACTCGATGAGAGGGAAACAAGTGGGAGGAAAGCTTCTACAACTCATTGAAGAGTACGCGCAAACCCAAGGCTGTACATCGTCACTTGTCGACACTTTAAGCTTTCAAGCCAAGCCTTTCTATGAAAAACATGGCTATGAATGCCAAATGGTGTTGGAGAATTACCCAGTAGACTCATCACTGTCGTTTCTTACTAAGACGCTCAACGGGTAGCTTACTTACCAATTTGCTCAGTAACAGGTTAAAGAGTAAGTCGCGCGTTATTAATTACTGCTAATAAATATTGCTCGAAACAAGGAGAGTGGAGTGGTTAAGATTCGAGAGATGCACATCGAAGACTATGAGTCTGTCATCAACCTATGGTGTCAAACTGAAGGTATGAGCATTCGCGATGCTGATTCAAAAGAGAGCATTGCAAGCTATCTAGAACGTAACGCGGGGTTGAGTTTTGTCGCGGAATCTAATGAAACGATTGTTGGTGCTGTATTAGTGGGTACTGATGGTCGTAGAGGCTATCTACAACACCTCGCTGTGGATACCAATTTCAGAGGGCAGAAACTTGGCTGTCAGCTCGTATCGGAAGCGGTTAATGCGCTTACTGGGCTAGGTATCCCCAAAACACACTTGTTCGTATATAACGACAATATTAATGCGCAACAATTCTATGAAAAGTTGGGATGGTTTCCCAGAGATGAAGTTCGCATGTATTCCTACAATAGCTCGAGTAACAATAACGTTTAATTAATTGGTGTCGCTAAGTGCTGGTGGCACTTCACATTGTATGTATTTAAGGATTTAGTTTTGCCTCATTGTATTATCGAACATTCCTCTACGATCAAACCGGATCAGCTGAACAACAAAGTATTTTTAGGAGCATTGAACTCCGGCTTATTTGAGGCTGACGGACGAGACATTAAAGTTCGAAGTGTTGCTTATGAGCACTACCAAACAGGTACAACCAAAGAAGATTTTATTCACGTTACACTGCGTATATTGTCCGGTCGTAGCGATGCAAATAAAGCCACTTTATCAAACACAGTCATGACGCAGTTAGAGTCTTTGTCATTGGTGGATGCCTCCATTACGATAGAAGTGGTCGATATGGATCGAAGCAGCTACAGCAAGGTTATTGTATAGCTCTGATAATCGCTTGGACTCACTGGGCATTGTACTCACACTAAAATTTAGCCATAGGAGCATGGGAATGCTGTTTGACCGAAAATCTGAGCCTTCAGTTGATGGCGCTGAATTATGCTCTGAGCTGATCGATTTCTTAACCGAAATTGCGAGTGAATTTGAAAGTAAACTTGTTCCGGATTTGTCGTACATCGATGAAATGGCACATGTCGTTAACGGCATTAATATCAAAAACGTGGTCCATGTGAGCGAGAATCAATATCGACTTGAGTATTCATTTGATTGGGAGCTTTTTCTAGGTTGTTCAGATAGGAATGAAACCGATGTGGAAAATGGGCGTGTGCTGTTTACACTGGAAGACAATAACGTCCTCAAGTTTAATTTTCCTGACAATAGCTCTCGCGATACACGTGATGAGTTTTAATCTCGCCAGTTAGATGTTGGCTTATCAATCAATTCAAAATTTCGAATAGACCATTTACGCATGGCACTTTTCTATCGAAGCATGGTCATATGCTTCGAACTATCCATTCAGAATACTGCTCTCGTTGCTATGGCTAGCGCAGAATCAATTACCGCATTATAAAAACGAATAAATGAAAAATATGAAATCAATATTATTAACATCAGCTTTAATGGTGTTGGTCGGCTGTTCCGATCAAGTGACGAATGAATATTCAACTTATGCAGAAGCGAAAAGCGACAACCTGTTTGATAGAGCGTGGTTGCCAGATATTCTTCCAGAATCGACAACGAGTATCGAGGTTACCAATGACCTGGATAACAACAGTTCGAATGGCCAATTCGTTCTAGGGAGTGCCGCGATAGATGGTTTTCTTACTATGGTCGAACCAACGCAGAGTGAAGACCAGTATCGTTATGTCGAAGGAAGCAACGAATGGACTTTCACGCTAACCGATAAAGGACATGTGACGTACACTTTGAGCACTCAAGAGTAGGTTACTAATCGCATTTGTTGGAATTAATTTTTGGTAACGTAAGTTAGGAGAAGATCTTGAACCCGATAGCAATCCTGATCCATGTCCCTAGCGTTGAGCAAGGGTTATGTTGGTACAAAAAGGCTTTTCCAGATGCTGTTGCCATTTATCATCCAGACTCCGACTTTACGGTTCTAGACATAAATGGTTTCTCGATTGAAATTGTACAGGCAGATAAGAAAGTCGGGTTTGGCAAAAAGGGAACGGTGCTGTATTGGTCAGTAGATAACTTTGATAAAGCGCTTATGCGTTTTCAATCCATTGGAGCGAAATTATATCGAGGGCCAATGGAGATCGAAGACGGACTCATTATGTGCCAAGTAGAAGACCCTTTTGGTAACTTAATTGGATTACGGGGTATTAGCGCTAACACCGTTTCTTAATCATGGACAATCAGATAGATAAAAAAGGAATAATAATGATAACTATCGAAAGGCTTAACGACTCTCATGTAGCGTCAGTTCGCGATATTCAGTTGGCGGATGACCAAGTGAAATTTGCGGGAACAGCCGCCGAGTTTTTGCTAGATGGCAGCGACACGACACATTTACATGTCATCAAGTCTGATAATAACGTTGTTGGTTTCTTTAAACTCGATATCGCTTACTCTACTCACTATGAATTCTGTCCAGAGGGAAGCCTTGGGTTGAGAGCATTTGTCCTTGATAAAAACCAACAAGGTAAGGGGCTCGGCACTGGAACAGTAAGAGCTCTGTTTCCGTATCTTAAAGCAAATTACGCAAAGTATGACTGGGTTTACTTAACGGTCAATTGCAAGAATCCCGCAGCATTTGACTGCTATAAAAAAGGTGGCTTTGAAGATACGAATGCTCAGTATTTGGGTGGGGCTGCTGGTCCACAATCCATAATGCGTGGTGCAATTAAAGAGAGCTAACTAAAGCGGAATAACATAGAGAATTAGAAGGAAAATCGATGAAAGTTCAATACCTTGAGATTGTAACCCCTGATGTAGATACCGTTTGCGCTACATATTTTCAAATCTATAACGTCAAGTTCAGTGATGCCGATATGAACCTTGGAGGCGCTCGCACTGCCAAATTGTCTAACGGTGGAGTTATTGGTATCAGAGGGCCACTTCGTGAAACCGAAGAGCCTGTTGTACGTCATTACACGTTAGTTGAAGATATTCAATCAGCGGTGAATGCAGCAGAAAAGCTCGGAGCTGTTGTTGCAGTACCTCCAATGGAGTTACCACGTCACGGGATGTGTGCGATTGTCATTCAAAGTGGCGTTGAACTTGGTTCTTGGCAACTGTAAATGGAAGGGTGTGTAAGCTTTAACCTTAATCCTATTAATACGTATTTGTAGGAACTACATGGAAGTCAGAAAATATCAACCCAAGTATTTAGCTGCTTTACGGGTACTCTATCTAGAATCAAGACAGAACACCTTTCATTGGGTAGATGCTAACGATTTTAAATTGTCTGATTTTGACCAAGATACAGAGGGTGAGCAAATGTGGATGGCTGTTTCTGGCGAAAAGGTTTTAGGTTTTGTTTCCGTTTGGGAACCTGAGAGCTTCATCCATCACCTCTATGTTTGCCCTCAAGCGCTACGTTCTGGTGCGGGCTCTGCTTTACTCAATACCCGCAAGCAACGTTACTCAGTTCTGAAACTGAAGTGTTTAACTTCAAATGAAAACGCCATTGGCTTTTATCACTCGCAAGGTTTTGTAATCTCGTCCACTAAGGGAGAGGGTTTAGAGCGTTATCACTTAATGACGTACCAACCTCAGATATCGTAACCAAAGTAATCAAGTCGGAAGTTTAAAGAGCGAATATGGAAATTAGAAAGATTTCAGCGACAGAGGTGCTTCCGGTTAGGCACCAGGTTTTATGGCCTGATAAACCAATGTCGTTTTGTATGGTGCCAGGTGATGAACATGCCACGCATTATGGTGCGTTTGTCGGTGAGCAATTAGTTTGTGTTGCATCCGTTTATGTCCAAAGCAAGGAAGCAAGGCTGCGTAAGTTCGCTACATTGCCCGAATTTCAAGGGCAGGGTGTGGGATCTAAAGTGATCGCACATGCCATCAAAGACCTGCAAGCGTTCAATGTAAGTTACTTTTGGTGTGACGCTCGAGCCTCTGCTTTAGGTTTTTATCAAAGGTTCGGGATGGCAGTTGAGGGAAGTGAATTCGAAAAATCGGGTGTCTCTTATTACAAAATGGCTGTCCATTGGGGTTAATGACTCTCGCTGATTGCGCTAACCGTTTACCTATCTAAACTCATCAACTCAACTTAAGGAAGACCATCGTGGAAGACATTAAAGGCATTCTTCAATTCATGGCTGAAATCGAAAAGCTAAAGGATGTTCATCGACAAACAAAACCGGTTGGATTGGATCGATATGAGAATTCGGCTGAGCACAGTTGGCACGTCTGTTTAAGCGCGCTTATGTTGAAAGACTATGCCAACGAAGATATTGATATTACGCGAGTGATGAAGATGCTTCTGATTCATGACCTAGGAGAAATCGACGCAGGCGACACGATCATCTACGCTAGTGAGACCGAAGAAAACAAACTCAAAGAGAGGAACTGTGTCGAGCGCCTACTTAAGTCATTACCTAGCACTTTAAGAACCGAGTATTTAGAACTATGGCTTGAATTCGAAGCGGGAGAGTCACCGGAAGCGAGATTTGGTAAAGCGATTGATAGAGTGCCCCCTTTACTTCATAACATTCATGGTGGTGGTCATAGCTGGAAGAAGCACAACATATCCAAAGATAAGGTAATGACTTTTAACAGTGAGCGCATTTCTAAGGGCAGTAAGGCGCTATGGAGTGAACTCGAGGTGCAGCTCGAAATGGCAGCAGAACAAGGGTTACTGAAGTAGGTTCGAATGTACCTTGGGCTACAAGTGTCTCTTACTGACTTAATCAAATTATCGCCGCTCGCTTTCTAGAATGTGACATTCTGTTCAAAATATCGCGATACTGTTTATTTATACAGCTGTGGTGTGTATTCTCTATTTCCGACATAAGGAGTAGATAAATGACCATTAAATTCGAAGAAAAAGTCCCTAGCCCAAGCGAGTTTTGTGAGATGCGAGTTAAAGCCAAGCTTTCACCTAAATCACTTAAAGCCGCCAAGATTGCGTTGCCTAATAGCTTGTATGGCGTTTCCATTCGAGATGGTAATAAGCTCATCGCAATGGGACGTGTTGTCGGTGATGGTGCATGTAACTTCGAGATTGTCGATGTAGCAGTAGACCCTGTATATCAAGGGCAGGGCTTAGGCAGAAAAGTAATGGAATACATCGATCGTTACCTTTCTTCTGTTGCGCTAGAAGGTTCGTATGTTTCAATGATTGCAGACGAGCCAGCGTTTTACGAGAAGTTGGGTTATAAGCTTGTCTCACCGGCTTGCCAAGGAATGACAAAGAAGTTCCAAGCCAATATTGCGTAAATTAATAAGCGAGTAATAACGTATGAGTATCAAAGTTCAGTGGAATCGTGAGTGTCAGTTTAAAGTCACAACAGAAGGTGGGTTCAGCTTTGATATCGATGCCACTAGCAATACCGCTCCGTGTCCAACTGAAGTGTTACTGTCAGCGCTTGGCGGGTGCAGTGCGACAGATGTCGTTTTACTGTTGCAGGAAAAAGGATTCGAAGTCGAGGCTTTAGAAAACTCGGTGACACATACATTAACCGACGACGAACCTCGTTTATACAAAACGGCGAATTTGCATTTTACTGTGAAGGCGAAGGGTGTGTCAGAAAGCGATGTCCTTTCAGCCGCTCAAGAAGCCGTTGCCAAGCATTGTCATGTTTGTTTGATGCTTCAACCTACAATCGAGATCACTTGTTCTGTTGAAGTTGCAGCTTAACGCTGACTCACCTAGGCTCATCAATTCGATTAACCGTAACAGTAATAGATTCATGACACATGGTATTATTACCCTGTGTCTGCTCCTTCAATTTAACCTTCTGATAAAAATTCCTTTTCAAATAATAAGTTAGAGTCTCCTACGATTACTTGTTACCATGCGATCAACTTTATAGATGTTAGTTGGCACATATAAATGATTGATAATAAATACATTAAGCACCCATACCATTGTGAAACCTGTCATTCATTGACTCCGCACGTGCCTGCCAGTCGTTTAGATTCTGAAACAAAAGCGGAAGCTGAATCAGAAGCCAGGCAGTGGAAGATAGGAATCTTGATAGAATATTTGATGACGCTGTTTTTTAAAGATGACAAGCACGCTTCAAGTTTCTTTATTGATCAGGAAGCACAATACCAATGCGAGAAGTGCGGCACTAAGTCGTGGCATTGATAAGTATTAAGCTTGTCTTATCACAGAGCGTTTTTTTGAGATTTAAACCTGTTAGTAATCAGATTCTTAGATTACAGTAACCTGACTATGTGAGTGTTCAGGCGTTTAGAGGTTGAAATGGAATATGTAGAACTTGAGCCACGCGAAATCCCAATGGCATTGTTACTTGAAGCTGATCCATCAGAAGACAGTATTGAGTCATACCTAGATGAGTCATGGTGTTACGCTGCCAAGCAAGACAATCAAATTCTTGGTGTCTGCGTTGTTAAACTCATTGGTGAAAATGTCGCGGAAATTTTCAACGTGTCAGTCAGCCCTGCTCATCAACAACAAGGTATTGGCTCAAAGGTGTTGGCCTTCGCATTGAAGCAGCTCGCTCGACATGACGTTAAGCGCGTTGAATTAGGGACGGGTACCTTTGGTTATCAGCTTACTTACTATCAACGAGCAGGCTTTCGAGTCGATTCAGTCATCATGAATCATTTCATCGATCATTATCCAGAACCGATCTTCGAAAATGGCATTCAACATCAAGATATGTTGAGGCTCTATATCGAACTCTAAGAACGTCTACACATAAGTTCTAGCATTAAAAATGACGAGTCTGAAAAGATTAAAATAGCGGTTCCTTATTGTTATGGAGGACAAAGGAAGTGATATACCCAAAGGTTTTAAACATAGGTGACAAAATTGGATTTTTCTCACCGTCTTCTCCTGCGACTGTGTTCGCTCCTAATAGGTTCGATCGAGCTAAAGATTATCTTGAAGCGAAAGGCTTCACCTTGGTTGAAGGTTCATTAACTGGGAAGTCTGACTGTTATCGTTCTGGTTCAATTCAAGCAAGAGCCGAAGAGTTAAACCAACTGATTCGTGATCCTGAAGTTCGCTGCATCATGTCGACGATTGGTGGCAATAATAGTAATTCTTTACTTCCGTATATTGATTACGAGGCGCTAAGAAAGAATCCGAAGATCATCATCGGATACTCAGACGTCACCGCATTGTTATTGGCGATTTATGCCAAAACGGGGTTAGTGACTTTTTATGGCCCAGCACTGGTCGCATCATTTGGTGAATTCCCGCCGTTAGTCGACGAAACCTTCCAATCATTTAGTGGCTTTTTGTGCTCAGGCACGAGCCAACATCAATACACCATGCCCAAGGTATGGACGGACATCAAACACGATTGGGAGACACAAAACTCAGCCAAACCCGTCTATGAAAACGAATGGTATTTCATCGGTAATGGTAAGGTAAGTGGTCGCGTGATTGGTGGTAATCTGAGCACGATGGCTGGGATATGGGGTAGTCAATACATGCCGGAAATTCGCGATGGCGATATTCTCTTAATTGAAGACTCATTAAAAGGTATTGAGACGATTGAGCGTTCATTTGCTCACTTATTAGCATGTAGCATATTCGATAAGGTGGGCGCTATCGTTCTCGGAAAGCACGAGTTGTTTGATAACAAAGGGACAGGACGCACACCACTCGACGTACTTCTTGAAGTTCTAAATGGAAAAGACATTCCGATACTGTATGGATTTGACAGTTGTCACACTCATCCAATGCTCGTGACACCGATTGGTGTTCAAGGTGTGATTGATTTTGATGAGCATACCTTTGAGCTGCACGGACCTTGGGTCTCTGACTCTTAACATCTCAAAGTATTAGAACAGTTAGGTACAACTATTAGGTACAAGCAATTGCATGATAATAAGACGCATTAGAAAGGTGATCCTCTCGGCAAACTGAGGTTTGAAACAAGTCTATACTGAGGAAGGTTACGCCACGACGTTAAGATGGCGCGATAAACGTATGTTTAATTAGGTTAAATCTCAGAGGTAACAATGAAAAAACTACTACCCCTATGCGCCATTTTGCTTTCGGCATCCTTTTCAGTCGCCGCTTCTGACGGTTTGATAAAGTACCAAAGTAATTATTCAGTGAAAGAGACAGCCGACCGCTTTGAAGAGATAGCAAAAAGCAAAGGCCTGACATTGTTTGCGAGAATCGACCATCAGAAAAATGCGAGTAACGTTGATCTTGAACTCAGACCAACCGAGGTCATTATTTTCGGTAATCCAAAAGTCGGCACGCCATTAATGCAATGTGCTCAAGAGGTCGCTATTGATTTGCCGCAGAAGGTGTTGGTAAGTGAAGACGCGAACAAGAAAGTGTGGCTATCTTACAACGATCCTAATTACTTACTAAACCGCCACGCAATTAACGGTTGTGATGAAGTGATTAAGAAAATATCTAGCGTTCTAAGTAAACTGTCCGAAGCTACGATTGCAAAAAAGTAACCAAGTGAATGTAAAGCGCGAGTGCTGTGATGAAGTTTTTTGAAAAGATGATGGTGATGAGTGAAGATAGCTGGGCTCGTCATTCGAATCCACTCAGTGTATATACTCGCGTTCCTTGCTTATCTCTGCTCTCGCTAGCCATTTGGTCGAGAGAATACATTGGTTTCTACTCCATATTTTTCATCGGCTTGGCTTTGTTTTGGATTTGGTATAACCCAAGAGCGTTTGGTGTGCCCAAAAGCACAAGCAACTGGGCATCCAAAGCGGTATTTGGTGAACGGATATACTTAGACAAAGCACAGCTCGATATCCCACAACATCATTTAACGGCGGTTCGCGTCATCAGCACGTCGATGGCACCGGGCTTGCCAATCTTGTTCTATGGTTTGTACCTCAATGACCTGTGGCTTATCGCGTTTGGCAACTTCTGGGTCTTGGTACTTAAGTTGTGGTTCTTAGATCGAATGGTGTGGCTGTTTGATGATATGAAGGCGTCGAACGCTCAATTTAAGGCCTGGGAATATTAACGGGCTACGTGATTCAATGCGTGACTCAAAATAATGGTAACAGGGACAGCAGATATCACTCACTGCTGTCCGACTGTATTCATTGACCGCTAGATTATTCTTTGTTTCAAGATCTAAGCTAACGCGACCACTTCATATTCGTGAATCTTCACGCTGTTGTTTTCATCAACAGAGACCAACCAAGTTTCGTTCACCACAAGCTCCACGGCTTCACCTTTCATTGGCGAGTCTGGGTATGTGTCTGCTTTAAGTCTTACATGCAGGCTCACTTTATACTGCGAACCCAATGGCTTGATCTCTAATTGTTCAATTTCATGAGAACAGTTTGGTTTGAAGGTCGAACGCACGATTGAATACCAATCTTTAAATCCTGCGTGACCAACAAATTTGCCTTCTGGCATGTTGAACACGACATCAGATGCGAGTGACGGAATAAACTGCGCGTCTTGCTCTGGTAGTGTGTCTAACTGCTCAAACCAACCTGATACAAACTTGCGAACCAGTTGCTCGCCCGATTGAGTAACACTGCGGATTTGCTCCATTAGACGAGATGCATGGTCTTTCGCGCGTGCTTGAACCTCTTCGAGTTTGTTATACACGTTAGGGATGTACACCATACGATGCGTGTAAACCGGAGCGTGATAGTTCATGTTCGCAAGGTACGCGGTTTGTTGTAATGGGAACATGAACTGTTCAATCGTAAAGTGGTTATAGCTTAAAGGGTCATAAGACTCTTTGGGACCACCTACCGTGAAAGAGAGGAAGAAGTCTTTACCTTTTAGCTTGTTTCCTTCTGGGCCAAACGCAAAGTTAAAGGTCATCACATCGTCTAACCATTTCTTTAATAATGCAGGCACCGAGTACCAGTAGAACGGGAACTGCAGCACAACCACGTCAGCTTCAATTAACGCAGCTTGCTCGGCTTCAACGTCAATTTTGTAATCTGGGTAAAGCGTGTCTAAACGTCGAACAGACACATCGTTCATCTCTGTTTCTAACGTATCGATGATTAACGTATTAGTGTATGACTCAGCTAGGTTAGAGTGGCCTGAAATAACAAGTGTTTTGCTCATGGTGACTGTCTCATTGTTCGTAATTGATGAAGCAATCATAAGCGTGTTTGGTTGTAAGTTTTAGATGATGAATAGCTAAATAACTCTTAGGCTACACTTAATAATGGGTTGTGGTAAGTTAGCTATATTGAACGAAGTGACGTCTATTGAATAACGAGCGTCGACTAAATAAAACGGTAGGTAATAAACGATGAAGGGAGCGACATACAACCAACTGACGATGTTCCATGCCATTGTCAGTGAGGGTTCTATTTCTGGGGCCGCACGCCAACTTGAGGTGGCGCCTGCATCGGTGAGCCAATCTTTAAAAGCACTCGAACAACAGCTTGGTTTGCCTCTGTTTATTCGCACGACCAGAAGAGTGGAACTTACCGAAGCGGGTAGAACCTTATATACAAGAACCGTCGATGCAATAAGCGACTTGAATGTTGCCATGGAGAGCGTCGCAGATCTTAGTCGTAATGCTTCAGGGCATGTATCCATTACGCTTCCGCGCTTTGCTTATAAGCAGTGGATAGAGCCTATCTACGCTGAATTCTGTCTCCTTTATCCAGGCATTCAGTTGGAGATTTCAATTTCTGATGCGACTGTCGATATCCTAAAAAACGGGATTGATTTAGGTATTCGGTTTGGAGATAAAGTCGAAGAGGGAATGATAGCGAAACCTATCACACCAAGGTTAAAAGAAGCCTTGTTTGCATCGCCAAGTTACCTAGAAAAGCACGGAATGCCTGAAAGCATCGAGGGCTTATCACAGCATAAGTTGATTCAATATCGGTTTATCACGTCGAATAAGCTCGCGTTATTGCCACTCATGGATAATGAAAATACGGTGCACGTAAATGTTGAGACCGCGATGACGGTAAATGATACCGATATAATGATCGACGCAGCCAAGAAAGGGCTTGGTATTGGCCGTTTGCTCGAACCCATGGTGGAAAACGAGCTTAAGTCTGGTGAGTTGGTACCGATACTAGAACACTGTTGGAGTGACAATGTCGGTCTCTATTTATATTTTCATCGCAACACGCAAAAAGCGCGTCGAGTTCGGGTTCTTATCGATTTCTTATACGAAAAGCTATTAGGAAAGTCCGTTTAATTAATGTCGCTATCTATTTCTTCTTCGGTCGTTATCAACCGGTAGTACGACCATTGAAAGTAGAAAAGACGAGAGACTCACTTCAAGTCATTATTACTTTCTGACTCAACTCTGACTTTGTATCTCCAACAGGATGGAGTATGTTAATTAATGTTGTTTACATATTCATATGCCTTAATAAAGATGGAGAAGTTATGACTCACCCGATAATCGAACAAATCAGAAAAGCTGACAATGCCATCGTGGCAGAAGACTTTGACACACTACTTGGTATTTATACCGATGATGCGATTTTGGTTGTTGAGCCTGGCAAAAATGCCGAAGGTAAAGCGGCGATTCGTACTGCTTTCGAGGCGATTGCTGTTTATTTCAAGAACGGTCTGCAAGTAAAACAAGACGGTATGGAAATCCTTGAAACAGGAGATACTGCACTGGTATTGGCAAACACGGTACTGTCTGCGCCGAATCACCCTGAGTTTGTCCGTAAAGCGACTTATGTGTTTAATAAGGGTGAAGATGGTATTTGGTTATGCTCAATCGATAACTCGTACGGCCATGACATTATTGCCAAGTCTCAACAATAAAGGCGGTCAGTCAGAATTTTACCCGGTCGATTAATTTGTTTGTCAGTTTGACAACAACACGACGATATATAAAAGTAATCTTATGAAAATGAATTTAGCGCAACTTAACCAACGAATTATCATCATTCCTTAGGAATGGTGGGATTTTTGATGCGCTTTATTTATCGAACCCACCCATGAGGTGGGTTTTTCGTATCTGCCTTATGGGTTTTATCTCAAAGAAGGAAGTTACATGAAGAAAATAGCGGTATTTGGTAAGCCTGGTAGTGGCAAATCTACTGTCAGTAAAGCACTCGCAGCCGCAACTGGCGTAGAGCTTCACCAGTTAGACTCCATCGTTTACAAGGCGAATGGCGAGTTCGTTGATAGTGCTGAGTTTGAACAAGCACACGAAAGCATACTGAGTTCTGACAGTTGGATCATCGATGGCTTTGGCCCGCTAGACTCGTTTAACAAGCGCTTAGACGCGGCAGATACCTTGGTTTATATCGACCTTCCTTATCCGCTGAACTATTGGTTTGTGACCAAACGCATGTTGAAAGGTTTGTTTGTGAAACCAGAAGGCTGGCCTGAAGGCAGTTCAGTTGTGAAAGGGACAATACAAAGTTACAAGACACTAAAACTGTGCCCTAAATTTTGGAATGACGACTTCAGAGCACGCTTAGAATTACGAGCCAAAGATAAAGAGGTACACATCATCACAAGCGTGACTGAGTTGAATAACTTTGTGCGCCAACATGTTGGTTCATAAGTAGAAAACCAAGACCACACAAGGACATTTTGATTTGAAAATGACTTTATAAAGTGTATCGATTTAGTTCGACGTGTGGCATATTTGCCATGCGTTGAATTTTTGTGATTGGTAAAGGCGATAGATATTATGTATGGAAGCGAACAAACAAGAGCGTTCTGTTGTAACTGTAGGGAACTGACATTGCATAAGTACACTATGTTCAGTAACCAAGCCGAAAAAGCGCCACAGCATGAAAAGAAGCCAGGGTTGCTTGGAATGATTTTATCGTCTCTATCTTCAAGTGGCGGAAACGGTGACTATAAATGTATAAAGTGTGGAACCAATTTAAGTACACCAGATAACCTCGATTAGCCTTAATCTATTCAACACTTCAACACTTCAACACTTCAACACTTTAACACTTCAACATTCTTCTAATTCAATTATCCGCTTTTATTTGATAATAATTCAAATTGCACCGTGTTTTTCATTGAATCGCTTTCCAGTAGCCTATGCGAATAGTTAATTATTGGGCATTCAAATGACACAGTATCAGTTCCAACAAGGGCCAATTCGTCCACCTTCAGAAGCGGGTAGCTTATTGATTCGTACCACCCAAGGTTGTCCTTGGAACAAGTGTAAATTCTGTACGCTGTTTGAGGGGATGGAGTTTGCCATTCGTCCCGTTGAAGATATTAAGAAAGACATTTGGGCTGCAAAAGCGTTCTACAAGAACCGTAAGTTTGAAACGTGTTTCCTACAAGACGGTGATTCATTCACTATGGATACTGAAGACTTGCTGGATGTTTTGAATACACTCAAACAAGCTTTCCCAGAGTTAAAGCAAATCAGCTCTTATGGACGAGCACAAAGCATGACTAAGAAGTCGCCTGAAGAGATGAAAGCCATCTGTGATGCAGGACTCAACATGCTTTATTGCGGTATGGAATCGGGCTCTATTGATGTTCTGAAACTGATGAAAAAGGGCATTACGCCAAAGTCTATTTTGAAATCGACCGAGTACGCGAAACAAGCGGGTATGAAGATGATGACCTTCATTATCCTTGGCTTGGGTGGTAAAGAGTATTCAGCGCAGCATGTAGAAGAAACGGCGGCGTTACTCAACCAAATCAACCCAGATGAAATACGTATTTTGTCGCTTGCTGTGAAGCCTGGAACCGAATTGGATGAACTGGTGCAAAGTGCAGAGTTCACGCCACTTAGCGAACGTGAAATGCTTGAAGAACAATATCAACTGATCAGCAAACTCAACGGCGTGACGGGCAACTATGGTAACTATCACGGTATTAATTTGTTGATGGAGCTGAACGGACAGTTGCCACAGGATAAAGCGAAGTTCTTAGCGACAATCGACCGTTTCAATATGATGAGTGAGAATGACCAGAATAACTTTATCTTGGGACGTCGTATTCATTATTACGCGACATTGAAAGACATGGATAACCAACTTATGTACGATTCTGTGCAAAGAGAGCTTAATCGCATTCAAAAGCAAAACGCCGATGAGCTCGACAACGTGTTTTATCAACTCCGTCAACGCATGATCTAGCAGCAAGGACTAATAACATGAATAACCTCGTTAACTGGCAAATCAGAAATGAAAATCCTGAACATTGGTCTTTGGAAAATGACGCACTGACGATGCAAGTGCAAGAAGGGAATATCTTTGGTGCAGGTTCAGCTGATGTTGATAACATCTTCGTTCATCCAGTATCTAGCTCGGATTACAGCACAGAAGTAACAGTTCAATTAGATCCAAATCGTGCATTTGAACAAGCTGGCTTAGGTATTTACTGGGATAACGACAACTACATTAAAGTGAGCAAAGAGATGTTCATGGGCGAGCGCTCATTAGTGTTTGTTGTAGAGCAAAATGGCCAGCCACAAATTAAAGAACGTCTGTTGTTTAGCGAATCTAGTGTGTCGGTAAAGCTCGTTAAGAAAGAGGGGAAAGTCAGCGCCCATTTCCGCCCGTTAGAAAAAGAGCAATGGCAGGAAGTGATCACGTTTGATTCGTTAGTAGGCAGTGAGCAGGGTGTGATGCTTTATACGTTCAGTGGCAGTAAGGCGACGCCTAATTTTGCCAAGTTTAGTGACTTTAGTTTGTCTGACACTTAATAGATTGTCTTACGCTGAATAGCTTTCTTAGCGTATAAAAAAACGGACCGATATTGCTACCAGTCCGTTTTTAAATCTTTCAGTTCAAAGCGTTTATGCGCAGCACTTCTTGTATTTCTTACCGCTACCACAAGAACATGGGTCGTTACGGTTAGGCGTTTTTTCAAACGTCACTGTTTTTGGCTTGTTTAGTACAGTATCAAGCTCAATCGTGTTCTCTTCTTTCTCTGCATCTACCGTTACGTTAACGAAGATAGCGTGTTCAGCAGCCAGTGCTTCAACTTCTGCTTTACGAGCTTCAGTTTGAACCATTGCAGCGATTGGAGATTCTTCAGTACCCGCTTTTACATCGCGGTTTACATTGTAGCCAGCAAGAACGTGGTTGTGTCTTGTTTCGATACGGCCTTTGAAAAATAGTTTCGACATTGGGGTACTCATTAAAAATGTTGAATGGCGCTATTTTTAACGTAGATAGCGCAATGAAGCGGGGATTATACGCATATATTCCAATTGATAAAGCAGTGATGTGAGCAAAGCCTGTTTGGCTTTTGTGTCCAACTGGTGTGTTGTTCGATGACGTGTCTATTTTGGGTTGAGTTTGGATTAAATTTGAATTTGGAGACAATAAGGTTTCCCTCAACAGGGTTTTGAGTGATAAATTCAAATCGTCAATTTAAACAAAGAGATAGTGTATGAAGTTAGATGCCATCCTGTGGGATTACGATGGAACCTTAGTTAATTCCGTTCCAAAGAATATCGCAATAACCAAAGACATTATCTCAGTGGTTGCGCCACATTTGTCGGGAGATAATTTGCCGAAATATTTGTTGAGCGAGGCGCTTTATCACGAAGCCAATCACGGTGCTAAAAATTGGCAAGCCCTTTATGTCGATTACTACGGAATGTCACATGATGAAATGTTGGTCGCTGGTGGAATGTGGGCCGAGCATCAAGAGAAAAACCAGACACCTGTTGCACTGTTTGATGGCATGGAAGCAGTGATTAGCCAGTTCGCTCATCTTCCTCATGGTATTTGTTCTCAAAACTCTCAATTGAATATTCGTGGTGTACTCGACAGTTATGGCATTGGTGATTTGTTTAAATCGGTTGTCGGTTATGACGACGTATCAAATGGGAACCAAAAACCGCATCCATTCGGTGGTATCAAGTGTGTTGAAAGCATCTTTGGTGAAGCGCAAAACGATGAACTCTGTTTGATGTATATCGGCGATCATGAAGCGGACACACAGTTTGCACGCAATATCGAAGCTGCACTTGGCGATAAAGCAAAGGTTATTGCGGTAGCAGCGGGTTATAGCCGTTCTGAACCCGAAAACTGGCAAACCAAACCCGATTACATTGCTAATAATATCGATGATCTTTTAACGATCATTGGTAAATATGCTTAATCGCTTTTAATGAGCTCGATAATTTAAGGAAGAATGATGACATCAAAAGACGTGGTATTAGGTTTTTGGGATGCAATGCGCACCAACGACTTCGCCAAAGCGGCCGAATGGCTAGCGGAAGACTTTCAAGGTTATTGGCCCCAGTCGTCTGAATTGACGATAGGGCGTAATAACTTCACAGCTATCAATTCTGAATACCCAGCGAATGGTGTTTGGAAGTTTGAGCTGAACTCGATTGTTTGCGAAGGTGATACTGTAGTGACTGATGTATCAGTGACGGATAGTGTATTAAATGATCGCGTGATTACCTTTCACACGGTTGTTGATGGTTTAATCCAAAAGCAAACCGAGTTTTGGCCTGATGGCTTTGCTGCACAAGCGTGGCGTGCAAAGTGGGTTCAGATAGTGAGCCCTGAGTCACTCAAGTAACAAGGCCAAATGCAGAACACCAAATAAAATAACACGAAGCTCACAATAGAGTATATGCATAACAACAATGAGATAAGTAAAAGTCAGCGAGTTAGGAGATTTCATGAACAAGGTCGTAATCGTTACAGGCGGAAGCCGAGGCATTGGTGCCGCCACATCGAAGCTATTAGCAAAACGAGGCTATGCAGTGTGTGTCAACTTCATACACAACGAATCAAGAGCTGATGAACTGGTGAATGAGATACGTGAGCAGGGCGGAACGGCTATCTGTGTGCGTGCCGATGTGTCGGTAGAGTCGGATGTAAAATCCCTGTTCGAGATTGCTCGTCATAAGCTTGGGCCAATTACCCACTTGGTCAATAACGCTGGGATCTTGTTTACCCAATCTGCACTAGAAGACATCGAAATTGACCGCTTTGAAAAGGTCATGAAATCGAATGTCTCGAGCTGCTTCTTATGCAGTAAAGCCTTTATCAAACAAGCTGATGGTGCGGGCTCGATTGTGAATGTCTCTTCCGCAGCTTCACGAACGGGTGCGCCGTTTGAGTATGTAGATTACGCTGCGTCTAAGGGCGCGATGGATTCACTGACCAAAGGATTATCGCTAGAATTAGCTGCACGCAATATTCGCGTTAACGGTGTTAGACCAGGCTGTATCTACACGGAGATGCACGCCGATGGCGGAGAGCCAGATAGAGTTGATAGATTAGCGTCGCAATTGCCACTACAACGAGGGGGCACACCAGAAGAAGTGGCTAACTCGATTGCTTGGTTATTGTCAGACGAAGCTTCATATGTGACTGGTTCGTTTATTGATATTGCTGGCGGGCGATAGGACAAGTTAGTTTTCACACTAAAGACAAACCCGTTAAAATCATAAACACGCAACAAAAGTACCTAACTAAAAGAACGAAACTAAGAGTACAAACATGAAAAACTATTTTGAAAGCCCATTTGTGGGCAAATCACTCAAAGAACAAGTGACTAACCCAAACATCATTGTGGGCGAACACAGCTATTACTCAGGTTATTACCACAACCACAGCTTTGATGATTGTGCGCGTTACCTTTTGCCTGATAGAACGGACATCGATAAGTTAATCATCGGCAGTTATTGCTCGATTGGCTCTGGTGCCGTGTTCATGATGGCGGGTAACCAAGGACATCAAAACCAGTGGGTGAGTACCTTCCCGTTTTTCTATCAAGACGATGAGAAGTTTGAAGGTGCAATCGACGGCTTTGAGCGCTCTGGTGATACCGTTATTGGTAACGACGTGTGGATTGGCACAGAAGCGATGATCATGAGTGGTGTTAAGGTCGGTGACGGAGCCATTATCGCGAGTCGAGCGGTTGTGACCAAAGATGTGGCACCATATTCGATTGTCGGTTCGAACCCAGCACGCCACATCCGATACCGCTTTAGCGAAGCTGAAATTACACAGCTATTAGAAATGAAGTGGTGGGAATGGAGCGAAGAGCAAATCAAAGGTGCTATGACCTTGATGTGCTCTTCAGATATAGAAGGCTTGTACCAGTACTGGAAGACTTTCGCCTAATACTTTCTGCTCGGTACATTGAATCGTGATTTAGCTAGATACCGGCTCCGACTTGGAAGTAGAGTGCGGTATCTTCTTCGCTGAACGCGAGATCAATACCTGAAATCAGACCATAGCGCCTTGCGATGAGATAACGGAAACCAACGCCGTATGCAGAGTGTGAGTTTTGGTCGAACATGTCGTTATCACTGTCTCCCGCATAACCAATGCCAGTAAATACGCCCGTTGACCAACGTGGTGTCCATTGTTTTGTCACCTGTACTTCGGCAGCAAAGGTATGCTCACCTTGATAGCGATTTCGGGCGATACCTCTAAGGTCAATGTCTGGGTAATATTGCGGAGAAAGTACACGCTCGTTAGTCGACAAGGATTTGTATTGTCCGCGCAACGCGAGATTCCACTCTTTGTTTAATTCCCAATAGTTGAGCCCTTCAAGATTAAACGTTTGATAGGTGTAATCACTACCAATAGCGTCACCAAACCAAAGGTATTCAGCAACGTAGTTGTAGCCTTGAGTTGGATTAAGGAAGCTGTTTTTGCTGTCGTATTCAGCGATCAAACCCAAGCCGGAAGAGGTCGGTGACGAGTTACCAATATTACTTAGAATCTCTTGTGCTTTAGGATGATTGTTCACGGAAAGAGTTGGTGCAATGAACTGTTGAGAGAAACCCAATAACCAATGTGTATCTGGGACTCTGAACTGGATCTTTTGGATTCCACCCATACCTTTCAAACCTAATTCAATCCCTTCGTTCGGGTCGAGAGGCGCCAGAGCGTCGGAAGAACTCTGACGATAGAAGGTCATGTTAATATCGCCATAACCTAAGCCACCCAGGTAACGAATAGAGTCTTCTTTCCAACTACGTTTATGGCCAACAAACGCCATTCAAGTGCCGTTTTCTGTTGCAAAGCCACCCACAGCAGTAATCGCAGGCGTCACTAGTTGAGCACCACCATCAATTGATTTTTCGGCCAGCTCTTTACGTGTGTTTTTTTGCTCTTCAGATTCATGAAGAAAGATACCTGTGAAGCCGCCACCGTATCCCACTGCAGGCTCTGTTATCAGTATTGGAACGGGCAAAAATCCATAGGCATTTTCAGCGAGGTATTCGCCCATATCTAAGTGGCCATCGATTTGATCGATAAAGCTAACAGCGTGTGTGGTAGTAGAAACAAGCATAAGGGCGCTTGCCGCTAAAGGTTTGAGAGTCATAACATTCCATATTATTCACTATCCATTAAATTCAGTGTAATCAATGAAATAGATAGCGCAATAAAACGAACGCGATTAAGTAAGATCTCTGCTCAAAAGGTGAATGGGACAGCGTTTACTATTGAATGGACTCTATATAAGTCAAAATGTCGAGTGCATCTTGCCTTGTGATAACGCCTTGCCATGCAGGCATTCCTTCTTCTATATCGCCCTTTAAAATGTCATCAACCAACGAGTTTTTAGTCGTGAATAGCTGTCCAAGTTTATTCGGAATGTTGGCAGGCTTGTGTGGTAAAGAGGCCGCAGTCGGTCCGTCACCTAATCCCTTATCACCATGACATACTATACAAAGCGTCTGATACTTGGCTTTGCCATTCGCAAAGTGGCTTGCATCCTCAAGTGACGCTGAGTTTGCGCTGAATGTCATCATCGAAGCGATTAAACCCAAGGCAGCTAACAAGTGTAAATGGTTCATATTTTTCATTGTTCTATTCTCTTATTGTTATCCAACAGCTAAAGAATAAGTAGGTACTCGTAGAAGAAACGTGAATGGATAAAGTGCGTTTAAGCTGAAGATTAAAAGTGGGGTTATCTTAAGAAAATGTCATCAATGTGATTAGAGTAAATGATTGATTATAAACAGTTTGCATAGTACAGCATCTCGCATTAGCGTAATGGATGAATGGGAGGGTTATTATGATTAGTTGCAATGATTACGATTATATTGAGATTGTGTGTATGCACCGGTACCCAATCAAACTCACAATGAAATCTGGTGAGCAGTTGACGTGTGCCGCCTTAGATACAAAACGCAACGATGCAAAAGAAGAGTGCATTAAGGTCAGTGTGGAAGGTCGAGAAGAACTTGTCGTGTTAACTGAAATTTCAGAACTCGAAGTTTGTGTTGATAATCCTCACTTTCAACATATCTCCTTTAAAAAGTCATAGGTGCCTATATGAACCACACAACCGAGCAATGCTACTGCACTGAATGCCGTGAAGAGACACAACACGTCGTTATATTGGTACGCAAGGAAAGTGCGTTTGCAGATGAACCGAACCAAAAACGACGTGAGTTCTGGGCGGGTGTCGTAAAAGGCTGGTTTCTTGGTCCATTTATCGCGTCAATGGATGAGTTTTCACGCCACCTTGTGTGTGAAAAGTGTGGTCATAAAGAGATACAAGATTAGAATTGCTTCAAGGCGATGACAGCGGTATTGGTTAAGGAATTAAACAAATGAAAGTAGAAACGATTGAAGCCGTAAAGGCGTACGGTTTTTCTGTAAGAACCACTAACACTGATGAAGTGGACTCGGCAAAGGCAAAGATAGGCCAATTATGGCAAGGGTTTTTCGATCAAGCTTTTCCCAAGCTGACACCTGATTCAAAGGTATATGGCGTCTACGCCAACTACGAGTCAGACTTTACGGGTGAGTTTGATGTTATCGCGTGTACCAATGCGCTTACCGATAACAATTTAGATAACCTAGTCGAAGCCAATATCGAAGCAGGTAAGTACCTAACATTCTCAGCTGAAGGTGAACTACCACAAGCGGTTATCGATTTATGGGGAGAAGTGTGGGCTTATTTCAACGCTCCAGATTGTCCACATACGCGAACTTACACAACTGATTTCGAGTTTTACAAAGGTGAAACGGCAGTCGAGATTTCGATAGCGATTGAGTGATTGGTTTAAAATGAAGAAAAGGCTTAACTTAGGCTATGCTGTCTAACTAATAGATGGGTTAAGGGGTTAAGCCTTTGAATACCAGTTAATTATAAAGAAGAGACAGTGTCACGTAACTACCTTGATTACCACATGCTTCCTCTAGCCTTGAATTACCCTTATCCACCAAAAATACAATCTTGCTTAATTTCATTCCACAAGGGGTATTGCTTCATTACTTGGGTGTAGAGCTTGCTATCTAGGTGGGCTCTTAACCAACGTCCCACGTTTTGATATTCAGATTGCACAAACCATTTCTTTTCGACTCTTACAAACTGGCTGACAAACGGCATTACCGCGAAGTCGGCGAGGCTAGGTGTATCGCCAAACAGGTACTCGTGGTGAGCGAGTTTACTTTCCAGTTCTGAGATAAATCCTTCGCATGCTTTTCTGCGTTGTTCAGTGTCAACGTTTCGGTAACGAACAGACGCACGATACTTTTCTAAATGACCAATAAATTCATTGTCGTTACGAGCAATCAATTCAAGAATCTCTTGGTTTAGTTCAGGCTCACTTGAACGCATCAGATCTTGAGGATCGTTTTGTTCCAATGCCCAAATCATCACTTCTATGCTTTGTTCTATAATCGTACCTTGTGGCAAAACCAGTATCGGTACAGTGCCTTTTGGCGAGCTGGCCAAGAGTTCGCTAGGCTTGTCTTTGGTAACGATTTCTCGAAGTAGCACTTTTTGCTGTGATAGTGCGATGCCCATTCTTCCGCGCATTGCATAAGGGCAGCGGCGCAAAGAGTAGAGGATAGGTAGGTCGGTTTCGTTCGGCATTATTGAGGTCATTTAGTTTGAAAAGTGTTGTACGGTGGTAAAGAGATCGTGATGTGGGTAGAATACGCGGCTTAAAAATTATAAGTAAGTGAGCGACTTCAAAAATGAGCAGAAAAATTGAGTTATTAGCCCCAGGTGGCGATGTAGAAGCGATAAAAGCAGCCATCGTAGCTGGTGCCAATGCGGTCTATTGTGGTTTAGACACCTTCAATGCTCGTAACAGAGCTTCTAACCTATCGTTAGATGAATTGAACGGTGTAATTCGCCTTGCTCATGAATACGGCTGTGAAGTGTTCCTGACTCTTAACGTTGTACTGCTTGAGCACGAAACGAAGAGCATCACTAAGCTACTAAACCAACTAGTGAACACCAAAGTCGATGGCATCATCGTCCAAGACTTGGGTTTGTTCAACCTGGTGAAGAAGCACTTCCCATCACTGGACGTTCACGCATCAACTCAGTTAACAACCCACAACGAAGGCCAGATTAAGTTCTTGTCTAAGATTGGCGCAACTCGCGTTAACTTGTCACGTGAGCTAAACCTTCCAGAAATTAAGATGCTAACAGAAGTGGCGCACGACCACGATGTACTGACAGAAGTCTTCGTACATGGCGCGTTGTGTATCGCATTCTCTGGTCAATGTTACTCAAGCTCTGTAAGTGTTGGTAACTCGGGTAACCGTGGCCGTTGTAGCCAAGCGTGTCGTGATGAATACGAAATCACCAACGCGGGCAACAAGTTCCCACTCAACTTAAAAGATAACTCAGCTTACTACGACCTACCTGAACTGGTTGACGCGAAAGTTGACTCATTGAAGGTAGAAGGGCGTATTAAAGGCGCACACTATGTTTACACTGTGGTAGACACGTGGCGTAAACAGATTGATAGCTTTGTAGAGAGTGGTTTGTTGATCGAAGACGATTCGAACCTGCACAAGGTATTCAACCGTGATTTCACCAACTCTTTCCTAAAGGGCAACCTGACGAAAGACATGTTCATTGATAACCCACGCGACAACAGTATGAACTACGCTGTTGAGAAAGCGACGGAGCAGAACAACGAAATCTCGGTAGTACAGATTCAAGAAGTGACGAACGAACTTCACCAAGCGAAAGACGTTCTTGGCAACGAGATGCGTGAAAAGATTGAGTTCCTTGATATTCGTAAAACGCCAGTTGCTCTGTCTTTCAGCGCGAAAGAAGGTCAGCCATTTACGGTAACTGTGAACACATCAAAAGAGAACTTCACCCTTCAATCTAAATCACTACTTGTGGCGGTTGAAGAGAAGGCGATCACTCAAGAGTTGCTTGAGAAGCGTTTCAAGAACGTCAAGAGTGCGGTTCACACACTAGAAAGCCACGACTTCAGCGAAGTTGACGCTGGCCTTGTGATTCCATTGAAAGAAGTGTCTGACCTTAAAGACGAGATCGACTTCATTCTGAACGGCTCTGTGGAAGTGATTAAGCATGTTGAAGTGCCAGCACTGCCACAACACCCTAAAGTAAATGAAAAGCCAACCATGTCGATGCTGATTGCTGATGTGGAAGACTTGCACCTGTGTGACGTCACTGATGCTGATGTTTACTTCAAACTGCCTGAAAGCTTCAAGAAGAGTTGTAACAAGTACATCGACATCTTGGCCGCAAACCCACGTTTGATTCCTTGGTTCCCAGCAGTATTGATTGGTAAAGATTACGACGAAGCGGTTCGTATCCTTGAGGAGATCAAACCTGCGCGCATCGTGACTAACAACACGGGTATTGCGTACAAGGCTTACGAAATGGGTATCGAGTGGGTTGCTGGTCCATTCATGAACACGACCAACTCTCACGCATTAGTGACACTTAAAGAAGAGCTTAACTGTGCAGGTGCATTCATTTCGAACGAGATCAACAAAGGTCAGATTCGTCATATTCGCCGCCCAGAGAACTTCAAACTGTTCTACAGCATCTACCACCCAATTTTGATGATGACTAGCCGTCAGTGTTTCTTCCAAAGAACGGTAGGTTGTAACAAGCCAAGCATTGAAGCGGGTTGTATGTTGAAGTGTGAGAAAGCGACCACGATTACTAACGTGAAAGGCATCTCTTTCGCGGTTGACAAACAGAAGGGTGGCTACCCAAGCATTTACAACCACGAGCAGTTCCTGAACCATGATGCTGTAACGGATTTCTCAGGCTTGTTCGACGAGTTCTTCATTGACCTAACCAACATTGGTGCGGGTTCGAAAGAAGTACAAGACAAAGTAGAGCTTATCAAGCACTTCGAAGCGCTACTGAACGGCGTTGAAGGTTCACAACAGAACCTAGAGCAGATGGTCGAGATTCGCACTAACGCGCAGTACGTTCAAGGTTTATAGGGTTCAAGGCCTATAGCTTTTAAGACAAAGAGCGTTCATGGTCTATAAGCCTTAACCGCTTATAAGCACTCTAAACCAATAAGCCACTCAATCGAGTGGCTTTTTAGTGTCTGAAACTTTGTGAGTCGTTTCTAGTCTGTGAATACGTTATTCAGTCACAGCTTCTTGTTTAAAGCATGGGCTTTTCAACGTGTTCATCTTTTCGATTTCGTTTGTTAAGCGCAGTGAGAGCAGTGCTTTTTGGTTTGAAGCAAAATCAAACATCACGATGGTTGCTGTGCCAACCGTTGTCAGCTTCTGTTGAGCTTTACTGACGATCGCGTATTCCATAGTAAAACGATCGTCTTGAATGTCGGTGACTCGTGAACCCACCATCAAAGTATCAGGGTAGGTAACAGGTCGGAAATATTTACAATAAGTGTCACCAAGAACAGGGCCAACTTTGGTGATAGCCATCTCTTCCATCAATTCGACATGCTTAAAAAAGTCTAAGCGAGCCGTTTCGAAATAACGAAAATACACCGCGTTGTTAACGTGATTAAGTGCGTCCATTTCTCCCCAAGCGACAGGGATTTCTGTTACTACCGGGTAGTCAGATAATAGTGCTTCCATGCGAACTCTCTTATTGTTATTTACTTATCCTTCATCGGAATAAGTTGTTATTGGAATAAAAACCCTACCGCCAAATTAACAAAACTGCAACACGTGTGATTCAAGTTTTTGAAGCTCGAAATCACACAATGTCAGTCACTTAGTTACACATGTACGCAATGGTTAGGTATTAAGGTGTTTGAATTGCAGCTCAACTAAGCGTTGGTACAATTCACAGCTATTGATGAGCGACTGGTGGTCGCCGATGTCTACCAGCTGTCCTTTATCGAGTACCGCAATTTGGTCGGCGTGTTTAATTGTTGATAAACGGTGGGCGATAATGATCGTCGTTCTGCCGTGCATTAATTCTTCCAATGCCTGCTGAACATGATGCTCACTTTCACTGTCTAGCGCACTGGTTGCTTCATCCAATAACAGAATATTTGGGTCTTTCAAGATGGCACGAGCAATCGCAATACGCTGACGTTGGCCGCCAGATAACCTCACACCACGTTCACCAAGAAAGCTATGATAACCGTCTGGTAGATTTTGAATGAACTCGTGTGCGTGCGCTTTCTTAGCCGCTTCGATAACTTGTTCGTCGGTCGCATCTGGATTGCCATAGCGAATGTTATGGAACACATCGTTACTGAACAGAGCGGGTTGCTGAGGAACTAACGCCATCTGCTTTCTTAGTTCATTCGGATCAAACTGATTCAGTTCAACACCGCCTAGTGTCACTTTACCCACTTGTGGGTCATAGAAACGTTGCAGAAGTTCGAATAGGGTGGTTTTACCTGCGCCAGACGGGCCAACCAATGCCAATACTTTACCTGCATGGGCCGTTAGCGTGAGTTTGCTTGTTGCGGGCTGGTCCGGTCTTGATGGGTAACAGAAGGCCACATCATTAAACGCAACTTCTGGTGTTACGTTATCCAGTGATGTTGGGTTTTCTACAGGCGCAACAATGTGGCTTTCAACTTGTAGAATCTCGATCAAACGTTCTGTCGCACCTGCCGCGCGTTGCAGTTCGCCCATTACTTCTGAAATCGTACCTAATGACGAAGCGACCATGATCGCATAGAAAACAAATGCAGCCAGATCACCCGCCGACATAGTGCCGTTGATAACGTCACTGCCGCCAACCCAAAGCATGCCTGCAATCGCACTAAACACGATAACAATCACACCAGAGATAAGAATCGCACGCTGTTTAACGCGTTGGCGACCAATCTCGTAAGCCTTTTCTACTTCTACGGCGAATGACGCTTTCTCTTGCGCTTCTCGGCTGTAGCTTTGCACGGTTTTAATGTGCTCAATCGCTTCACCTGCATAAGAGCCGACATCAGACATCGAATCTTGGCTTTGGCGAGAGAGGGCTCTTACACGACGCCCGTAGACAAGAATAGGAATCAAGATAAACGGCACCGAGGCCAAAACAATCAGCGTCAGCTTAATATTGGTCGCAAACAGCATGATGATTGCACCAATACACATCAATGCGCTGCGCATTGCCATAGAGAACGATGAACCAATGATGCTTTGAAGCAGAGTAGTATCCGTGGTGATGCGCGACATGATGTCACCACTGCCATTGGTCTCGAAGTAACTTGGATGCAGCGTCACGACATGATTGAAAACCGACAGTCGAATATCCGCACTTACGCGCTCCCCGACAGAAGAGACTAAATAGAAGCGAAAGAAGGTGCCAATCGAGATCAACACGACCACCACCATAATGAATTGAATCGCGCTGCCTAAGTCTGATAACGATTGTTGGCTGAAGCCTTGGTCGATAAGAAGACGAATTCCGTGTCCGACCGAAAGGGTTAAGCTCGCAGTGAAGATCAACGCGATCAACGCAGCAATAACACGACCTTTATAAGGCTGAATGAATTTACTCAGCTCAAACAAAATACTGAGGCTTTTTTTCTCAGGTTTGGGTTCTGGCGTTTGTTGGGTCGTTCGCTGAGTTGAGTCGAGCGTAGAAGAGACATCGTTTTGCATATGACTGCCTTAATGTGTTGTCGCTTTGAAAATAGATGACTTGTTACTTATTGGTTATGGCTTATTGCCTGTACTGCGCGTTGTTCGCTGGGAAGTAGTTGTTGTTGAGAATAGGACCCATTAAAGCATTTATTGCGCTGTGACGCTCCCTAGGAAACTCAATTTCCAATATTTCATCACTCCTAAGTGAATAATTCGAAACGACCTTAAAGGAAAGTTAAGCATTCTGAACCAATCAGTTCGATAGCAAACTAAGCTAATTAACCCTGATTTTTATGCAAGTAAATTGGCGTTAATAGGAGAGTGCACTCATAAGTTTGCAATCGAGCGATGATTTGTAAATTGATAGCAAAACGTTTGCTTTTTGTCTCGATATTAACCTTATCAATGACTTGAAAGATTTGGTTGTAAGACCAGTTATAGCGACTGTTTTTTGTGCAATATTTGTTACAAAAATTCAACAAAGTAGTTTTTTATACATTTTTCTTGCATAAAACCTCGGATTGAATAGAATAACCAACACATGACAATTAATGCAGTATTGTGGCATGAGTATTCAAGTAAAGAGCATCAACAAATCATACGGTGATACCCAAGTTCTTCACGATATCAGTTTCGACTGTGAGAGTGGTGAAACTTTGGTATTGCTTGGCCCAAGCGGCGCGGGCAAGAGTTCATTACTGCGTGTATTGAACCTGCTAGAAATCGCGGACAACGGCGAATTAGACATTGCGAACGAGCAATTCGATTTTTCAAGCCAAATCCAAGAAAAGCAGGGGCTTAAACTTCGTCGTAAAGTCGGCATGGTGTTCCAGCAATACAACTTATGGCCACACATGACGGTAATGGAAAACTTGATTGAAGCACCAACCAAAGTTGCAGGCTTGGATAAGCAAGAAGCGATCAAGCAAGCTCAAGAAGTACTAAAGACACTTCAACTTGCCGACAAAGCAGACGCTTGGCCACTTCAATTGTCTGGCGGTCAACAACAGCGTGTTGCGATTGCACGTGCGTTGATGATGAAACCGGATGTGTTGTTGTTTGATGAACCAACAGCGGCGCTTGATCCTGAGATCACCAACCAAGTCGTGAGCATCATTAAAGAATTGAGCGGAACGGGCATTACCCAAGTGGTCGTGACGCACGAAGTCGATTTCGCGAAGAAGATTGCTAGCCACGTTCTGTACCTAGAGAAAGGGTACATCGTTGAACACGGCACCAGCGATTCATTTATTAATCCGCAGACTCCAGAGTTTGCTGAATATTTGACTCATTAAGTAAGTCATTTATTAAAAGAAAGTTGACTCACTAGATTTAGTTAAACACAACATCAATTAAAACAATCAAATTATAAGAATGGCCGCAGGCCACTATTACAAGTATTCGGAGTAACAAAATGAAAAAGATTCTACTAGCTTCACTTATCGGTCTTGCTTCTTTTAACGCAGCAGCTCAAGAAGAAATCAAATTCGCAATGGAAGCAACTTACGCACCATTTGAATACATGGATGAGAACAACCAAATCCAAGGTTTTGACGTAGACCTAGCAAACGCACTTTGTGAAGAGATGAAAGCGACATGTACTTTCCACAACCAAGCGTTCGATAGCCTGATCCCAGCTCTTAAATTCAAACGTTACGATGCAGCTATCTCAGCAATGGATATCACTGAAGCGCGTCTTCAACAAGTTAACTTCTCTGATGCTTACTACGACAACTCTGCAGCATTCATCTCTTTTGAAGGCAAAGTAGCAGACCAAGCAGCACTAGAAGGTAAGCGTGTTGGTGTTCAAAACGGTTCTACTCACCAGAGCTTCTTACTTGAGCAAATGACTGGCGTAACAGCGGTACCTTACTCAAGCTACCAAGATGCATTCATCGACATGAAAAACGGTCGTATCGATTCTGTATTCGGTGACACAGCCGTTGTAGCTGAATGGTTCAAGAAAGAAGACAACCTAACGTACGTCGGTGACCAAGTAACAAACCAAGAGTACTTCGGTAACGGCTTTGGCATCGCAGTAAACAAGAGCAACCAAGAACTTGTAGACCAGCTTAACGTTGCACTTGCAGCAGTGAAAGCGAACGGCGAATACGACAAGATCTTCAACAAGTACTTCGGTAAGTAATTTATGGAATTAACGGGTTACTCTTTAGGGCTCGTCGAAGCAAGCTGGATGACTGTTCAGCTTGCGTTCGTAAGCCTATTGGTTGGATTGGTTCTAGCAGTTTTGTTTGCAAGTGGTGAGATGTCTCGTCGTATTGCAATCAAATGGCCAACGACTGCATTTGTGACGATTGTTCGTGGTTTACCAGAAATTCTGGTCGTACTGTTTATCTACTTTGGTTCGACACAAGTTCTGTTCATGATCACTGGCGACTTCATAGAAGTGAGCCCGTTCTTATCTGGTGTTGTTGCACTGTCACTTATCTTTGCTTCTTACGCTTCGCAAACCTTGCGTGGTGCATTAAAAGCAGTAAGCAAAGGGCAGAGAGAAGCAGCAGGCGCGCTTGGTATTTCTCAGTCGCGTGCATTCTTTCGTATCGTGTTACCTCAAGCGGTAAGACACGCACTACCAGGGTTAACCAACCAATGGTTAGTGTTACTAAAAGACACCGCGCTAGTTTCGCTGATTGGCGTAACGGATTTGCTGAAACAAGCACAACTAACATCAGCAGCAACGCACGAAGCATTTACTTGGTACGCGACAGCAGCTGCAATTTACTTGGTCATCACTTTAATCACACAAAGATTGGTAAAAGTGATTGATGGTAAGTTCTCTATTCAAGGTTTGGGTAACAAAGGGGCAATGGCATGAATCAACAATACCTCTCTCAAATGCTTGAAGGCTTAGTGACCAGTCTTCAACTCACAGGCGCTTCATTGCTTGTCGGTTGTATCTTGTCACTGTTGATGACCGTAACGCTGATCCTAAGATTACCAGTAATACATTGGTTCACTCGTGGACTTATTACGCTGTTCACGGGCACGCCGTTATTGGTACAGATCTTCTTGGTGTATTACGGTCCGGGTCAATTCGATTGGATTCGTGAAAGCTTCCTTTGGACTTGGTTAAGCCAACCTTGGTTCTGTGCAATGTTAGCACTCGCACTGAACACCGCAGCATACAGCACGCTACTGTTCAGAGGCGCATTCAACGCCATTCCAGCAGGGCAGTGGGAAGCGTGTCGTGCACTCGGCATGGACAAAATCGGAACGTTGAAAGTGTTGTTGCCATACGCACTGCGCCGCGCCGTTCCTGCTTACTCGAACGAAGTGATTCTCGTCTTTAAAGGCACGTCACTGGCAAGCACCATCACCATCATGGATTTGATGGGCTACGCTCAGCGAATCAACGGCCAAACCTACGACACGCTCACCGTGTTCGGTATTGCTGGCGCATTCTACTTAGCAGTGAACGGTGTATTAACGCTGATCTTCCGCCAAGTAGAGAAGAAAGCCCTCGCATTCGAAGCGGTATAAGCTAGCTACTCACAAGCTTAACTAACGTGTAAAGCCTGCCATTTATGTTTGCATAGATGGCAGGCTTTTTTGTGTTTGGGGTATGCGCATAGGTACTGTTTTTATATCCAGTTGGACGGGGTTTTTACGGAATTCATACTATATGGAAATATTCTGCATTTTGTCATTCAATGAGCCTATCTATGTTTTAAGTCACTGAAATACTGTGATTAATTGTGGTAGAGTTCCGATTATATGAAACTAGATAGAATAATTCTGTATTTAAATGCAGAATTTTTCTGTCTAAGAACTGTTAGCTAAATAATTAAAATTTGGAGAAAAAGTGGAACCAGAAGTTAAACCTTCATTTAGTATGAAGTATGTCATTTTAACGTTGATTACGACAGTGCTTGTTAGTGTTGTTGGTATCGTAATCAACAAAGCATTTGAAAGTAAGGTTAGTAAAGAGTTAATAATTACATCAAAGTCAGAGCTGAATATTATAGAAGCTGTTAAAAGCCCTGGTTTGCAAATAAGCTCACGATATACGCTAAAAGACGAGAATCAAACAGAGATTCGCTCCCTACTAAGTAAAACTTTTGTTGTTGAAAATGTTAGTAATGAGGGAGTGGATAACTTAGAAATATCAATAGCTATAGATACCGAAAAAGCTAAGCTTATTGAACAACCTGAAATTACAACAGACCCCAATTATATTATCGATGGTGTGCGTGTCGTTAAAGAGGAGTCAAGTAACGAAACAAATCATCATTGGAGAGTATCATTGCTGAATCCTGGGGAATCTATACAGTTTAGTTACTCAGCATACTCAGAATTGGAAGATGTCGATGTGAGTTGGAACTTTGTTCCTCGTAAAAAAGATTGGTCAGTAAAAACGAGAGTCAGAGAGCGTGATCCTATCACACAAGCATTTGGAAGTGCTTCGTTTGCACTATTTACGATGATGTTCTTTTTAACAATGACGCTTGTGGTCTCTATACCAGCTTACTATTTGCAATGGTCTAGACGCGAAGACTTCAGATTGCAATATGGTAGTTTTATGCGTTTTTGGCGCGAACATAGACCGTGGAAGTTATTTAGCTAACAAAGCATTTAAGAGTGATTCCCAACGCTTGGCATTTTTCATTCCATCGTTGGGTGTCGTGTTTACGGTGGTATAGTTAAGTTTCGTGGTAGCGTTGCTCACACCTTAATGCGGCTACATGGATTCCCCCGGTTGTCAAACATCCGCTAAACTTATGTTGATGGGTTTTGGACTGCCGCTCTACATTCGGCCTACTTATCGACGATTCGCATACGTCGTGGCCCTGATGACTTGCGCGACTGCGGTGCCTTATTCGTTAGATGACATCTAGTGTGTCCGCCGCATTAACAGGCTCTCCGCAAGTGGTCTTAACCTATCTCCATCATTAGCGTCTGCAATGACCCAGTGGGTTTAACTCTTTATGCTGCTTAAGTGTCTACTTAAGCAGCATAGTTTTCATATTCTGTTTGATTGTGTAAAAGCGACCATATAATTCGTGCGTTCTTCGCGGCAAGTGCCACTATCGCTCGATTCATTCCTCTGCGCTCTAGAACGCCTCGACACCACTGACTTAACTTATCTTGCTTGTCGCCAAGGTTGGCAATCAAGGTCCTTGCTCCGTGAACTAATAGTGTTCGTAAGTATTTGTCGCCGTGTTTGGTTATCCGACCTAAGCGAGGTTTCCCTCCTGTGGAATATTGCTTTGGTACTAGTCCTAGCCAAGCAGAGAAATCACGGCTTTTATCAAATTGAGAACCATTGCCTATCGAAGCAAGTATCGCAGTAGCAGTTTGCGGCCCGATACCTCGAACCTTCATCACCCGTTGAACATTAGCGCTGACCTTAGCAAAAGAATCGAAGACTTGTTCAGTATCGGCGATACGTTGATTGAGTTCGTCAAGGTGATGATAAGCATCGGCTATCACCGTTCTTGCGAGGTGTGGCAGTTCATTTTCTGCATCTTCGAGCATTAAGGGAACCTGTTTCATCAATGAAGAGCGACCAACAGGAATGATTAATCCGAATTCAGAAAGCAGGGCACGCATGCGATTCATAAGCGCGGTGCGTTCACGAACCCAATGTTCTCTCATTCTATGTACCGATAGGATGGCTTGTTGCTCGGGGGATTTTACGGGCACAAAGCGAGTTGATGGGCGCTGAACAGCTTCGCATATGGCAACAGCATCATTAAGGTCGTTCTTTCCCTTAGTTCGATAAGGAACTACGTATTTAACGGCCATAATACGTGCGTCGTGACCCAGTTTATTGAGTGTTCTTGCCCAATAATGTGCACCACCACACGCTTCAACGCCTATACGCATGACTGGCATATTTGCTATTGTAGTCAGCAGTTTAGAGCGAGTTACTGACTTATGAAGTATGACCTTACCGTTTTGGTCTACGGCATGAAGACTAAAGTGGTTTTTGGCTAGGTCGATACCGCAGAAATAAGAATAATTAGACATGGTGCCTCCGGTGCAATTAAGTACCACATAAGTGTGGTAGATCCTCGGTAGGGGGAATCCATGTCATTCGTTATGTTAATAATGAGGAAAGTATGAAACCAAAATCTGATAGTTTGTTCCACTTTACAAGATCTTTAGACGTTCTAAAGTCCATTCTAAAGAATGGCATATTCCCTCGTTATTGTATGGAAGATATAGAGTGGATGGGTGGTAATAACGACTATGTAGCTTACCCAATGTCGTGTTTTTGTGACATTCCACTGTCGAGGATTTCTGAGCACACAAGCTTTTACGGTCGATTTGGTTTAGGTTTGAGTAAAGAGTGGGGAAGAAAGAATAACCTAAACCCTGTAATCTATAGCTCTGAAGATGGTTTGACTCAAAAATCACTTAAGTTTTTTATGCAGCATGATTTTGATGATGAATGCAGTGATGAGGCTCATAATCACCTCTATAAGCTTTTAGCTCTGCATAAACCAGTGGAAGGTAAAATGGTTTTGGGTAATGAAGTTGTCACTAAAGAGTTTCATATAGAGAACGAGTGGCGATATATTCCAGACTGGGAGATAAAGTTTCTTTTTACTCAAAATTCAACGGAAGAATTGCAAGAAGAAAATAAAAAGTTAGAAAAACGAAAGTTGGAAATAGCGCCATCCGATATAAAATATATTTTTGTACCTGAAGATGGTGATATCCCTAAGCTAGTGGACTTTATAAACAATGAACTGGGTAGCTTTTCATTAAATGACTTAAAAATACTTCAAACCCGAATAGTATCATTGGCAACGCTAAACGGGGATATTTAACATAACAAACGACTATGGCGTCAATGATTAGTTTTTGGCTGTATTTTCATCCCACATGGCGTCACCTCTCAACATAGAATTAAGGGTCACAACCATCTTTCGTACACACGCGATTATTGCGACTTTCTTAGGCTTCCTGGCAGCTAAAAGTAGAACATAAGTTGCCTTGAATACGGGGTTGCATAGCCGACATCATTGCCATATATAACACTGTGCGTACTTACGCTCGACCGCCTTGGTTTAAGGTCTGGTCGTAACGTCACTTACACCTATACATAGTTTTGCTTTCTAAGAGGGATTGAACATGAATCAAGGGATTTTCAAGAATCTGAAGCTGGCATTAGGTGTTGGTTTGGGTGTCGCCATTCATCAGTACTTTTTTATCACGGATAGTGCGTTTGATTTCTATCGACCAATTGTGGCGTTTGCTTTTACGTTTGTCGTTAGCAGTATTGGTACACTTCTGAAAGATAGAATCATGCGTAACAAGGAGACTAAAGGGGCATCATGACTAAAATCTATTTGGTGTGTGGCTTTATCGGCTCGGGTAAGACGACTTACTCTAAATCGCTTGCAGAAAAGCATGGGGCTTTTCGTTTCTCGATCGATGAGTGGATGATTCCTTTGTATGGCGAACATATGGAGCGTGAAGTTTTTGATCGCCGGTTGGCTACGCTACAAGGGTTATTCAAGGAGTCTGCAATGCAGCTTTTTTCCTTGGGTGTTCCTGTGATTTTTGACTTTGGTTTTTGGCGTAAGTCTGACCGAGATTCTTTTACAAGCTGGGCATCAAAACTAGGTGTGGACAGCGAAGTTCACTACCTTGATGTTCCGTTTGAGACTTGCAAGCAGAGGGCATTTAGCCGGAACTCGGAATTGAATGGTAAGTCTTATGAAATGACACCGGAAATGTTAGATCTGTTTTGGTCTTGGTTTGAGGTTCCAACTTCAAATGAAGATGTTGTTTGGGTTCAGCTGGAAGCTCAATAAAATATGCGACTAGGCGTGAAGGTGAGTGGCCTTTTTGTTATCTAGCTTGTGTTCTAAGCCTTAGGTTACATCGGGTTTATGAAAGTCTGAGTTGTCCATCGAGTAGTAGAGCGATAATTGCACTCCAGTTACGCCATTTTTGGTAATTAACATTCCCTGTCGATTATCGAATCTTTCATCAAACCAACTATTAAGACAGGGAACTGAAATGAACAGAATGACATGGGTCGCGCTGGCTCCGTTATTACTATCAACGGCAATGATATTTCGTACTTTTATCTATGGAAGCCAAAGCCACATCGAAGTTATAACGGTGTCGTTGGTATTGTCTGCACCTTTGATTTTTACGTTTGTACTTGTTTTCTTATTTTGCCGAGATAACGTTTCTGATAGATATGCGCTACTTGGAACAATCGCAATTTGCGGGCACTTATTTACAGTGATGCTCCATGTATTGTGGAACGGCTTTATGTTGGCGGATGTGATTAACAAAGATGATTTAGGGCCAGCACAAGGCTATACCGGTTTGATACTTTGGGTTGGTAGCGTCAAAACGATGCTACTCGGCTTGGCTGTAGGGTTATGCCTTCATTACTTACCACGTTTATTTAGAAAGGCCGCAGCAAGATAGCTGTTTGGCTAGTTCGTTGCCTATAGGAATTGTCACCGTGTTTTATAGTAAGGAATTCAACAAGGGATTGCTGCTAATCCTTATTTCAATAAGTGCTTTCATTGTCATTACCTCTGATAACAACCCTGAGACATTAATCGCTCACGCCATCAACGGCTTAATTGCTTTGCTCTTTTTCTCCATGACAATTGAAGTCAAAGACAATGTACTAAGCTGGTATTTCGGCTTTGGCTTTTGGCGTAAGAATGTCGAGGTGTCAGACATTGCAGAGACATCGTTCTATCAAAGCAAGTGGTATCAAGGTATAGGCATCCGAATGCTGAGCGATGGCTGGTTGTATAATGCATCGATAGGTTCAGCGCTGAAGTTAAGCTTAAGCACTGGAAAGCATGTTTACATTGGTTGTAAAGATACGGATGGTTTAAAGCTGGCCTTGAAAACCGCTAACGAAAAAATAACTCAAAAGTGATTTACGAGGCTTGGCATTTTTCGTTTAAGGTTTGGCTAATGTTCAGGTGATATGGTTTTGGGTCAGTGGTGTTGCTCAAACCGTAAAGTATTATGTTGACAGGGGAAGTTATGAATCAACAAGAAGCCTTTATAGGGTTTGCGGTTTATGGGGTTATCAGTAGTTTTATCTGCTTGTTTACGTTTTTTATTATCAAAGATGCAAAGTGCAAACAAACATTGTGGACTTTGCAAGCTGTTGTTTTTGGTATCTTCTTCGTTGGCTTTATCTATTGGTCTGGTGGTGATGGGCCAAAATTGTTGGTCTGGATTCCGCTTGTTATTTTAATTTCTATCTACAATATCCACTCTCTGAAATTTTGTGGTTCTTGTGGAAAAACTAACGTAAGAAAAAGCGGATTGTCATCCATTAAATCATGTAGTGAATGTGGTAATGCTTTATAGTAAAGCTAAGAAATATCGGACGTTTGTTCATTTTAGTTTCAGCCTTAAAAGGAAGTTGTATGAATTTAGATAAAGCTAAAAAACGCATCGCAAAGCAGGTTAAAAAAGGCGACAACGGATACCCAAAAATCACGTTAGCGTATTACGGATCGACCAAAGATCTCGCAACGGAAGTCGCAGTTCAATTTATGCTGGGTGAGGGCGATGGTGTTCAAGAAGAGCGTTTTTCTTGTGAAACCGAAATCCGAGATAATGAGCTAATCCAAACGACGTTACTCAAGATAATCGAGCGCGCTAATGTTAACTCAGTGATTGAAGTTGAAGGCGTGACGGTTCTTTAGTTGTCTTAGTATCAGTCGGTGCGTTTGAAATTTTCTACTCATAATTTATCAAGGAAGGAACATTATGAAATTAGCTCAGTTAAATATCGCTCTGGCTAAATACCCGTTAGATGCGCCGGAAATCAAAGAGTTTGTCGATAACTTAGAGCTGGTTAACGGAATCGCAGAAAGCAGTGAAGGGTTCGTTTGGCGTCTGAAAGATGAATCTGGTGACGCCACCAACATCCAAGCTTTTGATGATCCTAATATGATTGTGAACATGTCGGTGTGGGATTCTGTGGATTCGTTAAAGAACTTCATGTTCTGCACACATCACCGTGATTTCATGCGCCGAAAGGGGGACTGGTTTCAGCGTTTACCTGAAGATACTTATGTTCTTTGGTGGATCGAAGAGGACCATATTCCTACACTCGAAGAAGCGATAGAGCGACTTGAACACCTCAGAGAAATCGGTGATACACCGTATGCCTTCACTTTTAAAACCAATTTTACATAGTCAGAAGCGCCAAAATAGCGTTCGTCCAATCAGCGTTATGTTCCATTGAAATTAAAATAGGGTCATCTGTGGTGTGTGGGAGTTGTTGATGTTGGATGGATCATCGATAGTGTTTTCTGCATTTAAATTGATAAAGGTAAGTTGTGATTGAATTTAAAACGGTCGGTCTTTTTGTACTTACGGCGGTCGCCGAGATTGTAGGGTGTTATCTGCCTTATCTTTGGTTGAGAGAAGACAAGAGTATTTGGTTATTGATTCCTGCTGCGATAAGCCTTGCGTTGTTTGCTTGGTTATTGACGCTTCATCCTACCGCGACAGGGCGTGTTTATGCAGCCTATGGCGGTGTGTATATTTCTGTTGCCCTAATATGGTTGTGGCTTGTTGATGGCGAAAAGCCGACAACGTGGGATTTGGTCGGTGGCTCAGTAGCACTACTCGGTATGGCGATTATTATGTTTGGCCCTCGCAACGCGTAGTGCATGCATTGAGATGACAGGAAGAGAATAAACCATGGAAAAGGTTGATTGGCACAAGAATCAGATTGATGACAGTACCGTCATAACGGACAGCTACAAAACGACTCAAAACGTGCGTCGATATTTTAAGTCCAAGCTTGGCGAAGAGTTTAAATTTGACCGTGATTTTATGCAGTGGATGAACAATGCGACAGGATTGACTATGGGTGATGCCTTACAAGAGTGGGCGAAGCGTAACGATATAAATTAATGGATTATCTTGTTGGTAAACTTATTTACCAGCTAACCAGTTCACAAAAATACCGCCGTAATCAACGGCGGTATTTTTTATTACGCTTATCGCATTATTCAGTAGATAACGAAGAGCAGTTAGCCTAGTTTACGCGGGCTAATTCAACAGTCTGCGTTTCACTCGCTACTTTCCAATCGCCACCTAAAGCTTTGTATACTGCAATCGTGGTGTTGGCTGTTTGAAGCTTGGCGGCCACTTGTCGATCTTGCATCGCTTTTTGTTGTCTTTGTGCGTCTAACACCGACAAGTAATCGACTAGGCCTGCTTTATAGAGCGACTTTGCTTTGCTTACAGCGTTATCGACGGCGAGGGTGGCTTCATCGATGCGCTTTTGGTTTTCTTGGCTACGGCCATAGGCAAACAAGCTTGAATCGACTTCTGCAAAGGCGCTGTCTACTGAATGTTGGTAGTTAAGCGCTGCAGAACGGAACCTTGCTTCGTTCATTTCCACCATGGCTTCGCCGCGGCCACCATCGAACACATTCCAACTGATACCGGCAGATGCCGCCCAGCCAAATGAGTCGCTACTGAATAGGTCATCAAAACTTCCAGCCGTCACACCTGGCGTACCCGTTAGGAAGAACTTTGGATAGCGATTGGCAATGCTTGCGCCGAGTTCTTCGTTAATGGCTGCCATTTCTCGTTCTGCAATACGGATGTCTGGGCGTTGTTCTAACAAGTCAGAAGGTAAGCCTGTCGGAATAACATCGTTCATTCGCGGCAAGGTAAATTCACCTGCTAAACGTTGGTTCACGCTCGTAAGTGATTCGCCTAACAACACTGCCATGCGATTTTTGTGTACTTGCTCTGCGATTTCAAGTTGAGGAACAATGGATTCAGTCGCAGCAAGCATGGCTTTGGCTTGAGCAAGATCTAACTCCGAGCCATAGCCGCTGCGAACCACTTTGGTGACCAGTTCTAAAGTCTGCTTTTGGTCGGAAATGTTCTCTAGTGCGATCGCTTTTCGCTCTTGAGCGCCACGATATTGCAGGTAGTTGTGAATGACATCGGCAGTGATCAAGGTATTCAAACCCGATTGGAATATCTCGGCTTGTTCAACTCGAATCGTCGCCGCGTTGGATTGCTTATCGATACGTCCAAACAAGTCCATTTCCCATGCGATGCTTGCACCTAAGAACCCGCCATCGTGTTGCGCTTCCAGCAACGACATGCCCGTTGCTGATTCAACTGCATCAGAGGCGCCAAATACCGGGCCGAGTAGGGAGTCGTTCTCACTCAGCTGGTAGTTGTAATAACCACCACCAACATTCACAGTCGGGACTTTGAATGATTCGACTACGCTTTTGTACGAGTTGGCCATGGTGATACGCTCGGCGGCCAATTTAAGTGGGATGTTCTGGCTTTGGACATCGGCCACTAACTGATTGAGCGTTGGATCACTGAACTGTGTCCACCAATGATTGTGCTGTTGGTTTTGGCTCACACCGTCTTGACTATATAGAAACGTTTCAGCCATGGTCGTTTGTGGTTCTACGTAATCAGGGCCAACCGCACAACCTGTCAACAACAAGGCGAGAGCAATAGGAGCCACTTTAAACTTTGTTAATGGATACATGTTTATTGCTCCTTGTTGAATGAGGTTGTAGTGCCGCTGTTTGTAGATTGAGGCGTTGCATCAAGCACGATCACTGCGTCTTTGATGGCTTCCTCTACTGTCTTTTTTTCTTCAGTTCGATAGAAAAGCTTGTACAGCGCAGGCATTACAAACAGAGACAACACGGTTGCCGCAGCCAAACCACCGATAATGGTTGCTGCCATCTGGTCAAACAGTAGATCGCTTAGCAATGGGATCATACCAAGTGCCGTGGTGAGTGCGCCCATTGAGATCGCCATCGTACGGTTCACTGTCGCTTCTTTGATTGCGTCAGACAGTGAGCGACCGTTCTTACGTTCGAGCTCGATTTGGTCCATCAACACGATGCCGTTCTTGATGATCATACCTGTTAATGTTACAGCGCCAATCAGAGCCATGAAGCCGAATGGTTTATCCAACAACAATAAACTGAATGTTGCACCCGTCGCCGCAAGCGGTAGGGTGGTGAAGATGATCACTGGCTGTTTGAAGCCGTTAAACATCGCCACTAAGATAATTACCATCAACAACATTGCTTTAGGCAGTTGCTTAAGAATATCGCTGACCGCTTTATGCTCGTCGTAATATTCGCCACCCCATTCCAAGTGGTAACCATCTGGAAGGTGGATTGATTCAATTTGCTCTTTAACGGAGTTTCTTACTGCTGCGGGTGTGGTGTAACGACCAACGCCAGCTTGTGCAGTGATGGTTTTCACTCGGTCACGACGCCAAATCATGGTCTCTTCACTGGTTAGCTCAAACCCATCGATGACTTGGCCGAGTGGAACGCTGTGTATGCCCAATAGAGAGCGAACCGGCAGAGTTTCAAGTGATTGAATTGAGCTTTCTGTCCCGCGAAGTTGAATCGTGACCAACTCATCGTTCAACTTCATACGACCCAACGGCATACCTTCTGACGCGCGCTTTATCGCGAATGCAATGTCTGCGCGGTTAATACCTGCAAGGCGCATCTTGTCTTGGTTAATGATAGGTTCTAACACTTTGGTCTTTTGACGCCAGTCGTCACGAACGTATTTGGTGTCTGGATGTTGAGCAAATATAGCTTTCGCTTGCTTTGATAGTCCGTGAAGCACCTCGACATCCGGGCCGGAGAAACGCGCTTCAACACTGAATTTATCTGAGGTCGCCAGTTTTAAACCTCGGAATCGCGGATCAGCGTCAGGAAACTCTTTTGCTAGCCACTTGTCACCACGAGCAATTAGTGTGTTGAGTGATGGATAATCAACAGCGTTAATCAAGATCTGGCCATAAGCAGGATCGAACGGTTCAGGCTCAATGGTTACTGAGAAACGCGGTGCGCCAGCGCCCACATAGGTTGAAATATTGGTCACTTCTGGCTGTTCAAGTAACCATGCTTCAATGCGTTCCATGTCTTGTGAGGTTTGCTCTATCTTCGCACCATTCGGAAGCCAGTAATCAACGAACAAGATAGGGCGATCCGCTTGCGGGATAAAGTTAATCGCTATGTTCGGAATTGCCAACGCGGTGACCAAAATAAGCGGGACGAGGGCAGTCAACGCTTTGATTGGATTATCGACCGTCCAGTTGACGCTTTTACGGTATAAGCTCACTTTAGTGTCGGTTTTTTGTTTGGTTGGTTTGATGAACATCCAGCACATTAGAGCGGTGAAGGTCATTGCTACGAACCAAGACAACAGTAGCGAAGACGCAATGATTAAGAATACTGAACTGGCAAATTCAGCGGCATCGGTCTTAGAGAAGATAACCGGACTCGCACCCATAATCGCAATCACTGTTGCACCAAACAAGGGTGTCGCGGTCTCTTTAACAGAATCAACTGCTGCTGCAGTTCGGTCGATACCTTTGTTGATCTTCACGATCATCATATCGGTAATTACAATCGCATTATCAACTAACATGCCAAGCGCAAGGATAAACGTACCCAAAGACACACGGTGCAAATCGATCGCCGCAATGTTCATGTAGATAAGCGTGAGTAGAATCGTCAATAGCAAGCTTGAACCAACAATCGTTGCACTCTTTAAGCCCATGAAGATCGACAGTACAACAAACACAATCGCGACACTTTCAAGCAGGTTGCTTACAAAGTTATCTATCGATTTCTGAACTTCTTCAGGCTGGTTTGCAACGGTTGCGACTTCAACACCCAAGGGCAGTGATGCTTGGAACTCGTCAACCACTCGATTGATATCGTCACCCAGAGATACCACGTTCACGCCAGAGACAGGGCTCATTGCAAGAGTGACGGCTGGTACGCCGTTGTAACGGTTTTCCGTCATCATTGGTTCTTGGTAACCCATGGTCACATCAGCAATGTCACCAAGTCGAATTAGCCCTGTCCCAAAATCACTGACACCACCTTTGATCATCAGGTTGTTAATATCAGCGAGTGAGGTGAACTGGCTAGATTGCTGAACACGAATGCGCTCACCGCCTGCCGCAAATTTACCCGCATCAAACGTCGCGTTTTGTGTGTTGAGCTGACTCCAAACCTGAGCCATCGATAAACCATACTGCGCTAAACGTTCGTCTGGAATATCAATATGTACTACGCGAGGTTGAACGCCATGCAGTTCTACTTTTTTTATACCGTCTACGGTTTTAATGCGACGTTGTAACTCTTCTGCATAAGTACGTAGTTCTGAAGGAGAAGCGTCTTCACCGTACACAGAGAAAAGCATGCCATACACTTCAGAAAACTCGTCTTGCACAATGCTGATCTGTGCTGTGCTCGGCAGCAGCATTTTCATGTCTGATACTTTACGACGCAGTAAATCCCAATCTTGTGGCAGTTCTTTTGAATTCAAAGACTCTTTCAAATCGACAAATACCATCGACATGCCCGGACGAGACAAAGAGCGCAGGCGGTTTAAGTTCGCCATCTCTTGAAGCTTTGTTTCTACCGTATCTGTTACCTGTTGTTCCACTTCTTCGGCTGAGGCTCCGGGGTAGAGCGTAACAACAACGGCCGTTTTGACTGTGAAGCTAGGGTCTTCGAGCTTACCGAGGTCAAAATAGGAGTACAGGCCAGCGATGACACTCAACACAGTGAAGAATAGGACGAAGGTTCGTTGCTTTATAGCAAAGTCAGCTAAGTTCATGGTGCGTACCTACAGATCTTTTACTTGGATTGATGAGAAATGTTGACCTTCTTGCACGTACTGCGCGCCACTCACTACCACATAGTCGCCATTGTGAAGTTCTGATTCGACACACGCGGTATTCTTACCGAATGACGCCACATTGACAGGCACAGAGATGGCTTGCGAGTTTTTGATGGTGAATACCTGTTCGTTGCCTGACTGGTTAACGATGGATGAATAAGGCAGGCAGAAATTGTCGCTGCTTTCACCCAGTTGCGTGGTGAGGGTAACCGCTTTACCTGGTAACAAACTGAGTGTGTCACCATGTTCTAAATCGTCTAGACGGTAGGTGACCGAATAGGTTTGTTTGATAGGGTGAGGGAGTGTAGAAATCTCAGTCGCATGACCAGTAATAGACTTCTTTGCGTGATACCAACTGATGGTGGCTTGTTGTTCGGCTTTGAATTGATGAATCAGGTTTTCAGGCACATCAATGGTCACCTCAAGCTGCTCTGGCTTGTGGATAGTGAAAACCGAAACACCTGGTAGCACTTGTTCGTATTGGTCGAAATTAGAAGAGGCAACCACACCATCGAATGGGGCAAGCAGGCGAGTGTAGCGAATCGAGTCTTTTGCTCGGCGTATGTTTTGTTCAACCACTTTTACGGCGGCTTCGCTGCGTTCATAGCCGCTGATCGCTCGGTCTAAGTTCACGTCCGCAATTGCATTGTCATCAATCGCTTGTTTTACGCGAGCTAATTCGGCTTTTGCGAGTTTATGTGCTGATTTGGCTTCTAGCGCGCGAGCTTGTAATTCTTCTAACGCCACTTGGTAATCGTGTGGATCTAACTGAGCAATCGCTTGACCCTTTCTCACGCTATCGCCAGTTTTGACTAACAATTCTTGAATGGTGCCGGGAACACGAAAAGCCACACCTGCCGTTTCAACCGATTGAAGTTTGCCTGTGAAGGTTTTGCTGGCTTGTTGAGGTTTCGATTCAAGTTGTACAACTTGAATTGGACGCTCTTCCGTTACTTTGGCTGAATCGGCAGCTGATTCTGTAGAAACAGACTGATTGCAACCGATAAGAGGGAGAAGAGTGGCTGCGAGTAGAGAGTAGCGATAGATGGACATCATGAATTGCTCCTAAATATTGATGGAGCAATTCTATCGAGATGAAGTCTAGAGATAATCAGTGCTAACGGTATAACACTGTCACACTATTCATGACAATAATTAGAGATTTGGTAATTCTTGTAATAAGAAATCAATCAATAATTGGCTGGCGTGGCTGAGTGCTTTGCGTTGTGGATACAACAACCAAGCTTCTTCTTGTTGCATGGTGTGATCAGGGAAAAGATTGATCAGTGAGCCTTCTTTAAGTTCTTGTCTCACCATCAATTGAGGCAATAACGCGATACCTCGATGACGGGCAGACGCACCTTTCACAAAACCGATACTGTCACTAACAATCGACGGTTCTACCTTTACAACTTGGCCTGATATTTCCCATTCCTTATCAACATCACCACTTGGCCAACGGAAACAGACAAACGGAAATTTAGACAGCTCTTCAAGCGTTGTAGGTTTACCTGATTTAGCAATGTATTCAGGGCTAGCAACGAAAATACGCTGCAAATCCATTACCTTACGCGCGACAACATTAGAGTCACTCAGACGACCGCCATGCATTGCAAGGTCTAACCCTTGTCGATACATGTCGATAAAACCGTTACTGATGCTGCGAATATCAAGTTCAATCTCTGGGTAAAGGTCTTGGAATTTGAATAGGGTAGCTTGAACGATGTCACCGGTTTCAGGTAGCAAACCTATCTTGACTCGACCATGTGGTACTTCCAACAAGTTAGAAGCCATGTGATTGGCCTTTTCAAGTGCACTTAAGGCTTTCAATAGCTCGTTGTAATAGAGTTCCCCCGATTTAGTGACTGACAAACTGCGTGTAGTACGAAAGAACAGTTGAATGTTTAAAGACTTCTCTAAGTCATTGATACGGCGACTAACGTTCGCTCTTGGCAGGTCTAATGCATTCGCAGCAGCGGTAAAGCTACCCAGCTCAACCACGGTGGTGAACAATTTAAGATCTTCGATTTTCATAACAACAGCATTGAATCGTTTTTAGAACAGTATGTTGGGCATCGTATACCAATTGGTATACAAAACCTAAATATTCATCTGAATAAATAACTTTTTTGAAGGCGGTTCTTTTGATAAAAATTACAACTCGTAATGATTGTATTTAACGAAACCCTATGGTGTAAATACAAATGCAGACTAAAAAATAATTTCTATATATGGTGCTATGAACGCTGATTTATAATTAAGCCGACACTACTAGTAGATATACAAAGTGATATAAATCTCTGTAAGTAAGTTTACTATTATGTTCGGAGTGTATTCTGGAACACAGTTTCTTCCCGTATTTTATAACATATCATCAAATAATCACTATTAATCACCTATTGTAATAACCTAACAATGTCATTTCATGATGATTTTTATCAAATAAATTCTCAATTTGAGAATTTATTTGATAAAAATCATAAGGGTAGCAACTTAATTGTAAAGATTTGTTTAAAAACAACAACTTAAAAATATATAATAGTTGGCATTACGTTTGCTAGTGTTAATTACCTGATTTTATTGTTAATGGATTAAAAATGAAATTACCATATATAATACTAATTTTTTCTTTTGGCGTTAACTCAGCACAAGTTACTTACAGCCTCACAAACCCAGTCTTTGGCGGTTACAACCCTGGTTTTGTAAACGCATCAAAAGAAAGAATATCAATTGTTGAAAAAAACAAATCACAAAAAGAAAGAATATTGAAAGAGATAGCAAGACAAGAAGCCAGCGAAGACAGAAATAGCCCTTCTAAACAATTAGAACGAACTCTTGTTAACTATATTAATTCTCAAGTTTCAGAAAAAATAGCACGTTCAATTTTCGATGATAACCAAGATAGCGGTAGTATAAATGTGTCAGATGGCTTAAACCTAGATTATGAAAAAAATGGTGATATTTTAACAATAAACATATCGGGTGAGAATGGAGACCAAAACATTGAACTATCAGTTCCAGGGATTGGAGATTAAAAATGAGAATTATAATTATTATTTTATCTTTTGTTTTAAATATAGGGTGCTCTTCCATAGAAAAAAACATAGTCGAAAAACCATATACGGAAAATAATGTTAAATTTGATAGTGAAATTATCTATCCAGAACATTCTAAACCCATGAATGTAACTGTCTATCGTTTTTCCGACTTTTCAGGACAAAGAAAACAAGGCTTATTATATCAAGAAGCTTCTACTGCTGTTCCTCAAGGTCTTGATTCTATGTTAATGCACTCGCTTTCTGGGTTAAATGATGGGAAGCTTTATAAAGTTATTGACAGAACGTTTCTTGCCCAAATGTTAGATGAAAGACAATTAGCTTCGGTATCGGTCAGCCCAAAGAGTTTAGGAGTTTTGAAAGTACCAAGTATTGTATTCACTGGGGGAGTAATAGCTTATGACCACAATAACAAACAGGCTGCTGGTGGTTTTTTCTTTAATGATTTTTCGCTGTCTAGCGAGTATTCGGTAGACACCGTGACCGTATCTTTAAGAGCTGTATCAGTTAAAACAGGCGAGATATTACTCAGTAGTATCTCTAAGAAAACAATAATATCCATGTCTGCGGGAATAAACTCATACAAAATTTTCGATGACAATTTAATGCAATTAGAGATGGGAGGGTCATATAACGAACCAGTAAGTGTTGCAACTCGACTAGCAATCGAACAGTCTATTCTAGATATAACGGAGAAAGCGTTAGAACTAGGGTGGTGGAATATATGAAGAAGGAATTTAATATGAAAAGTTATATTTATACAACGACTACTTTAGCTGTAATGGTATCACTAAATGTCAATGCAAATGAAGTTAGAATTCAGCAATCTGATAATGGTGAACTATTTGCTACCTGAAACCGGTGACATCGTTCAAGCTACCTATTCAAATTCCAAGACCTTTTACCCAGAGATTGAACTTGATATTCGCAGCATCAGTAACGGTTTTATCGACATGTATCGACAAGGGTTAGACCTTGCAATGCATGGCGGTCGTCTGAGTGACTCTAATGTTGTCGCGCGTAAGGTAATGGATTTGCAGCGTATTTTCGTTGCTAGCCCTGAATACATTGCTAAATCAGGTAAACCTACAACGCTTGAAGAGCTGTCTAAATTTCCGTTTGTCTGTTTCCGTTGGCCAAGTGGTGATGTTGATAAGGAATGGGAAATATCAGGCCAAGTTGTAAAGGTAGAACCGTCGATTGTTAGTGACAGTATCGGTTTTGTGAAAGGTGCGTCTGCCCGTCATCGAGGTATCGCGTTATTGCCTCAATTGATGGTGAGACAAGAACTTAAAGAAGGCTCACTGATCAATCTTTCCCTGATCACACCATGCAACAAGAAGAAGCTTGGTTGTTGTATCCACAACGCAAAGCACTCAGCCACGCCAGCCAATTATTGATTGATTTCTTATTACAAGAATTACCAAATCTCTAATTATTGTCATGAATAGTGTGACAGTGTTATACCGTTAGCACTGATTATCTCTAGACTTCATCTCGATAGAATTGCTCCATCAATATTTAGGAGCAATTCATGATGTCCATCTATCGCTACTCTCTACTCGCAGCCACTCTTCTCCCTCTTATCGGTTGCAATCAGTCTGTTTCTACAGAATCAGCTGCCGATTCAGCCAAAGTAACGGAAGAGCGTCCAATTCAAGTTGTACAACTTGAATCGAAACCTCAACAAGCCAGCAAAACCTTCACAGGCAAACTTCAATCGGTTGAAACGGCAGGTGTGGCTTTTTCGTGTTCCCGGCACCATTCAAGAATTGTTAGTCAAAACTGGCGATAGCGTGAGAAAGGGTCAAGCGATTGCTCAGTTAGATCCACACGATTACCAAGTGGCGTTAGAAGAATTACAAGCTCGCGCGCTAGAAGCCAAATCAGCACATAAACTCGCAAAAGCCGAATTAGCTCGCGTAAAACAAGCGATTGATGACAATGCAATTGCGGACGTGAACTTAGACCGAGCGATCAGCGGCTATGAACGCAGCGAAGCCGCCGTAAAAGTGGTTGAACAAAACATACGCCGAGCAAAAGACTCGATTCGCTACACTCGCCTGCTTGCCCCATTCGATGGTGTGGTTGCCTCTTCTAATTTCGACCAATACGAACAAGTGCTACCAGGTGTTTCGGTTTCACTATCCACAAGCCAGAGCAGCTTGAGGTGACCATTGATGTGCCTGAAAACCTGATTCATCAATTCAAAGCCGAACAACAAGCCACCATCAGTTGGTATCACGCAAAGAAGTCTATTACTGGTCATGCGACTGAGATTTCTACACTCCCTCACCCTATCAAACAAACCTATTCGGTCACCTACCGTCTAGACGATTTAGAACATGGTGACACACTCAGTTTGTTACCAGGTAAAGCGGTTACCCTCACCACGCAACTGGGTGAAAGCAGCGACAATTTCTGCCTGCCTTATTCATCCATCGTTAACCAGTCAGGCAACGAACAGGTATTCACCATCAAAAACTCGCAAGCCATCTCTGTGCCTGTCAATGTGGCGTCATTCGGTAAGAATACCGCGTGTGTCGAATCAGAACTTCACAATGGCGACTATGTGGTAGTGAGTGGCGCGCAGTACGTGCAAGAAGGTCAACATTTCTCATCAATCCAAGTAAAAGATCTGTAGGTACGCACCATGAACTTAGCTGACTTTGCTATAAAGCAACGAACCTTCGTCCTATTCTTCACTGTGTTGAGTGTCATCGCTGGCCTGTACTCCTATTTTGACCTCGGTAAGCTCGAAGACCCTAGCTTCACAGTCAAAACGGCCGTTGTTGTTACGCTCTACCCCGGAGCCTCAGCCGAAGAAGTGGAACAACAGGTAACAGATACGGTAGAAACAAAGCTTCAAGAGATGGCGAACTTAAACCGCCTGCGCTCTTTGTCTCGTCCGGGCATGTCGATGGTATTTGTCGATTTGAAAGAGTCTTTGAATTCAAAAGAACTGCCACAAGATTGGGATTTACTGCGTCGTAAAGTATCAGACATGAAAATGCTGCTGCGAGCACAGCACAGATCAGCATTGTGCAAGACGAGTTTTCTGAAGTGTATGGCATGCTTTTCTCTGTGTACGGTGAAGACGCTTCTCCTTCAGAACTACGTACTTATGCAGAAGAGTTACAACGTCGCATTAAAACCGTAGACGGTATAAAAAAAGTAGAACTGCATGGCGTTCAACCTCGCGTAGTACATATTGATATTCCAGACGAACGTTTAGCGCAGTATGGTTTATCGATGGCTCAGGTTTGAGTCAGCTCAACACACAAAACGCGACGTTTGATGCGGGTAAATTTGCGGCAGGCGGTGAGCGCATTCGTGTTCAGCAATCTAGCCAGTTCACCTCACTCGCTGATATTAACAACCTGATGATCAAAGGTGGTGTCAGTGATTTTGGGACAGGGCTAATTCGACTTGGTGACATTGCTGATGTGACCATGGGTTACCAAGAACCAATGATGACGGAAAACCGTTACAACGGCGTACCAGCCGTCACTCTTGCAATGAGCCCTGTCTCTGGCGTGAACGTGGTATCTCTGGGTGACGATATCAATCGAGTGGTTGACGAGTTCCAAGCATCACTGCCCTTGGGTGTTGAAGTCGCAACCGTTGCAAACCAGCCTGAAGAAGTTCAGAAATCGATAGATAACTTTGTAAGCAACCTGCTTGAAAGTGTCGCGATTGTGTTTGTTGTACTGTCGATCTTCATGGGCTTAAAGAGTGCAACGATTGTTGGTTCAAGCTTGCTATTGACGATTCTACTCACGCTTATCTACATGAACATTGCGGCGATCGATTTGCACCGTGTGTCTTTGGGTACGTTTATCCTTGCGCTTGGCATGTTAGTTGATAATGCGATTGTAATTACCGATATGATGATCGTGAAGATCAACAAAGGTATCGACCGAACTGCAGCAGCAGTTGATTCTGTTAAAGAGACCGCGACACCCTTGTTTGGTGCAACAGTGATTGCGATTATGGGTGCGAGTCCGGTTATCTTCTCTAAGACCGATGCCGCTGAATTTGCCAGTTCAGTATTCTTAATCATTGCGTCTTCGCTACTGTTGTCTTGGTTCGTAGCAATGACCTTCACCGCTCTAATGTGCTGGATGTTCATCAAACCAACCAAACAAAAACCGACACTAAAGTGAGCTTATACCGTAAAAGCGTCAACTGGACGGTCGATAATCCAATCAAAGCGTTGACTGCCCTCGTCCCGCTTATTTTGGTCACCGCGTTGGCAATTCCGAACATAGCGATTAACTTTATCCCGCAAGCGGATCGCCCTATCTTGTTCGTTGATTACTGGCTTCCGAATGGTGCGAAGATAGAGCAAACCTCACAAGACATGGAACGCATTGAAGCATGGTTACTTGAACAGCCAGAAGTGACCAATATTTCAACCTATGTGGGCGCTGGCGCACCGCGTTTCTCAGTAACCATTGAGCCTGAACCGTTCGATCCTGCTTATGGCCAGATCTTGATTAACGCTGTTGATTATCCATCACTCAACACACTAATTGCTCGTGGTGACAAGTGGCTAGCAAAAGAGTTTCCTGACGCTGATCCGCGATTCCGAGGTTTAAAACTGGCGACCTCAGATAAATTCAGTGTTGAAGCGCGTTTCTCCGGCCCGGATGTCGAGGTGCTTCACGGACTATCAAAGCAAGCGAAAGCTATATTTGCTCAACATCCAGACACCAAATACGTTCGTGACGACTGGCGTCAAAAGACCAAAGTGTTAGAACCTATCATTAACCAAGACAAGATGCGCCTTGCAGGTATTAACCGCGCAGACATTGCATTCGCGATAAAGCGCGCGTCAGAAGGTATGCCGTTGGGTCGTATGAAGTTGAACGATGAGTTGGTCACGATTCAACTTCGCGGGACAGAAAGCTCAATTCAATCACTTGAAACTCTGCCGGTTCGCTCTCTATTGGGCATACACAGCGTTCCACTCGGCCAAGTCATCGATGGGTTTGAGCTAACCAGTGAAGAGACCATGATTTGGCGTCGTGACCGAGTGAAAACCATCACTGCACAAGCTGGCGTTGGTCGTTACACCACACCCGCAGCAGTAAGAAACTCCGTTAAAGAGCAAATTGAATCAATCCACCTTCCAGATGGTTACCACTTGGAATGGGGTGGCGAATATTACGACGAGCATAAAGCGGTCAGCGATATTCTTAAGCAACTGCCTAAAGCAATGTTGTTGATGGTAATTATCTTAGTGGCGATGTTTAACGGCTTCAAACAGCCAGTGATCATCTTCACCACCCTACCGCTTGCGGCGACGGGTGCAACATTCAGTTTATTGTTGTTGGATAAACCATTCGGCTTCATGGCTCTGATTGGCGCTGTAACATTAACAGGTATGATCATCAAGAACGGCATCGTGTTGATGGACCAAATCGAGCTCGAACGTAAGAACGGTCGCTCACTGTCTGACGCAATCAAAGAAGCGACAGTGAACCGTACGATGGCGATCTCAATGGGCGCACTCACCACGGCACTTGGTATGATCCCATTGCTAAGCGATCTACTGTTTGACCAGATGGCAGCAACCATTATCGGTGGTTTGGCTGCGGCAACCGTGTTGTCTCTGTTTGTAATGCCTGCGCTGTACAAGCTTTTCTATCGAACTGAAGAAAAAAAGACAGTAGAGGAAGCCATCAAAGACGCAGTGATCGTGCTTGATGCAACGCCTCAATCTACAAACAGCGGCACTACAACCTCATTCAACAAGGAGCAATAAACATGTATCCATTAACAAAGTTTAAAGTGGCTCCTATTGCTCTCGCCTTGTTGTTGACAGGTTGTGCGGTTGGCCCTGATTACGTAGAACCACAAACGACCATGGCTGAAACGTTTCTATATAGTCAAGACGGTGTGAGCCAAAACCAACAGCACAATCATTGGTGGACACAGTTCAGTGATCCAACGCTCAATCAGTTAGTGGCCGATGTCCAAAGCCAGAACATCCCACTTAAATTGGCCGCCGAGCGTATCACCATGGCCAACTCGTACAAAAGCGTAGTCGAATCATTCAAAGTCCCGACTGTGAATGTTGGTGGTGGTTATTACAACTACCAGCTGAGTGAGAACGACTCCCTACTCGGCCCGGTATTTGGCGCCTCTGATGCAGTTGAATCAGCAACGGGCATGTCGTTGCTGGAAGCGCAACACGATGGCGGGTTCTTAGGTGCAAGCATCGCATGGGAAATGGACTTGTTTGGACGTATCGATAAGCAATCCAACGCGGCGACGATTCGAGTTGAACAAGCCGAGATATTCCAATCGGGTTTGAATACCTTGATCACTGCCGATGTCATTCACAACTACCTGCAATATCGTGGCGCTCAAGAGCGAAAAGCGATCGCACTAGAGAACATTTCCGACCAAAAGCAGACTTTAGAACTGGTCACCAAAGTGGTTCGCAGCGGCTATGGCTCGGAGTTAGATCTTGCTCAAGCCAAAGCCATGCTTGCTGCGACTGAATCCATTGTTCCTCAACTTGAAATCGCAGAGCAAGTACACAAAAATCGCATGGCAGTGTTGTTAGGCGAATCACTTACGAGCGTGAACCAACGTTTAGCAGGTGAATTTACCTTGCCGCGAATGAACGATGTTATTCCGACAGGCTTACCTTCTGACTTGTTAGAACAACGCCCAGACATCCGTATTGCAGAACGAGAAATGGCAGCCATTAACGAAGAACTCGGCGCAAGCATTGCCAATCGCTATCCAAAGTTCTTCCTAACGGGTACGCCAGGTGTGACGGCTGGAAGTTTTGATGACCTATTCAGTAGCGACTCATTTGGCTGGGCGGCATCTGCCGGTATCAGTTGGAATGTGTTCGATGGTGGCCGCGGCGAAGCCATGGTGGAAATGAACGAAGCAAGGTTCCGTTTCTGCAGCGCTTAACTACCAACATTCAGTAGACAGCGCCTTTGCAGAAGTCGATTCAAGCTTGTTTGCCTATGGCCGTAGCCAAGAAAACCAAAAGCGCATCGATGAAGCCACCCGCCGTCGATAACGCTGTAAGCAAAGCAAAGTCGCTCTATAAAGCAGGCCTAGTCGATTACTTGTCGGTGTTAGACGCACAAAGACAACAAAAGCGATGCAAGATCGACAAGTGGCCGCCAAGCTTCAAACAGCCAACACCACGATTGCAGTATACAAAGCTTTAGGTGGCGATTGAAAGTAGCGAGTGAAACGCAGACTGTTGAATTAGCCCGCGTAAACTAGGCTAACTGCTCTTCGTTATCTACTGAATAATGCGATAAGCGTAATAAAAAATACCGCCGTTGATTACGGCGGTATTTTTGTGAACTGGTTAGCTGGTAAATAAGTTTACCAACAAGATAATCCATTAATTTATATCGTTACGCTTCGCCCACTCTTGTAAGGCATCACCCATAGTCAATCCTGTCGCATTGTTCATCCACTGCATAAAATCACGGTCAAATTTAAACTCTTCGCCAAGCTTGGACTTAAAATATCGACGCACGTTTTGAGTCGTTTTGTAGCTGTCCGTTATGACGGTACTGTCATCAATCTGATTCTTGTGCCAATCAACCTTTTCCATGGTTTATTCTCTTCCTGTCATCTCAATGCATGCACTACGCGTTGCGAGGGCCAAACATAATAATCGCCATACCGAGTAGTGCTACTGAGCCACCGACCAAATCCCACGTTGTCGGCTTTTCGCCATCAACAAGCCACAACCATATTAGGGCAACAGAAATATACACACCGCCATAGGCTGCATAAACACGCCCTGTCGCGGTAGGATGAAGCGTCAATAACCAAGCAACAACGCAAGGCTTATCGCAGCAGGAATCAATAACCAAATACTCTTGTCTTCTCTCAACCAAAGATAAGGCAGATAACACCTACAATCTCGGCGACCGCCGTAAGTACAAAAAGACCGACCGTTTTAAATTCAATCACAACTTACCTTTATCAATTTAAATGCAGAAAACACTATCGATGATCCATCCAACATCAACAACTCCCCACACACCACAGATGACCCTATTTTAATTTCAATGGAACATAACGCTGATTGGACGAACGCTATTTTGGCGCTTCTGACTATGTAAAATTGGTTTTAAAAGTGAAGGCATACGGTGTATCACCGATTTCTCTGAGGTGTTCAAGTCGCTCTATCGCTTCTTCGAGTGTAGGAATATGGTCCTCTTCGATCCACCAAAGAACATAAGTATCTTCAGGTAAACGCTGAAACCAGTCCCCCTTTCGGCGCATGAAATCACGGTGATGTGTGCAGAACATGAAGTTCTTTAACGAATCCACAGAATCCCACACCGACATGTTCACAATCATATTAGGATCATCAAAAGCTTGGATGTTGGTGGCGTCACCAGATTCATCTTTCAGACGCCAAACGAACCCTTCACTGCTTTCTGCGATTCCGTTAACCAGCTCTAAGTTATCGACAAACTCTTTGATTTCCGGCGCATCTAACGGGTATTTAGCCAGAGCGATATTTAACTGAGCTAATTTCATAATGTTCCTTCCTTGATAAATTATGAGTAAAAATTTCAAACGCACCGACTGATACTAAGACAACTAAAGAAACCGTCACGCCTTCAACTTCAATCACTGAGTTAACATTAGCGCGCTCGATTATCTTGAGTAACGTCGTTTGGATTAGCTCATTATCTCGGATTTCGGTTTCACAAGAAAACGCTCTTCTTGAACACCATCGCCCTCACCCAGCATAAATTGAACTGCGACTTCCGTTGCGAGATCTTTGGTCGATCCGTAATACGCTAACGTGATTTTTGGGTATCCGTTGTCGCCTTTTTAACCTGCTTTGCGATGCGTTTTTTAGCTTTATCTAAATTCATACAACTTCCTTTTAAGGCTGAAACTAAAATGAACAAACGTCCGATATTTCTTAGCTTTACTATAAAGCATTACCACATTCACTACATGATTTAATGGATGACAATCCGCTTTTCTTACGTTAGTTTTTCCACAAGAACCACAAAATTTCAGAGAGTGGATATTGTAGATAGAAATTAAAATAACAAGCGGAATCCAGACCAACAATTTTGGCCCATCACCACCAGACCAATAGATAAAGCCAACGAAGAAGATACCAAAAACAACAGCTTGCAAAGTCCACAATGTTTGTTTGCACTTTGCATCTTTGATAATAAAAAACGTAAACAAGCAGATAAAACTACTGATAACCCCATAAACCGCAAACCCTATAAAGGCTTCTTGTTGATTCATAACTTCCCTGTCAACATAATACTTTACGGTTTGAGCAACACCACTGACCCAAAACCATATCACCTGAACATTAGCCAAACCTTAAACGAAAAATGCCAAGCCTCGTAAATCACTTTTGAGTTATTTTTCGTTAGCGGTTTTCAAGGCCAGCTTTAAACCATCCGTATCTTTACAACCAATGTAAACATGCTTTCCAGTGCTTAAGCTTAACTTCAGCGCTGAACCTATCGATGCATTATACAACCAGCCATCGCTCAGCATTCGGATGCCTATACCTTGATACCACTTGCTTTGATAGAACGATGTCTCTGCAATGTCTGACACCTCGACATTCTTACGCCAAAAGCCAAAGCCGAAATACCAGCTTAGTACATTGTCTTTGACTTCAATTGTCATGGAGAAAAAGAGCAAAGCAATTAAGCCGTTGATGGCGTGAGCGATTAATGTCTCAGGGTTGTTATCAGAGGTAATGACAATGAAAGCACTTATTGAAATAAGGATTAGCAGCAATCCCTTGTTGAATTCCTTACTATAAAACACGGTGACAATTCCTATAGGCAACGAACTAGCCAAACAGCTATCTTGCTGCGGCCTTTCTAAATAAACGTGGTAAGTAATGAAGGCATAACCCTACAGCCAAGCCGAGTAGCATCGTTTTGACGCTACCAACCCAAAGTATCAAACCGGTATAGCCTTGTGCTGGCCCTAAATCATCTTTGTTAATCACATCCGCCAACATAAAGCCGTTCCACAATACATGGAGCATCACTGTAAATAAGTGCCCGCAAATTGCGATTGTTCCAAGTAGCGCATATCTATCAGAAACGTTATCTCGGCAAAATAAGAAAACAAGTACAAACGTAAAAATCAAAGGTGCAGACAATACCAACGACACCGTTATAACTTCGATGTGGCTTTGGCTTCCATAGATAAAAGTACGAAATATCATTGCCGTTGATAGTAATAACGGAGCCAGCGCGACCCATGTCATTCTGTTCATTTCAGTTCCCTGTCTTAATAGTTGGTTTGATGAAAGATTCGATAATCGACAGGGAATGTTAATTACCAAAAATGGCGTAACTGGAGTGCAATTATCGCTCTACTACTCGATGGACAACTCAGACTTTCATAAACCCGATGTAACCTAAGGCTTAGAACACAAGCTAGATAACAAAAAGGCCACTCACCTTCACGCCTAGTCGCATATTTTATTGAGCTTCCAGCTGAACCCAAACAACATCTTCATTTGAAGTTGGAACCTCAAACCAAGACCAAAACAGATCTAACATTTCCGGTGTCATTTCATAAGACTTACCATTCAATTCCGAGTTCCGGCTAAATGCCCTCTGCTTGCAAGTCTCAAACGGAACATCAAGGTAGTGAACTTCGCTGTCCACACCTAGTTTTGATGCCCAGCTTGTAAAAGAATCTCGGTCAGACTTACGCCAAAAACCAAAGTCAAAAATCACAGGAACACCCAAGGAAAAAGCTGCATTGCAGACTCCTTGAATAACCCTTGTAGCGTAGCCAACCGGCGATCAAAAACTTCACGCTCCATATGTTCGCCATACAAAGGAATCATCCACTCATCGATCGAGAAACGAAAAGCCCCATGCTTTTCTGCAAGCGATTTAGAGTAAGTCGTCTTACCCGAGCCGATAAAGCCACACACCAAATAGATTTTAGTCATGATGCCCCTTTAGTCTCCTTGTTACGCATGATTCTATCTTTCAGAAGTGTACCAATACTGCTAACGACAAACGTAAAAGCAAACGCCACAATTGGTCGATAGAAATCAAACGCACTATCCGTGATAAAAAGTACTGATGAATGGCGACACCCAAACCAACACCTAATGCCAGCTTCAGATTCTTGAAAATCCCTTGATTCATGTTCAATCCCTCTTAGAAAGCAAAACTATGTATAGGTGTAAGTGACGTTACGACCAGACCTTAAACCAAGGCGGTCGAGCGTAAGTACGCACAGTGTTATATATGGCAATGATGTCGGCTATGCAACCCCGTATTCAAGGCAACTTATGTTCTACTTTTAGCTGCCAGGAAGCCTAAGAAAGTCGCAATAATCGCGTGTGTACGAAAGATGGTTGTGACCCTTAATTCTATGTTGAGAGGTGACGCCATGTGGGATGAAAATACAGCCAAAAAACTAATCATTGACGCCATAGTCGTTTGTTATGTTAAATATCCCCGTTTAGCGTTGCCAATGATACTATTCGGGTTTGAAGTATTTTTAAGTCATTTAATGAAAAGCTACCCAGTTCATTGTTTATAAAGTCCACTAGCTTAGGGATATCACCATCTTCAGGTACAAAAATATATTTTATATCGGATGGCGCTATTTCCAACTTTCGTTTTCTAACTTTTTATTTTCTTCTTGCAATTCTTCCGTTGAATTTTGAGTAAAAAGAAACTTTATCTCCCAGTCTGGAATATATCGCCACTCGTTCTCTATATGAAACTCTTTAGTGACAACTTCATTACCCAAAACCATTTTACCTTCCACTGGTTTATGCAGAGCTAAAAGCTTATAGAGGTGATTATGAGCCTCATCACTGCATTCATCATCAAAATCATGCTGCATAAAAACTTAAGTGATTTTTGAGTCAAACCATCTTCAGAGCTATAGATTACAGGGTTTAGGTTATTCTTTCTTCCCCACTCTTTACTCAAACCTAAACCAAATCGACCGTAAAAGCTTGTGTGCTCAGAAATCCTCGACAGTGGAATGTCACAAAAACACGACATTGGGTAAGCTACATAGTCGTTATTACCACCCATCCACTCTATATCTTCCATACAATAACGAGGGAATATGCCATTCTTTAGAATGGACTTTAGAACGTCTAAAGATCTTGTAAAGTGGAACAAACTATCAGATTTTGGTTTCATACTTTCCTCATTATTAACATAACGAATGACATGGATTCCCCTACCGAGGATCTACCACACTTATGTGGTACTTAATTGCACCGGAGGCACCATGTCTAATTATTCTTATTTCTGCGGTATCGACCTAGCCAAAAACCACTTTAGTCTTCATGCCGTAGACCAAAACGGTAAGTCATACTTCATAAGTCAGTAACTCGCTCTAAACTGCTGACTACAATAGCAAATATGCCAGTCATGCGTATAGGCGTTGAAGCGTGTGGTGGTGCACATTATTGGGCAAGAACACTCAATAAACTGGGTCACGACGCACGTATTATGGCCGTTAAATACGTAGTTCCTTATCGAACTAAGGGAAAGAACGACCTTAATGATGCTGTTGCCATATGCGAAGCTGTTCAGCGCCCATCAACTCGCTTTGTGCCCGTAAAATCCCCCGAGCAACAAGCCATCCTATCGGTACATAGAATGAGAGAACATTGGGTTCGTGAACGCACCGCGCTTATGAATCGCATGCGTGCCCTGCTTTCTGAATTCGGATTAATCATTCCTGTTGGTCGCTCTTCATTGATGAAACAGGTTCCCTTAATGCTCGAAGATGCAGAAAATGAACTGCCACACCTCGCAAGAACGGTGATAGCCGATGCTTATCATCACCTTGACGAACTCAATCAACGTATCGCCGATACTGAACAAGTCTTCGATTCTTTTGCTAAGGTCAGCGCTAATGTTCAACGGGTGATGAAGGTTCGAGGTATCGGGCCGCAAACTGCTACTGCGATACTTGCTTCGATAGGCAATGGTTCTCAATTTGATAAAAGCCGTGATTTCTCTGCTTGGCTAGGACTAGTACCAAAGCAATATTCCACAGGAGGGAAACCTCGCTTAGGTCGGATAACCAAACACGGCGACAAATACTTACGAACACTATTAGTTCACGGAGCAAGGACCTTGATTGCCAACCTTGGCGACAAGCAAGATAAGTTAAGTCAGTGGTGTCGAGGCGTTCTAGAGCGCAGAGGAATGAATCGAGCGATAGTGGCACTTGCCGCGAAGAACGCACGAATTATATGGTCGCTTTTACACAATCAAACAGAATATGAAAACTATGCTGCTTAAGTAGACACTTAAGCAGCATAAAGAGTTAAACCCACTGGGTCATTGCAGACGCTAATGATGGAGATAGGTTAAGACCACTTGCGGAGAGCCTGTTAATGCGGCGGACACACTAGATGTCATCTAACGAATAAGGCACCGCAGTCGCGCAAGTCATCAGGCCACGACGTATGCGAATCGTCGATAAGTAGGCCGAATGTAGAGCGGCAGTCCAAAACCCATCAACATAAGTTTAGCGGATGTTTGACAACCGGGGGAATCCATGTAGCCGCATTAAGGTGTGAGCAACGCTACCACGAAACTTAACTATACCACCGTAAACACGACACCCAACGATGGAATGAAAAATGCCAAGCGTTGGGAATCACTCTTAAATGCTTTGTTAGCTAAATAACTTCCACGGTCTATGGTTCGCGCCAAAAACGCATAAAACTACCATATTGCAATCTGAAGTCTTCGCGTCTAGACCATTGCAAATAGTAAGCTGGTATAGAGACCACAAGCGTCATTGTTAAAAAGAACATCATCGTAAATAGTGCAAACGAAGCACTTCCAAATGCTTGTGTGATAGGATCACGCTCTCTGACTCTCGTTTTTACTGACCAATCTTTTTACGAGGAACAAAGTTCCAACTCACATCGACATCTTCCAATTCTGAGTATGCTGAGTAACTAAACTGTATAGATTCCCCAGGATTCAGCAATGATACTCTCCAATGATGATTTGTTTCGTTACTTGACTCCTCTTTAACGACACGCACACCATCGATAATATAATTGGGGTCTGTTGTAATTTCAGGTTGTTCAATAAGCTTAGCTTTTTCGGTATCTATAGCTATTGATATTTCTAAGTTATCCACTCCCTCATTACTAACATTTTCAACAACAAAAGTTTTACTTAGTAGGGAGCGAATCTCTGTTTGATTCTCGTCTTTTAGCGTATATCGTGAGCTTATTTGCAAACCAGGGCTTTTAACAGCTTCTATAATATTCAGCTCTGACTTTGATGTAATTATTAACTCTTTACTAACCTTACTTTCAAATGCTTTGTTGATTACGATACCAACAACACTAACAAGCACTGTCGTAATCAACGTTAAAATGACATACTTCATACTAAATGAAGGTTTAACTTCTGGTTCCACTTTTTCTCCAAATTTTAATTATTTAGCTAACAGTTCTTAGACAGAAAAATTCTGCATTTAAATACAGAATTATTCTATCTAGTTTCATATAATCGGAACTCTACCACAATTAATCACAGTATTTCAGTGACTTAAAACATAGATAGGCTCATTGAATGACAAAATGCAGAATATTTCCATATAGTATGAATTCCGTAAAAACCCCGTCCAACTGGATATAAAAACAGTACCTATGCGCATACCCCAAACACAAAGCCTGCCATCTATGCAAACATAAATGGCAGGCTTTACACGTTAGTTAAGCTTGTGAGTAGCTAGCTTATACCGCTTCGAATGCGAGGGCTTTCTTCTCTACTTGGCGGAAGATCAGCGTTAATACACCGTTCACTGCTAAGTAGAATGCGCCAGCAATACCGAACACGGTGAGCGTGTCGTAGGTTTGGCCGTTGATTCGCTGAGCGTAGCCCATCAAATCCATGATGGTGATGGTGCTTGCCAGTGACGTGCCTTTAAAGACGAGAATCACTTCGTTCGAGTAAGCAGGAACGGCGCGGCGCAGTGCGTATGGCAACAACACTTTCAACGTTCCGATTTTGTCCATGCCGAGTGCACGACACGCTTCCCACTGCCCTGCTGGAATGGCGTTGAATGCGCCTCTGAACAGTAGCGTGCTGTATGCTGCGGTGTTCAGTGCGAGTGCTAACATTGCACAGAACCAAGGTTGGCTTAACCAAGTCCAAAGGAAGCTTTCACGAATCAATCGAATTGACCCGGACCGTAATACACCAAGAAGATCTGTACCAATAACGGCGTGCCCGTGAACAGCGTAATAAGTCCACGAGTGAACCAATGTATTACTGGTAATCTTAGGATCAGCGTTACGGTCATCAACAGTGACAAGATACAACCGACAAGCAATGAAGCGCCTGTGAGTTGAAGACTGGTCACTAAGCCTTCAAGCATTTGAGAGAGGTATTGTTGATTCATGCCATTGCCCCTTTGTTACCCAAACCTTGAATAGAGAACTTACCATCAATCACTTTTACCAATCTTTGTGTGATTAAAGTGATGACCAAGTAAATTGCAGCTGCTGTCGCGTACCAAGTAAATGCTTCGTGCGTTGCTGCTGATGTTAGTTGTGCTTGTTTCAGCAAATCCGTTACGCCAATCAGCGAAACTAGCGCGGTGTCTTTTAGTAACACTAACCATTGGTTGGTTAACCCTGGTAGTGCGTGTCTTACCGCTTGAGGTAACACGATACGAAAGAATGCACGCGACTGAGAAATACCAAGCGCGCCTGCTGCTTCTCTCTGCCCTTGCTTACTGCTTTTAATGCACCACGCAAGGTTTGCGAAGCGTAAGAAGCAAAGATAAGTGACAGTGCAACAACACCAGATAAGAACGGGCTCACTTCTATGAAGTCGCCAGTGATCATGAACAGAACTTGTGTCGAACCAAAGTAGATAAACAGTACGACCAGAATTTCTGGTAAACCACGAACAATCGTCACAAATGCAGTCGTTGGCCATTTGATTGCAATACGACGAGACATCTCACCACTTGCAAACAAAACTGCTAGAACCAATCCAACCAATAGGCTTACGAACGCAAGCTGAACAGTCATCCAGCTTGCTTCGACGAGCCCTAAAGAGTAACCCGTTAATTCCATAAATTACTTACCGAAGTACTTGTTGAAGATCTTGTCGTATTCGCCGTTCGCTTTCACTGCTGCAAGTGCAACGTTAAGCTGGTCTACAAGTTCTTGGTTGCTCTTGTTTACTGCGATGCCAAAGCCGTTACCGAAGTACTCTTGGTTTGTTACTTGGTCACCGACGTACGTTAGGTTGTCTTCTTTCTTGAACCATTCAGCTACAACGGCTGTGTCACCGAATACAGAATCGATACGACCGTTTTTCATGTCGATGAATGCATCTTGGTAGCTTGAGTAAGGTACCGCTGTTACGCCAGTCATTTGCTCAAGTAAGAAGCTCTGGTGAGTAGAACCGTTTTGAACACCAACACGCTTACCTTCTAGTGCTGCTTGGTCTGCTACTTTGCCTTCAAAAGAGATGAATGCTGCAGAGTTGTCGTAGTAAGCATCAGAGAAGTTAACTTGTTGAAGACGCGCTTCAGTGATATCCATTGCTGAGATAGCTGCATCGTAACGTTTGAATTTAAGAGCTGGGATCAGGCTATCGAACGCTTGGTTGTGGAAAGTACATGTCGCTTTCATCTCTTCACAAAGTGCGTTTGCTAGGTCTACGTCAAAACCTTGATTTGGTTGTTCTCATCCATGTATTCAAATGGTGCGTAAGTTGCTTCCATTGCGAATTTGATTTCTTCTTGAGCTGCTGCGTTAAAAGAAGCAAGACCGATAAGTGAAGCTAGTAGAATCTTTTTCATTTTGTTACTCCGAATACTTGTAATAGTGGCCTGCGGCCATTCTTATAATTTGATTGTTTTAATTGATGTTGTGTTTAACTAAATCTAGTGAGTCAACTTTCTTTTAATAAATGACTTACTTAATGAGTCAAATATTCAGCAAACTCTGGAGTCTGCGGATTAATAAATGAATCGCTGGTGCCGTGTTCAACGATGTACCCTTTCTCTAGGTACAGAACGTGGCTAGCAATCTTCTTCGCGAAATCGACTTCGTGCGTCACGACCACTTGGGTAATGCCCGTTCCGCTCAATTCTTTAATGATGCTCACGACTTGGTTGGTGATCTCAGGATCAAGCGCCGCTGTTGGTTCATCAAACAACAACACATCCGGTTTCATCATCAACGCACGTGCAATCGCAACACGCTGTTGTTGACCGCCAGACAATTGAAGTGGCCAAGCGTCTGCTTTGTCGGCAAGTTGAAGTGTCTTTAGTACTTCTTGAGCTTGCTTGATCGCTTCTTGCTTATCCAAGCCTGCAACTTTGGTTGGTGCTTCAATCAAGTTTTCCATTACCGTCATGTGTGGCCATAAGTTGTATTGCTGGAACACCATGCCGACTTTACGACGAAGTTTAAGCCCCTGCTTTTCTTGGATTTGGCTTGAAAAATCGAATTGCTCGTTCGCAATGTCTAATTCGCCGTTGTCCGCGATTTCTAGCAGGTTCAATACACGCAGTAATGAACTCTTGCCCGCGCCGCTTGGGCCAAGCAATACCAAAGTTTCACCACTCTCACAGTCGAAACTGATATCGTGAAGAACTTGGGTATCACCGTATGATTTGTTGATGCTCTTTACTTGAATACTCATGCCACAATACTGCATTAATTGTCATGTGTTGGTTATTCTATTCAATCCGAGGTTTTATGCAAGAAAAATGTATAAAAACTACTTTGTTGAATTTTTTGTAACAAATATTGCACAAAAACAGTCGCTATAACTGGTCTTACAACCAAATCTTTCAAGTCATTGATAAGGTTAATATCGAGACAAAAAAGCAAACGTTTTGCTATCAATTTACAAATCATCGCTCGATTGCAAACTTATGAGTGCACTCTCCTATTAACGCCAATTTACTTGCATAAAAATCAGGGTTAATTAGCTTAGTTTGCTATCGAACTGATTGGTTCAGAATGCTTAACTTTCCTTTAAGGTCGTTTCGAATTATTCACTTAGGAGTGATGAAATATTGGAAATTGAGTTTCCTAGGGAGCGTCACAGCGCAATAAATGCTTTAATGGGTCCTATTCTCAACAACAACTACTTCCCAGCGAACAACGCGCAGTACAGGCAATAAGCCATAACCAATAAGTAACAAGTCATCTATTTTCAAAGCGACAACACATTAAGGCAGTCATATGCAAAACGATGTCTCTTCTACGCTCGACTCAACTCAGCGAACGACCCAACAAACGCCAGAACCCAAACCTGAGAAAAAAAGCCTCAGTATTTTGTTTGAGCTGAGTAAATTCATTCAGCCTTATAAAGGTCGTGTTATTGCTGCGTTGATCGCGTTGATCTTCACTGCGAGCTTAACCCTTTCGGTCGGACACGGAATTCGTCTTCTTATCGACCAAGGCTTCAGCCAACAATCGTTATCAGACTTAGGCAGCGCGATTCAATTCATTATGGTGGTGGTCGTGTTGATCTCGATTGGCACCTTCTTTCGCTTCTATTTAGTCTCTTCTGTCGGGGAGCGCGTAAGTGCGGATATTCGACTGTCGGTTTTCAATCATGTCGTGACGCTGCATCCAAGTTACTTCGAGACCAATGGCAGTGGTGACATCATGTCGCGCATCACCACGGATACTACTCTGCTTCAAAGCATCATTGGTTCATCGTTCTCTATGGCAATGCGCAGCGCATTGATGTGTATTGGTGCAATCATCATGCTGTTTGCGACCAATATTAAGCTGACGCTGATTGTTTTGGCCTCGGTGCCGTTTATCTTGATTCCTATTCTTGTCTACGGGCGTCGTGTAAGAGCCCTCTCTCGCCAAAGCCAAGATTCGATGTCTGATGTCGGCTCTTATGCAGGTGAAGCGATTGAGCACATTAAAACCGTGCAAAGCTACAGCCGAGAAGCGCAAGAGAAAGCGTCATTCGCCGTAGAAGTAGAAAAGGCTTACGAGATTGGTCGCCAACGCGTTAAACAGCGTGCGATTCTTATCTCTGGTGTGATTGTTATCGTGTTTAGTGCGATTGCAGGCATGCTTTGGGTTGGCGGCAGTGACGTTATCAACGGCACTATGTCGGCGGGTGATCTGGCTGCATTTGTTTTCTATGCGATCATGGTCGCTTCGTCATTAGGTACGATTTCAGAAGTAATGGGCGAACTGCAACGCGCGGCAGGTGCGACAGAACGTTTGATCGAGATTCTACAAGTTGAAAGCCACATTGTTGCGCCTGTAGAAAACCCAACATCACTGGATAACGTAACACCAGAAGTTGCGTTTAATGATGTGGCCTTCTGTTACCCATCAAGACCGGACCAGCCCGCAACAAGCAAACTCACGCTAACGGCCCATGCAGGTAAAGTATTGGCATTGGTTGGCCCGTCTGGCGCAGGTAAAACCACCCTATTCGAACTTCTGCAACGTTTCTATGACCCACAAGTGGGTAAAGTGACACTAGGCGGTGTTGAACTGAATCAGTTTGATCCGAATGAACTAAGAAAGCAGATGGCGTTGGTTCCTCAGCAACCCGCTCTGTTCAGTAACGATGTGTTCCATAACATTCGCTATGGCAATCCAGATGCGACCGACGAACAAGTTATCGAAGCGGCTAAGAAAGCGCACGCACACGAGTTCATTCAAAATCTACCAGACGGTTATCATAGCTTTCTTGGTGAACGTGGTGTGAGGTTATCTGGCGGCCAACGTCAGCGTATTGCGATTGCTCGTGCCATCTTGAAAGACCCAAATATTCTGTTATTGGATGAAGCAACCAGTGCGCTAGACAGTGAAAGTGAGCATCATGTTCAGCAGGCATTGGAAGAATTAATGCACGGCAGAACGACGATCATTATCGCCCACCGTTTATCAACAATTAAACACGCCGACCAAATTGCGGTACTCGATAAAGGACAGCTGGTAGACATCGGCGACCACCAGTCGCTCATCAATAGCTGTGAATTGTACCAACGCTTAGTTGAGCTGCAATTCAAACACCTTAATACCTAACCATTGCGTACATGTGTAACTAAGTGACTGACATTGTGTGATTTCGAGCTTCAAAAACTTGAATCACACGTGTTGCAGTTTTGTTAATTTGGCGGTAGGGTTTTATTCCAATAACAACTTATTCCGATGAAGGATAAGTAAATAACAATAAGAGAGTTCGCATGGAAGCACTATTATCTGACTACCCGGTAGTAACAGAAATCCCTGTCGCTTGGGGAGAAATGGACGCACTTAATCACGTTAACAACGCGGTGTATTTTCGTTATTTCGAAACGGCTCGCTTAGACTTTTTAAGCATGTCGAATTGATGGAAGAGATGGCTATCACCAAAGTTGGCCCTGTTCTTGGTGACACTTATTGTAAATATTTCCGACCTGTTACCTACCCTGATACTTTGATGGTGGGTTCACGAGTCACCGACATTCAAGACGATCGTTTTACTATGGAATACGCGATCGTCAGTAAAGCTCAACAGAAGCTGACAACGGTTGGCACAGCAACCATCGTGATGTTTGATTTTGCTTCAAACCAAAAAGCACTGCTCTCACTGCGCTTAACAAACGAAATCGAAAAGATGAACACGTTGAAAAGCCCATGCTTTAAACAAGAAGCTGTGACTGAATAACGTATTCACAGACTAGAAACGACTCACAAAGTTTCAGACACTAAAAAGCCACTCGATTGAGTGGCTTATTGGTTTAGAGTGCTTATAAGCGGTTAAGGCTTATAGACCATGAACGCTCTTTGTCTTAAAAGCTATAGGCCTTGAACCCTATAAACCTTGAACGTACTGCGCGTTAGTGCGAATCTCGACCATCTGCTCTAGGTTCTGTTGTGAACCTTCAACGCCGTTCAGTAGCGCTTCGAAGTGCTTGATAAGCTCTACTTTGTCTTGTACTTCTTTCGAACCCGCACCAATGTTGGTTAGGGTCAATGAAGAACTCGTCGAACAAGCCTGAGAAATCCGTTACAGCATCATGGTTCAGGAACTGCTCGTGGTTGTAAATGCTTGGGTAGCCACCCTTCTGTTTGTCAACCGCGAAAGAGATGCCTTTCACGTTAGTAATCGTGGTCAGCTTTCTCACACTTCAACATACAACCCGCTTCAATGCTTGGCTTGTTACAACCTACCGTTTCTTTGGAAGAAACACTGACGGCTAGTCATCATCAAAATTGGGTGGTAGATGCTGTAGAACAGTTTGAAGTTCTCTGGGCGGCGAATATGACGAATCTGACCTTTGTTGATCTCGTTCGAAATGAATGCACCTGCACAGTTAAGCTCTTCTTTAAGTGTCACTAATGCGTGAGAGTTGGTCGTGTTCATGAATGGACCAGCAACCCACTCGATACCCATTTCGTAAGCCTTGTACGCAATACCCGTGTTGTTAGTCACGATGCGCGCAGGTTTGATCTCCTCAAGGATACGAACCGCTTCGTCGTAATCTTTACCAATCAATACTGCTGGGAACCAAGGAATCAAACGTGGGTTTGCGGCCAAGATGTCGATGTACTTGTTACAACTCTTCTTGAAGCTTTCAGGCAGTTTGAAGTAAACATCAGCATCAGTGACGTCACACAGGTGCAAGTCTTCCACATCAGCAATCAGCATCGACATGGTTGGCTTTTCATTTACTTTAGGGTGTTGTGGCAGTGCTGGCACTTCAACATGCTTAATCACTTCCACAGAGCCGTTCAGAATGAAGTCGATCTCGTCTTTAAGGTCAGACACTTCTTTCAATGGAATCACAAGGCCAGCGTCAACTTCGCTGAAGTCGTGGCTTTCTAGTGTGTGAACCGCACTCTTGACGTTCTTGAAACGCTTCTCAAGCAACTCTTGAGTGATCGCCTTCTCTTCAACCGCCACAAGTAGTGATTTAGATTGAAGGGTGAAGTTCTCTTTTGATGTGTTCACAGTTACCGTAAATGGCTGACCTTCTTTCGCGCTGAAAGACAGAGCAACTGGCGTTTTACGAATATCAAGGAACTCAATCTTTTCCACGCATCTCGTTGCCAAGAACGTCTTTCGCTTGGTGAAGTTCGTTCGTCACTTCTTGAATCTGTACTACCGAGATTTCGTTGTTCTGCTCCGTCGCTTTCAACAGCGTAGTTCATACTGTTGTCGCGTGGGTTATCAATGAACATGTCTTTCGTCAGGTTGCCCTTTAGGAAAGAGTTGGTGAAATCACGGTTGAATACCTTGTGCAGGTTCGAATCGTCTTCGATCAACAAACCACTCTCTACAAAGCTATCAATCTGTTTACGCCACGTGTCTACCACAGTGTAAACATAGTGTGCGCCTTTAATACGCCCTTCTACCTTCAATGAGTCAACTTTCGCGTCAACCAGTTCAGGTAGGTCGTAGTAAGCTGAGTTATCTTTTAAGTTGAGTGGGAACTTGTTGCCCGCGTTGGTGATTTCGTATTCATCACGACACGCTTGGCTACAACGGCCACGGTTACCCGAGTTACCAACACTTACAGAGCTTGAGTAACATTGACCAGAGAATGCGATACACAACGCGCCATGTACGAAGACTTCTGTCAGTACATCGTGGTCGTGCGCCACTTCTGTTAGCATCTTAATTTCTGGAAGGTTTAGCTCACGTGACAAGTTAACGCGAGTTGCGCCAATCTTAGACAAGAACTTAATCTGGCCTTCGTTGTGGGTTGTTAACTGAGTTGATGCGTGAACGTCCAGTGATGGGAAGTGCTTCTTCACCAGGTTGAACAAACCCAAGTCTTGGACGATGATGCCATCGACTTTGGTGTTCACTAGTTGGTTTAGTAGCTTAGTGATGCTCTTCGTTTCGTGCTCAAGCAGTACAACGTTAAGAGTCAGGAACACTTCACAGCCGTATTCATGAGCAAGGCGAATTACACCGTTCAATTCATCTAACGATAGGTTAGAAGCTCTGTTACGAGCATTGAAGGTGTCTAAACCACAATAGACCGCATTGGCACCAGCTACGATGGCTGCTTTTATCGCTTCTACATCGCCACCTGGGGCTAATAACTCAATTTTTCTGCTCATTTTGAAGTCGCTCACTTACTTATAATTTTTAAGCCGCGTATTCTACCCACATCACGATCTCTTTACCACCGTACAACACTTTTCAAACTAAATGACCTCAATAATGCCGAACGAAACCGACCTACCTATCCTCTACTCTTTGCGCCGCTGCCCTTATGCAATGCGCGGAAGAATGGGCATCGCACTATCACAGCAAAAGTGCTACTTCGAGAAATCGTTACCAAAGACAAGCCTAGCGAACTCTTGGCCAGCTCGCCAAAAGGCACTGTACCGATACTGGTTTTGCCACAAGGTACGATTATAGAACAAAGCATAGAAGTGATGATTTGGGCATTGGAACAAAACGATCCTCAAGATCTGATGCGTTCAAGTGAGCCTGAACTAAACCAAGAGATTCTTGAATTGATTGCTCGTAACGACAATGAATTTATTGGTCATTTAGAAAAGTATCGTGCGTCTGTTCGTTACCGAAACGTTGACACTGAACAACGCAGAAAAGCATGCGAAGGATTTATCTCAGAAACTGGAAAGTAAACTCGCTCACCACGAGTACCTGTTTGGCGATACACCTAGCCTCGCCGACTTCGCGGTAATGCCGTTTGTCAGCCAGTTTGTAAGAGTCGAAAAGAAATGGTTTGTGCAATCTGAATATCAAAACGTGGGACGTTGGTTAAGAGCCCACCTAGATAGCAAGCTCTACACCCAAGTAATGAAGCAATACCCCTTGTGGAATGAAATTAAGCAAGATTGTATTTTTGGTGGATAAGGGTAATTCAAGGCTAGAGGAAGCATGTGGTAATCAAGGTAGTTACGTGACACTGTCTCTTCTTTATAATTAACTGGTATTCAAAGGCTTAACCCCTTAACCCATCTATTAGTTAGACAGCATAGCCTAAGTTAAGCCTTTTCTTCATTTTAAACCAATCACTCAATCGCTATCGAAATCTCGACTGCCGTTTCACCTTTGTAAAACTCGAAATCAGTTGTGTAAGTTCGCGTATGTGGACAATCTGGAGCGTTGAAATAAGCCCACACTTCTCCCCATAAATCGATAACCGCTTGTGGTAGTTCACCTTCAGCTGAGAATGTTAGGTACTTACCTGCTTCGATATTGGCTTCGACTAGGTTATCTAAATTGTTATCGGTAAGCGCATTGGTACACGCGATAACATCAAACTCACCCGTAAAGTCTGACTCGTAGTTGGCGTAGACGCCATATACCTTTGAATCAGGTGTCAGCTTGGGAAAAGCTTGATCGAAAAACCCTTGCCATAATTGGCCTATCTTTGCCTTTGCCGAGTCCACTTCATCAGTGTTAGTGGTTCTTACAGAAAAACCGTACGCCTTTACGGCTTCAATCGTTTCTACTTTCATTTGTTTAATTCCTTAACCAATACCGCTGTCATCGCCTTGAAGCAATTCTAATCTTGTATCTCTTTATGACCACACTTTTCACACACAAGGTGGCGTGAAAACTCATCCATTGACGCGATAAATGGACCAAGAAACCAGCCTTTTTACGACACCCGCCCAGAAACTCACGTCGTTTTTGGTTCGGTTCATCTGCAAACGCACTTTCCTTGCGTACCAATATAACGACGTGTTGTGTCTCTTCACGGCATTCAGTGCAGTAGCATTGCTCGGTTGTGTGGTTCATATAGGCACCTATGACTTTTTAAAGGAGATATGTTGAAAGTGAGGATTATCAACACAAACTTCGAGTTCTGAAATTTCAGTTAACACGACAAGTTCTTCTCGACCTTCCACACTGACCTTAATGCACTCTTCTTTTGCATCGTTGCGTTTTGTATCTAAGGCGGCACACGTCAACTGCTCACCAGATTTCATTGTGAGTTTGATTGGGTACCGGTGCATACACACAATCTCAATATAATCGTAATCATTGCAACTAATCATAATAACCCTCCCATTCATCCATTACGCTAATGCGAGATGCTGTACTATGCAAACTGTTTATAATCAATCATTTACTCTAATCACATTGATGACATTTTCTTAAGATAACCCCACTTTTAATCTTCAGCTTAAACGCACTTTATCCATTCACGTTTCTTCTACGAGTACCTACTTATTCTTTAGCTGTTGGATAACAATAAGAGAATAGAACAATGAAAAATATGAACCATTTACACTTGTTAGCTGCCTTGGGTTTAATCGCTTCGATGATGACATTCAGCGCAAACTCAGCGTCACTTGAGGATGCAAGCCACTTTGCGAATGGCAAAGCCAAGTATCAGACGCTTTGTATAGTATGTCATGGTGATAAGGGATTAGGTGACGGACCGACTGCGGCCTCTTTACCACACAAGCCTGCCAACATTCCGAATAAACTTGGACAGCTATTCACGACTAAAAACTCGTTGGTTGATGACATTTTAAAGGGCGATATAGAAGAAGGAATGCCTGCATGGCAAGGCGTTATCACAAGGCAAGATGCACTCGACATTTTGACTTATATAGAGTCCATTCAATAGTAAACGCTGTCCCATTCACCTTTTGAGCAGAGATCTTACTTAATCGCGTTCGTTTTATTGCGCTATCTATTTCATTGATTACACTGAATTTAATGGATAGTGAATAATATGGAATGTTATGACTCTCAAACCTTTAGCGGCAAGCGCCCTTATGCTTGTTTCTACTACCACACACGCTGTTAGCTTTATCGATCAAATCGATGGCCACTTAGATATGGGCGAATACCTCGCTGAAAATGCCTATGGATTTTTGCCCGTTCCAATACTGATAACAGAGCCTGCAGTGGGATACGGTGGCGGCTTCACAGGTATCTTTCTTCATGAATCTGAAGAGCAAAAAACACACGTAAAGAGCTGGCCGAAAAATCAATTGATGGTGGTGCTCAACTAGTGACGCCTGCGATTACTGCTGTGGGTGGCTTTGCAACAGAAAACGGCACTTGAATGGCGTTTGTTGGCCATAAACGTAGTTGGAAAGAAGACTCTATTCGTTACCTGGGTGGCTTAGGTTATGGCGATATTAACATGACCTTCTATCGTCAGAGTTCTTCCGACGCTCTGGCGCCTCTCGACCCGAAACGAAGGGATTGAATTAGGTTTGAAAGGTATGGGTGGAATCCAAAAGATCCAGTTCAGAGTCCCAGATACACATTGGTTATTGGGTTTCTCTCAACAGTTCATTGCACCAACTCTTTCCGTGAACAATCATCCTAAAGCACAAGAGATTCTAAGTAATATTGGTAACTCGTCACCGACCTCTTCCGGCTTGGGTTTGATCGCTGAATACGACAGCAAAAACAGCTTCCTTAATCCAACTCAAGGCTACAACTACGTTGCTGAATACCTTTGGTTTGGTGACGCTATTGGTAGTGATTACACCTATCAAACGTTTAATCTTGAAGGGCTCAACTATTGGGAATTAAACAAAGAGTGGAATCTCGCGTTGCGCGGACAATACAAATCCTTGTCGACTAACGAGCGTGTACTTTCTCCGCAATATTACCCAGACATTGACCTTAGAGGTATCGCCCGAAATCGCTATCAAGGTGAGCATACCTTTGCTGCCGAAGTACAGGTGACAAAACAATGGACACCACGTTGGTCAACGGGCGTATTTACTGGCATTGGTTATGCGGGAGACAGTGATAACGACATGTTCGACCAAAACTCACACTCTGCATACGGCGTTGGTTTCCGTTATCTCATCGCAAGGCGCTATGGTCTGATTTCAGGTATTGATCTCGCGTTCAGCGAAGAAGATACCGCACTCTACTTCCAAGTCGGAGCCGGTATCTAGCTAAATCACGATTCAATGTACCGAGCAGAAAGTATTAGGCGAAAGTCTTCCAGTACTGGTACAAGCCTTCTATATCTGAAGAGCACATCAAGGTCATAGCACCTTTGATTTGCTCTTCGCTCCATTCCCACCACTTCATTTCTAATAGCTGTGTAATTTCAGCTTCGCTAAAGCGGTATCGGATGTGGCGTGCTGGGTTCGAACCGACAATCGAATATGGTGCCACATCTTTGGTCACAACCGCTCGACTCGCGATAATGGCTCCGTCACCGACCTTAACACCACTCATGATCATCGCTTCTGTGCCAATCCACACGTCGTTACCAATAACGGTATCACCAGAGCGCTCAAAGCCGTCGATTGCACCTTCAAACTTCTCATCGTCTTGATAGAAAAACGGAAGGTACTCACCCACTGGTTTTGATGTCCTTGGTTACCCGCCATCATGAACACGGCACCAGAGCCAATCGAGCAATAACTGCCGATGATTAACTTATCGATGTCCGTTCTATCAGGCAAAAGGTAACGCGCACAATCATCAAAGCTGTGGTTGTGGTAATAACCTGAGTAATAGCTGTGTTCGCCCACAATGATGTTTGGGTTAGTCACTTGTTCTTTGAGTGATTTGCCCACAAATGGGCTTTCAAAATAGTTTTCATGTTTGTACTCTTAGTTTCGTTCTTTTAGTTAGGTACTTTTGTTGCGTGTTTATGATTTTAACGGGTTTGTCTTTAGTGTGAAAACTAACTTGTCCTATCGCCCGCCAGCAATATCAATAAACGAACCAGTCACATATGAAGCTTCGTCTGACAATAACCAAGCAATCGAGTTAGCCACTTCTTCTGGTGTGCCCCCTCGTTGTAGTGGCAATTGCGACGCTAATCTATCAACTCTATCTGGCTCTCCGCCATCGGCGTGCATCTCCGTGTAGATACAGCCTGGTCTAACACCGTTAACGCGAATATTGCGTGCAGCTAATTCTAGCGATAATCCTTTGGTCAGTGAATCCATCGCGCCCTTAGACGCAGCGTAATCTACATACTCAAACGGCGCACCCAGTTCGTGAAGCTGCGGAAGAGACATTCACAATCGAGCCCGCACCATCAGCTTGTTTGATAAAGGCTTTACTGCATAAGAAGCAGCTCGAGACATTCGATTTCATGACCTTTTCAAAGCGGTCAATTTCGATGTCTTCTAGTGCAGATTGGGTAAACAAGATCCCAGCGTTATTGACCAAGTGGGTAATTGGCCCAAGCTTATGACGAGCAATCTCGAACAGGGATTTTACATCCGACTCTACCGACACATCGGCACGCACACAGATAGCCGTTCCGCCCTGCTCACGTATCTCATTCACCAGTTCATCAGCTCTTGATTCGTTGTGTATGAAGTTGACACACACTGCATAGCCTCGTTTTGCTAATAGCTTCGATGTGGCGGCACCAATGCCTCGGCTTCCGCCTGTAACGATTACGACCTTGTTCATGAAATCTCCTAACTCGCTGACTTTTACTTATCTCATTGTTGTTATGCATATACTCTATTGTGAGCTTCGTGTTATTTTATTTGGTGTTCTGCATTTGGCCTTGTTACTTGAGTGACTCAGGGCTCACTATCTGAACCCACTTTGCACGCCACGCTTGTGCAGCAAAGCCATCAGGCCAAAACTCGGTTTGCTTTTGGATTAAACCATCAACAACCGTGTGAAAGGTAATCACGCGATCATTTAATACACTATCCGTCACTGATACATCAGTCACTACAGTATCACCTTCGCAAACAATCGAGTTCAGCTCAAACTTCCAAACACCATTCGCTGGGTATTCAGAATTGATAGCTGTGAAGTTATTACGCCCTATCGTCAATTCAGACGACTGGGGCCAATAACCTTGAAAGTCTTCCGCTAGCCATTCGGCCGCTTTGGCGAAGTCGTTGGTGCGCATTGCATCCCAAAACCTAATACCACGTCTTTTGATGTCATCATTCTTCCTTAAATTATCGAGCTCATTAAAAGCGATTAAGCATATTTACCAATGATCGTTAAAAGATCATCGATATTATTAGCAATGTAATCGGGTTTGGTTTGCCAGTTTTCGGGTTCAGAACGGCTATAACCCGCTGCTACCGCAATAACCTTTGCTTTATCGCCAAGTGCAGCTTCGATATTGCGTGCAAACTGTGTGTCCGCTTCATGATCGCCGATATACATCAAACAGAGTTCATCGTTTTGCGCTTCACCAAAGATGCTTTCAACACACTTGATACCACCGAATGGATGCGGTTTTTGGTTCCCATTTGATACGTCGTCATAACCGACAACCGATTTAAACAAATCACCAATGCCATAACTGTCGAGTACACCACGAATATTCAATTGAGAGTTTTGAGAACAAATACCATGAGGAAGATGAGCGAACTGGCTAATCACTGCTTCCATGCCATCAAACAGTGCAACAGGTGTCTGGTTTTTCTCTTGATGCTCGGCCCACATTCCACCAGCGACCAACATTTCATCATGTGACATTCCGTAGTAATCGACATAAAGGGCTTGCCAATTTTTAGCACCGTGATTGGCTTCGTGATAAAGCGCCTCGCTCAACAAATATTTCGGCAAATTATCTCCCGACAAATGTGGCGCAACCACTGAGATAATGTCTTTGGTTATTGCGATATTCTTTGGAACGGAATTAACTAAGGTTCCATCGTAATCCCACAGGATGGCATCTAACTTCATACACTATCTCTTTGTTTAAATTGACGATTTGAATTTATCACTCAAAACCCTGTTGAGGGAAACCTTATTGTCTCCAAATTCAAATTTAATCCAAACTCAACCCAAAATAGACACGTCATCGAACAACACACCAGTTGGACACAAAAGCCAAACAGGCTTTGCTCACATCACTGCTTTATCAATTGGAATATATGCGTATAATCCCCGCTTCATTGCGCTATCTACGTTAAAAATAGCGCCATTCAACATTTTTAATGAGTACCCCAATGTCGAAACTATTTTTCAAAGGCCGTATCGAAACAAGACACAACCACGTTCTTGCTGGCTACAATGTAAACCGCGATGTAAAAGCGGGTACTGAAGAATCTCCAATCGCTGCAATGGTTCAAACTGAAGCTCGTAAAGCAGAAGTTGAAGCACTGGCTGCTGAACACGCTATCTTCGTTAACGTAACGGTAGATGCAGAGAAAGAAGAGAACACGATTGAGCTTGATACTGTACTAAACAAGCCAAAAACAGTGACGTTTGAAAAAACGCCTAACCGTAACGACCCATGTTCTTGTGGTAGCGGTAAGAAATACAAGAAGTGCTGCGCATAAACGCTTTGAACTGAAAGATTTAAAAACGGACTGGTAGCAATATCGGTCCGTTTTTTATACGCTAAGAAAGCTATTCAGCGTAAGACAATCTATTAAGTGTCAGACAAACTAAAGTCACTAAACTTGGCAAAATTAGGCGTCGCCTTACTGCCACTGAACGTATAAAGCATCACACCCTGCTCACTGCCTACTAACGAATCAAACGTGATCACTTCCTGCCATTGCTCTTTTTCTAACGGGCGGAAATGGGCGCTGACTTTCCCCTCTTTCTTAACGAGCTTTACCGACACACTAGATTCGCTAAACAACAGACGTTCTTTAATTTGTGGCTGGCCATTTTGCTCTACAACAAACACTAATGAGCGCTCGCCCATGAACATCTCTTTGCTCACTTTAATGTAGTTGTCGTTATCCCAGTAAATACCTAAGCCAGCTTGTTCAAATGCACGATTTGGATCTAATTGAACTGTTACTTCTGTGCTGTAATCCGAGCTAGATACTGGATGAACGAAGATGTTATCAACATCAGCTGAACCTGCACCAAAGATATTCCCTTCTTGCACTTGCATCGTCAGTGCGTCATTTTCCAAAGACCAATGTTCAGGATTTTCATTTCTGATTTGCCAGTTAACGAGGTTATTCATGTTATTAGTCCTTGCTGCTAGATCATGCGTTGACGGAGTTGATAAAACACGTTGTCGAGCTCATCGGCGTTTTGCTTTTGAATGCGATTAAGCTCTCTTTGCACAGAATCGTACATAAGTTGGTTATCCATGTCTTTCAATGTCGCGTAATAATGAATACGACGTCCCAAGATAAAGTTATTCTGGTCATTCTCACTCATCATATTGAAACGGTCGATTGTCGCTAAGAACTTCGCTTTATCCTGTGGCAACTGTCCGTTCAGCTCCATCAACAAATTAATACCGTGATAGTTACCATAGTTGCCCGTCACGCCGTTGAGTTTGCTGATCAGTTGATATTGTTCTTCAAGCATTTCACGTTCGCTAAGTGGCGTGAACTCTGCACTTTGCACCAGTTCATCAATTCGGTTCCAGGCTTCACAGCAAGCGACAAAATACGTATTTCATCTGGGTTGATTTGGTTGAGTAACGCCGCCGTTTCTTCTACATGCTGCGCTGAATACTCTTTACCACCCAAGCCAAGGATAATGAAGGTCATCATCTTCATACCCGCTTGTTTCGCGTACTCGGTCGATTTCAAAATAGACTTTGGCGTAATGCCCTTTTCATCAGTTTCAGAACATCAATAGAGCCCGATTCCATACCGCAATAAAGCATGTTGAGTCCTGCATCACAGATGGCTTTCATCTCTTCAGGCGACTTCTTAGTCATGCTTTGTGCTCGTCCATAAGAGCTGATTTGCTTTAACTCTGGGAAAGCTTGTTTGAGTGTATTCAAAACATCCAGCAAGTCTTCAGTATCCATAGTGAATGAATCACCGTCTTGTAGGAAACACGTTTCAAACTTACGGTTCTTGTAGAACGCTTTTGCAGCCCAAATGTCTTTCTTAATATCTTCAACGGGACGAATGGCAAACTCCATCCCCTCAAACAGCGTACAGAATTTACACTTGTTCCAAGGACAACCTTGGGTGGTACGAATCAATAAGCTACCCGCTTCTGAAGGTGGACGAATTGGCCCTTGTTGGAACTGATACTGTGTCATTTGAATGCCCAATAATTAACTATTCGCATAGGCTACTGGAAAGCGATTCAATGAAAAACACGGTGCAATTTGAATTATTATCAAATAAAAGCGGATAATTGAATTAGAAGAATGTTGAAGTGTTAAAGTGTTGAAGTGTTGAAGTGTTGAAGTGTTGAATAGATTAAGGCTAATCGAGGTTATCTGGTGTACTTAAATTGGTTCCACACTTTATACATTTATAGTCACCGTTTCCGCCACTTGAAGATAGAGACGATAAAATCATTCCAAGCAACCCTGGCTTCTTTTCATGCTGTGGCGCTTTTTCGGCTTGGTTACTGAACATAGTGTACTTATGCAATGTCAGTTCCCTACAGTTACAACAGAAACGCTCTTGTTTGTTCGCTTCCATACATAATATCTATCGCCTTTACCAATCACAAAATTCAACGCATGGCAAATATGCCACACGTCGAACTAAATCGATACACTTTATAAAGTCATTTTCAAATCAAAATGTCCTTGTGTGGTCTTGGTTTTCTACTTATGAACCAACATGTTGGCGCACAAAGTTATTCAACTCAGTCACGCTTGTGATGATGTGTACCTCTTTATCTTTGGCTCGTAATTCTAAGCGTGCTCTGAAGTCGTCATTCCAAAATTTAGGGCACAGTTTTAGTGTCTTGTAACTTTGTATTGTCCCTTTCACAACTGAACTGCCTTCAGGCCAGCCTTCTGGTTTCACAAACAAACCTTTCAACATGCGTTTGGTCACAAACCAATAGTTCAGCGGATAAGGAAGGTCGATATAAACCAAGGTATCTGCCGCGTCTAAGCGCTTGTTAAACGAGTCTAGCGGGCCAAAGCCATCGATGATCCAACTGTCAGAACTCAGTATGCTTTCGTGTGCTTGTTCAAACTCAGCACTATCAACGAACTCGCCATTCGCCTTGTAAACGATGGAGTCTAACTGGTGAAGCTCTACGCCAGTTGCGGCTGCGAGTGCTTTACTGACAGTAGATTTGCCACTACCAGGCTTACCAAATACCGCTATTTTCTTCATGTAACTTCCTTCTTTGAGATAAAACCCATAAGGCAGATACGAAAAACCCACCTCATGGGTGGGTTCGATAAATAAAGCGCATCAAAAATCCCACCATTCCTAAGGAATGATGATAATTCGTTGGTTAAGTTGCGCTAAATTCATTTTCATAAGATTACTTTTATATATCGTCGTGTTGTTGTCAAACTGACAAACAAATTAATCGACCGGGTAAAATTCTGACTGACCGCCTTTATTGTTGAGACTTGGCAATAATGTCATGGCCGTACGAGTTATCGATTGAGCATAACCAAATACCATCTTCACCCTTATTAAACACATAAGTCGCTTTACGGACAAACTCAGGTGATTCGGCGCAGACAGTACCGTGTTTGCCAATACCAGTGCAGTATCTCCTGTTTCAAGGATTTCCATACCGTCTTGTTTTACTTGCAGACCGTTCTTGAAATAAACAGCAATCGCCTCGAAAGCAGTACGAATCGCCGCTTTACCTTCGGCATTTTTGCCAGGCTCAACAACCAAAATCGCATCATCGGTATAAATACCAAGTAGTGTGTCAAAGTCTTCTGCCACGATGGCATTGTCAGCTTTTCTGATTTGTTCGATTATCGGGTGAGTCATAACTTCTCCATCTTTATTAAGGCATATGAATATGTAAACAACATTAATTAACATACTCCATCCTGTTGGAGATACAAAGTCAGAGTTGAGTCAGAAAGTAATAATGACTTGAAGTGAGTCTCTCGTCTTTTCTACTTTCAATGGTCGTACTACCGGTTGATAACGACCGAAGAAGAAATAGATAGCGACATTAATTAAACGGACTTTCCTAATAGCTTTTCGTATAAGAAATCGATAAGAACCCGAACTCGACGCGCTTTTTGCGTGTTGCGATGAAAATATAAATAGAGACCGACATTGTCACTCCAACAGTGTTCTAGTATCGGTACCAACTCACCAGACTTAAGCTCGTTTTCCACCATGGGTTCGAGCAAACGGCCAATACCAAGCCCTTTCTTGGCTGCGTCGATCATTATATCGGTATCATTTACCGTCATCGCGGTCTCAACATTTACGTGCACCGTATTTTCATTATCCATGAGTGGCAATAACGCGAGCTTATTCGACGTGATAAACCGATATTGAATCAACTTATGCTGTGATAAGCCCTCGATGCTTTCAGGCATTCCGTGCTTTTCTAGGTAACTTGGCGATGCAAACAAGGCTTCTTTTAACCTTGGTGTGATAGGTTTCGCTATCATTCCCTCTTCGACTTTATCTCCAAACCGAATACCTAAATCAATCCCGTTTTTTAGGATATCGACAGTCGCATCAGAAATTGAAATCTCCAACTGAATGCCTGGATAAAGGAGACAGAATTCAGCGTAGATAGGCTCTATCCACTGCTTATAAGCAAAGCGCGGAAGCGTAATGGATACATGCCCTGAAGCATTACGACTAAGATCTGCGACGCTCTCCATGGCAACATTCAAGTCGCTTATTGCATCGACGGTTCTTGTATATAAGGTTCTACCCGCTTCGGTAAGTTCCACTCTTCTGGTCGTGCGAATAAACAGAGGCAAACCAAGCTGTTGTTCGAGTGCTTTTAAAGATTGGCTCACCGATGCAGGCGCCACCTCAAGTTGGCGTGCGGCCCCAGAAATAGAACCCTCACTGACAATGGCATGGAACATCGTCAGTTGGTTGTATGTCGCTCCCTTCATCGTTTATTACCTACCGTTTTATTTAGTCGACGCTCGTTATTCAATAGACGTCACTTCGTTCAATATAGCTAACTTACCACAACCCATTATTAAGTGTAGCCTAAGAGTTATTTAGCTATTCATCATCTAAAACTTACAACCAAACACGCTTATGATTGCTTCATCAATTACGAACAATGAGACAGTCACCATGAGCAAAACACTTGTTATTTCAGGCCACTCTAACCTAGCTGAGTCATACACTAATACGTTAATCATCGATACGTTAGAAACAGAGATGAACGATGTGTCTGTTCGACGTTTAGACACGCTTTACCCAGATTACAAAATTGACGTTGAAGCCGAGCAAGCTGCGTTAATTGAAGCTGACGTGGTTGTGCTGCAGTTCCCGTTCTACTGGTACTCGGTGCCTGCATTATTAAAGAAATGGTTAGACGATGTGATGACCTTTAACTTTGCGTTTGGCCCAGAAGGAAACAAGCTAAAGGTAAAGACTTCTTCCTCTCTTTCACGGTAGGTGGTCCCAAAGAGTCTTATGACCCTTTAAGCTATAACCACTTTACGATTGAACAGTTCATGTTCCCATTACAACAAACCGCGTACCTTGCGAACATGAACTATCACGCTCCGGTTTACACGCATCGTATGGTGTACATCCCTAACGTGTATAACAAACTCGAAGAGGTTCAAGCACGCGCGAAAGACCATGCATCTCGTCTAATGGAGCAAATCCGCAGTGTTACTCAATCGGGCGAGCAACTGGTTCGCAAGTTTGTATCAGGTTGGTTTGAGCAGTTAGACACACTACCAGAGCAAGACGCGCAGTTTATTCCGTCACTCGCATCTGATGTCGTGTTCAACATGCCAGAAGGCAAATTTGTTGGTCACGCAGGATTTAAAGATTGGTATTCAATCGTGCGTTCGACCTTCAAACCAAACTGTTCTCATGAAATTGAACAATTAGAGATCAAGCCATTGGGTTCGCAGTATAAAGTGAGCCTGCATGTAAGACTTAAAGCAGACACATACCCAGACTCGCCAATGAAAGGTGAAGCCGTGGAGCTTGTGGTGAACGAAACTTGGTTGGTCTCTGTTGATGAAAACAACAGCGTGAAGATTCACGAATATGAAGTGGTCGCGTTAGCTTAGATCTTGAAACAAAGAATAATCTAGCGGTCAATGAATACAGTCGGACAGCAGTGAGTGATATCTGCTGTCCCTGTTACCATTATTTTGAGTCACGCATTGAATCACGTAGCCCGTTAATATTCCCAGGCCTTAAATTGAGCGTTCGACGCCTTCATATCATCAAACAGCCACACCATTCGATCTAAGAACCACAACTTAAGTACCAAGACCCAGAAGTTGCCAAACGCGATAAGCCACAGGTCATTGAGGTACAAACCATAGAACAAGATTGGCAAGCCCGGTGCCATCGACGTGCTGATGACGCGAACCGCCGTTAAATGATGTTGTGGGATATCGAGCTGTGCTTTGTCTAAGTATATCCGTTCACCAAATACCGCTTTGGATGCCCAGTTGCTTGTGCTTTTGGGCACACCAAACGCTCTTGGGTTATACCAAATCAAAACAAAGCCAAGCCGATGAAAAATATGGAGTAGAAACCAATGTATTCTCTCGACCAAATGGCTAGCGAGAGCAGAGATAAGCAAGGAACGCGAGTATATACACTGAGTGGATTCGAATGACGAGCCCAGCTATCTTCACTCATCACCATCATCTTTTCAAAAACTTCATCACAGCACTCGCGCTTTACATTCACTTGGTTACTTTTTTGCAATCGTAGCTTCGGACAGTTTACTTAGAACGCTAGATATTTTCTTAATCACTTCATCACAACCGTTAATTGCGTGGCGGTTTAGTAAGTAATTAGGATCGTTGTAAGATAGCCACACTTTCTTGTTCGCGTCTTCACTTACCAACACCTTCTGCGGCAAATCAATAGCGACCTCTTGAGCACATTGCATTAATGGCGTGCCGACTTTTGGATTACCGAAAATAATGACCTCGGTTGGTCTGAGTTCAAGATCAACGTTACTCGCATTTTTCTGATGGTCGATTCTCGCAAACAATGTCAGGCCTTTGCTTTTTGCTATCTCTTCAAAGCGGTCGGCTGTCTCTTTCACTGAATAATTACTTTGGTACTTTATCAAACCGTCAGAAGCGGCGACTGAAAAGGATGCCGAAAGCAAAATGGCGCATAGGGGTAGTAGTTTTTTCATTGTTACCTCTGAGATTTAACCTAATTAAACATACGTTTATCGCGCCATCTTAACGTCGTGGCGTAACCTTCCTCAGTATAGACTTGTTTCAAACCTCAGTTTGCCGAGAGGATCACCTTTCTAATGCGTCTTATTATCATGCAATTGCTTGTACCTAATAGTTGTACCTAACTGTTCTAATACTTTGAGATGTTAAGAGTCAGAGACCCAAGGTCCGTGCAGCTCAAAGGTATGCTCATCAAAATCAATCACACCTTGAACACCAATCGGTGTCACGAGCATTGGATGAGTGTGACAACTGTCAAATCCATACAGTATCGGAATGTCTTTCCATTTAGAACTTCAAGAAGTACGTCGAGTGGTGTGCGTCCTGTCCCTTTGTTATCAAACAACTCGTGCTTTCCGAGAACGATAGCGCCCACCTTATCGAATATGCTACATGCTAATAAGTGAGCAAATGAACGCTCAATCGTCTCAATACCTTTTAATGAGTCTTCAATTAAGAGAATATCGCCATCGCGAATTTCCGGCATGTATTGACTACCCCATATCCCAGCCATCGTGCTCAGATTACCACCAATCACGCGACCACTTACCTTACCATTACCGATGAAATACCATTCGTTTTCATAGACGGGTTTGGCTGAGTTTTGTGTCTCCCAATCGTGTTTGATGTCCGTCCATACCTTGGGCATGGTGTATTGATGTTGGCTCGTGCCTGAGCACAAAAAGCCACTAAATGATTGGAAGGTTTCGTCGACTAACGGCGGGAATTCACCAAATGATGCGACCAGTGCTGGGCCATAAAAAGTCACTAACCCCGTTTTGGCATAAATCGCCAATAACAATGCGGTGACGTCTGAGTATCCGATGATGATCTTCGGATTCTTTCTTAGCGCCTCGTAATCAATATACGGAAGTAAAGAATTACTATTATTGCCACCAATCGTCGACATGATGCAGCGAACTTCAGGATCACGAATCAGTTGGTTTAACTCTTCGGCTCTTGCTTGAATTGAACCAGAACGATAACAGTCAGACTTCCCAGTTAATGAACCTTCAACCAAGGTGAAGCCTTTCGCTTCAAGATAATCTTTAGCTCGATCGAACCTATTAGGAGCGAACACAGTCGCAGGAGAAGACGGTGAGAAAAATCCAATTTTGTCACCTATGTTTAAAACCTTTGGGTATATCACTTCCTTTGTCCTCCATAACAATAAGGAACCGCTATTTTAATCTTTTCAGACTCGTCATTTTTAATGCTAGAACTTATGTGTAGACGTTCTTAGAGTTCGATATAGAGCCTCAACATATCTTGATGTTGAATGCCATTTTCGAAGATCGGTTCTGGATAATGATCGATGAAATGATTCATGATGACTGAATCGACTCGAAAGCCTGCTCGTTGATAGTAAGTAAGCTGATAACCAAAGGTACCCGTCCCTAATTCAACGCGCTTAACGTCATGTCGAGCGAGCTGCTTCAATGCGAAGGCCAACACCTTTGAGCCAATACCTTGTTGTTGATGAGCAGGGCTGACTGACACGTTGAAAATTTCCGCGACATTTTCACCAATGAGTTTAACAACGCAGACACCAAGAATTTGATTGTCTTGCTTGGCAGCGTAACACCATGACTCATCTAGGTATGACTCAATACTGTCTTCTGATGGATCAGCTTCAAGTAACAATGCCATTGGGATTTCGCGTGGCTCAAGTTCTACATATTCCATTTCAACCTCTAAACGCCTGAACACTCACATAGTCAGGTTACTGTAATCTAAGAATCTGATTACTAACAGGTTTAAATCTCAAAAAAACGCTCTGTGATAAGACAAGCTTAATACTTATCAATGCCACGACTTAGTGCCGCACTTCTCGCATTGGTATTGTGCTTCCTGATCAATAAAGAAACTTGAAGCGTGCTTGTCATCTTTAAAAAACAGCGTCATCAAATATTCTATCAAGATTCCTATCTTCCACTGCCTGGCTTCTGATTCAGCTTCCGCTTTTGTTTCAGAATCTAAACGACTGGCAGGCACGTGCGGAGTCAATGAATGACAGGTTTCACAATGGTATGGGTGCTTAATGTATTTATTATCAATCATTTATATGTGCCAACTAACATCTATAAAGTTGATCGCATGGTAACAAGTAATCGTAGGAGACTCTAACTTATTATTTGAAAAGGAATTTTTATCAGAAGGTTAAATTGAAGGAGCAGACACAGGGTAATAATACCATGTGTCATGAATCTATTACTGTTACGGTTAATCGAATTGATGAGCCTAGGTGAGTCAGCGTTAAGCTGCAACTTCAACAGAACAAGTGATCTCGATTGTAGGTTGAAGCATCAAACAAACATGACAATGCTTGGCAACGGCTTCTTGAGCGGCTGAAAGGACATCGCTTTCTGACACACCCTTCGCCTTCACAGTAAAATGCAAATTCGCCGTTTTGTATAAACGAGGTTTCGTCGTCGGTTAATGTATGTGTCACCGAGTTTTCTAAAGCCTCGACTTCGAATCCTTTTTCCTGCAACAGTAAAACGACATCTGTCGCACTGCACCCGCCAAGCGCTGACAGTAACACTTCAGTTGGACACGGAGCGGTATTGCTAGTGGCATCGATATCAAAGCTGAACCCACCTTCTGTTGTGACTTTAAACTGACACTCACGATTCCACTGAACTTTGATACTCATACGTTATTACTCGCTTATTAATTTACGCAATATTGGCTTGGAACTTCTTTGTCATTCCTTGGCAAGCCGGTGAGACAAGCTTATAACCCAACTTCTCGTAAAACGCTGGCTCGTCTGCAATCATTGAAACATACGAACCTTCTAGCGCAACAGAAGAAAAGGTAACGATCGATGTATTCCATTACTTTTCTGCCTAAGCCCTGCCCTTGATATACAGGGTCTACTGCTACATCGACAATCTCGAAGTTACATGCACCATCACCGACAACACGTCCCATTGCGATGAGCTTATTACCATCTCGAATGGAAACGCCATACAAGCTATTAGGCAACGCAATCTTGGCGGCTTTAAGTGATTTAGGTGAAAGCTTGGCTTTAACTCGCATCTCACAAAACTCGCTTGGGCTAGGGACTTTTTCTTCGAATTTAATGGTCATTTATCTACCCTTATGTCGGAAATAGAGAATACACACCACAGCTGTATAAATAAACAGTATCGCGATATTTTGAACAGAATGTCACATTCTAGAAAGCGAGCGGCGATAATTTGATTAAGTCAGTAAGAGACACTTGTAGCCCAAGGTACATTCGAACCTACTTCAGTAACCCTTGTTTTCTGCTGCCATTTCGAGCTGCACCTCGAGTTCACTCCATAGCGCCTTACTGCCCTTAGAAATGCGCTCACTGTTAAAAGTCATTACCTTATCTTTGGATATGTTGTGCTTCTTCCAGCTATGACCACCACCATGAATGTTATGAAGTAAAGGGGGCACTCTATCAATCGCTTTTACCAAATCTCGCTTCCGGTGACTCTCCGCTTCGAATTCAAGCCATAGTTCTAAATACTCGGTTCTTAAAGTGCTAGGTAATGACTTAAGTAGGCGCTCGACACAGTTCCTCTCTTTGAGTTTGTTTTCTTCGGTCTCACTAGCGTAGATGATCGTGTCGCCTGCGTCGATTTCTCCTAGGTCATGAATCAGAAGCATCTTCATCACTCGCGTAATATCAATATCTTCGTTGGCATAGTCTTTCAACATAAGCGCGCTTAAACAGACGTGCCAACTGTGCTCAGCCGAATTCTCATATCGATCCAATCCAACCGGTTTTGTTTGTCGATGAACATCCTTTAGCTTTTCGATTTCAGCCATGAATTGAAGAATGCCTTTAATGTCTTCCACGATGGTCTTCCTTAAGTTGAGTTGATGAGTTTAGATAGGTAAACGGTTAGCGCAATCAGCGAGAGTCATTAACCCCAATGGACAGCCATTTTGTAATAAGAGACACCCGATTTTTCGAATTCACTTCCCTCAACTGCCATCCCGAACCTTTGATAAAAACCTAAAGCAGAGGCTCGAGCGTCACACCAAAAGTAACTTACATTGAACGCTTGCAGGTCTTTGATGGCATGTGCGATCACTTTAGATCCCACACCCTGCCCTTGAAATTCGGGCAATGTAGCGAACTTTACGCAGCCTTGCTTCCTTGCTTTGGACATAAACGGATGCAACACAAACTAATTGCTCACCGACAAACGCACCATAATGCGTGGCATGTTCATCACCTGGCACCATACAAAACGACATTGGTTTATCAGGCCATAAAACCTGGTGCCTAACCGGAAGCACCTCTGTCGCTGAAATCTTTCTAATTTCCATATTCGCTCTTTAAACTTCCGACTTGATTACTTTGGTTACGATATCTGAGGTTGGTACGTCATTAAGTGATAACGCTCTAAACCCTCTCCCTTAGTGGACGAGATTACAAAACCTTGCGAGTGATAAAAGCCAATGGCGTTTTCATTTGAAGTTAAACACTTCAGTTTCAGAACTGAGTAACGTTGCTTGCGGGTATTGAGTAAAGCAGAGCCCGCACCAGAACCGTAGCGCTTGAGGGCAAACATAGAGGTGATGGATGAAGCTCTCAGGTTCCCAAACGGAAACAAAACCTAAAACCTTTTCGCCAGAAACAGCCATCCACATTTGCTCACCCTCTGTATCTTGGTCAAAATCAGACAATTTAAAATCGTTAGCATCTACCCAATGAAAGGTGTTCTGTCTTGATTCTAGATAGAGTACCCGTAAAGCAGCTAAATACTTGGGTTGATATTTTCTGACTTCCATGTAGTTCCTACAAATACGTATTAATAGGATTAAGGTTAAAGCTTACACACCCTTCCATTTACAGTTGCCAAGAACCAAGTTCAACGCCACTTTGAATGACAATCGCACACATCCCGTGACGTGGTAACTCCATTGGAGGTACTGCAACAACAGCTCCGAGCTTTTCTGCTGCATTCACCGCTGATTGAATATCTTCAACTAACGTGTAATGACGTACAACAGGCTCTTCGGTTTCACGAAGTGGCCCTCTGATACCAATAACTCCACCGTTAGACAATTTGGCAGTGCGAGCGCCTCCAAGGTTCATATCGGCATCACTGAACTTGACGTTATAGATTTGAAAATATGTAGCGCAAACGGTATCTACATCAGGGGTTACAATCTCAAGGTATTGAACTTTCATCGATTTTCCTTCTAATTCTCTATGTTATTCCGCTTTAGTTAGCTCTCTTTAATTGCACCACGCATTATGGATTGTGGACCAGCAGCCCCACCCAAATACTGAGCATTCGTATCTTCAAAGCCACCTTTTTTTATAGCAGTCAAATGCTGCGGGATTCTTGCAATTGACCGTTAAGTAAACCCAGTCATACTTTGCGTAATTTGCTTTAAGATACGGAAACAGAGCTCTTACTGTTCCAGTGCCGAGCCCCTTACCTTGTTGGTTTTTATCAAGGACAAATGCTCTCAACCCAAGGCTTCCCTCTGGACAGAATTCATAGTGAGTAGAGTAAGCGATATCGAGTTTAAAGAAACCAACAACGTTATTATCAGACTTGATGACATGTAAATGTGTCGTGTCGCTGCCATCTAGCAAAAACTCGGCGGCTGTTCCCGCAAATTTCACTTGGTCATCCGCCAACTGAATATCGCGAACTGACGCTACATGAGAGTCGTTAAGCCTTTCGATAGTTATCATTATTATTCCTTTTTTTATCTATCTGATTGTCCATGATTAAGAAACGGTGTTAGCGCTAATACCCCGTAATCCAATTAAGTTACCAAAAGGGTCTTCTACTTGGCACATAATGAGTCCGTCTTCGATCTCCATTGGCCCTCGATATAATTTCGCTCCAATGGATTGAAAACGCATAAGCGCTTTATCAAAGTTATCTACTGACCAATACAGCACCGTTCCCTTTTGCCAAACCCGACTTTCTTATCTGCCTGTACAATTTCAATCGAGAAACCATTTATGTCTAGAACCGTAAAGTCGGAGTCTGGATGATAAATGGCAACAGCATCTGGAAAAGCCTTTTTGTACCAACATAACCCTTGCTCAACGCTAGGGACATGGATCAGGATTGCTATCGGGTTCAAGATCTTCTCCCAACTTACGTTACCAAAAATTAATTCCAACAAATGCGATTAGTAACCTACTCTTGAGTGCTCAAAGTGTACGTCACATGTCCTTTATCGGTTAGCGTGAAAGTCCATTCGTTGCTTCCTTCGACATAACGATACTGGTCTTCACTCTGCGTTGGTTCGACCATAGTAAGAAAACCATCTATCGCGGCACTCCCTAGAACGAATTGGCCATTCGAAACTGTTGTTATCCAGGTCATTGGTAACCTCGATACTCGTTGTCGATTCTGGAAGAATATCTGGCAACCACGCTCTATCAAACAGGTTGTCGCTTTTCGCTTCTGCATAAGTTGAATATTCATTCGTCACTTGATCGGAACAGCCGACCAACACCATTAAAGCTGATGTTAATAATATTGATTTCATATTTTTCATTTATTCGTTTTTATAATGCGGTAATTGATTCTGCGCTAGCCATAGCAACGAGAGCAGTATTCTGAATGGATAGTTCGAAGCATATGACCATGCTTCGATAGAAAAGTGCCATGCGTAAATGGTCTATTCGAAATTTTGAATTGATTGATAAGCCAACATCTAACTGGCGAGATTAAAACTCATCACGTGTATCGCGAGAGCTATTGTCAGGAAAATTAAACTTGAGGACGTTATTGTCTTCCAGTGTAAACAGCACACGCCCATTTTCCACATCGGTTTCATTCCTATCTGAACAACCTAGAAAAAGCTCCCAATCAAATGAATACTCAAGTCGATATTGATTCTCGCTCACATGGACCACGTTTTTGATATTAATGCCGTTAACGACATGTGCCATTTCATCGATGTACGACAAATCCGGAACAAGTTTACTTTCAAATTCACTCGCAATTTCGGTTAAGAAATCGATCAGCTCAGAGCATAATTCAGCGCCATCAACTGAAGGCTCAGATTTTCGGTCAAACAGCATTCCCATGCTCCTATGGCTAAATTTTAGTGTGAGTACAATGCCCAGTGAGTCCAAGCGATTATCAGAGCTATACAATAACCTTGCTGTAGCTGCTTCGATCCATATCGACCACTTCTATCGTAATGGAGGCATCCACCAATGACAAAGACTCTAACTGCGTCATGACTGTGTTTGATAAAGTGGCTTTATTTGCATCGCTACGACCGGACAATATACGCAGTGTAACGTGAATAAAATCTTCTTTGGTTGTACCTGTTTGGTAGTGCTCATAAGCAACACTTCGAACTTTAATGTCTCGTCCGTCAGCCTCAAATAAGCCGGAGTTCAATGCTCCTAAAAATACTTTGTTGTTCAGCTGATCCGGTTTGATCGTAGAGGAATGTTCGATAATACAATGAGGCAAAACTAAATCCTTAAATACATACAATGTGAAGTGCCACCAGCACTTAGCGACACCAATTAATTAAACGTTATTGTTACTCGAGCTATTGTAGGAATACATGCGAACTTCATCTCTGGGAAACCATCCCAACTTTTCATAGAATTGTTGCGCATTAATATTGTCGTTATATACGAACAAGTGTGTTTTGGGGATACCTAGCCCAGTAAGCGCATTAACCGCTTCCGATACGAGCTGACAGCCAAGTTTCTGCCCTCTGAAATTGGTATCCACAGCGAGGTGTTGTAGATAGCCTCTACGACCATCAGTACCCACTAATACAGCACCAACAATCGTTTCATTAGATTCCGCGACAAAACTCAACCCCGCGTTACGTTCTAGATAGCTTGCAATGCTCTCTTTTGAATCAGCATCGCGAATGCTCATACCTTCAGTTTGACACCATAGGTTGATGACAGACTCATAGTCTTCGATGTGCATCTCTCGAATCTTAACCACTCCACTCTCCTTGTTTCGAGCAATATTTATTAGCAGTAATTAATAACGCGCGACTTACTCTTTAACCTGTTACTGAGCAAATTGGTAAGTAAGCTACCCGTTGAGCGTCTTAGTAAGAAACGACAGTGATGAGTCTACTGGGTAATTCTCCAACACCATTTGGCATTCATAGCCATGTTTTTCATAGAAAGGCTTGGCTTGAAAGCTTAAAGTGTCGACAAGTGACGATGTACAGCCTTGGGTTTGCGCGTACTCTTCAATGAGTTGTAGAAGCTTTCCTCCCACTTGTTTCCCTCTCATCGAGTCGTCTACCCAAAGAAACTTAATCAACAACCAATTTCCCCAAAGATCAGCGATAATGCCACCGACTTTATTATCACCTTCCAAGGCATAGTAACCCACTTGAGATTTGGGTATACCTTCCAGAAATGGCGTGTTGTGCTTAATTAAACCACTTCGGACTTCGTTGATGTCCTTGTCTGATGGCTCAATATCGAGTTTGTATTCCATGTTTTTACTAATCCGGGATAAACGTTTGACGGTGTGAACCAAAATTTACTTATAAAGGCTAAACTTCTTGGTAAATTCGCGGAGGGTTTCAGTGTCACCAAATAGGCATACACCTAAATATTCTAGATCCGCCTCTTTGGTTTCTTTCGGTTCTCTGTTGTTGCTCGACAGAACCACCTTCGATCATCGTGCTCGTGAAATCAGTGAATTTGATACCGCGGCTAATGGCCTCTTCACGTACTTTTCGAAGCTTGTTCGAATTGTCGGCTTTCAAAACAATGAAAGGATAATGAGACAAATTAGGGTGAGTGCCGTCATCCATATCTTGATAGTCAACGTAACAGGTTTCACCTCATTCAATTGATTCGACAAGCCAACACTCAAATGCCCTAGTACATTCAGCGTTCTTCCCAAATCCATCTTCTTACTTAAAACAGCAATAAATCGTTTCTGGTTTTCATCTGGCAAAGTGCTCACTGCGTTCCCTTAATTGTTGGCGGCAATACATTAGCTTTATAACGTATTACCGAGGTGTAGACATTGCAAGTGCTTCATCTAGGAGCTTCTGACTCTGTAAAATTGGTTTTGAATGTAAACGCATAAGGCGAATCACCCATTTCTCTTAGGTGCTCTAACCGCTCAATCGCTTCATCAAGACTTGGAATGTGTGCATCTTCAACCCACCAAAGCACATAGGTGTCTTCCGCTAAGCGATGAAACCACTCACCTTTTCTTCGCATGAAGTCACGATGATGAGTTCTAAACATAAAGTTCTTTAAAGAGTCCACAGAATCCCAAACCGACATATTGACGATCATATTCGGATCATCAAAAGCTTTAATGTTGGTCGCATCACCAGATTCGTCTTTGAGACGCCAAACAAAGCCTTCACTGCTTTCAGCTATAGCATTTACCTTATCCAGATTGTCGACAAAGTCTTTGATTTCTGGTGCATCTAAAGCGTACTTCGCTAGAGCAATATTTAATTGAGCTAATTTCACAATGCTTCTTCCTTGAATGATTATGATAAAAATAGAGAACGTTTTATGGTGTGTGTGACTAAAATATCATGTTTGATAATGGAATCTAGAAGTAGTCTGGCATTGAGCCTTTGAACTCGGCGTCATCACTCGCAATATACATACAATCAGAACCTTCAACACTGACAAATCCAAGTCGTTTATAAAACTGTTGGTCGATATCACTATGCAGGTATAAAACCTCACAATTTTGATGAGCGAATAACTCAGCTTTTACTAAGTTAACTAACTTGGAACCATAACCTTTGCGTCTTAGGGTTGGAGGAGTCGCCACAGAACCTAAACCGAAACTACCTTCTTGAAGACCGAACGTGCCGCTGTAAACAATGAGAGCAGAGACAACTTGTTCCTTTTCGACCAGTACATACCATGTTCCCCTGAAATATTTACCACTGTTACGACAACAAGATAAATATTCATCTAAAGAAAGGCCATCACCCCATACATCGAAGCCCATTAGATAAACGATATCGAGCTCATAAGGTTCAGCTAATCTTAAGTACATGATAGTTAATTTCCCTATTTAACCAATACATAAAATATCTCTCAAGCAATAGACACCCAATCTTAAACAGAAGTACGTATGGAATATTCCGCTTCAATGCTCTGGTTCGTTAACCCGCTCTAGCACCATTGGGCATTTCGTTTTCAGGGCAAGCCAAGCACGGTTGCAGTTTGTCTTCGTAGCCGATGTCGAACAACATTCCTTGAGACACTTCACCTGCCATCTTTCTTTCTGGCAAGTTCACGACAAACAACGCTTGCTTGCCTTCAATTTCCTTCGGGTTTTCTCGCTCTTGCTTTATACCCGCCAAGATTGAACGTTGATGATCGCCAAAATCTACTGTCAGCTTCATTAACTTATCGGATTTAGCGACTTCAGAAACCTCGGTGATTAAACCCACACGAATGTCGATTTTCGCGAAATCATCAAATGTGATTTCATCTTTGATTGGAGCGTGTTCCATGTTTCTATCCTCATGAAGACTTAAGCAGAAAATACCAAGCGTTAAGAGTCCATCATAAATTCTTTATTATCTTTTGGCACTCGTAGTGCTGAACAATTAGTCTTTAACGAGACGCCGAACAACTTTCTCGATTGGTGAGATAAAGCAGATACTTCGTGATAAAACATCACGAGCCCAGAAGCGGTAGGTGTTTTCGTTGGTGATAAGTTAAGGCAAGTTCTAGGCAATGTTTAATTTCGGGCTCTGGCAGCGGATCGGATAAGCGCAATTCAATTGCCCTATCTCCTTGAAACCGCAATACATCACCATGCAACTCTCGAAAGGTGTCTACCAACTTGGTTTGGCAGTGAAAATACAGATAATAGTTATTCGGTGATTTCAATTTCCAGTCGATTCGAACTGGGCTACCTGTCTTTACGCTGTAGCTGGGTTCTCCCCACTTCAACGACTCTTCGACTTCGCCCAACTGCAAATCGGATGATAGTTTGAAGATAAGTTCTCGTAACTCTGCAAGCCGAATTCGAGCATTTACTGGATACTCTTCGAAACGATCTTTGACTGCCTTGTCCATTGAAACCTCCTAGTCCAGTAACCTTAAATCCGAGCTCAATACCACACATTATAAATCAGCTTTACATGCTTAGTTATTACTTCAATTGGCCGTCACGCTGAACCCGAACAACGTCTTCGTTTGGTGCTGGGATCTCGAACCACGACCAAAACAATTCGAGCATCTCCGGCGTCATTTCGTATGACTTGCCATGCAACTCGGAATTACGTGCAACTGCTCTCTGTTTACAAGTATCAAACGGAACATCAAGGTAATGAACCTCACTTTCAACACCCAACTTTTCAGCCCAATTTGTAAAGTTTTCTCGATCGACTTTACGCCAAAAACCGAAGTCAAAAATAACAGGAACGCCAAGAGTAAATAGTTGCTGCGCCGATTCTTTGAATAAATCTTGAAGCGTAGCTAAACGTTGATCAAATACCTCACGCTCCATATGCTCGCCATACAAATGAATCATCCACTCATCAATTGAAAAACGAAAAGCGCCATATTTATCTGCAAGCTGCTTGGAATAAGTCGTTTTTCCTGACCCAATAAAGCCACACACGAAATAGATTTTAGTCATGGTTTCTCGTTACCCTTGTCTTTAAAGCGTGTTATTTGCTGATGCTAAAGATTCTGTGTCTTTGTCTATGATGGCACGTACCGAAGCTGTAAGTTCATCGCTGTCAGTGTACTTTCTGCCATAATACAGATTGAAACCATAATCAAAGTTATCTGGGTTTTCCCTTGTGTATGTTGTAGCAAGGTTTCGATTTTATCGAGAGCTTTAGCTAACTTTGCTTCTTCTGATGACGCGTTTTCGTATTCATCCCAAAGCACAAGAATATCTTGTTGCAACTTATCAGGGAGAGGCGCAATCAAGGTAATCAGGTCCAGCCTTTCTTGCTCTCCTTTATTCGAACCTTCTACTTGTTCAATGGCAGCAATATCACCACCAATGGCCTCACCCAAGTCGTGAATGATGCACATCTTGATTAATTTAAGTGAATCAAGATGTGGGTACTGCTCTGAGAACATCATCACCATTAAACATAAACGCCAAGTGTGTTCAGCGGTACTTTCATGTCGACCATTTGAAGTACGAGCTGTTCGCAATGTGTTCTTAAGCTGCTCTGCACCTCTTAAAAACTCCAAGACGCCTTCAATTTCTATATTTTTCATCACATTATTTCCGGTGAATTCATAGTGCACTTGGTGCCAAGTGTGAGAACCTCATTTAACACCAACAGTTGGCTAGAAGAACTTTTTGGACATGTTGTAGAACCTATCATCAGAGCTATCAACTACAAAGCCCACTCTTTCATAAAGTCGGAATGCTGGGCTAATTTTAAAGACTCGTAACTTCAGTCGATTTACACCTAATTCAACCGCTAAACGTTCACATTCAGCAAAGGCAAGCGCACCAACGATTTCGCCATTGAGCAAAATATCAAAGTTGGTCAAATCGCGAATTTGCTCTTCGATCTTAACGCAATCCCATTCGACCGAGTATTGCTCATAGTAAGAACGCATATTTAAAAAGTAATCTTCGCCGAAGCTGATAGATCTTTTGTTTGCTGGTACGAAATCATGAATCCCCGAACACTCAATTTACGTGTTTACTCTGCTGACAGCTTACCCAAATAAGAGTGGTATAAACAACTGCGCTAAAAGCCGATTCAGCCCCAAATTGCCGAACATTGAAAATCTGTTCCATTTTATTGTTTGGGACTTAATACGATGCGCCATTGATCTTACGAACAGGAATACGCGAGATAACTTCGTTTTCAGCCATTCTCATATTTACTGCTAAAATATCTTCGGAGCATTTCTGCGTTGTTACATAATGCGTTAGGCAGCCACATGAATTGCAGCGGTGAAACTCTACTTCTTTGTCTCCCCAACAGTAAAAATCAGTTTGTTCAATCATATTGATTTGAACTTACTCGGGAGAAAAGTAAGCCCAAGCCGCGGCATAACGACGACAAATAGAACAGTTACACTCGCCAACTTCTTTAGGGAGCGAACTTAATATCAAACTTACGTTTCCACAGTGACACTTTAATTCCATCCAAAAAATCCCTGTATTCACATCAAGCCAAGTAAAGGCGTTAGTAATGCTGCCACGAAACTTCCTGCGCAGCTAACGCAGCTGTTAAAGGGTGAGCAATGCAATAACCGCCGCAAATCACCTTAAATACTAAAACCAACGTATAGTGAAAATGCCAAGCGTTACAAATCACTCTTAAACAGTTAGTTTAATAGTTGTGCTCTTGCGTACAGTGATAAAAGTCAGAAGATAAGTTCACTCGTTTGAAAAGATCGCTAGACGTAATAAGCTCGAGTAAAGTATGCATTGCGACTCCATACTCGCTTAACTTTTGATCATCGTCACTCAATTCATAATGCTCATCATATGCCGCTTCATCATAGCCAGACATGCCATAAAGTGCGATAGCATAACGGTTACTCAATCTCCGATATTTTCCTCACTCGTTCACGGGTCTCTTCGGACCTATATGTGTCCTCTAACCTATTTATCTCGCGCTCAGCGTTAATCAACCTCAACAACTCAACTTTATGCGTACCGGTCAAATCAGATTCATCTGCCTTAACTTTCTCTTGAATTTGTGTATCTATAATTCCGTCCAAATCAGACCAAGTATCTAACTTATCCTCTTCGTATTCTTCAAGCTCTTCCCAACTGTCTAAGGGTTTGTTTGCTTGATCCCACCAATCAATGTACTCATTGAGAGTTTTGTTGAAACCAGCTTCTGTATGGATGTAAACAACGCCTTCAGAAATAACTAACGCGTAAATACTTTCACTTTCATAGTTATCAATTAATACTCTTAGCTTAGGCTCAAGCGCCTGAAAAATTGAATCTGCGTTTAGACGCCTTCTCATAAAGTTTCCCTATTAAACTAACGCCCGCTTAAGTGGCGAATGGACGTGTGCCAGAATTGAAGCGAAGCGAAAATGGCACGCGTTTATGAGTCTGTCTTAAACGCTTTGTTGAACGAAGCCGCTACGCGGCAGAGTAAAACGAGTGCAAACCATACTCTTGTAACACCATCACCTGATGGTCGTTCACAGGAGTAACCCCATGAAACCCGATGACTTAAAACGCTACAACACCCTTTATGAACAACACCTTACCAACCTAAAGCTGCAAGGTAAACGACCCGCGACCATTGATGCCTATTCCCGTGCGGTTCGTCGGATCACCGCTCATTTCGACCGAGCCCTGATACATTAACGACCTCTGACCTCAAACACTTCTTCGCGTCTCTTATTCAAACCCACTCGTGGAGCACCATAAAACTCGATCGTAATGGCTTGCAGTTTTCTATCGTTACACGCTCGATAAACAGTGGGAATGGCTCAATATCGTCAAGCCGCCACAAGTAAAACGACTGCCCGACATACTGACACCGCAACAAGTCAGCTCGCTGATTAGCCACACTCGACAGACACGTTATCAAGTGTTTTTCTTACTCTGTACAGCATGGGGTTGCGCCTTGGTGAAGGATTGAACCTCACGGTTCACGATATCGACAGCCAAACAATGCGCGTTCACATACGCGAAGGAAAAGGCGGAAAAGACCGAATGGTGCCGCTTCCGCTGCGAACGCTTAAAGCTCTTCGCGTGCATTGGCTTACCCATAAGCACCCTTATTACTTATTTCCTGGCCTTGGTACATGTCGCGACACCCCCATGGATCGTGGCGGTATTCAAAAAACCATGAAACTTGTACTCAAAGAGTGCGGAATCAAAAACACGCCAGCCCCCACTCACTTAGACATTGCTTCGCTACGCACTTACTTGAGCAAGGGGTAGACCTGCGTTCACTACAAACGCTACTGGGTCATGCAAGCCTTAATACCACTGCTCGTTACACCCGAATGACTACGCTAAAACAACACGATGCTGCGATGGCCATCAATCATTTAACTGATGCTCTAGACTTAACGTGGAGCATTACATGAGTACCTTTATTGAACTGCTTCGCCAACATCACTCTGCGCTTAAACGTCACTATTATGCGCAGATGAATGGCGATATGCATCGAGCCATTGGGGCGATGCTCCGTTGTAAAACAGAACAACAAGGTCGCTCACAATGGTTCTGCAGTCACTGTCATCACAATGACCGATTACCGCTTTCTTGTGGTCATCGTCATTGCCCTCAGTGCCAACAACGTACCACCACTGATTGGCTTCAACGTCAGCAGCAAAAGCGGTTACCTGTTCACTATTTCATGGTGACCTTCACTTTGCCGTATCAACTAAGGGTCTTAGCAAGACATCAACCTAAAGCGATATATAGCGGTATGTTTAAGGTGGCATCAGGGGTATTAAAGGATTTTGCCAACAGGCAGCAGCAAGGTGAAATGGGATTCACTGCCGTGTTGCATACTCACAGCCGACAACGAAACTTACACCCACATCTGCACATTATCGTGGCGGCAGGCCAATACGACGCATCAAGGCAAACGTGGCACAAAGGCAACAAGCATTACCTCTTCAACGCGTTTGCTTTGGCCAAAGTATGGCGAGCAAGAATGCTAGAGACCATTAATCAACACCCAACGCTGTGGCTGCCGAGTGGCATACCCAAACAATGGGTGGTCGATTGCAGACAAGTGGGATACGGTCAGGCTGCACTCAACTATTTGGCTCGCTACCTCTATCGCGGCGTGCTGCCTGATGAAGACATCATCAGTATCACCGATGATACTGTCACCTTCCGCTATAAAGAGAGCCAGACCAATGCATGGCGAACGCGCACCTTGCCCACTCTGAAGTTCTTACTGCTCATTTTGCAGCACGCGCTGCCCAAAGGGTTGCAGCGAGTACGAGATTACGGTTTTTACGTGGTCAAGCACACGCCTTAAGAGCCCGCATTCAACTGTTGTTATTGAACTTGCTCTATATAATGCCGCCGCTAACCGCACCGATAAGAACCAAAGCAATACGAGTATGCCCTTGCTGTCAGCATCAGATGGCGTGTGTTGGAGTAAGTCGACCCATCTAGCCGAAAGGCATTTGATAATAAGGATAATGGCATCAACGAAAACAAAGGAGATGTAACGACGAAAGAAACGAAAAATAGCTAACTGGTTGATATGATTGCTATCGCAACCTTATCTTGGCCTCGCTCGCCTTGAGAAAAGCCTCAAAGCGATTTGCCCTTCATACTCATCGTACAATTTACTTAATAAAGTGGCTTCGGGCTTGTTCAACACTCGGGATTTAGTGTTGGCTGCGCAACACCTTAATCCTTATTTGTTAGCTTTATTGTTCTATAGCCTCATTCAACCAATTTAAAAGAACCCCATGAGAAAACTCAAAGAAGGTGTTAGCGGAGATTGGTAAGTCCTTTGATGACCAAGTTGCTCCTAAAGAGTGACTTGCTAGCCCCAAGAGCCCCTTTTCTGCAGGTGGCATATCCTTTTCAGTTTGGGAGGGAGCCCTACACAATGGGGCTGGGAATGGCACGCCACCATGCAATGCGTTTGAACGATAACCGTAAAGCATAGTTAAAATGCTTCTAAAGTTGGTTTTTGACCATTTAATTCGAGCCCAATCTCTAGGTCTTTTTCTAGGTTCTGCCGGCATGTAATTCAGACAGAACTTAACAAACTTATTAGTCGCCCCTAAAGACTTTTCGATATGCAGAGCAACCAAGTTACAAAGTTCTTCACCACCTTGAGACTCCAGCGCCATGTATAACTCTGGTTTACTCGCCTTTAATTTTTCCGATGGAAGATAATTCGACTTATCCCAAAAGTTAGCAGCCGTTTCTAATGCTGAGATCAGCATTAACCATGCTAGTTCAGGCTCACTTTCTACCATCCACAATGCATCTTGATACATTCTTGCACAACGGATTAAAGCAACATAATGATCTTCACTAAGTTTATGTAAAGTGCCAAAAGGAAAGGCATCAGTAATATTTACAGATTTGATAGCTGATGGGATTATCGGCTTAACAATTCTAGACGGGAAATTAGGAGCCACTCTATCAGCAGAGCGTGGTGTACCAAGCGGGTCTGAATTAAAACCACCGTACTCTCTTACTACCCCTCAGCTTTGACTCGAATGCCTAATATCAATGACATCAAAGCTGCGATTTCATCTGGAGCCCAGCCACCATGATATGATGAGCTATCGGTATCTAAGTCATAGCTGCGCTCAGTGGTGAGAAACCACTCAACCCTTAACATCATTGCTTCTGCAATTTCGCCGCTATTTCTGTACCATGGAATTAAGTTTAAAACATCATATGGCACAGACTCTTCTCTGAATTCACCTGTAATATAACTATCGGTAAATAAAGGAACCTCAAAATGGAATATGGTTTTACACCGCTTTCACGGCTTAAACTCAAATTCCAATACGATTGAATACCACCTGTTTTATTCAATTCTGACTCCGATATTGATAAATAAAGCTAACGCTTAAGTATTTATCCGTTGTCGTAGCACAATGGATAAATACCTGTTGAACAGGCCGCTTCTATCTATGGAATTTGCTTTTTAGGACTGACTTGCGTTCTACTCTTATCATTAAGACCGGTACCCCGTCAGCCGTCCATTTTCCACTTCTAGCCGCCAATTTATCTACAGCGACTATACCCGTTGCATAATCTTTTTAAAAGCGAACAATGCCCCTCTCTCGCAATAACACAACGATAATTTTATTCATTATAATCAGACAACTAGGTCAGTCGGTGCTCTGAAACGACTATCCTAGGTCTAATATTGATGCACACGAGTACCATGCTGTTGCTATGGCAGTTTCGGACAACAAGGTTTCTCTTTCAGCACTTCCGATTTCTCTGCGGGTCGCTTTCGTAAGCTTTGCCTAATTTCCGCTATCGCTTTTACCCGTACAGCATTAGCTAAAAAGCCATAGTAGCGTATTCGCATTAGCCCTTTAGGCAACACATGTAAAAGTAAGCGTCGAAGTAACTCGCCCGCATTACAACACATTCTTTGCGTCCCATTGGTTCGGTAGTCTTTGTAACTCATCGTGATACGGCCATCCACGTTATAACTTAATTGGTTGGGATTTAATCCGATACGATTGCAATACCGAGATAGATAACCCACTACCGCTGTAGGCTCGTGGAGTACAGGTTTACTGTACACAACCCATCTCTTACTAGCGGCTTCCTCTAATAAATTACTGTGCGTTGCTATCAACTCGCTTACTCGACATAACATCTCTTTCTTAAAGCGAACGGATAAGGCTTTAACCGGAAGCAGGTAACTCTCTTTTCTTGTCGGTTGCCATTGCCGATCTTTTGTAAGCACCCCACTCGGTAACAGGCAATGAATATGAGTATGTTGACTCAGATTTCTTCCCCAAGTGTGAAGAACCATCAATGCACCAAGTTGACCAACAAGATGATGCCGCTCATTAGCAAACGCGCATAACGTTGCCCACACTGAGTGAAACAAGCATTGATAAACCACCTTAGAATGCGCTTTAACCAAAGCATTGAACTCGTGAGGTAAGGTAAAAACCATATGATGGTAGGCCACAGGTAAAATATCTTGGCTTCGCTTTGTTAGCCATTGCTGTCTCATCTGCTCTTGGCAATTGGGGCAATGACGGTCTCGACAAGAGCTGTACCAACGCGTTTCATGACCACATTGCTGACAACGCCAGTCGTAGCTGCCCATACGCTCGGTCCGGCAGTCTCTTAAATGGTTAAGCACCTGCCACTGTCTCGGTGTGACTTTGCTTTTATCAAGCTCTTCTAAGCCTTGTGTTAATACGGCTTGGTAAGGAGATAATGCGTTCATTCGCTCTCCTCCCATAGTTGAGCAACTAAGTCGAACTTACTTCCGTCCGAGCTTTCGTTGTGATGACCTATCCAATGGGTGTACCTCAATGTCGTTTTGATATTCGAATGTCCGAGGTAACGCTGCAGAACATTCAAAGGCATGCCCGATTCAAGCTGATGTGTCGCATAAGCGTGCCTCAAGGCGTGTATTCCTCCTAATTTTCTGACGTTTGCCTCAACTTTTGCTGCTTTGAAGCACTTCTGCAAAGAACTAATACCCAATGGCTTTTTGGGCTCTAGGCTGGGAAACAGCACTACGGTTGGGTGATAATGACGCCAGTAATTTCGAAGATGATTCAGTTGGCTATCACCCAGTGGAACAAAGCGATCTTTTTTACCTTTACCACAATGAATGTGCAGTCGTTTCGCCGTACCATCGATGTCTTTCACGTACAAGCCTACGACCTCACTGACACGTCGGCCACACCCGTAACACATTTCAAGTGCGGTCTGATATTTAAGACTTCGACAATGACTAATGATACTTCTTACTTCCTCGCGATTAAGCAGCTCCGGTATTTTACTGGCACGTTTAATCGGGGGAACCAGTCGCTCTTCAAATTCTCTATTCAAAACGGCACGATAAAAGAACAAGATGGCATTCAAAGCTTGAGCACAAGTACTACTACTTAAGCTCCGCTCTGTGGTGAGCGTACGTAAATACGCACCAATCTGTTCATCGGTGAGTAAATCAGGGGACAGGTTCGTAAGTAGTAGATAGAATCTTTAACCCAACGTAAATAGCTTGCATGGGTTTTCGGAGAAAAACGGCGAACCGCCATTTCATCGATAAGTTGTTGTCTTAATGGGCTCATGATGTATTCCTTAATCTATGGATACATCATAAGTTTCGTCTATCGGGTAAGTGAGAGGAAAGTCCTCCGCGAAGCGGCTTAGTTCAACAGCTCTATTAGACAGAAAAATTCTGTACTTAAATACAGATTAATTCTGTCTAGTTTCGACTGCACATACTTCATATGCAATCTAGCCATTATATAACAATGACTTATATCACAGCTAGCATCGGGGTTAGAGAAAATGCAGAATCTTTCTGTCTAGTATGACCAAACTCCCACATTAAGGATCTGGTCAGGATAGTTTACTTAAGCTCGTCTGGAATCCGGCGATCTTTGTGGTAGTACTCACGGTCGCGTTCATTGATTTCTCTTACCACTTTGCAAGGGTTACCTACGGCAACTACGTTAGCCGGGATGTCTTTGGTGACTATGCTGCCCGCTCCAATAACCGAGTTTTCACCTATGGTGACACCCGGTAAAACAACGGTGTGCGCCAAGCCATACATTGTTACCGATACGGACAGGAACATTGAATTGCGCGGCTTTGAGCCTAAGTTTCTGGGCTGATGGGATGTGTGCCTGTCGCGATGGTTACGTTAGGTGCAATCATCACGTTATCACCGATGAATACGTCGGTGTCGTCAACAAGCGTTAGGTTGAAGTTTACGTATACGTTATTGCCTAGGTGAGTGTGACGCCCCAGTTGGCGTGCAATGGCGGCTCTATGTAGCAACCCTCGCCAACTTCTGCGAACAGTTGCTTCATAATTTGTTGGCGTTTGTCACCTTCACTCGGGCGAGTGTGGTTGAAATCGTAAAGCACTTCTAAGCATTGTGTTTGCTCGGCGACCAGATCAACGTCATCACAGTAATAAACGTCTTGGTTGTGCATTTTAGCCTTTATATCCATGTTTTAACCTATTTGATAATTACCGAGAGCGGTATAAATTCAGCGACATATGGATAATTTGAAGCGTTTCACAGGCCTTAAAACAAGTTTACCGGCTAACGTGGCCTGATGTTCTCGGCAACACGCCATAGCACGCCACTTGGGTCAGTGATACAAAACTCAATCATTCCCCAAGGCAGCTCTACAACCTCAGTAACGGTTACTTCAAATTCCGTCATTACATTAGAGTTTTGCACGTGTTGATACCAACTTTTTACGTCTTCCACCAGCAAGTGCATCATGTAATTGTGACAGTGCGCAGGTTCGTAAAAATCTTGTAAAAGGAATGCATAATCGCCGTGACGAAAATAAGCGATATCATGGAACTCCGACATGATTTGAAAGCCTAGAGTTTGATAAAAACGCTTTGATAAATCGAAGTTTTTAGCAGGCACAAACGACTTTATTTCCGTGACTTTTAGATTTTCCATGATCAACAATTCCTTCTGTTTTAAAGCCCAGAAGTATCGCTAGGCTTTATGCTTAATTTGTTTTAAGTTACTGGCTGAAAGAGCTAACTTCATCTTCGGTGAGGTAGCGCCACTGGCCTTCTTCGACATCTAAACTGACATCGCCTATTTGCTCTCTGTGTAGCCCTACCACTCGGTTTCCAACGGCAGCAAACATTCGCTTAACCTGATGAAACTTGCCTTCTGTGATGGTCAGTAGCACTTCTTTTGGGCTTATCACTTCTAGTTCTGCGGGGCGCGTGGGATTCTTCTCACCTTGCAGCTGAACCCCCACTTTGAACTTATGTGCGACATCGTCTTTGATATCACGTGACAATGTCACACGATACACCTTTTACACGACTTAGTTGGCAGTGTGATATTGAAAGACCAACGTCCATCATCGGTTATCAATACTAAGCCTGTAGTATCGGCGTCTAATCGCCCTGCGATGTGCAAAGCAGAGGCATTATCCACCTCCAGATAATTGAAAAGCGATGGGTACACTTCATCGATATTGGAACAGATAGTACCTGCTGGCTTGTGCATTAAGATGTATCGAAATGCGCGTAGCGTTAATACGTCACCGCTAAGCAAGATGGTGTTACTTTCATGAACCTGAGTGGATTCATCAAGCACGACTTCACCGTTTACACTTAACTCACCATTATGAATTCTTTCAATCGCTTCTGGCTTAGTGAGGTCTGTGCTTTTACAAAGGTATTTATCAAGGCGCATTAATCGTCGGCACCACATTTAGCACAAGGCTTGTAAGTGCGCTCACCTTGTTCAATCACCACATAATCACGCACGCAGTTTTCACATAACGCCAGTTTTGGATAAGCGTCTTTCTGTTTCTTTGCGTTGATGTCGCCTTCAGTGGTGTAGATCGTTCTCATTTTGGAGCCTTTGTATTAATAACTTACGAGGAGAAATTGTATCACTGTTTACTGTGCTTCGGCGGTTCACTTTGCAAATGATTGTTTGCTCCTCGCCCTCTTTTTTAAGCTCTGAGCAACAAAATCAACGTGCCGCATCGTATCAGTGATAACATTACAAGAGTAAGTTAACTAAGAAGCCACGAATGAAAGATTGTAATCAATGCGGAAAATGCTGTATCAAATATGGCGATGGCGACCTAGCCGCAACTCAAGAAGAGATTGATTTGTGGGAGCTGTTCAACCCAGACATCTTTGAATATGTTCGTGGGAGTGAAATTTGGTTTGATCCTGAATCTGGCGAACGCCTAACTCGTTGCCCATTTCTAGAGCTCGTTCCGAATAAAGACGCGAATGTCCAAACCCAAGCCCAAGCCAAATACACATGCAGTATTTACTTAGACCGACCGGAAGATTGCCGACACTACCCTAGCCTAATCAATGAGATGGTGAGGGATGAGTGCGAAATGATTGAGGTCGTGGATCTGCAAGATACGAAAAAGCTCAAAGAAAACTCGACCTTCTAATGAAAGATAGCCGTCCTTCAAGCTTTTCATAATAGGGATCTTTTGAGGATCGTGCTCTGCCGTTAAGCTAAGTACTGGTTCTCTTCTAACCAATCTAACGCAACCAATGCTGCTAATGAACATACTGCTCTGTCGATGCCATCAACAAATTTGAGCTCTTCGATTTCAGCATCTGGAGACAGTTCACCTGTGTAATCTGCAGCGTAACAAGTCAATTGCACAGATACGCCTTCCGCTTTGCCATCGGCTTGTCCAGTAAATGTCTCAACGTATTTGATTGAATCAGGTACCAAATCGACTGAAGTCTCTTCTTTGATTTCACGAACCAGTGCTTGCTCGTCACTTTCGCCGGCTTCACGCTTGCCGCCCGGTAAGTAAAACAGTTTCTTTGCCTTTTGATCTCACCATCAATAGCTTGCCATCTTTAATAAATACCCAAGCGAGCTTATCAATTACCTTATTCATGTTCTTAGACCTTGTTATATTGCTTATTCTTCTAGTTAGCGCGATCGTATCGCTGTAAGCGCATGTTACATGCAGAGATAAACATATTCTATTGAATTACTTAGGGAATGGCCTTGAGAACAGATAGACGACAGCCTTCAAGGCGGTTCCTTCAGCTTACCACCAGCGACAACAACTGAACTGCAAATACATTAGTCAATCAACCACTCAATGGCAGAGTCGTATTCTTCAAATGACTTAATATCGCCAGACACAAACCAGCTACCGACTTTTGATGCGAGTTCTTGCCAGCTTTTATCGCCGTAAATCGCAATCTTGTCTATCTTAGAGTTGAGTTCTAGTCCGAGTTTGAAATCGTCCCATGCGGCGCGCAGCTCCCAACCAGTTAATGTTGAGATGTCGACCAGAATCTTCAATGCGGAAGAGTCGAGCTCTTCTATTGTTGTTTTGAAGATTGGTATCATTGCTTGATAATCGTCGTGCGTCAGCTTTCCTTTCGCTTTAAACACGATGATGGTTTCGCAGCTAACACGTTCAATTCCAACCGATATTCCATGACGTTCAACACTCATAACCTAGCCCTTCTATTCGAAATCTAGGCTTAGCTTAGAGCATTCAACAGATAACAAATGAGAGGTTGGCTTCAAAACCAACGCGCGGCTAGTTTTAGGTCGAAATTACGGTGTCGAACTTCGCTTAATGGCAATAACAGAATAAGTGTGCCAGTGCTTCATCTTACCTAATGAGGTTAGCGCTTGGTTCGTCGCGCTCATGAAAACGTATAACCTCGAAGTCATCAAACAAGCTCAACACTTTTGCTTTGATGAGTGGCATTGTGGAGGTGCGATAACCATGAGCCCAGCTATCATCGACACCCATGAAATCGCCTGCGAATACACCACCGATTTCAATGCTATTGATGATTCGTTGCCACGTTTCATCAAACTGAGTTGGCTCTGCAAAAATAGGCTCGAGTTGGCAATAACAAGCCCAGCTTTTGGGTAATCATAATCTTCAAATGCACTTTGAGATATCTCGACCAAAGGCTTACCGCCAAACCTGTCTCGACATATTGATATCGAGTCAGGATTAACGTCAAACCCGTACACTTGGTAACCTTGCTGCTCTAAAAAGTCGATATCACTACCCGTACCACAGCCGCAATCAATCGCGACGTTTAAGCGCGACTCGTTAAGCTTTGTAGCGAATTCTGTTCTTTTGAATGGGGTTTATCTAAGGCTTTTGATAATACTGACGCCAGATTTCAGAATGCTCATTCATTGATAAACCCCAGTAATTGGGTCAGGTTTTGAATCTCAACAATAGGTAACTTCGAATCTGCGGTCGCCTCTTCCGTGTTCAGCCATACCACTTGCAAGCCCGCTTCTAACGCAGGATAAATGTCTTTTTCTAGAGCATCGCCAATCATGGTGACATCTTGGGGTTCGATATCGAGTTTGCCAATAATGGCAGGATAGAAACCAGAATCGTATTTGGATAAGCCAATACTCGCCTTACAGAAGTAGCCATCAATGTATTGGGACAATCCGACACGTTCAAATGCACGGATGATGTCACCTTTGCTGGAATCGGCTGCATTCGTCGCAATGTATATGTTGTGATGCTTCGACAATTGAGCGAGCAAGGCTTGTGCCCCACTCACTTCTTCTACGGTTTCCCAGTCACACATTTTCCCTTGTGCGTCTGGGAAGTCGATCATTAAGGTGTTGCCCCAATCAAATAAGACGGTTTTAGTCAGCTTAGTTGAAACCGTTGATTTTGTAGCTTTGTTCATCATGCCTCCTGCATCGATGATGTAGCGAATGTTTCGCCGTACTTATAAGAACTTCTCGATAAGAATCTCATCATAGTACTGGCCGCCAATCTTAGCGTGTTTCTTTGCTATCCCGACAGTTTCAAAACCCTGTTTGAGATAAGCCGCTAATGCGCGTTCGTTACCAGCTAAAACATAGGCAAAAAAGCTTTTCGTAGCCTTTGGCTTTTGCGACTTCGAATGTATGTTCAAATAACTGTTTTGCAACGCCTTGCCCACGGCTGTTTGCATCTACATAAGTTCCAATAATACCCACATGATCAAAAGCTTTTGTATAAGAGGCAAACGGCTCTACGTTTTGAAAACCAAGTAATTGATTAGTCGTTTGGTTAACAGCAACACTGAACACACCACGTTCGGGAAACGACTCAATAAAACCTTTCTCTTCATCCAACGTAAACGTCTGATCTAAGATGGTATAACGCCCTTCGATGATGATTGGGTTTAATACATCGATAATACCCTGAGCATCATCTACGGTGACTTGTCTGATTGTTAAGCTCATACTTTCTCTACCTTTTTTCTTTGGGCAGATTCTAGCTTGATATGCCATCCATTTGATAGGACAGAATGTTGTCAAAAGCGATATCAAAGTAGAGTTCGTAGCTATTTTGTTCAACGTAGCCTAAATGCGGTGTCGCTGTGACGTTTGGCAAGGCTAACAGAGGTTCACTCTCTGACGTTGCGGGCTCAATTTCAAAAACATCAATCGCCGCTCGTTTGCTGGCTACCTTGGTGAGTTCATTAAACAAGGCTTTTGGCTCGACCAACTCCGCTCGGCTGATATTCACAAACAGTGAGTCTGGCTTCATTAAGCCAAGATCTTCAGCAGTAACGCAGCCTCTAGTGGCGTCATTCAAGCGTAGGTGCAAAGAAAGTACATCGACATTACTGAAAAACGCGTGTTTGTTTTCTGCCGCTTCAAATCCGTCGGCCTGTGCTTGGTCTCTTGAGGTTTGGCTTCCCCACACAAGCACATTCATACCGAATGCTTTGGCGTATTGCGCGATGCAACTCCCGATTTTTCCATAGCCCCAAATACCGAGCTTTAAGCCCTTTAATGTTCTGCCTAAACCAAGTGAGCCTGAATCTTGCCATTGGTTCTGTTTGAGGTTTGAAGCGTAAGTAGGAATATGACGAGATGCCGCCATGATCAACGCCCAACACAGCTCAGAAGGTGCAACTGGTGAACCGCGCCCTTCCAGCACTTTCACACCGAGGCGTTCACACAGTTGCGGGTCGATATGGTTACTGACTTTACCTGTTTGGCTGATTAACTTGAGATTGGGTAGCTTGGATAGTAACGACTCGGTGATTTCAGTACGGTTCTCGGATGAGCACGAGTGCTTCAAAGTCGTGTAACTTCTGCGCAAGTTCGTCTTCACGGTACGTTTCTGTGAATACCTTAACCTCGTGTTGTTCTAACTTGTTGTAGCACGCAAGGCTTTTTACTACGTTCTGATAATCATCCAATATTGCAATTTTCACTACACACTCCTTGTTGTATTGCTTGACTGCTTTTCGAGATCAAAGTGCCATGGCTTAAGATTCAATCAAGCCAATGGGCACTTTTTAATCTTACTCTTATTGATGAACCACTTTGAAACGCTCAAGTACCAACATCATGCCTTCACTTGGTGTGATCTTGAGTTCTTCACATTCACGAGAGAAAAAGTTCCAATGCGCTTTTCTCCACCATGCTAGAGTTTTGTCACCCTCACCTTCTGCGGCAGCAAATTCAGCGGTCACTTGATTGTATGGACACAAGGAAACAGACGTGATTTCAACAATACAGATAGGCTTACCTTCCCAATCGGTAACAACTTGTAAGTGGCCGACAACAGGCATCACTTCATCTTCATGGCTGTACCAATATTCAAGGCTGCAAGACGCCTGCTTTTCGCCTTTCAATATCAGTTGTGCGCACAAATTCGCGTTGTATTCGTCTCCACAGAAATAGTCTGCACTGAATGAGGTGTGCTTCTTGGCCATTTCTTCCGGCAGTGAGTTTAGGTAGCTATCGAGATAAGCTTGGCTTCTTTCTTCCATGATGGTTCCAATTTCAATATAAGGTTCAGTGAATACCAGCCTTTAGGCAAGCGACTGACTGTGATGTTGGTAACCTATCAAGGTGCGAGATCGGTGTAAACCTGAGGAATGTCAAAATGGGGATTTGAATGGACACGAGGCTTATAAGGAAGAGCTAAAAGCGGCTTTGAACTTTGCTTTTAGCTCTTCATAGTTCGTGTTTTGAAACTGTAAATAACTTAACGGTTAAGGAACTCTACCGCTTTATCTGGGAAGTCAGTAAACACGCCGTCTACTTTCACTTGGTTGTAGAACACATCCAACATGCCATCGAAATTATCGGCATAGCCCGGAATTCGACCTGGGTCAGCACGGAACGTATATGGGTGAACGTCTAAGCCAGCCTCTTTGGCAGATTTCATCAACGGTTTAATGATGATGTTCTCTTTGGTCGATGCGTCGTCCACCAGCATAGGTTTCCACGGGCCAATGCCATCTGCATAGGTCGCAACCTTTGCCATCCCGCCTTTCTCAAACATCCAATCGTAACTGTAAGGTGTCGCCTTATCTCCCTTATAAGTCATGGTTTCGTTCCAATCGGTGTAAGCCATGAGCTGAACGAGTTTCAAGTCCATTTCCATCGCTGGCATAAGTTCATCGTTGATGCGTTGCAATTCGTTAGCGTCAAAACACTGCAAATAGACCTTATCGTCTTTTGTTAAGTAACCGTATTGATGCAAGGTCGCCAGTACCGCTTTAGAGATGTCTTTGCCTTCATGGAGATGGAACCAAGGCGCTTTGATTTCTGGGTAGATACCTACGTCGTAACCAAGTGTCTTATTCAATCCTTGGATCATTTCAATTTCTTCTGCAAACGTTGGTACGCGGAAATCAGACTGCCACATTGGGAAGCGAGTTGGATACCCTGCCACTCTGTTGCCTTGCTCATCAAGGTTAAAACCTTCTGTCACCTTTAATGATTTGATCTCAGCAAGCGTGAAATCTATCGCGTAGTAGCGACCATCGTCACGTGCACGATCTGGAAAGCGGTTTGCAACATCAGTAACGCGATCTAGATAATGGTCGTGAAGTACCACCAGTTGGTCGTCTTTGGTCATCACGACATCTTGTTCGATGTAGTCAGGTTTCATCGCATACGCGAGCGCTTTTGCTGGCAATGTGTGCTCTGGTAAGTAACCCGATGCACCTCGGTGAGCAATAACTAAAGGATCAGCAAGTGCATTGGCCGATAAGCTCAGTGCCAATAAAGTTAGGGACAGTGACGTTGTTTTCATTGTTATATTCCTTGATAACAAAGAGGCAGGTTATCCCTGCCTCTGTCATTTATTAGTATGGTTGTGTTTGTTAAAACTCACTTAACAAACGATCAAGTTAACGAGTGATTAAGCTATGGCTTCTTTCTCGCGCTCAAGGCTTTTCTCTTTATGGTGCTTACGTTCACCAATAAACGCGTACACCAGACAGATGATTGAAGCGATACAAGCGCCAACCAAGATTGTGAAACCACCATCAGCCGTAATGGTCAACCATGAAGCCTAATACTGCGTTTGCAGCAACCGCACCGCCTAAGTAACCAAACAAACCGGTTAAGCCAGCCGCTGTACCCGCGGCTTTTTTAGGGGCAAGCTCAAGTGCGTATAGGCCGATTAGCATTACAGGACCGTAAATTAGGAAGCCAATCGCAATTAGAGCCAACATATCAACCGTTGGGTTACCCGCAGGGTTAAACCAGTAAACCAATACTGCGATAGTCACTAGCACCATGAACAAGATACCAGCAGGCGCACGGCGACCTTTGAATAACTTATCTGAGATCCAACCACACAGTAGCGTGCCCGGAATACCTGCCCACTCGTATAAGAAGTAAGCCCAAGACGATTTATCTACAGAGAAGTCTTTCGCTTCTTTTAGATAAACAGGCGCCCAATCAAGTACACCATAACGAATCAGGTAAACGAACGCGTTCGCGATAGCGATTGACCACAACAGTTTGTTATTAAAGACATACTTAAAGAAGATCTCTTTGCTGTCATCTCTGTTTCGTGAGACTTGTCGTAATCATCTGGGTAGTCGTTTTTGTGTTCTTCAATTGGAGGTAGACCACAAGACTGAGGCGTATCTCTTACGGTAAACCAAACAAAGACAGCAACGAGAGTGGCAAAAATGCAGGAACATAAAAAGCGGTTCGCCAATCGTCGTTAAAAGCCCACAGCCCCAACAAGAACATTGGACCAATCAAACCGCCGCCAACATTGTGCGCGACGTTCCATACCGACACTATCTCGCCGCGTTCTTTGCGTGACCACCAGTGAACCATGGTTCGTCCACACGCTGGCCAGCCCATACCTTGGAACCAACCATTCAAAAACAGAAGGATAAACATCGCGGTAATGCTGCCTGTTGCCCATGGCATAAAGCCAAAAGCAGAACATCACCAGTGCCGACATTAACAAACCACCGCTGAGGAAGTAACGAGGATTAGAACGGTCAGAAACACTGCCCATTAAGAACTTAGATAAGCCGTAAGCGATAGATACCGCCGCTAATGCAATCCCTAGTTCTCCGCGGCTAAAGCCTTGCTCAATGAGATAAGGCATCGCCAAACTAAAGTTTTTACGGACTAAGTAGTAACCCGCATAGCCAACGAAGATGCCAAGAAACAGCTGCCATCGTAGTCGTGTGTAGGTGCTATCGACTTTATCTGATGATAAGCGATCGATATGCGCCATAGGTTTGAATATTCCAAACATAGGAACCTCATATTATTGGGCGAAGGAAGAATAAAATGCTCGAACGAAAAATATAGCGCTCATTCGAAATTAAGGGAATTGTATGTGCTTCAGGATTAATTTCTGTGACAGAGATAGCTATTAACAATTAATTACTTTAAATACAGCAAATTAGTTTCATTTAATTAGACTACGCTTCATGTTCCTGTGGGGTTTTGTCTAATTAAACATCAGAAATTTCGAATGTAAATGCACAAGAAAAGAGCGAGCGAACATAGATCAACCAACAGCAACTTTGTTATTACTGCGAATGCATAGTGAATAACGACAATTTTGGTTAAATCTGTCGAGTTATGAAGGTGGTTTGGGCTATTGGTTAAAGAAGTTCGCCAAAATCAATGCAAACAAAAAGGGTCTAGATTTCTCTAGACCCTTTTAGGTGATAACGCTTGGTGGCTTTATGTTGGCTAATTAGACAAACATTAACTAATTACTTTGTATTAGCTAGCCACACGAAGTGATTATGCGTCGATGTAAAAGCTTCTACAGTGCCTTTTAGAGTAATAAGCATTGGCTGACCAAAACGATCTAGCGCTTTTGGAGAAGGATCTTAACCCAACCTTCGCTGATGCAGTATTCTTCAACATCAGTACGCTCTTTACCATTTAGACGAATGCCGATTGGGTATTCGAAACACTCAGCAACGTGGTGTGGGCTGCGGGTTGCCTGCAAGATGATCTGGTAAAGCTGGTCTTGAATTAGTATCGCTCATGTTCATTACCTGTATGTACGTAAATAAAAAAGTGCGTCATTCTAGTCAATATAGGCTTTGTGCTCAACAACTGCTGTAATAAATCGTATTGATAGTTTTAATCAGCGTCTAGTTGTTTGATTTATCGGCGATAGTTGCTCTGTTTGAACCCAAGATAAACCCAGCAGTAACAGAATTCAGTGTTGAGCTCAGAATAACGATGACTGAAGTAAAAATATTATTGGTAGGAATAAGCGAAAGGTAGCGAAACAAGTATAAAAATAGGCGAGCGAGCTATGTATCTAGAAAATATGTCTCTAGAAAAATTAGCGCCAAACTCAAGGGCTCGGCGCTAAGTAGCTATGTTGATTACGCTTTTTCAGTCTCAACCGTTTGGTTAGAACTAGAAAGAAGCTCATCCACAATTTCTTTAGAACGAACAGCCAACACTGAAAGAAGCGTGTCACTCAGGCCATGAGAAGATTCACAACAACCCTGTAGGAAGATTTTGACGTCACAGCTTGGCTTCATGTCTAATTGGTATGAACGCCCTACCGATTTACTATCAATCAAAGGTTCAATTGAGCTCAGCATTTGGTTGAACTCATCGTATCGATAACCAGTAGCAAGAATGATGGCATCGTATTCATTCCATGTCTGTATTTTGTTGATCGTGTCATTCAAGCGCAATGCGACTTTGTCATCTTTCTGCGCGACCTCTTGAATGTCATGACAACGTAGATGTTGATGGTTACCTTCACCCGTTACTTTCTGCAAGTAAAGCAGCTCATAAATCGCGTTGAGCTCTTCTGTATCGACTACCGAGTAATTGGTAGCACTAAAACGAGAAAGAATATGATCGCGCTGCTCTTGCGTGCTTTCATACATGTGGTCAGTGAAATCAGGATCGAACACTTCATTAACGAACGGACTGTCATCGGCAGGGTGTAATGCGAAGCGACGGTTGACCATATGAATCTCGCCATCTGCATAACGGTTTGTTAGATCAACGAATATTTCGGCAGCGCTCTGCCCAGCTCCGACTATCGCGATTTTAGGCTCTGAATTTCCTTTAAAGGTCTCGCGCCATACTTTGTATTTAGAAGAATGGATAATTTTTTCATTATCATGGCCTTCGAACTGTTTCGGTAGCTTCGGCATTCCTCCCATACCAACAATAAGGTTCTTAGCGATTCGAACCGTCTGATTGCCGTGTATATCGGTAGAGGTAACTTTTACTTTTGAGCTATGACCGTTTTCTTCAATCGCTTCAATATCAATAACTCGTTGGCCGTAATTTACGCGCTCTGAGAATTGATTAGCAACCCAAGTCAGGTAGTCGTTAAACTCAACACGGGAAGGGTTCATGCTACCAAGGTTGATGAAAGCGTTGAGTCTGTCTTTGGTGTGCAAATAGTTTACGAACGAGTATGGGCTTGTTGGGTTTCGTAACGTCACCAGATCTTTCAAACAAGATATTTGCATTCTTGTTCCATCAAGCAACATACCGCCGTGCCATTCAAAATGAGGTTTTTGCTCCAAGAAGCAATAACTTAAGCCTTTATCTTTAGCTTGCTCTTCTAACGCAATGGCTATCGATAAATTAGCAGGGCCAAACCCTACCTGAGAACATCATATTCCTTAATTTGTTTCGTCATGTATAACCTCATGATAATTGTTGGGTACAAGGCCCCTATTCCGACTCCTTTACCAGTACTTACCGCTTCATTATTAGAACTCGTTACTGAAAAAGCTGTCTTTCAACTGACACATTAAAGCCGCACGTTTGTGCGGAAATTCAAATTCTTTTACTTTGGCAAATCCATATTTCTGCAGATATCCGATCATCTTGTCGTTATCGGCTCTTGGCTCGCTAACAATCTTTTCTGTACGGGGATCTGATAGATAGATGAAGTGGCAAACGGAAGGCAGCCAAGCCGCTACTTTATGTGCACCACGGTGGGATTCTTCACCGACCAGCATATGAATACCCCGGTCATAATCCCCTGCCGCGTAATAAGGTGCGATTCGGTCTTCTTTGGTCCAGTACACTTCGACGTAGGCGAAAGGCTGATTGTCTAAACACACAATAAGAAGCTGATTTTTGGTGTTTTTAAGTGATTCTTCTAAGTACTGTTTGTGTTCTTCCAGTGAGCCAGTTTGCTCCCAGAAATTCGCAACACGTTGGCTATTTTGCCACTTATTGAAGAGGGTTAAGTGCTTGTCGACATCTAAGCCTTCGAGAGTGAGAACAGCGTTAAGATCGGGAATATAACGGCGATACAACTCACCCAATAAGGGCTTGGGTCTCGCCGGATGATACCCTGCTGCGTCGAGGATTTGCTTATGCGGGTAAAGGTTATGATTCTGGTTTTTTAGCCAAAGATCAGGTGTTTGCATAACGGCTTCACGCCATAACACCTTTAAACCTTCAGCAGTTTCAAAACACAAAGAATCCAACACTTCGCTTTTAAACTGTCCGAGTTCAATCGTTCGAATCTCAGGGTTAGCAGAGAACAGAATGGCAAATGCAGAAAGTTGCTCCGTATTGAGCGCTGTCATTTGAGTTAAACGCCAAAACTGATTTGTTTCACGCACCACTTCAACCACACCGGAACTTACTTCCACGCAGTAACTGTCTTGTGCCTCACTTAGAGAAACACTCTGCCCATCGGGCAGAGTGTTCAAAGGCTGGCGGTTACCAGTCATAGGTTACGCTCGCAATTACGTTACGGCGATCACCGTAGAAGCAGTAGAAATCACACGTAGCCACGTACTCTTTGTCTGCTAAGTTCTTCGCTGCAACTTGGAACTTGTAATCTTCAATACGGTAGCTTAATGTTGCGTCAAATAATGTGTATGAAGGAACAACGTTCGTTTCTGTATTATCGGCGTATGAATCACCAACGTAACGAGCACCTGCACCAATCGTTAAGCCATCAAGAGGACCATTTAGGAAGCGGTAATTTGCCCAAGCTGAAGCAAGTTGGTCAGCAATTTGTGATGGCGTGTTACCTACATTACTGCTTGTCGAATCTGCTGTTATTTCAGAATCAATGAATGACACGTTACCAATTAACGTTAGCTCTTCTGTTACGTTAGCCACGGCTTCTAGTTCAATACCACGGTTACGAACTTCACCAATTTGCGTTAACTGGCTATTAACAGTGCGTGCTAGGTTTTCTTTCGAGACTTCAAATGCCGCTATGTTGAAGTAGCCTTCAAAGCTACGCGGTTGGTATTTCAAACCCACTTCATACTGTTCGCCGCGTTCTGGTTTAGCCGGGTCGCCATTTACGTCAAGTTGAATAATAGGATTGAACGACTGTGCGTAACTAACGTATGGCGTAAAGCCATTATCCATTAGGTAAGCAACACCTAAGTTGGTTGTCCATTCTTCGTTATCAACCTTAGTTTTCTTGCCTGTCGTGGTGTTGTGAGTCTTGTTTTGGGAATCGTCGTAACGAACACCGATTTGTACTGCCCACTTATCCGCAATCATCATTTGATTTTGTAAATACAAACCTAATTGATTGTTTTTGGTTTTCGTCGTTTCACGATCTGCTTCTGTATAGATCTGGTTATTAGTTGGGTTGAACAGCGAAATGTTTGTACCGTAGCTTGGATTGAATATGTTGAACAATGGGTTGCCGTCAGACAGGACAACAGGGTCCCCTGTTAAACTGTTTAGGGGTAGTCTTTATTTTCAATATCAATGGTTTGATAGTCAATACCTGCTAAAAGAGTATGGTCTACAGCACCTGTAGTGAACTTATGAACTACACGATTATCAATGTTAAATGCATCAGATGTACCTTCTTCTGTCGTTGCACCACGAACAACAGAAGTATTAGTTGGATCTAACGGGCCATAACCCAAATCTTTCGCGTAACCAATCGTGTACATTTGACGGAGGTTAATGTCCATCTTACTGTAACGTGTGTTCTGCATGAAGTAGGTACTGTCATTGAAATGGTGTTCAAATTCATAACCTAATGACAGTTGTTCACGCTCGAACGTTTCCCAATCTGTATTACCTACTGCTGTGCTATCACTGATTTTGCCATTTGGATTCGAGGTTAACGTTCCTTCCATTGGTAAAAACTGTAGGTACGGGTCGGAATCATCTTTCTGGTAGCTAGTTAGCAGTGTGATTTTTGTGTCGTCTGTGAATTTATAAGCCAGAGAAGGAGCGATAAAAATGCGTTCAGCTTCTACACCATCGACACGACTGCCATTTTTACGACCAAGTGCTTGCAGGCGAAACGCCATTTTATCGTTAACTTCAGAGTTCACATCTAAGCTAATTTGCTTGCGATCATCAGTACCGTATTCGATAGCAAACTGACCCGAACCACCATCAAACTGTGGGCGCTTGCTGATTACGTTAATAACACCACCAGGAGGGGTTTGGCCGTACAACGCTGATCCTGGACCACGTAAGATTTCTACACGCTCCAAACCAAACGGGTCGATTTGCCAACTGTAGAAACCGGATGAATACAAACGCGTTCCGTCTTGATACAAGCCACTGTTTGCTTGCTGAAAACCACGGATAACAAACCAATCTTGCTTGTTGTCTTCACCAAAATAATTCGCTTGGATACTCGGTGTGTATTGCAATGCATCGGCAATACTGATTGACGCTCGGTCGTCCATCTGCTCACGAGTAACAATAGAAATTGCACGTGGCGTCTCGCCTATCGCAACGTCTGTTTTGGTTGCCGTGCGACTGCTTAATCCCACGTAACTAAAATCTGGACCGACTGAACTGTCTTCTAGCTGCTGACCAATAACAACAACGGTTTCATCTTCGTTGGCCTGAACCATTCCTGACGTTATAACTAAAGCGACCGCAAGTGCTGTTGGGGTGCGCATAAAGTGCCGATTCATATATTTCTCCTTCAATACGGCTATGAACCAATTGCAATAAAAACACAAACAATAACGATAATAGTTATCATTGCGATTAATAATTTAACGGAGTGTACCACGTAATTTTCAAAATAAAACATCTCAGCAATAGATATTTATAAAATTATTCACAATACAAATGTCTGTATAAGTCTTTGATTACTTGATTATTCTGAACGATACCTAAATGATCCGTGTCTATAACAGCGGAATATTGGAGGTTGTTATGCTTATTCAACCCTTTTGATAACAGCTCTGAGCGACCATTTGGCTGTCCTGCCCACCAACAATGCAATTGGGTTTTTATGCTCGGTAATTGATACCCGCGACACAAAGCACGCATGTGTTGTTCAACAGCCCAGCTATAGAGCATTTGTTTTGCGTTGTCCGCCATGTAGCGGTCGAAGTTATTTTCCGCCAACCATGTATTAAAGACTTCTGGCCACCTTTGAGGAGGTACTGAATCGAGCAACTCTAAACATCTCTGCCCCTGCGCTTTCGTAATTGAACCAAGCAGCAATGAAATATGTTCCATGAGTTTGGTTTTTGAGGTTGGTGAGTCCCATTGGTCTTCAGCAATTTCAGTGCCTGGCACATAGCAATCGAGTAACCCAACAAACGCTATATCGTCGCCATTCCTCTCTAAACGTAATGAGATTTCCTGAGCAAGTGCCCCACCTAATGACCATCCGACTAATCGATAAGGACCATGAGGCTGGATCTGTTTGATCGTTTGGTAGTACGTCTCGGCCATATCATTAAACGAGGAATCAAATACGCTCTCTGATACAAAGCTCTGTGACTTTATGCCAAATACACTTCTATCTCCTTCGAGTGCTTGTGCGAGTCTCTGGTAACCCGTCACACGCCCTGTCACAGGGTGAATACAGAAAACAGGTTCATTCTCGCACGTTGTATTATTGAGTTTTTCTACCAGTCGCAGATTGGCTAAGCTCTGATTACTATTTGTTACTTTCGCTTCTTGTTTCATAGCACTGACAAGCGCCGTTAAACGCTCAACATACTGCTCTGCTATTTGCTCGATGCCCGCTAATGAATAGTGCGTTTTCGAAAACTCCCATGACAGGCTTAACTGCCCAGACACAACCTGAGAGTTAACAACAAGTGGCGTCAACATCTGATTTAGTCCGGATTGAGGTAGGCTTCCGTCTTCGATAGGTGTACACCAGTGTGCGAAGCCGTCACTTGAGTACTGGCCGAGATAGTTAAACGTTGCGCTTGCTCGAAAACTATCGGTCGTGTCTTTGTTTAAATACCTTACGCCATAGCCGATACCGCCATCTTTCTTAACGCTTTCTTGATAGCTTTGGGTTTGGTTGAGCACATCAAGAATATCAGGTTGGAAATGCCCAATCATTGGGTACAAACTGGTCGTCCAACCCACCATTCTTGATAGATCAACGCCTGAGAAAACAGAATCTTCTCGACCATGTCCCTCTAAATACAGAGGAATCTCAGATTGCGCTTCACTTGTTAATACTGACACTAATGCAGCAATCAACACGCTTTGGATATCTCCGTGATTGGTGTTTGAAACACGCAATAACGTTTGAGTGAAGTCATTCGATAGTTCAGTTTTGTAAACCTGTTTATTTTGATAAAGCGCAGGAGGAAGCTCTTGCTTATTCTTGACTGAATTTGACGATTTCTGGACCAACTTATGCCAAGCGTATTGCATCAACTTTCCTTGCTCAGTAGTCGACCAGTGTTCAACTTGACGGACGGTTTCATTGATTTCACTCGAATTCGGCATTAACTGGATAGCTTGCCCCGCAACTTGTTGTTGATACACCTTCCAAAGGTCATCTAACAGAATTCGCCAAGACACACCATCCACAGCTAAGTGGTGAATAGCTATCATCAAGCGATTTGGGGATTCTGAACATTGCACGTAACCGGCCTGAATTAATCGACCAGTATCGATATCCATGCTTTGATGAATCTCTTGTGCAAATGCTGAAAATGCATCTTCAGAGCTCACTGAGCTTATCCAAAGGTATTGGCGTTCTTGATAAGGTTGATACTGTTGTTTCCAACGACCTTGATGCTGTTTAAATGCGAGCCTCAAACTTGGGTGTTGTTTAACCAACGCCTGAATCGCCAATTCCAGATAGTCGGTATTCATGTCTTGCTTAAGCTCAACACAGATATGCTGATTCCAATGATCAGGCTCAGGAAACTCTTGAGCAAAGAAATGAGCCTGGATCGGCATTAAGCCAAACACTTCTTCGGTCAAAACACGCTCTGTTGCTGCCTTATGGATATCCAAGGCTTCGGCTAGGTCAGTTAACGTTTTGCCTTCAAAGACTTGCTGTGGTGTTAAGTTGTAGCCCGCAACGCGTACTTTACTCACCATTTGCAAGCAAAGTATCGAATCACCTCCCAATGCAAAGAAGTTATCCGCACAACTCACTTGATCTATGCCGAGTAGCTGCTGCCATATATCTACGAGCAACGCCTCTTGTTCGGTTTCAGGTAACACAACTGTCGCGATCGATTGAACGTTCTCATCCATAGCGGGAGCGAGGCTCTATCAACTTTACCAGCAGGTGTTAAAGGCAATTTATCCAAGAGCATTAATTGGTTTGGGACCATGTAATCGGGTAACTCTCGTGAAAGCGCTTCGAGAATCTCATCAAGATCAAAACGGTCAGGCTCGCTACTCTGCAAATAACCAAACAACTGTTTTTGTTGGCCGGCCTCTTTCACTGCAACAACGCAATGCTCAACCTTAGATAGTGCTTGAAGGCGGCTTTCAATTTCTCCTAACTCAACTCGAAACCCTCTGATTTTAACCTGCTGATCCACGCGCCCTATATATTCCATCACGCCACTTTGATTCCAACGAACCAAATCACCAGTGCGATACATACGTTGGCCTGCTCGTTTGTAAGAGCTATCTCGACTAGTCGTATCATCTGTATTGAAAGGATCAGGTATGAACCGCTCAGAAGTTAAACCGGTTGGTCTAAATATCCACGAGCCAACCCGACTTCACCGCCGATGTATAATTCCCCAACGGCGCCAAGTGCGACCTTATTGAGTTGCGAATCCAATATGTACAAACGACGTTCGCCGACAGGCTGACCAATCGGAGCATACGCACTGTCCAATTTATCCTGAGGGTATGCACGCCAAATCATCGGTGTGACTACGGTTTCTGTTGGACCATAACCATTGATAATACGCGAAGGGTTCACGACCTTTTGCAAACGTTGATAGGTTTCAGCGGTAAAGGCTTCGCCACCAAGTGTCCAGGAGCGGACATTGATAGATGGTTTTGATATTCAATCCAATCAAGCAACGGACCCACGTAACTCGGCGGGAAACAGGCAATGGTAATCTTTTCATTGCACAGCACCTCGCAAGTTTTCTCAACACTCCACAACTCTTGATCTCGGATGACAAGCTTGCTACCAAAAGCTAACGGCACTGTCCAACGCTCAACGGCACCATCAAAGCTAATCGAAGCGAAGTGCAGCTCAACGTCTTCTGGTGTCATACCATATTGCTTGCCAATAGTTTGAACGTGCATAGACAAACCATTGTGGTTGACTGCCACGCCTTTCGGTTTACCTGTCGAAACCGGAGGTATAAATGATGTATGCCAATTGTTCAGGGAGTATCGTTGGCATTAATTCAGTTGGTAAACATTGTCCGTTACCTAAAGATTGAGTTAAGTCTTGCTGGCGATAAATGAAAGAACTTACTTTTGGTAATGAAACGTCAAACTCAGATTGAATGTTTTGCCAACGGAGCTCTAGGCCTTGCTGGGTAATCACAAACCCCGCCTTAGAATCTTGAACCATATATGCAAGACGCTCAGTTGGATAATCAGGGTCTAGTGGTAGAAATGCCCCGCCCGCCTTCATGACTGCAACCATAGAGACAATCATTTCGACGCCTCTCTCGAACAACACACCGATCGCTTGATCTCGAACTACGCCTTTAGCGACAAGTTTGGACGCCAATTCTGATGATGCCGAATCCAATTGCGTGTAGCTCAACTCAAAGTCTTGATGCTTTAGTGCGATGGCATCAGGTCGTGCTTTGGCTTGAACTCCAATAAGTTCAACAATTGACTGAAACTCCCACTCACCTTCTGGTTGCGATAGTTTTTCTAAAACAGATGCATCGTGTCGTGTGAGGTGATTGATTCGGGCCAGGTTGTTATCTACATGCGACTCCAGACTGCCGATGAGATGTTCAAGTACAGCATTCAACTCAACCATCACATCAGAATCGATTCGATCCTTTGAATACGTGAGCACGACACCTATTTTTCGCTCTGTCTCACGGATATCCAGTGCAATATCGAATAACGCAAATTCCCCGTTTTGTTGCTCAGCCTTCAATGTAAGTTGGCTATCTAATTGAATCTCATCAGCCAACGAACTTTGATGGTTAAAAGCACTTGAAACAAGGGAGTTTGTCCTGCTTTTCGTTCGTAATTCTTTGGCTCACCGTCGTTTTGCTCAGCCGTGAAAGCACTGACTAACTGATCGAATGGCAATAGTTGATGTTCTTGCGCCTCAAGTACTTTGTTGTGGGCTCCTTCAATCACATCAGATAAAGAGCTGTTAGGCGTTATGGATTGCTGAATAACCATAGTATTCACAAAAAAGCCTATCAGATTAGACACTTCGTGGCGGGTACGATTCGCCATCGGTACACCGACTGATATATCTGTGCGATACGTTACCTTGGCTAAAGCAGCCTGCCATATCCCTAACCATAAGCTCGAAGTCGTTACCGACAACTGACGCGCAATCTGTTTTAGTTTGTCAGATTGCGACTCATTGAGTTCATAGCTGATCGAACCAGCAATGCGTCTTTGATTTGGTGTAACGTCACTATGCCAAGGGAACAGTGGGCTTTGATCTGTTTGTAAAAGCTCACGCTTCCAAAACTCAATATGTTGCTGCCCTTTCCCCGCATCCAATAACGCGCTTTGCCAATGAGAATAATCACGATATTGAATCGCTAACTCTGGCAATTTACCTTGTTGATAAAGCGTAACGAGTTCATTTAAAAATACGCCAATCGACCAACCATCAGAAACGATGTGATGCATGACAAGCTGTAGCTTCCACGAATGATCACCGGTTCGTAAACATTGCATACGAATTGGCAGTTCAGTCTCAAGCTCAAACGCTTTGCCAATAAACTCCTGCTCGGCGTCTTGAATTTGCTCTTGATTCCAACTTTGAGCATCAACACCAACCGGATGCATCACCGCCGCTTTGTCGACAAACTGAATAACCTGCTCTGTGGCACTGGTAATAAAGCGTGTTCTCAACACATCATGGCGTTCTAAGACTTGGTTGACGAGCTGGGTTAATCGGTCAATATCCAAATCACCATTAACTTTGAACGTCCCCGACATATGGTAGGCACTGTTGCCTTTGTCTAGACGATAAATATCCCACAAACGTTGTTGTGCCGGAGACAGCGAGACTTTCTGCTCAGAACCAACCGCAACAATAGGTAGTTTTTCGAAATCTAAACCTTTGTTACTCAGCGGTTCGATAAACTTGATTTGCTCTGGTTTTCCCAGTTGTAGAAAACGTTTTGCTAACGCGTGTCTATCGATTTGTCCTTGGTTAGTCGCCTTGGGTTGAGTCGTCGCTTTTGACTGACTCTTTGTTTGTAGATTGTTCTTGTCTATTGGGTCGTTCATAGCAGCTCCAGTTCGTCCATCAATGCTGCCATGGCATCGAATTCGTCTTGTTGATGTTCATTTTGTGTTTGATATTGAGCTTGCAAGCTATCCGTTAACGCCTGCAGGTTATTGGCCTCGAAAAGTCTTTCAGTACCACCTCTAAACCAAGCTCTTGATGTGCCTTAGCGACCACTCGAGTTGCTAATAGTGAATGACCACCCAGAGCAAAGAAGTTGTCGTCTAAGCCCACTTGAGGGACTTCTAGAACCTCTTCCCAATTACTCGCAAACCACAATTCCAACTCCGTTTCGGGAGCGCGGTATTCGATTGACTGCCATTCCGGAGCCGGCAGAGCCTTTCTGTCACGCTTACCGTTTGGAGAAAGTGGCATCTCACTCAACCCAACCAATATACTTGGCACCATGTAGTCAGGGAGATGTTCAGAAAGGTGTTTGTTTACAAGATCTGGTTTGTCTTGATCCCAATTGAGTCGATGACATAGCCAACCAATTGGTCGCCAGTTTGATGCTTAAACGCAATCACAGCAGACTCTTCTACCCATTCGAGTTGATTGATCACATTTTCGATTTCTTCTAACTCAATGCGCAAACCGCGAATTTTGACTTGGTTATCCAAACGACCCAAATATTCCAATCGACCATCAGCAAGTTGAATAACTTGATCACCCGTTCGGTACATTCGGCTTCCTGATGCGCCAAACGGATTGGGTACGAATCGGTCTGCGGTAAGGTCCGGGCGAGCTAGATATTCACGCGCTAATCCAATACCCGCTAAATACAATTCACCAGGAACACCAATCGGCACAGGGTTCCAGTTGTCATCAAGTACATGTAGCTGAGTATTACTGATCGCATAACCTATCGGGATACGCTTAGACACGGGTAACTCACACGGCCAATACGTCACATCGATAGCCGCTTCTGTAGGCCCGTATAGGTTATGTAATTCAACTGGAGCGTTATTAAGCACTTGATCAACAAGGTCGGCAGGTAGTGCTTCACCACTACAGATAATGCGTTTTAAAGAGACACAGTCTGATATGTCTGTTTCTACCGAGAATGCGTTCAACATCGATGGCACAAAATGAAGTGTTGTCACCTGTTCTTGTTGAATGACTTCGGATAGGACACTTGATTGGCGATGAGCTTCAGGCGGCGCGATCGCTAAGCGTGCACCAGTCATCAATGGCCAGAAGAACTCCCATACCGAAACATCAAAGCTAAATGGCGTTTTCTGCAACACACAATCGGATTCATTGAGTGCATATTCTTGTTGCATCCAATTCAAACGGTTTTGTAATGCGGCTTGGGTGTTCACCACTCCTTTGGCAGGCCCGTTGAACCAGAAGTAAAGATCACATACAACGCCTGCTCTGGATGCCAGTGAACTAATGGTGGCATTGATGACTGCGCTGACGTATCTAGCTGGCTTAAATCGAGATATTCGCAGCCCTCACTTTCTGGCCACAAGTGCATTGAGCTTGAATCCGTAAGCAGCAAGTCTATATTCGCCGACTGCAATATATACTGAAGTCGTTCTGCCGGATAACTTGGATCCAATGGCACATAAGCACCACCGGCACGAGTGATAGCATGCAAACCAACCACTAAGTCAAACGAACGTTCAAGTCCTAAACCAACACGCGTTTCATTAGTAACCCCTCTCTCACGCAGCCAGTTAGCGAGTTGGTTGACACGATCATCAAATTGTTTGTATGTAAGGGTATTACCTTGCATAGATAAGGCGACGGCATCTGGTGTTTTTCAGCTTGCTGTTGAATCGCTTGTGACGGCGTCACGAACGTACCCCAATCAAGGGAGGTGTTATTGAACGCTCGACTTTGTTGTGTTGCATTCTCATCGATCAAATGAAGTTGGCTAACTAACTTATCACTATTTGTAGCTATCCTATCTAAAAGTAATAGCCAATGCTCAAGCAACGCTTGTGCGAAATCTTGCGTGAAAATCGGAGACACATAGCTTACGAAACCAAGCCACTTACTTTCGGACATCTGTTGGATATCCATACCGATTTCGAGCTGAGCATTCACAACACCCGGATCAAATGGCTCGACATCGAGTCCTTGCCAATCGAACAAGGATTGCTCATCAAAGCTCTGGAAGTTGAAACTGGTTTGGAACACTGGGTGGTAGCGCAGATTTCCGGTAATCCCCAGTGATTCAACCAACATTTCAAATGGGAAGCCTTGTCGCTGTAGTGCCTGTTCGGTGAATGACTTCACTTGATTCAGTAAACCAGAGAAAGACGGTTTCTCCACTAAATTGAGCCGGAATAACCAAACTGTTAATGAAGCAGCCTTGCATCGTCTGTGTTTCAATCTGCGTTCGACCCGCAACTGGCACACCAACACGTACTTGCTCTTGGCCGGAATACTTGTGCATCAGCAAGTGCCACAACGTCAGCATGACATTAAAAGGAGTCGTGTTATGCGATACAGCTAATGCAGTGATATTGGAAACTTGCTCACTTGTCAGTTCAAAGTGGAGTCGGTTACCTCGCGTATCCGCTTGTTCTCTCGACAAGTCACTGTGCAATACCAGTGGTTCAATGTCATATTTCAGCGCATTCAACCACCATGCTTTTTGTTCGGATGCTTCTTCAGATTCAAGCCACTGCTTTTGCCAATTCGCATAGTCTGCGTACTGAAAATCATTCGTAATTTCAGGTGTTCGTAGCCCCTGTCGTTTCGTTTTCTCTTCACTTCTGATCATGGACACATAGCAATCAGCCAATTCTGAAAGCAGTTGCTGCATGGCGATTCCATCACAAATAATATGGTGCGCGACAATAAGCAATTCGCCCTGTTTAACATTCGCTGATGTCTCAGGTTTACCGATTATCCAATCAAATCGAATCAGCGAACCTTCAGAAAAATCAAACGGTTTAGCAATCAGATCTTGGTACGCAGACAACCTGTGTTCATCGGATGCAAAGTGAGCATGGAGACCAAGAGGAACTTCTCGCTCAGCATGAATAGATTGCATCAGCTCACCTTCAACCTGGCTAAAGTTCGTCCTCAAGATTTCATGACGAGCAATCAGAATATTGATTGCTCGCTCAAGAACCGTGACGTTCACATCCCCATTAAATTTAAGTCCTAAAGGCATGTGGTAAGCGGCACTGATTGGTAGCAGTTGTTGAACGAACCACAATCGTTTCTGTACAGCAGAAGCCGGCATGTATGGCAGTCGTGACACGCGCTCGATGACAGCCATTTCTCTTCGACTTTGAGGGTCTAACACCACACATTGAGCAGCAAGGTCTTTAAGCAATGGCGTATCAAATACCGCCTGTAACGGCAGCCTGATGTTGTCTTGTTGGTTCAGCCTTCCTACAAGTTGGGTCGCCAATAGCGATTGACCGCCCAAAGCAAAGAAGTCATCCTCACGGCTTATCTTCTCTTTGCTAAATAGCACTTGCCATTGATTTGCTAACGCTAACTCCATCTCCCCAATTGGCGCTATATACTCTGAGCTAGCTTCCTCTTGCCAGTTTGGCATCGGTAGGCGCTTTTTATCGACTTTACTTGCTGGAGTTAAAGGAATCTTATCCATTTTGACAACTTGGCTAGGCACCATGTAATCAGGAAGATCTCTGGCAAGATCTTTCAGAGCCTTATCATTAGATAGCTCGTTATCGCTTTGTATATATGCCACCAGCTGTTTACCTGATGGGCTGTCACAAGCAATGACCGCACACTGCTCCGAACCGGTGATCTTTTGTAGGCGAGATTCTATTTCACCAAGCTCAACTCTAAACCCTCGCATCTTAACCTGTTCGTCGCTACGACCGAGATACTCCATAACGCCATCTGAACGCCATTTCACCACATCTCCAGTTCGATACATTCGCTCACCATTACTTGAGAATGGATCAGGAATAAAACGTTCAGATGTTAGATCAGGACGTTCAAAGTAACCTCTTGCGAGCCCAACTTCTTCCCCTATATAGAGCTCTCCTGAAACACCTGCAGGAACACGGTTTAATGCCGAATCCAGCACGTATAAAGTTCGATTTCCGACGGCTTTCCCGATAGGTGCGTAAGCACTTTCTAATTCGGTTTCTGGATACGCCTCCCAAATCATTGGCGTGACAACGGTTTCGGTTGGCCCGTAACCATTAATGATTCGCTTAGGTTTTAGAACGCGTTGCAATTGGAAATAGGTATCACGAGTGAAGGCTTCGCCACCTAATGTCCACGAACCCACATAGAGTTCGGGGTTACAGCCCTCAATCCACTCTAACAGCGGCAGCACATAACTTGGTGGGAAACACGCAATAGTGATCTGTTCACGTGTTAATACATCGCAGGTTTGTTGAGCGCTCCACAATGATTGGTCTCGAATAACCAAGCGTGAACCGAATGCCAATGGCACAGTCCAACGTTCAATGGCGCCATCAAAGCTGATTGACGCAAAATGTAGCTCTACATCGTTTGCTGTCATGCCGTATCGCTGTCCGATAGTTTGGACATGCATGCTCAACCCTTGTTGCGACACACAAACCCCTTTCGGCTTGCCAGTCGAACCCGATGTGTAGATCATGTAAGCCAGTTGGTCAGGTAATATCGCAGGCTTTTGGCTGAGGGTTTCAGTTAAATCAAACGAGCTATAGCCGATAGTTTTAGCTTGGTTCTTAATACGATTCGCTAACGATTCACTTAATAAATCATGAACCAAAACACGCGCTCCGCTATCTTTGACCATAAAGTCTAAGCGCTCTTGGGGGTATGAAGGATCTAGTGGCAAGAAAGCCGCGCCTGCTTTCATGACACCCATCATTACCACCAGCATATTGCAGTCACGCTCAAAGAGCACACCAACAATATCATCGCGTTCAACACCTTCAGTAATGAGCCTTGAAGCTATCGCCTCACTCTGTTCAACCACCTGCTGATAAGTTAAATGCTGTCTTTGTTGTCCATTATTAACCTCAACGTTCGATACTAGCGCTTCATTATCAGGACGCAGTAACATCTGCTTTGCTACTAAGTCGGTAAACGGTTCAAACGTCAAGCCTCTGGTTCACGGTCAAATGACCCAAGCTCACTCACCTGCTCTGGAGCCAATTCTGGCAGTCGTCCTAAGTCTGCCGTTAAGTGTTGGACAAGTTGAGTTAGATAGTGTCGATTAGTCGCACACAGGGCTTCTATTTGCTGGGGTGTAAACTTGCCCTCGTCGTAAGCAAAAACAATGCGAAGCGACTCGCTCGGCAAAATAGCCAAGGTTAACGGGTAATGGGTAAACTCATAACTTTCTGGCTCACCAATGCTAAATTCACCGTTCCCTTCACTATTTAGAAGTGCTTCATCAATGGGTAGTTTTCAAAAACCACTAAGGTGTCGAATAGATTCTCACCAGACCACCCAGTTTGTGCTTGGATATCAGACAGAGAAGAATAACTGAACTCACGCTGATCACTGGATGATGTTTGAATCTCTAACATCCATTCAGATACTGATTTAGAAAGATCAATTCGATGTGAGATAGGCAACGTATTAATAAACAAACCCACCATCGAATCACTATGAGCCAGTTCTGTCGGACGCCCCGCTACCGTATTACCAAAAACTGGGCTCTCTTGCCCGGTGAAGCGATTCAATGTCAGTAGCCAAGCTGCTTGAGTTAACGTGTTAAGCGTCACACCCGCTTGTTTTAGCTTAGGTAACCATTCGCTGATGGTCTCAGATGAATAGTCGTCATTGTAACGATGGAATCTGGATACGTTAGACTCAGTGACCTCGGCATTCGGTTTTCCAAAAGATTCAACCAAACGTGTTGGTGATTCCATGTTTTGAAGGTAGCGCTGCCAATACTGATTAGACTGCTGACTATCTTGGTTCTGTATCCAAGACAAATAGTCTGAAAACTCACCTTTGACTGGTGCAACAGTATGGCCTTGATACAAGGCAAACAAATCGCTGAGTAGTACGCCCGTACTCCATCCATCCATTAGAATGTGGTGGATCGTAAATATACATTGCACTTGATCATCATGGGTTTGAACGAAATCGACGCGCCACAAAGGTTTTACTTTTGCATGGTCAACAAACTGCTCTAACTCAAAGCCTTGCTCAATCGTTTTCTGTTTGTAGGAATCAAGGTCAAATTGGCTACGCTTTCGAACATCAATATCGTGTAATCCAGACTAAGCTCTGGCCATTCGGCAAGGTAAGCCCCACCATCAAATGAGAACAATGTAGAAACGCAGCATTTGGTGTCTATTCATTACACCTTGCCAAGCATCAATCATCTTTGTCACATCAACGTTGTTTAAAGGCAACGTTATCTGATTGACGTACGTACTATTACTTTCAGAGAGCTTCGCGTGGAAATAGAGACCTTGTTGTAAGGTTGATAACGGTAAAATTGTTCGAGGTAATGAGCTTGATGCAACTGATGGACTTGATAAACTTGCACCAGCACAAAGTTGATTTAATTGGGTTTGGGTCAATTCAACCAATGGTACATCGCTGGTGGTCAATACCGGATTGGCTTCAATAAACAGTTCATGTAAACGTTCGATGCTGCTATCAAATGCCGCATGTAGTGCCTCAACTTCAACTTGTTTGAAACTGTGGCTATCAACTCAACATCCCATGTTAAGTGCTCAGTGTGCACAGAAGCATTGATAACGATCGCCGCATCTGCAGCGTTTGATTCATCACGCCATAAGCCCGTATTTGTTACCTCAACCGCGTCATTCATCTGTTGAGTGAGATTGCCTAGATAGTTAAACAGCACATCCATATCACCAACATGAGGCCAAAGATTTTGCATTACGCCAGCATGAAACGTGACGCCGCCAAACTCGTCTGCATTACAATTATCTTTGAGGGATTTAACCCACTCTTCCAACGAATCAAGAGCAGGAACGGCTTGCGGATATAATGATGTGTACCACCCGACAGTTCGACTTAAATCAACCCCGGAGTTTTCGGTATAGCGACCGTGAGATTCACGATGAATGGTTAACGCCTTTCCTTGGTTTAACGAACCGACCGTTAAAGCACTCACAATGAATGCAATTTGTTCCGGAGTGAGGCGAGCAAATTCTTGGCCAGCTTTATTTAGAGCATTGATTTTTGATAAAGGGTATGCCATTGCATCGCAATTGGCTTTCCACGTTTTGTAGGATAAAGCGGTGATTTCGTTTGCTCTGTCCAGTACATTTTTGATCTTCAGATATCGTCAATGTACTTAAGGTATGGCCCCAGTTACCTTGATGATGAGTCTTTTGACCCAATAAGAGTTCAGGTGATGCTTTTTGGGACGAATCTTGAGTGTCATAAGCTTCTTGATATGCATTATAAAGCTTAGCAAGATCTTCAATAATCACAGGCCACGAAAGTGCGTCTACAACGAGATGGTGAATCGCAATTAAAATTTCGCTTTGCTGACCAAGTTCTCCCTGTTTGTTCAGGCTGCGAGTTCCGACAGCACCAATGACACCGTGAGTTAGATCTATGCTCGCCTGAACTTGTGTAAGGTTTATCTCGTCTTCAAATGAATGAATAGCAAACTCGGCATTGTCTTGATAATTTGCCGTCGCTTTTAATGAAGAGTCCGACGAATGAGCAAAGTGCAGTCTCAATGCGTCGTGGTGTTCAACAAGACCTTTGAATGAAGCAGTCAATCGTTCAACATCTACTGGGTAGTGCCAATTAAACTGGATAAATTGATTACAACGACTCAGTTTAAAATGATCAATGTATCTTTGCTGAATGGGTAGCAGTGCGACTTCCCCTTGGAGCTTATTCTGCTCAGCTTTGACCAGCTTGGTTTCTGTCAGATTGTCCGCCATATCACTTAACTTCGGAAAATCGAAAACTTGTTTTGGCGATAACATCAAACCTTGTTGACGCAACTTTCCGACTAGTTGAAGAGCCATAATCGAGTCACCACCTAGCGCAAAGAATTGGCTATTCGCTCCAACACTCTTAACCTTAAGTAGATCACACCAAATATCAGCCAGAAGTTGTTGTTGTTCGTTCTCAACTTTACCTTGTTCGGTGTGAAGCTCAGACCAATCAGGCGCAAGCAATTGCTTTCTATCAACCTTACCTGCAGGTGTCAGTGGCAACTTGTTTTGCACAGTAATACAGGCAGGTACCATGTAATCAGGCAGCGTTTGTCCCAATTGTTCAATCCATCGCGCTTCTTCATTTCTATGAGTACTTCGCGATAAAACATCGTTTAGTTCGACCTCATTTGCTTGAGTCTCGCTTTGTTGCCCTTCACTTAGCTGAACATAACCGACAAGCTTTTACCCGTAGGAGATTCGTGATCAACAACAGCACAGAACTCCGCACCTGAAAGCGCCTGAAGTTGGGATTCGATCTCCCCTAGTTCGACACGGAACCCACGAATTTTAACCTGTTGGTCTACCCGACCTAGGTACTCCATGATGCCATCATCGCGCCACTGAACGAGGTCACCCGTTCGATACATCCTCTCGCCATTATTAGAAAATGGATCAGGAACAAAACGTTCAGCAGTTAAATTAGGCTTTTTCAAATAACCTTCAGCTAAACCCACTTCAGAACCAATGTACAACTCACCACTGCAGCCAAATGGCACTTGGCTTAACTCAGAATCAAGTACATACAGCTTTCTGTCACCGACTGGAGTTCAATCGGCGCGTATGCGCTCTCCATTGAATCTTGTGCATACGCTTCCCAAATCATCGGCGTGATAACCGTTTCTGTTGGACCATAACCGTTAATGATTCGTGGGGGCGCTAACACGTCTTGGATTCGTTCAAAGGTCTCTCAGTGAACGCTTCACCACCCAAAGTAATAGACCGCAGTGCCAATGGCGGTTTTGTCGCTTCAATCCAGTCGAGTAACGGACCGACATAGCTTGGAGGAAAACAAGCGATGGTCACTTTTTCTTGTTGCAGTACATCGCAGGTCTTTTCCGCAGTCCATAACTCTTGATCGCGAATCACCAAGCGAGAACCAAAGGCTAAAGGCACAGTCCAACGTTCAACCGCACCATCAAAACTAATCGATGCAAAGTGCAGTTCAACGTCATCTTCACTCATGCCATATCGCTGACCAATCGTTTGAACGTGCATGCTCAAACCTTCATGAGATATGGTGACGCCTTTTGGCTTTCCCGTTGAACCAGAGGTATAGATGATATAGGCCAGCTCTTCGGCCAACGGACGTTTAAAAGAATTATCTGAAGGCAAACCTGAAAGCTCTGCACTCTCAACACAGAACTGAGTAACACCATCACTACTGTTTAATGCATCGGTGCATCTAGACCTAGATTTAGAATGAGTCAGGAGTAGTTCTGCCCCACTATCTTCCAACATAAAATTCAATCGTTCGGTTGGGTAATCTGGGTCTAAGGGTAAGAAAGGCGCGCCCGCTTTCAGAACGGCGATCATTGACACGATCATATCGACGCCACGCTCCATCATCACACCAATCGGTGATTTTGACGTGGTCTTTTGAGACAAAATCGAATGCGCCAACTGGTTTGAACGAGTCTCCAACTCTAGATAGCTCATTGACTCATTTTGGTGTTTTAACGCAATACTATTCGGGCACTTAACGGCTTGCTCCGTCACTAAATCAGTAAACGGACGATAGTGCCAAGAATGATCACCCGAACCATATTGGTCTATTAACCTCATGTCCTTGCTTGAGATTGCATTTACCGACGCTACAGCTGCATCTGGTGATTGAACAATGGTCGTTAAGTTTACTTTAAAGCTCTCGATGAATTTGGTGATAAACGGACGAGTGAACTTCTCTTTGCATAGACAAACCGCAGTGGAGCGTCGCCTTTATTAATAACGTCCAACACCAATTCAAATGGAGTTTCTAGTACTGGGAATTCTTCAAACTCGGCCGAAACTCCGTTGGTGTTCAGCGAGAATTTACCACCATGATTCCGGAAGTTCAGTGCCGTTGTAGGAAGTGGTAAGTCGCAGGTTAGCGCTTCTAATGGTGTACTTTCGTAGGCTAGCGACGCTTTCATTGAAGCCTGAGTGTTGTTGACCAATTGAGACAGCGTCATTTCTGCGTCAATGCGATAGCCCATCACCGCACTATTCACATAAAAGCCAACCGTTCTGCGATTCTTAGCATTACGGTTTAGCGCAGGGACACAAATAGAAGGATGAACATTAGAAGAATACTGGCGTAGCGTGAGCATCATTGCAGACGCTAACACCTCAAACTTGGTCGCGCCTAACTCACTGCTTAACTTTTTGATTGATTCATTGGTTTCGTTAGACAAGCTAACAAGCTCATGTCTCGCCCCGTAAGTATCTCGCGATTGGTCGCTAAGATTTGAGATCGAGAGCGACTCTTCACCGATAAACTGATTCTCGACCCATGCTGCTTTCTGTTGCTTATAGAGATCAGACGTTTCTGCACTGGTCTGCTCTGCTGCGTAGTCAAGATAACTTTGAACCTCTTTCCCATTGTAGATTTTACCTGCAACCGAATTCACCAGCATCTTAATTTTGATTTGAAATGACCAAGCATCAGTGACGATGTGATGTGTCGCAAGCAACACAGCAAAGCGATGCTCAGCGACTTGATAAATACAGCAGCGTGCTAGGTTGCTTTCCACCAAGTTGAAAGTCTGTTGCCAACGTTGGCGAGCATCCTGATTGATAAACTCGACGGTATTCGAATCACCCCGCATGTCGATATAATCATGTTCAACAGGACTAAAAGGCATCACTCGTTGAACGGCTTTTCCCTCAACTTCAGCAAACTGACTACGTAACGAAGGAAATGCCGATACCATTTCGTTTAATGAATGTTGAAGCTTTTCAACAGTAACACCGTTACCTTCAAACCAAAGTAAGCCACCCAAGTTATAGGCTAGGCTCATCGGTTGTAATTGCTGAAATAACCACAAGCGTTGTTGAGAGTATGAGAGCGGATTCCAAGGTGTTACGGAATCCAAAATTTGTTCATCATCCACTGACATTTTATTACCTAAGCATGAAATTTGGTTGCAGAAACCCTCTCTTCGCCCACGACAGGCGAAAAGTACAGGTATTGGCTAAAAGCTAAATGGGTTTAGTTTTCTAGGGCAGCTATCGCGTCGCGTAAACTTTTCGGGCGCATATCGGTCCAAACTTCACGGATGTGTTCAAGACAATGTTCTTTGTTGCCTTTTACTCCAACCTCAATCCAACCGTTTGGCACTAAGTGATAAGTTGGCCAAATGCTGTATTGTTCTTGCGCGTTTATAACAACGGTAAATTCTGTATTTGGGCTATCAATACTCATTCTTTCCTCAACTAACTTTGTTTTATTGTGTTTTTGAGCCTAACTTGGCTCTTAAAAACTCAAGCGACAACACTTTCTAGTGCTTGGTGCGCTTGAGCTAAATTCCCTTTACTCAACTCAATGAGGTTGCCGGTATCCATTTTGAAAATTCGGTCTGCGGCATCAAAATAAGCGTCATCATGAGTAATCGCGATAACAGTCACACCACGCTGTTTAAGTAGCGGAAGTAGCTGGCGGTAAAAGAGTTTTCTGAATCTTGGGTCCTGATCAGCGGCCCATTCATCAAGTAGAATGCATCCACGTTTTTCGAGTACTGACATCATCAATGCCAGTCGTTTCCGCTGACCTTGCGAATATCTCACGTCGCTCAACTTACCTTGCTGATGTTCGACCTTGTGCGCCATTTCAAGTCGTATCATCCACTCATCAATATCTTGGTTTTCGATGTCTTGGCCTTCACCATCGACGATTTGATGAAACAGATGAAAGTCACTGAACACTGCTGAGAATTGATGGCGATAGTCTTGCCAATGTTCTTGAGTTACTTCGTTACCATCGACATAAACCTGGCCAGAATGCGGTCGGTAAAGCCCTGTTAGAAGGCGAGCAAAGGTCGATTTTCCACTACCATTCCCACCAATAATAAAGATGTGTTCACCACGTTCGATCTTGATGTCAATCGGACCGACACCAAAAGAGTCACCATCAGAATCTGAACGATATCGATAGCTGGTACCTACGAGTTCAAGTGAATTGAAGACTTTGGTTTGCGCGAGCTTCGGGTTGAGGCTTAGTTCGGTGCTCAAGTCTAACGACGACAATTTCTTCATCGAAATGTTGGCGGTGATCAATGTTGGAATTGAGCCGACTGCCGACATCAATGGCGTTCTCATGAACAGCACAACTAAGGCGAACGTAGAAGCGACTTCCAGTGATGCCCACCCCAAACCCGTCGCAAGGTAAAAATTCAAACCGATTAACGCCAATACAACGGTGTTCGCCATGTTGGCTGCAAAACCATTTAAGATGTCTGCTTGTGTCACTTCTTTTCGATAGCCTTCCGCATTCGCCGAAAAAGTTTCATCAAAGTAACGTTTGGCCCTGAATGGATTTAACGAGAGCTCTTTACGACCATCAATCAAAGACTGGTAATCGTGATACAGTTTGTCGTCATATTCACGAACCTGTTTAACGTGCTTGATGATGCGTGTAACGAGTATATAGCCAACAACACCCGTTAAAGAGAGCATTAATAAGCTGATACCAAACAATGGCATAGACAAAAAAGCCAAGTAGGCCAAAGCCACCGCTGTTAGCACTAAGCCATAAATCAACTCTGGTAAATGTACGAATGCGATAGTGATATTTCGAATATCGGTATTCAGTGAAGCAAGCACCCCTGCACTTCCTACTTTTTCAACTTGTTCGATATCGGTATTCAAGAGTTGAGAAACCAATTCACAACGTTTGTTGTAAACGAACTTATGACCCAATTTATGAAGTGCGACCTGTGCGAAAGTGGCTGTCACCAACAAACCAATCAACAACAAGGTGAACTGGAGCAAAGTGTTAGAAAGTGGCTCACTACTCTCGAGCAACTTGTGCTGAATAAACGCAATTACCCCTACACTAAGAAACGCGCTCGCAATACTTAACAAGATCACAAGGGACAATGACTTTTCTGTTTTTCAGCCAGTAATAGGATTAATCCCATCTCACATACCATTTAATTAATTATTATTGTGATTATCATTATCGATAAATTGATAAGGTAATCCCGTTTAAGCCTAACCAAGTGACTTTGTTGTTTTGTTTCTGCGTTGTTTACACCACCGAGCAATTAGCAATTAGCAATCAGAATGGTGTCATCAACATCATTCCACTAAAGCCTTCTCAGCCCCCACATCAGGTACATGCCTCCGATAATCGAAGCCACTAAACCTGCTGGAATTTCTTGTGGGTAAAGCCATTGCCTACCAAGCCAATCTGAGAACAACATCAATGCCATACCGATTAGCGAAGAGCAGATAAGGTGTTCTTTGGCACGGCTATATCCGAAAAGCTTAGCCATGTGCGGCGCCATCAACCCAATGAAGCTCAACGGGCCAACCACCAGTGTTGCACTCACGGTTAAGCACGCGACCAGCACCAACAACAGAATTCGAGATTTTGATACGTTGATGCCTAGAGATTGCGCGCTCGCCTGCCCTAGCGGCAATACATCCAACCATCGCGCACAGAGAAAACCTAACGAGATAAATACAACCGACGATATCAATAACGGAACAAGCGTTGCTTCGGTGACGTAATACGTTGAACCTGCCAACCAAGCCAAAACTTGATAACTTCTTGGATCGCCGCCCGCTAAAACAAAGCTCTGTACTGCATTCATTAATGCCGTTATCGCGACACCTGTCAGCAAAACTCTTTCAGGCTGGAAACCAGACTTCTGATTGAGCAATACAATGATGCCCAAAGTACATACCGCACCAATGAATCCACCAACATATAAACCAATAACGCTACTTCCAAGCCCGGCAAAGATCGCGATGATCAACCCTAACGCCGTACCCGAACCGATACCGATAACTTCAGGACTCGCCATTGGATTACCACTCAAGCGTTGAGCGATCGTGCCAGCGACCGCCAACATGCCACCCGCCAATGCAGCTGCGGCTAACCTAGGTAAACGCCATTCAAGCATCGCCCAATCTTGAGTTTGAAATAACCAGCGCCAACCTTCTGTCTGTACTGAAAATAAACTGAACACCACCAGCGACAAAGCAATAGCTAGGCTCGCCAACACCACGGCATGTTTGTTTAAACGTGATGCCACTTCCTTATGACGCGTTAAGACAGTCTGGGTTTGTGACTGGCTTTTCATTGATAACTTAGGCAATAGCCACAACAACAGTGGCGCACCCAACGCTGCGGTTGCTGCACCTGTTGGGATAAACATCGACATAATGCCCGGCAGCTGTTGAATCAAGAGATCAGTAAGGCTCAATAACAAACCACCAAGTACCATCGAAACCAATAACTTAGGCACTAAACGGTGCACACCCATTAAACGTGCTAATGCTGGCGCAGCTAAACCGACAAACCCGATAACACCCACAGCGCTAACAACCCAAGCTGTAAGTAATACTGCTAATCCAAGACAAGCGACTCTCAATTTAGGTAATGAAACACCTAAGCTCTTAGCACCCTGCTCTGATAACTGGAGCAAACTTAGTGGCTTTGCAAACAGAAACGCGGCAAGACTTGCGATAACCAAGCGCGGAGCTAAGTACTGGACATCTTCCCACCCGCTTTGTACGAGTGAACCTGCGCCCCAAATCATCAAACCGTTGAGCTTATCTTGGTTCATCATCAACAAGACGGTGCTGACAGCACCAAAATAGAGGTTGACCACTAAGCCAGAAACAATGACCACGGTTGGAGATAAGGCACGTCGCCACGACAATGCGAACACCAAACCAATCGTAGAAATGCCACCAATAAGGGCGACCAACGAATACGACCACTCTAAAAGCCAAGGGGCATACAAGGTTGCCAACATAAGGGCAAAGCTTGAACCGCTCGCAACACCTAAAGTCGAAGGCGATGCCAATGGGTTTCTAAGCACTTGCTGCATCAACACACCCGCAACGGCTAGCGCAGCACCTGACAACAGTGTGGAAAACAGCCTTGGCCACCACGCCAAATGCAGTTTCACTGAATCAGGAGAAGAAAAGTCTGCACTCCACAAACTCGATAGCCGACTCAGTCCAAACTGAGAAACAGATAAGTGTTGGCCGATGAGTGCCAACGTAGACACCATTAACAGTGTCAAAACACCAAACGAGAGAGCTCTCATTTCACTTCTCCCTGATTCAGTTCAGACACAATAAAACGAGCAAAGCGTGTGGCGGAAGGAATAGCCCCAAAACTCCAAACAGCGGAACTTGTAACGCCGGATATCCCGACTCCTTCACTATGTATTGCCAAAACTGATTTTGTTTCAGGCTCTCTTCTGTTCCAGCAGGCATTGGAGAGATAATAACAATTTGCCCATCAACACCGATCAGCTGGTCGACCCCGACTAAACTGTATCCCCAAGCGTTTGTCTGTCCTTTCCACGCGGATTCAAGACCAATCTTGTTGACTGACGCTTTGTAAAGACTGTTGTTCCCAAAGACGCGGACGTGGTTAGTGTCCATGAACTGCACCATCAACATAGCGGGCGCGTTATTTGGTAGCTGCGTGCCTAAACGACCCATTTCTGCATTTGCCTGTGCAATCAAAGTTTCAGCTTGGGGCTCTTTTTCAGATACCTCAGCTAATTGTCGCGTGACGCGCTCTAACGCTGACCAATCCACATCACCACTTCGGTACAAACCAATCGTCGTGACAGGCGCAATTTTGCTTAGTTGAGTTTCCAACGTAGAAAACATCGGCGAGAGCAATATTTTATCTGGCTTAAGCTCATGAATACGTTCAAGGTTCGGCTGCGTTCGCAAGCCAACATCCGCAACGGTTTGAGGAATCTCTGGGGATTTCACCCATGAGTTATAATCGGGTATTTGAGCAACGGCGACTGGCGTTACACCCAATGCCAAAAGCGTTTCGGTATGAGTCCAATCAATCGAAACTAAGCGCGGGCTTGGAGCTGCGCTAACATCAAGCATGTCTTTTCAGTAGCGGAAACGGGAATAACAGCCAATAAGCTCGCACAAACAAGACTCGAAACAACGGAGTGCCTAATGTTCATACGAACAAAGCTAGGTTGAAGATAACGGCTAAACATCATGCTGTCTCCAAATCACCAGGCATTGCGACTGGGTAACCCGCCGAGTGCTGAGTAATGTGCATAGGTACACCATAGATGTCTTTCAATATCGACTCTTTGAACACTTCATCAACCACGCCTTCGACCAATAGCTCCCCGCTATGAAGGGCAATGATATGATCGCAAAAGCGCGCTGCCATGTTGATATCGTGTATCACGATGATCACACCGATCTCTAACGTTTCACTCAATTGCTTAATCAATGTCAGCATTTCAATCTGATGACCAATATCGAGCGCTGCTAGTGGTTCATCGAGCAATAGGTATTTGGTGCGCTGAGCCAACAGCATCGCAAGCCACACACGCTGGCGTTCACCACCCGACAAAGTATCGACTAAACGATCAGCGTATTGGATAGTGTCGGTGAGTTGCATCGCCTCTTGAACGTATTGCTTATCTTTACTTGAGAGTCGGCCTAATAAGCCATGCCAAGGGTAACGACCAAAGCTCACAAGATCTTTGCCTGATAGACTATCGGTTGCGGGTAAATGTTGTGGTAAGTAGGCAATTTGCTGAGCGAAATCTTTATCTGACCACTTAGCTACAGGTTTATCTTTAAGAAAAATATCACCTGAAGTGGCGTGCTGTTGCTTAGCGAGCAACTTTAATAAGGTCGACTTCCCGGAGCCGTTGTGCCCAACTAAAGCGTAAATTTTTCCTTGCTCAAACGACACATCAAATGTCTTGAGCAATTGTTTATCCCCTACGCTAAAACCGAGTCCCTTTGCTTCGAGCATATCTTCAACCTTAAAACACATCATTCACTAAAAATTAATGAAATACGAACATATTCATAAAATCATTAACAGACACGCTTTTATACACTTGCAAAAATTCAAATGCAAACGATTTTCATTTAGATTAAACTATATGCCATACGAGCTTTTTCCCTATAATTTAAAGGGTTAGCGTTCTTACGATGAATCACATACGCTTGTTACGGATTATTCACCTTGTTGCAAAATGGTTAAGCCAATGAAGAACAGCACCTTTCACCCATTACCACTGGATCATCCGTTTATGGTCGATGAATTCTGTTTTACAACAGGCTTGGGCTTCAATGATAAAAGATTGATATCCATATCGCGCAGTTTGATAAACGGCACTTCAATGACAAGCTATTTGATATAACTAACGTGTACTGCCCCATCGCAATTACTCATTCGGTCGACAAAAGGAAGGCCGAATACTTTGCAGGGCGTTATTTGGTCGCAAAGGAGTTACAACAACTGGGCTTCGCGCATCAGAGGCTTGAGCCAAACATTGCCCGAAGCCCAACGTTGCCTTCAGGTGTTGCGGGTTCAATTTCCCACAGTGAAGACTTGGCTTGTATCGCGGTTTTACCTTCTCGCAATTCAAACAGAGAAAGCATCGGGATTGATATTCAACACTCAATAACAAATGACGTATGTCGTGATATCGGAAACATGGTGGCAAACGTTGATGAGATAGAGCTTATGCTGAAGTTTGGGATGACTTATTCAGAAGCTGTGACATTACTATTTTCGGCTAAGGAAGCCATCTATAAAGCGTTGGGTCGATTTGTGACTAACAGCTTGGATTTTGGCTCTGCAACACTGATCGCGATAGACAAAGTCGGTGTTAAATTTGCATTATCACAACAAGTCATTTTGCAAACTCACGACATCATAAGTGACAGTGTAGCAAGAAGTGATTTAAGGGCAATAACCTGCCAGTACAGGTACTTAGAACAACAGCAAGCGTATTTAACCGTGTGTTATTGCCAACTTGATAAATAACGATTGCGCTGATTAACCAACTTAAATAGGAATGCTCATCACATGATGGTCGGGATCGGTTTCTATATCGACGGTTGACCAACCAAGGGAGAGATACAAAGACGGAATATTAGTGTAGGCGTAAAGATCAGACGTTGAATCTTGCGACGCTGCAGACTGATAGAAGCCTGGCATTTGCTCGACCGCACGCTTGATCAACTCACTCGCAATGCCTTGACCGCGCCATTCCTCATCCACATAAACGGCATTGATCCATACTACATCCCTCACTTTATGAGGTTCTTGAAAATGGGAATACGCCAAACCGCCAATCACGACATTTTCGCGAAGCACTACGAGTACTGGTGGCAATTGAATATTGTCGGGGTTGATTGCTCTGGATAGGCCGTTTTAAACTCAAAGTCCGCCCATTCGCTTTGAAAAAGACGTTCGAGCTGTCGCCAGTGTGGTGAGTGTTGGTCACATTGTCTGAAGACGACTTTCTGCATTCAAAATTCCTTTTCAAATACTGGATAAATAGGGCTGTAGATCATGACTTTTGATGTAGGGATAGAAGACGAATATCACTACTCTTCTTCCTCATAATGTTCATCGTCTGGTTCTTGATTAATCTCTTCTCCACAGCCTAAGCATTCGGTTTGTAAGTCAGTTGGCATAACAATAATCAAACCACAATGAGGACATAAATCGCCTTGCTGATACATACTGATTTTCCTTCAACTTCACGACGATAACTTATTCACGACGATACTTCGGATACTTTTGCTTGCTCGTTTCTAACCAATCATGGATAACTTGCAGAGCAGATTCAGACGGCGGTGCATTCCTTTGCCACAGATTTGGTCAATTTCAAACGGAAATACTTTGCTAGGAACACGGCGCAAGCCTATGGTCAAACGCTGAGGTTTCAACACTCTAAACACCACATAGCGATCACTCATGATTCTATTATGGTACACGCCTATACAGTGTTTTTGCTCGATACCCTCTTTCTCGAGGTCGTAGTAATCGGTAATTGGGTGGATGTTGTCATTACCAAGTAGAGGCACAGGATAAGGAATATCCATGTCTAATGGGCGACTGCCTTCTAGACGACGCAGTTGACGCTGTTCCGTCCATCTATCATGAAGCTGTTCAAACATCGCGAATGAGTTTTGGCTGGTAATCGAGCGCAGAGGATCATCAATTTCTAAATCCTGCCCTAACAAAATTGCATCTTGGAACATCGCCATCTTCGATGGAGCATTGAGCCTGCCCTCTTCAACCATCGCAATACCGAGTCGACTGCCTGTCAAAAATGGATGTACTTGGTCCAAACGCAGTGCTGTGTAGCCGACCTTTGAGTAGTGCTTAAACTTAAGAAACGCGCCTTTGTAATGGCTCAAGGATTCGAACGATGTGGTCGAGCTCGTCACCAACGTTGTAGTGCAGCTCTAGCTTATCGATAAATTTCAGCGTCGCTTTGCTGCTGTCTAAACCCAACTTGGCTAAGATCTTCTTTTGTCCTAAACGGCTCAGCTCTAATGCTTTCTGATTATCGACACTGTATTTCATGCAAATCATCGCCAAGATAACGGGCCTTAATTCAAGCAGTTGTGCCGCTTCATAGGTGTTCGCAGCCAACCATAGCATTTGATACTGATACTCTGGAAAGTCATCTGTGATTTCACGATAACGAGCTGGCAAGGATTCTAACCAGCGACCATTAACATCAAACTGCTCCACAAGATTGAGACTTAACCCAATGCCACCATCAAGCGGGCGTCTACCATCTTCGAACACATGAAAGCCCACGAGCTTTTGCGACCAATCACTGATCTCAATATCGTAATCAAAGCCAAGTGTTCGAGTGGGAATGGTAAGTAATGCTGTCATTGATGCCTCTTCGTTAATGGCGCGTTGGACTGTCGAGCCTATCTACTAGCATAAGCTAACGCTCGAACCACTATAACAACCTTTTGTAAATTTCTTATCAATCAAAGCGATATAGATACGAGGGTACTTAGAAGATCTTTGAATGATGATTTTGCGCAATATGAGACCTCTTCGATATCATTTGCGCCAACAAAAACTATGCTTGATACATAACCCACAATAAAAGGCTTAAATTATGGAATACCGACATATTCTAGTCGCCGTTGAACTATCTGAAGACACCAAAGTACTTATTGATAGAGCGGCTTTCTTCGCCGATAAACTCGATGCGGGTATTTCGTTTGTTTATATCGACGGTACCCATGGTGAAATTTATCCTGAACTCGTTGATATTCAAGGGAACGACGGTGATTTACCCATCAATGAAGATGCAGTTAATCACCTGAAAGAGTTTGAGGCTTATGCAAAGCACCTATCAAGCATATTTTCGTGGGTACGGGCGATTTGAACGATAAACTCAAAAATACCATCGAAGCAAACAACGTCGACCTATTGATGTGTGGTCACCACCATGATTTTTGGCATAAACTTATTTCCCATTCGAAACAGATCATCGACACCTCTCCTATCGATATTCTAGTCGGTTCTATGGAATAGAGGCTTTAACGCCCTCCTAGAAATATCCTGTCTTGCCAACCTCTATCGGTATTATTGGTTGGCTGAGCCTCCCCTATTAAATCACCTTCTTAAACTCAATCTAACTATCATTCACTCGCTGAAATCATTTGTGATCTTGTCAGCCTATCAACTCGTAAGCGTCTAATAATTAAAAAATAACGAGTGTAAGCAATGAAAAAGATTGGCCTCTATCTGTTTACAAATGACTTAAGAATCAAAGACAATCTGTTACTCCATCATGCAGCACAGAGTGTCGATGAACTCATCTGCGTGATCGTCGAACCAAGCCTGTCTCAATTCTCCGCAGACTTCGCCCAAGAGCTTGAATACGGTTCCCATCGTCGTGATTTCATTTCGCAGTCAATAGGCAATCTTGCAGCGAATTTAGAAGGCCTTGGACAAAAATTCATTCGTTTAAGTCAGAATCTACTGGAGCTAAATACAAGCGTTCCAACACTCAGTCATATTATTGCTTCACAAAACGTCACACACTTTTTCGCAAGCGCACATTGTGGTTATGACGAGAAATCTCTCACAAACGAGTTATTAAACAAACACCCAAATTTGATATCGAGTTTGTCGCACCACACTACTTTGTTTGAGCAAGGTGAACTGCCGTTTGAGTTATCAAAGCTTCCACGTTCGTTTACCAAGTTCAGAATGCAAGTTGAGCACACGGATATTGATACTCCTGAAACGGTCATTTCCCAACTTCCACCAACTCCCACATCTCTACTTGACGAGTCTGAGGCCTTAACTGAGAGTCCTCTCTTCGGTATATCTAGGCGGCGAAACAGCCGGTTTGGTTCATTTAAAGCACTACTTTTCACAGAGCTATGCCCGCTCTTACAAACAGACACGGAATGCGTTTGATGGAATCGAAAACTCAACCAAATTCTCGCCTTGGTTGGCACTTGGCTGTGTTTCTCCGAAAACAATCTACCGCCACTTAAAACAGTTTGAAGCACAACACGGAGCGAACGACTCGACTTATTGGATCTACTTTGAGTTGTTATGGCGTGAGTACTTCTATTGGAAAGGCTTATCGCTCGGCTCGTCACTGTTTGGCACAAACAATGAACTCGATAATCAACACGCTTCAACATCATCGAACCTCTGCTTCGCCAAATGGAAAAGTGGCAACACCAACTACCCAATTGTCGATGCCTGTATGCGCCAGCTTAACGCCACAGGTTATATGTCTAATCGAGGAAGACAGCTTGTCGCGAGCTGCTTGATTTATGAATTAGGGATCGATTGGCGACATGGTGCAGCTTACTTCGAGAGCCAGCTCATCGACTATGACGTAGCTTCAAACTGGGGTAACTGGGCGTATATTGCTGGGGCGCTCAACTCTCAAACAAACAGTCAGGCCAACAAGAAAGACGGTGCCAATCAAGCGCAACCTAAATCACGCCATTTCGACTTAGTTAAGCAGACAGAGACGTATGACCCGGAGCATACATTTATAAACAAATGGCACCGTGAAGACGAAGCTTCAGCCACACCTAGATACCAGGACGTAATATGAAATACAAAACCGTGCGCCTTCTCTTGGGTGACCAGCTCAACATTGAGCACTCTTGGTTTGATCATGTTAGCGATGAAGTGATTTACCTCATCGCCGAATTGAAACAAGAAACCGACTACGTAGCGTCACACGTACAGAAAGTCGCTGCGTTCTTCTCTGCTTTGGGCTACTTCGCTGAGGAACCGACACAACGCGGCCATCAAGTATTACACCTAACCTTGGATGACACGGCACAATTCAACAACCTCGATGCATTGCTACAGCATTACACACATGAGTTTGACGCTGAAAAGTTCGAATACCAAAGGCCGACGAATACCGCCTATTACAGCAGTTGAACCAGCTCAAGTTGCCCAAAGCGATCAAAGGTTGCTGCGATTCAGAGCACTTCCTCTTCCCGTTTGACGAAATTGAACAGCAGTTTCCGAAAGACAAACACATCATGATGGAACACTTCTATCGTCGAATGAGAAAGCGTTTCAACATTCTATTAGAAGACGGAAAGCCGGTCGGTGGTAAATGGAACTACGACGCAAATAACCGTAAGAAGCTTAAGAAGCAAGACATTGATAACCTGCCACAGCCTTTGATGTTTGCGAACGATATATCATCTATTTTAGAAAGGATCGAACGCCATCAAGTAGAAACCATAGGGACAGTTGGTAACCAGTTATTATGGCCAGTCAATCGCGCGCAAAGCTTGTCTCTGCTCGCCCACTTCTGCCAAGTCTGTTTGCCGCTGTTTGGACACTTTCAAGACGCGATGACCACAGAACACGACTCTAAATGGAGCTTGTATCACAGCCGTATTTCGTTCTCATTGAACAGCAAACTTCTTAGCCCCAAAGAAGTCATTGATGCGGCACTTTCCGCCTACCAAGCTTCTTCTAAGTCAAACACTCCAACTATCGATATTGCACAGGTCGAAGGTTTCGTACGTCAAGTTCTGGGGTGGCGTGAATACATACGTGCGGTGTATTGGGCGAACATGCCTGCGTACGCCAACAAAAACCACTACGACGCCGATCGTCAATTGCCTCATTACTTCTGGGATGGTCAAACCAAAATGAACTGCATGAAGCACGCGATTGGTCAGTCATTGGAGTTTGCTTACGCGCATCATATTCAAAGGCTCATGGTCACGGGCAACTTCTGCTTAATCACGGGCATCGCACCCGACCAAGTCGACAGTTGGTACCTTGGCATTTACGTTGATGCCATTGAATGGGTCGAAATGCCAAATACGCGAGGTATGGCACTGTTTGCGGATGGCGGGATCGTAGGAACCAAACCATACTCTGCCAGCGGTTCGTACATTAATCGCATGAGTGACTACTGCAAAGGCTGCCATTATCAGATTAAAGAACGTAGTGGTGAACGCTCGTGTCCATTCAATAGCTTGTACTGGCGTTTTATGAATCAACACCGTGAAGCATTAAATCGAAACCCTCGAATGGGGATGCTGTATCGCTCTTGGGACAATATGGACGAACACGATCAGCAAACAATACTTGATACCGCAGAACAACGAATGACTAACTTGGAGGACTTATAATGGTGGAGCAACTCAGATTACACATATTGGTTATAGGTGGTAGCGGCGGCATCGGTTTTGCCGTGGTTAAGCACCTATTGTCTGAGCTGTCTCGCTTTGATTTTCTCGATGTGCATGTCGACGCCACTTATCACTCGCAACAACCTGAACCAGAAGATCACCGTCTACATTGGCACCAAGTCGATGCGACTAGCGAAGTCGATATAAAAGAGCTCAGCACTCAATTCGAAAGATTAGATTGGTTAATTAACTGCGTCGGTATGCTGCATACGCCAGACTTAGGGCCAGAAAAGAATCTGTCGTCTATCGACCCAGAGTTCTTCTTGAAAAACATCTCCGTCAATACCCTACCTAGCTTGATATTGGCTAAGCACTTCACTCAATCCTTAAAGCCAGCGACAATCCAAAATTTGCCGTGGTATCAGCTAAGGTAGGCAGCATTTCAGATAACAGATTAGGCGGTTGGTATAGCTATCGTTCATCCAAAGCCGCGCTTAACATGTTCATCAAAACTATGTCGATTGAATGGCTACGAACACTCAAAAAGGCACGGTGTTAGCACTGCACCTGGCACAACCGATACCGCTCTATCTAAGCCTTTTCAAAATAATGTGCCTCAAGGAAAGCTGTTTGAATCGAGTTATGTCGCCCATCAATTGGTCGATATTATTCGCACTGCGACGCCTGAACAAACCGGACATTTTTACGCATACGATGGTGAACAACTGACTTGGTAAGAACGAATAAAAGAAAACCCAACCGAGTGGATGCTCTGTTGGGTTATTTGGTTTGAGGAAGTGCTGATTTAAAGCAGATAATAATTCAAAGGCTTAAGACTCAGCCCAATTAAACTTACTCTCGTCCACTCCGTCTTTCTCTTCCTTAGCACGTTCACGTCGGTGTTGCTCTTCAATTCTGGCCGCGTCTATCTCATGCATAATCGCATCGATGTCTGCCAAAGCATCACTTTCTGTAAACTCGCCAGTTAACTTGCTGTCTGGCTTAAGGTCGCCTTTTCGTAGAGCGCCCACATTTCCTTGGCATACTCAGTTTTTGCTAATTCAGGTGCAAACTGTGCGTAATAATCACGAATGTTATTGATATCACGAGTCAGCATCCATTCAGCATTGTTATTCGCCGAAGCATCAACTGCTTGTGGTAGATCGATAATCACTGGACCGTATTCGTCAACTAATACGTTGAATTCAGACAAGTCACCATGGATCAAACCGACACACAACATCTTAACCACGTAAGTCATCATCACTGCGTGGTGTTCAATAGCTTGCTCTGGAGACATCACCACATCATTTAGTCTTGGGGCAACGTAACCTTCGTCGTCCGTAACCAATTCCATCAGCAATACGCCGTCAAAGCAGCCATAAGGAACAGGCACACGAACGCCCGCTTCGGCTAGCTTATATAGAGCATCCACTTCAGCGCTTTGCCACACCTTCTCTTGTTGCTCGCGACCAAAACCAGAGCCCTTTTCCATAGCTCGCGCTCGGCGGCTATTACGCACCTTTCGGCCTTCTCGGTATGCTATCGCTTTTTAAAGCTACGCTGGCTAATTTCCTTATATACCTTGGCACAACGGATCGTATCGCCGCAGCGTACAATGTACACCGATGCTTCTTTGCCACTCATAAGTTGGCTTGTCACCTCGTCGACTAAACCATCGTCAACTAAAGGCTGTATTCTTTTAGGTATCTTCATGCCGCCTTTATACATCACTTATCTTACAGATAGAAATATAAACTTAAGAAATGAAGGGATAAGCGATTAAAGACTTATTAAATGAATCAGAAACGAAAGGAGTTCTTCAATTTGGAGTTACGAAAGTAGGATTCTATGTGGAAGGATGTTATGAAGGCTTAGATTTATGACGACGGCAACGTTCAGAGCAATAGATAACTTCATCCCAGCAACGCTGCCACTTTTACGCCACGAGAAAGATTTGTTGCAAACAGGACATGTCTTCGTTGGGAGATGTGGTTTCTTGTGCATGCGCGGCTCCTTCTGTGTAGCGCTCTCATTCAACATGCTAAACAGCGAGATTCCCTATTACGCTCGTCCCTCGCTTTAGGGAATGACGAAAGTAATAACAACAAACATAGATTCTCTACTACACTCAATGGTATGGACTCCCCACCTTAACTGACAGTGTCAGCTAAAGTTACAGGTGCGAACCAAAACAGGAGCCCATACTATGAATAAATTTAACACAATCTCGATTGATTTAGCCAAATCCGTCTTTCAAGTCGCGGTATTTAACCGCCATGGAAAGCGTAAGTTGAACCAAGCTATGTCTAAAAAGAAAATGCTAACGGTCATCAGCCAACACCTGGCGCGACCATTTGCATAGAGGCCTGTGCGGCATCTCATTATTGGGGACGAACGTTTCAAAGCCGTGGTCATACCGTCAAAATGATACCTCCCCAAAAAGTGAAGCCATATCGCTGTGGTAATAAGAACGATGCTAATGATGCTATCGCGATTTACGAAGCTTCCTTACGCTCCGATATTCATGCGGTACCAGTAAAACACCTGAGCAGCAAGATATCGCTATGCTGCTGAGTTTAAGACAAAGCTATATAAAACAACGCACAGCAGTAAGTCTACGGATCCGTGGCTATGCAGCGGAATGTGGAATTACCTTCCCACAAGGAGCCAATAAACTGCGAGAACTGCTCCCTCTCGTTATCGAAGATGCAGAGAATGAATTAACACTGACAACTCGATTCGTTCTCCGAGAATTACATGCTCAGCTACTAAGTCTTGATGAGCCTATCGAGAGAGTTGAATCGCAACTTATAGACTTTGCAAAGCAAATACCCGCTTGCCAGTTATTAATCACTTTACGAGGTGTACGTTGGGTGATTGCAAGTGCCATTTTTCCCGCCTAGGTGACGCTTCGGCCTATAGAAATGGGCGAGGGGCTAGTGCGAGCTTAGGTTTAGTTCCGGCTCATACTGGCAGTGGTGGTAAGAACAAAAACCACGGAATAAGTAAATCAGGTGATAAAACCTTACGCTCTCTTGTCGTTCATGGAGCAAGAGCAGTGGTAGCGAATATACGAGATAAAGAAGATCGCTTAAGTTGCTGGATACGAAACTTGTTAGAAAGAAAGTCGTTTAACCAAGTAGTTGTCGCCCTTGCTAACAAAACGATCAGAATGGCTTGTGCCATGCTGAAGAGCAATCGATCTTATAATGAAACGTTACTCGCTTAACAATTGATTTTATAAGGTTAAGGGGAGACATCAATCCCCATGTAAGCAAGTAAATTATGGTAAAGAGTGAGCATAGCAAGCAAGAGAAACTCTGAGAGGGACGAAGGTGATAATACACCACACGCTCGATAAGAACTTTTGCTGAGTGGATTAAGCCATAGAGGTTCGGGGTAGCTCCCATAAAGAAACCGAATATACGTGCACTTGCGTACCTTTACTCGTTTCCTTGCAATACTAGGGGGAGTCCATATACGTTCCTCACTTTGGGGAATGACTGAAGTAACACGAACAAACCTAGATTCCTATTACGCTCGTTCCTCGCTTTAGGGAATGACGGAAGTAACACGAACAAACCTAGATTCTCTATTACGTGTGTTCCTCACTTTGGGGAATAACGAAAGTAATACGAACAAAGCTCGATTCCCTATTACGCTCGTTCCTCACTTTAGGGAATAGCGGAGGTAATACCAACAAACCTAGATTTCCTATTACGCTCGTTCCTCACTTTATGGAATAACGACAGAGTGATTGATGACAATTCCCGACTCCGTCATCCTCGAGAAGGAGGAACGACTGAGTCGGGGATCTGCTTTTACCACAACTGAATCCATTTCGGTTCAACTGGCTATGCTTCCAATATCAAGCACCAGTCACATGGAAATCTACGCGACAACTTTGTACTGCTTCTCCATCTCACTGACACCAAGGCCAGAGTGCTTTGTCACTTTCAATTGAACTGGCACTCGCTCTTTGAGTGCCTCAACGTGGCTGATCACGCCAATCATCTTGCCTGACGCATTCAGGTTATCGAGCGCATTCAGTGCGATGTCTAATGTCGCTATCAAGCGTACCAAACCCTTCATCCAAGAACAGAGAATCAATACTGGTTTTGTAACTCACAAGATCAGAAAGTGCTAATGCCAACGCCAAACTCACCAAGAAGCTTTCGCCGCCTGACAGAGTTTTGGTATCTCGCATCACATCGCCCTGCCACGTATCCAATACCTGCAGCTCTAAGCCATCGTCGGCTTTACGTTTTAACTCATAACGACCGTGCAAACGCTGAAGTTGCTTGTTCGCCAAATAGACCAAGTTTTCCAGAGTCAGCCCCTGTGCAAACTTACGGAACTTGTCACCATTCTTAGAACCAATTAACGAATTCAGACGAGAGATATCATCAAATTCGACTTGCTGATCAGAAATCTGTTTGAACAAGTCTTGCTGGTTACTGCGATTCTGACGATCCGTTTCAAGGTTGGCAGAAATCGCACCGATCTTCGTCGCATGACTTTGTTGCGCGTTTTGGCATTCCGTCGTTGCTTCTTCTACTTGCTGTTGATCTTGCTCTTGCCATGTTTGCGCATTGTCGTGGTTTTGTAGCTCCACTTGGGCTGCTTTAGCGGTGTTTAACCTTGCTTGCGCACTAACAATTGCCTCGTCTAACGACTTCTTAAGGTTTTGCAGTTGGGTACGAACTTCTTCGTCTAACAATGCGGCTTCAAAATCAACTTCAGCTTCGAATGGGCTCGCTTGTAAAGCTTCGACCCAAGCAGTCGTTGCTTGCGTGTGGCTTGATTGCTTACTCACCAATTCATCAGAGAAACCAGTATGTTTCGTTTGCTCGGTTCGATGTTCCAGTTCACAGCGGTTAACAACCACCTGAGCAGCATCAAATGCAGTGACCGCATCCGCCACTTTCTGCTTCATCGCATTGCTGGCAGTTTGAATGTCTTTCTCACCAAACAATTGCACCCTTTCCGAGCCGATGCGAGCCAATTCCGCCGCTAACGATCCGCTCTCTTTATTTAACGTATCGAGCTCTTTCTGCACACTGCTTAGCTTGTCATCCAACGTTTTTTGCTCTGCACATTGAGTAATCAGTTGCTTCTCTAGTTCGGCGTGTTGTTGTTTTGTTTGCATCCATGTGTTTGATGCTTGGAGCTTTTCAGCGAACCAAGCGTCAATGTGTTCAAGTTCAGGCGCTTCGATAGAGGTTTCAAAATACTCTCTTTTAGCGAGCTCCATTGTTGATCTTTCTGTTGAGCCGTGTGGTTTATCTGTTCGTTTACACTTTGGTTTTGCTTGTTGAGATCCTCTAAGCGTTGCTCGGCCAGTTCTAGGTTTGCTTGCGCTTTGTCTGCCGTCATTCTCGCCGATAAACGCTGTTTCTCAGCTTCAGAAAACAAAGTTTTAGCATCGACGAGTGCTTTCAACTGGAGCAAGGTTTGATTGAGTTGAAGCTCACATTGCTCTGCAAACGTCATCACTGCAGCTTCGTTACCTAAATCGTTAACCGTTAACAATGCCAACTCTGGAGCTGTGTTAGGGAAATCAGACAAACTCTGTTGAAGCTTGCCAATTATGCCTTGCCAGTTCAATTGAGCTTGTTGAATGTCCGCTTGAGCGCGCTGAATATCATCGTTGAGCGCAGTAATCATAGGAGCAAGAGAATCTAGCTTTTGGCGATGCTCTTGACCGTCTTTCTTGATAATTGCTAACTCATGCTTTTCACGCTCTTGTTGGGCAACCAAGTTTGCAATGTCTTGCGATTGTTCTATCGAATGATCTGTTGAGCCACACAATGGGCATTCAGATCCAGATTCTAAAGCTGCTCGGTATTTTGCCAGTTCCCCTTCTTGCGCGATCAACAAGGTTAAGCGTTCAAGCGATGTCTCTTTCTCTTTGTATCGCTCGACTAGCACTTCGCGTTTCTTTCGAAAGCTTATCAGCTTGCTGAGTATTAATTTGATGCGCTTGAGTTTTAGCCCCAAGCTGTTGCTGAGCGTTTAAAAACTACGATTAATGTCCAGTAACGAGTGCGTGTTGCGATTCCAAAACTCCAACAACTCTTTTTGAGTATGTAACACTTGTTCACTGGTATTGCCTTGCAAGTCTTCCCATTGCTGCTTGGTATTGTTTTCTGTCACAACCAATTCAGCTAAGGTTTGATCTTGTGTTGCTTTGGCTTGTTGCGCACTTTTTATAACCGCTTGCTGAGTATCAAGAGCCGATAAAGCTTGCTTAGCCGAGTTCAACTGTTCTGAATGCTGACGCTCTAAAGCGCGAACTTGCTCTACCTTGGCTTGCCACTGGCCTAGGTATTTTTCTAACTGTTGGTCGGCTTGGTGGGCTGTTAAGTAATCAGAGCTGAGCTTTTCTTGCTGTTTCAACTCATCGATCTGCTTCGTTAATACAAGCTGATGATTGCGCTGCTGCGAGTGTTGTTCATTGAGTACATTCGCTGAATTAACTGCAGCAGATTGCTTGTCTTTAAGCACTGCAATTTGGTTATCTAGCGGACGAACCTGCTCAATGATCTTCTCTTGATCTTGTTGTTCAGTTTTTATCTTCTGAACAGCGTCGCTGCTTTGCGTCAGCTTAGCTTGTGCGTCTTGTTTCTCCGCGTCACGAACTGCCAGTAATTTAGTGCTGTTATTTAGGTTAGCTTGAGTGGTACTTACCTCTTGCTCGCAACGCTTTAAATCTTTATGCAGCGGGCGCAGTTTTTCAGCTGGTTCGCTATTTGCCAAGCGTGCCAACGATGCTTGGTTATGTTGCAATTCATCCTGCGCAGTTTTTAAGTCGTGCTCGCTCGTCGCAATAGTGTGTTGCGCTTTGGTCACGTCTTTCCACCAACTCAGGTGGGCTTGCCACTCCTTGAGTTGCTCGGCGAAACGCTTTTGTTCGGCTTCAAGGGTTTCTCGTTCCGTTGTAAGCTCTTGGATTTGCTCTTCAGACAATAAGCTCACACCCTCGGCTTTCGCTTTCAGGTGATTCAGTGCTTCTTCACTCGATTTAAAGTGATCGTAAATACGCTCTGAAATCAGGCTATAAACTTCGGTACCCGTTAGCTCTTCTAACAGCTCGGCACGATCATTTGCATTGGCATTGAGGAATGCAGCAAATTCGCCTTGAGACAACATGATCGATTTAGTAAAGCGTGAAAAGTCCAAACCCGTTACCTGCTCAACCAGCTTGGTCTTCTTGGTTAACATGGTTTCTAAGACTTTATCGGTGTCGGCATCCGCAAATTCACAAGTCGGTGTTTGCAATGCACCATCGTGTTTACCTCGGGCACGTTTTTTGATGGAAGTTAGAACGGTAGGTTTTACCTTGAACTTCGAATTCAAGTTCAGCAAAACATTCGCCAGTACCGCGCGTCATCAGTTCGTTATTCCCTTTCGCAATACTCTTCAAACGCGGCGTTCGGTGGAATAACGCTAAACAGATCGCGTCAAGAATGGTGGTTTTGCCCGCCCCGGTTGGACCTGTAATGGCAAACAGACCATTTTCTGCAAACGGTGATTGGGTAAAGTCGAGCTTCCAACGACCTTTCAAAGAGTTAAGGTTTTCAAATTCTAGGCTTAAAATCTTCATACTCGTTACTCTTCTACTTTGTTTGGTGCTTGAGCGCTTTCAGACACTTCAACCATGACTTGCTTAAACTTCACAGTCATTCGCTCTAAGCGCGCTTTTTCAGAGTCCGTTTCAAACTCTTCTAAGGCAATACGCTTAGTAAACACATCCATAGGGCTCAGCTCAGACAGCGTTTCTGCGGACTCTTGCTCTAAAGCTTGATTTCGACGTTCTCTCGCTCTGCGAAGTTGCAACACTTCTACGTTCAAACCTTCAGTCAAGGCACGCATGGGTTCTTGGAGATCTGAAAGGTAATCTTGCGCTTGAACTTCAATCGACAACCAAACACTCAGTTCCCCATCTGAGCCAATGTATTGGTTCAGTTGAGATTCAATTTCACTCAAGTCGCCTTTGATCTCAGCAAGCGGTTGGAATGTCGGGACAGCCAGTTGAGAAATGGTGCGCTCGCCTTCTACAAATTCGACCACACAGACCTGTTTCTGAGACTTAAGCTCATCAAAGCTGAGTGGAATTGGAGAGCCGGAATAACGAATGTATTCACGCTTCGCCACGACTTGTGGGCGGTGAATATGACCAAGTGCAATGTAATCAGCATCAGGGAAACCATCAGCAGCAAAACCATCGAGGTTACCAACATAAATATCCCGCACGGAATTTGACTGTTGAACCCCATTGCGGTTAGGTGACCGGTCGCGATGATTGGCATGTTTTCGCTGTTTTCAAACGTCGCACGCTTTGCGACAGCCGCATCGTAAACACTTTGATAATGCTGCTTAATGGCATCACCCAACTGTTTTTGGCGCTCAACACCAGACACACCAGCTTGACTGGTCAACACATCGCGAGGACGAATAAATGGAATGGCACACACCAAGGCTTCTACATCACCCGTTTTACCTTTGAGCTCGACAACCTGTGTCGCATGATCTTCGTTGGTATTTGGGATGACATCAGCACCCATGTACTTCAGTAATTGCTGTGTCTCTTTCAACACAGACACCGAGTCATGGTTTCCACCTAATAGCACCAATTGGCAGCCAATCTTATTCGAGTCGACAACAAACTTGTTATACATCTCACGCGCATAACTTGGCGGCGTACTGGTATCGAAAATATCGCCAGCAACAATAATCGCGTCGATGTTGTGCTCAGTAACTTGCTCAAGTAACCATTGTAAAACCGCTCGTGTTCATTCTTACGGCTTTTATTGTAGAAGTTTTGGCCAAGGTGCCAATCGGACGTGTGAAGAATCTTCATTGCTGCTCACTGGAAGTCGGTAATACTCATAATCTACCAAAATAGTTCAGATATTTCCCTTTTATAAGCTTGTGAAAACCAACTAATTTCAGGCTTTATAGGCTCTGTGTTCAACACTTCATTGAACGTTGTTTGTTATATAAAACCGCTCAAAGTTAGAGCGGTTTTGATGTGTAAATCTAGCTAAGTTAAAGCTTAATGGTTTGGGCGATTTAGTTGAAGTAAGTCCCACTTGTTGCCGTAGAGATCTTGGAACACAACCACAGTCCCGTACTCTTCTACTCGTGGTTCTTCATTGAATACAACGCCATTTGTTTTCATCAGCTCATAGTCACGCCAAAAATCATTGGTCTGTAGAAACAGAAAAACGCGACCACCGGTTTGGTTACCCACGGACTGCTTCTGCTCTTCATTACTTGCTTGAGCCAGTAATAAGTTCGTTCCGTTTGAATTCGGAGGAGATACCTGTACCCAACGTTTTCCGCCACCTAGATTGGTGTCTTCGATCAGAGTGAATTGAAGTTTCTTGGTATAGAACTCGATCGCATCATCATAGTTCTCTACGACTAACGCGATATTTCCGATTTGTTGTTGGATTAGTTCAGACATCTGTATTTCTCGACTTTGGCAAAAATAGGATTCTACACATTATGACTATATTTACGAACCTATTGAGTCATAATTTACGAATCTATTACCCGAAAAAAAAGCCCACGTTATCATTCGACAACATGGGCTATATCTATAATTCAAATGCTAAGCAATTAGAAGTTGTATGAAGCACCCAGTGTTACTGTGCTGAACGCAACATCACGACTTTGTAGTCTATTACCCGTTTGCTTATCGAAGAATTCAATGTTTACTGCATCGGCTTGAGAAATCAGACGAAGTGTCAGGTTTTCTACTGGCGTGTATTCAACACCAACACCGAAATGGAAGCCTGCACCAGAGTCATCATCAAAAGCACTAGCGCTGTTTGAGTTTAGATCGACATAGCTCAAGCCCGCCAACACAAACGGACGAATTGAGTTGTCGAAGGTGTAGCCTAGGTTTGCTGCCACAGAAAACGATGTTGGTGAGAATACCTTAGTGCCATATGACTCGTAATCAGCGTAATCTGTATAACCAAGCTCAATACCAACGATACGGTTAAATTGGTAACCACCGTAAAGGCTATATCCCATGCTTTCAGCGTCTAAACTGCCTGCGCCGTCAGTATCTGAATCTTGATATACACCAAGGCCAGCACCAATGTATGGACCACCTTCAATACCAGCAGCAAAAGTAGGAAGTGAAACCAAGCCAACTAGGCCCAATAGAAATGTTGATTTAAGCATGAAAATACCCTTTTTAGTTTGTCCTACAGTAACGTTAACCAATCGCTGGTAGTTATCCGACACTATTCCACCGGTTGCGTTACTGTTTAAAATAAATTAAATAAACAACTCCAAACGAATAATAAAACACTGTTCACTTATAGAGTGAATGAGAAATTATCACAACATTTTGTGTTCATCAAATGAACAAATGGTGATATCTAACAAAGTCTCATTTGTGAGAATTGATAATTTCATTGCAATGAAATGACTGAAATTAAAAATAGACAAGCCGTTATTTGACTTATAAAACCAGCTTAAATCATTAATTTTACTAGCTAATTACGATGTGAGAGAAGTAACTAAAATTAGTTGTTTGGATTGTTTTTCTTACTCATAAAATTAAAAAACTCACACTATATTTAAATAGAGGAGTTTTATTTTTTTGAGGTGATTTATTTAGTACGACCTGCTATTAAAATATATATCAAGTTGTATAAATATTATTAACGAGCTTCTGCTAGGCTTGCCAAGTAGTTGTTCGTTAAATAGAAGCCACTGAATTTCTCAATAAAATCCTCAGAACGGTTTTATCGGTCAATCCAGATTCAATCAAAGCCGCTTGCCACTTCTGTACTTTTGGGAAACCTTCCAACATATCAAAACCAGAACGCTCTTTGATCACCGATGCACGGTGTAATAACGGTAGCCAAGCAATGTCGACGTTAGAGATGTAATCGCCTTTAAAGAATACTGTTTCGCCTAGTTTCTTTTCTGCTTTTAGGAAGGCTTTTGAAGATTTGCCAAACGAGTTTCAAAGGTCTCTTTATCTTTACTACCCATAGTGCCGCATTGAGGCATGTAATGTTTACTCGCTTGATAAGACCAAGCACGGTCTAATGCTTTTGCTCGGCAGTCACCTCTTCAATTGGCGCATATTTATCATCTAGGTATTCAACAATAGCGTCAGACTCAAATAATACCGTGTCGTTTTCAGTCACTAACACAGGCACTTGACCGTTTGGCGAAATATCCAAGAACCACTGTGGTTTGTCGCTTAGTTCAATATATTCAATTTCAAACGGTACATTCTTCATTACAAGCGAACCCATAACACGTTGAACAAATGGGCAATTTTTAAAGCTAATCAATTTAATCATGGTGACTCGAATTAGGTCATTAATTTCTGTTTACCCCCTAAGACGAACACCAAAACCAAAAGACGAAAAATAATTCCATTTTTATGGAAATAGTGAAATACAGAAACTTTGAATCACCAAATCTGGTCGATTAAACGATCAAAGATATTGCAATAGATGCCATGATCACACCGACGATAAATTCTAATACCTTCCATGCTCTTGGGTTCTTAAACATTGGTGCCAAGAATCGAGCGCCATAACCTAGCGAAAAGAAGAACACAAACGAAGCCGTTACCGCCCCTGCGCCAAATAACATTTGATTAGGTTGATATTGAGTCGAAATAGAACCAAGCAGGACTACCGTATCCAAATAGACGTGCGGGTTTAGCCAAGTGAACGCCAAACACATGGCTATCGCTTTGGTTAATGAATCTTTAGTTTCTGCACTTGCTTCCAGAGCGTGGTTTTCAGTGAATGCAGAGCGGAAGCTTAAGAAACGAGTAGACGCCTAAAAGATAGCTCCGCCATAACGAGCAAATTGCTCTATTTGTGGAAACTGTTTAACAATCGCACCAAAGCCCGTTACCCCAAAACTGATCAGCAGCGCATCAGAAATCGCACACACCGCACAAATGGCCAGAACATGTTGGTTCTTGAGACCTTGTTTTAAAACAAACGCGTTTTGAGAACCAATCGCAAGAATCAGCGAAAGACCAAGAGAAAAACCAGCAAAATAAGTCGACATGAGAAAGGTCTTTAAAAGTAGTTACGAGTGTATGGGCGATAATAGTAGCCAAATTATCATATTGTTAACAAGTGGCCTGTCACCATCAGCGCCTCTTATCACATGTATTTGACGATTGGAGAAGCGGAAATAGCAGTACTTAAATGCACACATCCGCTTTTTCTAAGACTGACTCTCACTTTAGTTTTCACGTGCATTTCAAATAATTAACAAACTAATCAATTGATTTTAAACACCTTTATTCTTGTGTCTTTATTTTATAAATATTGTTTTTATTAATAGAATTCAGCTCAAACTTTAAGACTTTAAAATCGATCACAGTGAGATCTTCCTACCATTTCATTGACCGAACGAATGATACAAGTCTGATTGCATATTACCTTTTGACTGCTTTTTTGAGCGGGCTTTTTCCCACTCGTATAACGAACTTAGCAAGTGCTTCTTAAACAACTTTCCTAAGTATCCGTTTTAGGCAAACAACTATTCAGTCTCACAATGATAAGGATGCAACACAGATGAATCACGGACACAGACTTACCACTCTCGCTTTGGCCATTATGGCTTCGGCTCACGTATCTGCCTCGGCTCTTAATGAAAATAGTCCAGAGCTGCAACCTACCAACTCGCCCTTCATTCAGGATGTAAAAGGGACGATAGTTGAGGATTACTCACGAGAAACCATCCAACCCGCATTTTTCTCTATGAGGATGATGAGTAACGCTGACGAACAACGTGGCGATTGGTTTAACCTCTCGGCAAGTTACACCAGACTCAAGGCGTGGGTTTCTGATGTGGTATACGACTACTTAATGCCCCCTCTTCAACCACAACCTGTCATCGTGGCCGTTCTTGATTCGGGCGTTGATGTGGAACACGAAGATCTTAAAAACAAACTATGGACCAACGAAGACGAGATCCCCGACAACGGAATCGATGACGACGGCAATGGCTACATCGATGATGTCCACGGTTGGAACTTTCTTGGTAACTCACTCGGCATTAACGTGGATCAAGATACATTAGAAGTCACCAGAGAATACAAAAATACCTTAAGCTAAAAGAGAAGGGTCATTGGATTCCGCGTAAGAAGCGAGCTTACTTTAAAGCGGTAGAAGCGGATTACTTGTCTTCTTTGAAAGATGACCAAGATGCATTGAATCGCGTAACGACAGCAACTGAGCAAGCCAATGCGTTCAAAGAACAAATTCTTCAATACGTCGATCAGAAAGACTTTTCTACCAACGGTTTAAAAACACTATTAGATAGCGAGAACGCTAGCGTCGTAACCGCTGCTGAAGGACTTTTGAGTGTGTTTGATTCATGGTACTCATTTGAATATCTAGAATCACGTCGCAGTCGCTATCAAGACTCTTTAGATTTCCACCTTAATCTAGATCTTGATACACGTGGTGATATTGTTTGGGACGACATTTCTAACCCTTGGGAAAAAGGATACGGAAACAACGATGTAAAAGGTCCTGTAGGTTCACACGGTACTCACGTGGCCGGAATTATTGCAGCAGAACGTAATAACTTTATCGGTATTGATGGTGTCGCGGATCATGCTCAAATCATGGCAGTACGTATGGTTCCAAACGGCGATGAGCGAGACAAAGACATTGCCAACGCCGTGCGTTACGCAGTCGATAACGGCGCGAAAATCATCAATATGAGTTTCGGTAAAAGTTATTCACCACGTAAGTACATTGTCGACCATGCTTTCCGTTATGCGGCTCGTAAAGGCGTGCTAATTGTTCACTCTGCGGGTAACAGCCGTAACGACAACGACATCAAACCAAGCTTTCCAAACCGCTACGCTAAGCATTACCGCTCGAAGCCTATCTCAACATGGTTAGATGTGGGTGCATCTGCGAAATACGCAGACGAAACCTTAGTCGCAAGCTTCAGTAACTTTGGTCAGAAATCAGTTGATGTGTTTGCTCCGGGCTACCGCATTTTGTCAACCACACCGGGTAACACCTATGGTTCGAAAAGTGGTACGAGCATGGCTGCACCTGTCGTGTCTGGCGTCGCGGCATTAGTTTGGTCTCGCTACCCTGACCTATCCGTCAAAGAGCTCAAGGCAATGTTGATGGGCGAATCGAAAGTCTACCCTGAGCTGCTGGTTAAAAAGCCTTCTAGCCCTGACGATTTGGTTCCGTTCAGCACACTTTCAATCTCAGGAAGCGTTGTCGATGCCGAAGCCATTTTCGCGGAGCTAGAAACTCGCTAACGCTTTAATCATCTGTTATTGATTCAGAGTTAAAAGGTTGCTATCGGCAACCTTTTTGTTTTTGGACATTAGCTTCTGAGCTTGCACTAGCGCAGTTCGATAGTCATAAATTGACTGTGAGGATCGAGCTCGTAATCTGCAAAAGGTTCGCAATAACCAAAGCCAAATTTCTCATACAAGTTACGCGCAGGTTTAAAGTAATCTTCAGAGCCAGTTTCTAAGCTGATTTGTCGATATTGGCGAGCGCTTGCTGTATCCAAAACATGTTGCAGAAGTTGGCTAGCAACACCAGATTTACGTGCAAATTGAGAAGTTCTCATCGACTTAAGTTCAGCATGTTGAGTATCCAGCTCTTTAATCGCGACACAGCCCAGTAACTGGCTGTCTTGCCATGCGCTGAAAAATGTTATCTCTGGTGACTTTAGCCCATCAAGGTCAAGTGCATGAACGCTTTCTGGTGGCGATGTCGCGTACATATCAGCTAAATGTTCTTCAAGTAGCCCAATCACCTCTCCGCCAGACAAGTCATCAATTTTTATTTCCATAAGCCTTTAATTATCCTTAATAAATTTTTAATCCATTTTCGATACAGTAAAATTACGGTACCCTCGAAAGATTACGAATATTATACTTTACTTACATAGTCTCGCGACATTTGTCGTGCTGCGTGTTTAAAGACCTTGCCGATATACAGCAATCAAAATCTATTCACGACACCACCATTCATAAAAAGCACCTGTTTCCGGTGAGAGGATAAGTAGTCAGGTCAATATGAGTATCCAATTAGATTTAACCACAGCCACACGTTGCCAGAATTTCGATTCTGCACAGGGCTACATTACGCTACAAGATCACCGTGTCATCGATGTCGACCAAAACATCGCTAAGATCTTCGGTTACGATACCCGCGAAGCTCTTCTCAACAACGTTGATTTTGTCTACTCGCTAATACCCAAGCATTATCGCGGCTCTGTCCGTGAACGTTACCTTTCTGCGATTAAAGGCAAACTGCAAAACGGTAAGATCTATACAGATGTCCCCGTGAAAGGAAATTTCCTCTCATTGTTCAGCCTCGCTCAATGCATTATGGTCAATAATCGCCCTGCACTTCGCGTCATGCTCATTGATATCACGTCTGTCATCGCCGCAGAGCGACGCCATAAAGAAAAGGATCAGATGTATCGAGCTCTGCTCAATAGCTCTAAACAAGGCGTGCTCGTACATCGAAACTTCAAACCGCTTATGGTCAATCAAGCATGGGTTGAAATGCTAGGCGCCAAATCAATAGAAGAAGTGCTTGCCATGGATTCCATCATTTCAATTATCCCGCCGGACAATCGTACCAACGCCATGAGACGCTGCCAGAGTATTCTTGCCGGTGATACGCCAAGCTTCAGTTCGGTGGTTGAAAACCAATGTTTTGATGGCAGTAAAAAACACTTCAATATCTACGACAACATCATCAACTGGGAAGGCGAGAAAGCCATTCAAGTGGTAGTAGAAGATGTTTCCGATAAGGTGATATTAGAACAAGAACCATGCACCGCGCACTTCACGACGACTTAACGCAGGTGTTCAACCGCAGTGCCATTTACGATTGGTTAAAGAAGCCGTTAAAAGAACAAACTGAGATGTCTTGCCTACTGCTTGATATTGATGACTTCAAAAGATTAACGACCAATTTGGGCACAGTGTTGGCGACGATGTAATTCGCACCCTCGCGAATACCATTAAGAAGCACGTCAAAGCCTTGAACGGCGTGGTTGGACGCTGGGGTGGCGAAGAATTTATCGTCTTCTTTCCAAAAAACAAACGACTCACGCGACCGCCCTCGATACTGCAGATTCTCAAGCACGAGTGGTGGGGAGCGTATTTGCGAAGAGTTTCGAACTCATCAATTCTTGGGGTTCAACCGCACCAAGTTTCAATCAAGCGTCAGTATTGGCATTACCGACAGCTGCATCCTTCGTACCAGCAATTCCCTCAATACATTGATTCGAGTTACAGATGACGCGCTCTATCGTGCTAAATCAAACGGAAAAATAGAGTCTCGGTAAACCACGAAGGCGCATGTGTAGAATGTTGCTCATGAAACAATTGCTAAGCATTAAGAAAAGGTCATTTAAACCAGTAAACTGAACCAAGATTTTCTTGTTATTTTTAAGTTCTAGTTTACTATGCGCCACCCCAATTTTTTCAGCAAATGCTGCAGGCAAACATGTCCGCCAACGCGCTCTATACCGACCTATCTGGTTACTATGATTTAATGTGTGTTGATATTGACTACCAAGCGCAAAGTAACTGCGGTTTCGTAGGCTACATCAGATTTTTGGAAATGAAGGAAAACTCACCTAGACCTTGGTTGTGGTACGGGTCCTCACGTTCGTTACTTTATTGATTACGGCTATCAAAGCAATGGACTTGACCTAAACCAGCCCATGTTAGACATCGCTCAAATACGCTGCCCTGAAGCTAACTTTTCAGTGCAGAACATGAGTAATTTTGAAGTGTCTGAGCCGTTCGACCTTATAACTTGTTTCTTGTATTCCATCCACTACAACGATGGTATTGAGAAGTTAAAAGAGTGCATTGCCAGCGTTCATAAAGCGCTAAAACAAGGCGGTGTGTTCTGCTTCAATGTGGTCGACAAAGACAAGATCTGTAATGATCTTTTGTTCGACACACAACTAACCAAGAGCAGGATGATTTTACTTTCCGTTCGGGTTGGTATTATTCAGGCGAAGGTGACAAACAGGCGTTGAAACTCAGTATAGAGAAGACAACCGCTGGCGAAAGTCAAATATGGAATGATGAACACCCAATGGTGGCCTTCTCGTTCCAAGAGTTGATTGAAATACTCAAAGCCTACTTTGAAGTTCATGTCTTTGAACACGATTACGATAAGTTGTTGCCGTGGGATACCCAATCGGGCAATGCTCTTATTACTTGTGTAAAAGCTAATACTGTTCGACACCTAAGCTCACCAAGTTACGAGCTCCCAAATCAAAGAACCCACACGACGTTAAGTCCTGTGGGTTGTTTGTTTTAAATTTATCTATCGAATCAAACGCAGGTTGATTAGAAGTCTGCAGTCATACCTACGTAGTAAGTACGTGGCTCTTCAACATAACCAATGTACTCTAACTCTTCCGATACTGACTCATCTGTTAGATTTGAGATACCTGCGCGTAGTCGCACTGAATCATTCACATTGTAAACCGTACCGATGTTCAATGTTGTGTAAGCGTCTTGCGTTAGGTCGCCGTCAATCTGACGCTCACCACGGTAACGCGCACTGACGAAGGTACTTAGATCGTAAGTTGGGTTCCAGTTAAGCTTCACAAAGCCTGAATGCTTGTAACGCTCAAGTAGCTCTTCACCTGTCGACTTATCTTCTGTATCTAGGTAAGTGTAGTTACCAGAAACTGCCCACTCGTCAGAGATTTGGTACATACCGCCAAGCTCAACACCTTGAATGATAGCTTCAGACACGTTTTGGTACGTCTTCGCGCCTAAATCTCCCGTTGGTGTACCGTCAGGGTTTTCACATTGAAGAGCACTTTCGTTCCAATCACCACCTTGCGGGCAGTAACCCTGCGTTCTTTCGATTAGGTCATTAATCTCATTACGGAACAATGCTGCTTCTACATTCCAACGTGGTTGTGTGTATACCGTCGCAAGTTCGTAGTTAATACTTGTCTCTGGATTTAGGTCTTCATTACCCACCAACGCACAACCACCCTTACAGCTTGATACTGTGTAGTCAGATTGGTTTTGAGTCAATGTTGGCGCCTTGAATGCCTTGCCTACACCACCTTTGATGATTAGGTCATTCGTTGTTTGGTGAACCAAATACACACGTGGGCTGAACTCTTCGCCGTACAATTCGTGCTTATCCAAACGACCACCGATCGTTGCGGTTAGGCTGTCTGTCATGACCCATTGGTCTTGTACAAACAATGCACCTTGATATGCTTCAGAAGTTCCGCTTGATAGGTTTTCTTTGTTAGTTAATTCACTTAACTGGTAGTCCATACCAAATGTCAGCGTGTGGCTGTCACCAAGGTAAGTAGTAGCAGATGCTTCAACAATTTGAGTTAGCTCTTCGATATCGCTGCTGAAGTTGTTGCCTAGATCGGCGGCATCGTTATCTGTTACGTTTCGCGTGAATAACGAACTTGAGTATCACCCCAGCTCCAGAAACCACTGTGTGTAATTGCTTGGCTGTGACGCACTACACGAGTGTCTGACTCAATAACCGATTTTGCACTTTTTGCCGCTGATTCACGTTCGTCGTCGCTGTAACCAAAATCAAAATCGATGGTTTGATTATCCGTCGCGTGCCATGAAAGGCTTGCTAATAGGCTAAGAGTGTCGCGGCCTTCTAATGCAGTAATATCTTCACGATCATAACCAGAACTGTGTGTACCTGAGTATGGCTGCCATGCATTACGACTGGTTTGGTTTACAGAAACACGTGCGTACAACTCATCTTCAATTAGAGCACCTGATGTGGTTAAGCCAACCGAGTATTCTTGGCCGCCGTTACCATCCATAGGTGAAGAGTTGTCCATGCTTAGTGTAGAGCTCCAATCGTTTTCAGGAGCCTTCGTGATGATGTTAATTGTGCCACCCATACCATCCGAACCGTAAAGTGCAGACATTGGGCCACGGATGATTTCAACACGTTCGATCGAATCAGCAGGGATAGTAGAAAGGTCGAAGTCGTTGCCACGGATGATGGCACTTGCCGAACTTAGACGACGGCCGTTTACCATGATGAGCGTGTAATCAGAATCCATACCACGAATAGAGATCATTTGACGGCCAGCACGTGTGCTATCGAAGTCAGACTCAACACTCGTTGATTCAGCAACGATGTCTGCCAAGGTAATACCTGGGCTGTCTTCGATATCTTGAGCAGTGATAACCGACATTGAAGCTGGTGCTTGTTTTAACGCCATCTCTGTACGAGTTGCCGTAACCACCATTTGCTCATCTATATCCTTCACTTCCTCTTGCGCTAATAGGTTTGGCGAAAGTGAAGTACAAATAACAGCGACTGCGATCGATAAAGGCTTACGAGTAAAAGGGATCTCTCAGACATGATATTCATTCTTATATGTAATTGGTAATGATAATGATAATGGTTTGCATTAAACAACCTACTACCACTCTTATCAATGAAAGTTTCATGTCAAAATCGATTCTCGCTATTCACCTTTCAAATAAGTTAAAAGATCCATATTCACTCCTATAGATACTCAAAGATTACATTCATCACTCGAATGATTCAAGCGTATAGGTCTTTGAATAGCTCTCGCACCCAACGGCACATAGGGTCATTGTGGAAACGTTTATGCCAGTAAAGGTACACATCTTCTGACGGGCTTCTGATCGCTTTCGGCACACGTTTACAAATTAAGTCACGTTGCTTGGCCGCTTGCGTAGCAAACGGTGTAGGAAGGTGGAAGATGATGTCAGTCGTCTCTGCAATATCTGCAGCGATGTTGAAGTTAGACAACTGAATTGGAATCGATAACTGGCGCTGTTTATCAATCAAACCTAGATCTTTAAATCGGTTCTCAATAGAGAGCTTCTTGTCCCCTTGCAATGAGATCTGACCTAATTGACTGTTAAGCAAGTCATCGACTGTGATCTCTTTATCTGCCAACGGATGGTCTTTGCTCATCAATAAACGATAATCACGGCTGATCACGAACATTCGGTACAAGTTCTGCTCTGAGCTTAATGGCTCATGTGTCGACAGTACGAAGTGCGCATCACCAGACAGTAAAGGCTCGAAATGACGCTTCGGAATGGAATCGATATCGACTACCATGTTCGGTGCTTGCTTGCGAATCTCAGAAACGACCTTAGGTAACAAGTGAGAAACCTGTGGAACCAAGCCGAAAAACGAACGGTGCTGTCACTCGTTTGTGGTTCAAAAACATCGCCGTGAACTAGCTTCTCTAAACGTGTCAGTACAGAATTAAGATCTTGTTTAATGGCTTCTGCTTTTGGTGTTAGCTCATAACCGTAAGCCGCTCTCACTAACAAGTCATCGTTAAACACCGTGCGTAGCTTTTGCAACGAACCGACTCACGGTTGGCTGACTCATATCAAGGGCTAGTGCGGTGTTGGATACGTGTTTTTCTTCAAGAAGGTGTTTGAGGATGACTAAGAGGTTAAGATCGACTTGCGCAAGATTCATTATTTAAATATTTACAAAATTGAAAATTCAGTGAGCGCATAGTGCAGTTTTCAGACAAGTAATACAATTGATAATCACTCTTATTTTGATCTAAAGCAAAGTCTCTTGTCGCCCTAGCCGCTATATGTGCCGTCAGTAAAAGTGGTGACATCAATAACACCGAACTCATGAGTGGATTACCCAAATAAAAAGAGAGGCATGATGGCCTCTCTTTGATCTTTTACTTTATGGTGCTTAGTCTACAGAGCTAGTTGATTAAAGCTTTGTCCAAGCATCTTGCCAATATTGGCTATCTCCCGGAGCGTAAGATGCGCTTGCACACCAAGCCGTGTATGGCCAAGGCTTACATTCGTATAAACCATTGTCGCTGCCGACTACAATATCGCCCGCTTCGTAATTCGTTCCGGCTTCATACGGAGGGTAATCACCTGGAGGTGGCGTTGTGCCGCCCTCTTCTTTGATAGCGAATGAATTATCGATCATTACCATTTCGCCGTCTGTTGCTTTACCTACGACTTCAAGCTTGTATTGGCCTTCGGCTACATCGTACAGATCCGTTGTGATTGCACGGCTGTCAGTTAGGTTAACTTTTGTCTGCTCAACGACAGTACCTGCGCTGTCAATTACCATCGCTGTCACATCTAGCGCTTCGTTTGATGTCAGTGTGAACTCTAAACGTACATTGCCGTTATTCAGTACATATTCTGACTTAAGGCCAGATACGTTCAGTTCTGGGTCGTCACCTGGATCAGGGTTGCCACCACATGAGCTGTCTGAAACCTTTCTCCAAACGCCCCACTCACCTGTCGTTCTGGCTCTTCACCGCGAGTATACCAACCCGCTCCCACGTTGCGCCATCGTGTGATACTTGGTCACCTTCAACATAAACGGTGCCGGCATCCCATGCTGCTGCACAGTTAGAACCATCAGTCACAGACACTTTACGCTCTGCAGTGACGGTTTGATGAGCACTGTCTGTCACACTATATACAAGCGTGTAGTTGCCCATTTCATTCACATCGACACTGCCTGTGTGTGTAATCGAACTCGTTAGATCACCATCTTCAGCATCGTTTGCAGTCACACCAGCCATCGGATCAAATGCAGTACCAAGTATTACTGTTGTATCTGATACGCCATCGAAAACGGGTTTTTGGCTATAAACTTCTACTGTTCTTGCTTTGGTTGTTTCATTGTTGTCGCTGTCTTTCACACGGTAAGTCAGAACATAAGTACCGATAACACTGGTTTCAACGTAACCTTCAACATCAATAGATGATGTTAAGTCGCCATCTTCTTTATCTGTTGCGGTTACGCCTTCCATTGGGTCGAAAGCCGTTCCGTGTAAAACGCGCGAGTTCTCAACACCTTTCAGTACAGGTTCACCTTCAACTGGCGGCGGTGTCACTTGACCATGAACAAACGGGCCGTAGTCTTTAATAAATTGTTCGTTGTATTGCTGGCCGTTCTTATTAGTACCCATGTCCCAGTTAATAGACCAAGTCATTACACCGCGCAGAGGCTGACCTTGCGCCGTAAGGCTATCGAACGCGTCATACAAATCTTGTGGCTCTTGAACAAAACCGGTTGCTGCTGCATCGATACTTGAAGGGATACCAAACACAAGTTTGTCGTGTGGGATCTTGTGGAAGCCACGCGTACCGTTGATTAGAGAATCAGAAATGTAGTAGATGAACTCTTCTTTTAGCGCATCATTGTTTTGAGCGATCCAACCAACACCTTCAACCCAGATGCCATCGCCACCTTGGTTGTAAAATTGTGGGTTAATCCAGTCATAGTAACCTTCTAGATTGTCGATGTAAGGTACGTATTTTCCGCCAGTCGTTAGATACGGGAATTCAGGCGCCATAGTAATAAGGAAGTTTTTGCCTTCAGCGCGATAGTGTTCTTTCACTAGCTTTAGTGCATCTGGAATTACAGTTTGGTTGTTTGCTGCGGTTACTGCCGCTTGCTCTAGGTCGATATCAAGACCGTCAAAGCCGTAGCGTTCAGTAAGTCGAATGATCTCATCAGCAAAGGCTCTTTCGTCACCGGTTTCAAGCTCTACGTGTGCATCTGCACCACCCAGCGCTATCAGTACAGAGCGACCTTGCTTGTTGAGTTCAGAGATTTGGTCAATAAACTGTTCTTCTGAAAGCCCAATGGTTGGGTCCAGTTTAAAAGTTGGGATTCGACCATCAGCCACGTCGTAAACCTTCATGAATGACACATTCACAATGTTGTACATCGGGTTCACTTCGTCCAGTGTCACACATGGCGCATTACCGCCTTGGTAACCACCACCCTCACACCAGTTGTGCCAATACCCCACCACGACACCAGAATCTGGATTTGTCATGTCTGAACCATTCGCATAAACAGCACCAGACATTGCCGCCATGCCGACCGATACTGCTAATTGTAGAGCTTTACGTTTCAACATTAGTCCCACTTCCTTACTCAACAGCTGTGCCAATCACAACCGAACCAATTCATTTTAGCCATGAATATTTATAGATAAGTAATGGAATTTATAGGAAAAGATGACCTTTGATTTAACTTGTGATTTTAAGTCACAGATTGAATATTAGAATCAATATGACTTTGACTTTTCATTCAAATTAGAATGCTAAAAATAGATATTTATCGCTCAAACTATTTATCAGAAAAATAAATTAAGCCACTTAATTCACCGAGGTAATTAAGTAACTTCTAAAATAATCCAATCGGTAAAAAATGTTGAGTTGAAAAATGAAAACCAACCTTCGCAGACCCCGCTAGCACTGGCGACAGGAAGTTTTACATTGCGAGTGACATCACTAAAATCAATGAGCACCAATAGCTTGAAATATGCTAGAGGTTTAGGTCAGGAATTGAAGTTCAAAGTAATAAAGCATACTTTTGGGCGGTTTAAATCTTAAACTTTCAGGTCATTCATTCGCCAACAGATGAATAATAAGTCTCAATTTTGGAAATAAAATTCATCTTATTATTTTCATTAAGCTGATTAATACCAGCTGCGGCTTTTCTCCCACCACCCGTATCAAAACTAGAGCAAATTTCATCAGCACCCATTCTATTAGATAACGGCGCTCGCAAACTCACAGTATAAGATTCGCCATCTTGGTTTTGGGTTAATACGGCTTGCGCTCGATCTGGATCTTGATTAACGATTTCATTCCCAAAGACTCCACTAATACGCCTTGCCCAAGTTTCCCCTGGCAACTCAAACACTCGCGCGACGTCACTCTCGTAGATTGGGGTTAGGTTTGATAATTGTTGGTTGTCAGTTTGATAAGCGGCACGAAGTTGAAAAATACGGAGTCTTTATCATCCAAGAGATCAAACGGGTTCGAATATTGATAAAGAGCTTGGTAAAGCTCAGTTGGCGTGAAGTGTAAATCACTCAACGACGAGCCATAGCCGTTATAATTAATGAGCGTACCCAGTTCTTCTAAAAAGTCAGTTTGGGATTGGTCAAAGTCACTAGCTGTTGCTAGTAGTGTCGCTACCGCTTTTAAGTTATCACCAAATGCCGCCGCAATTGCCCATGCAACATACTCACCCTTTAGCTTTTGGTTGATTAATAAACTGGTGCAACATTCCGGAGCTGTGTTAATCAGCGTATCAAGGTACTTAGATTGAGGAATATCTCCCGTGCGGTGATGATCGCAATAAAACACCTTTATATCGTTATCGAGCAACGACTGTAATGCAGGTGTTCTTCTCCATCGACACATCCAACACAGTGACAGAGTCTACGCTCGCGTGATCGTCCTGCTCTGCGATTTGGGACACGGCTTGAGAAACCAACTTAATATCACGCTTTACGCCAGTAATGAGCACGCTCTCTTTTGGCTCACTTAATCGCAGCTGTAACAACGCGATTATGCCATCTGCGTCTCCGTTGAATACGTCGTAGTGCATGTTGTTCCTCTTCCTATAGCTTTAACCGTTTGCCAGAAACGCGCCAATACGTTCGTCTATTCGATAGTTTGTCATTATTTTAGTTATATTTCACAGATACTTAAGTCTATTTTGGAATGCCTTATTCTCATTAGATTCAAAAGATAAAAACATTAATAATATTGTATGACATATATCACAGTAAAAGAACATGAAAAAGATTATAAAATAAGCGCATCCCACTTAATGATAAAGAGACCAATGAACACTACCACCACTCTTGTTTATGACACTTTGAAAAGCCTTGCTGCTCATGCTCCTGAGCAACATGCCGAGATTCGCCAGCGTTTATATGAGCAGTTGAGCCTGCCATTTAACAAGCAGCTCTCGTTATACGCTAATGTGCTTGGTCCTATCAGCTCAGGTAAGTTAGCGGGATGCGATAATATTGATAAAGCGGTTGAACTGGCACTGGATGTGCTGGAAGGCCGAAATAAGTAATTATCCTTATTAAGGTGTAATATCACGGCCCAGATCTTCCCCCAGATCGGGCCGTTTTTATTGTCGTCATTTAACTAGTTGAATCTCAGCCACAAAAAGGCGCAGATGATCCACGCCTTTGGTTTAGTTTGCTCTGAATGTTTACGAAGTCTTAAACTGTGCGACCGCTTGGTCCATGTCGTTGGCTTGTTCTGCGACCTTATCCACTTCAACCAAACAGTGCTGCGCCGAAGCATTGTTGTCGTTTGAAATGGTATTCAGCTCGGTGATTGAGTCGCTCACTTGCGCCATTACTGCACCCTGCTCTTCAATCGCAGAGGCAATTCGCTCTGAGTTACCTTGGATGTTCTCCATATCGCTCAAGATAAGTTGCAAGCTCGCATCGAGCTCTTCAGAATCTTTCAGAGTCAGTTGGCCTTGTTGGTTACATTCTCAATCTCGGTCATCGAAGCGTTCATTTGGCTTTGAATTGCCGTCACAACGCTGGTGATTTCAGTGGTTGATTGGTGCGTTCTGCTAGCCAGTGCTCTTACTTCATCGGCAACAACGGCAAAACCACGACCTTGTTCACCCGCACGCGCTGCTTCAATGGCTGCGTTCAATGCCAATAAGTTGGTTTGTTCTGCAATGCCTTGAATGATGTTGACTGCATCGCCAATTTGATCAACATGATGGTTTAACGAGCTGATCGAATCTTGGCTGCTTGAAAGGCGTTCAGACAACTGAGTAATATTGCTGATGGTGTCGACAACCACTTCGCGGCCTTTGTCGGCATTAACTTTCGCTTGATGTACACCTTCAGCCGCAACCGATGTGCTTTCTGAAATCTCACCAATCGTGAGTACCATTTCTTGCACTGAGGTTGTCATGGTAGAGGTATGGTTAGCTTGCACTTCAAACTGTTTGATTACTGATTCTAACTCGTCATGCATGTTCGATGTGCTTTGTGTCAGTTGCAGTGATTTAGACTGAGATGCTGCGATAAGCCCTTCCAGTTGGTCAAGCAATTGGTTGAATTATTGACCTAGCGTGCTGAGTTCGTCTTTACCATCGAGGTGTGAGCGAATAGACACATCGTTTGAATCAACGATATTGCGGATCACCGAGAGTAACGACTCTATCTTGCCGATAATAGAACGGACAATTAACCAGCTGAACAGAATGATCGAGACAAGTAACGTGACGCAAAGGATGTTGTTAATCAGCGACAGTTTGTCCATCTCTTGCTGCGTTTGTTGGTCTAGCACCGCAGAGAACTCTTTAAACTGAGTCTCGATAACGTGTGAACCAGAGCGCGCTTCACCTAACAATCCTTCGTTATGCTGTAAACCTATCACTCTTTTCTGTTCAACCACTTGGCGAGCAGCGTCTATCAAAGCTGCCGAAAACTACTCATGTTAGAAGTGATAGAAAGTACGCTCGGATCGAAGTTACCTTTTTCAATTAAGTCATTGAACAAGTAAAGCTCGATTTTTTGTTCAGCGCTGGCCGTCGCACTGATGTTATCGAGCAAAACATGAAACTCGCCTAGCAAGCCTTTGTCACGCGCTAGCCCATAGACTTCGCTCGCTTTAACTAAGTTAACAAAACTAGTGTGGTAAGTTTCGATGTCTTCACGTAGATGTGTGCTGTTGGCTAAACCTAGCTCACTGAGCACAGCATCTAGCTCAGATTCAGACGCTAAGAATTTGTTGTAGTTTACGTCGAACTTGTCGAGGTATTTCATATCGCTACGCAGTAAGAAATCTTTCTCGTTACGGCGAAGGTTGAGCAATCGCACTTCGAGATCTTTGGTGATTTGTTTGGCTTCACTCATTTGAGCTGTGGTGTCTGCAAATTGCGATGTGGTAAACAGCAATGAAATCATGCCGAAGATGGAGAACATCCCCAGCGAATAGAGCTTTTTCTTTATGTTCATATACGTGGCTCGTCTTTACTAAATTAACTATGAGTATCTAAATGAATCGCATCGAAGAATGGATACCCAACTCGTGCGAATTGATTATTGTTATGGCTTTTACCGATAATGAGCGTCTAAAACTGTGGCTTCTGAGTCCACTAGCTATAACGTTCTCAATTGCATTTAAACAACGAATGAGACTACTCACTAAAGTTAAATTTATCAATAACACAAATAAGTTACATATACATTAGTTGAATGATAAAAGTGAGAGACAGCTATTTGACGGGGTGTGAAGGCCTGAATGCACTGCTATGTAAGGCTCTGAATTAAAACGCCTTGGTCAATTATTGACCTACCAGTTATAGGTGACACTTTTTGGCTCATCAGATGAGCACGAGCGAAGAGCAATATTGGAGATTTCGACTTGATTTTCAAACGGTGAACCCATCGAGTGGTGATTGTATAGTCGAGCGGAAACGGCAATAAAAATGGACCTACTCAATTCGAGTCAGGTCCATTTTTAGATTTCTAGTCAATCGCCTTATAGCGAATCAGCGAGTGTTTGAACTTAAGGCTGACTAAAACGCTTTCACCATCTTGGTTAGGCACTTCAACAACACCGCTCTTTCGTCTTCTTCGATGTCTTGCGTCAGCTCATTAACCAAATTCAAGTGGAGTTGGTTATGGTGAACGTGGATCTTCTGACCTTCATCGGTCAATGCCACCACAATTGCACGACGGTCCGTTGGGTGTTCATGGCGCTCAATCAATTCAGCTTTAACCAACTTTTCGATTTGAACAGTAAGCGTACCCGTGGTGATACCCAACTTTTCAGCGAGCTCTTTCATTCTTAACGCGCCATGCATACCAAGTACTTCAATGGTGTGTACTTGAGCCAAAGAGTAACCTGTCTCTTTGACAACAGACTGCTCCCACGAAGACATTTTATCGTAGAACTCGGTCAGTATTTGGTTAAGCTGTTCTATATTTCGCATGGTCGTTTGAATGCACTTCAAGAGTAAGATGATTAATCTTATCAAACTTGGCGAGCATTTGTTTATATTCAGAGACGGTTTTATCACTGTTTGATTCAAGAGTAATCGCTGCTGAATAGTGATGCCCACTCACCTTCCACATATGGAAATCAGTGACCGACGCATAAGGCGTTAAGGTTTCAGTCACTGAGTCGCGATAATGTTGGTCGATATTCTCATCCAGCAGGATTGGACTTGTCTGTTTCATTAGGTTCATCGTCCACTTAGCAATCACGAATGCGCCAACCATTCCCATTGCTGCATCTAACCAGTTCCAACCGTAAAACTTACCAAATAGCAGTGCGACGATCGCAAGCAGCGAAGTTAGAGTATCCGCCAACACATGCATGTAGGCTGCGCGTAAATTGTGGTCATGATGGTGTCCGTGGTGCTCACCATGTTTATGACCATGCTCACTATCGTGATCATGATGGTGATCGCCAAGTAAAAACATACTCACCACATTTACAGTTAAACCAATACAAGCAACGATGATCGCTTCATTGAACTGAATCGCTTGTGGGTTAAATAAGCGATGCACCGATTCCACCAGCATCAACAATGCCACAATCCCCAATGCAATCGCGCTGGTGTAGCCCCCTAACACACTGACTTTACCGGTACCAAAAGAGAAGCGTTCGCTCTCGGAATGTTTCTTCGCATAACGGTATGCAAATAGGGTAATGCCAAACGCCGCAGCGTGCGTCCCCATGTGCCAACCATCAGCAAGCAATGCCATGGAGCCATAAATAGTACCCGCAACGATTTCGACAACCATGGTAACGACGGTCAATAACAAAACATAGAACGTGCGTTTCTCACCTTGGCTGTTATGTGAAGAAAAGTTGTGTTGATGACGTATTGGAAAACTCAAAATAGCGTCCTTAACTGGTGTTTGTGGTTAGATGAGCGTTGTTAATAAAGCCCTTTGATTTGCAAGTAATTTGATAATCAAAGCAATTAATTGAAATTTAGTTTGATTGTCAAACTTTGTCAATGCCGAATTTTGAACCACTGATTTGCGGAACAAATAGTTGATGGTCAGCGCTAGGTCGTTTCAGATCTTATTCATGCAGTAAAATCTGGGCTTTGCAGGCACAAAAAAGCCCACGCGAGGTGGGCTAGTTGAAACAAACTCAATGATGGTATTTATTTGTTTTGCAATGAAGTGATCTCATCATTCCCTACAGTGAAGGACGACCCCACCCCGTCATTCCCTACAGTGAGGTACGAACGTGATAGGGAATCTTGCTTATGATTTGAGATTCCTGATACCTCGTTCCTCGGTTCTGGAATGACGGCTATTCTAAAGTTTCTATCCTAGTTATCGTTATTCCACAAAGTGAGGGATGACCCCACCCCGACATTCCTCCTGTAAGGAATAACCGTTCCGCGTCATTCCCTACAGTGAGGGACGAACGTGATAGGGAATCTCGCTTGTGGGGTAAGACGTTAAAAAACATATGGGATCCTTATCAAGATCATAAAGATAATTAATTTCTCTTATCCACCTTGTAGGCCTAACATAATTTCTCAATCAGTTAGGAGAAAAATTATGCCATCTATCGTTGTTGTGGGCGCAAACTGGGGTGATGAAGGCAAAGGCCGCATCGTCGATTTTTTAGCAGACCAAGCTTCTGCTAGCATTCGTTTCCAAGGCGGAAACAATGCAGGTCATACTGTGGTAAATGACTTCGGTACATTCAAACTGCACCAACTACCTAGTGGTATTTTTAATCCTGATTGTACTGCGGTTCTAGGCCCTGGCATGGTGATCAGCCCTGCTGCGCTAACTGAAGAGATTGCAGAAGTACAAGCGGCTGGCATCAAAGTGAAAATGGCGATTTCAGATCGTGCGACACTGTGTCTGCCTCTGCACGCTCTTGAAGATACGCTTGAAGAAGAGCGTTTAGGCGATGGCGCTTATGGTTCGACACATCAAGGCATTGCGCCAGCGTACGGCGATCGTGTGATGAAGAAAGGCATTCTTGTGGGTTGGTTAAATCAGCCTGAGATTTTAGAGCAGCGTATTCAATTCCTGCTTGATTGGAAAATGCCTCAGCTCAAAGCGCTATACCCTCAATGTGACTTCTCTCAGACCGCTTCTGAAATGACAGAATGGCTACTTGAAGTAACTAAAGCGTGGCGCCCATTCATCTGCAACGTGACTGAGCCACTTAAAGCACTGCAATCACAAGACGCAAACCTACTGTTTGAAGCTCAATTAGGTGCAGGCCGTGACCTTGTCTACGGTGAATACCCTTGGACGACGTCTTCCAATGTTACTGCCGCTTACGCAGGTATTGGTAGTGGTCTACCTGCCCTTCGTCCTGAACGTGTAATTGCAGTTGCTAAATCTTTCAGCTCGTCTGTTGGTACCGGCACGTTAGTAACTGCAATGGAAGAGCAAGACAGCTTCCGAGAAAGCTCTAACGAATACGGTGCAACAACCGGTCGCCCACGTGATATGGGTTACTTCGACGCGGTGGCAACTCGCAACGGTGTTGACCTGCAAGCCGCGACTGAAATCGCACTGACTAAGATTGATTGCCTGTCTGGCTTGTCTGAACTTAAGATTTGTACGGCTTACTCAGGTGAACACACTGAGAACCCAATTTGGCCACAAACGGCTGAACTAAAACCTGTTTATGAAGATATGGCGGGGTGGGATGAAGACATCACGGGTTGCCGCACGTTTGAGAGCCTTCCTCAAGCCGCACAAGATTACGTAACTCGTATCGAAGAGTTGATGGGTGTGCCAATTGTAATGGTATCGGTAGGTCCTGAGCGCGAGCAAATGATCATTCGAGGTTAGTTTAGAAGACGGTACAACATCTACATCAAAGCCCACATTTAGTGGGCTTTGGGTTGTTAATAAAGAGTTGATTCACAAACACCTGGTAGATGATTAGAAATAAAACCACTCGAGCTTTTAATTGACACTCTTACTGATCTTCTGAGTATTTCTCAACATGTAAGTTCAAAAAATACATTCCGGCTGAACTTAGAACGTAATGCTTATCACCGCAAGGGTAGAGAAAGTTTCGATCTGCAAGATAGTTTATGGCCTTTTCCCAAGTTTCGATTCCAAGCGCCTGTCGAATATCGTCATAGATGGTTTGCTCTGCAATCTCTTCTAGTGCCGTACGCCCGAGCCCAAGAACCGGCGTAGTTAGATCGTCGAGGTCAAAACCTTTATCTACCCAGTAGCGGGCAATAATTAATAACATAGCCTGAATTTTGGTGGCATTGGTGTCTGCGTCTTCTTCTACCTCACTACGACTGATATAGAAAAACTCCCCTTCTACATTGAAATTGAGCGTGAAACCAATGTGTAGGTAAAGCTGTATAAAGTGCTCTAGGTTATTATAAAGTTCGGTATAAAGCGGACTCTCAATAAAACGTTGCTGGTAAAGGTCATAAGCTTGCTTAGTGATAACCTTACCATTGACGAATGTAGTGTATATCTGCTGGCTTTTCACCATGCTTATTTGAGAAAATGGAGTCATGGATTAGTTACTCGCTCTGTTCGAATTTTACGGTATAGATAAATAGTGTCGCTTTGGGTAATGCGTTGGCGGAAATTAGTCATTTTAAGTATGTGTCCATCAAGCATCGCTTCACTGCGTAATAGGAAGTTAAGCCCTTCCAGTAGGTCAACAAAATGATAGTCAACCAGATGTTCTTTGAGGCGCCTATGAAGTGAGAGCGTGAGATCTTGATATTCGGCCATTTTCATCTGTTTCACCAATTCAAAGATCTGCTCTGCGCGAACGAGCCTTCGTTCCGTGGAATCATCTTTAGTGCTGACTAACTCAACATAACGGCCCTGATCTAGCAGGCCTTTATCCGCAACTCGCGCATCTATATCACTCACTACATTGTTGAGGTAGGCTTCTGAACTACTGATACGAAGCACTTTGGGTCTTGCTTGCTGCATTAACCCCATAAAGGTGCCGTTATCACGAGCAAATTGCCCACCTATCTGGCTGCGTTTTAGGTTGTGCTTTGTCGCATCGAGCTCTTTGACTAAATCACCAAATGCCGTTTCAATGGCATTAAACTGTTGAAGACGCTTTTTGGAACGGGCCAAAAACTGGTCTACTGAATGCGATACTTTGCTGATCTGTTTGTGAAAACTGTTAAAGCTCACCTCATATCTCAACATCGCGTTCGCCCGTGGGTGATCTTGATGGCGCTCAAATTGACTGCGTAAACTTTGCAGACACTCAAACAAGTTCGGCCCATCTTTCAACCGACTTTTCTCATCCAAAAATTGTCGCGTGGGCAGTATGTGCCTCGATAGCAAGAGCGATATTTTTTCTATCGACTCTTGTTGGAGGAGTGAGAACACTTGTGGGTTCTCCGATTTGGCGGCAAGTTCACTCGCATCACTGAGCTCCTGATTGATCGTTTGCATTTTTACCAAGTTCAAACGAATGCTGTTTAGAAGCTCACTTAATTGATGAAACAACTCATCAATTAGCTCCTTAAAATCTAAGTTGCCATCGCTATACAGCATTGAGCCCGACTGAAGCTTTTCTAAAAGTAGGCGTATGCCTCCTAACTGGACTTTGAGCGCTACGTCTGTCAGGTCTTGAAACAAGCTACGATCAAAGAGACGAAACACCCCGATCACGGCTCGATCAAAGATCAGGCGACTTTCACCACCAAACTCATCTTTGTCGACTAAGATATGGGTCGCTAACAAGTTATCGGTAGAAAAGGCAGTACGTAATTGTTTCTGTTTATCTTTGCTTTGCCCTTGTATGTATCGGTGCAACCTAGAGATGAAGGTCGCTTCTCTTACATAAGGCTCACCCCCCTCATCCATTGTCCGGATCACATCCCTCATTATGGTATGATGTTCAAGCATAATGGCAAACGTGGGGATGGTCAGAAGTCTTTTATCACTCATCTGCCTCTCCAAACATATCGAGTTGCTCTCTATCCAGCGCACTTCCTTTTATCACAAAGCTTTCTGGTATGCCTGTATAAGCGATGGTCCGAGCTTCATCGTAGGGTTTTGAAGTGCGCATCGAATCCAAACGAAAATGTTGACCAAACTTAAAGATGATCTCACTGGATGCCGAGTTAGTAGAAGCACTTAAAACTCGAAAGCCTGCTTTTTTCATATTTGGCAACAGCCAATCAAATTGTGAACTATCCACCGAAGCACCTTCATCTATCACTAGTGGAAATTGGGTTGCACAAGCGCTATTTCTTAATCGGCTCAACAAAATTTCCACCAGCTTGATATTGATCAGCATGATAGTAGAGGTGGACTGTGACTTGCTCTCCCAACCATTTTGACCACGCTTTTTAACTCTATAGCTAATGCCAGAGACGATCTGCTCCATGGTCAGCAGCGCGGCTTTGCCTTCTGGGAAAAACTTCTTGCTAAAAGCTTTGAGGCGTTCAATAAACTGCTCCGAGGCTTTTTGATCTGAGTGCGTATCAAAAAACTCGATTTCCCTCACTAGGTCATCAAATCGCGCCTCAACCTTGATTTTGGCTTCAACCTGTGACAAGTCATTGATCTCTAACCCTTCAAACGCACGGTTAATACTCTGTTCAAACTGGAAAACTAATTCTCGATTATTTTTTAATTCATTGATGATGGCGTGAACAGTGTGCTTATGTTCAATAAAGTTTTTACGCAGAATATCAAACTCATCATCTAAGCCTTGATAGCGAGTTTGGAGTTGGTGAAATGCGTGTTCTAGAAGCTCGTCATCTAGGTGCGAGAGCATCAACTTATCGTCATTTTCTAGCACTTGTGCTCTGACAAAACCTTGGATTTTTTCGGTAATTTCGGTCTTTGCTTGACGCTTTTTGTGTAGAGCATCAATTCGATCTCGTAGTGTTTCTTCCGAAAGGTCGAGGGTTTGATCGGGTAAAACTGAGAAATCACTGACTGGCAGATGATGCGCCTGAAGTTCCGCTTTGACCCTAATGCTGCGTCCAGTTAATTTTTCTACTTGTTCTTTTTTCTCGGTTAATTTGTGAGTTTGTGCGTCAAACGAGTGCTTCTCTTGTACCCACAGATCATTTTGTACATCGAACTGTTTTTGTAACGACTCACGCGCTTCTTCGGCTTCCGCTAGTTCTTTATTAGTCTCTTGAAGCTGATCTGCATTATTTGTGTATGCTTTTAGCAAGTTGATTTCAGTTTCAGTACGTTTGATTTCCGTTTTAAGCGCCGTAATTTCTTTAATTCGCTCAATGCGGGATTGATTACCCATTGCACTGAGTTCTGCGACTCGCTTGCGTTTTTGTTCTAAGGCCTCTTGTACTTTAGATAACCGAATTTGGTCAGACTCTCGATTTATGCTTGGGATGGACTCTAACGTTAAGTCCCAAAGTGCGTAGTGCTGCTGTTTTTCTTCTAATAAATCGGTAAATGACTCAATTGCCTGCCTCTCAGATGAGGATAACACTCTTGCGGGGTTAGAGTCCGCCAACTCCTCATTAACCGCTGCTAACTTCATCCAAGCACTTTCAGGTAACTGGTTAAACAGCTTGAATTGTTGAGCATTGACCGACGCTTGATAGCGAGCTTCACTCTCGCTAAGGTTAGAAACTTCTTGCTTGAGGGTTTCTAATTCAGTTTGTAGAGCCTCTGCATCTTCCTTTAATCTTAACGCTTCTTTTCTATCATCTAGGTGTTCACGGTGGCCTGATATAATGTCGTCTATCGTCTCACTTTTATCGTAGATGTTAAGGATAAGATCCGTCTCTTGCACAATCTCATCGAGTTTCTTCTGCTGACGAACGAGTACTTTAACCCCACCTTTCAGTGTCTTTTGTTTATCGACCGTGTCATCACACGCTTTTTTGGCCGACCGTACTTTTCCTTTCTGTAACGTTAACTGTGTCTCTTCTTGCTCAAGAGTTTGGTTTTCTTGATTGATTCGGCTGTCAATCATCATAGCGTACTGCATCAACGCATCTTCAGCATTTTTATTGCTTACTAATTGCTGATGACTGATGGCAAGCTTTTCGTACTCAGGTCTTAGGCTTTCAATTTTTTTGAGTATTAGCTCGCGACGTGACAACATGTCGTTATGATTAATAAAAGCATCAATATCAAAATTGAGCTCGTCTTTGCGCTCCTTCTTTCTCGATTCAATGATATTGGCCACAGCCAAACGAACCGCATCTGATCCTGTTTTCATATCAAATAGCAAGCGAACGAGTGCGCGAAAAGCATCAACATCTGCATCTTTGGTTGAGTTGAGGGGAAATAAACAAAAACGCATCGCATCAATATCGAGTAGTTGATTCGCATAGATCACTTCCTTAATCGCGGAAGCGCGTACTAATGATTTAAAGTGCTTATCTTCACGCTTTAGAAAAGCCTGCACTTTGCTGGGTGATAAATCATCCACCCGGCCACCAATGCCATCATCCCCAACGTTGTCATCCCAAAAAAGATGACGTATTTGCGCATACCGAAGTGATGTGAACATACGACGATAATCGAGTTTATCAGAGTTACCACGATAGAGTATCTGACAATGGGGCATTGGCCCGCCGAGGTAGTTGTCACATTCCAAAATCAGGAAGCTGGTGCTGCTTGGGAAGTAATGCTCAAAACACTCATCATTGGAGTAAAAGTTGCCTTCTTTATCTGAAAAGCCAAATTTATTTTTTGAATCTTTAAAGTTCTCTTCTGGCAGCAAAAAGAGTCGAATGGCGTTCAGAATGGAAGTTTTACCGATGTTCCCTCCACCGATAAGAATCCCTCCTTCACGCAGGTCAATTTCTGCAATTGCAACGCCGGCACTATCTACTGCAACCAAGCGCGATATACTGATTAGAAGATTATCTATTGGATTGTTAAACATCGGTGGAATCCTGTCGTATTTCGGGTAATAGAGCCTCTTGCTCTAGGAATAAGCGAGTTTTGTTCATAAGATCGGCTTCTGAGTCTAAGCCAAGATTTCGAGCCAGTTCTATCGCTTTAGCTAAGTGATCTGCACTTTTGGGTTTGAGTTTGAATTTGTTTTGAAATACGTCCCAATCTACTGGAGCAAGCCATTCACATTGAGGAAGTGACTTTTTGAGAGTTCCGTACACAGTCAGCCCCCCCAATTCAACGTCTTGAGCACAATAGATTTCATCATAAGTAGATAAAAATGGTCGGTTCAAATAGTGGCATATTTGGTTGCCTGCACCAAAAATGATGTCTGAATTTTCAGCTAATGATGGATGACCAATTAGCTCTAGGAACTCTCGATATCGATAGAAATTCTCAATATTCTCTATAAGGACTGCTCGTTTGCCCATGAGGCTACCGTGGGTTTTGAAACCATCAATATCGGATACAGTAACAAACGGAACCAGTGATTTAGTGGTGCTGTTCAAAACCAAAACGTGAGCAAAGTTACTAGGGAAATCATGCGAGCGCCCCAAGTTAGATGCTGCAACTCTATCGCATACCTCTGGCTCATAAAGTGCGAGATGCCGCTCTTCATCGAGTATCTCCAATTGATGACCACTCTTGAGACGAGTTGCACGATAAATTTTCCGCCATTCATTGATGTCTGAGAATGGCAAAGACTTGAGGAAGTACTCTAAGTTGATCGAATCTCCCTGTGAGATTTTATTGAGATATCGATTAAGTTTCATTTCAGCATGTCCAAATCCTTGCATTGACTTAACTACAGCAGACCCAATAATATGACGCTAATAACGACAGGTAAATACTGATTACATACACACGTCGCATAACTAGACAGGAATTTGATAATGAGCAAATGGCCAATTCGGTGGGATCTACTATTTCGCTACAGAATGATAGAAATCATCGCGCTGTGGGAGGGGCGGTTAACAACCAATCACCTGATTAAGAGCTTTGGTATTGGTAGGCAGCAAGCATCTAAAGACATCAACACCTACCTAACCGATTTAGCGCCAGGCAACCTTGTCTACGATAAGCAGTTGAAAGGATATAAGCCCAATGATTGCTTTGCTCCACGCCTAACAAGCGGCCATGCTGATGAATATTTGCACATTCTTTCGAGAAGTGAAGATATGACCATCACATTTAAAGAACTTGATATGGGCTTTGAAAATACAACAATGGTCCGCCCGGTGACACGTAACATCGCACCTGAAATTTTACGCCCACTGGTTCAAGCTATAAGAGAGAAGAAACGTGTCGATTTAAGCTACACGTCGTTGAAAAATGGTGAAGAAATAGAACGGATTATCTCTCCACATACACTCGTTTGTACACCACTACGCTGGCATGTTCGAGCTTATTGTGAACACTCAGAAGGTTATCGAGATTTCGTGCTGAGCCGAATTCGAGGTATTCCAACTCTCGAGACAAAAAAAATAAAAGGGAAAGAACAAGATGAGTTTTGGAATACTCATCTATCTATTAAGTTAATCCCCGACTCAAGATTGACCGAAGCCCAGGCCAAAGTGATTGCACACGACTACGGTATGGAAAAAGGCACCCTGACAATACCGACGAACGCAGCATTGGTTCGCTATGTTCTGGATGCTTATAACATCGATATTAATGTGTTGAATTCGAACCCCAAAGGCCAACAAATCATCTTAGGGAATTTTGATGAGCTGAGGCCGTATTTGGCTTTCTGATGGGGCTTTTGCTTTACGCTCCAATTAGCCGAAGTGTTGACTACAAAAGCACACGGTGCTGCCGCAATGGCAGCATCATATTAAACAATCGCATACCTTGCACAAGGTCTAGAAAACATTTGATAGCCGAATTCAACGGCATTTGCCTGATCACTAACATAGCCATCTCGAATTCATCGGACTTTAAGACCGATGTAGTATGCCCAAGCAACCGCTTTATTAAACTCTCTCCGTTTACCGTTTTTTGCACAACTCTCAATATATTGATTAACCAACGCATAATGGGACTGACCTACCGAATATCTCGCACTTTCATAAGCAGATTTGTAGAATGGATAAGCTAAATCGTCTTGTTCGAACCTGTAGTACCATGTCGCATAGCACCAATCAACAAGCCAACCCAAGTATGGAGCTAACACCGTGCCGCTTATCTTTGCCGCGTAAATGGCTATGTCTTTTTCGAATTTATTCGCTTTTTAAGCTTGAACCCGGCTTCCATCATTTCAAAAAAGTTATCCGGAGGTACATTTTTATTTGTCTCTCTGGTAGCTTGAATTTCAGAGAAAGTTACAAAAGGAGTTATTTTATTGCACGATGCTCTGATCCATTCATTCGTACTAAATTGTTGACCATATTGTCGGTGCATTGACTATAGCTCCCCAACACCACAATTGACCCATGAAGCCCGGCAACGCCAAAAAAAGTCCGTCTCATTCTTCCACACCCAGTCTTGACTGGCAGCTTCAATTACCTTTTGTTCAAAAATCTGTTTTTGCACATTCTTAACAAAATAACTTAGTTCTTCTCTAAGACGTCGATTCTGCCCATAAAGGTGTTTAGACAAAGCTTTTGAGAACTCAATATCATACGCTTCGTTAATCTGCCTAAACGCCGCTGTGGATAACCTTGCGATCATCAAGACCAATAGAAACGACTCTCGTTCCACTTTCGAAACATGTATACCAGACACTAATCTGTGCACCTCTATAGATTGTTCTAGGTTTGTGACCAAACTTGATAAGCTAGGTAACGCTTTACTAGATATCCAGCGTTGTGCGTTTTCTAAATTTTGCTTCCGTCTATGAGAGTGAAGCTTGGAAGGTAATCTCGCCTCCTCAGTTGGAGACAAGCTAGGATCATGGAATTTCGTTTGAGATAAGCCAAATTTATGATAAATCCAATTCCATACTTTAGTCAGAGAGTTCTCATTTGAACTTGGCAACCACCAAGCCCCTCTTGGTAAGTTCAGACCCAAAGAAGATACGTTGTAAAAATGGCTATATCGATAATATGAATATACAAAAATATCAATAAATCTAGCTTGAATAAGCCACCTAATCGTTTCCTTTTTACTCAGATAGGTTCCTTCAGTTGCTTGAATTCGCCGATATTCTCCAACCAGTTCCTCAAAACAAAGCATTATGCTATCAATGACTTTCGACTCTTTAAGATATAACTCTAAATATTCTCGCCCAAGTTCAAAAATTGCGTTTAAGTTGTTGTTTAGATCACCTTCTTCTTTAGCCAACCTGGATAACATTTTCTTCTGGGTCTTTTTATTACCACCGTTTTCATCTTCCAAATCTCCGACAATCATCCCTGAACAATCAAGTATGACCTTCACTACCTCACCTATTGAAGGAAAGCTTGGCCTCATTAGTCATTCCTCATTATTAATGGGCCATTTTACTGGCCCATGGAATATTACTTTTTGCTTGGTGCAACACCACGATTACGACCTGATTTACCACCAGTGGTCGATGGCCAATTCCCTCCGGGACCAGGATGACTCGATGGACCGCGACTACCTTTACTTGTTGTCATAATGTATCTCCTTTAATTAGCACTGCGCAATTGCAGTACATTTAGAAGACTATCTATTACGACACGGTCGGGATACCTGCTTTTTGGCGACGTGATCTTTGGGCTGCGGCTTATTGAGAGATTACTTTAAACTGTGAATACGACACACTGAGGCTTTTTGGGGGACTAAGAAATGGCTAAGATCCTGATAAAACAAGGAATTCAGGATACAAAAAAGCCCACGCTAGGTGGGCTCTTTCGTATAATTTGGTGCCCGCTACTGGACTCGAACCAGTGACACCTTGCATGTCATGCAAGTACTCTAACCAACTGAGCTAAGCGGGCAATGCTGTGAAACTTATCTAACCGCTTTACTAAGTGGCTAATGCTTCAGAACGAGATGGATAATAGCGAGTGAATGGGTAGCGTGCAAGGATAAATTTGCACAAAACAGTTCGTTTGCTTTTAAAAACAACAATCAGAATAAATTTTAAACACAAAGCAGATCAATGGCTTGAAGTAGATCACATTTCATCTCAACTTCAATGACGACATACATCGACACGCTTTGTGCTATTTACGGCTGTCTTGAGTATTTTGACTCAAGATATTAGTTCGTTTCCTCATCTACATCGAACACGACGTTGTAATTCTCGGTATACGTACAGTTTGGCTGACGGCTACAAGTGAAGAAGCGTCGGCCTTTGTAATCGCCTTGGCTTGCCAGTTTGATGATCATCGGGCTGCCACACTTCTTACAGAAGCGCACTTCTTTTGATGGCTCGATTAAATCAATGTGCGCTGCCAGCAACCTCTTCAAACGACTCACTTGATAGCTGTGTTTAATAGATGCACCAATCAGAGGTAAACCTGCCGATTTACACACGTGAATCAGTAGCTTTTCGCGGTCGACTTTGCCTTTGTTGAGCTCTTTTCCGTTATCAAGTTCGATGATCACGCGGGGTTCTAGCGTTCGCGGATCGCAAACAACAAAGTCGAAGTAACTACGTGAGATCTTGTTGTTGGCGATAAACCAATTCTTCTTATTGTTCGTCTTAGCTGGCACAAGCACGTTCGACATGCTGACTTTAGCAAACACTTCCCCATGGTTGCCCACAGCGGATTTTAGCGCATTATAGAATGTCGCCTGTTGCGCCGACATCAACGCGCCTTTCTTCTGATAAGCATGGTCTTTGGTGTCATCGTGTTTCACCACATACTTTTGAATAAAGTAAAAGAACACAACCAGAACAATTACAACGATAAAGATATTAGTCATTTTCCAACACAATCAAGTCTGTATAGGGATTAAGAGAGTGGCTAGCGTATGTAGAAAAGCATCAACTGGCAAGAAAAAGAGCGATAGTTGCCAACCAGAATCACGACCTTTGAGCGCAGTGCTCAGCGAGAGGTAGCTCCTTCGCTAGACACACCTCTCCTATTTTGATAATCAAATCATCAATTACACTCTAGATTGATTTAGATCAATTTACCTAGATTTGTGATCAACTAGCCTGAAAAACGTTAGGCAAATGTTAATAAGGAAATTGATATGGAACTTAAACAAGACCCAAGATGTTATACCGACGTATGTGTAGATGGTAAATGGTTCCACTATGACCACTGCGGAACCCAAGCCTACATGTTAAAAGGCGGCGCTTCGGCAGTGATTGAACTCGCTAGTGAACCAGCGACAGAAGGCGAATTAGTTGAAATGCTTCAAGGTGTCGCTAAGTAACCCACCAAGCCAAATCACAGTATGAATTAAGCGAATAAGAGTAGATAGCTGTATTAGTTCAGGTAGGCACTCTTATTCGCTTAGTTATTGAAGTTCAGGTTTCTTGATTACAGGGGATCTAGCAAGTTTGAGGGTTCAAGCGATAAGCACTTTATTGCGCCCTGACTGCTTAGCTTGATACAAAGCATCGTCTGCTGATTTCAAGTGTTTCTTATAGGTACGGCTATTCAACTGTTGTTCCGTTAGATGAGTCGTCGCACCAATCGATGTGGTTAAATCTAATAGCCCAGAATGCGTTTCAATCGGTCGGTCAGCGATCGCTTGTCTTATCAGCTCAAGCTCTCTATTAGGATCTTGATTCCCAGCCAGCAATAAAACGAACTCTTCTCCACCCCATCTTGCCACTACATCGTTTTTTGATAAGGTTTGCTCTAAACGCTTAGCGACCTCCACCAGTACTTGGTCACCGACATCATGCCCATAAGTGTCATTAACTTGTTTGAAGCGGTCTAAATCTAAAATAGCGAGTGTATATCCAAACGATGACAAATGATGTGGCATCGGCTGAGTTAACAATTGTTCCAAGTAACGTCTATTGTGTAAGCCTGTGAGTTCGCATCTTGTCGATTGCTTGAGTAACTCTTTATTGGTCTTCTGGATCGAACGTAACCGAATTAAAAGTAACGCTGCGCTGAACATCACCATGATACCCAAGGCGACAACGATTCGATTCCGTAACTGCTGCTTAACTAATGTCACCTCACCCAACTCTTTTTCTGCGTTAAGCAGTTCGTTTTCTTGAGCTAATGATGCCGTAGCGAAATCTTGCTCGAGTAAAAAGATATCGCTCTGGCGCTTATCAAATAGCAGTGCTTTATTTCCTTTGTAATAAAGCTTGAAGTAGCGAAGTGCGTTCTCGCTGTCGTCTCTCGAGTCATAATATTCAGCAAGTGTTCTTAAACCGAGGACTTTCCAACTTCGAGTTCCCACAACATCGAACATTGCAGACGATCGCTTTAGATCAGCAAAGACAAAATTATCTCGGTTTAAACCAATGTTCGCTAAGGCTCTGTTTAAATAACACTGACCTAGCTGAAGTGTATATTTGTCCACGCCCGGGTACCTAAGACACAGGTTTGCGACTTGTCGTGCTGACTCAAAGTTCTTTTCCGCCAACAACACATCACTCTCTGCTTTTAACAGGATGATTTTGTATCGCTCACTCACGTTGTCGCCATTGAGCTTAGCCGCACTCTGATACGCCTCTCGACCTTTGACCAAATCACCACTGCGCAGATAAGCAAAAGACTCATTCACATGCAGCACGCCGATGGTAGACGCTTCGAGTAGTCCACTCTTGTAATAGAGTTTTTTTGCTCTTTTAATCAGCTTGAGCGCTTTTGGCCAGTCTTCCAAATAGATATAAAGCAGTGCCATGTTTGACACTAACTTACTGTTGTAGATGTGTTGAGGGTACTTCTTGCCAAGGTCTAAGCCTTTATGGAAAAAGTATTGAGCTTCCGGAAAGTCATTGCGGATATTGTTGATGACACCCGCCGTGTTATAGGCCTTAATCAACAACTCTTCATAGTGGAGCGATTCTGCGATATCTATCGCGGCTCTGATTTGGATTTCAGACTCCGCCAGCTCACCTTTACTGATATGTTCAATTGCTAATTCAACGAGAGATTGAGCCTTTAGCCACGCCATATGTTCGTGTTGTGCGAGCGCTTTAATCTGTCTGACGTATTCTGAAACGGCTTCGGTATCTAGCTTGTGTTGTGCAAGGTTCGACAAAATCATCAATTCGTAAGCACGGTAGATGGCTTTATTTTGGTCTGGGAGCTTGGCTTGGAGAGTGGCGAGTTGATGAGAGGCTAAATTAGGGTCACCACGGGATACATCGAGAATACCAATCAACGCAGTTCCATATTGAGAGAGTAATAACTCTTTCTCTGGACTATAAACACTCGGGTTTTCAGGGCGAATATGCTTTAAATCATCGTCATAAGTTGGATAAAGCAAATACAGCCCAAGCACAACACTCATCAGCACGACTAAAAGAAATGAACCTAACACATTGTTTCTATTCATTTATCAGTGCCATTATTGATTGCATTCCAATTTCATCGAGATTTTTTAAAAGCGGTTAAACATTATACCCGACAGATATACAGATTAAAATCCTGCTTAATGGTGGATCTGAGTAAGGTTTTTCTTATTATTTGGAATAATCAGGCGACTTTCTTGATTTAACTCAGACAATCATCCTACAAAAAGGCGTTATAGTGATTTTCCTGTTCCTATAGCCGTGACTTCTAAGGAAAGAACGGAAACATAATGAGAATTAACAATGACCCAAATTAATGAACAACGCCTTGTCGACCATTTCTGCGATCTTGTGAAAATCGATAGTGAATCACGTAACGAAAAAGCCATTGCTGAAGCGCTGGCTGAGCAGCTAGGCGAATTAGGCTTTGACGTACATAAACTGGCTGTTCCAGAAGAAGTGTCAAACGGTTTCAACATTTATGCACGTTTAGATGGCACTCTTTCAGGTAGCACGGTATTCAGCTGCCACATGGATACAGTAACACCAGGTATCGGCATTGAGCCAATCATCGAAGACGGCATCATCCGTTCAAAAGGCAACACGATTCTGGGTGGTGACGACAAGTCTGGTATCGCAGCTATCATGGAAGCGGTTCGCGTAATTAAAGCGGAAGGCAAAGAACACAAAACTATTGAGATTGCATTTACTGTATTCGAAGAAGGCGGTCTATTCGGCTCTTTGAACTTCGATATGTCTTACATCCAATCTGAGCACGCTATCGTACTTGATACAGGCGGCCCGATTGGTACCATCGTAAATGCAGCACCTGGCCAGCAGAAGATTGTTGCGAAGATCAAAGGTCGCCCTGCTCACGCTGGTTTAGCGCCAGAAGAAGGCATCAGCGCAATTCAAGTGGCAGCAGACGCAATCACTAAGATGAACCTACTTCGTATCGATGAAGAAACGACAGCAAACGTCGGTATTGTTGAAGGCGGTCAAGCGACTAACATCGTAATGCCAGAGCTTAAAGTCGTAGCAGAAGCGCGTTCTCTAAACGGCGAGAAGCTAACGGCTCAAGTTGAGCACATGATCTCTACATTCCAAGAGAGTGCGAAGCAGTTCGGCGCTGAAGTAGAAATCGAATCTACTCGTGCTTACGATGCATTCGTGATTGCAGACGATCACCCGCATATTCTTTCTATCAAATCAGCGTTTGAGAAGCTTGGCGTAACTGCGAACACTAAACGCACTGGTGGTGGTAGCGATGCAAACAACTTCAACGCGAAAGGCCTAACAACGGTTAACCTTTCTACTGGTATGGCGAAAGTTCACACCACTGAAGAATACATTGCAGTGAAAGACATGGTTGCAATCACTGAGTTTGTAGTGGCTTACGTAACACAATAATCTTAGTTGGTAACTAGGTGGTGAAAGCCATTTAGCCAATATCAAAAAGCCGAGTTCACATGTGACTCGGCTTTTTTGTGCCTGAATTTAGCCAGAAATTCTAGCCTAAAAACCTCTACGCTTCCAAAACTGGCTTTCGTCTTTTGCTACTAGGTCGAATGTCTTGTCGGCGATGATGTTGCCTTTTAGCTCGACCGTCATGCGCCATTTGCCCAGCTTGTTCGAGACAGGCGCCCAGATAGTGTCACCTAAGTAGAAATCCCAATCATTGTTACCGACATACTCTTCGCCGTCGAACGGTTCGAGCACTTCACCTTTGTCTGTAGTGATGTCTGGGTGATAAATGCAATAACGGATCTTCTCACCTTTGGCTTTTTTGATATTCAAGATATAGCCAAATTCTACGTCGATTTCAGCATCAACGGTGGTAGTGAACTCTTGGATTTTTGGAAGATCTTTAGATTTGGAATCCCACGTGGAATAGATACCATAAGAAGTCATGTCGACCACAACAGAGCGCTTTGCCATTTCAATCGTTACCTTGGAGTTGTTCTATTAATTTAATTCTATTTGCCATTCAGCCAAGCTGGATAAGTACGAGGCTATTCTTGCCAGTCTTTTGCCATACGCTTAATCACCGACGGTTCGATGTCGTGAATGCTGCCATATTGCTCTCGGCAAACCTCAATGATCAAATCGGCTTTATATTTACGTGCAAGTTGGCGGTAGGCCTTCATTTCCCAATGCTTAACAAAGGTATTCGAAACAACCACATCAAGCCCTTGCTTTAATCCGTTTTCAGCCGTGTTTTGACACCACTCATGAGCTTGTTGCAGCTGCCTAGGGTCAAAATGGTACTCACCTTGCTCATTCACATAATACATATCGGCTTCAACATGCAATGCATCGTAGGTTTTTGCTTTTGTTGATTTGCCAGAACCGGGCAACCCTCGAATGAGTATTAACTTCATCTGTCACTTTAAAGGCTAATTCGAAAACATGAGTTTATCGTAAATAGTAACGAGTTTCTCTGATAACTGCCTTTGCTCAGTATACGAAAACCAAGTCCTCACACACGACTCCGATAATCACTGAATACAATGAGACTACCCTCGAAGCCCTTGTCTTGCTTCTGATAGAAAACACAAATTATTTACATCTATCCATTTTGCATGTCGACAAGCGTATCAAACTACTATAGATTTAGATGTATAGACGTCTACATATCTAGCTTAGGGAGAAAGCTTTGCCTATTCGCATTCCAGACCAATTGCCAGCATCCGATGTTCTTCGTGAAGAAAACATCTTCGTTATGCCGTTATCAAGAGCATCGACACAGGAAATTCGTCCACTTCGAGTCTTGATCCTCAATCTAATGCCGAAGAAGATTGAAACTGAAACTCAATTTTTACGCCTACTATCAAACAGCCCATTGCAAGTGGATGTAGAGCTGCTGCGCATTGATGACCGACCAAGTAAAAACACACCGACTGAACACCTTGATAACTTCTACCGCCAATTTGAAATGGTCAAAAGCAGAAACTTTGATGGATTGATCATTACTGGTGCACCGCTTGGCTTGGTTCAATTTGAAGATGTAATCTACTGGGACCATCTGAAAACCATCATGGAATGGGCAAACAAGCACGTTACTTCAACTCTATACGTGTGTTGGGCAGCTCAGGCTGGTTTGAAATTACTGTATGATTTACCAAAACGCACTCGAAAAGAGAAGTTGTCTGGTGTTTATAACCACGAGATACATAACCCATACCACCCTATTTTACGTGGCTTCGACGATACATTCTTGGCACCGCACTCTCGCTATGCTGACTTCTCTCAGGAGTACTTAGCGGAGCATACAGATCTAGATGTTCTTGCGACGTCTGATGTTGCGGGCGTATACCTAGCGGCGACCAAAGATAAGCGAAACGTGTTTGTAACGGGTCACCCTGAGTACGACTCCCATACACTTCACAATGAATACATTCGTGATCTGGGTGAAGGCATGGAGCCTGTGATTCCAATCAACTACTACCCGAACAACAACCCAGACAACAAGCCCGTTGCAAGCTGGCGTAGTCACGGACACTTGTTGTTCTCTAACTGGCTAAACTACTGCGTTTACCAACAAACGCCTTACGATCTAGATCATTTCAGCGAAGACAATTTTACCAAAGACGATTAGATTCTTACTTCCGATTCACAAACACATAAAACCGTGTTCAATAGGTTATTGATAAAATGACGAATTGAACGCGGTTTTTTTATGGTGTGTGAGTCGCATTCCATAATAGATTTACCACTTCAATGGGTTTGATTTCATATGATGGGTTGGTGTTCATAAGGAGCTTCACATGCCTGCCAAGCCGTTATTATCTAAACCCTTTTCGTTATCCCGTCCCCTTTCGTTATCAAGTATGGTACTACTCGCTTCGCTTTCATTAGTCGGTTGCGTCTCTGTCACTGAAGGTCCACCAAAGATTGAAAGTGATCCTATCGCGATGTCTGAATCTCGAATTGAATTAGGCTTAGGCTACATGGGACAAGGCAATATGGTCAGAGCGCGTGAAAATCTCGAGCTCGCAATTAGACACGCACCTAGTTACTACCGTGCTAGGCTTTCAATGGCGCATTACTACGAACAAGTGGGCGAAGTAGACGAAGCAAGATCTACTTATCGAAAGGCATTGAGTCTAGATTCTAGAAACGGCAATGTATTGAACAACTACGGTACATTTTTGTGTAAACAGGGTGAATACGAACAAGCCGATAAGTACTTCAATCGCGCCATCGACCAGCCCTACTACTATCTCGTCTCAGCAAGTTATGAAAACGCGGCGTTTTGTGCATTTAAGGCTGGTAATACCGACCAAGCAAAATACTACTTCAGCAGAGCGATTGACCATGACCCAAACCGCGTAAAATCGATACTACAGTTATCAAAAATCGAAGTGAGTGACGCCGATTACAATGACGCTCGACTTCGTTTATTCAAATTCCACCAGCGTTATGGCTATCAAATTCCATCGCTTGAAATCTTGGTCGATCTCGAAAATAAAGCGGGTAATAGTGCTCTAGAGCAGAAGTATCAGAGTAAATTAGATGAATTGCTTTCTGCTTAACGATTATGCAAAACACAAAAAACGGGCTTGTTGCGTTAACAACAAGCCCGTCCATATTTCAGCTTAATGTCTTAACTAAGTGCAGCCGCTATTTAAGCGCAATCCACTCTTGTCTTTGCTCATCGTCCATAAAGGTCCATGCGATAAAGCGACTCACCTTCTGGCCTTGCGACATCTCGACCACTTTCACTTGTTTAGCTCGTAGCTTACCTAGCTCAGAGCGAACCATATCGACGTTGTCTTTCTTAGAAATCAATGTCGTAAACCACAAGACTTGAGTAGCAAAAAGTTGACTCTCTCTCGCCATCTTCATAATGAAAGCGGCTTCACCACCCGGACACCAAAGTTCAGACTTTTGGCCACCAAAGTTTAAGGTTGGTTTCTCTTGCTTAGTTGATTTATCTAACTTAACTGACTTCTTGTTCGTTTCTGGCTTGAACGACTGACCGGCTTTCTTAGCACGGTTTGCCGCTAGGTTATCCAGCTTACGTTGTGAACCCTTTTCCGCTTCTTCTAAAGAGCTATGGAATGGAGGGTTACAAATTGTGACATCGTAACGTTCATTATCTTTAATCACGCCCTTAAAGATAGATTCAGAGTCGGCTTGTAGGCGAGCGCGAATCTTACCTTTTAGATTAGGGTTACTTCCCGCAATGAAGTTCGCTGTTTTGATAGAGACTGAATCGACATCAGTTCCCGTGCAGCGCCACTTATACTCTGTCGCACCAATAATTGGATAAATACAGTTTGCACCAACACCAATATCCAATGCTTTCACAGAAGCATGATTATAAGGTTCACCTTGGCCATCACTATTAAGAATGTCGGCCACTCTGTGAATGTAGTCTGCACGACCAGGAATTGGCGGACACAAGTAACCAGCGGGAATATCCCAATGTTTAACGCCATAATGATGCGCCAACAAAGCTTTGTTGAGTAGCTTAACGGCTAGTGGATCAGAGAAATTAATGGTGTCTTCGCCCATTGGGTTCTTGATCAGGTGCTCTTTTAGCTCAGGCAACGCGGAAACCAATAACTCGAAGTCATAGCGACCAGTGTGCTGATTTCTTGGGTGCAAACCACCTTGAGGTTTTTCAGCCGAACGTCTTTTTTGGGCTGCGTTTTTATTAAAAGCCGTTTTGTTGAAAGACCCCTTATTCGCTGATCCTTTATTCGCACTCTGCTTACCTTGGCTATCTTTTGCAAAAGGTCGCTTTGCTTTGTTATTACCAGCGCCTTTCGGTGCACTGTTATTGCGGCTTTTATCCGATGTGTTCTTGGTAGAAATACGCTTGTCGCTGCTCGGCTTAGCTGTACTTGGCTTAACATCAGCTTGATTGTCTTTTATTTTTGCTGATGAAGTGCTGTTTTTCGACAGGCTTAACGTAGTTCTATTTTGTGATTGGCTCATTGGGCTACTTCTTTAAATCTAAATACATCATGAATAAACGGGCATCCAACTCAAGTTGATGATATTCCGGTTCCATGTGACAGCATAGTTGGTAAAAGGCTTTGTCGTGCTCTTTCTCTTTGATATGCGCCAGTTCATGTACCACCAGCATTCTCAGCAAAGGTTCTGGTGCATTTTTAAAAACACTGGCGATACGAATTTCATTCTTTGATTTGATCTTTCCACCGTGATTCTTCGCAACGTAAGAATGAAGACCCAACGCATTATTGATTAGGTGTATCTTGCCGTCGTAAATCACCTTGCTGATCGGTAGTGTTTTTTTCATGTAGCGATTTTTTATCTCAATCGCATAGTCAAACAGGGCTTTCTCGCTTTTGATTTCATGATTCTTTGGGTAGCGAGCTTCAAACCACGGCACCAATTTACCCGACTCAACAAGTTGAGTCACAGGATCAAGAATGTGCTTAGGATAGCCTTGAATATAGCGTAAAGAAGGATGCATGCTGAAAGACCGTACAAGTTACACCACGACAATACGTTGTGGTCTTGAAAATTGAGCCGCATAGTGTAACTGATCACACTTTTCTAATCACCTAGGATTCGTTACACTTTAGCGAGATTCACCAAGAGCTAGACTCAAAAAGAGATTGTAAAAATGAAACGTGTTGTATTGTACGTCGCAGACAAATGCCCGCACTGTAAAGATGCCCAGCGCTATTTGGACTCTAAGAAAATTGTTTACCGCCTGACGAATGCAAAAATGCAGCGTGGCCGCAAAGAATTACAAGCGATGGGTGCTCGTTCTATCCCCGTGCTTAAGATCGGCGATCAAGTGATGGTCGGTTGGAATCAGAAGAACTTCGATAAGATGTATAACTCAAAGAACACTTAACGTGACTTAAGAGACTTATATTTCTACAAACAAAGCCCGAATGTCCAACCTAGGATCTTCGGGCTTTGTTTTATAGGTATCGAAAATCGATACCTTCTACCCTTTGTCAACACTAACCTTTCACCTTAAGAAAACCGCTGCACGTCGCGCATCTGTATTTCTCTTTTATACCAAGGACTTTGTCGACTGATGTTCTGCGGATTCGAATGAGTCTTCGTTCTTTGCACTTGCACTTCATGGGGCTAGGGTTACCATTTTGATTAACTTAAAGACCATTAATATCTCTTAGTCCCCCCTGGTTAACCATATTGTAGAGCTCACATTTTTCACAGAATAATATAATGATCACTGGCAACTTTGATCAAAAAACAATAACTGCCATTAATTAACTGGTTACGATCCACAGACATTTAAAGTGGAAGCGAAGAAATCAACGTTAGTCTACTCAGAAACGGTTTTGCCAGTTTAACACAGGCCTTATATCTCTATTCCAACCGCATTTTTTCTTAGAGCGCGGTCATTTGCCTCTAATTTTAAAAATCACACCGCAGTTCATACACTGGTATCTTCCCTTTATACCAATGAAACGATCCAACAACGTTCTATGAATCCTAACCAGATTTTGCTCTTTACATTCACATTTCATACTAATGGAACACCATACCAATAACGAGTAGGGATTATTAAATATGCCGTACGATTAGTAAATTACTAACACTTAATACAACCACTACAAACCGTGATACACATCGCATAATAAGATAATAATGAGATATTAGTTCAGATTAATTACTCACATATAAAATTCGCTACACATACCGCTTAACGAAATCAATAAAGGTTCGGTCTGCCTTGGACAGATATCCTTCCTTTCTCCACGCCAAAGATAGGTTCAGCTTCACAGGGTCTTTAAATGGCACGCCTACTACGTCTTCCTCATATTCTGTCACCAAGCTAAGCAGCGCAGTGATGGCAAACTCTCGCTTCACGATAGAAAGAATCATCGGGAGCAAGTTGGTTTCGAATGCGATGGTCATGTCTAGGTTGTATTTTTTACACGTTGCGTCGATAAAGTCACGGTGAAAATAACCCGACTTGAACATGATCAGCTCTTGAGCGAAAAATTCTTCAAAGGTCATCGAAGGCTGCTGTGCTAACGGATGTTCCTTACCGACAACGGCGAGCATCTCAGAACTCAACAAGTGGTCGGTTTCGAAAGCATCAGGGACATTCTCATGGTTGATTACGCCAATATCGAGTTCGCCGTTTAATAGCATCTCCCTAATCGATTCAGTGCCCGCATCAATCAAGGTCAACTTGAGGTTTGGGTATTGGCTTTTAAATGCCATCACAACTTGCGGGAAAAAGTAACTCCCCATCATGCTTGGAGCGCCCAATCGCACCTCGCCTTTTTCCAGTCCCTTTAGCTCATTCATTGCGAGTTGAGCATCATCAAACTGCTGGGATATTCGCTTCGCATGTTCAAACAGTACCTTTCCCTCTTCCGTTAGAGTGACGGATTTATCTCCACGACGGAAGAGAATCAGCTCAAGCGTCTGTTCGAGTTTTTTAATGGAGATACTCAATGCAGGCTGCGCGATATGCAGCGCTTTGGCGGCTTGAGTGAAGTTACCAAACTGCGCAACAGCTAAGAAATGACGAAGTGGTTTTGATTCAAGCATGGCGATATATTAAATATATAGAGGTGATATTTTTAATATATTTCTTTAATCACGCTTGTACTGATAATTTGTTCACAAATAGCTTACTAACTCGCGCAGGCTCAACGTAAATGTTTGATAAAGGCAGTCCTCAATACAAACGCATCACCCAATCATTGGCAATTGGCTCGTTTATCATTTTCTGTAACCTTTACCTCTTCCAGCCAATCTTGCCGCACATGGCGGAGCACTTCCAAGTATCGGAAACTCAGATCAACTGGCTGTTTGCCGCGACAACACTTGGGCTTTCCATCAGCTTGGTGCCTTGGGCAATCGCTTCTGAAACCTTTGGCCGAAAACCCATCATTCTGTTCAGCTTATTTGCTATCCCGCTAATCGGACTGAGCATGGTGTTCACAACTACCCTACTACAGCTTGTTATTGCCAGAGCATTCATGGGAATAGCGGTTGCTGCTTTTGCAGGTGTGGCTGTTGCCTACATGGTCGAAGAGTTATCACCGAAAGCATTCGCAGTCGCGATAGGCGGTTATATTGCGGCTAACTCATTAGGTGGCATCTTCGGGCGTGTATTGGGCGGCTTGATTACGGATTATTTTGACTGGCACGCAACGGTTTTGTTTTTCGTTGTCGGCTCTTTGCTTGGCGCACTCTATATTGCGTATAGCCTGCCTGACCAACAAAACTTCAAACCGCAGAAAGGGCTGTTCTTTCATCATAATCGCTCGGTAGTGACGCACTTAAAAAACCGTACCTTATGGCTCGCGATGTTGATTGGTGGCGCTAACTTCGCCCTGTTCGTTAACCTGTATTCGGTCATGGGCTTTAGGTTGGTCTCTGATCCTCACTCAGTGCCAGTGGGTTTAGCATCGCTTATATTCCTATGTTACTTGGCCGGAACAGTGAGTTCTAAGCTCTCCAACAAATGGACGCTTCGCTTTGATCCGCTAAACGGTATCATGATGGGCGTGTGCATTAGCTTAATCGGTATGTTAGTTTCTGCGGTCGATAAAGTCCCGTTCATGTTGGCAGGCTTGTTATTGATTAGCGGCGGCGCCTTCTTCGCCCACACCCTTGCTTACTCTTGGGTGAGTCAAAAAGCGCCGAGCGCGAAAGCGACAGCAACGGCACTTTACTTAGTCCATTACTATATAGGCGGAAGCTTAGGTGGCTTCTTACTTTTGTATTGCTGGCAACTGTTTGGTTGGAATGGCGTGATTGCAGGCGGCTCTATCTTCTATGTCGCGATATTTGCATGGGTCTACCAGTTGAAACAACTACAAGTATCTACATCCAAACTCGCACAAGCATAACTACGACTGAGTTTGTAACTCAATTATTGCTTTTGATTAACGTCCGTTCTGATATCCTACGCAAAATTTCATTTCGGAACCTGTTATGTCGAACACTCAAAGCACAGATCTTCAAACCATCCACGACCAAGTAAAACAGTGGTTAGACGATGTCGTTATTGGCCTAAACCTGTGTCCATTCGCAGCTAAGCCACAACGTAATAAGCAAATTAAGATCTTTGTGAGCGAAGCAGAAACCGAAGAAGTGTTACTAGAAGACATCATGACGCATTTTGTTGAGTTAGATAACACACCGGTTGCCGAGTTAGAGACAACTTTGGTGGTTGTTCCTAACATGCTGCAAGATTTTTTCGACTACAACATGTTCATTGATTGGATTGAAGCCCTGATCAAACAAGAAGATTGGGAAGGCACTTATCAAGTGGCCACCTTTCATCCAGACTACTGTTTTGGTGGCGCAGACCCAGAAGACGATGAGAACCTAACGAATCGCTCTCCTTATCCGGTTTACCATTTGATTCGTGAAGCAAGTATGGAAAAAGTATTAAAGCACTACCCTAATCCCGAAGCGATTCCTGATACCAACATCGCGAGAGTTGAGTCTTTAACGCCAGAAGAACGCCGTAAACTGTTCCCTTACTTGTTTAGCTAATAGTTCAGTTAATCGCTCATATTCCTGAGCGCTCTTGATGATATGGACGAGAAATGAACTGATCTCGTCCATTCTGTTTCGCAATGTACAGACATTCATCGGCAACTTTGATTAGTTTATCTAACGCCGACATCCTTTCCCCTTTGGTATCACCTGTACTCAACTCAAAATGACACGCACCGATTGATATAGTGACAGGCTTTCTATCAAGCGTGATTTTCTTCATCTCTTGCAAAAGAGTCATGAACTTATCTTCAACACAACTTGGGTTTTTATTTGGATACCAAAGAATGAACTCTTCACCACCAAAACGTGCCACAAACTCACCTTCTTGAGTGTTATTACTCAGCACGTTCGCCACTTTCTTTAATACAACATCACCCATTTGGTGGCCATAAGTGTCGTTGACCTGTTTAAAGAAGTCGATGTCGACAACCGCCAAGGTTCCCTTTCCTAAAGATCCTTTTAACTGTTCCACTTCTGCGTTCAACGTTTTAAACAAGCAACGTCGATTCGGCAGGTGTGTCAAAGGATCGTACATAGCTTGGTACTCTAACTTCTCATTCAGTTCTTTGAGTTTTCGCTCTTGCTGCCTTCTAACCAGTTCCACTTCTATCCATGACGCCATTAGCCTCATCACGTCGACATCGAACTCTTTGAACTCGCGATGGTAAGGTGCCGGGCTTGAAAAATTTAAGGTGCCATAAAGCTCATCATTAACAAAAATGGGTACCCCAATATAAGACTCCAAACCAAAAGACTGGTAAGCAGGATGCTTCGCATACTTATCGTGTTTGCCACAATGCTCTATGCAGATAGGTCCAATCGATTTACAAGTAATTTCACAATAGGTTGAACGATAATCGAAGGTGTCACCGCTATTGAGCTCTACCCCGTCAGGCGTAACACAATGTTCAACAACATAAGCATTACCATCGACTTTCGATAAGATACCAATATCAAGGTTGAAGCGTTCAAGCCCCATAATAAGTAGCTGAGCGATTTGAATATCGAAGCCCTTTCGATAATCATTGGTGATTTGATACAAGCGGCGTATAACAATTTCACTTTCACTAGCTTGATTCATAAATGGAGTCCCACTGCTGCCGAAGTTAATGACAACATTAATATTTGGTATATTAAAAAGAGTAAAGTGTAAAAAAACATAATAATCAATTAGTTTGTATGCAAAATACCTCATTGGTCCAACGAATAAAAGTCGACTTCTTCGACTTTGCGTTAGCACCCTATTCCTAGCTTTGGTAAAATAATCCATTAACGAAACAGAATGGATAGGAAAATGAACCTTTCTCAACTAAGCCAAGAAATCTACGATCACCTTTACCGCGACATTGAAGAGTTCCGCAGTACTTTTGATCTGCCTGTTGCTGCTCCTGAAACAATGGACGAAAAAGGCGATACGCTACATACCTCTCTAGCGATCGAAGAACTGACAGAACTTGCAGAAGCTGACTCTAAAATCGAACAAGCGGACGCTATTGTAGACAGCGTTTATGTTTTGATGGGACGCTTGGTTCACCTTGGTCAAGCTAAGGTAGAAGACAACCTAGCAATCAGCTACCTGATCGACCTACTGTTGAATGTTTCTAAAAACCGTTCAATTGACTTTCTGCCTTGCTGGGATGAAGTACACTCAAGCAACATGAGCAAAGTATGTCGCAACGAAACAGAATACGCTGAAACAGAAGCTTTCTATGCTGAGCAGAACATCAAGCTGATGGCGGTTCAAAAAGGCGAATACATCATCGCTAAGTGTGCGGAAGATTTCGTATCTGAAGGCAAGACTGTTCGCCAAGGTAAAGTACTAAAGTCAGTACACTACCGCCCTGCGAACCTTGAGCCACTAACGGCTTAACTAAGTTTACGACTGAACTAAGGTTATGACAGTAGCTGTTTAAAGCACCAGCGAACTAAAATAGCAAACGCCACGTTTAAATAACGTGGCGTTTTATTATCTGTCAGTTAATTTTAGCTGTGTCTGATGGCAACTGCGTGTAAATTGCAGCCGTGTGTTAATTTTACCTGTTTTAGTTGTAATCGAATGTTATACCAGTCGCGCCATGTGATAAGCCGCCACATATTCGCCATTTCTAAAAGCGAACCCTGCAGACTCTCCTTCAATCACGAAACCGAACTTCTTATACAGGCTAATCGCTCTTTCGTTATCGGTATATACCGTGAGCTCCATTCGCTTGATGTTAATCCAGTTATCACACAAGTCGATCGCGGTCGCGAGCAGTTGACTACCAACGCCTCTACCTAACACATCGTCTTTAACACCCATACCAAATGAAGCGACATGTCGTCTTCTTGGGTTCACACACACTTCCATTCCCAAGTTGCCAACAATCTCATCGTCGATTAACGCTACATACGAGTACACGTTGTCGGGCATATTAGAGATTCGTTTCTGCCAGCTTTCCAGAGATGGATTTGGGAGTTGCAGCGTACCGGTATAAGCATTAGTGCATTCGTAAACTTCTTTGATTCCCTTTGCATCCGACGGTTCAGACCGTCTTACTATAATACTCATCGCAACTCCTACTATTCTCTTCGCTAAATATGAAACACATCCTTAATGTGCACCTAGACACATTATCAAATAGTAAATATTTAACAATAGGTTAGGAAAGATTGTTTTGATTAAATCTGATATAGAGTTGAGATACTGGTGTTCTGAAAAGAATGAAGTTCAATCGATTCGAATTTTACCATTTTGTTCTACGAATAAAGAACTAAACCTTACGCAATTTAGGAATGATAATAAATCAAGCCACTGATTTTAAAGAGATATAACTTGAGTAACCACCAATACTAAGCACAGCACGACCGTTGAATAGAAGGTTAATGCAAAACCAAAAGCCCTTGCCGGTGCTCCATGACTGTAGCCTTTGAAAAAGAAGATACGCCCCATAAAAAACAACACTGAACACACGAGTCCCGCCGATAACCAAGCGTAGGGCATCAACAAACACCACGCCGTATACACACCGACTGCGATAACTAATTGCTCTAAGGTATTTTGAAGCATGCTTTGCAAAATGATGGCTCGCTTTGTGCCGGACGTTAACCCACTGCCATCGATATCTTCTGGGCTGAAGAACCGATACTTGGCTAAACGCCCAATAGAGACGATTAACATCAAGGTCGGCAGTATCAGAGAAAGCCCTAAAACTGTCACCCTATCTTCTAGCATACTGGCTTGGGCGTAATTGAAGGGGTCTAAAACGATCGCTGCCCAGATTGCAACAATGGCGGTTAACATAGCCAACGCCATTCCTTTAAAGACTCCAACTTGCTTACTGGTTAGTTCCATAAAACCCTCGCCACCCATTGAACAGATTTACAATTATTACTTATCGACCAGTTGATGTTTGTGACGCTCTTTTACTATATGGAAGGATAAAACCAACAGAAATCAAACCTATTTCGTTTATTAAGCCTTTCCAATAAGAAAAGACACCACACTCGGAAAAAAGTGTGGTGTCTTGGTTATTACTTTAAAGCTAATTAACTAGTTAACTGGACGCCACACGCCCCATTGGTCGTTTTCGTAGGTCGCTTTAGGGTTTGTACCACCTTGAACCCACCATTGTGCTTTCCATGACTGGTTCGAGTAAGTCACGACTTCACCACCAAGGTAAGTCGCTGATGAATCCCAAGTGCCTGGATCTGGCGTAGGGTCTGGGTCAGGAGTCGGATCAGGATCCGGCGTTGGATCTGGGTCTGGTGTTACGCCACCGTCATCAGCAATCACTTCGAACGTGAAGGTTTCAACACTTTCGCTTTCAATAGAGCTAGCAATGAATGACAAAGTTTCGTTCGCTGTAATCGCAGTGGTATCAACTACGATAGAAGCCGTGCCGTTATTTTGAATGCTAACTGCAGAACCTTGAGTCTGAGTTAGGTTTGCTGCTTCGCTCGTTGCAATCACAACCTTATCGCCAGCATTCACTACGTTGTCACTCTTCACTAATTCGTAGATATCGCCTTTTAGTGGTTCAACACCACCGTCGCCACCATCAATCAGCGTTAACTGACCAGAAGCACGGCTATCCTTTGAGTTGAAGAAGTTTCGTGACGGATCGTTTTGGAAGTACATGTAGTGCTGCATTTCAGCATGCCAGTCACCAATGAAGATAGCACCATCTTTAAACTCTTCATGCCAACCGTTGATTTCTGAAGCCAACAAACGAGCCCAATCGTTAACGTTTGAAGCGTCGATGACGATGTCGAAGCTGCGCGCTACTTCACCATACTTGTTGATGACGTCGTACTTAACTGTGTCGCCAACTTCTGGCGTTCCAAACTGGTCAGATACGAACAAGTCGCCACGTACTAGATCAGGTTGTGGTGTAGGATCTGGCGGAGGGGTTGTACCGCCCGCGATAGTGATGTCTGAACAGTTGTAGAAGCCTTCACCCGCGGCATCGTCACGTTGCCAACGCACATATAGGATTGCATCGCCAGAACGGTCTGAAGGAATAGTCACATTGATACGGTATTTGCCACCGCTTACAGGGACATTACCCACTTCTTGGATAAGATCTAAGTCACCCCACGCTAGGCCTTTACTTAGGTCTGCGTTCGGCTTCGTTAGGTAAAACTCCCAAAATGAAGGGTTGTGTGGCGCAGTCGCGTTGAATACATATTCAAATGTACCAGTGCTTAGCTCGGTACGAGTCCAACCAGTATGAGGCGCACCCATGCCGCGCTTTTGCGAATCGTTGGCATAACATAGCGTGCCGTCAGGAATCGCCGCTTTTACAGCATTGAAATTGTTGAAATCTTGGATATTTTTCGCGTACTCGTTACGTTGAACGAACGGGTAAGAGCCAGAAATATCTTTCGCCTGAGCACATGCTGCATTCGGTGGTGTACCCGACCAAATCCCGCCTTGCTCGTAACACGTGTTCTGACGTGCGCTTGGAAATTCAGACCAACCATGAGCATTTGCCACTGAAGGCACACTCGATAGCATAGCCATACCTACTGCTACTTTTAGAATATTATTATTTATTGTTGTCACTTTCCCACTCTCTATTATTTTACCCTGCGCACTACATCAATTGGTCACTTACCAATCAAAATTGCAGTTCGAGGGTTTATAGTTTTTGTTTGAAGAACAACGAAAAATATATACCTCAATTTTATCAATAACAGCGGGTTTTATATTCATAGGAATCAGCATCACACAACTCAAACAAATGCATTGTAGATAGGTGATGTTGCTTCGAATTATTGGATCTCAGTATTCCGTCTTGATAGAGGAAAAACCATCCGAGATGCATAAAAAAGCGACTTAATGATTAAGCCGCTTTAGGGATATGCACTACACGTCTTGTCGAAATGAACGTTAGTTAAACTGAAGGAAAGGAATCAATAACGGCGGTATCCACAGCACCCAATAAAGGTTGAGTTACGGTAGAAACAATAAATGGGAACGCTATTTTAAAGAATCTTTATGAATCAGTGTCATTGTTGGCCAAACTCAGTTTCAAACGGTATTTCTAGATAACTAGCCGCTTCTAACAAGCTCTTGGTGTAAGGGTCACTTACGTGTTTCAGATTTCGCATATCATCGACTTGCTCGACGATTTGGCCATCTTTGAAAAACATCAAACGGTCACAAAGAAAACTCGCGACAGCAATATCGTGTGTGATAAACAAATACGAAATCTGGCGCTCTTGTTTGAGTTTTTGCAAGAGATCGAGAACTTGTACCTGAACAGAGACATCTAAAGAGCTCACCGCTTCATCAAGCAAGATAAACTTAGGGTTCGGCGCTACCGCTCTTGCGATACACACACGCTGTAATTGTCCACCGCTGAGTTGATGTGGATATCGGTCAAGCATGTCTGCATCTAAGCCCACTTCTTCAAGTAGCAGAACCAAGTGGGATTCTCGTTCTGCCTTACCCACCTTTTCGTTAATCAAAGGCTCGTTGATGATCTCTCGAATCGTCAATCGCGGGTTCACCGAGGTGTTGTAATCTTGAAATACCACACTCATTACTTGGTGCATAGGTAGGTTCGAAATAGCGTTGCCAAGTACCACCTCGCCACTGTCGGCCGCTTCTAGACCAAGTATGACTTTCCCTAGTGTACTTTTGCCACTGCCCGATTCGCCGACCACCCCGACACACTCACCTTCATTAACCGTGATAGACACACCATTGAGTACATTTTGGTAGCTAGGAAAAAACCAACTATCGTCGTTTTTGAATGCCTTGGTGACGTTCTTTACTTCAATCAACATTAACAGCTCTCCATGACAGATTTAAATTGATTTACTAATGCCATACGAGTATCCACTAAGTAACGCGTGTGTTTGCTTTCTGGTTGAGTGAACACCTTGCGAGTAGCGCCGTACTCAACCACTTTGCCTTGATTCATAACCATAACGTTATCTGCAATATGAGAAACCAAACTCAGGTCGTGGCTAACGAAAATTAGACTGGTACCAAACTGCTCTCGTACAAACTGCAGTTCCTTAACCACTTCTCGTTGCGAGATATAATCAATCGCCGTTGTGGGCTCATCGGCAATAATCAGCTTGGGTTTCAGCACCAATGCCAATGCCACCATAATTCGTTGCAGCATACCCCCGCTAAGTTCATGCGGGTACTTCTTAATCAGCTCACGAACCGATTTGAGGTTAACCCGACTCAGCACATCGCAGAACAGATCAATAGCCTCTTTAGTACTCATTGACTGGTGTTGCTTTATGGTTTCGACAGCTTGATTGCCAATCGTGAACAGTGGATTGAAAGCCGTCATTGGGCTTTGCATGATCATCGAGATCTTCTCCCCCCTTAATTGACGACGCTGCTTTTGGGGCATATCAAATAGATTCTCGCCATCAAACAACGCATCACCCGAAATAGAGAAAGAGTCGTTCAACAACCCGTTAATCGCATTGCATGTCAGGCTTTTACCACTACCTGATTCACCCAAGATTCCCAAACATTGGTCTTCTTTGAGCGTAAAGCTCACATCAGAGACCAACTCTATGTGTGTCGGTTTATGTAGCTCGACGCTAAGATTTTTAACTTCTAACATCATCTTTACTCCGTTCTTGGGTCTAATACATCACGTAAAGAGTCACCAAGTAAGTTACAACACGCCACCACAACCATGATTGCGATCCCGGGGATGACCATCTGTTCAGGATTAGAGAAAAGAACTTCTTTGGCATCACTCAACATTGCGCCCCACTCTGCCGTTGGAGGCTGTACACCTAAACCAAGGAAAGACAGTGTTGAGATGCTCAATATAATCCAGCCTAGATCTAGAGTCGCAAGAATGATGACCTCAGCAGCGATGTTCGGTGCTAAGTGCTTACGAAAGATAAAACTTTGAGGTGTCTTAACCGTACGTGAGTACAGGATGTAGTTTTGGTGATTAAACGAAATCACTGAGCTTCGAACAATACGCACATACCATGCAATTTTCGCAATAAAGTTCGCAATAATGATGTTGAAAATACCCGGCCCCATGATGCCCACAATACTCAAAACAATAATTTCATACGGGAATGACAACATGACTTCGCAGCCACGCATGATCAATGAATCGACCTTGCCTCGCATGTAACCAGAAACCACACCAATGAAGCCGCCGACGACTGCCGTAACAACCATGGTTAATAGTGAGTAATACAGCGTGGTACGAATACCAAACAACAAACGAGAATAGATGCATCGACCCAAATGGTCAGTGCCGAGTGGGTACTCCATCGACATAGGCATCATAGAGTTAATCACATCCGCCAAGTTAGGATCGTGCGGCGCAAGGTAAGGCGCAAAAGCCCCATTAAACAGATAGCCGTTAAGATAAACAGGCAAACAACAACGGTCTTATTGGAAAGTAGACGTCTTATCATGAGTTCTTCGCTCCTGACTTGAGACGGGGATCGACCACCGTATGTAAAATATCAATCAGTAAATTAGACACAACAAACAAGCTACCCATCACCAAGATATAAGCTTGGATAATTGGGTAATCACGATTGAAAATCGCAGCCAAAGCGAGTCGTCCTAAGCCAGGTATCGCGAATATGCTTTCGATAACGACGGTACCCGCAATCAAACGAACGATGCCGATGCCTAGTGCTGTCATTGAGGTTTGTAGCGAGTTTTTAAGAAGGTGCTTCCAAACGACACTGTGCTCTGAAATACCACGAGCGCGTGCGTAATTCACATAGTTGTGATTCATTGAATCCAACATAGAGTTACGGATCAGGCGGATGTACGTAGCAACATAAGCCATACACAGAGTTACTGACGGTAAGATGAAATGGCTGAAAGTTGTCGCACCGCTGCTTGGTAACCAATATAGATTGATTGAAAACACCCAAATTAGAATAAAAGCCAACCAGAAGTTGGGCATTGCGGTACTAGCAAAAATAAATACTCGGACGATGCGATCAAACCAATGATCTTTATACACGGCGCTGAGCACACCCATAGGGATACTGACACACACCAACAAGATGAGTGATAACCCTGCAAGTTTCAGCGTGTATGGGAAGCTTCGTGCAAGCTCTTCAGAAACCAGTCGATTGGTATTGGTGTACGAGATACCAAAGTCGCCTTGCACAGACGATACTAGCCAATCGGTATAACGGACTAAAAACGGACGGTCTAACCCAAGCTCTAAGCGAATTTCTTCAATGGCTTCTGGACTTGGCGTGGTGTCATTGACACGCAGTGCCACTTCAGCAGGGTCTGCTGGAATAATATTAACTAAGGCAAACGCGATAAAAGAGACAAAAAACAGTGTCACACTCGCACTCAGTAATCGCTTTAGGGTGTATTTAGCCATTCGGTTACTTTCTTAATATAAACAGTAAGCAAAAAGACTGACACCCCGAAAAGAGCGTCAGTCAATAAGCTAATCAGTGGTAAAGGAAACAGACAAGGATTATCTATTCCTTACTTTACAGACATGCGTTGTAGCGGGATTTCAAATTGAGATGGGTTAAAACCAACACCTTCTACACGCTTGTTGAATACCGCACGGTTTTGCTCGTAGCTGATCGGAATGTAGATCGCTTGTTCGTGCAGTGTTTTCAGTACGTACGTGTAATGCTCTTGACGCTTGGTTTCATCAATAGCTTCCAACGCTTCTAAGATGTGGTTATCAATCTCAGCTTTTTGTGGAATGCCTTGTTGTGCAGCGTAATCGCCATATACCGGTTTACGCATACCACCAAGGAACGATTGAGGGTCGTAAGGCGTACCCCAAGAAATATTGAACGACAAATCAAACTCACCTTGTTTCAGGCGATCGCGGTGTGCTTGTTCTTCTTCACCTACGATGTTCATCTTCAGGCCAACCTTCGACCATTCACTTTGTAAGTACTGTGCGATAGTACGCTCTACGACTTTGTCACTATCGTAAGAAAGCGTGATTTCAAACGGTTTGCCGTCCAACTTACGAGTCTTGCCGTCTTTCTTCCAGCCGGCTTCATCTAACAGTATTTCAGCTTGAGCAACGTCATATTGGTATGGCGTCAGTTCGATATCAGCGTAAGGGACATTCTTCGCAAGCAAAGTGTCCGCTGGCTTTTCTAAGCCCAACATAATGCGTTCTGCGATGATTGATTTGTTGGTAAGGTGGCTCAGTGCCTGACGAACTCGAATATCACTTAGGTTTTCGCTAGTCGAGTTCAAAATCAACATACGTGTCGATACTGGTTCAGAAAGCTCTGTGCCAAAACGCGGATCTTTCTCAAACTGTTTGTATGACTGCGCGCTCACAAGTTGTAGGCCGTAAACCATATCGATTTCGCCACTGCGTAGTGAAAGCAGACGCGATTGATTGTCTGGAATTACCTTTGCCACGATCTTATCGGCTTGTGGTTGTTCACCCCAGTAGTTTTCGTTTCGCTCGAACGTGGCACGTTGGTCAACCACGTTTTCTGTCAACACATAGCTACCAGTGCCTACATAGCAGCTAACGCCATTCTTGGTGGTTCCATCTTTAAAACATTCTGGAGAAAGGAAACGGAATGGACGAGTTACACCAAGCTCAACAAGGAATGGGTAGTATGATTCAGCAAACTCAACCTCAATTGTGTGGCTATCTACCACTCTGACACTCTCTTTGCCTGTCTTCTCAATTTCCACCATCAGGCGGATAGACTCAAGCCATGTATGGCGATTAGCGTTATCCAACAGCGCATCGAAGTTCGCTTTCACAACATTGGCGTCAAACGGCTTGCCATCAGAAAACGTGACATCATCACGTAGTTTAAATGTATAGGTTTTACCATCCTCTGAAGTGCTCTAGCTTTTCGCCAACCAAGGTTCAAGTACACCATTTTCGCCAAGGTGTACTAGTCCTTCAAAGATAAGATTTTGTGCAAAGATCTCACCACCGTAAAGGTGTGGGTTTAGGTCACGGATATCACGATAGTTTGCAAAAGTAAGAGTACTCTCCTCAGCAAACGCATTTTGAACAGGTATAACAGCAGAAGCAGCAACAGCTAAAGTAACGATAAGTTTTTTAAACGGCATAAACAAACCTTAATAGTAATGATAATTATTATGATTTACTAACTGAATAGTACTATAACGATAAATATCATCAAAAGTTAGCGACATATTCATTTTTCTTATTGTTTGTTTCGACAATAAGAATGGTATTGAAAAAATGGTCAGTGAAGATCGTTCAATCGACTAAGCGTGCGTATGACAGTAAGAGGTGCGTTCCTCCCTTCTTTGCCAAAAGCACATTAGTATTCGTTTCCACACAATCATTTAGCCAATTGGTAGCCAATGGACGCGTGAACAAACAGATGAAAAGTTAACGATATTCAGAGGTTAAGAAAGTGGAGGTGAACGTGTACGAGCCAGTTCGAATACGGAAAGTGATACCGCAAAGCGCATTAACTTTTGATAAGTCGGCGCTTGAGTCTTAGTTGTGATGGGGAAACTGCTGCTATAAACGGCACTTTGCACCGCGTCATAAATACCGCAATGATGCTGCGCATGTACCTCTTCTCCCATTTCCAATTCGTGCACGATCGACGATATGTTCAAGCTTAAAGGAAGCATGAATAACGACAAAATCAACAATGTGCGTTTCGCAGTGCGAGAGAAAAGGTTCAGAGTTTAGGCCCTATCGAGGTAATGCTAAGGAGACTACCACCGATAAACATGCCATTTATGTATCTAGATCAAAGTAATATCACTAATCGAAATCATTCTCATCACTATATAAAATGAGAGCAATGACAAACCAAAATCAGCGTAAATGCTTCTAATCATTTATAAATTAGTGATACTAGCTAGAAGAGTATTCGAGCGAATACAGTAGAAGTTACTCGAAGACTAGATAGGTTTGTCCATCTACAGAGATGCTTTTCACTTGTGTGTTAAACACAGACTCAAGTTGCTCTGGAGTCAACACTTGAGCCGCAGCACCAGAAGCTTGTAAAACGCCCTTGTCGAGCAGCAGCACTTGGTCAGCATGTCTTAGGGTTCGGTTAAGATCGTGATTTGCCATGATCACAGCAATGCCCTTCTCTGCCACTCGTTCAATGAGCTTGTAGAGTAAGGCTTCTTGAGCAATATCCAATGGCGCCGCTGGTTCATCGAGAATCAACAACTTCGCGTATGGGTTAAGTGTCGGCCAGATTTGCAAACACATGCCCGCCAAGCGAACACGTTGCCACTCACCACCTGACAAAGCTTGAATAGAACGATGAAGCTTATCCGCAATGTCGAGCATCTGGCTGATTTCTTCCAAAGCAGCATTAATTTCAGTATCAAGACCTTGTGAAGAACTTGGCAGAGACAACGCAAGGTATTGGAACACTTCTAAGTTGAAAGCCGGTCTCGCGCTTTGACACAAATAAGCGCGATGCAGTGACAAGTCTTGCAGCGATAACTCTGATAAGTCTTGTTCATCAAGCCTAATATCGCCCTTGTAACCATCACCAATACCCGAAATAGCCTCAAGTAAGGTACTTTTACCACTGCCATTGGGGCCGATAACGTGAGTCACCTGCCCTTGCTTGAGCTCAAATGAGAGTGGTAATAAACGAGCGCCGACGCTCAGGCTCTTAATTTGAATCATGATTTTTAATTAACATCCAAATGAAGATAGGCGCACCAATACTGGTGGTCATCACACCCAAAGGCAGTTCTGCTGAATCTAGCAAGGTCCGCGCACAGATATCAGCAAACACCAGCAGTGCTGCACCAGCCACGGCGGACAAAGGAAGAAGGTATCGGTTGTCGGTACCAATCGCTAAACGCAATAAGTGTGGTACAACCAAGCCAACAAAGCTGATCACGCCACCTAAGGCAACTGCGCAGCCGACTAAAATAGACACAGCGAAAATTAGACGCCAACGTAATCTAGGAACGTTCACACCCAGTTGCGCGGCATGCGTTTCGCCAATCATTAGTTTGTCTAGCTTGCTACCTTGTAGACACAGCCAAAGAATCACGGGGATCATCACTAACGTAAGCGAGTGTTGATACCAAGTTACGCCACCTAAACTTCCCATCAGCCAATACATCAACAAGCGTAGACTTAAGTCATCACTAAAATAGAACGCCCATGTCACCATCGCGCCAGAAAGAATACCTAACGCGACACCCACCAGCAGTAATTTAGCCGTGGTGAGTCGCATCGTTTTTACCATGCTCACCAGTATCACGGTGAAACAGAGCGACCCTAAAACGGCGGCAATCATGAACAGTTCTGGTGTAGGAGCAAACGGCAAGAAGAACAGCACGATAACCATCGCCAAGCTTGCGCCACCAGAAATGCCGAGCACACCGGGCTCCGCTAATACGTTACCCAATAACACTTGTAAGCTTGCACCAGATACAGCTAACCCAGCCCCGATAGCAATAGCCGCCAATAATCGAGGTAAGCGTAAATCAATCAGTAGTTTTTGTTCTAACGTGGACAATGTGCCCAGAGGGGAAATGAAAAGATCGCCAACCATTAGGTAAATCGCACTCAGCGCGACAAGCAGTGCTGCCATCAGATAAATGGCTCGGGTCCATTTGCGCTGTTTTTGGTGAAGAAGTTGTTGGAAATCCATATCAAGCTACTTTGAAATTGTTCGCGTAACCTTACCTGTATCCCTAAATAAACTCAAGGCTCACACCGTAATGTGAACCTTGATATTTCAACCAGTTGAGCGGTTGTTTTGCTCGCTTTAACCCGGCTCGGTATTAATCGTACACAAGCTGACCGTGGTCGAATCGTGTTTCAACTTCGCACACCATTAAGGCCGCTCGTTGACCGATAGCAACGTTACGATTTGGGAATACCACCGCTTCGTTTTCATTCTTCGCCATTAACGGTTTATCGCCATCATGACCGAATACTTCACCGTGCTTGAACGCGGTAAAGTTCTCTACTGAATCTGAGAACATGAAATCGAAATCATCATGCAAACGAACAATGGTTCGGCTCACACGATAAGTAATGGTTCGCTTAGGTAAATGCTCTGGTTCAACTTCAGCAATCAAGTTACGCATCGCCAAGTCAAAAGCCGTTAGCTTATCAAGTTGGTTCTCACCAATTCTCGCAACCTGCCCTAGCTCCATTGTCAGTGCTTGTGCTTCGAAGTTTTCAGCGCTGTACCAACTGAATGTGCTGGTTGGCGCATTTGACAACAACACTGCTTCAACGTGTGCACTGTTAATGAAATCAAAAAGCTCTTTACTGCGTACTTCGTGGCGAACCTTAGGGCTCACTGCGAACGAGTAATGCTTAGATAAACGGATTGCACAGTGCAGATCTAGATGCCAACGAGTGGCAGGTTCCGTTTCTTTGTAAAACTCAGTCACCAAGAACTTCAAGTTCTTCGCGATATCCACTTCTCGATTGCTCTCGTACTGCTTTTCATCAAACAGACGATTCATGTTCACATCAAGAAAACGAGTATGCGCGTTAGTGGCTTCTGGGTGAGCGATGATAAACAAGCATCTTGCGTTTACTACTTGGAAGCCTGTTTCAATATCCTCAATGAGCTTATCGATCAGCTCCATTGGTGAAGTTTCGTCGCCATGAACACCGGTTGAAAAAATGATGTTCTTGGTTTCAGAATTAAAATCCGCGGGAATCACTTCCAAGACACCGCGTTGATGAAGCTTAATTTGAACACCGTTACTCAGTACGGTCTGTCCTGCAAACACTTCTTGCTCAAGATCTAGGCTGTCAAAAAGAAATGATTGGCGAAAGAGGGTCTTCGTCATGCGCTACTCCTTAATTGCACGGCCGTATGTTAATAAATTGTACATAGAAATTGTGTTGCTAGGATCGCACTTATCAACAGAAACTCCGTTATCACTCACAAATACTACCCATATATTTTTATATTACCTACTGACTTTACTAACCGACATCTGTTCCAAATAACTTTCTCTATTTAAAGAGACTTTTGGTTGTTTCGGCTTTCTCAGGTTATGTCAGCAAGATAAGAGCCACGTAAGCTAACACAGCTCTTACCTGCCATGAACAGATTGAGATCAATTAATCTTCCTGATCGAGCAATCTTTCAAATTCATCGATTTGAACTTTGACCATGTCGATGCTTTGTTGCCAGAAATCAGCCTTAGTCAGATCCATTCCTAAGTGCTTTTGAACCACTTCTTCCGCCATCATGCTGCCCGTATCACGAAGCAATGAAACATAATCACCGTAGAACTGCTCGCCTTTCGCGTCACGCTGAGCGTAAACACCTTTGCTGAACAGGTAGCCGAACAGGTATGGGTAGTTGTAGAAGCTCACCTGCGAAATACTGAAGTGCAATTTGCTCGCCCAGAAGTAAGGATCAGCTTCTGTCATTGCATCGCCGTACCACTCCTTCCAAGTGCTTTCCATCAGGTCACACAATTGTTGAGCCGTCAGTTCACCTTTTTCACGCTGCTCGTAGAACGCCTTTTCAAATTCGAAACGCACAGGGATGTTGACCATCAGAGCCAACGAAGAAGACAACTCTTCCCACAGCATTTCAAGTTTCTCGTTACGTGTTTGGGCTTGCGTTAACAAGTGATCACGAACGATGTTTTCAGCAAAAATAGAAGCCGTTTCTGCAAGCGTCATTGGGTAGCGTGTCTTACACAACGGCATGTCTTTCATTACCCAGTTATGGAATGCGTGGCCCAACTCGTGTGCCAGTGTCATTAAGTCAGAGCGGCTGCCGCTCCAAGTCATGAACACAAGCGGCGTGCGTGTCGCGGCAAACTTAGTGCAGTAAGCACCTAAACGTTTGTTGGCTGCTGGTGCGGCATCAATCCAACCATTCTCAACCATCAAAGCAACGAAGTCAGCCATCTCTGGATTCACTTCAGCGAAGGCAGTTTTGATTACTTCAATCGCTTCATCAAATGGATAAACCTTAGATTCACTGTCACCTAGTGGCGGCATTGCAGCTAAGTGATTCCATGGCTTCATTTCATCTAAGCCGTGAACTCTTGCCATCAATAGACCCGCTTTCTGACCTACTGCGCGATTAGCTTTCGCCACAGACATCATGGTGTCTAGCGTTTCAGGCACAATTCGGCTTCCGTGCAGGCTTGGATCTAAGAAATGCACATCTGCGATTTTCGAACGCTTTTTGTTTTCAGTCAGGCGCCAACCTGCCAGCGCATTTAGGATCGAAGCAAATGACTCTTGGTGTGTCTTCATTGCACCTTGAACCGCGCGCCATGCAGGCTCTTGTTTGTCGAATTCGCTACCGTACAACAAGCTCGCCGCTTGCGAGAAACCAAGCGTTTCTTCTTCACCATCAAGTTTTAGCGACAGTTTCAAAGAGCCAGTTAGGTTGTCGTATAAACGACCCCACGCGTCACGGCCATCCACTTTCATGGCTGCTAAAAGCTGCTCTTCGGCAACACTGAGTCGGCTGCTTGATAACTTACGTGAGCTTTCAATCGCGAAGCGTTGGCCTGCAACATCTGCACTCTCGTGTTCTAAAACCGCATCAATAAACTCTGGTTCAGCATGAATTAGCGTGTCTTCATAAGGGCTAAACGCTTGAGACATTTCAGAGTTCAGCTTTGCAACACGGCCAAGCAGCGCTTTCGCTTCTGTGTGGGTCGCGTCTACCGAAGCGTGACAGTTAGCAAAGGTGTTAATTGTGCTCAGTAGCGTGCCTGCCGCTTCTGAGGTCTGGATTGCGTTTTGCATTGCCAGAATGATGTGACGCTTTTCAACATGCAGGTACAAGAGTTCAATACACTGTTGAATGAGTTCGATGTCTTGTTCGATTTTTGCATCATCAAGATCGCAATAAGCAATGCTTAGATCCCAACTCGGTGTTGTCATGACTAAATTCCTTTCACGTTGGTAGTAGTGCCAATCTGGCACAGCGGTTATCGACACCGCTTTATACTTCTAATAATTTTTCTGCTTACAGTTCTAATTGAATGTTAATTCTTAAAACTGTGTTTTTGAACGCTCAGAGAACAGGCAGCCCTATCGCTTTAACGCTGATAAAGCTCTGTGCAAACTGAGTGACTTGAATATGGGTTATCGATGCATTCTCTATCGATAACTTCGAGTACAAACTCGGATTTTTCCAATCAATATCAAGGCAATGGGCCAATAACATTCGAATTACGCCACCATGAGTAACCAGCAACAGATTGTCACTTGGGTTATTCAAAAGTTGCGACCAAGCTTGAGTTACTCTGCCGTGGAAGCTCTGTAAACTTTCTGCACCAGTCAGTTGATGATTTGCAGGGTCTTGCCAGAAGGTGTCTAGCATCGCCCACTTATCTTCAAGCTCATCAAACGCGATGCCGTCCACTTCACCAAAGTTCATTTCTTGAAATTCTGGTGCAATCGACAAAGGTACCGACACGCGCTCTGAATATAAGTTTGCTAGGTCGCTGCATCGTCTTAATGGCGAGGTAACCACACCATCAAAAGCCACATTATGCTGTACCAAGGCTTCACATATTTGCTGTTGAAGCTCCGGATTGACTAATACGTCAGATACACCATTCAGCGCCGCCTTCCCTTCCACCTTGCCGTGTCTTAGCAAATAGATATTTTTGGTTGTTCCATTGACCATGTATGTGACCTAGCCTTGAGCATCAAACGAATGATTTGAGGGTTTTAAATTCAGTGGTAAGCCTGCCGCTATCAGCGTAACTCGTTCGACAACGCGAGCGAGCGCTTGGTTCATTCGCCCTGCATTGTCTACAAACAAGCGCGAAACTTTACCCAGAGGAACAACGCCTAAACCCACTTCATTAGAGACCATGATGATGTGTGCAGGGCTTTGTTCCACGCTTCTAACCAAAGCTTCAACCACAGCTTCGACTTGCTCATTGGTTGCTTCATCACCCAGTTCAAAGATGATGTTGTTCAGCCAGAGTGTTAAGCAATCAATCAGTACGACATCATCTTGATTAAATGACTGCAATTTCACTGCTAATTCAACAGGCACTTCATGCTCAATCCACTCTTCACCACGACGATCCTTATGATGAGCGATTCGCTCACGCATTTCATCGTCTAGATAAGTGGCAGTCGCTATGTAATGTAAACGCCCATTTGAACATGCTTCAATTGCACATAATGCTTGTTGTTCTGCAAAACTCGACTTACCTGAGCGCGCGCCACCTAAAACAAGATGGCGATGACTCTGATACGCTTGATTATTGGTTGTCATGTGTTGCCTCTAAAGTCCTGAATGAGTTACATAAAGCCGTTATAAAAAGCAGCACCAAACACAACGTAGATCAGTAGTTCCATCAACTGTTGAGCCGCGCCCAAACAGTCACCAGTAAAACCACCAATGCGTGCAATTAACCACTTTTTTAAGCCCACTCTAAACAGGTAAGCAATCACAGCTAAAACACACGTAAACGCCAATCCAAACCACAAGCTTGGTAACAGGCCAATCAACATAAGGAAGACAAGTTCACCCTTGGTTTGTTTATTGGCTAAAGGCTTACTCTTGCTCGTGTCCAAGTCGCTTACATAAGGCATATCATAAATAAGGGATGCCGCAATCGCTCGGCTAAAGGTGTAACTCGTCACGATGACCATAAACAATCCAGCCATGCTAACGAGTTCATTGAGCAGAACCCACTTGCCAAGCAACGCCATGATCAGCGCAGACGCGCCATAAGTACCGATACGGCTATCTTTCATGATGGTTAAGCGGCGTTCCAATGTCATGCCGCCACCAATGCCATCCGCCATATCGGTTAAGCCGTCCTCATGGAAAGCACCAGTAAGCATCAAGCTAAAACTCATCATCAAAAAGATAGCAATCGTACTCGGCAATACCGCATCGAGGAATATGAACAGACCGCCACACAATACGCCAATCAGCAAACCGACCATTGAAAAATAACGACCCGAACGGTTCATTCGCTCCGATGAATAGGGTGTATTCTTCGGCATTGGCAAACGAGAAAAGAAGCCCATCGCTAACGAAAAAAGTTCCCATTGGTATGTGCAGCGATCTTTCAATGATCTTTCTGGTGCATCACTCATTAAACAGTGACTCCAGCACTTTCGAAGCTCGCCATGTTATTATAGAACTCAACTGCCGCTCGGATGATTGGCATAGCTAAAGCTGCGCCCGTGCCCTCGCCTAATCTCAAGCCAAGGTCGAGCAACGGTTCAGCGTCTAGCAACTCTAATAAGATTTTGTGCCCTGACTCTTCAGAGCGATGCGCAAAGATCATGTAGTCACGGCAATTCGGTTCAATTAAGGTCGCGACATACGCTGCGACTGACACGATAAAACCATCGACCAATACAGGAGTTCTGTTTTGATAAGCGCCAAGGAAAGCACCGACCATTTGCACTATTTCGTAACCACCGACTTGAGCTAAAATCGATTTAGGGTCGAGTCCTGTGCAGCGAGCTACGCCCTGCTCAACCACCGCGACTTTTCGTGCTAACTGTTCGTTGTTGATACCAGTGCCTAGGCCAACACATTCAACTGCAGTGCGGTTTGCTAATGCACTTAAAATTGCTGATGCGCTGCTGGTATTACCGATACCCATTTCACCAAACATGATGATCTTGGTACCATTTGAAATCGTTCTAGATACAAGCTCTGCGCCCAATTCAATCCCACGTTCAACCGTTTCTAAACTCATTGCAGCTTCGTTGGCAAAGTTATTGGTTCGTGTACCCAAACGCTGGGAGATCAGCATTGGGTTATCAGATTCGATTGGTAACAATATTCCCGTGTCGACTACTGTAATATCGATGTTGTTCACCGCACAAAAACAGTTAATCGCCGCGCCGCCACTTAAGAAGTTCAATACCATCTGTTGTGTGACAGCACTCGGGGCAATACTCACGCCTTCATCAGCAACACCATGATCACCTGCAAAAATGATGATGCTCGGCTTGTTCAATTCGATATGTTCAACCGCAGACTCTTTACCTTGGCTTTGAATCAGAGCCAGTTGATGGGCAACCTTTTCCAGTAAACCAAGAGCGCCTAACGGCTTAGTTTTTTGGTCAATGCGATGTTGGATGTACTGCGAGTATTTTGTATCTAACATAATATTAGTGGCACTTAGATTGAGGAACGGGGGTTAACGATCTTATTCGCTGGAGCTAAATAGTTAACGCTTACTTAGGACGAGCGACAGAGAACACATTGGACAGCGTGGCGTATTCGCCACCACCCAGCCGAGATAAAGGATCGAGAGCTAGTGCATCAATCTTCAAGCGTTCGCTCTCTTTATCGACCACACCTTCAGAGATATACACCTGCTCAACTTGTGCAAAGATAAGGCTTTGCGGTACTTCACCGACTTCTTTTACCTCATACAATGTGCACCCAAAAGCCACAGCGCACTCCTTCACTCTAGGTAAAGAAAAACCTTCAAACTCAACCAACTCGATATTATTTGCGGTTACTTCAGACTCACCATGATCGAGCGTGGCTGCTGTCGCTGTCATTACTTCGGCTGAACTGGCTGACGCGATATGAATGACCAACTTACCGGTTTCAAGAGCATTACGAGTGGTGTCTTTGATTTCGCCCGATGGCTTCTTCCCGACCGATAACATCAGTAGCGGCGGATTGCTGGAAACAGGCGTGAAATAAGAGAAAGGTGCTAGGTTGTACTCTTGTTCTGAAGATTCCGTCAATGCCCACGCTATAGGGCGAGGAACGACGGTTTGTGTCATCAGGTGATAAATCTGAGTGGGAGCGAGAGTATCAAGCTTGAGGTTCATAGCACGTCCTTGGTCTATGTGAATTACGACTCAGTTTACGTGTTAAGCAAAGCTGTATCTATGCCTAACTAGCAGAAACCGCAGAGAGTGTTCTTAATTTAAACAGTTCCTGACCGTTTTTTCTCAAATTGAGAATCAAAAAGACTACATTGTCTGAGACTAGACACCGCCAAAACGAAAAATCAATCACTTACGTTTTGGCATCGATTATGCTTTATATAATGTAACTGACTAACCTCTCCTTAGTGAGTTAAGCAAAAAGCTTTTCAATCTCTCTCCATTGTTAAGTTAGAAATAAAGTAAGTTCAGTAAGACGTAACACAAAGTGATTGCCATCACTTAGCAACAAATAGTCGACTAATAGTAAGAAAAACGAAAGATTTAGGAGGTGTAATGATTCCAAATTCAAGTAAAAGAAAGCCAAATAAATCCGGTAAGAAAGCTAGCAAAAAGGTAAGGAAAATCCCACTATCATTCACCTAAAAAGTAACAAAGCAAATAACAAGCCCGTCGCCCAGCGGGCTTTGTTATGTTTGAATCTAAATTAATACCGGGCTCAGAACTCTACTTTCTAGCCACACCACTAGCGACAAAGCAATCGCCCCTCATTTATCAAACTTTTATTCGCTTAAAATTCAAACACTGTTTATATTAAACAAGCACTTGCAAACGGGTTAAGGACAGCTATGAGCATTTCTGGAGACAAAACATCAGTTGTAGTGGCTGGTGCTACTGGGCTAATTGGTCGTCATGTGATGAGCCTACTCATCGATGAACCCGCGGTTGATCATATTTATGCCTTATCCCGAAGAGCACTAAATTCGCAGTTTCATTCCGACAAACTCCACACGCTCATTCACAGTGATCTGCAAGTCACCAGTTGGGACGATACCCAAGCCACACCCAATCTCGGGGTGATCTGTTTAGGCACGACCAAGAAAAAGGCAGGTTCGAAAGAAGCGTTGCGTAAAGTCGATGTAGAGTTGGTTAGCCATGTGGCTCAGTCGATGAAGTTTCTTGGGGTTCAACGCGTAGCGGTTGTGTCCAGTTACGGCGCATCCGTCGATTCCTATTCACACTACCTCAAGTGTAAAGGGCAGATGGAGCAGAACTTAAAACGTATTGGCTTCAAGCAACTGTTCATTGCACGTCCCGGGCCACTGGTGGGTGAACGAGAAGAACCAAGAGCCGATGAAAAACTGCTTCAAAGCATCTTTCCTCTGTTGTCGCCATTTATGTTTGGCAAATTCAAAAACCTTCGTCCAATTCAGGCAAAAGACGTTGCACAAGCCATGTTGTTCCGATTGTTCGAAAATAATTTCCAAAATATCGAAATTTACTCGTCAAGCGACATGCTTAATTTATTGGCAAAATACCGCTAAAAAGCTCATCTATTCACCACAATGTTGGATATCCACTCATACCATTCAGTGGATATTACCTATTGTTCTATTTAATTACTTTTCCTTATTTTACGTTTTGTTACAGGTCGCTACTGTAGCTAACAGTATTTGCGCCCATATATCTAAGCGCCCTATCGATTTAAAGAAATTCATAAGGAAAACAAATGTCATTTTCAGCTATCGCTGCCTTGGCGGTATTCACTGGTATCCTCTTCTTTCTCTACGGACAGCAGAAAAAAGAAAACACGTTATCGCGCTTAGTTCTATTAGGTTTAGTTTTCGGTAGTGCTTTTGGTCTAGGCCTTCAGTTGCTATTTGGTGAAGGTAACCCGGTTATTAAAGAAACACTAGACTGGGTAAACATTGTTGGTCGTGGTTACGTTGGCCTACTGAAAATGGTGATCATGCCATTAGTATTGGTTTCAATGATAGCTGCGGTAGTTAAGCTTGAGAAAGGCGGTTCACTGGGCAAAATCTCTGGCATCACGATCTCTGTGTTGTTAGCCACCACAGCGATTTCTGCGATTGTTGGTATTGTAGTAACTCAGGCATTTGGCCTATCTGCTGAAGGTTTGACAGAAGGTGCGCGTGAAACAGCACGTATCGCAACACTAGAAAGCCGCATTGGTACGGTTTCTGACCTAACGATTCCACAAATGCTGGTTAGCTTCATTCCAACCAACCCATTTGCAGACCTAACGGGCGCTCGCTCTACGTCTATCATCGCGGTTGTTATCTTTGGTGTGCTAACGGGTATTGCTGCACGTAAAGTAATGGCAGAGAAAGAAGAGCTAGAATCACCAATTCGTACGTTTGTTGAAGCGGCTCAATCTATCGTTATGCGCTTAGTTAAGATGATCATGGCACTAACGCCATACGGCATCGCAGCGTTAATGGCGAAGGTAGTAGCAACATCAAGCGCTTCTGACATCTTGAGCCTACTCGGTTTCATCGTCGCGTCTTACGTTGCAATTCTACTGATGTTCGTTGTTCACGGTGTGTTGGTATCTTTTGTTGGTGTAAAGCCGAAAGAGTACTTCCAAAAAATCTGGCCTGTTCTAACGTTCGCTTTCACTTCGCGTAGTTCTGCAGCAACGATTCCACTGAACGTTGAAGCTCAAATCACGAAGCTTAACGTGCCACCAGCAATTGCTAACCTATCTGCATCTTTCGGCGCAACAATTGGTCAAAACGGTTGTGCGGGTATCTACCCTGCAATGCTAGCAGTTATGGTTGCACCTACGGTTGGTATCGACCCAATGGACATCAACTTCATTCTGTCTCTGATTGCAATTATCACGGTGAGCTCTTTCGGTATCGCAGGTGTGGGTGGAGGTGCGACGTTCGCAGCACTTATCGTACTTCCAGCTATGGGCCTTCCTGTAACGATTGCAGCACTGCTTATCTCTATCGAGCCACTTATCGATATGGCTCGTACGGCGCTTAACGTATCTGGTGCAATGACAGCCGGTACGATTACAAGCCGACTATTAGATAAGAAAGACAAGCAACAAGATCTGGAACAAGCGAACGCTTAGTTCTGAATCAAACAGCTCGACAAACAAAAAACCGATGCATGTGCATCGGTTTTTTATTGTCTGTCTTATGTCAGACTCACTTTCTAAACAGTAGAACTTAAAGCACTAATCGAATTACTTTCTCAGCTAATGCTTCATCGTCGTCTTCACTCAATCCGCTGATACCAATAGCGCCAATCACCTGCCCTTGATGTTCAATTGGAACACCACCTTTGAAGCCAGTGATCTTTGAATCCGTCCAGTAACTGAGGTCTTTCCCTGTTTCTCTTGCCCAAGCACCTAAGTTACCACTCGGTTGTCTGTCTCTAGCAGAGGTATAAGCCTTATTCTGAGCCAACAAACCCGCTTGTACGCTGACGTTGTCCATTCGGGAGAACGCCAGCAGTTCACCATGTGTATCACATACACTCACAGCGATGGCTTGGTTGTTGTGCCCTGCGATGTCGAGTGCGCTGTACACGAGTTGCTGTACGATTTTTTGATTCAACATATTCATCCCCTATGGCAACGCCTGACCACGTGAGTACACGTATAAGTTGTACCACTCTTCACGAGTGAGATTAATCTGAGTCGCAACTGCAGACGCCTTGATTCGGTCTAGATTAGTGGTGCCGATGACAGGCTGAATACCAGCAGGGTGACGAAGTAAAAACGCCAACACAATCGCTTCACTTTCTACGCCATATTGACTCGCTAACTGCGCGACATAATGCGCGGTCTTTTTCACGTTTTCGTGTTCTGAATACAAGCCTTGCTCAGCAAAACGACCTTGTGCCAAACAGCCCCAAGCTTGCAATTGAATGCCCTTCATTTGGCAATGCTCAAGCGTGCCTGCAGCAAAATCAGATTGATGGTGCCCTTGTGAGTTAATCATCACGCCATCATTAAGCCAATCAAGCTTTGCCAAGCTCATTTCAATTTGATTTGCGACAATGGGCTGACCAAGTGCCGACTGTAGATACTGGATTTGGTGACTGTTCATGTTAGACACACCGAAGAAATCCACCTTTCCCTGAGCTTTCAGATTCTCAAGCGTTCTTGCCAGTTCATCCAACTCCATCAACGGATCAGGACGATGCAAAAGCAACACGTCGAGTTTTTCGGTATTCAGACGATTCAGAATCCCTTCTACTGATTGGCTGACCCAATCTGCCGAGAAGTCATAACGACCAACGTTGCCTTCACCTTCAAAGCGAATACCGCACTTGGATTGAATGAACATCTGATCACGCAGTTCAGGGGCTTGTTGTAACGCTTGACCAAAAGCTTGCTCTGCTTTACTGAAAGTATAAATGTCAGCATGATCAAACAGGTTGATGCCCGACTCCAGTGCGGTGTCGATTACGCTACGTGTTTGCGCTACATCAGACGCCGTTACCGGATTGTCGTTCCAGCCACCTCCAAGCCCCATGCATCCATAGGCGATTTGCCCAACACCCTCTAGATGGTTTGATAGTGGAATGTTCTTTTGATTATCGTTTTTGTTTGTTGAATCAATGCTGTTCGTCATACCTGATCTCGCTTAGAAGGTTTGATGCCAATAAATATGCCTCTATCATATTGTTCTTTTTAAAAAACAGAATATGCTAGTTACGAAATGATTGTTTGGTATAGCGAACAATATAAATGGGCAGCTTTGAAGGAATACGCGAATGAACGAGCACAAAAGAATAGAACGATTGATCCTATTTGTAGAACTTGCTCAACAACTTAACTTTACCAAGGCAGCGGAAAAGCTTGGTATATCCAAGAGCTATCTCTCAGAGCAAATCAAACGACTAGAAAGCGACTTACAGTGCCCACTGCTTGTAAGAACCACGCGCAGCGTTCGATTAACCCAAGAAGGCGAACGCGCACTACAACAAGGCTTAACCATTCGTTCGCAAGTCTTACAACTTGAGCGCAGCGTTTCCGAGCAACACGACATCGTAAAAGGCACGTTACGCCTTACAGCACCCAAGATGTTTACAGAGGTGTTCCTGTTCGATATCTGCCAGCAGTTTAGACAGCAATACCCTGAGGTTCGCTTTGAGATTAACAGCAGTTACACCAACTTTAATCTCAACCAAGATGATATCGATATCGCCTTTCGTGCCACCAATACCCCGCCAGATAACATGATCGCGAAACGATTGATTACTTATCAACACGATTTGGTTGCAACGCCCAGTTATCTTGACAAGTTTGGTCGCCCCACTAGCGTGAGCGATTTAAGCAATCATCAATGCTTAGCGACACTGCATCAAACCGAGTGGCCTTTAAAATCGGCGAATATCGATGTGTCAGGCTGGCTCTCAAGCAATGACAATCACTTACTCAAGCAGCAAGCCATGGTAGGAAGCGGCATTATTCGTATCGCGAGTTATTACGTTGACAAAGAAGTAGAGCATGGTGAGTTAGAGCGAGTATTATCTGACGAGTGCTTACAACAAGGGAACAGTATTTACCTGTTCTATCCGCAAGTCATTTACCCTGCTAAAAAGCATCAAGTGTTTATTAAGTTTGTTCAGAATTACTTTGGAAATTTGAGTCGATAAATGATGGGTTAGTGATTTATGGCAAGCGAAAGCAACTGATTTAAATAACACGAAATAGGGTTTAAACAATTCCCTCGGTTTATATACCTATATTTTAAGAGGGGTTATTGAACAATAATAAAGCGCTTTTAGTCGTGCTCCGGTTCATTATCTTATTGAATCGTAATAAATCGTGCATTTGTTCAATAATACAATGAGTTAACTATGAAGCATCATCATGATTGATATATGATGCAACACCTCAATATGCTGCATCAAATTGACACCAGTTCGGTAACGGGATCACCATGAGCTTTATTATACTTTTACTTCTTCTACTCTTCGTTTTCATAACACGCTTACTTCAATGGCGAGCAACTTCCACTTTTTTGTTTCTTGTTCTTATATTGTCATTTGTGTTGATTGGTTCAGGTTTTATCCCTCGCTATTTATTAGACGACCTACAAGCGAATTACGAAAGTAAACCAGATATCCAATGGTCGGATAATAATGCGATTGTTCTTCTGGGTGCAGGAACGCAGCGAATTAAAAGCACACAAGATTTCGAGCCAGCCTTTTTCTCTTATGGCCGAATCAGTGAAACGGCAAGCCAATATAAAGACTGTGCAAAAACGCAAACTGCATGCAAAGTGATCATCAGTGGTGGTGATGCTCAGAATAACGGTGTCACAGAGGCTGAAATTTACGAGCAACAACTGCTTAGGCTTGGTGTTCCAATCGGCGATCTTATCCAAGAACCGAACAGCGTGAACACTTGGAAAAATGCGCAGCTGACCAGCGACCTGATGAAACATCACCAATTCGACAACATTGTGCTGGTTTCATCTGGCCTGCACATTCGCCGTAGTGAACTTTACTTCAACCACTTTGGACTGAACGTGATTCCGGTAAGAGCCGATTACATGGCAGCTCAAATTTCATGGCTGCCGCTGTGGTATAACTTTGCGGTAACAGACTTTGCTCTGCATGAACAAATCGGGTTTGCTCGATACAACATCTACAACTTTATGGGTTGGAACAGCAAACGCGAAAAGCCTGGGGATGCTTAATCGCGTTCAATTAACTTAACTCGATCGATACATATAAATGCAGCAACAATCGAAAGGTTGTTTGCTGCATTTTTTGATCCTACCTATCACAACATCCTTTCTTATTTAGGCTTACGCCTCCACTCTCCATCCCGTAAACAATAATTCTTTCTAATCAATCTTGCTGACTTAGTTTTCCAAACCCATTTCCTAAATAACAAAGTTACAGAAACACAAACGTTCAACAATTAACCACCCATTAATGGGATGGTTGAAAGTAATTGAAATCAACCTAGATAAGTCTTTATCAAACGACAAGTTGATCAGTACAACCCTCTGATATCTGTAAGTATTTATTTTCAATTCATTTCAGTACTTTTGGCTTTGTTTTATATGACAGAGTACACCCCGCTAGAGACCCTCGGCTGTAAAAATACTCATAAAAACACATATAAATCGCATCTAAAAACAATAGCCAAATAATGGCACCTAGGAATTTATTCATGCTCAACGTCAGTAAAACCATTCTATTTAGCACTGCCCTATCGTTAATACCTTTGACGGCTCATTCAAAAACACATTCAGACCAAATTGTCTTAGACAAACTTGGGGAAGATGTGTGTCGCTCCGACTATCGCCCACTTACTCATACAGAAGCACAAGAACACAAAACAGCGCTTATCTCTCGCATGAACGTGTGGGATATAGCAGGCCTTCAAGATGATTGGGTAATCATGGGCTCAGGCTATCACAGCCTCATTAAACGAGACCAAGACAGCGACGATACATGGTGCTATCCCAACCACCCAGACGCAGGTTTGCCTTACTATCAGGAACAGGCCATTGAAGAGCACAACAACGTTGAGGTTCAACAAGCCTTAGTCAGCGATAATGCGAGCTTTATTCGCCCATTAAGTTACTTAGCACATAACCTTGGTTACGCTTGGGTTGGCGGCGACAACGGACGCTACGTCGGCCAAGATATGGGAATCAAACAACTTAACGATGGCTGGGAGATAAAGGGCAACAGCGATGGTTCATGCTCTGGCGAACGCTGTGACGAAAAAACAACAATCAGGGTGGATAACTTCTCTTACACACTTGATAGCACGGCATTCTCGCACGGTGAGGTTAACGAACCAGAACAAGCGCTGATTAATACAGTGTCGGCTTACGCGATTAATGACGGCGATGAACCAAAGCAGATCATCGTTGACCTTCATTTCGACCAATCCACCCAATGGCGTAAAACCAACAGCTTTGACCTCTCAGAATCAGTAGTGATCAACGAGAACTTTACTTGGCCTCAGGTTGGGAAAACAGATGTAACAGTCGTGCTTGAACAAGACCAACGTTTCTCTGACACCAACAATGGTTCTCACTCTGAATCTACAGAGCGACAAGCGATCATCACTGTGCCTGCTAATTCTGTTTTGCCGTTTAGAGTCGAGTTTTATCGCTCAAGTATCTCTTACCCGTACCGCATCAAAGCGAACGTGAGCTACGACGTCAATTTCACCGGCTTCTTACGCTATAGCGGCAATGCACTAAGTTCACACCCAACAAACCGCCCAACAATCTCACACACCTTCACCATGGGTGCTAACAGCGAAGAACAAGCGAACATTCGCTATCAATGGGATCACCGTTATATTCCTGGTGAAATGAAATGGTGGGATTGGAGTTGGGCGATTAACGCGAATGGCTTAAACAGCATGCAATATGCCGCGGGAGCAAGTGTCCGTCCCTTCTACACACACGTGACGGGTCAGTTCAGTGCGGAGTCTCAATATTCAGGCATGATCGATATTGGAAAACAGCACCCTGTGGATTCATTTGATGCTATAGCAACGCTTGGTAATCACACAACCTACCTCGCAGGTGAGATTGAGGTCGTTACCGACTTCGACGCAGAAGCTTTAGCACAACTTGGGTACCAAGATGCTCAGCTGATGATTAATCCTGTTCAACACTAGTTGGGTCAAGCTTTAGGTTCCTTGTCTGACTCAATAATGGCCAACATGCGTCTAATCATCACGTTCTTGAATTGGTTAACACTGACTTAAAAGTGAAATCACAACGACACAAAAGTTTGAGTTAATGAAGCCGGCTAAAGACAGAGATCCCTAACAGGAGGAGCTATGAAATACTGTCCATGTTGCTCAACAGAGCTCATCTCACGAGATGATGTACACATTTGTCCACGTAACGAAATCGGTGACTGCTATTTTGACGGGTATGAGCAATCTCATATTGAATATCATCAGCTCAAAGACTACCCACAAGATTCAGCGTTCGATATTGCCGAGATTATTGCTGATTAACGCTTAATACGAGAGAAAATTTAAAACACATCTCAATTAAAGAGCGTAAGCACACTGACATGTCGGCTAAAATTAAAAGGCCCTGATGGTAGTACCATCAGGGCCTTTTATGATCTTTCTACGCCATAAAGTACAGCGGATCCAGAAGTAATTAGTTAACCATTACCACATTAGGTCATCTGGGATCACGAAATCTTTGTACGGGTCATCTTCGTCTACTTCATCAGATGTTGCTGCTTGAGTATCAACGATTGACTCTTCATCGCGCATCGCAATCTTGTTCGCTACAGATGTTGGGATAACAACATAGCTCTCGCCTTGACGTGCAATACTTAAGATACCTTTACTTAGTTGCTTTTGAGTCAGCTCTTCTACGTATAGGTATTTCACCAAAGTACCATCGGTGAAATTGTATTTGATGTCGCCATCTTTCGATTCGATTTTGTTCATCTCAATCAGCTGCTTCACTTGAGCTTTGATTTCTTTGCTCAACTGTTGGTCTTTCAGCTGTTGGTTTAACTCTTTATCTTTCGCTTGCTGCGCCAGTTTGGTTTCTTCTGCTGCCGCTTTTGCTTCACGAGCTTGAACGCGAGACTTTTTCGAGCCTTTCTTCGCCTTCTTTAATTTTTTCTCATTTACCAAGCCAGCTTTAAGCATCTGCTCTTGGAGTGTTAACTTTGCCATGACTTTCCCAGTTCAGGATTAAAAACGGCACCATCATACCTGTTTTTGAGGAATCTGTTTACTGAACAATGGCAAAATTTATGTTGATAGAGCTAGCGCGTCAGCGTTATCCCTTGCAGTGAATCGCGGTATCCACCTGAGACCATTTCCCGACCTATGATTTCAGAAAAAACACACCACTAACAACCGACCTAAAGCTTGAAAGTGTTCCTCCTTTGTTTTCGTGCGCGCGTATCACTTATCATTCCGACAAAGCAATATGTTAGTTTTCAATGATTAATCAAATTTATAAAACCTTGGCATATATCTAATATTTGGATAATTCTGATAGAGTTATAACTCCAATGTCATAACTCTTTACTACGTTATTCTTTAAATCAATCAGTAAGGATAACGTGAAAATGAAAACTCAATGGACTTGCCTGAGTGCATTACTTGCATCAGCTTCATTCATTTCAACCTCGGCGATTGCAGATACCGATGTGTACCTGACCAATAACACCAACCAAGTGATGACGATTCAAGCCAACCATAGCGGCACTGATCTACTTCAGCTTGGCGACGAGTGGCAACAACATGTTGAGCAGATTGGCCCGTGGGAAACCAAGAAGCTGATCAGTTTCAATCGTTGGACAGGCGTAAAGTCTGGTAAGACGTACGAATTTGACATCGTGGTATCAAACTCTATTGGCGAAAGCGTCACGCTCAATCAAACCATGAAGGGGCACTGGTACAACTCAACACTGCAACACGGTTTGAGTGCGGCAGACGTGAATTTAACACTGCATGACGATCGCAATATTCATCGTAGCTCGACTAACGCTTTTGATGTGAATACTGAACTCGCGCTTAAAGCCGATTCAACCGCTCGCTACGATGATATTTATTACACCATCACCCCACAGAAAGTGGACGAACAGCCAGAGCCAGACGCCAACACGCTGAAAGTCATGACCTACAATATCTGGGCTCTCCCCGCTATCGCTTCACACATTGGTGATCGTTACGACCTCATCCCTCAATACGTTAAGGGCTACGACGTATTAGCGCTTCAAGAAGTGTTTGCCAATGGACGAGATGAATTCCTGCGAGAACTAGCAAAGGAATATCCTTACCAAACTAAAATGCTCGATAAGGATGGCATCAACATCTATGACGGCGGCGTGATCATTGTGAGCCGTTACCCTATCGTCAACGAAGCGCAATACGTGTTCCCTGATTGTACGGGCACAGATTGTTTTGCTGATAAAGGCGTGAATTACGCTGAGGTCATCAAAAATGGTCAGGCTTACCATGTGTTTGGTACACACACTGCCTCATTCGATACGGACACGGCGCGTGATTATCGTCAGCGTCAATTTAGACAGATGCGTCAGCTCGCTCAATCACTGAACATACCATCCTCTGAAACGGTGATTTACAGCGGCGATTTCAACGTGAACAAGCTTAAGTTCCCAGGTGACTACCAACAGATGTTCGCCAACCTGCAAGCCACAGAGCCTGAGTATTCAGGTTACACTGCTTCCACCTTTGATCCTCGTATCAATAACTTTGCTGGTGAACCTATGTCTGGCGGGGAAAACGTCGAATACTTAGATTACGTGGTGGTGAGCTCGGAATACGCGCAAAAAGCTCACAACAATAACCGTGTTGATATTCCTCGCTCTACCAGCAGTGAATTATGGAAGCACTACAACCTTTCAGACCACTTCCCTGTTAGTGCTGTCATCAAGTAACGCGGTGAACGGATCATGCATCGAGTTATATTAATCCTAATGCTCGTCGCCATGACGAGCATTGTTGGCTATTCATGGTCATCAAGATCGATTGAAACACCGCCATCTCCTGTCCAACACACAGAAGTGGAACAACATGTTTCTATAGCGACTGATGACTATAGTCCCACATCAAACACAACTGGCCTTTCAGACAACTACATTTCGGAAAATAGACAAGCCCAAGCTGAAAACCTGCACGGAAAAGCGTATGCAGAAAACTTAACTGAACTCGAAGGAAAGGCGCTACAAAATCAGCTCGATGAGTTTTGGAGGCTTTGCCGCCAAACAGGAAATTGCACTGAACAACTCGCGCAGTTGAAGTCTGAGTTACCGATGGAGTGGTTTGAACTATTAAGCGATTACCCAAAGCTTTCTGCTGATTGGCAAGTAAGGGAAAGCACAATGCCACTCGAATCTATAGACTCTTTGGAAGCACGGGTTGAGCTGTTTAAGCAGTCTGCACGAGAGGTATGGGGAGAGTTAGCCCACCAGCTATTTGCCGATCAATTTGCGCATTTGGATTTTACGCTTAGCGCAAACACGCTTGAGGAAATCGAACCCACCGAGTTTGTCTTACATTTCCAAGATTTGCTCTCGGAATGGGAAAGTAAATCGGGAACGTTAAACGCAGAAACTCCAGCTCAACAATACGAGCTTGCTGTCTCTTTGCTGCCTAACAGCTATAGCTCTACTGAATTAGCGACCATCAAGGCTGAACTTCAAGATACATATTTGGATGCAGCACAGGCCGATAATATCGCCGCGCGCGAACAACAAGTGGCGCAACAGCAGCAGACTGTGATGACGTATCACGAACAACTGGATCAATTGAAATCGACCTTAGACTCTCAACGTTCAGCAAATCATGCCAATTGGGATGCACAACAATGGAACGACTACTATCAACAACAAATAGCTGAATTTCGTGAGCAGTTCTTTGAATAAGATAGGTTCAGACAGTCAAGCTAAGTTAGACCGTCACGAAACTGCGCGGGCGTTTTACTCAACCAACCTTTAAACGCCCTTCTGAAGTTTGCAGGATCACTATAGCTAAGCCTTTCACCGATGTCATCAATACTCATGCTTGTGCCGAGTAATAGCTCTTTCGCTAACTCAATTCGGACTTCAGTAAGTAAGGCTTGATAACTGGAATTATGAGAGACCAGTTCTCGCCGAAGTGTGCGAGAACTGCAACCAAACTCTACGGCGAGTTGCTCGATAGTCGGGAAGCTACCTGCGGTTTGATAAAAGATCGTTTTGATCTGATTCGTTAATAGATGTTCAGAGTCCAGCGTCTCCACTATCGACTGACAAGAAGTGAGGTAACGTTTAAGCGTTGCAGCATCATGGGTGGCTAATGCTTGTGATAAAACCGAGGCGTCGAAGCGCAGCTCACAGGTTGTATGTCCGAACGTCACCGGACACTGAAAGCGTTCGTCATAGAGCCTGGCATAACTTGGTTCAGCATAAGGGAAAGACAACGCTTTAATTGCCAACGCATCGCCAGTTAACTCTTGGAACAAAGAGAGGATTGAGCTTAAGAAATACTCGTTACAAAACGGAAGCAGCTCTCCAACTTCCAAGGTATTTTCAATTTGAATAACCGCATGTTCAGCATCAACAATCAGCTTAACCGAGAATATAGGCCCGTTTAAACGCAGGTATTTAAAGCCTGATTTAATCGCCTCGCCCACATTCTGACTGGTCGACAGTGCGTAACCCAAAACACCAAAGTGGCTCAAGCTGGCGTGTTCCCCCAACCATAAACCCAAACCATCGTGTGGAAAGCTCTGGTTAGCCGCACTGAAGATGGACAGTTTATCCGCATAAGTCAGCTTCCCATTTGGATTTTGCCAATCTAGGCTTTCTAACCCGGCACCAGCAAGCAGTGCTTCAATATCCACACCTCTTTGCGCCAGTGTATTCAGCAACAATGCGACATCCAATGTGCCTAATTGGTGGCGATGCTCGGTTGGCATGTATTCCGCGATAACTTCCAATTAAATCCCCTTATACTGAGCCTGTTCCCACGCTCATGACTACTCAGCTTCAACAACCCAAGCTAACAAAATCGTGATTGATAACCTGCTCTTGTCCGGTTATGACCTCCCAATTCTACGTTACTCGTCGCACAATGCTGTTAATTGTTAAATTTATGTGAACCATCGCAATGATAAAAACAACCCCTGCTCCACACAGCTTGATTGATTCTAATGGTCAGCCGACGATTGGGCATTTCGATGGCATTCCAAAACATCTCAACATTGAAAAATTCGACTATCGAAACGCCATGGACGCCAAAGCAAACCCGTGGCAAAAGCACTTCCATTACAAGCAGTTTCAGTTTGTCAGCATTGTTACCGAGACTCACATAATCGGTGTGGCCATTGCTGACATTCGCTATTTGAGTTCTGCGTTTTGCTACATCTACGACATCCAGAATAACGAGTTAGAAGAGTGCTCATGGTTACGACCACTGGGGCTTGATAAACAGGTAACGAATTCCCCGTTAGAAGGCATCACACACATCGCAAGGCAAAGCATTGTGTTTGATATTGAGGATGAACAATGGAAAGTGTCAATCAACACGAAACTTATCAAAGCCAAGGTTTGCCTAGAGCCAAAAAGCGACAGCTTACCTATGGCGATGTGCAGCCCAACCGGTTACTCGGGTTGGACCTACACCCAAAAGCATAACGCGTTAAAAGTAACCGGCAGCATTGAGATTAACCAACAACCTATTTCCTTAGACCAAGCTCGTGCTGGGTATGATTTCTCAGCGGGATACATGAGGCGTGAAACCAGTTGGCGCTGGGCAAGCATCAACACAAAATCCAATAATACCGACATTGGCCTCAACCTCGCAGCGGGTGTCAATGAAACCGGAGGATGTGAAAACGTATTGTGGATAAATGGCACCAGACACTTGCTCAATGCGGTGCAGTTTACGTTTAGTCGTCAAGACACGAATCTACCTTGGAAGATAACCTCGCAAGATGGTCGTATTAATCTGACTTTCACCCCTCTCAACAAGCGCAGTGAAAAGCTAAACCTATGGTTGCTGAAGAGTAACTTCCGTCAGTTTGTCGGTCATTTTTCAGGTTCGATTCAAGACAACAGCGGCATAACCCACAAACTGGATCATGTACTTGGTTTGACGGAAGACCACTTTGCTCGTTGGTAATACATTCCAGAGCCAGTTCTCAAAAATAGCTAGTTCGCAAATATAACTGGTTCTCAAATACAGCTGGATCTAAAACACAAATAGTGGAGATAGGAACAAGAAATGAACATCGACGCATTAATCAATCACCCTGAATGGCTGCTGTTGGTATTGGCTCCGTTGTTCATGATCTGTATGTTGGCCGAGTATTTCATTGGTCAGAAGCAAGGTCGATTGCCAGACAATTCAAGTTACAAGCTATCGGAAGTCATGTGTAACTTCACGCTAGCAGGCATGCACCAACTCTCCGATTTATTGACCGGGCTACTGATCGTCCAGCTCTATCTGTGGCTGTTTGGCTGGCGCTTAATGGATATTGAAATGGGTGTGCTGAGTTTCATTGTATTAATGGTTCTACAGGACTTTTTCTACTACTGGTTCCACAGAGCAAGCCACCGAGTTCGCTGGATGTGGGCAGCGCACGTAGCCCACCACAGTTCTGAACGTATGAACTTCAGTACCGCATTTCGCCAAAGCCTAATGTACCCGCTTGCAGGGATGTGGTTATTTTGGGTGCCACTCGTCATCATAGGTTTCGACCCTAAATGGGTGATCTTCGTTGTACTTCTGAATCTGGGTTTACAATTCTTTGTGCATACTCAGTGGGTACGAAGCCTTGGGCCTCTGGAATATCTTTTTAATACCCCATCCCACCATCGTGTTCATCATGGCAGAAACCCGCAATACATAGACAAAAACTACGCTGGCGTTCTTATTATCTGGGACAAGTTATTTGGGACTTTTGAACCTGAAGTCGAAACAGTGCGTTACGGCGTCACCAAGCCTGTAGAGAGTTTCAACCCGATAACGGTGACCTTTCAAGAGTGGAAAGCCATATTCAAAGATCTGCAAAGCCAAAACCTAACCATGAAGCAGAAAGTAAAGTTAATGCTCTCACCACCTTCTGACTAGATAGCCTGCATAAAATAGACCGCTCAAACCTAATACACTTTATGGAAGTCGATAAAATTAAAGGTGAGATCGCTTACCCAAAAGTCCCCGTCCAAGTCGGCACCCTGAACGTATCTTTTGTCACCCACCTCTAAGGTGATAATGTACTTTCCGGCTATCAGCCCTTCTACCATGTAAAAACCGTCACTCTCGATTTCGCTCGAATACTCAGTCCCTTTCTGAATATGTTTAAAGTGCAGATACGCATTGCTCTCGATAGCCCCCTCCACTGCGCCATCGACCCCAAATGACACCACCATTTCGATGTTCGCATGAGTTAATCCAACCTGTTTGGTATTCACAAACACAGGATTTTGAATCGGTGTGAGATTCAGGTCTAGTGCCCCTTCATCAATATAGATAGGTAGATTGCTTCGAGCGGGAACACTCGAAAATTCAAAACGCCCTTTTGCATCACTTACCGCGCGTTGGTCGAGTATCTGCAGGCTCACTCCGGATATCGGTTGCTTGTGGTGATCATAGACAACCCCAGTCAACTTAGAATGGTTGTATCGGTTCCACTCAACAAACTCACCGATGTCCTCATCGAAGTAGGTTTTAGCCCCAAATTCCGTCGTCATTTCCACACCGTATTGGTCTTCTGTCCCTTCTAACTTAAACAGCAGATAAGGATTCACACGTGCCTCTAAAGAGGCAGTAAACGACACATCTTGTTTCTGGTAGCGAGCAGATACGTTGGTGGTGAGCTCTTGGAATACATTAAGAGGATCAAGCACACACTCTTTACAGGCGTTTCTTAAAGAGAGCTCTGTGCGTTCATGATGCCCTGAACCATTAACCGTTCCAGAGATGTTCCACGAGGTATCAGAAAAACCACTTTTGGCAAGCTCGACTGTGTGTAAGTAGGTATCTTCATGGGTGTCCTTTGCGTATTGATAATCGCCCGCATAAGAGAGGAACAGATTGCTCGATACTTTGGCGTTCAGTTTTGGCTCGACACTGAGTTCATCTTCATCGTCTCTTATGGTTAAAAAGGCCGTGAGATTTGCAAGCGACAAATTGTATTTGAATACGTCATATTCCATCGACTCTGAATCCAGTTCATCGGTTTTATTGAGCTCGATTGACGCAGATTGGTCGCCGCCGAGTAAGACATCAAACTCCATTGGAAACCGATTAAACTCGGGTAACCAACCGATATGACCTGCAAACCAATGTGTCGGTAAGTATCGCCCCTGAAAGCCAACTAAGTCTTTGCCATGTTGCCGCCTGAAAGCGCTGCCCACGGTAAAGTAATCAGCAAGTCCATACTCCAAAGACACAGCACCCGCTCTGTCTGCACCTTCATTCCCGACCACCTGAACGCCCCACTCGTTGCGTGGCAAAAAAGCATCTTCTAAACCAGCGACGGTAATCTCTTCTTCCTGCCAGACACCTTTCGATAGGTAGTAGCGAAACTTAATGGTGTCACCGGGTGAGATGTTGTCTTCTTCAACAACAAAGCGTCCAAACTCGTCAGAACGATAGGTCGTTTGATAGATGCCATTAACCAACACATCGATGCTGATATTGGGCTGAGTAGTACGCTCCAGTTGTAAGTTGCCAAACTCTGGCTGACGCTTTCGGTTGGTATAATACAGTCCATCTTCGAGTGTTTGATTGACGGTAAATACGCTGCCATCTAGCAGCACGTGTCCAATTTCAAGTGAACCTTCTCCATCATGTGCCTCAACCGCAATGTTGTAATAGACGATAGGCTGATCTTCTCGCGAATCAATAGACAAGCGAGACAAGGAATGTTCGGTGCTTAAGATGGTGTCGGAAATGGCATAAACATCACCGCCCGTTTCACTGTCGTGGTAAACAGAAGCTGCTACTCTTGTTGCCAAACCCACGGTCGCAAGTGGCTCTATGGCCGGAGTGTTACTGGCTCGCTTCAAGTCTTCTGCTTTTTTACGGGATTCATTTTTGATCTTAGAGATCACCGCTTCCAACTCGGTTAACGAGCTGAACTCAGGAGAGACGGTTAGCCGATAGTCATCAATATCCCATCGGACTTTGGCGGGAATACAGGCTTGTAGGCTATACCAATGGATATAGGTTTCCGAGTCAATCACTTCAAATTTGATTGACTGGATATTGCTGTCATCGCGATAACAAAGCGCTTGCTCAGTATCAACGACATAAGGAGGAGACTCGCGCCCAACATCTTGCGGTAAGTAGATTTCACAATAGCCGTTGTCATCGCATTGCCCATTCATCTCTAACAGCGAAAACGCGGCATTTGATATCGAGATAAACGGCTCTTCGTAATCATCCATCATGACACGATAAAAGCTATCGCCAACTTGCCCGACTCGAACTTCGATATGAGCAGGATAAAGTTCAGTGTCCTCGCTTTCCCCTTCTGACTGCGAATGAGCGACAAATGGAAACAGAGAACAGAGCAAGGCAACTCGACAAACCAAATGTTGGAACATGGATCTTGTCGTCACTCAGTCGAGTGCACAACACAGTTCAAGCTACAGAACACATTCGTACAAAGGCTGGTCGTTCTGCACCAATGAAACCTTCGAGCCCTTTGGTAGCGGTTTGGTTAATTCTGCATTGCGAAGTAACACCACCTTTTCGCTGTGTTCGTCGACATTCAATTTAGCGCTGAATTGGAAATTACCGTCATTCGTGATCTTGAGGCTCTGATCATCACATTGAAACTTCACATCTTGTACCTGCTCACCTTTTTGTACGTAAACCGGTACATAGCTGTTGATATGAAAATTGAGTTGAAACGCCGAACCGTTGTTAGAACGAACCTTTCTGGATAAATCTGGCGGGGAAGCTTCAGCAGCCTTCGCGATCGGCGAAAACCATAGGTAAGCTCGATATTCGCCATCTGGCATGTCGTCTGGCAATGCGTTCATGCGCAAGCGAACGGTGCGTCTTTGGTTGGGTTTCAATTCACGAATGATCGGCGGTGACACTTTAATCCAATCAGCGATATTTTCAGACTCAGCGATGTCTGCGTCGGTACGAACTAAGCCACTGGCCTTTACTGATCGATAGATTGGTTTGATCTCCAATCGAATCGGTTCATCCGAATTGTTCTCCACCACGATTTTTTCCGTCACAGAGGTATCAGCATCTAAGACAAAACGAGTTGGAGCGATTAGGAGTTGAGCAGAGGCTTGTGCCGTGAAAAGTAAGCCGAGAACACATGAGATAAACAACTTCATTTATAATTAACCTCAAAAGGAATTGTACTGGTATAAACGCCAGCGGGATGATTAGCGCCGATTTTCACTCTCGCACCAATGCACAGCAATTTGCTTCTTCCATTGCCTTTGATTTTTGCTCTGCCTCGCTTTGATAAGCCGCAACCAAAATAGAACTTTTTAATACGAAGACGTTTGGATTTACGAGAATGGTTGAGGTACTGCTTAGAGGGGAGCGAAACCACGATCTTTTTACCCGGTTCACCTTCTACATAAAAGCGAACTACGTAAACCTGACTATTAGCCGGATTAGCATCAGCATTTTGACCCGAGCCAGAGATATACATACCCGGAAATTTAACCTCCATATTTTCAGGAATAATTTCCAGAGCATGAAACGGACTTGAATAAAAAGTCAGACCGATATAAATCGCGTATTTGAATAGAAACTTCATCGTAAAAATGGCTGCTCTATAACAGCCATAATATCATACTGGTTTCACTTAATTACTGGTAAGTCACATCTACTGCAACGTTTGCAGTATAAGTACCAGCAACTAATGTTGAACTTGAAGTACGTGCAGTGCCGCCAATATTAAGGTTCGCATTACCACCCGTTAGAGTTATAGCGCTATTAAAGTCGAATTCCGCAGCGATCGTATTTGCACCGTTAACTAAGTTAGTGTGAGAAATACTTACTGTTACTGCATCACCAGACTCTCCAGAAAGCGTAAACGCCGCAGCTCCCGCATCACCTTGAGCGACAACAACATCAGTTGTGTTATCTGAAGTGATGATACCGAAGTCCAAATCACTCGTTTTTGTCATTGTAATTGCTTGTTTTACTTCTAGTGTTGCATCAAAAGTGTCACTCACAGCGAAAACGTTCGCTGAAGAGATAGAAAGTGCAGATACAGCAACAACCTTAAAGACTTTGTTCATTTCTTTAATCCTTTATATAAATTCGGCTTTATTATTAGGGTTACCTAACAGTCAATCAGAGTTAACAATTAAGTAACAACAATCCTATTTAGAAAATATATATATTGACACTTATTTATAAAGAAATGAGGCGCAGTGAGAATAAGATCACGCAAATTGATATAAATAACACTAACAAAAATGGTGGTATTTAGGTGTTTTTATTAATTAGATATAAAACTGGTTTTACACTTAGTCCCTTTAATTTTATACGTCATTATTTTTATAAAAAACGCTTTATTTAAAACATCCGAACAATAAACAAAAGTAATAACAAAGAACTTTATTTAAATGAATCACTATATAGGTCACCGTGTTGCAATATAGTCTCAAAAATGAAACAAACCAGTATTAAAATCAAATTGTAATAAAAGTGAAATGATAGATTTTCGTATTAAGAAGTTTAGACCTAAGTTTTAAACATAGCCTTTAAATAGTATTAAAAATGAGATACATATATCTATCCAACTTAATTCCCCCCTGCAATCATAAATACCCTAAGACTCATCAAAACTAAGTGAATTATATTGCAGAAAGACTACGAATTTGGGGAGAGCATTAGACATGAAGATCTAACAGTTTAAACGGCCGTCTGATATCTTAAACATCTGTACCTTGATAGTGACCCTGATTCTCCACCACCGCCGCTCATGTAAACCGTAAACAGGCAGAACCGTTACGAAAAAACCGCCACAATTCTATTCAAAAGCTTCCCTGTCGACTCGATTGAATAGTAAAGCACCGTTTTCCGGCAATTTATTTGTGATCTGGGTTGCACGCGTACCGCATACTATCAGATACTGAACAAAACTAACCTTCAGCCACAGTAAACGTCGTCCGCTTACTGTTCAGGAAATTCAATGAGTTCAGATAATCAGCCAACCTACTTCTTTTTCGATTACGAAACATGGGGCGTGAGCCCAGCGGAAGATCGTCCGAGTCAATTCGCAGGTGTTCGTACCGACCAAGATTTCAATGTTATCGGAGAACCTTTGGTTATCTACTGCCAACCTCCTGCTGATTATCTTCCTGCACCTGAAGCTGCGCTGATCACTCGCATCACACCACAAAAAGCCATGTCTCAAGGCCTACCTGAGCCTGAGTTTATTGCCAAGATTCATGCAGAGCTTGCAAAGCCAAACACCACAAGCCTTGGCTACAACAGCATTCGATTCGATGACGAAGTAACGCGATACACCTGTTACCGCAACTTCATTGACCCGTACGCATGGAGCTGGCAAAACGGCAACTCACGCTGGGATCTACTCGACGTGATGCGCGCCGTACACGCACTTCGCCCTGAAGGTATAGTTTGGCCAGAGAATGAAGAAGGTTACCCAAGCTTCAAACTGGAACACCTATCTGTGGCAAATGGCATTGAACACGAAAACGCGCACGATGCGATGGCCGATGTTATTGCGACTATTGAATTAGCGAAAAAGCTGAAAGCTGCACAACCTAAGATGTTTGATTACCTCTACAACATGCGCCACAAACGCAAGTTGAATGAATTAGTCGACATCGTAAACATGACACCTTTAATGCACGTGTCAGGTATGTTTGGTCGTGATTGTAATTACACAAGCTGGATTGTGCCGATGGCTTGGCATCCAACCAACCAAAACGCCGTTATCGTGGTGGACTTAGCGAAAGATCCTAGCCCACTGCTTGAGCTAGATACTGATGAGCTAAGAGACAGGCTCTACACCAAACGCAGCGAGCTAAATGAAGATGAGTTGCCAGTCCCAATTAAGCTGGTACAACTCAACAAGTGCCCTATTCTCGCACCAGCAAAAACACTCACGGCTGAAAACGCGGAAACGATCGGCATTGACCGTCAGCAGTGTTTGAAGAACCTTGCACTATTACGTGAACATCCAGAGATTCGTGAAAAGCTGATTGGCTTGTACTCACAAGAACGTGAATACGAAAAAAGCGATGATGTAGACACACACCTTTACGATGGCTTCTTCTCTCCGGCAGATAAGACCGCGATGAACATCATTCGTGAAACTGACCCGAACAACTTGGCCGCTTTGGACATCACTTTCAGCGACGAACGCATTAAACCGTTGTTGTTCCGTTACCGCGCTCGTCATTTCCCATGGACACTTGATGAAGCTGAGCAACTAAAATGGGCGAACCATTGTCGTGAGTTTTACGAGAGTCGCTTAGAAGAGTACATGCTGAATCTAGAAAACCTCGCACATGAAAACGAAAGTGACGAGAAGAAAATGGCTATCTTGAAAGCGGTTTATCAGTACGTAGAAAAGCTAGCTAGTTAATTCATTATCAAGAGATGTGACACTTTGAAAGAAAGATTGATCAAACTCGTTTACTGCTTAATCTCCTTCACCTTAATCATAGGTGCTCTCACTGCAGGTAACGCGTTACAACAATATCTAGAGACCTCAATTCCAGGCAGTATTTTTGGCATGTTGATTCTGTTTACTGCCATGGTGATAGGTATTGTTCCATCACACTGGGTACAACCCGGTGCCAGTCTGATTATTCGTTTGATGATCTTATTGTTCGTCCCAATTAGTGTTGGGTTAATGGATCATTTCGACATGCTTATTGCCAATGCATTGCCAATCATGGCGAGTGCCGTTGGTGGCACGCTCATCGTATTGGTGTCTTTATCATGGTTCTTAGACCGCTTGCTTTCGAGAGGTAAATAATCATGTGGATTCTACTGACCATCGTGGTGTTCCTGTTTGCTCGCTGGGTTAGCCAAAAAGTGAACTCACCACTGTGTAACCCGTTACTGATCAGCATTGGCATCATTATTCCAATTCTGTTGTTCTTCAAAGTGCCTTTCGAGACTTACTACGCAGACAACACTTGGATCACTTACATGCTTCAGCCTGCGGTTGTGGCTCTTGCTTACCCTCTTTACGAGCAATTGCCTCAAATTCGAGCTAACTGGCGCATTATTACCTTTGCCTGCACCTTAGGCAGTGTGATGTCGATGACCACAACAGCAATCATTGCGGTTGCTTTTAAAGCCGACCTTAGCTTAATTGCGAGCCTGTTAGGTAAATCAGTGACGACGCCGATTGCGATGGAAGTATCGAGCCATTTAGGTGGTGAGGCAGCCATTGCCGCAATATTGGTTTTGATCGTAGGTCTGTTCGGTGCGATCTTTGCTTACCCTATCTATAATCTGATTGGTATTAAGAGCCCAATTGCCAGAGGTTTAACCATGGGTACGGTTTCTCATGCTCTGGGGACCGCGACCTGTGCGGAAAAGAACCAAGAAGATGCAGCATTCAGTTCGTTGGCTTTGGTGCTCTGTGGCGTTATCACCTCAATCATTGCACCTAGTGTGTTTTCAGTTGTGATTTGGTTCTATTCTTAACCTAAACGATCACTACGCCGTTCAGCCCAACCAGAATGCTGTTGATTACAGTGTCTGCTTGGGCTTTTTATTCGCATTTATTTAGCAATAGCAGTCAAGTCACGGTCTTTTACGAGCAATAAGTGCGATATCAGCTGTATAAATGGCTCTTGTAATCGATTTCAAGTGTGACCTCACTCTAATTATGCAAACCAATGTAACAGCAACAATTCAATAGTGATCTTTATCACAGAAAATTCCTGAGCATTGCATAAACTTAAAGCCTAAGGTCAATTAAGGATTCAACATGAACAGTCGTATTACCCTGGCGCTGGAAAGTGCTCCATCATCAATGAAAGCGCTTTTGAGTGACATCGTATTAGCAGACAACTTTGACGCGACATTGTCTCCAGAACAGTTCTCTACCCTGCTTCAAGCAAGTGGTTTAGCGGATGACGAACTACGTATTGCACTACTTCCTTTTGCTGCTGCGTATTCATACGCTCCATTATCTGACTTTTACGTTGGTGCAATCGTTCGTGGTTTGTCTGGTACTTTGTACTTTGGCGCAAACCTTGAAATCGCTGGTGCGCAACTTGGCCAAACCGTGCACGCTGAACAATCTGCAATCAGCCATGCATGGATGAAAGGCGAGCAAGGTATCTCAGATATCACCATCAACTTCAGTCCTTGTGGTCACTGTCGTCAGTTTATGAACGAACTGACCACAGCGAAAGAGCTTAAAGTTCAGCTTCCACAACGCGATGAGATGTCACTACAAGAATACCTGCCAGACTCATTCGGCCCTGCCGATCTTGGTATCACAACTGGCTTAATGTCAGAGCTTGACCATAAGTACACGACTGAAGAAACAACTCCTATTGTTGTAGAAGCACTAGCAGCACTTAACCGTAGCCATGCGCCTTACACCAAAAACCTAAGTGGTGTATCACTACAGCTAACAACGGGTGAAATTTTCACTGGTGCTTACGCTGAAAACGCGGCGTTCAACCCGAGCCTGCCACCTCTACAAGTGGCATTAATTCAACTTATGTTAGCTGGCTTCGATTTTGAACAAATTGAAAGTGCAGCTTTGGTTGAAATTGCTGAAGGTAGCATCAGTCACCTAGCGGATACGCAATCTACATTAGAAGCGATTAATCCCGACATTCCAGTGACTTACTTAGCAATCTAAGTACATCTAGTTAACAAAAATTTAAATAAGCAGCTCTATTTAACGGGGCTGCTTTTTTTATGCTTGTAATTAACGCCACAAGTTGCGCAAACGTTTGCTTTTGTCATTTAAATAAGTATGATCACCCCGTTTTCAATCAATCGTTCAAAAGATCGGAAGGAATTTCTATGTTTGGTACTGCTACTCGTGAAAATGCTACTCGTGTACTTCTATTAGGTTCAGGTGAACTAGGAAAAGAAGTTGCTATCGAGTGCCAACGTTTAGGTTTAGAAGTTATTGCTTGTGACCGTTATGCAGACGCACCAGCAATGCAAGTTGCGCACCGTAGCCATGTATTAGACATGTTAGATGGTGATGCGCTTCAAGCTATCATTGAGCTAGAAAAACCAGATTATGTGGTTCCAGAAATCGAAGCTATTGCCACCAGCAAGCTGGTAGAGATGGAAGCGCAAGGCCTAAATGTCGTTCCCACAGCGAACGCGACTAAGTTGACGATGAACCGAGAAGGTATCCGTCGTCTAGCGGCTGAAGAGTTAAAACTGAGCACATCTCCATATCGCTTCGCGGACACATTTGAAGATTTCTCAGCAGCGGTAGAATTCGTAGGTATGCCTTGTGTGGTTAAGCCTGTTATGAGTTCATCAGGCAAAGGCCAAAGCGTTATTAAAACACAAGACGATATTCAAAAGTCTTGGGATTACGCACAAGAAGGTGGTCGCACTGGCGCTGGTCGTGTGATCGTTGAAGGCTTTATCGATTTTGATTACGAAATCACGCTGCTGACTGTTCGTGCTGTTGATGGTGTTCATTTCTGCGCGCCTATCGGTCACCGCCAAGAAGACGGTGATTACCGTGAATCATGGCAACCGCAATTAATGTCAGACAACGCACTAAAAGCGGCGCAATACACTGCAGAGCAAGTCGTTAACGCACTGGGCGGTCACGGTATCTTTGGTGTGGAACTGTTCGTTAAAGGCGACCATGTTATCTTCAACGAAGTATCCCCTCGCCCACACGATACTGGCTTAGTGACTTTAATGTCTCAAGATTCCTCTGAATTCGCGCTACACGTTCGCGCATTTACTGGCATGCCGATTAAGTCAATTACTCAATATGGTCCGTGTGCATCTGCCGTTATCTTAGGCCAAGGCACTTCAAACAACATTCGTTTCGAAGGTCTTACAGAGGCGCTAGACGCACCACAAACGCAAGTTCGTTTGTTTGGTAAGCCTGACATCGATGGTCGCCGTCGTCTAGGTGTGGCGTTGACTCGTCGTAAGAGCACTGAAACAGCGATTGAAGATGCTATTGAGAGTGCTTCAAAAGTAAAAGTGATTTACTAGACAGCTATTTAATTCTCAACAATCACAACTTCAAATCTGAACAATAAAAAAGACGGGCTACTAAGCCCGTCTTTTTGTTGGTATCATTTTTTATATTGAAATAGTTTTTTCACTTGAGAGCTAGTTGAGTTTAAGATTCAGACTCAATCAAATACACTTCTTCACTAAATCGAGATAAGCCTTTCTTGGCAATCTTAGGATGTTCATCGTCTGCGATATCTTGATTCAACAGTGTGATCTTATAACCTGAGAACAACTGTTCGATCTCTAACTTAGGTACGCTAAACGGAGGTCCTGCCATCTCGTTCTGAGCGTAATCTAATGTCACAAGTAAGATCTTGCCGCCCGGCTTTAACCGTTGCTTCAAGCACTCTACATACTGCACACGCATGTCAGCAGGTAAAGCTACCAAAGAGGCACGATCATAGATAATGTCTACAGGCTGAATCGGTGCTGAGAAATAATCACCCGTATAAATATTAAGTTCATCGAATTGATAAAGCTCATGCTGACCACTAATTTGAGTCACAGTCGGCGTGTAAAGATGCTCTGCAAAAAATGCGCGAACCGCAATCTGGCTTAATTCGACACCTTGAACATCTTCATGCTTCGCCGCTAACCAAATCAGATCTTCACTCTTACCACATAGAGGCACGAACACACTCTTCTCGTAGCTAGGTTCCGTCTTTTCCCAAAATTCAATCAGAAGTGGGTTTACATCTTCAAGGTGGAAGCCTATTTGGTTGGCTGCCCATTTATTGTGCCAAAATTCAGGATTATTCATCTTTCGTTCATGTTAAACAGTCATAATGCAAGGGTACAGTATAGAGAGGTAAGAGCAACCTTACCTTGGTTTAAAGTTCATCGTTGGTCTCACTAAAAGTTAAACACTGGCTGAGTTCAAAATTCTTAAAACCGAGGAACAAATGCTTGAATTATTTGTCTATATGTTCACATTTTAAAGCAATATTAAACGTTAGAGTTGGTTTCTGCCTTAGCTAGCCCCATTTAATATGTAGTGAGTTTAGTTAAGCTATTTTTACTCTTATGCGTTACTGGTTACCCCTTTTGACTACCCGTTTTTGTAACCTTGTATTTTGGAGTTTGAATGAGTGTATTTCTCCGTACGACGGCCCTAATGCTTTTAGTATTGAGCCGAGCGCCTGCATTCGCAGCAGCACCTGTTTCAACAAGTTCAACCGATCAAACGCGCACACCTGCGCAAAATCAAGTATCGTCAAACGTATTCCGTCACAGCCTAAGCGGCCTATACGGTATCAAAGCATTCGACTCGCGTCCGACTCAGCCCTACACCGACTTCGACATTCTGTACAGCAAAGCACACCAAGGCCAAGCCGAGCTAGAAACTATTTGTAAAAGTACTGCCCTACTAACGAATTCTGAGGCGCTATTTTCTGGCGTTAAATCTCAAGCTCGTGCGGAAGAGAAAATCGAATTGGAACTGGATGGCGACGTCACAAGAATTACCGACTTAGCTCGTGCCACTATCATCGCAAACGATGTAGAGAGCTTGGTTGAAGTCTACGAAGCGCTAAGCCGTGAAGCAGATGTTGTCAAATTGAAAAACAAATTCAAATCTCCTGCTGATTCTGGCTACCGTGACCTTAACCTATTGGTTCGTCTGCCAAAGACCAACATCATTGCTGAAGTTCAACTTCACCTTAAAGCAATTGCAGATGTGAAAAGCGGTCCTGAACACGAACTGTATGAAATCATTCAAGGTATTGAGCGTCATGCCATTGCAGAAAAACGTCCAATCAACGATATCGAGGCGGCGCAAATTAATAGCCTTAGACGCCAATCTCTAGAGCTTTACCAGCAAGCGTGGCAGCCGTATATTACGACTCATATTAAAGCCGCGTAAACCGTTTAGAACGCCACAGAATATCAACTCAAAGGGCTGCCATTAATTTGCAGCCCTTTCTTTTGGTTCATCGCGGATTAGCGGGAACTAAAGTAAATTACCACCTTCTAAAGAAGGTGGCTTTATGTGAGCCCCCTAAAAGGGGGCCTTTGTTTAGTCCAACGCCAATTGCTGCTGCTCCACGCGCTCTTTTTTCTCTTGATGTCTTACATAGCGTCGAATGATTTCTTCATTAACCCCTACGCTATCGACAAAATAGCCCCTTTGCCAAAAGTGGTTACCCCAGAGTTTGTTTCTCCTTAAATATGGAAATTTACTAAAGAGTTTTAAAGCTATTTTGCCTTTCAATACGCCCATCAACTTGGATATCGATAACTTAGGCGGAACTTTTACTACCAAGTGCACGTGGTCAACTTGAACGTTTAATTCAACGACTTCACATCCAAGTTGATTACAGTAAACGTTTATACATCGATAAACTTCTTTACCTACATTGTTTTTCAAAATCCTAAATCGATACTTTGGTGTCCACACTATGTGATATTGACATCTCCAAAATACGTGGGAAGCTTGATTATATCTGCTCACGTTATTTGTCCTCTTTGACTTCGCTAAAAATCAAGGGAGCATTTAACATGGGTAGAACTACAGGCAAAGCCAAACTGAATGATAACCACCTACTGAAGTAGGTGGTTTAGGGCTGAAAACAAAAACGGTAGTAAGTGATATGGTTTAGTCGCCAAACAAAAATCATACACAAACTACCGTTTTCATGCCGAATCATACTTTCCTATCTTCATTCTGGGAAGGCTTTAAAATAGTAAAATCTCACCAGACAGCATCACTTATTACACTGACTCTTAAACCTAACTCTGAGGCTAAATGCTTTTGTGGTCTTGAAGCAGAGGCTATCCATGAGTATCAATGGCGTCATGTGAAAGAGGCCATGTTATTCAATGTGCCTGTCGAACTTTTAGTTCAAACTCGAAGGATTAAGTGCCGTGACTGCGGCATAAAAGCAGAGTCTCTATCTTGGTTAGAGCCTTATGCTCGTATAACGAAGCGCTTAAAAAGCTATATCGAACAACTACTGCCTCTTCTTCCCATTAAGCATATATCCCAGTTAACGAACGTTCATTGGCACACCATTAAAGAGATAGATAAGTGCCGACTTCTACAAGTGGTACCGTCAGTGAAATGGGAAGGGCTAAGGCAACTCGTCATGGACGAGTTCGCTATCTTTAAAGGGCACCGATACGCCACAGTCATCCCTGATGTTAAGAGTCACCAAGTCATTTGGATAGGGTTAGGTCGTAGCCGCAAGGACATACGACCGTTCTTCGAGCAGTTAGGCAAGCATGGCAACAATATCGAAGCGGTCGTAATGGACATGAATACGGCTTTTGACCTTGAAGTTCAAGCGCACTGCCCGAACGCAAAAATCGTTTACGACTTATTCCATGTTGTTGCTAAGTTCGGTCGTGAGGTGATGGATAGAGTCAGAGTCGACCAAGCCAACAAACTCAAGCAAGATAAAAAAACGAGGCAATGGGTCAAGCGCTCACGCTGGGTATTGTTGAAAAATAGAAGTAACTTAAATCCACGGCAAGATAGCTACCTTACCGAAATATTGAATATCAATAAGGACTTAATGACCACTTATATACTCGGATCACAACTCAAAGAGCTTTGGTATTATGAATCAGAAGCACATGCTAAAGGGCTCTGGGAGGTATGGTGGGCACAAGTGCAAGAGAGTGGAATTAAGCCATTGAAAGAGTTCGCACGAAAACTGAGGCCTTATCTTCACGGTATTATTGCATCGACAAGTTATCCGCTCAACACCTGCACATTGGAAGGGATAAACAACAAAATAAAGCTAATCAAGCGAATGGGATACGGGTATCGAGATACAGACTACTTCTTCTTGAAGATAAAAGTGAATCCATCGGCTCATAGCTCTAGAAAGCTAGACGAGATAGAGATAGAGATAGAGATAGAGATAAGAATAAAGGGAATAGTTTTAACGCAGTTTAAAATTAGACGTCAGATACAAAAAGACCACGCTAGGCGTGGTCTATTGCTTGGCTACTTCTCGATTTTAATATTTTCGACACGGGCCTTTAGTTTTTGTCCCGGTCTAAAAGTAACAACACGTCGAGCAGAAATTGGTATGTCTTCACCAGTTTTCGGGTTACGACCAGGTCGCTCGTTTTTCTCGCGAAGATCAAAATTACCAAAACCAGACAGTTTTACCTGTTCGCCATTTTCGAGCGCTTTACGAACTTCTTCGAAAAACACTTCCACCGTTTCCTTGGCATCCCGCTTGCTGTATCCGAGTGTCTCAAACAGGTTCTCAGCCAAATCGGCCTTCGTGAGTGCCATAAAACTTTCCTCAAAGCTATGTTAAACATTGCTACTATCGCCAGTAGCGCCAAAGCATTTACCCTATTCAATCAATGAGATAAGGTCATTTACAAGGAAAGTGTATGCCAAGCTTCTGATTTTCGCCAACTTTTTTATCCTAACTATTTAATTATTCTTTCAAATCAGAAAGATAACTCACTTAAAATTTCACACATATAGCTAAAAACCATCTAATCCATAGCTACCAAATGGAATTATACTCCACACAAACACCACAATACAGAATTTAAAACTTTAGCGATCTAAATAATAATTTTTGAGACTTTTCTCTGATACCCAATAAAATCAGCCACTTGATTTGATATGAGACTCAACAGAGGTTACTAAATAAGCGTTATTAAATATGAGATTTGTATCATTTCAGAATTTAATTCGAATTCACTTATAATAACCCATGTTCTTTTAGGCTTTTAATCAGTAATTCAATCATTATAGGAAAGCTTCTTTGGCACAACATGCAAATGGTGGGCAATAAATAGCTCATGTTCGTCTATGTGCATCTACGAGGTACGCACCAAAAGAGAGATCCCACCTAAAAGATTCTTGAAGTAAAAGTTCGTTTCTTGAAATTTATTGTTATGTTATAACATATCTATATTATCACTAATTTTGTGGATTGAATGAGAGACATCGAAGCGATCATTGAGCACGTAAAACAAGGCTGTAAAACAAACGGAAAACAGTTTACCGCTAAGAGACTGTTGATACTGCGAGCACTGGTTCATACCGACAAAGCTCTGTCTGCGTATGAAATCGTTGAATATTGTAAGGAACACTTTGATCAACACGTTCAAGCGATGTCGGTTTATCGAGTGTTGGAATTTCTTGAAGAGCGACACTTGGCGCACAAACTGCAAGTCTCGAACAAGTACATACTTTGCGACCATATCCTTTGCGATCATGAGCACGGTATCCCGCAGTTTTTGATTTGCTCTAAGTGCGACAAAATCAGCGAGCAAACCATCGCCCCTTCTATCATTCGCGATCTTCAATCTCACGCAAAACAAGAAGGCTTTACTGTAACAAGCCCTCAGTTAGAGATTAGCTGCGTATGTGATGAATGCGTCGATACATAAGCTCTAAGAACCATCAACCGTAACGCTATTTTCTTAGACACTCCCCCAGCATTAGCACTAATCAAAAAGGAAGAATGAACCGCTATGTCTGCAACACTCATCAAGAATGCCCGTTTGGTCAATGAAGGCATCATTACCGAATCGGATCTATTGATCATTAACCAGCGAATAGAAAGAATAGCCAACAACATCGAACCAAAGCCAGATGATGAGATTATTGACGCTCAAGGTTGCTACCTCCTTCCTGGAATGATTGACGACCAAGTCCATTTTCGCGAACCGGGATTAACACACAAAGGCTCAATCGCCACTGAGTCACGAGCTGCGGTTACAGGCGGTATTACCAGCTATATGGAGATGCCAAACGTAAACCCTGCTACAACGACCATTGAAGCCTTAGAAAGAAAGTTTGATATTGCAGCACAAAGCTCGTTAGCAAATTACTCGTTTTATCTCGGAGCAACCGAAGACAATCTCGAACAAATTAAACGTCTCGACCCAACCAAGCACTGCGGTGTAAAGGTGTTTATGGGCGCTTCAACGGGCAACCTGTTGGTTGAAGATCCTCAAGCACTCAATGCCATATTCCGTGATTCTCCCGTCCTAATTGTCACTCACTGTGAAAGCGGGCCTGTTATCGCGAAAAACCAAGAACAATTAAGAAAAGAGAAAGCGGTTTTCACGATTGAAGATCACCCCATTCTAAGAGATGACAAAGCTTGTTATGCCTCTTCTTCCTATGCGATTGAGCTAGCCAAAAAACACAACAGTCAACTTCATGTGCTGCACATCACGACAGAAAAAGAACTCGCTCAGTTTGAAGCCGGCCCCATTCAGGGAAAACGTATTACCGCAGAAGCTTGTGTCCATCACCTATGGTTTAGCAATAAAGATTACGCAACGCTCGGTAACCAAATTAAGTGCAACCCAGCCGTCAAATACCCTAGTGATAGAGACGCTCTATTAGCAGCATTGAGCACGGGCCAAATCGACATCATCGCGACAGATCACGCGCCACATACATGGGAAGAGAAACAAGTTCCCTATGAACAAGCACCCGCCGGTTTGCCTTTAGTCCAACATGCATTGTTGACCCTATTTGACCATGTGAAGTCTGGAAGAATGACAATAGCTCAGGTTGTAGAGAAAACGGCTCACAACCCAGCACTGCGCTATGCAATACGTGAACGAGGCTTTATTCGCGAAGGTTACTACGCTGATTTAGTACTGGTTGACTCGCAAGCACCTACTTTAGTCAGCAATGACAACAGCTTATATCAATGTGGGTGGTCGCCATTCGCAGGGCACGAATTCTCTGCTCAGATAAAACACACATGGGTCAATGGTGCCAAGGTTTATAGCAATCCAGAATCCCCTGATAACCAAAATACGCATATCGCTGATGCACCAAAAGAAATATCGAGTGACATGGTCACTCCAGCAATGAGGCTGTCATTCGAGCGCTAGTTCAGCAGTTATTACCATCAATAAAAAGAAATCAATATGTTAAGAAGAAATCCAAGCGGTCATATGCCAGAAGTATCGGAGACCGCTTTCATTGACCCGACCGCCATCATCTGCGGCAAGGTCATCATTGAAGACAACGTGTTTATTGGCCCTTACGCTGTGATTCGAGCTGACGAGGTCAACGAACAAGGTGACATGGAAGCCATTGTGATTAAGCGCGACACCAACATTCAAGATGGTGTGGTTATTCACTCTAAAGCTGGCGCTGCCGTCACTATTGGTGAACGCTCATCCATCGCTCACCGATCGATCATTCATGGTCCTTGTCGGGTCTGTGATGACGTATTTATTGGCTTCAACTCAGTCGTCTTTAATGCGGTGATTGGCAAAGGTTGTGTGATTCGCCATAACTGTGTGGTGGACGGACACGACTTACCTGAGAACTTCCATGTACCACCAATGACTAACATCGGTTCAGGGTTTGATTTGAACAATATCTCAAAAGTACCACCCGAGTATTCTGCATTTTCAGAGTCCGTTGTTTCGGCAAACCATACCCTTGTGCAAGGTTATAGGAGAATTGCCAATGAGCTCTGATAAAAAGCCTCTCTTGGGTATTCCAACCAATATCATTACCGGCTTTCTCGGCGTAGGTAAAACGACCGCAATTCTCAATCTAATGAAGAACAAACCCGCAGATGAAAACTGGGCTATTTTGGTGAATGAATTTGGAGAAATTGGCGTTGATGGCAGTTTGCTCCAAGGGAACGACAACAAACAACAAGTATTTATCCGTGAAGTGCCTGGCGGCTGTATGTGTTGCGCGGCTGGTTTGCCGATGCAAATCGCACTGAATCAACTACTGTCTGAGGCGAAACCAGACCGCTTATTGATCGAGCCGACCGGGCTTGGTCATCCTAAGGAAGTGCTAGAGGTCTTGTCTTCAGAACACTACCGTAAGGTGTTGTCACTACAGAAGAACGTGACTTTGGTCGATGCCCGCAAGCTTTCTGACGCACGTTACTTTGAACACGATACCTTCAATCAGCAAATCACCATTGCCGATACTATCGTGGGTAATAAAGTCGATCTCTACCAAAGTGGCGATGAAGAGAAACTGGCTGAATACGTCGCGCAGGTTTGCCACCCAGACACCAAACTCATATTTGCTCATCACGGTAAGATCCCTTTCGGTGAGTTTGATGGAGACACAAACTTTTACCATCATCAAGCTCATGGGCACCATCATCATGAACAAGACAAGCCACTCGCTTCAGAATTACCGATGCCAGAGAGCGGTATGATAAAAGCGAGCAACCAAGGTGAAGGGTTTGAAAGTATTGGTTGGCGATTCGCGGCTGACAAACTGTTCGACCGTCAGCAATTGCTTAAGGTATTAGTTGGACTCAAAGCCGAACGAATGAAAGCGGTGTTCATTACTCAAAGCGGCATCTTTGGTTACAACCTAACTGAAGATGGCCTAACAGAGTGTGAATTAGATGAGTGCAATGAAACCAGAATAGAAGTCATTGGTTATAGCATCGACAACGATCTAGAAAGCCAATTGTTGGCGTGTCAGATTTAACCAGAGCTGGTTAATTCTCCCGCTCCCTAAAATCAAAGCCCTATGAATTGATACATTCATAGGGCTTTTTAACAAATCCGTTATAGGTTCAAAACGCTAGTTCACTGAGACCAAACGCTTATCGGCCAGTGCCATCGCAATGTTGGCTTTAGCATAAGCACTTTCATTAATGAAATGCGGATAGATGTCTTGTTCACGCTCCCAGTAAATATCATAGCCAAAGAAGGTCGCGAGTATCGGCTCCCCCTGCTTCACTGCCTCGAAGTCTCGACCACAGATCGCTGGGTGCACAGTAGCAACACGCATACCGTCTGGGCCAAGCGGAACATTAACCTCTTCAACATAAAAAAAGGCATCGTAGTCTTCTAACGCTTGTACTTGGTTAAGGTTGTGCTTCTCCACGTAATCAAGAACCATCGTCAGCATCTGCTTCATCAATTTAAGTGTATCGAACTTAAGTGAGCCATGCGCCTGAGCGCCAACTTCAATCATCACTCCACACTTCCCGGCAGTACAAAGGTAAGGCTGCTCATCCCAAGGCTTTCTATCTTCAAACAGAATATTAGCTTCTGGCATTCGTTGTTTCACATACGCGCCCATTTTTTGATAGAAAGCATCATTGGAAAGTAAGATTAATGTCGCCCCCATATTGCTGGTCGTGTTGTGCAAATCCACAATCAGTTGTTGCTCTGTGCTCGCGTGTCTATCTATAAACTGTCGCGCCACTGTGTACTCAGCTAAACCGGCAGTGTCGTCGTGGTTAGCATTAGAAAACTGACGGTTTAGATCCGTATCAAGATATCGAACGTTCTGCTCTACCGCTTTAGGGTTTGCGATAACTGAATTCGTAGAGAATGTCGAACGATCGGCGGCATACATACGCTCTTTGATCAGTTTGTTTAGGTAGATTCCAGAAAGCTCGTTACCGTGAGTTCCGGCAACCAGTAAGACTTGATTGATGTTATCCATGTAATTGATTTCCAAGTATCGAAAGTGCAAGTCACCCTTGCATTGTTGTTACGATATAACATAACAACAATATACCTATTTCTCCAGAAGACTTAACGAACAAGCATCAGATAATTCAAAGGAACTATGAGAACGCTAAACCGCAACGATATTTCACCTCGAAACCTACACATGAAAAGGCCCCGCGATTGCGAGGCCTTAGTTCCTTAATCAACACTGTAGCTTCAATGATTAGTTTACATCGCGCTTATTTACCGCGAACGACATCATGATTGCTTAGCGAGTTTTCCTGCTGATTCTTTGTCATCTAATGTTTTGGTGATCGCAGCCTTCGCAGGTTTTACGATTAAGCCAATCCCGACTAAAAACAGCACAGATGCAACCACTTGTGCGACTGATAATACTTCGTCATACATAAAGTAACCGCTGATCAATGCAAAGATTGGCACGAGCAAGGTTAACGGTGCGGTAGTGCTTAACGGATATTGGATTAACAACTTATTCCACACCCAGTAACCAAACAATGTCGTAGGGTAAGCCTGAAACAACACTGCAATCGTTGTGTTCCAATCCCATTGTTCCATCCCCTGCCAGATGATTTGATCACCATGTAACATCACAGCAAACAACACCAACGGCACTGGCGCAAACAGCATTCCCCACACATTGAATGCAAAAGCCTGTTTAGTTTTAGACGCCTTCACAATCACGCCCATTAGCGTCCAACTGCACGCTGCAATCATAATCAAGATAACGCCATTAACGGTGACATTGCCCTCTGCAGCCGAGACTAAGACCGCGAGTGCACACATGGCTAGCATCGCACCCATTAACTTACGAACCGACGCACTTTCTTTGAATACCCATACCCCAACCGCCATACCGATTAATACGTTGGTAGAAAGCAATACCGACGACAACCCTGATGAAAGCCCTGCTGTGATTGACCATGAAGCCATGCCCCAAATACCCACACCAAACACGAAGCCGTAACTCATTAAATATCGCCACGCGACATTTGGTCTTGCGACAAAAAATATCACTGGTATTACCGCTAGCGAGAAACGCGCTGCGGTTGCCAGCAACGGATGCACATTGGTCACACCCATTTTGATCATCGAGAAATTAAATCCCCAAATTGCCATCACGAACACCGCTAACAACAAATCATTTCTTTTCATACTGACCCCTCCTGTGTTTTGAAAGAGTATCCCTTGAACAATAAAACCGGTACAGATACAATTTTAACAATAAAAACCAGTACAGTTAACAACGGTCGTGACCATGAGTATCTACAGAAAACTTGCGAATCAGTTCATTGATGAGATTGAAACCGGGAAAAGACCCGAGGGTGGACGTATGCCTTCACTGCGTCAATTAGCTAAGCAGCAAGCCATCAGCATGTCGACCGTAGTGAGCTGTTACCAAGAGTTAGAATCACAGGGTTGGATTCATTCTCGCCCTCAAGCAGGGTATTTTGTCTCGCCTCATAAGCCTGTTCATTCAACGCCTGAGTGGGCACAGTTTGAGAGTAAGGTTTCCAAAGTCAGACAAACTTCATCGACTCACAACTCAATCCATGGGCCTTTAGGGGTCTCTAGCACCACTAATGATGAACAATCGATTGTTGAGCTAGAACGCAGCTTCCGCCGTTCTATCAAACGTATGGGTGACAGGCTTAATCACTACCCTGATACACAGGGCGAACCGATGTTAAGGCAAGCTTTATCCACCCACTTTGCCAAGCTTGATGTCCATTTTGCACCGGACGAAATGGTGATCACTGCAGGCTGCATGTCGGCGATTAAAGCCGCTCTTGAATCCTGCACCAAGGAAGGTGACACCATTGCCATCAGCTCACCTTGTTTCAACGGTATTCTAGAGTTACTTGGCAAGATGTCACGCCAGATCATTGAGATCCCGTCTTTGGATGACGGTGTCGACCTACAACAACTGGAAGCACATCTGAAAAACAAACGTGTGGATGCCGCTATCTTCTGTACCTCTCATATGAACCCTCAAGGGATCAATATGTCTGCCAGTCAAAAACAGAAACTGGCTGAATTAGCGAATCACTACCGAGTACCCATCATTGAAGACGATGTGTATTTGGAACTCTCATACTCATCACACACGCCACTGCCTGCAAAATACTACGACAAAGGTGGATACGTGTTGTGGTGTGGGTCGGTATCGAAAAGCCTTTCACCCAGTTATCGTTTAGGCTGGTGTTTGCCAGGAAGGTACATAGACGAGTACAAAGCTCACTTTTCTGCAGCGAGCTATGGTGTTGCCCTGCCGACTCAACTTGCGGTTGCTGACTTTATCGAGTCTGGCCAGTACGCCAAACACGTTAGAAGAAGATGCTCTCAAATCCTTTCATTGCGTCAGCAATACCTCAGCTATTTAGCCCAACACCTGCCTCAAGATGTGAAGATCAGTAACCCACAGGGTGGCATGGTGCTTTGGCTACAAATCCCCAATCTAAATCAACAAGCTTTTACTCAAGCGGTCGCCGCACAAAACCTTGATATCAGGCTTGGCCATCTGTTCAGTACTCTTGATCTCTACAGCAACTGTCTACGCATCAATTTTGGTTATTCGCTTGAGGGAGAAGCAAAGCAACAGTTGGATGACTTGATCAAAATCATCCATCAATGTGTCAGTGATTAGACTGTTTTCAGAGCTCTCTCTCACAGCTTTGATTCTTAGTCCCTTCATCGCTATTTGTTATAAAAGAGGCGGTTATTATTCTGATTGGAATTGGGTTAAAGCTCGTTACCGTAAGGAAATCCATTCGCCTCAAAACCCTTAAATACTGAGTTTGCAAGCACCCACAAAATTATGCAACTTGGCTAATGACACATCACTTTTTATCTTCAATATACAGCCGTCAGCGCTGGCGTTATCCTGTATTTGAAGAGAACTATTATGAGTGATAAAACCAAAAACAAACCATTACCTTCCTTTATTGAAGAACGCTTGAGCTTCTATATTCAAGACCTAATTACCCAGAACCAAAGCCAAAAACACTTGGTGTTGGGTAAACGTCCATCGCGCGACTCCGTTGTCATGCAGAGCAATGATTATTTGTCTTTGTCACACAACAAAGCAATCCAACAAGCCCACCAATCGGCGATCAGCGACCACGACGACAATGTGGTGATGTCTGCGATTTTCTTACAAGATGCAGAATCTAAACCTGCGTTTGAAAGCGAACTCGCCAACTATGTTGGAATGGAAAGCTGCCTGCTTTCTCAGTCTGGTTGGGCTGCCAATATTGGGTTGCTTCAAACTGTCTGTCCACCAAATACGCCTGTGTATATCGACTTCTTTGCGCACATGTCGTTATGGGAAGGTATTCGCGCGGCGGGTGCGACAGCTCATCCATTTATGCATAACAATATGAGTCACCTACGTAAGCAACTGGAGCGTCATGGTTCTGGTGTGATTGTTGTCGACTCGGTTTACAGCACCATCGGTACCATTGCCCCGCTCCGCGACATCTACGAAATGGCGCAAGCGTTTGATTGCGCTGTTATCGTCGATGAATCGCACTCATTAGGGACACACGGTGAAAAAGGTGCAGGCTTAGTGCAAGCGCTTGGGCTCACCGACCAAGTCGACTTTATCACCGTCAGCTTAGCTAAAACCTTCGCTTATCGCGCAGGCGCGATCCTTGGGCCTAAGCAGCTCTCTGATACTTTGCCGTTTGTCGCTTATCCCGCCATTTTTAGCTCAACCGTGTTGCCACAAGAAGTGATTCGCTTAGAGAAAACATTGGAGGTGATTAAAGGTGCAGATGACAAACGAGAAGCCCTGTTTAAGCGAGCACAGTCGCTTATTACGGGTCTAAAACGGATCGGCTTTAACATCCGTAGTGAATCTCAAATCGTCTCGCTAGAGTGCGGTAATGAAAGAAATACAGAGCGAGTACGCGATTTCCTCGAAGAGCGAGATGTGTTCGGCGCAGTGTTCTGCCGTCCTGCTACGGGTAAGAATAAGAACATCATCCGATTTTCAGTGAATGCTGACATGACTCCACGAGACATTGACCATGTGCTCACGGTTTGTCATGAGGCATACCGTCACCCAGAGTTAGAGTTCGTATAACTCTGAACACACTAATTCTTTAATTAAAAAACGGCAGGACAGAATGGACGCTACCATGTCGCTAAACAAAAAGAGCCCAGCAATTCGCTGAGCTCTTTCTTGTATTTGAGTCGCCTACAAAATGGTTGTGTAGATCAACCTATGACATTCATTAGATCCAGTGAGCAATCTTATCGAACAGTCGGTTTTTATCTGCGGGTTTGACGATGAAATCAGACATGCCTGATGATTCCATTTTCTCCAAAGTGACGGGCGAACTGTCACCGGTATGGGCAATAATCGGCACCGAAGAGTACGCTTTGTTGGCACTTCGAATTCGGCGAGACGCTTCCACACCATCCATGATTGGCATTTCGATATCCATAAGAATCAAGTCAATATCGTCGCTATCCAACGCATCTAACGCTTGCTGACCATCTTCTTTCTGCACAACATCAAAGCCCTGCTTTTCCAATAACATCGCAGTAAAACGACGCAGAGATTCATTGTCATCCACCACCATAATTGTACGCTTATTCGCAGCCTCTAGTGGTTTTACTGGCACAGAAGGCATCACGTAATTGGAATCGAAAAGTAAGCGGTCGATGGTCGCTTTGGTATTGAGTAGCCAAACCTGCGTTTCCACCCAAATAGGCTCGAAAGAGACGTTACGTACACGCCTAATCGGATGATGCTCATAGAGGTAAATGATTCGAGCTTCGGTAAACGAAAGCAGTGACTCAATTCTCTCCAAACAACTAGCTCGTAGATCCAAGCTCTCCATATCAACGAACACCAGATCAAATTCGAACTGATATTCCTTATTTTTAAGCGCAGAAGCGACATCCATAATAGTGAGGTCAAAGCCCATAAAACGCGACATCTCGGTCATTTTACTGGTCAGAACTTTCTGGTCACTGATCATCACCACACTCTTTAACTTAGTCAGCTCGCTCTTTATCTCTTTGACTGAGTTGGATGCCAGAGATGGGAACGTCATCGTGAATTGCGTCCATTGCTCCACTTCCGACTGACATTTAATTTCGCCACCAAACGAGCGCATGACCTTCTGACAAAATGGTAAACCTAAACCGTAGTTACCCGATTGGCCTGTGGTGTAGAAGTCTTGGAAGATGCGGCGAATCACATCGCTTGATATGCCAGAGCCGTTATCCGTCACCATGATTTGGTTGGTGACTTCATCGCTGCACATCGTGACATGAATATGGAAATCTTCAGGGCTACGATGGTGGAATGCGTTCTTGAACAGGTTATACATCACGTACTTCAACAAGGTATCGCTGCCTAAGAAGTCAAAGTCGCTTTGTACGTCTAAAGAGATTGCCGATTTATCGGCTGCGCGCTTGTAGTTGAAGCTGGCAATCGAATCCTCAACGACCGCTTGCGCCGAATGCTTTTTAAAGGTCGATCGGGATACACGGTTTTCATCAATTGAAGTCAATAACAGATCAATCGTTTCGTTACCTGAGTGGATGATCTCCATCGCTTCATCACCCACTTCTCGTAGCTGGATAACATCTTCATTGCTCAGCGCATATTGCCCTTTATGGTCGCCACTTTTGGGGTTCGGCAGTATCGATTGCATGACATCAATAGACGTTAATAAACCACTTAAAGGGTTTCGCATCTCGTGGGCAATACCGGCGCCAAAAGACTTCGCCAGTGACACCTTATTTTCATGTTCCACCTGATTACGGAAATAGAACAAGTTACCGAACAAGTAGATAAACAAGAAGATGGGCACATGCGTCCAATCCATTGTAATTTCTAGGTAGAAACCTTGTGCCACCCATGCACATAACGTCGCAATTCCAATTCCGGCAAAAGTTTGAGCGAACATGACCTTAGTGACGTGTACCAACAAAATATGCAGGAATATAGCCGACATAAAAGACATGACCCAAACGTTGGACCAATTGTTCATCAGCAGCATGTAAAAGAAGAAACACGGCAAGCAGAGGGTTACCGCAACTTGGTAATAAGCCGGAAGGTATTTACGCCACTCAAATGGGACGCGATTGCGAAAAATAATGCCTAAGAACAGTACCGAACACGCTAGACGCAGCGGTAGGTTTTCATAAGGTTGAGGGAATAAAAACTCCCACACAATGTAGTAAATGGGAAAGCCGACAAAGCCCATCCAACCCACAAGGGTGAGATTAGGTTCTGCGTATTGATAAACTTTGCGAATAGCGTTCATACGAAATACTTTGTTCTCTAAGCCCTAACGTTTACTGGTTCTATGGTTTAATTTTTATTCTTATATTTAGGCGCCGATTATATTACACATCCCCTGTCAGCAGTGAGGTTTCAATCAAATATATATGAAGGTATTTGCTTTTAATCTTAAATTTTGGGGCTTGTGTTTATGCTTATAAAAACAACAAGGCCTCGTGAATACGAAGCCTCCTAATAGATATGCAATGCTAGTTCAGTAACGAGCCTAACGTATCGGTAAATAGATGTGAGTTATCAAATCACATTCGTCCACTTCGTGAACAAGATTCACATAGTGGAAAAAGCATGGAAAATCCCTTAGTTCCTCTCCACTTTCAGGTAACCAATTTCGATACAAGTAGTAAACGGTATCACTGATTAGGTCATGGCTTCCCTTGTGAACAGCAACAGCGCATCGACCGCCAGGAATAACACCAGACTTCACACCAAAGGCATTTTTCGGCACATTGCCTTGGTGGACTCCGCAAATATCAAAACGAAACTCGTCTTCCACGGTATCAGCCGGGTCGGAATAAGGCACCCCATAAGTGTGGCTCGTTTTTACGGGAGAGAGCCCTGTCGATTTTCTCCAATCAATAAACTTGGCTGCCGTGTTGTAGACAAGCTTAGGGCTTCCCTTATGTTCAATTAAAGCGACTTGTGTTTCACAAAACTCTACGACTTTTACGTCCATTACCCTGTCTCCAATTTTCGGTGGGTTAAACTCATACTTTGAATGCCAAGATGGCCAATTTGGCTGTTTTCTAAACTGGGAGGGCGTTTGCCCAAAGTTTCTAGAAAATGCACGAGAAAACCCCTCGAGACTTTCAAAATGCGCTTCAAAGGCAACGTCTGTAACACTGTGTTCTGGCTCAAAAGCTAATCGAAAAGAAGCTCGTTTTAAGCGCGCCAACAGTACATATTGAATGGTGCTAATACCCATGAATGATTTAAAAACACGGTGAAAATGGAATTTAGAGCTCGCGCCAACAGAGCTTAACTCTTCTAAACTCAAAGCTTCATCTAAATGGCCATCGATGAAGTCACATACCTTCCGTATTCTTCGTTCATGGTGCTTCACTACATTCATTTTTCTTGTACCCAGTTAAGAATTCGTAGAAATGATACCCACAGAGAATCGCATTCGCCTGACTGAGATTGCGATATTCGCTAGGTAATGTGCTTTTAACACTATGGATAAGTATATGTTTTTATAAAAACGAATGGAGGCTACGTTGATGTTAAAAGGAAATATCTTCACGATGAGAAATTGAAAATAGGCTCTTTAGCCGATACGGAGCCAAAGAGCCTTACTTTTCATATTTAGCGGTCACAGTCGAGCTGTAGTGCTAGCCAATGTACTTAGCGAATTGAATCAAAAGCTAACTGAGCTCGAGTTTCGCGTTTATGCTAACTATCTCTTTCTGCCATTTCTGTTGCAGATCTGGCTTCTGGTGTTTCGCTTTGCGTGACTGGTCTTGTGTTAGTAACTCTTCCAACTCTAATAGCCGTTCCAACAGCAACTCGTCATCATTTTGAACTAGCTCAGAGTGTTGATTTTCACTCACCATGGATCGTGATAACACAGTGCTCGGAGTTTCCCCTCCCGCCTCTAAGCTATCAACTTGATTACCGACAGACATAGCCTCATAAACCGCGTCTAGGTAAGTCATTTCCACCAGCTGACCGTCATTGATATACCAGAATCGATTACATGAACTCTCGATGAGTTCTCGATCATGGCTAACCAGCAACAGGCCGCCTTCAAAACGAGTTAAACAATCAGCCAGCTCTTCCTTACCTTCAATATCTAGGTGGTTCGTTGGTTCGTCAAGCAACAGGAAGTGATACTTAGCCAAAGATAGCCCGACGAACAATAGCCGGGAACGCTCGCCACCACTCAGTTCAGCGATCTTTTGATCGTGTCTTTCATAAGAAAAGCCAGCGCTGATCAAAGCCATTTTTCTGGCTTCCTGTGAAACCGGATAAAACGGGTACAACGAATCTATCAAAGAATGTTCATCGCACAGTTGGTTCAAGCTTTGGTCGTAATAACCCACTTCAGCTTGAGGATGGAAGTAACCATTATCTTCAAGTTGAGAGGCTTGATAGCTTGCCCACAGCACTTTCAACAATGAAGACTTACCTGCGCCGTTCTTACCTAAGATAGCGACTCGGTCACCACTCTTAACCTGCTGGAACAGAACTTCAAACAGTGGCGCTTGATCTTGCGTAGCTGAGATTGGCACCGAAGCTAGTTCAAGTAAGCGGTTAGCTTTCATCGACTCACCGGATAGGCTTAGTGTCCATGGCTCAATCGTATCCAAACGCGTCATGGTCGTTCGTAAACCTGCGGCACGTTTCTCCATGCTTTTGGCTTTGCGTGCTAGGCCTTCGTTGTCGAAATCCCTGCCCCAAATAGCTAATCGCTGCGCACTCTTTTCAATGCGGTTAATCTCCTTTTGTTCCGCCTCTTGCCTTTCAGCGTCAGCTCGGTCTTTCTCCTCTAAAGCCTTCCTTGCTTGTGTGCAGGTTTGACTAAAGGTTTGCAGTTTTTTATCACGCAGTACCCAAGTACAGTTGGTTACATGATCGAGTAACCTTTGGTCATGTGACACCATCACAAAAGTGCCCTTCCAATCCATCAGAAATTGCTCTAACCAAAGCAAGGTTGGCAAATCTAAGTGGTTGCTCGGTTCATCCAGTAGTAGAACGTCAGGTTCGACAATCAGGGCTCTTGCCACCAGTACTCGTGCGTATTGACCGCCACTTAAGGTGCCAATCGGCTGCTCCCAATAGCTTTCGTCAAAGCCTAAATTAGACAAGATGATTTGAGCACGCCATTGCTCAGTGAGTTGTATCTCTGCTGGCAGGTTATCGACAACGGAATCGAGCATCGACATAGTCAACAGCCGTTTAGGGAGATGTTGCTCAATAAGCGCGACTTCAGCATAAGAGGCGAATGAGACACTGCTAACATAGTCTGGTAAGTCTTTGTTTAATAGACGCAGTAAGGTGCTTTTTCCACACCCATTGCTGCCAATTAGGCCAATGCGGTCACCCTTTTTAATGGTGAAAGAAAGCCCATCAAATAAGCGGCATGATGTTAGATCGTAAGAAATAGATGATGTAGATATTAATGTAGTCATTTGTTTACTCAAGTTTCAAGCGCAAGAAAGCGCTGTCGTCATTCGCTGACAACAACCAAGTAAACTAGAGTGAAGAAACTCTATTGAGGGTTATGTTTAATGCTTCGCTCAAGTTTTGGTTATCGCAGCACGATAGTGTTAAAACTTGAGTTTTGGTCGTACCAAAAAATATGCGCAAAGTTAAATTCACACACTTTCATAAAAATCCTCCTTATATTTGTATTGAGTTGAACATTAGCGCTAAAAATAAATCACATTAATCGATGAGTCAAAGTATTTAGCCGCATTCGGCTTAGCCTGAATTTACCCTAAACTTACGTAAGCTAGGTCACCGTCACTCTGTGCATTTTCCTTGGCGTATCGCCGTAATCTATCACCGCGTAATGCTGCGTTACCCTGTTATCCCAGATCGCCATTGAGCCTTTGTCCCATTTGAAACGAACTTGAAACTCAGGGCGTCGTGCAACTTCAAATAATTGGCAGAGTAAAGCATCACTCTCTTGACGGTCGAGCTCATTGATATAGCGCGTAAACTGTTCATTGATATAGAGTGTTTCTTTACCGGTTTCTGGATGAATTTGAACAACAGAGTGAATCACTGGCGGATTTTCCTGAGCCGTTTTTATTAACGACTTATGCCAATCAAGCTCAATCTGATCCGACTCTATACCCTCAAACGCGACCAGCGAATGGGTCGCCGATAAGCCTCTCAGTTTTGCTTTCATATCTTCATCTAACGATTCAAACACAGCTGTCATCGAACACCAAATCGTGTCCCCTCCCACGCTGGGTACATGCTGAGCATGCAACAGAGAAGCTTTCGATGGCAATTCACGCCATGTTAAATCCGTATGCCAATAGCTTTCCATCGGAGCATTGCCACGCGTTGTTTCTATCACACTGACCTGAGGCACATGTTCGACGCGAGGAAAAAACGGATGTGCTGGTTCAAGTTGTCCAAACCGCTCTGCAATCATCAAATGCTGTTGTGGCGAAAGGGTTTGATCATCGAGAAAAATCACTTGATGAGTTAGAAGCGCCTGATAAACCTCATCAAGTTCAGTCACGCTGCATGTAGCGAGATCGACTCCATGAATACGAGCACCGATGTGAGGGGTAATAGGTTCGATTTTCAAGATAAACTCGCTTATTGATGATGTGACATTTCAGAGTCAATTTAGATACTGACTATTAAACCGGATAATGGCGAGTTTTCTTTCCACACGCTGCTAATACATCAAAAAAAAGAGCCCCTAAATAGGCGCTCTTTTTGTTTTTTGATACTTCCTGTATCCGTAGACAAGTCCAATCTGTAGTACTTTCACCGAAAGCCAGATCATCGATATCTCCAGTTGTGTATCACCAATAAATCTAGCACACAATCTTCAGGCTTTTCTGAGACACAACCGAGATAATCAACTTAGTGCCATTCCATCTCACCGCTTAGCACTTTGGCACCCAGTTCTAGATCGCCTTCCGTCGCCTTAAATTGTGGGTATGCTTTCTTCATGTAATCACTGATATCAACAGACGTTGGCTTACTTGTACTTGCCAGCGCATCTTCGATGTCAGCAACGTAATCCAATGTAAATTGAACGCCATTTGTACCCGTTGGCATCTCACCTAAGTAGTGACCTGGAATCACCACCTCAGGCTCAAGTGCTTTCATGCGTTCTAAAGATTGTGACCACTGGCTACGAATCTCTTTCGATGCGGTATCTGCCATCCATACATGCACGCCACTATAAACCGACACACCACCAAACACAGTTTTCTCAGACGGAATCCATAAGTAAGCTTGGTGTGTATTGATTTCTCTCACCTCGATGGTTTCACCTTCAATACTTAGCGTGGTGTCGTTAAGAACGGTTGGCACAATAACTTTAGACGGTGCGTTGTCTTCTAAAATTGGCCCCCAATATTCGAGCTTGGCATCTTTAGTGCGCTTGATATGTGCAACAACTGCTTCACTGGCAACAACCTCGACGTTTGGAAATGCCGCTACAATCGGTTCTAAGCCAAAGTAAAAATCTGGGTCACCGCTGCTGATATAAACCATCGATAGCTCTTTGCCAGTCGCTTTGATTTGCTCCACCAGCTTTTGCCCGTCTGCGACACTAAATTGTGCATCAAACAGAATCACTTCTTTCTCTCCCGAAACCAGTACAGAGGTTGCTGGGAATATTGCATTTTCGCCCGGATTGTAATGAGTGATGCTTAAATCCGCTGCAGAGACAACACCCGATGCAGCTAGCATAGCGCCTAAACTCATTGTTCCTAAAAGCGCGGTTCTTGATAAAAGGTTTTTAGATAACTTCTTCATAGTTTTATTCCATTATTCGGAGCTGAACGCCTGCCAACTCATTAAGTGTGCAAACATCTTATTTGATTGGATTTAGATGAAATAGACATCAAATTAAATTTCACTGTTGCGGTTTTCGGACATATACTCATTTTCTGGTAGCGATTAGATTCAAAAATCATTTGGGTAATAAGAACAATGGATAAACTCGAGGCAATGAATGTCTTTGTCACCATCGTTGAGCGTGGCAGTTTGAGTGCAGCAGCCGAACACCTAGAGCTTTCTCGAACCAAAGTCACACGCTATTTGGGTGAGCTCGAAAACTGGATGGATACTCGCCTGCTTCATAGAACCACTCGAAGCTTGAGCTTAACCAGTGCGGGGAAAGAGACGCTTGAAGTCGCGAGAGAGCTGCTTGCCCTTGAAGCATCGTTAGCAGGTATCAGAAACCAAAGCCGAGAACACTTGAAGGGCCAACTTCGTATTACCGCGAGTTATTCCATTGTCGACAGTTTCTTAATGGACGTGATCAGCCGCTTCATCGACAAATGGCCCGAGGTTTCGATTGATATCGTCTCTACCGATCAAACAGTCAACCTTGTTGAATCACGCATCGATTTGGCTATTCGCATAACCAACGAGCTAACGCCCAATATTGTCGCGAAGCAGCTTGGTGAATGTCGTTCAGTGATTTGCGCGTCGCCTCAATATCTAAAACAGAAAGGCACACCCAAAGACGCGCAAGATCTAGCGCACCACAACTGTTTGTCATTCAGTTATTTTGGTAAAACCGCATGGACGTTTAATGGCCCAAATGGATTGGAATCAGTGCCGATTAAAGGGAACATCAGTGCGAATACGTCTGAGGTTCTGCTTTCTGCCACACTCAAAGGCAACGGTATCTGCTTACTGCCCTTTCCTTCTGTAGAAGGCTTAATAGAAAACGGACGATTGGTTCCTCTGCTCTCTGAATGGAAACCGAAAACGCTGGGTGTGCACGCAATTTATGGAACGCGTAAACAAGTCACACCGCTGTTAAGGGCCTTTATCGATCACCTATCTAGCGAGATGGAGCAATCGACAAGTTGGTAGGTTAGCCTTGTCATTAACAAAGCTGATGCGGAATAAGGATTATTCATTTTACTTATCTTCCACTCGACTCTATCGTGGTTAGATTATCCAATCCGCATCAACGAGTGCGTTAATACTATTAGGGAAATATTTATGGCTGCCATTACCGATTTAGATGTTCTTCTCAAATCGATGTCGCCTGAGCTCATCGAAGGTAATTATGTTTTCTGTACTGTCGACGGAGCGTTGGCAGACTATATTCAACTCGACCCAATCGCGACCTTTCGTGAAAAAGAAGGCTTAACCTTGGTGCTCGCTGAGGATGCCGCACGCCAAGCTCAACTCGATTTCGATGGTGTGTTTAGCTTGATTACTTTGTCGGTACACTCAAGCCTTGAAGCGGTTGGGTTAACGGCTGCTTTCGCCACAAAGCTTGGCTCCTACGGCATCAGCGCCAACGTAATTGCAGGCTATTACCATGACCACATCTTCGTTCAGAAAGACAAAGCTGAAGCTGCAATGGGCGCACTTAGAGAGTTTTCAGAAGCGAGCTAACAAAGCGTTCACCAGACACAAAAAAAGCGACGTAATCTACGTCGCTTTGGCTTATTGCTTAATGTTCATTCGCTGATCAGGCATCAGAGAATAAGACAGTTAAGCAAGCTTAAAAGTCGCCACTTTGTCACTTAAACCAGCGGCTTGGCTCTTAAGTTCGTTCGACTCAGTTAATCTGTCCTGTGCGCCCACAACTAGGTGGTCGGTAACATCTTTAATGGTCGTCACGTTCTGGGTAATTTCACCCGTCACATGTGTTTGCTCTTCAGCTGCTGTCGCAATTTGAGTCGCCATATCGCTGATCAAAGCAACGGCCGTATTGATCTCTTCAAGCGCGTGCGAAGCTCTGTCGGCATCTTCTACTGAATGTATTGCCAGTTTAGAACTGCTTTCCATCAACTCAACGGCTTGGGTCGTTGTACGCTGCAGTATGTCGATCGTCGATTTGATCTCTTCTGTTGAAGAGTGAGTGCGCTGTGAAAGCACACGAACTTCATCAGCGACCACGGCAAACCCGCGGCCTTGTTCACCCGCACGAGCCGCTTCAATCGCCGCATTTAACGCAAGTAAATTAGTTTGCTCTGCAATGCCTTGGATTGTCGCTAATACCGTTGAGATCTCTTGAGCGTGCTTGTTAAGTTCGCTAATCACATTGCCTGCTTCGTTCACTTCATTGGCCAAGTTATTAATTGAGCCTTTAGTGTCGACAACCAGAGCATGACCACTGTTAGTACTTGCCGCTGAGTCTTGTGCAGCTTTTGCGGTTTGCTCGGCATGCGATGCAATCTCTTGAGTTGCACAAGCCATCTCGGTGACTGCTGTCGCCACCATGGTGATTTCTTGTTGCTGGTGGTTAAGTTCATCCACAGAACGATTTGCACGCTGGGCACTTTGCTCCGACTGGCTGTTTAACTGCTCCGATTGTCCACGGATATGACCAATCAACTGCTGTAGACTGCCAACAAAGGTATTGAAGTTCTGAGCAAGCTCGCCCACTTCATCTTGATTATCAACATGAATACGTTGAGTTAAATCACCACTACCATTCGCGATTTGCGCCAGCGCTTGAGATACATGATTAAGTGGACGGAATAGAATCGTACACAGCAGGTTGAACAAAACAGTACATACGATGACAACCAGCAATGTCACCAACACTTGGCCAATCACAGCATCAAATAACGGTGCCACCAAAGAGTCATGGTTAACCACACTGATGGTAATCAGGTTTGTTCCATCAATCGCACGTGCGTAAAGAACATAGTCGCTGCCGTTTAAGTCGATCGAGGTATCTTTACCGCTCGCCAACGCCTTTTGTACATCCGCGAAATCAAGCCCAAGTGAGCTGATATTCTTGTTCAATAGCTTGGTGTCAGCGTGCGTGTAAACCGTGCCTTTGTTGGTCGCGATGAACATGTAACCTTCACCTGGAAGAATCACTTGCTCAAGGCTGTTAAGGATGTCGGTGATTTCTACATCCGCACCCAATACAACCTGCTGACCATGCAATTGCATTGCGGTACCCAGCGACACAACATTAGCGCCCGTTGCCGCCGCCACCGTTGGGTTGTCCATGAATACTTTACTTGGGTTTGCTACCGCATTGGTGTACCAACCCCATAGACGTGGGTCATCATTACCCGGTGGCAACACAACACCGTTCGCGTTCTTTTGCGAACCATCAGGAAATGCCAAGAAGACATTATCAAAAGAGGCAGAATCACGAACCTGTTTCAGGTGAGTCACCAAACTTTCTTGTTTAGACTCTTTTGACAGAGAAGTGAGCGCACGCTCTTTGGATAATATCCAATCTGATACGTATTGGTTGTAAGAAGCCGATGCCCCTTCCAGGCGCTGTTCAACTTCAGTATCCAATCGTTGCAACGATGCACGAAATGAAAGTGCCTCGACCAAAATCCCCCCTAGGATGATGGCCATACTGGCAGAGATCGCCAGCTTATTTTTAAGCGAGAGTTTCTTTAACATAGGAAACCTATAATTTTTATATAAATAACCGTGGGTAACAGAACCGTTCCCATCGGGTAGCAAGCGAATATATTTTACACATTAAAATAAATAATAAAACGGACTAACTCATTGTATTATCGTTATATGTGAACCAATAACAGATCCAGATCAATTCACAATCGAAAGAATGATATACGTTAAGTTGCGCCGTCAAAGCTACGCCTAAAATGCCGAGCCTTTTGCTTCATTTATCTCGATGTAATTAGCGTTCACATTCTCAATGCATTAATCTAATAAGCTGTTAAGTACACAGAGTTTTCCTATGTCCCGAAGCCAACGTCTCTTCGATCTGCTCCAATTATTGCGCTGTCATAAATACCCCGTGTCGGCCGATCATCTCGCTAAAGAGCTAAACGTGAGTACTCGCACCATTTATCGAGACATCGTGACACTGCAAGCACAAGGCGCTGAAATTGATGGTGAAGCCGGAGTTGGTTATCAGTTGAAACCGACTTTCACGCTACCGCCGATGATGTTTTCAATGGAAGAGTTGGAAGCATTAAGGCTCGGTGCTGAATGGGTCGCTAAGCAAGCCAATGGCGAGTTCAGCGAATCGGCTAGAAATGCGATTGCCAAGATTTCAGCCGTACTACCTGCTGATCATCAAGCCAAACGCAGTGAAGACATTATTCGTGTCGCTTCTATTATTGAAGTCGCAGAGTTAACCATTGAGCTTTCAGACATCAAGTTGGCAATTAAGCAACAGAACAAAGCTGAAATCCATTACACAGACGCAAAAGATCATGTTAGCGAAAGAATCGTTTGGCCGATGTTGATTGGCTTATTCGAACAGCACTATGTGTTAGTCGCTTGGTGTGAAACGCGAAGTGCGTATCGTAATTTCAGGCTCGATAGGATTGCCGATTGGAAAATGCTTGAAGAAATATATCAACGTCCGCGTCATGACTTAATCAAAGACTGGCAGAACATGGAAGGCATTGCAGATAAAGTGATTCGCTACTGACAAAAACTGTCACTGACTCGCGCTATATTTCTCTCAACCCAAGCGAACTCGATACAATTCGAGTTAACTTAAATCGCAACGGGTTTATTTAGAAACAACATCGCAAATCAAATTGACCAGCCTAGGAGCTACTATGTTTACCATTGATTCATTTGTTCTTTATGTCGCAGACATTCATCGCAGCATGGACTTTTACGCCAAGGCATTTGATTGCGAGCCAAAGCTTCTATCACCAACCTTCGCTGCCTTAGACTTTGCAGACAACGTAAAAATCACACTTAAGCAAGCGGATGTTCTAACCCCAGCAAGCAACATCAAGGGTGGTGGCACTGAGCTCTCTATGCCTGTTGCAGACAAAGAGACATTAGAAAGTCTTTACCAAGCTTGGAAAGAGGAAGGCATTCAATTTGAACAAGAGCCAGAAGAATCGGTTTACGGCATCAACTTCCTTGCTGTTGATCCGGACGGACACCGTATCCGCGTCTTCGCTTAAGCGGACAAGAGCAAGCTGCACTTGGCCGCTTGCTCATCTCATCTCATCTCATCTCATCTCATCTCATAAGAAGCTAACTAACCGAAATCTAGTGTCAGCAACAGTCGTGTTTCGTCAGATGAAGTGACTGGAGAGCGGTGAACAAGACCTGCGTTTTCATTGCCACTCCAACGCTCACCTTTCAATAGCGCCACGTCACCACTCGCCATTTGTTGAATATCAGATTCTCGTGCGTACAAGCCTGATGCAGAATCGGGTTGTCCGTTACTTCCACGACCTAACTTTGAACGATCGACTGAGTCATTCTGTAGCCATTGTGTTGCAACACCGTGGTAAGTGGTCACCAAGCGACAAGGAACTTGGTCGAAATGAAAACGAGGACACATTGCCTTATTTAAAACCGCTAAACGCAACCCTACTTCTTCAAGTTCAAACAAACAACAGAACATATCCACCAACTGTGCCATGTTTTCTAATAGCGCTTTAGAAGCCGTTCCATCTGTCGAAAATTCTAATTTCTCGTAGGCATTATCGGGTGACACACTCACAGATTTACTAAAATTTGGATTCGACGCGATAAACTCACCAATGTCGCCGATTAAATCAGCATCAAACTTACGCTGCCAAATCGCGATGTTGATATCACTTTGATAGATATCGGCTAATACCGTGGGCTGCTCCGAAGCACTAACGCATGGCGTGTGACTCGCCTGATCTTTGATACTCACAGCCGAACTAATATTAAGTGGCTGGTTATTATTGGTTGCCAAAGGCTTCGTTAACACGGCATTCATTACGTCTTCTCCTTGATACATACTTATCGCTTCACTCGTACTGCTACAATCGTTATTCGCAGCAAGAACGAATTTAGTTATGTTATAACATAACTAAAAATACACAAGTCAGTTAACCGATCATGCTTCCAATTATGTAGAGCTGCCTTTCTAGCTTTGGGTAATTCTTAAGATACTGACCTAAGCTTCTATCTACACTTACCAAAGAAACTCATCGATATGGTGACCACTTATGAAAAAGCTAATACCTGCACTCGGTCTGTTTTGTAGCCTCATTTCTGCACCCTCTTTTTCAGAAACGGGCTACACGTTGGATCCAAAGCTATCGAACGTGACGTTCGCAACCATTAAGAAGCAGTTTGTTGTAGAACCCGCATCCATAAAGCCTTTATCTGGTGGGCTGACAGAAGATGGCCAGTTTTCTATTTTGTTAGATTTGAAAAGCCTGAGTACCGGGGTATCCATTCGCGACCAACGACTCAATGAGCTCTACTTCGAATCAATGAGTTTTCCTGAAGTGAAGATCTCCGGAAAGGTTGATCCTTCAATGCTATCTGGCGACCCGAAAAACACCACCATCGCTGCCGAAGTTACCTTGCATGGCGTTACCAAAACCATCGACTTCCCTGTTATGGTTGTTCCTTCTGAAGGTTTTGTGATGGTCAATTCAACATCAACGATCATCGTCAATGGCGCTGATTTTGGGATTTCGACAGAAAACCTCAACAAGCTTTCTGCAACCGTTGGCGGGCTAGCGATTTCCGACAAGGTTCCACTAAGTTTCAATCTCATGTTCGACCAATAATCAACACCTCCCGCCCCACTCTTCTCTCTGACACTGAACCATTTAGCATAGTGCCTGAGAGAAGCGTGTTTGATTGAACATTGTATTTGAGAGGGTGTGCACTTGTTATGCGAAATCAGCTCGACCATACAATCAAACTCAAATAATTCGGAACGTTCGACAAAATAAGACATACTAGAACCATCTATAATGCACATCCGAACTCTTATCTATGCAACCTATTAGCCTCAGCGAACCGTTTACTCTTCCTAATGGTCACGTCATCAAAAACCGCCTGTTTAAATCAGCAATGAGCGAACAACTTGGCGACAAGCAACACAATCCTAAAACTGGGCTAGCGACCTTGTACCAACGTTGGGCAAAAGGTGGGATTGGTTTGTCTATGACGGGAAACGTGATGGTTGATAGGAACGCACTGGGTGAACCAAAGAACGTAGTTTTAGATGAACGCAGTGACCTCACTCAGTTTCAAGCTTGGGCAAGTGCTGGAAAGCAAAATGGCTCACAGATTTGGATGCAGTTAAACCACCCAGGAAAACAGATCCCCAAGTTCCTGTGTGATAAACCTGTCGCTCCTTCTGCTATCTCATTAGAACGCGGATTAGAGAAAGGCTTCAATATCCCGCGAGCACTGACTGATTCAGAAATCCATGAAGTGATTGGTAAGTTTGCCTTAAGCGCTAAGCTAGCAAAACAAGCTGGCTTTACTGGCGTACAAATTCACGGTGCTCATGGCTACCTTGTCAGCCAATTTTTATCTTCGAGACACAACCAACGAGATGATAAATGGGGCGGTTCGTTAGATAACCGACTTCGCTTTGTACTCGAACTGTATCGCGCCATTCGTGCAGAAGTTGGTGAAGATTTTCCTATCGGGATAAAACTCAACAGCGCTGACTTCATGAAAGGCGGCTTTACCGAAGAAGAGTCAATGCACGTTGTTCAAGCGCTTAGCCGTGAAGGTATCGACCTAATTGAAATCTCAGGTGGCACTTACGAGAGCCCGTCGATGATGGGTTCTAAGAACAAAAACGACCCCGTTAAAGCCAGCACAGCGAAACGTGAAGCGTATTTCTTGGATTACATGGTCAAAGTAAGAAAACTAGTTAGCACTCCTTTGGTGGTGACTGGTGGCTTTAGAACCGCACCGGCAATGAACGAAGCGTTGCAAACATCCGCTACCGACTTTATTGGTATTGCTCGTACCATGGCGGTTGATCCAGACTTTCCAAACAAACTCATTGAAAACCCAAGCCATGGAATGCCGTTAGATGTGCCAACCACAGGCAAACCGGTACTAGATAAAATAGCCATGGTGGGCTTAGTTTGGTACGAACATCAAATGTGGCGAATTGCCGCAGGTAAACATGCAGATCCGAAACTGAGCGCTCATGGCGTAGTGATTAAAACGATTTTGAGTGCAGGTTGGCATGCCTTCAAAAAACGTAGGGCATAACACTTTATTCAGGAAAATAGGGAACCTGACATTCCAAAATATGCCGTTGGTGTCACATGTCGTTACATAGCATGGCCCCTTAAGGCTTTACATCTTGGGCGAGGTAAACAACAATCCCTGAGAATAAATCCATAACATAATGTATTTAGAAATTATGAGTAATACAGAAAACAAAAAATCGAGCCCTCTTTTCGAAGTCGTTTTTAACGTCTTTCTTCCTTCATTCATCCTAATGAAGTTCAGTGGAGAAGAGCATCTCGGAACTGGCTTAGCTCTGCTTGTCGCACTCGCCTTCCCTATCGCTTACGGTGGTATGGAGCTCATCCGCAACAAGAAATTTAACTTCATCGCCGCGCTTGGCTTTGTCAGCGTGCTTTTAACGGGCGGCATTGGTTTCTTCGAATTAGACACGCGTTGGTTAGCACTAAAAGAAGCACTAATCCCTGGCTTAATCGGCTTGGCGGTACTTGGTTCTACCTTTACTCGCTACCCATTTATCCAAAAAGTGATCTTCACGCCTGCACTGTTAAACATCTCTCTGATTGAAGAGCGTTTAAGACAGTTTGGTAATCAAGCTAAGTTTGACCGTTGCCTGATGACATCAAACTACATGTTCGCTAGCACATTCGCTTTCTCATCTGCGATGAACTACTTCCTAGCGACTTGGATTGTAACCAGCCCTGCTGGCACTGCAGCTTTCAACGAAGAGCTTGGTAAACTGACACTTTACAGCTACCCAGCGATCGCGATCCCTAGCCTGCTTATGATGCTCGGTATTTTCTACTATATCTGGCGTCAGGTTCGTGACATGACATCGCTAGAAACAGAGCAGATATTTATCACTAAGTAACTGTCACTGATTTCGCACAGAAACGCATATCAAAAGCCCAGCACATACGCTGGGCTTTTTGTTTTTGTACTCGCACCAAGGCGCCTGTTAGGCATTACCTTTGATTGATCAAATGAATCACATCTAAAATTCGAGGTCACTTTTCTCAAGTTTGCTTGAGTAACTGACTTTAAATCCATAATAATCAATGAATTCCATTGATTGAACCGACAGATGCTTTTATAGTCGATTTTGTTGGTTACTTTACAAAGCCCTACCCAATCACTGACATTATTTCAGTTGCGATTGATAAGATCACATCAGCTAGGTGCTAAAGGTAGACGCCAACCGTACTCAATAAGGAATATAGATTATGAACAAATCTCAATTAGTTGAACACATCGCGACTTCTGCAGACATCTCAAAAGACCAAGCAGGCTCAGCATTAAATGCTCTCGTTGAAGGTATTTCTACAACGCTTGCGAACGGTGATGATGTGTCCATCCTTGGATTTGGCAGTTTTAAAGTGAACACTCGTGCTGCACGCACAGGTCGTAACCCACGAACTGGAGAAGAGATTCAAATTTCAGCATCAAAGACGCCAGCATTTAAAGCAGGTAAAGCTTTAAAAGAGGCATGCAACCTTTAACACAGCAATACAACAAGGAAAGTTACAATGACTACGCCAAAGGAAAAAGCGAAAACCAGTCGCAGTAAGAAAGCAGGCAAGTCAACGAAAGCACAAGCCGAAGGGCCGAAGGCTCGTCAACGCATTGAAGAGCTTCTCGAAGAACGCGAACTGGCGAAACTGTTAGAACTATAATTTATATAAGAACTCAAGTTTAGGCTTGAGCAAAGCATAGATTGTTAGTGTTTAAATGCCACTGCAGCCCTGCAGTGGCATTGTTTATTTAGAATTAAGCTCCTACTCCCCCCGTTATCCCTATCAATCCAATGTGATTATTAATAGAGGATTGAATAATTTCTGAACACTAAGTAACTGACTCAATTACATTGCTATACATACCCATACATACCCAAAAGACACTTTTCATTATCATCATCTCCCTTGTTATTTGTGAGAAGAAAGGAAGCTGTTCGCGGCACTGATGTGTTTGTGTTGTGCTTCTTTGTTGAGGTGATTATGAATGTAGTTCGCATGGGAATTGACGCTAATGTCCATAAGAATAAGGGAAAGTACAAAGCGATAATTAAGTTCGCTGCTCGTGCACTGTTTTATTATTCAGATACTAAAAAAATGAATGAGAATTTTAGCTCTGTCGAAAGAAAACTCCTATTCAAAAAGCAGCCAAATTTCCTATCTAAGTTTGTCACCCCTTACTTGTGTACTGACTTTAGTAAAAAAGAAAAAATCGAAATACTATCAAAGCATTATGATTGGTTCGAAAACAAGTTCACAACAGAAGCTCGCCATCAAATATATAACGAAAGGCTTAACCTTCTAGAGCTAGAAATCAGCGAGCAAACCTACTTGCTAAACCTGAGCTTTGAAAGAAATTCGAGAAAAGAAGGCGAGCTCACTCTCTCTCTTACTGATTACATGTTGAACAAAATGTACACCATATCATTCTCTGTTTTTAACAATGATATCTACATTGGTGGCGTTCAAGGCGGAGCAAATGACAATGGTTTCAGCCGTGCATTCACAAAGGCATTTTATGGTTTAAGACCCAAATCCTTTATGGTCGAAACCCTTCGATTAATGGCGATCAGTTTAGGTATTAATCACATCTATGCGGTCAACGAAACTGGACATGTTTCGAATTCATTACGCTATGGGAAGAAAGGAAAAGAGATAAGCCTTAAATACAATTGTTTGTGGGAAGAGCACGACGGGCAACAACATGACAAATGTTTTTACGCCCTGCCTATCCACTCAACAAGGAAAGATCTTGAAGCACTTAAACGTCAGAAACGAAAGCTATATCGTGAGCGCTACGCTTGGTTAGACCTATATGAACAAGACCTACATAACGTAATCAGTCAGCACACTAATGGTGCTGACATGCAACCAATTCAATTAGCAAAAGCGAGCTAATTTAATAGAACAGGGCCGAGGCCTCGCAATCGCGGGGCCTTTGATCCCAGATTCGATTTACCTCTACAGAACAATCCACTTCCAAAAACGAAATTTTAGCTTACTGGCTTTAGACCGATATCGCGTTGACGGTTAGGCTTGAGAAGCGCATGCTTTTATTTCCAAGCAGAACCGTTCTTGGTCGCGTTAATAGCTTAAGCCGCCGATAACTTGTTCTGTATAACGCATTTCATTGAAAGGCTGGTCACATGAATAAAGTTATTATGTTAGTTATGGGGCTGCTGTTTACCAGTCGATTGTTTGCCAGTATTGTGCCGCACGTTAACCAACTTGAGCATGACGCGCCTATCCTCCTACGCTCTGCACTTATCGTTGGTGTTGCGGCTTATGCCGTTTGGACAGCGTTTAAATACTTCAAGAAAAACAAAGCTTCAAGTTCTGACCAGTTGTAACGATAAATACCCAGAAAGCTCAAGGCTCGTCACTGGTGTCGGTTACTTATCCACGAAGTATTCGACTAAGATTTTACGCCACTTCCTAGACTCCCGAATTTGCAGCAGTGCGCGGTTTATCTCTTCTTCATACGGGTTATTTTCCGTGATGATGAAACCATAGTTTTGTTTCTCTAGCTGATACGGCAACACCTCTAAATCTTCAAATTGGCCGCTCATTCTACCGTTACCGATCATATATTTGAGCACCACATCATCGGCTACAATGGCATCTACCTCCCCTTCCTCTAGAGCAACCAAAAGCCTTGGCATATCGATATAGTTTTCGTGTCTGATACCGAAGCTCGTCAATAACAGAGAGGACGTAGTCGCGACCTTGGCACCTACTTTGACATTCGCAAGATCATTAATACCTTTGATCTGTGAAGAGCCTTGGCTAAGCGTGAGTTTACTCGCCAACACAGCGGTAATACTGGCGATAAAAAGCATACTGAATACACCGATGAACACCGTCGCAATTCGCCCTGTTAAGCTCTTAAATTCAAAGTAATTGAAGGGACCTCGGGTAATAAAAAGCAAACCCAAGATAAAGCTCTCTAGCCAACGCCCCGTGCGGCTTTTCATGGTGTATAGCTTTTCGTTTTCTCCATGTTCCAATGCATAGAAGAATGCGCCAATAGCTCCAGCGACAAAGACGATCACTCCAATAATGAGCCACAACGCAGGGTTCAAGAATATCGAATGTAACGTCTCTAAGTAGCCTTTCTTCTTCACTGCGATAGCAAGGTGAGTTTCGTAGAATGAATGTGAGAAATCAGCGAACAGTTCACGTTCTGGCGTGATTGAAATGCAAGAGACACCAATATCGATTTGCCCAGCTTCAATGGAGCTGAGTAAATCATCGAGAGGGTGATTTTCTACCGTGAACTCAACGCCCATGTCTTGGGCGATCTTTTCCCACAGTTCAATGCTGAGTCCATCCCACTCATTATCCATAGAACCAATAATAAAAGGAGGACAAGGGTAAACGCCAACTTTAAGCGGTGCAGCCGAAGAAAAAGTGCTGAAGAATGGAAATAGTAAAACGATTGAAAGAGCACAGTATCGAGATATCGATTTGAAGAATTTTTGCATCAGCAGCCCTCCAGAACAGGGCAGCGATGAATTGAATCGAGTGCAAAGGTTCGTCTAGCGAACACACCTTAGCGTCCTCAAAAATGAAAAGAGTTTATGATAAATTCAATGCTGCCATAGCTTTAATAGTTGTTACTTTAACTATAGAGAACCCTATTTATTCTGCAAAATATTGAGCTCTAAACCTAAGACATAAACTGACTTTGTGCCGATGAACACAACTTCCCATTCTGAATAATTTTGCTCTCTAAGAAGTGAATCTTGCGTCTGCTTTTGACCCATTGAGCGCGAACTTCCAACTCTTGACCAATTGCTATTGGATGATGAAAGCGAGACGTTAAACTCACCGTCATCGCATTGATACTGTTTTGGAACAAACAATGCAGCATCGCGCTGTCGTGTAATGTGGTAACAATACCGCCCTGCATGATGCCATCGTAGCCCTCGACTTTATCTGTTGGTACAATCTTGGCTATAACATCATACTTAGGTTTAACTTCATGCGTGCCAACGGTTTCAAAACAAATGGGGTTGTCTGCGAAAAAACCTTGGCTGCACACTTGGCAACGGCGATGGTTGTGAGGAATGAAAACCTTCATACTTTCCCTTATTCCTTTTTACCCTTAGATTCTTAGAGATTGATATGGCTCGACCAAAAAAACATCGCCAGTTATGTACCCGTGCGGCTTACTCTTGTTTCAAGCCCAATGGTGTTCCTATGGATGAACTTCATAAGGAAGAACTGCTGTTAGAAGAATTGGAAGCCTTGCGCTTAGCGGATCAAGAAGGTCTGAGCCAACTTGAAGCCGCCGAGCAAATGCAGGTGTCGCGCCAAACATTCGGAAACATCATTAAACGAGCACGAACCAAAGTCGCTGAGTGCATCGTCAACGGTCATGCATTAGTGATTCAAGGCTCATAGTTCGAAGCTTTAACTTTGCTTGTCGAAAGGATCTCAAAGAGCACTAATATGATGGCTCAGTAATCTGATACAGCTTTCGGCTTTGCCCTTCGCACACATCCTTGCAATTGCATTCGCGCTCAATGTCTACCTGCGCGAGTCCTCCACAACTGCCTTTTATTGGCTTACGTGAAAAAATCACGCCTATCGCCATTAACGCAATCACTCCAACAAAAGCCATGAGTGTGAGTAAGAATGTCATTTTCGGACACCTCGAATAACATTGAACCTATTTAACTGGGGCGTGAGAATCAACGTTTCTTTCTTGTATCCTTTCTCGCCACACGTTTTCTTGCTGCATCCGCTATTTCGTGACTCTCGGCCGTAATCAAGATCGGTGACTTCTTGCAGATTGTTGAAGTCCAAAGTCGCCACTTCCGCCTTTTCTTTAGACGCAAAAACACGAATATCGTTGTTGAACAAGTGCGCCAACATCTTCTTCCCGATGTGTCGAACCACCACAGCCTGCACATCGTAAGATTTAACGACAGACATCCATTGTTTCTTCTTATTGCACGGGCTATCTGACTCAATCAAAGGGATAAGATGCTTGATTTGTTGTCGCTCATCGACAATAGCTATCTGAGGAGAACGAGCAAAGTGGTTGCCGATATGAAGGTCGCGGCAAGGTACTGCGTATAACATGGTAACTTCCTGTTATTGATGATCAGGAGCTCAGAATACGCCTAGTTATTTGCATATGCCAATAACTATCGTGTGGAAAATTAGATTTACCGTTTGTAGAGATCTAAATGGCAAGTATGCAAAATCTGATTAAACAATAGGTTTCAATTGAATGAAGCGGTTAAATTCTGCACAATCACTCAGTATGGAAACCTGATACGCACGATAAGGAAATCACTATCTCATCAACGATTCTTTGGATAATAGGCACACTGATGTCATTCAGTTTGATGGCCATCGGAGCGCGAGAGCTTAGCGGTAACATCAGTACTTATCAAGTGTTGTTAGTACGAAGCATCATTGGGTTGTGTGTCGTGTCATTTCTGATCATCGCGGCCAAGCAAAAGGGACTGTTTTCAACACAGCGACTCCGCTTACATAGCCTGCGTAATGTCTTTCACTTTGGAGGGCAGTTTGGCTGGTTTGTTGGAATTGGATTACTTCCCCTGTCGGAAGTGTTCGCGCTTGAATTCACCGTCCCACTTTGGACAGCTCTATTGGCGAGCCTTTTCCTGGGCGAAAGTCTGACGCTTAAGAAAATGTTGGCTATCGCATTAGGGCTATTCGGCGTTGTCATCATTGTTCAGCCGACTCAAGATGTCATGAATGCCGGAGCTATTGTCGTGTTGTGTGCAGCTTTTTGTTACGCAGTCGCGCATACGTCGACCAAATCATTAGCCAGCACCGAGGCTCCGCTGAGCATCCTGTTTTACATGTGTTTAATCCAACTGCCTATCGGCTTGATTCTGTCTTGGCAAGTATGGAAAACACCTACAACTCTTGAATCGGCTTGGTTGCTCCTCGTCGCCCTTTCGGCACTCTCCGCTCATTATTGTTTGACCAAAGCCATGAAGAACGCTGAAGTAACTCTGGTGATGATACTCGACTTCTTCAGGCTTCCTGTTATCGCGGTAGTCGGAATTGTGCTTTATGACGAGCCATTGACGTTCTCGCTAATCATCGGTGGTGTGGTGATGCTGCTCGGTAACCTACTCGTTACTTACAAAGGTCGCCGTCCTTCGTAGCCAATAAAAACGACAACCTGCAATCCCGCTTATCAAAGCGTAAGTGTGAAGGTGCTCCCCACACCTAGCTCAGATTTCACTTTCAAAGTGCCTTCGAGGTTCTCGACCATAGCAAGCGCCAAAGATAACCCAAGACCATATCCCTCAACGTTACTTCGGCTGCTGTCGGCTCGGTAAAGCCTTTCAAAAATCAGATCCTGATATTTCTGCTCTATACCTATACCAGTATCTCGAACGCTAATCTCTACCTTATCCAGAGCATTTCTATCTACATGAACCGTCACTTTCCCCTTTGGTTCCGTGTACTTAATGGCATTGTCTACAAGGTTGACCAACACCTGAGACAATTTTTCAGGGTCTGACTGAACAACAACCTTAAGCTCACCTTCCACCAGCAGCTCGATTTGTTTATCTTCAGCGACATCTTCATACCAACTCACCACATTGGTAATCACATCCGATACCTGTGTCGGCACTTTCTGTGGTGTGCGCTTGCCAGTAAGTTCATCGTTTAGCTTCATCAAGGCGGTTAGCATATTACTTGCCTGCATCGCATGTTCAGAACAGTCTGCCAACGCATCTTTCATTGCTCGCTCATCGGCGTTATTCAGCAATGCGGTTTGAGACGCTAAAGTGATGCGAGATAAAGGGGTTCGAATATCATGTGCGATAGCATCGACGGTCGTATTCAAGGTAGTCGTCACGTGCTGCAGTTTCGCAACCGCCGTGTGAACACTGGAACTGATGATGTTGAGGCCTTGTTGCTGTGTTTCAGATTCGGTTTCTTTCTGATCGCTAATGCTGGAAAGTTCTAACTGCCCTTTTTTCAACTTATCGAGCAGATCGCCAAAGGTAATCAGTGGCGACATCGCGCTGTGAATAATTTTACGAGTAAACACCGCAGTAACCGCCACAAGTGCAAGCAATGCGTACAAGGTCATTAACCATTGATTGTAAGCGACATAATCTCTCGAACGGTTGTCCAAGACCAACCAGAAGTCATATTGCTCCCCTTCAATTGCCAAAGACATATAAGGGCTAAGTATGAAGCTCTCTAGCCACGAGCGGTTGTCTTCAATTTGGTAGCTGGAAAAAGGCTCTGTTGCTGGTTGGTGTTGAGTTCCCGCAATGAACGTTCCCTCAGATGAAACGCCCTTTTCAACCTTATAAGCGGCTATGTTGTTCTCAAGTAACCGATGTGGGTTAGCCTCTAAAACGTGAATCAAACGTTCGCTAGAGTCGTAAGTTAGAATACGTTGATACTCAGTCGACATTGACGTAAGAATCTTCTTCTCCGTTTGATAAAGATCGAAAAAGAAAATGGCCCCCACGATCATTTCCACCAGCAGCAAGCAGAGTAGCAAGGTCGACATAAAACGAACCAATAAATGTCTCTGCGTTTTGGCAAGCGCCTGTTCAATACTACGACTTGAGGACATAGCCAACACCTCGAAGTGTGTGAATCAGTGGCTTAGAGAAACCTTTATCGACTTTGCTGCGAAGTCGGCACACGAGCACATCCACAACGTTGGTTTGCGGATCAAACTGATGTCCCCAAACATGCTCAAGAATCGCCGTTTTCGACATCACTGACTCTGGATTTTCCAGCAGTAGCTTCATCAACATAAACTCACGTTGATTGATGGTGATCGTTTGTTGATCTCTTTGTAGCGTGTGCTTTAGAAGGTCTAGACTTAGGGGACCATAATGCAGTTCTAATGGTTGAGATGTCGGTTGCTTTCCTCGGCGCACCAAGGTTTGGCAACGAGCGAGTAACTCAGGAAATGCAAAAGGCTTCACCAAATAATCATCTGCCCCCGACTGCAGCCCTTGCACACGCTCTTCCACCGAGTGCTTGGCACTTAATATGATGACGGGTGTCGCGTAGCCCTGCCCTCGCAGCTCGGCAAGCACTTCAAATCCATCTTTCTTCGGTAACATGATATCGAGAATGATCACGTCGCATTCTGCAGTTACGGCCTCGTGTAATCCATCAACACCATCCGCTGAGTGGGTCACCGTTATCCCTTCTTGCTGAAAACCGTTCACCAAAAATTTTGCGATATGAATGTCATCCTCAATCAATAGTATTTTCATTAACGTCCGTTTATCTGTTAGCCGTGGTCTAAACACACTCTATCAATATCCTTTCTCGAATATAACCAACATTGCAACTTTGTAATGTTCGAGAAAGCTCCTCGTAATCCTGCGTTCGTTAGTATGAACCTGTTGAGTAAATTACCACCTTCTAAAGAAGGTGGCTTTATGTGAGCCCCCTAAAAGGGGGCCTTTGTTTAGTCCAACGCCAATTGCTGCTGCTCCACGCGCTCTTTTTTCTCTTGATGTCTTACATAGCGTCGAATGATTTCTTCATTAACCCCTACGCTATCGACAAAATAGCCCCTTGCCAAAAGTGGTTACCCCAGAGTTTGTTTCTCCTTAAATATGGAAATTTACTAAAGAGTTTTAAAGCTATTTTGCCTTTCAATACGCCCATCAACTTGGATATCGATAACTTAGGCGGAACTTTTACTACCAAGTGCACGTGGTCAACTTGAACGTTTAATTCAACGACTTCACATCCAAGTTGATTACAGTAAACGTTTATACATCGATAAACTTCTTTACCTACATTGTTTTTCAAAATCCTAAATCGATACTTTGGTGTCCACACTATGTGATATTGACATCTCCAAAATACGTGGGAAGCTTGATTATATCTGCTCATGTTATTTGTCCTCTTTGACTTCGCTAAAAATCAAGGGAGCATTTAACATGGGTAGAACTACAGGCAAAGCCAAACTGAATGATAACCACCTACTGAAGTAGGTGGTTTAGGGCTGAAAACAAAAAAGCCCATGTATTGATATGTGCGACTTTTCAAACAGTAAAGGATGGTGCTTGGGGTGTGGGAGAACCCGAGAAGAGTGTAAGGCTTGGAAATCGATGAAGCCTTACGCCATCAATACTCTTAAGAAAGAGCTGCAGAAAAGAAAGTCTCAAATGAAGGCAGATTAACCAAGCCGATTACTTGATGTAAGAGTCTAAGACTTTAAGCACAACTTCCATATCTTCTTCACGCTGAACTTTGTCATCTTCTAGTACCACATGTTCTAGCAGGTGACCTTTGATCACTTCTCGCATCAAGCCATTCACAGCGCCACGAATGGCTGCAATCTGTTGTAATACATCCTGGCATTGCTGTTCTTCATCATCCAACATCTTTTTAAGACCATTAACCTGACCTTGTATCTTGCTCACTCTTGCCTTGAGTTTTTTCTGATCTTTGGCTGTGTGTGACATACGTTGTTACTCAATGTGGTTGGAAGAAAGATTTAACAAGTAATATAGCACCTTACCTATACTGGGGGGTAGTTGCTAAGCCAATAGGGTGTGTAATCCTATCGACGCGTTAAGATCCAAACCAAGCTGCGCGCCACTCAAACATTGACTTAATTAATGCTGCGATGAGCGTTATTCAACGAATTAATAGCGATAAGAGAATTAGACAGGCAGTCATGGATTGAGACAATTTAGAAGTAAACAAACTTACATTTTGAAGTGAACAATGGCACGGATTGTTATAATATAACATTAAACTAAATAACCATTCGTTCTCATGAAACAGCTATTTATTCTAACCAACGCATTCAATCACCTACCTTCGCGCTATGTAAGCCGTTTTTCAGCGGGCTTACGTTCTATTAAGCGCTTGCCTCTTTGGTTGGCATTATTCTCTTTTGCTCCGAGCCTATCTGCTCACCCGCATTCTTGGATTGAAATGAAAACCCACATAGAAGGCGAAAACGGCATGATCACTGGCCTTTCAATGGAATGGTCTTTTGACGCCATGACATCTATGTACATGTTAGACGGGGAAGATGTCTCTCCAGAAAAAGAAGTCGAGACATACAAAAACCTTGCAGCATCCGTCATCGAAAACATGATGTACGAGCACTACTTCACCTACTTCTATGACGGTGAAGAGCCAATCAAATATCAAGTGGCTGAACATGCCAAATTTGAGCGTGACAAAGCCAAGATGGTGCTGACTTTTGACCTGCCACTTTCAAAACCAAAACACGTTACCCGAGACTCGCTTCGCGTGCTGATTTTTGATCCAAGTTACTTCGTCGATATGTCGTGGATCTCAAATAACGATGTGACTTTATCGTCTTCACTCGCAAGACAGTGCCAGTTGGAGATCATTGAACCAAACCCGACACCTGAACAAATGAGCTATGCGATGTCTTTACCTGCCGATGCCGATCCAGACAACACGTTAGGCCAACTGTTTACTCAATCGGTTGAGCTTCACTGTGCTGCAGTTCCAGCTTCTTAATCATAATGGGTCGTTTCAGTTATAAAACGTCTTAACTCAAACTCATTAAACCTCTCACTCAATGAGAAAGGTCTCTGATACAGGTTCTTGTTAAATGCAGAAAAATCAAATCAAAACAAATTACTACCTCATTGGTATTGGCGCTTTATTACTGGTTGCTGTCGGCGCATACCAATTGTGGTCTATGTGGCCATCATTGGTTATCTCTAGTATCCAATGGCAAAGAGAAGTTAACTCAGAGCTTGCTGACCTACTCTATGAAGCTAAGTATAACCCTTGGGGCGCAGGCAGCTACCTCATCGGATTCAGCTTCGTCTACGGCATGCTTCACTCTTTAGGCCCAGGTCACGGTAAGGTTATCGTGTCCACTTACTTAGCAACTCACCCAACTAAGGCGAAAGCGAGTCTCGTGCTCACGGTTGTCTCTGCGTTTTTACAAGCGCTGGTTGCTATCTTACTGGTGAGTGTATTGCTGTGGGGCTTTAGCGCATCAATGCGAGTGGTGAATGACAAGGCTAATATGTTTGTCTCGTTGAGCTTTGCGTTAGTCGCGGTCGTGGGTGCTTTGATCTGTTGGAAAGCTCTGAAAAACATCTATACAACGATGCGTAAGCCAAAGTTGAAAGTGAAAGCCATCACCACATTAGCGGCTGATACGTCTTCGCCAATGTCTGCTCGCTCGTCGATTTCAGTCCAATCACCAATGGCGCTTCGCTCATCAGTATCTCCAGGTTCAATGATGTTGAATCCATCTAGCGCATTACAATCTGCAGAGCACTCTCACGCAGATCATTCTCATGCCGACTGTGGATGCGGCCACCAGCATGTTGCCGATGCAGACGCAATAAACAAAGCTTCAACGCTCCGTGAATACGCCGGAATCATCGTTACTATTGGAGTAAGACCATGTACAGGTGCCATTATGGTTCTGCTGTTCGCGAATATGGTCAGCTTGTATTGGATGGGCGTTCTGAGTGCCTTCGCCATGGCAGTAGGTACCGCGTTCACGACCTCGACGATTGCAATCATGACACTAACAGGTAAGAACTTGGTAAAACGCTATTTGGCAGCAGGTAACAAGAATAACAGTGCGTCACTAAAAGCCGCAGGTCATTATTTACAGCTATTTGGTGGTGTTTTACTTGTCTTAATTGGCTTGTTGCTAATGAGTGGACAAGACAGTGGTATGTCGCCAGTGTTTACTATGTAAGCGCACGATATAATAACAAACCTCAGTTTGTTACAACCTTTGCTGTTTATGCTAACGGACACTAGTCCTTATCTCTCAACCTGAATTAACAACTACATAATTTCTACTAACCTAACTTTACACAGTCCGTTAGGTTAGTCATCAACCATTCAGAACACCACACTAAATGTATAATCTGTAACGAAGCCACATCAAACTGTTACTTTCCTATTCTTAGCTACGTTTCCATAAACTAACTTAGATTATTCTAACAATCCCAAATAACTATCCCCACCTTTTAAAAATATGGGCACAGCTTCCCGCAATCCAGAAACTGCGATCGTGCTCTTCCTATTTTGCAAAAAAATAGAGCAACGGTTTTATCAATTGAGTAACCAGTCGAAATTAAATGCAGCAAGTTTCACATAACAATTCAAACCTCTACCTTACTTCTGCAAATAAAGTTTTCTTCACCCAAATTCTTGGATAAACCATACTCAAAGGTAAACAAATGAAACTATACATTCCGAGCGCCACGCTCAGTGTTTTGTTACTTTCTCCGAGTTTCGCGAATGCCGAAGATATACCTGATTCACACGAATTGCGTAATTTTTCGATACGTTCACAAAGCTCTGGGATAGCCCCACCGCAAGAAGAACTCGGCGTTTATGTTGTCAATTCTGGTCCTGGTCTGGATACCGGTTGTACCTATGCTTCTGGCGGACCTCTACTTATCTCTTTACCTGTTCCTATGGTCGTAAGCCCCAACGTTTTACAAAATGACGGGAGAATAGCCCCAAGTAAACTGGGCGATATGCAGCAAAAAGGCGTTATCGGTTCTAACGCAAGGATCAGCATGCCGGTCTTCGACATAGACTCCAATGCCAACGTCAGTAATATTGCTCCAGAAATAGATGTCGTATCTTTTAACGGAAAATCTTTAAGTACGCTGCAAGGCGCTGATAACCGTTGGACGGATACTAACCTTCAAGTCGATATCAGTGATATCAAGTTCGGCCAAAACAATGAGATTCGCGTCGATATTGATACTGGCAATACGGGAGACAACTGGTGTATGTCTGTCGATTGGGTCTCAATCGAGTTTGATGTTGCCATTCCTGTAGTTCTTGCCCATGGCATTGCTGCACAATCAGACACTTGGGATGATGATACGGCTCCAGGCGTGCTTTCTACACTTGATGACTATGGCATTCGTTATACTCGTTTCTCTGCTGACAAAAATGGGACCACAGCGACTAACGCTAATATCTTGAACAACAAAATTCAGGGTTTTCTCGATGAGTTGAAATCCGATAAAGTTCACGTCATTGCGCACAGTAAAGGCGGGCTAGATACCCAAAACCTCAAAGCACTTAGCCCTTCCTTTGAGATAACCTCCCTTTCTACTTTCTCGACACCTCACCTTGGTAGCGTCGCAGCAGATTTGTCGGTGATAAAAATGGACCACTACGCCGATATCTACAGTAACGTCAGTGCCGATCCAAATAATTACGCAGGCAAATACATGCAGCTCCCAAATATACCGTTTGCAGGCCCTAAAATGCCTGGTATCCGTGATCTAACAACAGATACCGCATCGAACGCGCTCCAAATGCGTACTCGCGGCAATATTGCAAATACATTTTCTATTGGGGCAAATGCCGATCTCAACCAAGACGGTGTTATTGAGAAAGATCCTGACATCGTTGGTCTATTCCCATGGGGTTCGCGTTGGGCGGGCGTTACCGCTTGGCAGGCACTAAGAAGCTTTAGTTCTGCGGCCTACCTCGATACTCAAACTCAGTCGGTCACAACGCCAAGCGTGTATGGACCACAAGCTCATCCAATCACCATAGTCAGTTACCAAGCCATTCAAACAGTACCGCAAGAAAATGATGTTGTTGTGACCTTGGCAAGCGCTAACCCAAGTTATGCCAATGCATTGGGTAACGTATTGGCTAACCATTCAACAATGAAAACGGGACAAAACGTTGAACGTTTTCTACAACAAATTATTTCAATGCGCTAAGGAGTGGCCACAATGAAATTCATCAAGCAATTAGTGATGGTGTTCAGTCTTTTCTGTACCTTCATCACACCGGCTATCGCCAGTAATGCAATACCCGTTGGGATGAGTACAAGTACGACACTATCTCAGCCAGTGACTAATAGCGATAACGAAGTCACAATGTTATTTACCATCGACAAAGCGGAAGCCCTAAAAGCAGAAATCGTCGTGCCGTTGGATGATGCAACCGTATATTTAGTCAAGCCTAACGGGCAAGTCGCAACATCATCCAATGATGTGCAAGCGAACATCCTTTCAGGTGACACACAAAGTCCGCCGCTACCGGGAAGCTATGTATTTTTACCTGAAATCACTAACCCTGAATCTGGCGAATGGAAGATCGTCGTTGATTTTCCAAACCCAAGTTACAACACAGTAATCATTGCTCAAGTTGCGATCCAGTCCCCTATTGCGTTTGGCATGGCGATAGCCGCTAACCAATTTGTGGTCGGTGAACCAGTTCCTGTTTCTGCATTACTGACAAACAAAGGGTTACCGATTACAGGTGCCCAAACCAACGCAGTGATCACTGATGAAACTGGAGTACAAACACGTCTAAAGCTTAAAGATGAAGGTGTCAATTTCGATGCTGTTGCTGAAGATGGTGTCTATAGCAATATTTTTGTTCCACCCACTGAAGGCGAGTACCTAATTGAAGGCACAACGTCTTTTGAAGAATATGGAAAAACTATCAATCGCCAGACAAGTAAAAAAATCCACGTACTACCCGCTGACATTGAATTTGTCAGCCACTCACTCGCTCCATTGTTTTCCTCTGAAGGCTGTGTTATTGCCTTAGAGCAGCGCTTGGAACTTGATGTTAAATCCGCGGGTGACTTTGCCATTCATGGTTACCTCACCGATGGAATTGACGAGCTGAACACAAGCAAACGTCTGCAACTAAAACCTGCGAAGCAAATCGTCAGTCTACAGTACTCAACTGAAGATATTTTTGGCGCGTTTGATTCGACGTCTACTTTGATCTCCAATCCGACGATCATCTACGCAATCACTCAAGATGACATACGAGTTTCAGCTCCTCGAATTCAGTTTGAAGAATTGATTTATTTAGCATCTTTTGAGCGTTGCCGCGAACCGATTGAAGTCACGGGGGATTTAGTCACCACACCGACTATGTCGCAAGATGGAACCTACATTGATTCGCTGAATTTTGAGTTTCCTGTCCATGTTACGCGCAGTGGAACTTACACAGGTTCGGTAAATATCGTGGGGGCAGCCGGAGAGTATTTAGAGCTAGTGAGTTTCCAAGAGCCGCTTGAGGCTGGCGAAAACACTATCAAATTTACCGTTCCTGGTGACACGTTTAAACAAGCCGATGGTCCTTATGAGCTGAACGCACTGTTAATCTATAGTGGCGCTGACTCCTATCGACAAGGAGTCCTCGGTCAAACTCCACCATACCAAGCCTCTGATTTCAGTCCGCCAGTCAACGTGACCCTCCCCTCTAACCTATTCGGGTTAGAAAGAGAAAACTGGCAAGCAACCCCGGCAACACAAGTCACGCAACATCGTGTCGGCGGTTACTTAAGGGCGGGGGCTTCAATCCCATACGACTACGAAACACTAGCGAGTTTTGACTTAAGCGAGGTTCGAGGGAAAATTAAACAGGCAACGCTTATTGTTGATTTCGGAGATTCAACTCTTCAATTCCCATTCAACAATGTGGGAGTATATGTAGTTGATAAAGCGTGGTCTCCGAGTACATTGGATTACGATACATTCTGTCAATCTTTTGCTGTGTGCCCTGCGTGGAGCAATCCGCTAAATACATTCAACAACGTAGAAGCAGGTCAAACGCTTAAGTTTACCAACTCTAAACTATTAGAAGCGTTAAATGAGAAGAGAGTATCTGGGCTGAACAAACTAGATATAGCTCTTACCTCAGCTCCTTATGAAATAAGTTATTTCATTAACGTTAAGCAGGTGTCATTATTCATCGAATACTGACCCCTTGACTGAAATAGAACAAGGTCATGCCCGATGTCTCGCTTCGGGCATGACCTCTCAGAGTGAACGGTGATGAACTTAATAAGCTTTGTATTTTTATTCTCTTAGAGCTTGACTACGCCAGCATCTTCAACAGTAGTGCTAAAGCAACGCTACCCACTTTAGGCCCATCAATCACCAACATAAGATCGAATTTTTATCCAAAAAGGGCAATGGCCCAAACAACAAAGCGACGCCACCGGTCTATCCGTTCCATCACCAATTTTTTAGTTGATCTTAGAGATGCCCCCTAAGATAGCCATGTGACGATGGTTAGAATGGACCCGATAAGTATCATCGATTTACAAAAGAGGGTTAAAACCGCTAAAGAAAAGCACCGAGAAGCGATATAATGCTCAAGTTGCAAGAATGCAGCATGGATGCCATCTATAGAAAGCCCATTTATAGAGAACCTTAAAGTAGTCACACATGTCTAAAGAACCCGGTTTCACCACAGAATACACCCTCGACAAGACGTTTTTTGCAGAGTGTTATGATCAAACTAGCCTTCCGACTCAGTTTCCAAAAGCCTATTTAAAGGGAATATTGTTTCTTATTTTTGGTGTGGTTCTACTAGAGTTTGAACTATTACCTAATGGCTACGTTGGTTGGTTCTTTATTGTTTTGAGTGTGATTGAAGCGTTCAGTGTGTACTGCAAAAGAACCTGGTGGTTGTGGAGACAAAAAATCAGCTCAGGCGCTGGCAGTAAAATAGTCTTTCAAGGTGATGTTAACGGAGTGAGTTACAAAAACCACAAAGCGACCAACACTATGGCGTGGACTGACATCGACCAACTTGAGCAGACCGATCTCGGCTTTATCCTTCATATCGGTAAACAGCGCCAATATGTGAGTAAATCTTGTTTAACTGATGAAGCCATTGCCTTCATGATTGAACAACACGAAGCTTCCAACGCTCCTAAAACGCCCTAAGCAAACTAACACCAATAAATGCCTGCTGACTTAGCAGGCATTTTTCTATCACCTATCAAAAAGTGAATGAAATAACCGGACAACATCAATGACTACCGTATACCAAATCAGTGATTGCCACCTTTCAAATGAATCCAGCTACGAGAACTTGCGTAAAGCCTTGGAACACGTCGCTAACGATCCAACCTGTAAGACCATTTTCCTGACCGGTGATATTTGTTGTAATCCCAAACCGGGTGACTACATTCGATTGGAATCGTTCATAAGGCAACACATTAACACCAAGTCTATTTACGCGATTGCGGGCAATCATGACGACTCTTGCTTAATGCGTACTGAGCTAAAAAGCTCGACGATTTTCGTCACCGATAAAGCGATTATCAATGGACGAGAGTTTGTATTTCTGGACTCTAGCGCTAAGCCGCTTGATAGCCGTCATCCATTAGGTTCAGGGCGTATTAATAACCGTGGAATAGCTCTTCTAAAACAGCAACTAAGAAAGGCCAATGATCCCGTCGTTGTAATTCACCACCCTATCATTCCCGTCGGTTCTGAATGGATGAAAGCAATCCGTTTGGAAAACGATACCGAGGTAATGAAGGTGCTTCGCAAGTATCGCGTGCGAGACGTTATTTGTGGTCACGGCCATGATGGAATAACTGCCACACAACAAGGAATAACCCAATATATGGCACCTTCAACCGCCTATGGGTTTGACCACTCTATCAATGAATACAATCGCAGCGAAAAGGTAGGATTGAGTCGAATTCGTTGTTCTACTAACTCAATCGATTATCAAGCTGTCTATTTTTGAGCCCTCTATCTTTAATCTTGCTGTCTTAACCCTTGTAGCTTCAATTCATCAATCTGTGATTGAAACCAGCACAATACATAGGTTTGGCGTTACACTGAATGAGACATAGCAAGTAAAGAGGGTCTATGACGTTTTCTCCTGCCATTCTGCGTAAAATCTGGTACTCCCCTTCGATTAACCTAGGGCTTCGCGCCACCAGTGCCATTGTGCTATTTTTCGGCTTAGGGTTGCTGTCGAGTCATATCAATATTGCCATGACCGCACTCATGACCATGCCTGCCGCTTTGATTAGTGGCCTTGATGCTGCAGGCCCAAGGCGGTGGACACGTTTTGCGATTACCGCAACCGCTTGGGGAATCACTTTAGCCGTCAGTTATATCCTGCTGATCAGCGGGCTGCCCTTATGGTTAACCTATGGCGCACTGGGTGCCTTACTTGCCAGTGCGGCGGTAATGGTCCATTTTGAGCACGACTCGGCATGTCTAGCCTCCTGATTGCTGTCGTTACCCTATCACTTCATAATTCCAACACAGCGCTAAGCTTGTACCCAATGCTGGTACTGGGCCCTCTTACTTTCGCGCTATTTAGCTGGCTTTGGTTTGCCCTGTGGAAACACTATGCGCTGCGCGTATGTTTGTCTGCAATTTACGAGACGTTGGCAGACTACATCCAATATCGCCAAGCCTTCTTGTTAGGAGGCGAAAATGAAGCGCCAAAAAGACGCATCAAATACCAGCTCATCGAGTTGTTCCAACAGGCGCTTCAATCCGAATCTTTTCGCTCTAAACATGAAGATGCAAACTCGCTCCGACAAGCCTTGTTCCTTGCTCTTGATACCTTTGAAGTGATACTGAGCAGTCACACCACGAATCCCGACCTATTAAGCCAATTTCAATCCAGTAAACAAAAGCGAGATTTGTTATTGGTTTGGAGCCAACATTGTCAGCAACGATTAAGACACAAAGCCAAACAGCTATTGCACAACACGAACGAAGAGATGAAGCATTTAAGCTCATTAGAGCAAGAGGCCAATGACTTGATTGAAACAGTGAAGCTTGAAGACCAACCCCGTTTTCGTTATTGGGCCTACGCTGTGAAGCACATTTCTCGCCGTATCGAGCTTAATGAACCCGCTTATGAACGCTCTTTTGAAGTGCAGCCGTTCGAATTGTCTTTCCGTCTACCAGGCCGAGGCAACCCAATCTGGCGTCATGTTACCCGTGTCGGTTTAATGTTCGCGCTTGGTGCTGGGGTTGCCGAATACTTTGAATTGATCCGACCTGACTGGGTATTGATTTCGATGCTCATGGTGATTCAGCCAAGCTTCTTGGCGACACGCAGTAAAACTTGGCAACGCTGTTTGGGTACTGCGCTTGGCGTACTCTTTGCGACTTCCTTGATTCATATTGGCGTATCAACGACCGCGATGTATACGTTAATTGTCGTCCTCTTGCCCGTCGCGATGCTTAACATCATGCGAAATTACTCGCTCGCCATTGGTTGTATTACCGCGCTATTGATTTTAATTTATCAAACCATGGCGCACCAAGGGCTCGATTTCGCAGCGCCACGTTTGATCGACAACATCATTGGTAGTGCTATTGTGCTGCTCGGTTATGGTTTGTTGTGGCCACAATGGCGAGGAAAAGAGATCCACAATCAAGCGCTAACGGCTCTGAACAGTTCAAAAAGCTTGTTTGTGTATTGCTATGAACAACTGCAAGTCGACCCTGAACAACGCGACCACATGGACTTAACTAAGCAACGTGCTGCGATGCTCACCGCAGAAAGCGACCTTGAGCTGATTTACAATGAGATGCAGCAAGAGCCAAGACACACTCGAGCCGATCCCCATTATTACGAGGACATGCTGAGTCACTATCGATTGTTGAGCCATTATCTCTGCTTGCTGATTCCACTCATCAGAACAGGCACGCAATACCAAGGGACGCAACAAGTCGAACGCTTAATTCATGATGCGATGGACGCGTTGATCAATACCATCCGTGATAACCGCGTCCATGAACTACCTGCACTAACCAATAAAACCGATGCCGACCAACCCACTTCCACAGCGGGTCAACGCTCGGTAGAAGAAATCATCTGGTTAGCTTTGATGACAATAAAACAGATGCACGATTTAGTTAGGCGCAATCTGGAAAGCTAGATAACAGCATTATGATTATATCCTCGCAAGCAACTAGCGCCTACAACACGTGCAGTAGCGATCAATCCATCCCCACCATAGCTTGATACAACTGGCGGATGAGATCGGCGTAAAAGACACCAGTTACTTGTGTAAAATTTTCCGATAAAGATTCGGAATGACTCCGACCCAACGCCGTCGTAATTTGGTTAAGTAATTGTATTGAGATTGGCTTCTTGGTTCTGCTTCCTGCATTTACACTAGCTTCTTATGGTTAAGATGCCGTATGGTACAAACAATCAATTATAAAGACTCACGGCCTTTGCCAAAGAGACTTTCCATTTAAACGAAAAGACTGACTATGAATTTTGATATCAATGCACTGAAACACCACCAACTGGTCGAAGATGGTCAACTTGAGGGGTGTTACATTCATCAGCCTGTGCAAGGCAGTCAACCAGATGACAAGGCCGTTTTAGAAGAGCGCCAAGCGCTGGAAAGCCAAGGATTTGAGGTGGTTCAGGTTAAAGCGAAAGGCGGAACAACGACGTTTGCCGAAGCGATGCAAAAGTTTGCCAAGAAGACAGGTCATCAAACCAAAGACTAAGAAATTGGTTAGAAAGATGCACCCTGCCGACTATTCGGTCAGCAGGATGTTTTTTATTTACTGACTAAGCTGACCGAACTTCGGCAAGCTCTTCACGAACCTTTGATGGACATCCATATAGGTTTGCATATAGATTTCGTCGATACGCTCGTTACTCGGGAAACTGGATGAGAAGTCTGCATGATTGCGGTCAATCGATAACTTGGCTGCCTCGATAATATGAGCAATGAACATTCGAGGATCTTCCAACCCAATCGAAATACGCATTGTTGTTGGCTTAATGCCCGCTTCATTGAGTGCATCGTCGCTGAGTTCTGAATGCGTGGTCAATGCTGGACACAAGGCGACCGTATTAGTTTGCCCTAAGCTCACTTGCATGCCGATAGCGGGCTCGAGCATATCGAAGAACTGTTTAAACCCATCACGATTGATTGGTGCACGATTGCCGTTACCTTCCATATCGATAGTAAACAGCGCTGCTGGTAGCCCCAAATACATGTGGTTTTGGCAATGTTCATAGTTATCACTGTCTGGCAAAGCAGGACACGACACATTGATGTCTGGGTGAGCATCAAAGATCTTCGCGAGAGTCAGTGTATTAATTGTTTTTTGCACTACACGCATCTCATAGGTTTTCATACCATTGAGCACTTCGAACGCTTTGTCTGCATCTAAGAACGCGCCTTTGATGTAGTACACATTCCAAAACAGCGTTTCGTTCCATGAAATGATTGCCTCATCGCCATTGGGTTTGGTGAAAGTCACCTCCTCTCCTTTTGGCACAAACATAGTTTCATTACGACCAATGACTACGCCAGCCGTTGTGGTGCCAAAACCTGCAAGCTCTTTGGTGTAGGAGTGAATCACATAATCGGGCCTTTCCGCCACATCGTCACGTTTGAGTACAGGATGAAGCAATGGTGTACCTACTGTTGAGTCGACAATCACATCCCACCCCCGAGAGTGACCAGCTTTACTGATGCTAGCAACGTCTAACACGAAGCCATGCGGGTTACACGGTGATTCAAGGTAAACATAGATTTTCTTACCCGCGGCGAGGCGGTCAGTATATTTTTCAGCAACCTCATCAAGGCGAGTCGCAAACTCATCACCGGAATAACCATCGACCCACTCTACCGCGACATTTAAGTTAGAAGGCTTGCCAAACCAATCTTCCAGCAGTTGGTAGGAACCGCCGTAGATATTGCGTGAGGCCAAAACAATGTCTTCATGTCCAAGTAAGTGACTCAACAACCCATCAATGGCCGCCATACCGGAGTTAAAGTTCCATGCGAGATACTCGTTGGCTCTAGAACCAGCCTCTAGGTCAACCATGTGGTTAGCCAGTGAGATCGATGTTGGGTTAAGCAGTCGAGAATAAATATCGTGCAGCGGTTCTTTACCGTTGAACGCATCCTCAATCCATTCTGTACACGCAAACAAATAGGTCGCAGTGCGAGTAATCACAGGGCTTGCAGAGAAGATAGCAGCAACATTATCGAAGATAGGATATGCACCTTTTGAAGCAAAATTGCCATTATTGGTGGCAATGGATTGGTAAGTGGCACGCATTGGGTTTTGCAGGTTGTCTAGGATCTTCGCGATCTGGAATGACAAAAAACGTTTTGCGTTAAACCAAGCGATCCGGTCACTCTTATCGAGTTCTGAAAGTCCATCAACCGTCAATGCCCAAAGATCGTGTGTCTTGGTATTAGCTTTGTACAGGGTCGTCGCCAGTTCAATCAGCGTGACGCCATAATCACTATTTGGGTCGATACCAAAGTGTTTTGCTTGCTCAATGGCAAGGGCTTCCGCTTGTTCATGTTTAGTGGTTTTACGCAGCGGGCTAAGTTGAGTTGAAGTATTCATAATTCCTAAGTCATTCCATGCTTGTTGTTCCTCCTTTAATTTTAGTTTTGGGCAGATGCTAAAAATTGCTATTTGCGAAGTAAGACATACACTTTGAGCAATAATATTGCCAAATAAACTTCAATATTAATGGAATATGCTAATGGACGAGATCGATAAGAAAATACTGGCTGAACTGCAAAGCAACGCTCGCCTGACTAATCAAGAGTTGGCCGATCGCGTAGCGCTATCCCCCTCACCTTGCTTACGCCGAGTTCGAGCACTGGAGAAACAAGGGATTATTCGCGGCTATCACGCCAGCGTAGATCAAGAAGCGTGTGGCTTACCTGTGAATGTGTTTGTATTGGTGAAGCTTGAAAAGCCGACAGAAGAGAACATGCGAGATTTTGAGCAACACATTGAAGTAATTGATGAAGTGTTGGAGTGCTTTCTAATGACAGGCAATCACGACTACCTATTACATGTAGTGAGCGAGTCACTCAAAAGCTACGAGCAATTTATCCGTAAACAACTAACTCGCCTGCCCAATATTGCTTCTATTGAATCCAGCTTCGCCTTTGGTCAGGTAAAAACAAAGACTAAGCTGCCAGTAAGGTAATTAGAAACGACTTAGTTAGGCTGTGTAGAAGGAATTGGATAGTCATCTCCAATCATACATACAAGTGCGCCACCAAAAGCTTTGTCGTAACGTACTTTTCCGGTCGTATTAGGACTTTCGATACTCGTGGTGCCATCGATAATTTGATTAATTTCTTGTGCCACTTTTGTTGGTACCAACCAGATACAAGCCGCAAGAGAACAGGTTGCTGACGACGATTCACAACCTGTCTCTGAGCTTCCTCGAGCCCATTGGCTGCCCTTTTCTTTAAGCAGTAATTGCGTTGCTATGTAATCGGGATGATCGATGTACTGATCGCCACCTATCCAAGTATCGTCAAAAGGTAGATATGGTCCTTTCCATGTTGATAGGCCCGGATTTTCAATTAAGTGATTGATGTTTAAGTATCCGTATTTGGTGTCGGTATCGGAAGTAATTGGAGGCAAAGAACCATTATCACGAGAATATTGCTCAGCGGCATCCAACACAGTATTCATTTGCCCGATCAAAAAGTTTGCCTCGTCGACACGGGACATACGGTTGCCAAACTGGTTGTAGATAAAAAATGCGGCAATGAGTATGAGCAAACTAAACGCTGCAAGTTTCCATTTTTTTATCTGGCACAAAAGTTTCAACATCTAATCTTTATCTCTCATCAAAACAGTTCTAATAACGCTAAGGCTTCTCTTATGGGGAAAGATTATACCAGAGTAAAATCAAGCGTTTTGTATTGAAACATACTGCCTTATTGACCGTAAATATGCCTAGCTCTTAAAGGCCAATTTAGAGCTAGACCCTCCCCCAAATAAAAAAACAAACCTGAGACATGGGGATCGATTCCGAAGTGGTCGTTTTATCTGACTGTCATCTAATTTTTGTACTTTGATATAACAAATAGCCAAAAAGATATTGAGCGATCGTTCAAATATATTAAGATTTCCACTATAGTTGATTGATCAAACAACTCACAACAAGGAAAAGTTATGAATAAAAGTACAGAATCTCAATCAGATCCAACTCGATCTATCCCCCAAGAAGCATTTGATTGGTACGACGAATATGCACACGGTCTGATTGATCGCCGAGAGTTTATGGCTCGCCTATCCGGGTTGGCTGTACTTGGATTAACCATGACAACATTAACGTCTGCATTGATTCCTAATTATGCGAAGGCAGAGCAAGTCTCTTTCAATGATCCTTCCATCAAAGCAACCTACGAGAAGTTTCCTTCGCCTAAAGGACACGGAGAAGGCTATGGCTACTTGGTGGTACCCAAAGAGCTAGAGGGTAATGCGCCTGTTGTATTGGTCATTCATGAAAATAGAGGCTTAAATCCATACGTAAAGGATGTGGCGAGACGACTCGCGGCCGCTGGGTTTATTGCGTTTGCACCTGATGCACTCTATTCGCTTGGCGGTTACCCAGGCAATGATGATGAAGGTCGAGCAATGCAAAAATCATTATCCAGAGAGAAAATCGAAGAAGACTTTATCGCCGCTGCGAACTTCTTGAAGTCTCATGACAAAAGTAACGGAAAACTAGGCGCTGTAGGATTTTGCTTCGGTGGCTATATCGTGAATATGTTGGCGGCGGTAATGCCAGAGCAACTGGATGCGGGCGTTCCATTTTACGGCACTCCTGCCGCTCCTGATTTAAGAAAGAACGTTAAAGGGCCATTACTGATCCAATTCGCTGGAATCGATAAACGTGTGAATGCAACTTGGCCAGACTATGAAGCCGAACTCAAAGAGAATGGAGCAGACTATACCGCTTACATCTATGACGGTGTGAATCATGGCTTCCATAACGATTCAACTGGTCGATATGCTGAAGAAGAAGCTGAGTTAGCATGGGCACGCACGCTTGAGTTCTTTAACCAAAAGCTTTCTTGATAGGCGAGATTACCGAATCTGTTTTCTTTAAATTTCAAGTGACTGCCCTATACCTTACTCAACGAAACCCAAAGGCCTCATACGTGCGAGGCCTTTGTTTTCTCGATCTAACTTTGCTTCTAACAAACCTATTGACCCAACTTTATAAATAGATAATATAGACATCTAGACACCCAAACGTCTTTTGGTTAATTAAATGGAGTTATCATGAACCGCTACAAAAAAATCACAGCATCCCTGTTGGCATTAGCATTCGTATTCGGCGTGACAGGATGTGGAGAAAAAGACGAAGCTGTCATCAAGATTGGCGCGACAGTTGGCCCACATGCACAAGTTGTACAGGCAGTCGCTAAAGAAGCAGCAAAGCAAGGGATTAACATTGAACTCGTCGAATTCTCAGACTACATCACCCCTAACGCAGCATTGGATGATGGAAGTATCCAACTGAATAGTTACCAGCATCAGCCATTTCTCGATAACTTTAATGCCAATCATGATAGCAAGTTAGTTTCTATCGGACGTTCAATTTTGATGCGTATGGGCGTTTACTCGAACAAGTACACTTCGCTTGACTCTATCCCAGATAACGCACGAATCGCGATTCCAAACGACCCTACGAATGGCGGGCGCGGACTATTGTTGCTTGAAGATGCTGGGCTGATTTCTTTAAAAGACAACGTTGGTTTCAACGCTTCATTAAACGATATTGTTGATAACCCGAAGAACATTCGATTTGTTGAAGTGGATGCCGCTCAACTACCCCGCTCTCTTGACGATGTAGATGCAGCAGCAATCACCATGAATTACGTAATGTCGGCTGGACTCGATCCTAAGAAACAAGGCATTTACTTAGAGAAAAAAGACGCACCTTTAGCTGTGATGGTTGTGGCAGCGCGAGAAGAAGACAAAAACAATGAAACGTATAAAAAGATCATTTCAATTTACCACTCTCAAGAGATCAATGACTTTTTAGACACCACTTTCAAAGGCACTATCGAAGCTGCAAATTAAGCTAAATAAATCATTTCAGATTTGGCGTTGTCTGCAACTCAGTAAGCAACGCCAGATTTGAGTGGCATGTTCATCGCTGACTCATTCCAGCCCTCTTTCTAATTAGAGAGCAAAGCTTAAGTTACTTAAATCGAGGTTGAAAACCGGGTCATCAGAGCGGATTATTTAAGTACGAAATTCAATTAAATCTGGGTTCTTCGCATGAATAAAGAAGTGATACTGTTTGATATAAACGAAACGGTTTTAAATTTGGAGTCATTACAGCCTAAATTTAAAGCGGTATTTGGCAGTGAGGATGCACTATCGCTGTGGTTCTCAAAGCTTTTGCACTCTTCAACGGTTTGCATCGCAACAAACGTAAAGTCTACTTTTTCTGAACTAGCGAATGCAGCGCTCGACGCTATTGCACAGAGATACAAGTGTGATTTAACGGTGGAAAGCAAAGATGCCTTGTTAACTTCCTTTGCCAATCTACCACCGCACACTGATATCAAAGCATCTTTACTTGAATTGCGTAACAACGGCTTTAAAACCGTCGCTTTTTCCAACTCATCCCTCGACCTAATCACTTCTCAAATCAAGAACTCGGGCTTAGAAGACTATTTCGACACTGTCATTTCCGTTGAAGAAACAGGCAGTTTCAAACCTAATCCAGATGTGTATAGATTTGCAGCAGAAACGTTAAAAGAGCCTGTCGAAAACCTTCGTCTTGTGGCAACTCACGATTGGGACACTCATGGTGCGTTATCTGCTGGCTTACAAGCAGCCTACATAGACCGCACAGGAGTTGAGTATCATTCCCTGTATTTGAAGCCTGAAATTAGCTCCACAACGATGAATGGTGTGGTGGAACAAATCATTAAGCGCAATTTGGAAAAGTAATACCTCAAGAGGCTTTCTCCTGATTCGATACAAAAAAAGGCCTCGCACATGCGAGGCCTTCGTTTGATCAACAGAGCGGTTTATCCATAGCTAATTAACCTATTAGCCAATTAACTAAGCTACCAATTCACCGATCTAAAAATACTGAATTATGTTCAGTCCATTCGAGTAATGAAGGTTTGCTCGTCATCCACGAAAGCCACGTAGTCGCCATGATAGATAAACACCCGACCTCGCCCTTCAACGATACACGCAAGCTGTGGGTTCAAATCTTCTTCAAGATCTTTACTTTGATACGTGCCGGTGTCTGTGACCACACCGCGGAGTGTCGGCAAAAAACCATAGCTGCGCTTGGCTTGATCGATCAGGCTCAATTCACTGGCGGTCGAGAAGTAAGATGGAATTGGACCAGCATCTTCGATAAACATCGGTTTTAGTTCTTCAAAAGCAGTAATCACCAGCCAGTCGATGCCGTTAACGTGATGGATAAACATTGTTTATAAATACCTAGATTCTCGATAATTCTGATGCGGGGATTCTATCACTATCAAAGATGGAACGTTGTAGAAATTGAGTTTCTAAAGACGGTAATCCAGAACCTTCACAGGCTGAATTTTTACTCGTGGTACTTTCTAGCTGGCAAGTATCACTTTGAAGGCTCAAAGACAGACAAGATTTACGACCGAACTGTATTTTCTTTTATCTTCCTGCCTTTAAGAGGATGCATAGCTGATCTTCATCGCGAGTTGGACGTATAGGTTCCTTAAACAAAAAGGAAATACTATGGCTAACGTCTATGTCAGCATCGGAAGCAACATTAACCGCGAACATCACGTCACAGAATCTCTCAAAGCATTGAATGAACGCTTTGCACCCCTGCACATTTCTAATTTCTACGATTGCGAGCCTGTTGGGTTTGAAGGAGATAACTTCCTCAACCTAGTCGTTGGGTTCGAATGTGACCTCCCTATCGCCGAACTGGTTGAAGTTCTGCATCAAATCGAAGCAGAGAACGATCGCAAGCGCCAAACCAAAGCCTACGCTTCACGTACGATGGACATCGACATCCTTCTTTATGGCAATCAAGTGGGCATTATCGATGGTGTAGAGCTGCCGAGAGACGAAATCACCGAATACGCATTTGTGCTTAGGCCATTAGTTGATATCGCCGCGCAAGAACGCCACCCCACTCTAGACATTTCGTTTCATCAGCTCTGGGAAAACTTCGATCAGTTGAGCCAGAAAACCGAACCCATCCCTTTCGAGCTTAGCCTCACTTAGCCCGTACATGACTGAAAAAAACGGCAGCAACAAGAACGACTGAACTCTTAATCACCTGAACTTTACTGATCTTTTCTTAAAACAAGCACGTAACTGACTTCACTTTCTAAGGAATGGACACTGTTATGAATCACAACGCCATTATCACCATCACAAACCTGAGACTAAGAACCTTCATCGGTTTCAACGAAGAAGAAAAGTCTAAGCAACAAGACATCGTTATCAATGCAGAAATCCACTATCCCGCCAACAACCTTTGTCTCTCTGATGATGTAGACAACGCGCTCAACTACAAAAACATCTGCAAGAAGATCATTCAACACGTTGAATCAGGAAGATTTCTGCTTTTGGAAAAATTGACCAGCGATGTACTCGGTATCTGTATCGATCATCCATGGGTGAAATACGCTCAAGTTAGAATCGACAAGCCTCATGCGCTACGTTTTGCCGACTCTGTTTCGCTCACCCTAAGCTATGAAGCAGACAACGACAAGAATTCATAAGGAGAGAGTCATGCTGAATACAGAAGCCGAAAAAGTAAGAGAAGCTTTGCTCGCAAAAGGACTTGAAACCCCAATGACAGCGAGCGAAATGACCCCCGACCAAAAGTACAACCGCATCAAAGGACTCTTAACCGAAGTGGTCAGTACGCTTGGATTGGATTTAACTGATGACAGTCTTGCTGAAACCCCTCACCGCATTGCGAAGATGTACGTACACGAGATCTTTTCAGGGCTCGATTACAACAACTTCCCAAAGATCAGCGTTATCGACAACAAAATGTCCGTTGATGAAATGGTTAAGGTATCGGATATCGACTTAACATCGACGTGCGAACATCACTTCATCACCATCGATGGTTTAGCGGAAGTAGCCTACATCCCTGAAAACAAGATTCTTGGGCTGTCTAAAATAAACCGCATTGTTCGATTCTTTGCTCAGCGCCCTCAAGTACAAGAACGCCTTACTCAGCAAATCTTAGTTGCGATTCAAACTCTTGTTGAAACCGAAAACGTAGCCGTGACGATTAAAGCAACCCACTACTGCGTTAAATCCAGAGGCGTCATGGATGCAAACTCTGAAACCTCAACAACCGCACTCGGTGGTATTTTCAAAACTAACCCTCAAACTAGAGCTGAGTTTTTACGATGAGTGGAACGATACTGATAACTGGCGTTGGAAAGCGACTCGGCTTTGCACTGGCGCAGCAACTTTTAGCGGATGGATACAACGTGGTTGGCACCTACCGCAGCGACTATCCTCAACTGCAACTGTTGCGCGACAGTGGCGCCGACTTGCAACAGATCGACTTTTATCAACAAAGCAGCCTAGAAGAATTTCTTCATTATGTCGGCCAAGAATATAAGACACTCCGAGCCATAATACACAACGCTTCGGACTGGAAGCCTGAGAACAAGAATAATCCAAGCGAAAATGCCTCACACATCATGCACCAGATGATGACGATCCACGCTACTGTGCCTTATCTAGTCAACTTAACACTCAAAGATCAACTGATGTCTGGCGATCAAACTTCAGACATCATCCACATCAGTGATTACGTTGCGGAAAAAGGCAGTAAAAAACACATCGCTTACGCCGCCAGTAAAGCTGCGCTAAACAACCTGACTCTGTCGTTCTCAGCAATGTTGGCTCCCAAAGTGAAAGTAAATACCATCTCCCCAGCCATGATTAAGTTCAATGATCATGACGATGAGGCATATAAAACCAAAGCATTGCAAAAAGCTCTGATCCCCACAGAAGCTGGCTTTGAGGAAATAATAGATGGCATCAAGTTTGTGTTGGCCAGTTACTACATGACAGGAAGAACTTTACACCTTGATGGCGGCAGGCATTTGAAGTAAAGCCCATGTATTGTGGGCTTACTCAACATAGAAACACAAAAGACTAGAGACTGCTGTTACCAAGAAACCGCTATAAGCTAGAAACTCTTATGACCTAGAAACTGCTATAACCTAGAAACTGCTATAACCTAGAAACTACTAAAAGAGTAAGGAAGGCGATTTTCTTCATCCCATCCTAGCAACTCAATATTGATCAATGATTTGCGCTTCTCATTACACAGTGAAGCGATATTGATGATAGGTAGCTGGCTGCGAAACTGCGCAGTAAGTATGACCTTTTTACTTTCACTTAGGCTACTTCGGCATTGCGCCAAAATAGCTTCTGTATCTAACTTGTGTGCGTTCTCGATAATCTGGATATCGGCGTTCTCTTGATAACCATTTATCAGCCAAGACACGGTAGCCACTTCTGAGCTGGTGAGCACGATAACATCTTTGTTTGTGACCAATTCTTTGAGTTCAAGTAGTTTTAGTTCAGTTTCCATACATACTCTCATTCAGCAGCAAATACATTAAAGGCGGTTGCCCAGTTTAGCCTGTGCCAAATGGTAGCCTCTGTCTATCATCTCTTGAGAACGATCAAACTCTAAGGTGCCACAGGCATTGCGTGGAAGCTCAAGCGTAATATCGGCAGGATATGCGGCCAGTTTTTGACGAGCAATGGTCGATTGCATTGCATCAAACGCTTGGTTGGCAATGTCGTAGGCAGCAAAATTGAAGCTCATTTTGCTTTTTACACTGCTACCGAGATTATCGATAAAATGAACCACCTTCTCATGCAGGTTACTCTCTTTCGTTGGTAGAGAAACCGGTATCACTTCCTGTTGAAGTATTTCAGGTTCACCCCCTAAGTTCACAGCCAGAGTAAAGTCTGTCTTGTCACCAAAGGTAGGCGCAATCGGCACAGGGTTGAGTACCCCGCCATCAATCAGTTCTTCGCCATTAATGACATGAGGTGTAAAGAACAATGGCAAAGAGATAGAAGCGCGAATGGCATCAAACAGAGAGCCTGTTTGTAGCCAAACCTCTTTTTCATCGGCGACGTTGGCGGCAACTGCGGTATATGGGATAGGCAAATCCTCAATTGAAGTCTCGCCGATCAACCCACGCAGTGTGTCGATGATTTTATCGCCTTTGAAGATCCCACTCGATTGCCATGAAAAGTCCAACATCATCGCCATATCCGATTGGTCGATACTGGTAACCCACTCTTCAAATTCATCCAACTTACCCGCAGCGTAGACACCGCCAATAAGTGCACCAATTGAACAACCAGAGATGGATTTTATCTCATAACCATGCTCAATCAGCCAACGGATGATTCCAACATGAACCAAGCCTCTTGCGCCACCACTACCCAGTACCAATGAGATCGTTTTTGCCATCGTACTCATCCTTTAAATCGTTAGTTCTTTAGTTCTTCAGCAAAATCATATCACTTCGTGTCACCGTAAGCAGCGTAATGCTTTGAAAACTGTCCCATATGTACATCTGAGTGTTTCAGCGAATGAAATTGAGACGGTCTAAGATCATGGGTGAAAGATATAAATACCCTAGGCTAGCTCCCCCAACACCAAAAACCCGAAGCTCTAAGCTCTAAGCTCTAATCTCTAATCTCTAATCCCAAAAAACAAAAGCGCGTCATTCCAGCAAGCCTAAGCGCGACTAGGAATCTGGTTTCCACGAACGCTTGATACAAAAAAGGTCGCTCACTTAAAAGCGAGCGACCTCCTGTTGTTAATTCTGTTTCTGTGCTCATTCTGTTCATGAGAACAGGGAATTAGAGCACACGTAAGCACTCTTCTGGCGACAAACTCAAGAGTGTGTTGGCGAAGTTGATCTTCTCATCTCGCCATTTCAATGCCGCTTCTCTGCTGTCTTGCGAATGTCGGTCGGCTTCAAAATAGCTTTGTCTTGGTAGTCCGTTTGCTGGCGTCATCACCATAGATTGTTCGTTCAAGCGAATCGTAAATAGGAACTGACCACGCTGCCCAGTTTGCGCGGCTGGATGGTGTAATGTGCTATCACAGCAATAGCGTTTATCACGTAATGCACGGCATGTGTATTCAAAGACATCTTGAGCGCCACGCCCAGGGAAAGCGGTATAAATACTAATGCCATCACGTTGCAAAGACTGATCACCCGCCGCCAATTTAACCGCGTACTGGATAATCCTAAAGCCGAGCACCACGCCGCCAATGCTGTTCAACCCACTGTATTGAATTGCTCCCTCTAAGCTGAGTCGAAGTTTGTCTTCGCCTTCATAGAGAAAGAGATCAGGCGATGCCCAATCACTCTTTGGAATAAGCAGTTGAGTAATATCCGAGTGTTCCATGTTGGTCTCCAAAACAATGAGTATGTTTGAGACCACAACATAACGTAATGAGAATTATTATCAATAAGTTTAAATCGGAAACGTTACTTCCAGAAGGATTTAAAGTTAAGCTTGAAACGGCTTAAAGCAGTTGGTGAACATCTTCATTTTGGGGGAGTAAAAATTGTCTTCGAGCGTATACCTTGATCTCAGACGACTGAACAACGTTGAAGGTAGTTTCACCATCAAAATACCCTTCAAAACGCCAGAAAGCACTCGTCGATTGACGTTATCCGGCGCTTTAGCACCAAGCATTTCTTGTTAGATATTCGTTTATTACCAATAAAGCTCGTCGGCTGGCTCTACGACTAATGTCTAACCGACTGAGTCTATTTGTTTTTTTTGGTTTGGTATAAGGTACTAACAAGTAAGTGTTAATGAGTTTTTAATAATAAGTTGACGCATTGTTTGCATATCTGCATGAGTCAACAACGTTTGTTGGAATAACACACCTCAGAGTGTGAACGAAAGGAATCAACATGAGCAGTACTTTAGAGTCCGTACATATACAAGCAGATAAGCCTCAAGCCAATGAGGATGAACTCAGTTATGAACAACAACACAAACCAAGATCGGAATTTGATTCCCGCGAACAATATTTAGAGCATGAATTACAAATCATGGCGCCTAAACGCTGGCGTCCAAATTTACCGTTTAAAGATTATCGATTCGAGATAGAAGACACCATCCCAGCGATGGCAGCGACCATTGGTAAAGTTGTGATGGTGGGCGCGATTGCTGCTACCTTTGCGGGAGCTCTCGGATTAAATGAAGACTTCATTCTAGAAAACGTTCGTTATGAACTCCTCATCGCCTCAGTTTTCATTATTATTTTCTCTGGCTTCCTATTGCCGACCGCGAACCTCGCAGGTACACACGGCCCACTCATCCCTTTAATTCCAATTGTGGTTGCAGCAGGCGGACACCCTATGGCCTTTGGCTTGTTGATTGGCGCTTTTGGCCTCATCTTAGCCATCAGTAAAGGGGGCAGCATGTTGGCCAACCTCACCAGTAAAGGCGTGTGTGGCGGCTTATTGCTTTACCTTGGCTTTGTTGGCACCGCTTCTCAAGTGAAAAAACTATTCGCTTGGGCTGAGGGAATCGGCATGAGCCACATCGCGTTTGTCGTGATCTTTTGCACCATTATCTTGTACGCGCTATTGGAACACTTCCGTAAGCGCTGGTTAGCTGTGCCTCTTAGTTGCTTACTGGGTGGTACGATTGCATTTGCCATGGGAGCGCCATTTGCTTTCCACACAGAGCCAGGTTTGCCTAACATGAACCCTATGTATTGGTGGGGAGAAAATACAGGTTGGATGCTAGGCCTACCGACGATTGAACACTTCATGGTGGTATTGCCGTTTGCTATTTTAGCTGTGGCTATGTGGTCACCAGATTTCTTAGGACATCAAGTATTCCAAAAGATCAGCTACCCAGAGCGTACCGAAAAAGTACACATGAACATCGACGACACCATGACCACGGCATCAATTCGTCAAACGTTCGGTTCTCTGCTTGGCGGTACTAACTTTACGTCTTCATGGGGTACTTATATCGTACCGGCGGCGATTGCTAAACGCCCTATTCCTGCTGGTGCTTTGCTCACGGCTCTGTTCTGTATCATCGCCGCAGTTTGGGGTTACCCGATGGATTTAGCTATTTGGCAACCTGTACTTTGTGTCGCGCTGATTGTTGGGGTATTTGTGCCATTGCTAGAAGCTGGAATGGAAATGACACGTGAAGGAAAAACCACCCAATCAGCAGCAATTGTTGTGTTTTCTTCAGCGCTCGTTAACCCTGCATTTGGTTGGGCTCTCACTATGCTGTTAGACAACTTAGGCTTAGTCGGTTGTAAAGAACGCAGCGGTGAACTGAGTAAAATGAGCCGTTGGGTGTTACCTGGCATCATGTTTATTGTACTAAGTGGCGTAATGGCGTTGGTTGGCCTTCTACCGGGGATTCCAGCGATTATCCCAAGCTTTCGTTAACCTCAATTAATATTTAGTTTTAGTGGAACACAAAAAGGCCTCGCAATCGCGAGGCCTTGTTTTATCTATCGAACGGTTACAGCTAATCTTTATCAACGGCAACGCCTTACTGCACTGACTTCAAAGCTTTCATCAACATTGCGTTGAACGGATCTAGCATCAAAGTCTCTCAAGATCTCTTTAGATCAACGTTCGAGGGGGAGCGCATTCTTTGCCATTGAACATATAGCTATAGTTGTAACGATCGATATTCAGTCACTCCCCCCTTCTCCCATTAGCTTTTACCTATACCAGCTAGAAATTAGAGATGTAAATGACCAATCTGACACTTACAAAAAATGTAAGTTGTCATCAAACCTTAAACATTAGAGCAGAAACTCAGCTTAGATAGTTCAAGTTTAAATGTTAGCGTAATGTTACAGATACATATTAAGGGTACGTGACATGCAGCACGTAAAACTATTGAACCGCAACACCTTCGCAGGGCTCGCAGCAACATTAGTTGGGAACGGCATTGGGCGATTTGCTTATATAGCTTTAATGCCAGTGCTCATTCAAAGTGGGTGGTTCTCAAGCGAAGATGCTTCCATACTTGGCGCTGCGACGCTGATTGGCTATATCTTCGGGGCTCCTGCTTCGAGCTTTTTACAGAGGTATTATTCAACAGGCACACTCATACGCGCCTCTCTGTTGTTAAGTAGCTTTAGTTATCTTGGTTGTGCTTTAAAGTCTGCCCCCTTTGAATGGTTTTTAACGCTTAGAACCATTGCGGGCGTAGCGGGAGCCGTACTTATGGTACTCGCACCACCCGTGATCACCAGCCTTCACCCTCAAGAGATGAAAGCAAGGATCAGTGGCGTCGTGTTTTCAGGCATTGGCCTCGGCGCCATGATTTCAGGAACCATCATACCTTTGCTAATCTACCAAAGTGTTGAAAGTGCATGGTTAGGTATGGGAGCGATCGCTTTCCTCGCAACCGTCCTGACGTGGAACACATGGTCTCTTGAGGTTAAGCCAAACCATTGCGATAAAAGTCCATCGACGTTTAATGCCTTATCTAAGAATGAGCGTATCAGTGTTAGCTGTGTACTTTTAGCCTATACCTTCAACGCTATTGGCTATTTACCTCATACTCTTTTCTGGGTCGACTATATTGTTCGAGAGCTGAAAATGAGTTTTGCGAGTGGTGGTTTTTATTGGGCTGTCTTTGGCATAGGAGCAGCGATTGGGCCAATAGTAACCGGGATACTAGGTGATAAATTTGGACTTAAAAAAGCACTATTAGCGGCGTTTATTTGTAAAGCTGTGGGGGTTGCTCTTCCGCTATTAAGCACCAGCGAAATAGCACTTTTTGCTTCATCTCTGTTGGTCGGTATGTTTACTCCTGGCACCGTAACACTGGTCTCAACTTATACCTTAGAGATCGTTGGGACACAGCTCCATACGAAATCTTGGGGAGCAATGACAATGGCTTTTGCGATATCGCAAGGAATAGTCGGCTTTGTTATGGCTCATTACGCCCCGCAACTCACCAGTTATAACCTCTTATTTATGATCAGCGCGAGTGCACTCATTTTGTCGGTACTCTGCATTACGTTTACATCAACCAAACAACAGACTTTAAACACTGCTCAAATAAATTCTTAGCAAAGGAATCGCTCATGAAACTGTATTTAAACGACACCTCCCCATTCTCCAGAGCAGTGTTAGCCACGGCCTATCTGTGTGATGCTCCAATAGTTCTTGAATGGATCGACCCATGGCAAACGCCCAACACATTGGTCACAATCAATCCATTCAGTACCATTCCGGTTCTAGAAACCAGTGATGAGGTTGCACTCACCGAGAGCTTAACGATCTGCGAGTTTCTCATGCAAGCTTACCCAACTGAAAAACTGACAGCGACCAAGGCTAGCGACACTCAACGCATGTCGTTATTGGGACTGAGTAAAACGCTAATGGAAGTGGCATTTCGCTGCGCAGCACTGAGCCGCTTCGAAGCTGAGCAAAACGTGCTAACGATTAGAGGAAAGGAAGGTATTCAAAGAAGCGTTAAGGCACTTATCGGGCAGTTGAATAACAATCATGATTTGCTTCAAGCTGACTTCTCAACATTGTACCTGCACATAGCATTAGATTACGTATTATTCAGGCATGCTAATTTGCTTTCAGCAGAAGAGCGCGACATCCTCACTACTGCCTTACATAATTCGCCTTTTAAAGACACATTGGCAAAACTTAGCCTAGAGTCGCTTTCAAAAAAACTTAGCTATTGCGAATACAAAAATTCTTAATCACTTTGATCAGTGTTGTGTTGAATGAGTCTAGCAAGGCCTCGCACACGCGAGGCCTTAGTTTTATCTATGTTTCAACGAACGAACAGCGAAGCAATCGGCAATGGTAAACCAAATCAACTAGAGAGCCATTCATCCAGTACTGTGATGAATTTAGGGTTAATGAGATAGCCGATGGAAGCATGTGGATTGCTTTCTCCGTTGCGAATATTGAGGTTGTAGATCGGGTGGATGTCTTTCATTCCGCCGGGTATCAGATCCAGTTTAAGCATACCTTTAAAGTCATTTCTAATTTTGCTGTCATGAGAGATAAAGTCATCTTCTGCCGATATGTTTATCCATTGCTGAATGTTTAACGGGTACTTCTTCTCATCTTTCAAGCGGCTCCCTTTAAGCCTGTCTTTTACGTTTTCATCTCCTAACGGTGACCCGAGCGTCAGCCATAAGTTAACCTTCTTGTCCGCACCATAGTCGTGTCTATACTCTCCGTAATGAAACAACTTCCACAACACGTCATAACTGATCATCGACCCAAGGCTATGCGATACAATCATCACGTCATCCTGATTATCAAGCGCTTCCTTCAGTTCAACCATTAGCCGATGCCTAACATCGCTGCCAAAATAGGTATCTTCATACCAATAATGCGCCATATCCGGCGCGACCTTCGTTATAAGTGTCTCAGCCACACCCAGCTTTCCAAATAGCGATGAAAAGGTATCTGCTAACGCCTCTTTTAGAAAACCAATTTTAGATACCTTGTTATACGTTGTTTTATTGAACTGGCTTGTCTTGTACTTTTTGAGTTCAGACAGCGCTTGTTGTCGACTTGCAGGGTCTTCCGTTGGTTTCTCTAACAATGTGTTCGATAGTTCACCGTAATAGACAAACCGTTTATCGACATCTTTAAAAGCTTGTAATGAACTTGAGTATCCACAATCTCGCTGCAAGCCATGTTCTATAGCCTCGTACCAGAGTGCTTGAAGGGGAGCTTTATCGGGCTTTTGAGCGCGACCATGAATGAATATTATTTTCTTAGCCATAGCAGAACGTCCTAAACACATAGTTGAAGTGATTATCAGTAGAAAGCACCCCTAGGTTCGGTCAGCCCTTACTAATCACAGTGGTGCTAATTACGTATCTAGGAGTGGTTGATAGAGCATTTATATAACTATGAGGCCGTCGTTTAAGGACCATAAACGAGTGAACGATGCGATCATTACTCGCAAATTAAAATGAATGTATCTAGCAAAACCTCCAACTCACAAAAAGGCCTCGCAATCGCGAGGCCTTAGTTTTATCTATCAACGATGACATTCATCTTTTAACAACTACAGCGCCCTACTTCACTGACTGCACCGCTTTCATCAACGTTGTATTGAACTGCTGTGGTTGCTCTAGCATTGGGAAGTAACCTGAACCCTCAATGTAGTAAATGCGGTAATCCTTGATGTGTTTCTTGTTCGACCCTAAATCCTCCAACCTAAAAATTCTTTCTAAAAAGGTAGAAAAGTTTATAGTATTTTTAGATGAAGTAGAGAATCGATATGTCATTACAGAAAAAACAATCCAAAGTATCACTGAACATCAAAATCTCATCAGACTTAGATGTTCGTCTTAAACGAGCAAGAAAAGCAGCGCGTGAACAGGGCTTAATGTTCAACGTATCTCAAGAAGTTGAAAAGTTTCTTGAGAAGGAAATAAAGAAAGTGGAACGCCAGCTATCAATCGATGAAGAGATTAAGAATAACCTCGAGGATCTTGGTGGGCTTAATATAGATAAAATGATGAAATCAATGGATTAATCAAAACACTAACGTATTGATTAAACTGAATTTAAAAAATAACAAAGCGTGGAGATGATTATGGGCACAATAATTGGACTGTTAATTTTGGCTGGTATCAGCGTATTCCTAAAGCGTCAAACGGGGCTTCATTTGCATGAGTGGATTGCAAAAAAATATAAAGAATCTCAAGACAAAAAATAATGGACTCTATCAGAGTGACAGATTCCATCGATTTGACTCAGAAAACTAAGGCCTAGTACACACGAGGCTTTTGTTTTATCTATCTAACAGTTTAATGAATACAGCGCCCTACCTCACTGACTTAGCCGCTTTCATCAATATTGTGTGAATGGTTCGAGTAGACCAAAACCTCCCCCTCTAGCTCCCCCTCGAATGGAGTGAACCGATCTCTTGAGATATAAGAATGAGGGGGGAGAATATTCTTTGGCGCTGAACATATAGCAGCACAAGTAGCGATCGGTATTCAGTTCCTCCCCTTTCCCATTACCAACAAGAGATTGGAGATGTAAACCAAGGGGAGGTTAGGAGGGGATTATCAGTCTATTCTCATGCACAACCACCTACTTCACTGACTTCACCGCTTCCATCAACGTTGCGTTGAACTGCTCTGGTTGCTCTAGCATTGGGAAGTGGCCTGAGTCTTCAATGTAGTAAATGCTGTAATCCTTGATGTGTTTCTTGTTCGCTTCTGAATCGGTTGGCCATAGGCGAGCGTTAACCAATATTACTGGCACGTTCACGTTCTCATACACGCGATGTGCTTCGCCTGTTACATATTGACCTAGATAATGGCGGAACTGGTTTATCGCGATAGTTGGCGGTGCTGATGCCATGTCTTGCGTTACCCAGTAAAGTAAATCTGCGTCTACGTCTTTTGGTAGCGAGCCTTTCACGAACATAGTAATGCCCGCTTGGAAGTCTGCTTCAAACGGTTTGGTCATCGCATCTAAGTCGCTTTGTGAAAATGCTAGTGCGACGTTTTGCGATGTATCGACACCAATAATGCCCTTCACTCTTTTCGGCATCAGTTTTGCGGCTTCTGCAATAACGCCACCCGCCATCGAATGGCCGACTAAGATGACAGATTCGAGTTGTTCTTTGTCGATGATTGCCTTGATGTCTTCAGCGAACGCAAGCATGGTGTACTCTTCTCTGTTGAACGATGAGTTACCGTGCCCTGCTAAGTCCATGGTGATCACTTGGTACTGCTTTGAAAACTCACTCACTTGGTTTTGCCACAATCTGCTGTCTAAGCTCCAACCGTGAATGAAGATCAGCGCTGTATCCTCACTTCCACTTTTGCCATACGCAATTTGCTCACCATCGTGAGATATCGCAATACCGTACTTAACCATAGAATCATGAGCTATGGCACTCATGCTACCAAGTGCCATGAATACCAAGAGTGTGATGTTTAGAATTAAACGTTTCATAGTGTCTCTCTACTTACTTTAGAGGGAACACAGAAAGCGCCCCTCTCAATCAATATAGTCACTATAAAGTGTGAAGCTTTAGACAGGTCAAGAGTCCATTGATCCTCTTTTAACCAACTTTGGTTTTCAGTTAACTTTACTAGCTGCTGCAATATCACTAATGCAAATGCTTTTACTAGATTATATGAGTAGTAACGAAAGCGACGAGCAGACTCATATCCATTATTTTAATGTGGACATGTCTCATTATTGAAATAGATGTTTTTAATTTTACTATCAACCTATGATATAAGCCTTGCTTATATTTAACTAATTTCATTTCAAATAATGTCTATTCGCTTTGTTGACTATCCTTTAGCACCATGGCCTGTGCTTGAGGAAGGTATACATAAACTAGGTCTTGAAGAGTTTCGTAAGATTTTTGTATTCAACCCCCATAGACGAAAGCAATATGAAGGGCTTTTGGATGCTATGAAAGCTCTAAAACAAGCTGGATGCACTAAAGTTTATATTGACGGGAGTTATGTCACGAGAAAGCCTCTCCCCGGCGACTACGATGCATGTTGGGATGCTATCGGAGTTGACCAAGCAAAACTAGACACAGTTTTCTTGGACTTCAGTAACGGCCGACAATCTCAAAAGACTAAGTACGAAGGAGAGTTTTTCCCAGCTCAGTGCTTTGCAGACTCTCAACAGACACCCTATACCGAATTCTTTCAAAGAGAAAAGCATTCTGGTGAAAAAAAGGGGATTGTTTTATTAGAACTTGACGGAAATTTAGGAAGTTAAGGGGTATACGATGATACTTAACGACGTAGAGCTAGGCCTATCTCAAGAAGCTCGCGAAAAACTTATCGAAGCATTAAAAACACTCAAAAGTGATTCTTCATGGTTAGCTGATATTCAAAGAGACTCTATCGTTCATCAGATTTCTGAGCTAAATGAAGCTATAGATTATTATAGAAGCTTAACTAATGGACATTTCCAAGAGATTGATGAGTTAACAATCGACAAGCTTCCCAAATACCTTGTGAGTTCAAGAATTACTAAAGGAATTAGTCAAGATAAGTTAGCGGAGCACCTAAATATCCCGACTAAACAACTCCAAGCCCTAGAGTCTGAGCAATATAAAGGCACTAGTCTCTCTAGGATATTAAAAATCTCACAGTTCCTTGGCCTAAACCGGTTTAGTGTCCTAGATGATTCAGGTGATATCATTTTCGATTCATGTGAAGAATCCGACTTCCAATGGAGCTCCTTACCTGTAAAAGAAATGCAAAAACGAGGCTGGATTAAGAAAGGGGAAAACTCTATTGAATCAGCTAAGCAGTTCATTCAAGGAGCTTTTGGCTTTGGCTTACAACCTGCTTTACATCGTAAAACGAGTTTCAAAGGAAAATCAGCACACGCGATATCTTTAATAGCGTGGCAAGCAAATATCTTATCTAATGCAGAGAAGTTAATAAAGTCACACCAAGTCTCTCAGTTTGAATTTAATGATTCTTGGATACCCGAATTAGTTTCTCTAAGCACACAGGAGGATGGTCCAATTTTGGCTCGAGACTTCCTTGAGTCTAAAGGAGTTATTCTAATTTATGAACCTCACTTAGAAGGCACATATTTAGACGGAGCTGCAATGCTCTCTGAAAGCGGTAATCCTATCATCGGAATGACAATACGACATGACAGGGTTGATAATTTTTGGTTCGTACTTCTACATGAACTTGGGCACGTTTTTTTACACCTTTCTCAACTAGGTACCGAATTTATTGATGAAAATGTAGGCGAAAGTAGTAATTCTCTTGAAGACCAAGCCGATGCATTTGCATTGAATAACTTGATAGCTCCTGAAGCATGGAAGTTGTCTGTATCGAGGGTCATCGCGACCGAAGCTGCGATTGTGGGAGATGCAAAAAGGTTAGGGGTAAATCCTGCAATAATTGCAGGTAGATTAAGAAAAGAAAAAAATGACTACAGTAAATTTAATAATCTAATTGGTTACGGAAAAGTAAGAGGTCAATTCGAATGAGCGTTGAGTTAAGTTCCTATAAAAAGTATCTTCCCATCATAAAGTGGAGACAAGGTGAGTACCAAGCCCTGCTCCGCCTTAAGCAAGGCATAAAACAAAACCTATATCCTCTATTTGTAATCCCTCCTATTGAATTTGATTTCGAAGAACAAAAGCTTAAGAAGTCTGCGGAAGAACATGTAGAAAAGCTAGCCAACAGATATAAAACTAAATGGGGAACCGCTTCATCTCTCATAGATATAGACTCTAGCTTACACTTAGATCACGTTAAAGACGGTAGAACAATCCCTGAATTTGTATTCGATGAGCTTAGATCAGTCAAAGGAGTATTCTCTCCAGTGATTCAAATGGACTATGACGCAAGCTATATTAACGCAGTCAAAAAAAACTGGCTCGCTGGTGGTATCGGTGTGGGTATTAGAATTTCATTAGATGAATTAGCAGACCCTTCCAATCACACCAAAATTTTGACTCTATTGTCAACTTTGACATGTCCGACGTCTTCCACTGATTTGATTATCGACTTCAGAAAAGGAGCAAACTACGAACCAAACGAAGATGTTATTTTAATGTTATCTGCCCTTTTAGGGTTACTACCCAAGATCAATGAGTTTAGGTCGATATACGTGGCTGGCACATCACTACAACTAGATCTTGTTAAAAAGCCAGGTTCTGTCCAGAAACGACAAGATTGGATATTTTACAAATCGTTACATGCAAAAATCACGAGAGATTTCCCAAGATTAGGTTTTGGTGATTATACAATTGAGACTCCAGAGTTTAGCTCATTGGATATGCGAATGATGAAACCTGCAGCGAAACTTGTTTACTCATACAAAGATGAGTGGATTATCTATAAAGGAGGCTCTTTTAGAGATGACACTTCTCAAATGAAAGATTTGTGTTCCAAGTTAGTCAATTCACCTCAAAATTACTTTTATGGGGAACCATTTTCTCCAGGAGATAAGAAGATCTATGACTGCGCTCAGGGCAAGTGTGGTACGGGTAACCTGAGTACATGGAAAGAAGCAGCAATCAGTCATCACCTCACACTAGTTGTACACCAGAACGCCAGTTTGAACGGTTTTCAAACGTTACCTTAATATTTTTTACAAGCTGATCTGTACTGATATGTTCAACGAGAGTTTTGTATAGGTCTAGCCTGGTAGCTCGACGGTTATTAGATGAGACTCCTAGCTCCTCAAGCAAAGCTTGAGTTTCATCTTTCCACAAAAGGTGCGCAACTTTTATAGCTTCAACCTTAGGATTTCTTTTCGCTTTTCGAAGCGTTCGAAAATGTATAGCTCCTTTACTTCCTTTAGTTGCAATGATGATACCGACCCAATCAGGAGCTACATCTAAAATACCGCTTGTATGGTTTGGCGCAACAATTACAGTCAACTTCTGTAAAGTTTTCATATAAGTATCAAGTTGATCTTTAAAGCGCGTTAATGTGTCTTTAGAGCTTTTAATTTCATACCCATGTATACAGCCATTAACAACAGCAATATCAATCCGATTCGAACCATGCATAAGCCCTAGCTCATCAATTACAAGAGTTTGGTTATCTTCATGCTGGCTCTTTAACTTTTTTTTATGAAATGCTTCTCTAATTTCAGAATCATTGGTCGCAAACATCTTTTCAATCTCAATCGAGTAATTTTTAAACAACTAGTTTTTCAATATCCTATTCTACACCAAATTTAACAATACGGTCATCTAAGCTATTACACTAGAATGACTCTCACCTCATTCTTTTAGTCTAATTCATAGATCGGAGTTTTTCAGGTTTGGCTTTTCTTCCGATTGATTCAGCTCAGCAAATAACGATATTCGTAGCGAGTCTCTATAAAAAAGAAACATCAAAAAAAGGCCTCGCAATGCGAGGCCTTTGATTTTTCTATCAGAAGAGATTAGTCGCGAAGTGCTGCGCCGAATTTCTCTGAGATTGAAGCTACGATAGCATCTACTGAACCAGCGATGTCTGCATCTTCTAGTGTGCGCTCTACAGACTGTAGGCTAAGTGCGATTGCTAGGCTCTTCTTACCTTCTTCAACGCCTTGACCAACGTATACGTCGAATAGTTTAGCGTCTGTTAGGAATTCGCCACCAGCTGCGATACACGCTTCTACGATGTCGCCAGAAGCGACTGCTTCGTCAACAACAACCGCGATATCACGACGGTTTGCAGGGAACTTAGATACCGCTACTGCTTCTGGAAGCACGCGAGTGTTGATAGCTGCCCATTCGATTTCGAATACGATAGTACGGCCGTTTAGACCAAACTTACGCTCTAGTTCTGGGTGAACAGTACCAATGATACCCACTTCTTTGCCGTCTACTACGATAGCCGCAGTTTGACCTGGGTGAAGTGCTGGGTGCTTAGCTGCTTTGAAGCTGTAAGCTTTTTCGTTCGCTGTTAGCTCTAGAACTGCTTCTAGGTCGCCTTTCAGGTCGAAGAAGTCAACAGTGTTAGTTGCAACGTCCCAGTGCTCTTCACCGCGAGTACCAGAGATAACACCCGCAAGCATCATTTCTTGGCGCATGCCGTTTTCAGCTGTTTCTTCAGGGATGAAACGTAGACCTGATTCGAATAGACGAACGCGAGACTGTTGACGCTTCTGGTTGTGAACAACTGTGTTTAGTAGACCTTGGATTAGGCCAAGACGCATTGCTGACATGTCCGCAGAGATTGGGAATGGCAGGATTAGCGGCTCAACACCAGGTACAACAAGCTTTTGCTGTTCTGGTTCGACGAAGCTGTATGTGATTGCTTCGTGGTAACCACGGTCTACAAGAAGGTCACGAACGCGCTTAAGCGGTTGGTTAGCTTCTTTGTGGTCATTCATTTTAAGTGCCGCTTTAGGCGCTTGGTTTGGAATGTTATCGTAACCGTAGATACGACCTACTTCTTCAATTAGGTCTTGCTCGATTGCGATATCGAAACGCCAAGATGGAGACGTTGCCGTCCAACCTGCGTCCGTAGTCTCAACTTCACAACCTAGGCGAGTAAGAATTTCCACTACGTCTGTAGATGGAATTTCGTGACCTAGTAGGCTGTCTAGCTTAGCGCGACGTAGAGCAACTACGTTTGCTTTAGGAAGATCAGCTTCAGATTCGCTGCCGTTTACTGGCGCAACTTCACCACCACAGATTTCAACTAGAAGCTGTGTTGCACGCTCCATTGCTGCTGCTTGAAGTGTTGAATCAACACCACGTTCGAAACGTAGAGAAGAATCTGTGTGAAGACCGTAAGCACGTGCGCGACCACGGATGTGATCCGGTGCGAAGAATGCCGCTTCAAGAAGCACGTCTGTTGTTTCAGTAGTCACACCTGAATCTTGACCGCCAAAGATACCAGCGATTGCTAGTGCTTTGTTGTGGTCAGCGATAACAAGTGTGTTGCTGTTTAGTTCAGCTTCGTTACCATCTAGAAGTGTTAGCTTTTCGCCCTGCTCTGCTAGACGAACCACGATACCGCCTTCGATCTTAGCTAGATCAAATGCGTGCATTGGTTGGCCTTGCTCTAGCATCACGTAGTTTGTGATGTCTACAACTGGGTCGATTGAACGGATACCACAACGGCGCAGTTTTTCTTGCATCCAGATTGGAGATTCCGCTTTCACGTTTACGTTCTTAACCACACGGCCAAGGTAACGTGGACAAGCATCAGTTGCTTTAATTTCAACAGATACTGTGTCTTCAATGCTTGTTGCAACAGCTTCAACTGTTGGCTCTGTAACGTCTGCGCGGTTTAGTACGCCAACTTCACGAGCAAGGCCACGGATGCTGAAGCAGTCTGCGCGGTTTGCTGTTAGGTCTACGTCGATAGTTACGTCGTTAAGCTCAAGAAGCTCACGTACGTCCATACCTAGCGTTGTGCCTTCTGGCAGCTCAAGGATGCCGTCAGACTCTACGTCGATACCTAGCTCAGAGAAAGAACAAAGCATGCCGTGCGATGGAACGCCACGTAGTTTTGCTTTCTTGATTTTGAAGTCACCAGGAAGTACTGCGCCAACTGTTGCTACTGCTACAGTTAGGCCAAGACGACAGTTAGATGCACCACATACGATGTCTAAAAGCTGTTTATTTCCATCAAGATCGGCTTCGCCGATATCAATTTTTGTAACTTGTAGCTTGTCTGCGTCTGGGTGCTGACCGCACTCAACCACTTTACCTACTTTAACGCCGGTGAATTCACCAGCAACAGGTTCTACATCGTCAACTTCCAAACCAGCCATAGTGATTTGGTGAGCTAGCTCTTCGCTGTTAATTGCAGGTTTAACCCACTCGCGTAGCCAAGATTCACTGAATTTCATAGTTTTGACTGCCCCGGATTACTTGAATTGTTTAAGGAAACGAAGGTCGTTCTCGAAGAACGCACGAAGGTCATTTACGCCGTAACGAAGCATCGTTAGACGCTCTACACCCATACCGAATGCAAAACCAGAGTATTTCTCAGGGTCGATGCCAACAGAGCGAAGTACGTTAGGGTGAACCATGCCACAGCCTAGAACTTCTAGCCATTTGCCATCTTTACGTTTCACGTCAACTTCAGCTGAAGGCTCTGTGAACGGGAAGAATGAAGGACGGAAACGCACTTCAACTTCTTCTTCAAAGAAGTTACAAAGGAAATCGTTAAGAATGCCTTTAAGTTGTGCGAAGTTTACGTTCTCATCAACTAACATACCTTCCACTTGGTGGAACATTGGCGTGTGAGTTTGATCGTAGTCGTTACGGTAAACACGACCCGGAGCAATGAAGCGGAATGGCGGTTTGCCGTTTTCCATCGTACGGATTTGAACACCAGAAGTGTGCGTACGTAGCATTAGATCAGGGTTGAAGAAGAAAGTATCGTGATCAGTACGAGCTGGGTGATCGTCTGCGATGTTTAGTGCATCAAAGTTGTGGAATGCATCTTCGATCTCAGGGCCAGACTCAGTGCTAAAGCCAAGCTCACCAAAGAACTGTTCGATACGCTCAACTGTGCGAGTAACTGGGTGAAGACCACCGTTCTCAATGCGACGACCTGGTAGGCTCACATCGATAGTTTCTTCAGCTAGTTTCGCTTCAAGCTCTGCACGTTGTAGTGCGTCTTTGCGAGCTGCGATCGCTTGTTGAACAGCACCTTTCGCTTTGTTGATCTCTTGACCAGCAGTGCGACGCTCTTCAGGTGGAAGTTTACCTAGGCTTTGTAGTTGAAGAGTTAGTTCACCCTTCTTACCTAAATACTGAACTCGCACTTCATCAAGTGCGACTAACGAATCTGCTGTATCAATAGCAGTCGTTGCATTAGCAATGATCTCTTCTAGATGTTGCATCATTTCCTCATCTACCAGTTGGTAGTGTCCGTATCGGATGATTAGTTTTTTTAGATAGCTACACATAGTAATCAAACACGCATCCAATGCCAAATTGAATCGCTAAAAGAACAAGTTATTGACTAAAAACACGGCAAATTTAACGTTAGGAATCAGAAATTCATTCAAATCAGCAAAATCAAAGAGAAACGGATACATAAACGTCACCAAGTGAGACAGTTTGATTACATTCGGTGAACCTTAGCTAAGGCCGTGATGTTCACAAGAGGTGGATATAGCGAGTGGGACTATGGAAGGAAGCCAAAGAGCGAGGTTTGAAGCCGTCGCTCTTTGTTTTTACGTGAGATTGTTTGTAGGAAACTTGGTTTGTTAAAGAGATGACCCGTGAAAAACTTATCTTTTTGAAGTTAACGGTTAGAAATAGTACTCCAATGCGACTTCAACAAAGTCATCCTTACGAGCAAAGAACAATAAGTCTTCTGGGGTTTCGTTCTCAAACAACCAAGCATTCAATCGCCACTTGAGGTTGTTATTGATACGGCTTGAGGCTTCGAGCTTTGCACTGTAGACATCGCTGTTGTCCAAGTCTTGAGTGATACCTGTAAGCACTTCGGTGCCGTCTTCATCGTTCAAGGCGAAACGCGCACCAAGGAACACATCGTTTTGACCGATGGTTTGGGCGTTATTACCTCGGCTGTCATACAGGTATTCAGCGATGAAGCCGACGTCCCAGTAGGATTCAAGCGCCCCAACCCATGTGTATTCAAAGCCTGTTGCTACGCCTGTGTGGTTGTCGTAACTGTCGCGATAAATGCTTTCCAGCTTCCATAACCAATCACCAATAATGCCTTGCACATCCAATCCAAAGTGCTGCATTTGGGCGTAGTATGGCTTGAGCTGATTGCCTTCCACACGGTAGTAAGGGTCGCGGTTTGTCCCGCCTAAATAGCTTAAACCGACATCCCAATCGCCGTACATTTGGCTATAGCGCAGTGCCACATCAACGTGCTTTTCTTCTCGCGAAGATTCGTAAAGCGCATCGTCCGAAACGGGCACCGTTGGCCTTAAGCGTCCGTCTTCCCCTGCAAAGGTGCGCTCACGAAAATACGGCAACAACATGGCGTCTATGGTTCCCCAGTCTTTTATCGAGGTGAAGTGCACCATTGGCTGACCTAACTTGGATTCACCATCGACCGATTCAATGGCATCGGTTTGGTTTACCACATCCACCAAATGCGCCGATTCGGTTACACCCCAGAACACTTTGCCAACACCTACTCGCAGTTCATAATCGTCCCAATAATTGAGATACAGAGCTTCACGAACATCGCCATGGGTACGCTCATCGTCTTCGCTGTCTAGGCGATAAAACGGGGTGAAGGTAAAGCTGCCATTGCCCTCTTGTTGCTCCCAGTAAAACTCCGGTTGCAACACCAGTGAGCTTTGCCCTTTATCCTGCCCTTGTAAGCCGTCACTAAAGAACTGCCTGTGTTCAAGGTTTACCTGCCCTGCTAGCTGTGGGGTGACCTGTTCTACGAACTCAGAGCTAAAACCTGCTGCCACACATGGCAACGACACCTGCATAAGCCCAACTGTCGCTGCCAAAGTTAAAGATAACTGCGTTCCTGTTAACACAATCCTTTTCATATTCTTGCCTTACTTTGCACGTTTAAGTGTGTTTTTTTGAAAGTCCTTGTCCTTAAGACCGGTCTGGAAGGCTAAATCTGTCGTGGTTAATACCGTACTTTTGCCTGTTTGGTGGTTTTGCATCGACATGGTGTGTGCGCGCCAGTATTGGTTTAGGTACTGTTTGTAGTCTTGGAACGACAGGGTTTTTAGCAGTGCGCCTTTGCGATCGTAAAATTCCACTTGAACTGGGCGGTAATATTGTTGGTCTAGCCATACTTTTTGCATGGTGTAGCCGGAGTTTTTATCGGTCGGTACTTGCTCCAAAACAAAGGTATCCACGCCTTCAATTTTGGCGTCTTCAATGTAGTTGAAAGTGTACTTTTTCAGCTCAAACGAGCTTAAGTCTTCATAAGCAAATTCACTGCCCATAAACGGGCCAGATTTGTTACGTGAAGAGATGCGTTTTACACGTTTCAATGCAGGCAGATACAACCATTGATCATCAGACTTAGTGATGTGTGAATGGTTTAAGAAAGCCGTGCCTTTTACGTCGCGTGGCTCATCAAAAATAGTCAGTCCTTTGTCTCCATCGTCATCCACTTCTAACGACTTCAATCGCATTAGGCGTGTGCTGCTTTCACCTTGTTTATTACGAAGCAGCATTTCCATGGTCGCGACAGAATCGCCCCACCCCATATCAACGGCTTTACGTTGTTCGGCAATTTCTAAGCCTTTCGCAGGGTCGGCTAACGCAGGGAAAGCTAATACAGCACCCACGGTTAATGAACTGAAAGCAAATAGTGTCTTAACGAGAGTTTGTTTAACGATTTTCATAAATTTCTCCTTGAGCCAGCCCACCGCAGCAGGCTGACGATTCCTTATTTAGTCGAAGTAGACAGTTCGCCAGCTGGGCTAGATTGCTCTGCTGTAGTTAACTCGGCTTTAAGTGGCTTTGATTCGTGCTGAGGTTTATCTGAGTAGTGAGTCTGTTTGTCGAAGATCATCAGTAAGCTCGGTAGCAAGATGAAGTCGACCACCAACGCAATGAAAATCACAATCGCACTGAGTAAGCCCATGTCGGAGTTGAGTCTGAAGCTCGACATCGCCAATACCGAGAAACCCGCCACAAGTACAACGGTGGTGATCCACAATGCGCGACCAACGGTGTGGAAGGCGTAACGAACCGCTTCTTCTGCTGATTTTCCTTCCATTCTGGCGCGTTGGTATTTACTCAAGAAATGCACTGCATCATCGACCACGATACCCAATGTAAGGGTGACAACGACCGACAAACCCAAGTTGATTTCACCCGAGATAAGCGCCCACAAGCCGAAGCCGATAATTGCCGGAGCAATGTTTGGCACTAGGCTGATCACCCCTAAGCGAACCGAGCGCAATGCAAAGATCATCAAGCCAGAGATAAGCACTAAGGTGATAGGTAGAGTCGAGAGCATGCTCGCCATGTTGGTTTCGCCGATGTGAGCAAACATCAGTGATGGGCTCGACGCGACCACTTCATACTGAGGTGCATTAGCGGCAAACCATGAGTAGATGCGCTCTTCGAGTTCCACCAATTCCATACTGCCTAGGTTGTCTACCGTAAGTACCATTTTGATCGATGACTTATCGACGTTGATCTGGTTGTTTAGGTCCAACCCATAAGGCAGAGACATCTCATATAGCAGTAGGTATTGCGCGGCAAGTTCACGGTTAAGTGGCAGTTGGTAGTAACTGTCATCATCGCCATGCATGTTCTTATTCAAACGCATGTAAACATCGGAAAGCGTGGCCACATGGTCGGTTTCTGGTTGAACGCGTAGCCACTCAGTAAAGTCGCCAATCGCTTGTAAGAACACAGGATCAGCAATCGCTTGAGATTCGTTGGTTTTGACTGCGATGCTGATGGTGGTCATGCCGCTTACGGTCTCTTCCATGAAATCGGCTGCTTGTCTGAACTCACTTGATGTATCGAAATACTTCACCGATTCATCATTCACTTTGTTGAGTGGAATTAACGCGGCAGCACCCACAATCACAAGAGTAGAAATAGGCAGCAATGCTTTACGATTGGTCACGACAAAGTCACCGAGCTTATCCATGAAGGTCACTTTATATGCCGCTAATGGATTTGCTGGCAAGCTCTTAACTGGCAAGAGTTTTAACAGCGCAGGAAGCATAGTCACAGAGAGAAAACACGCGATGATCACGCCCAATGCCGACAAGTTACCGAAGTCTCGCAATACGGGAGAATCCGACATGTTCATCATCAAGAAACCAATCGCGGTGGTGACAGAAGTAATTAAGATCGGCATCGCATTAAGCTTGATGCTGTATTGAATGGCTTGTGCTTTCTCCATCCCGCGTTGCATTGCTTGTCTCATGGTCACAATCACGTGAACACAATCGGCAACAGCAAGGGTTAATACTAAGGTTGGAACGTTAACCGTCGCGGTGCTGAGGAACATCCCAGCCCAGCCAGACAAACCCATGGTCGCGACAATCGACGAGATAATCACAACTAAGGTAGCCACCACACTAAAGAATGAGCGCAACATAAAGGTCAGGAACACCAACACCACCAACAGCATTAACGGAACCAGCGTTGAACTGTCTTCTTGAGCCGACATCATAAACGCGTTGTTCATGGCAATGATGCCCGCTTTATGGAATTCGACATTCGGATAATCGGCTTGATACTTAGCGATCATGGTGTTGATTGCTGCAATGACTTCTTGCACTTCGGCGGTTTTATCCACTTCAGGCAATTGCACGGTGACGTTCACAATGGTCACATCACCAGAGGCTGACACTAAAGCGTTTTTAAGCAGTGGTTCGTTGAGAGCGATCTGTTTTACTTTGGCGATTCGCTCTGGTGTGTGCTCGTATTCTTCATACAGCAAGTCTTCGACCAAGAGGTCGTCTTCAACCGCTTCGGTATGCTGATAATTGGCAAGGGAATCGACACGGCTTGAGTACGGAATCTGCCACGCATCGACCGTGAGGTTTTGAATTAGGGTGAGGGTTTCTGGGGTGAAGACATTGCCATCTTCAGGCGCGACAACAATCGCGAGGTTATCGGTTTTTGCAAAGGTAGTTTGAATTTCGTCGAACGCCATCAACTGTTTGTTGGTGCCTTCGAAGAAGATGTTGTAGTCCCCTCTAAAGTAGAGGTTCTTTGCCCCTAATGCAGAGAGAATGATGATTGAAAAAACCACCAGCAGAACGATAAACGAACGCTTGGTCGGTATTGAGTGCCAACTGTTATTTAGATCCCCGCTATCGACGTTACGGTTATCTCGATTTTGGTGATCGAAAGCGAGCTTCTGGCTGTCATGTTCCATCACAGTCTCCATTTGTGACGATTCGTCATAGTTGTGTCTTAAAAAGCCAGCCGAAGCTGACAAAAACACAATTCTTAGTCATATACTCAAGAAAGCCTAAACCACATTCGGCTAAACTTAAGTTTGTGACGAATCGTCATAAATGGTTATTAATAAACCCACATGAGTGGGCTTAATGGAAGCTATCGACCTACAGATTCTAAGTAGGCAATCTCTTCGCTGAACAGTTCTTGTTCTACTCGACGCCAAGTTTTGCGGTAGTCCCAATCAGTAGAAAGAGGCTGCCAGTTGAGGCCGTCTAGTAGCATGTTCGCGTTGTATAATACTGAATACGGGTCTTGTAACCGCTTAATACAATGACTGTTGGATGCGTTCTGTGACAAGGCATTTGAACCAAATGCGATTGACCAGTTTGCAAACACGATGGCGTCTGAACCCATACCGGAAGGGAACTTTAAGTCACCAGCATCAACTGCTTGGTTAACCATTAAATCGGCTTGTTCAATCACCAATTCTTCCAGTTCATTCATCTCGGCTACGCGTGCACTAGACGCTTTCTCTAGTACCCACGGGCTTTTCGCCATGATCGCACAGGTTGATAGTACCGGCTCCATGCGAACATAGATTCGGTAAGCAACGTGTAATGCAACGACCTTTTCGCGTGAGTTGCCTTCAAACTCTCCAGAACGAGCAAACATTAATGCTTCGGCCTTTAAAGAGTGAATACACAAGGCTAAAACTACGTCTTCTTTGCTGCAAAAGTGATTGTATATTGTACCTTTCGAATAAGAGCTCGCGGCCGTTAGCTTATCCATCGTAAGGTTTCCGAACCCTTGTTCTCGAACCAGATCTTTTGCTAACAACATCAACTCTACTTCTCGGTCTGCGATAGACTGCTGCTTTTTAGACAACACGCCTTTGCAACCAAAGATACCTTGTTTATCGCCTTTACAACCAAAGCCAAACATAATTTCTCAGTCCGTATTTTAGCTTAGCTATCATCTAAGCTTCGCCAGTATTTAAAACACTCCTATCCAATATATTAACACGAATAGTAAATTCATGTAGTTAACCATTTTGTGACGCTTCGTCATTTCTGACTTATCGTCATAATAGCGCAAATATTGATCATATCAAGGTGTTTTATAAATTAAATACAGTTTATGTATAGATAGATAAGTGGATGGGGAGTCGATTAGACAATCATCAATAGTCGACCTTAAGAGAAGACCTGTATTTTGACCAACAGAATGTGAAAGCGAATTGGTCACTCTTAACCTTACAAAGAATGTCGTCACTTTAAGCGGCTATGCGTATTCATGCCCAATGATTCCTAGCGTAAACCACAAGAATGAATGACTGTAGGCTTACTTTCTGGAGCAGACCTCTCCTTATGGTCAATATTTGGCTTACTAATGCCGTTTTTTGTTAAGTTGCTATAAATTCGGTAAGGGGTGACTTACAATAGTGACAACGACTTACCTTTTTTGAGAACACGATATTGAGCGCCAAATATTCTTATTTAGCTTGGCAAGTGAATACTTCTAGCCCAGCAGAAAAGCTGGTTTTATTGATGCTTGCAGATGGTGCTGATGAATTCGGTTACACCAATGTATGCCTGCAAACGGCAGGTCAGCTTTGTGCTCTCTCTACGTTTGGTTTATCCGACTGCCTTAAGTGTTTAGTCGACCAAGGTTTTCTCGATAAGGTGAAAGTAGACTATCGAGATAAGAAAGAGATCCACGTTTTCAAAATGCTCATTGAGCAAGAGCAAGCTGCGCCGCACGTTGAGGTTCAACCGACCAATAGTATTCCGGTCTACTCTACTGCACCTGCACCTGCACCTGCACCTGCACCTGCACCTAAGTTTCAGCCTGCTCCGGCGCCAATGCAACACATGCAACAGGCCCCTCGCCCACAAGGCCGAGGCTCAATGAACAGCAACACCGTTTCAACGCATGATTTGGATGAAGAGATCATTCCAACATGGGCGGAACGTGCGTTTAAATTCTCCGGCCTAGCTGGTGATCATAGTTTAATATGGAAGAAATTTGTCCTCTGGTATAAAGCCAAAGCCAATGAACTAATGCCAATATCACGCATCGAATCTAAGTTGCAGTACTGGTTAGTTAACGAGAAGCAAAATGAAAGACAACAACAGCAGAAGACCTCTCAATATTCAGGAAATGCAGGACAAGCTCAAGGAAATGGGTATCGACAAAAGCTTAGCCCATCTGAACGCTTCAGGCAGCAGCTCATTCAGAAAGGCAAAAAGCCAACCTTCTGAGTCAGCTTCACCTGTTGTTCCTGATGTACTGCCTAAAGATGCCGTAGTACCTGACGTTATTGAAGCGCAAAGTACCGAAGTAAAAATAGCGACACCAAACGCTGCTGGCTCTGGTGCGTCTCAGCAAGTGCCTGTTGTTGATCAAGATCCAGCTGAATTAGAGCTGACCGATTGGTGTATCCATGTGTTTGGCTCTTTCTTGAGCGTGTACGAAACACAGTGGGAATACCAATACGGTAGTGAGCCAAGCGGTAAATTCATTGAGTTTGCTAATTCTGTTGATTCAGACGGCCTAAACCGCGTTCTAATGCACTGTCACGAACGCATTCAACTTGGCAACAGCTGGCCGCCACAAATGGGTGAGCTGTGGATCTTAAAAGATTCTCTGACAGAAGAAGAGCTGTTGGATAGCCGCATTCGTGTGTTGTCTCGCTCCGCTGCGAATAAGATTGAGAAATGGCTGATTCAAAACAAGCTGTATGACTTGAAGCGCACTGCGGAAAACAAGCTCGATGGCCTGTTTAAGAAGTACTATCTAGAGGCAAAACGTTTAGACGAGAAAGGCATGCTAGAAACGGAATTACCGCAATTCCTGCTTGCTGCTAACTCAGTCAAGAACCTGAATGACTTGAAACGCGAAGAATACGAAAGCCAACACGGCAAAGCACTGAACCCGCGAATTCAACAGATCCTAAACAGTAAAAAGTAATTGCCCGCTACCTGTAACAAGAAAGCAGAGTAGCGATTACACGGTTAACAGATGTAAATTACCACCTTCTAAAGAAGGTGGCTTTATGTGAGCCCCCTAAAAGGGGGCCTTTGTTTAGTCCAACGCCAATTGCTGCTGCTCCACGCGCTCTTTTTTCTCTTGATGTCTTACATAGCGTCGAATGATTTCTTCATTAACCCCTACGCTATCGACAAAATAGCCCCTTTGCCAAAAGTGGTTACCCCAGAGTTTGTTTCTCCTTAAATATGGAAATTTACTAAAGAGTTTTAAAGCTATTTTGCCTTTCAATACGCCCATCAACTTGGATATCGATAACTTAGGCGGAACTTTTACTACCAAGTGCACGTGGTCAACTTGAACGTTTAATTCAACGACTTCACATCCAAGTTGATTACAGTAAACGTTTATACATCGATAAACTTCTTTACCTACATTGTTTTTCAAAATCCTAAATCGATACTTTGGTGTCCACACTATGTGATATTGACATCTCCAAAATACGTGGGAAGCTTGATTATATCTGCTCATGTTATTTGTCCTCTTTGACTTCGCTAAAAATCAAGGGAGCATTTAACATGGGTAGAACTACAGGCAAAGCCAAACTGAATGATAACCACCTACTGAAGTAGGTGGTTTAGGGCTGAAAACAAAAACGCCAGCTAACAAGCTGGCATTTTTTATGAATTCTTGCGAACTCTTTAACGACTATCCGACCGCTATTTACGATCGCTTTACTGATTAATTACAGTAGGTGGATAGTTGCGTTTAGAGAGAAAACGCCTGCGTCGTCATCTTTCATTTTGAAGTTTTGGTAGCTAGCGCCTACAGATAGTGGACCAAAGATGAAGTATTCAGCGCCTACAGCGTACATGATATCAACGTCGTCTTGCTTGAAGTTATCGCCTTTTACTTCGTAAGAGTGAAGGCCACCCTTCGCGTATACGTGAAGAGGACCGAAGTCGATACTTGGTTTGATCGCTAGATAAGCAGTGCTTACGTCAACACCTTGCTTAGCACGGTTACCGTAGCTAACGTTGTCGAAAGAACCTAGATCCCAGTAACCCGCTTCAACACCGATTAGTGGCAAAATACCTGTACCTACGTGGATGCCCACCGCATTTTCATCTTCACCAGCGAATGAGTTTTGACCACCCATTACACCGCCGTACAACCAAGAGTCAGCCATTGCGGTTGAAGATGCACCTAGTAGTGCTAGTGCCAATAACGTTTTTTTCATATTCGACCTTTTTCGTCCTAGTGGCAGGCCTTGAGTGGTAATAAATTGCCACCAAGTCGCCCTGTATGTAATAACTATTCAATTAGTAATGCAACAAGCAAGATTTATACCCAAACCTTGCCATTGCGTCTAGCTTTATTCCTTTAGCAAGCATCAATCGCGTTTTTAACACGCTTATCTGATACTGGGTAAGGCGTACCGAGCTGCTGTGCGAAGAAGCTTACACGAAGTTCTTCAATCATCCAACGCACCTCTTTTACGTTTTCTGGAACCGCGATCCCTTTTGGAATTTTATTCAGCAGTTCTTTGTAATCATTCATTACTGACTCGACTTTGATCATATGAAGACGATCTTTGTTCGGGTCAATTGGCAGTTTTTCCATGCGGCGTTCAATCGCTCTCATATAGCGTAGAATATCCGGCAGGCGTTTCCACCCACATTCTGTGGCAAACCCCTTAAAAATCAAACCTTCTACCTGAGCTTTTATGTCAGAAAGTGCGAATGCCATAGAAAGATCCACGCGCCCTTTCAGCTTCTTACTGATGCTGAATGCCGTTGTTAAGATGGTTTCAACCTGTTGAGCAATTTCAATAACCGTATCACCCAGCTCTGCACGTACGTGCTCTTTCAGTGCTTCGAACTGCTCTGGCTCCCAAACCAAACCGCCCTTCTCTTCGATCAGCTTATCAATACCACAAGCAATACAGTCATCGATAAGATCGAGTACCTGTCCGTATGGGTTGAAGTACAAGCCAAGTTTCGATTTGTTCGGTAGGTTCGAGTGCAAATATTTGATCGGCGATGGTACGTTCAACAAGATTAAACGGCGCTGACCTGATTTCATTGCCGAGATCTGCTCTTGCTCGGTTTCGAACAGTTTGATCTCTACGCTGTCTTTCGTATCCACCAGCGCAGGGAAGGCTTTAACATCGTAGCCGCCGCGTTTCTGTTGGTAGACTTTTGGTAGCTCACCAAAGCTCCACGTGTGCAAGTTCTGCTGCTCAATGTCATCGTCTGCCACTTTAGAAAGCGTTTCTTGAACCTTGTCTTTCAGGCTCTCTTTAAGTTCATGCAGGTCTTTCTGTTCTTTCAGCTTACGCTTGCGATGATCTACAGCGCGGAATGTTACCTTTAAGTGCTCTGGAATCTGGTCTAACTTCCAGTCATCACGCACCACTTCCACACCCGTCATGCGGCGTAGCTCTTTCTCAAGAGAACCCAGTAACGGTGCTTCAAGCGGCGTCACGCGTGCCAAGAAAGCATCTGCGTAGTTTGGCGCAGGTACAAAGTTACGGCGTAGCGTTTTAGGTAACGACTTGATTAAGCTAATCACCAACTCCTGACGTAGGCCTGGGATTTGCCAATCGAAACCGTTCTGGTCGATTTGGTTCAAGATAGGCAGCGGAATGTGTACCGTTACACCATCGTTGTCGTCGCCCGGCTCAAATTGATAGCTCAGCTTCAGCTTAATACCGTTTTGATGCCAGAAGTTCGGGTAGTCCAAATCAGTAACGTGGCTAGCATCGCCTCTGAACAGCATCGACTTTTCAAAGTTGAGTAGCTCTGGTGTTTTCTGGCTGGTCTTCTTCCACCATGTATCGAAGTGACGGCCTGAAACCGCTTCTTCACCCACACGCTGGTCATAGAAATCGAACAGCTCATCATCATCGATCAAGATGTCACGACGACGAGACTTGTGCTCTAGCTCTTCCACTTCTTGCAGTAGCTTGCGGTTTTGCATAAAGAAGGTGTGCTTGGTTTCCCACTCACCTTCTACCAACGCGCTGCGCACAAACAACTCACGACTGACAGTTGCATCAATTGCTCCGTAGTTCACAAGGCGTTTAGGAACAATTGGAATTCCGTAAAGCATCACTTTTTCGTGTGCCATTACCGCCGCTTGCTTCTTCGACCAATGTGGTTCGCTGTAGCTGCGTTTAATCAGGTGTTTCGCGAGCGGTTCAATCCATTCAGGTTGAATCTTGGCGATGACGCGTCCCCAAAGCTTTGAGGTTTCCACCAGCTCAGCAGACATGATCCACTTAGGCTGTTTCTTAAATAGGCCAGACGCAGGGAAGATATGGAAGCGCGCATTACGTGCACCTTGATATTCATTCTTCTCTTGGTCTTTCATACCGATGTGCGAAAGCAGACCTGATAGCAAAGACATATGAATGCCATCGTAGCTACCTGGTTCAGTGTTCAGTTTGGTATCCAATTCACGCATTGCTTGGTGAATTTGGAAGTACACATCTTGCCATTCACGAATACGTAAATAGTTGAGGTAATCCTGCTTACACTGTTTGCGGAATTGGTTACTCGACAGCGCTTTTTGCTGCTGCTTGATGTAATCCCATAGGTTCACAAACGTGATGAAATCAGACTCTTTATCGAAGAAGCGCTTGTGCTTGTCATCTGACGATTGTTGCTTATCTGACGGGCGTTCACGCGGGTCTTGAATCGACAACGCAGACGCAATAACCATCACTTCATGCAAACAACGGTTTCGTGGCGCTTCAATCACCATACGAGCTAAACGTGGATCGATAGGCAGCTTCGCTAGCTTACGACCAATCGCCGTGAGCTTCTTCTTATCGTCGCCTTGATTCTTGTTTTTATTAGCAGCAGGCTCAGTTGTCGCAATTGCACCAAGCTCTTCAAGAAGCCTTACGCCATCTTGAATGTTGCGCTTATCTGGCGCTTCAACAAATGGGAATGCTTGAATGTCGCCTAGGCCAAGCGCTGTCATCTGAAGGATAACCGATGCTAGGTTAGTACGAAGAATCTCTGGATCAGTAAACTCTGGGCGTGACTCGAAGTCTTCCTCAGAGTACAGACGAATACAGATACCTTCCGCAACACGACCACAACGACCTTTACGCTGGTTTGCGCTCGCTTGAGACACTGGCTCAATCGGTAGGCGCTGTACTTTAGTACGGTAGCTGTAACGGCTAATACGCGCCGTACCCGGGTCGATGACATACTTAATGCCCGGAACGGTTAACGAGGTCTCTGCCACGTTGGTCGCCAGAACGATGCGTCGACCAGTGTGAGACTGGAAGATACGGTTCTGCTCACCCGCCGAAAGACGAGCATATAGCGGAACGATCTCAGTATCACGCAGGTTACGTTTGCTCAGTGCATCCGCAGTATCACGAATCTCTCGTTCACCGTTCATGAAGATCAAGATATCGCCAAGACCTTCATCACACAGCTCATCAACCGCTTCAAAGATGCCTTCGATTTGGTCACGGTCTGAATCACTTTCATCACCACCTAATGGGCGGTAACGCGTATCTACTGGATAAGTACGGCCAGACACTTCGATGATTGGTGCATTATTGAAGTGCTTAGAGAAACGCTCTGGGTCGATGGTTGCAGACGTGATGATCACTTTCAGATCAGGACGCTTTGGTAGCAACTCTTTCAAGTAACCCATAATGAAATCGATGTTCAGGCTGCGTTCGTGCGCTTCATCGATAATGATGGTGTCGTACTGGTTTAAGAAACGGTCGTGCTGAATCTCCGCCAGTAGAATACCGTCGGTCATCAATTTGATTTGTGTGTTGTCAGAAATCTGGTCGTTGAATCGAACCTTATAACCAACAAACTCACCCAGCTGTGTTTCCATCTCTTCAGCAATACGGTTCGCAACCGAACGCGCAGCAAGACGACGAGGCTGAGTGTGACCAATTAGGCCAAAGCGGCCGCGGCCAAGCTCAGAACAGATTTTTGGTAACTGAGTAGTTTTACCCGAGCCTGTTTCACCCGCCAAGATAACCACTTGGTTTTCAGCAATGGCTTTCGCGATGTCGTCGCGCTTTTGGCTAACAGGGAGAATTTCTGGGTATTCAATCGTTGGTTTTTGCGCAGCACGCTGGGTTGCCGTCATCATCGACTTGGCAATGTCTAATGCGATTTCATCGAAAACAGCATGCTTAGATTGTTCGTTCTTAATACGGCTTGCACCAGAGATTCGCTTACTTAAACGGAAGCGGTCGCGCATCATGCACTCATTTAAGGCCTTACGAAGAGAGGCTGGGCTATTTTGAGATGATTTGTTGTTTGTCGCTGATTGCTCAGCTTTTGTGGCATTTGATTGCTCAGCAGATTTTTTCGATGCAGCGTTGTTCTTTGAGGAACTCGATTGGGCTGCATTCTTGTTGTTGTCTGCTTTTTCCGGAGACGAAGTCAAAGCGTGTCCTATTCTTGTACTTATTAAACTCGCGCGATTGTACCACAAGTGAGCCAGACTATAGAATGGGAAGCCACTTACACGTGTTGTTTAAATTATCGAAGCCTAAGCGCTCTCATTGATATGAGAAACTCAATTAGTGTCACAACCTCTTAAAAACAAAAAGAGATTGGTGCGACCCAATCTTTTTTCTATATTTTAACAACTTACATCAAGCGAGCCGTTTAATTTAGATAAATACTGTATCTTGCCCAAACACCTTATAGTAAGTGAACCGTCACTGAATCCATTGCTAAACTGCTTCCACCGACATACACATCCACTTCGCCCTTTTCATACATAAAGCACGCTTGGCTGCCGTAGAATTTTAGGTCATCTGCATCAATCTCAAGCCGAACGGTTTTGCGCTCATGCCCTTCTAAACAGCACTTCGTAAAGGCTTTCAGTTCTCTCTGTGGACGAGTCGTCGAAGAGACTTGGCGAGAGATATAGCACTGAACGACTTCCTGCCCAGCAATCGCAGAGGTGTTTTCAACTTCAACCTCGACAATTAGGTTCTCATTCTCTGTAATTTCAGGCGTCACAACGGTCAACTTGCCGTATTCAAACTGCGAGTAACTTAAACCGAAACCGAATGGGTAAAGCGGTGTATCTTGCTCATTTTTGTACGGCATGTACTCTTGATACGCTCGCATTTTACCAATCGGCTTGCGGCCGTAATACATAGGGATTTGCCCTGTGCTTCTTGGCACTGTCATGGTTAACTTGCCACTTGGGTTGCTATGACCAAACAACAAGTTACCGACTGCGTTACCTGTCTCTGTTCCGCTTTGCCATGCGTAAATCAATGACTGAGCATATTGTTCAATCTTAGCTGACGGTACGGGTCTGCCAGTACACTGAACCACAACTAGAGGTTTGCCCGTTTTGCCGATAGCCTCAATCAGCTCTTCTTGGCCAGGTGGCAGTACAAGCTCGGCGATATTACGCGCTTCTCCGGTTCGGCGATGACTTTCACCGACACAGAGTACAACTACATCACCGCGATGCGCACACTCCATCATGTCATCACTAAATGCGCTTGAATCGGTAATCACTGTATTCTCTGGCGCAGCGGCTTGGATACCGTCAGTAATCGTTGCAACGTCGTCCGCATTGCCATCTAAACACCAAGAGCCAAGGTGCTGCCTTTGTGAGTGCGCATGAGGGCCAATCACAGCAATGGTTAAGCCTTTCAAGTTCAGCGGTAGCAAGTCACCATCATTTTTAAGCAGCACCATGCTTTCTTGTGTTAGCTCCAGCGCTTTTTGTTTATGTTCTTCTAAGCCCAACACACTCTTATGCAGCTCAGGGTCGATGTATGGTCGTTCAAACAGACCAGCGCGGAACTTGGTGAGCAACACTCGGTAAACAGCCTCATCTAGCGACTCTTGCAAGCTTGGATTGCTCGTCACCAGTTCTTCAAGGGTATCTTCGTATGCTTCGTGGGTCATCGCCATATCAACACCCGCATCCAACGCCTTTAACGCCGCTGCCGATGGGTCTTTCGCAACTTGGAAGTATTCCAGATCGGAAATAGAGCCCCAATCACTGACGACCATGCCATCAAACTTATGCTCGCCTTTGAGCCAGTCTCGAATCAATGGATGAGAGCCGGTTACCGGTGTACCACCAAGGTCGTTAAATCCAGACATCATGGTTGCAACCCCGGCCTTCACTGCTGCGGCAAACGGAGGCAAGTGCACATTGTGTAAGGTGTTCTCACTCAACTCAGTAGTGTCGTAGTCTCGACCACCTTCTGATGCACCGTAGCCAACAAAGTGTTTGGCACACGCCACCAGCTTATTCGGTTGTGAAGGGTCGTCACCTTGGAAACCTTTCACCACGGATTTTGCAAACTGACTGGTTAAATAAGGGTCTTCGCCAGAGCTCTCAATCACTCGCCCCCAGCGAGGGTCTCGAACAATGTCGAGCATGGGCGCAAAGGTCCAGTTGATACCTAAAGAAGCCGCTTCAGCAGCGATGCATTCATATGATTCTTCAACCAATTGTGGATTCCAAGAACATGCCTGAGCCAGAGGAATGGGTAGCACTGTCTTTTGACCATAAATCACATCACGAGCGAATATGATGGGAATCCCAAGGCGGCTTTTTTCCATCGCCACCTTTTGGATCTCATTGAGTTGATGCGGATTAACCGACTCACCCGGTGCATTACCCGCCCACGCCGTGTCAGCAAGGATGCGCGAACCATACGCACCCTGCTCTACTTTCATCAAATACTCTTGCTTGTTGTCGTCATAATCTAGCATTGGCGATTGACAAAGCTGACCCACTTTCTCGGCAAGCGTCATCTGAGACAGTAAATCTTGTGTTCTGGTTTGGTAACTCACAGAGTTGTCTTTGTATAGAGTCATCGATTAGATCTCTTTCAATTTGTAACGTGGGAAAGCTTCGGCTAGAAACTCGGTCATCTCTTGGTATAACGCATCATTACCAGACTGCTTCGCTAAGCGTCGCAGTTGGTCAGCAGCCGTTGGAACATATCGAGAATCAAGCTGAACATAGATCTCGATGAACGCCATTAACTGCTGTTCGTTAAGTTGCTCAATGATCAATGTAGGTTTTTCTAATGACTGATAGTAAGCGTCTGGCTTAGGACCAAGCGTTGCGTTTCGCCAAGTTTCAATCACCTGCTGATAGCCGCCCAAGTACTCGTCTTCAATTCTGAGTTCGAGTTTGTTCATCCCTTTCAGCGCAGTCACCAGTTCACCTTGCTCGTATTGCTGCTCTGCGTATGCAAAGTAGTTTTCCGATAGTGAATAGGCTTTCAACCAAGCCGAACCGTAGGCGATTAAAATAACCGAGGCCAGCGCTAATAATTTATATCCTGTCGATACTTTCATTACTTAACCCCTACGCCAGTAAATGCCTTGATGAAGTTCTTCTGTAGGCAGAAAAAGACAATCACAACAGGAACCGCAATCATGGTGGTCATCGCCCACAGTTGCTCTAAGTTGGTTCCCGGTACTTCTGTTTTAAAGTTGTACAGAGCAAGCTGCAGTGTCATCAGAGAGTCGTCTCGTACGTAAAGTAGTGGTCCCATAAAGTCGTTCCATGCCCCCATAAAAGTCAGGATACCGACCGTTGCTAGAGCTGGTCGCATCATAGGCAGAATGATTTTGAAGAAGATACGCATCTCACTCGCGCCATCAATTCGAGCCGCTTCCAAGTAGGCGTTGTCTATCTGCTTCATAAACTGCACCATCAAGAAGATGTTGTATGCACTGATGGCACCCGGAATGATCAGCACGCGATAGGTGTTAATCCAGTTCCACTCATACATCATCATGTAAGTTGGGATGGTGAACAGAATCGCCGGAATCATCATCGAACCAAGAATCACTTTTAGCCAAAACTCTCGGCCAGGTAAGTTGGTTTTGACAATCGAATACGCGACCATCGATGAGAACAATGTGTTCAGTACCGTGACAGTGACCGAGATGAAAATGGTGTTAAAGAACACCCTCCCCAAATTCACTGAATCAAACACCTTGATGTAACCAGCAAACGACCACTCTTTTGGTAAACTATTCGGGCTGTGCATGATCTCAGGGCCCGTCTTAAATGAGTTGATCACCATGTAGAAAAACGGATACAACACAATAAGCGTGGCAACCAGAAGTGTGCCGTAAATCAGTAGGTTTTTTTTCTTATCAGCATTCATGATTAGTCTTCCTTACTGGTGATTTTTAACTGCATCATCGTCAGCAGGTAAATTACGCAAGCGAGCATTAAGCCAATGGTTGAAGCTTCACCCATCTTCATTTGCTCAAAGCCGGTTTGGTAGAGGTAGAGCACAGGTGTAAGTGCCGATTGGTAAGGACCGCCGTTTAAGTCGAAGTTCATGAACACTTCGATAAACATCTGCAAGCCGTTGATGATGTTCATTGTCATCACGAAAACGATCTGCGGCATGATCATCGGCAAAGTAATTTTCTTTGTCTTACGCCACCACGATGCACCATCAATATCAGCCGCTTCGAACAGCGATTTATCGATACTCGCGATACCACCTAGAAAGATGATCATCTGCACACCGAACCACTTCCAAGCACTGAACACCGCAATCACAGGCATTGGTAACCACTCTTCAAACTTCCAGAACACCGGCTCTGAAAGAAGATTCGCCCCCACCATAGTGCTTTGAATTGGACCTGAAGGGCCTGATACGAAGTCAAAAATGATCATCGCCACGGTAATGGAGGTCACCACCGGAATGAACATGATGGTGCGGAACATGCTCGACAAGAATTTGATCTCGTTGAGTAATAAGGCCAAACCCAGTCCAATCACAAAGCTCAACGACACGAAGATGACTTGGTTGAACACCACGTTGAACAACGATTTCCAGAACGTAAAGTCAGTAACGACTGTGATCCAGTTGGTTAATCCAATAAACTTGGTGTTCTCTGGCATCAAGATGTTTACGCTGAGAAAGCTGCTCTCAAACGACAAGAAGAACGGGTAAATCAAAAAGACCGCGAAGTACACAATCCATGGAGCAAGGAACAGGTAGCCGGTTATGAGGTTATCTTTTTTCATAGTTTCACTTAGACCTATCACACTATTCGTTAATGAGTTTTTCAGCTTGCTTCGCCGCTGCTTCTACCGCTTCCTCAGCAGAAACATCTTGCTTAACCACAGCTTTGGAATACTGCTCAAGAATGACGCCAGCCATATCTGATGAAAGTGCAAAAGGTTCATTCAGTTTTGCGTTTGGTAGTTGCTCAACAAATGGCTTGGCTTCTGATGTGTTGTAGTAAGGTCGATCTTTTAGCGAGATCAGGGTTGGCAGTTGTCCCAGCGCCACATTGGCTTTGTGGTTAAACTCGTCTTCCATCATCAGCTCTAAGAACGCCCACGACAGCTGCTCTTTCTCGACGCTATTTTTGAAGATCATTAGCGCGCGACCATCCAGTGTAGAATATGAGGTGTCGCCTTTGTTCAGCGTCGGAATCGGTGCTAATCCAACATCTTCTCCCACCACCATCGGCTTACCAGCCGCTTCAGTTAAGTTTGCTTTCCAGCCAAAGCCAAACTGTGGCCACATACCAATGGTGCGTGAGAAGAAGTTCTTCTCCATGGTCAGTGGAGAATACTGCTGCGCCTTCGCCATGGTTTCAAAGAACAGCGCTAGGTTCGCTTCTTCTCTATCGAAGTTAGGGTTGGTACCGAAACGATTAAGCAAGCCGTATTGGCCGTCGTTGAAGTTGTAGTACATCTGAGCCAGCATGCTCCAGTACCAGCTACCCCAAGACAGTGCTTCGTTCCAGAATACGGTGCCGTACACTGGGCTGCCATCTGCTCTTGGAGGCAGTTGGCTGATCTTTTCTGCCGCGTGTAAAAATTCGTCCCAGGTTTGAGGTGGGTCCTCTGGATCTAAACCCGCTTCAATGAACAGCTCTTTGTTGTAGAGCATCAGCGTCGTTGTTGCATTCCAAGGGATGTAGTAGTTTCGACCGTAATTTTTCTGCATGAATACAGGATCGATCCTGTCCTCCATCGCATTGAACCCTTCGAACTGCTCTAAGTAAGCGAGCTTACCCATCTTGGCGTATTTCGCGGGTTGGTAACCAAACACACCTGCATATAGGTTTGGCACATCGCCTGCTGCCATGCGGGTTTCCAGGTTTTCATCGTTTGATACGACTACATCTACGTTTGGATATCTTTTTTTGAACTCAGGAACTAACTCAGAACGGACAAAGTCCATGTAGTTACCCACTGGGGTCATGACTTCGATACGGGTATTATCTGCGAGTGACACTTGCGAACTCAGCGCAAGCACACATCCAATCAACCACTTTTTCATAACTATCCTACAGAGTTTCACGTAAAATTAATGACGTTGGCAAAATCGTTAATGCTTGTGAGTCTTTAGCTTTTTCATCAAGCGCATTGATAAGCGTTGATGCTGCAAGCTCCCCCATCCCCTCTTTCTCATGGGTAACGGTCGTTAAACTCGGAATCATTAACTCTGCCATTCTTATATTGTCGAAACCGACGAGCTTCATTTCGCTCGGGATGTCTATTTCAAAACGCTTCGCTGCGCGAATTATGCCGATCGCCATTTCATCATTGGCCGCAAATACCGCGTCGGGCCTGCGCCCCTGTTCCAATAACTCATTCATCTGCTTGTAAGCGGTCTTTTCTGTGAAATCGCTTTTAATCAAATGATGGTTTTTAACTGGTATATTGAAATAGCCCAAAGCTGAGATGTAGCCATCCAGTCGCTTCTTGCTATCGTATGAGTCTTCAGGCCCAGTGAAGAAGTAGATGTCTTTGCAGCCCTTAAGCACCAACTCTTTGGTTGCACTGAATGCGCCACCAAAGTTGTCGATAAGGATGTTATAGATACCGGGAGCACTTATTTCTCGGTCTAGAACCACCATAGGGAAGTCTGGGCCTGCGACCGACTTTAGAAACTCGGTATCAAATGAATTGGTTAAAACCACCGCGCCATCAACAACTCGATCTCGAATATACTTGTGAGCAGTAGAGTCTTCATTTCCATACATGCTACAAGCGACGACATCATAGCCACGCTGGTGACATACCTTCTCGATACCTTTTACAAGTTCGCTGTATATCGGGCCAAACCAGTTGTTTAGAAATAGGCCGATTGCATAGCTACGACGCTGTTTCAACTGCTTGGCATTAGTGTTAGCGACGTAGTTCATTTCGTTAGCAATATTGAGAACGTGCTGACGCGTCTTTTCACTGACGCGATTGCAGTCATTCATTGCGTACGAAACGGTTGCGATGGAGACATTCGCTTTTTTAGCTACGTCTTTAATGGTCACTTTCATTTCACTTATTTCCTTTAAGAGCCCAGCTCTTCACACCTTGCATTTTTCTCATACTCAGCCTTTGAGTTGGGCCCATCGCTGAGCCCAACAGATTATTAAAGGGAGATATGAAGGGTGTTTTCTTCACTACTCAATCTCTGAAGCAACCATTCGCGCGAGATCTTCGCGCCACCAGAGCGGTAGCGGTTCTCAGTAAGCTCGAATGGCACCGTTTCACCGTTTATCGAGATTGCTTTTGGCGTGTGTGAACCTTCAACCAAATCGATAACTAAGGTCATTGGCTTCTCATCAAGCTCGAAGTGAATCTTCGTTTGACCAACTCGCGAAGAGATTACTGGGTCAAGAATGAGATCGTTGTTCGAGAATCGAACGCCAAATACGTTAGAGATAAGTTGATTCACATAGATACCCGGACCACTTGAGTAGATTCTCCAGCCACCTTTCACCGCAACCTCACCGTTTTTCACTTGGTCAAAGTTATCGTAAGCCGTTGGTCTGTCATTGAACTTCGCATCTGAACTTGAGAAGTATGCATTCGACTGACGAAGCTCAGCATTTGGCACGTGGTCTTGAATACCCACAGGGATAATTTTGTACAGGTTGTCGAATACTGCTTCCGCGTCGCCCAACTTACACAGCGCTTCGATGAATCGAATATGAGCGTGACAATACTGAAGGCCCACTTCACGTCCAAGGTTGGCTGCCAGTTCTGCGCGCTTAAAGTAGCTCTGTTTACCTGCTTTGTACTCAGCCATTTTATCCATCAAGCGAACTCCGTCAGGGTGCACAAGGTTTTGCTTAATGATCTCCATGTGAGAGCTTGCCATTTCTGGATCAAACACTTCTGAAATGATTGAGCGGCTTGCTGGCAATAGTCGGTAGTTGATACCCGTTTTTTGATCTGATGGATGCAGCAAGTGTTCGATTTGCTTAACGCTTCCCTCTTCATCGCGATCGAAGTGGATAAAGCCTGCAATCACGCCATCTTTAATCAAGTAGTGGTGGTAATCGCTTTCCATCTTGTCGGCCAATTCCATCAAAGAAGCGGCGTAGTTTTGATGTTCACTACCTTGAAGGGCTTGGTACATTCCTTTAAGCGCTTGTAGCGTTAATGGAATTGTCCAACCACTCACCATGTTCTCACGCAGTGATTGATTCGCTGGCTGTAGCGTATCGTCCCAGTCGCCATCACCGTAACAAGAGAGTGATGTGCCAGGTACAAGGTTATCCAGCATATGCTGGATTTGAGTTTGTACGTGATGCATTAACGTGAAGCTGCTTTCGCTCTTTACAAAACCCTCTTCTGCTAGCGTGTATGGCAGTTCAACATCCAGAATGCTGATGTCACCCGTCGTATTTAGGTAATCAGCTAGAGCTTTGAGCGGCCACACTACGATGTCACCGTGCGCTTCTTCTTGTTGAATAGTTGCGTATTGGTCAAACATGAACCACTGAGGCCAAGTACCCGTTTCTTGGTATTGGTGGCTGTAGATCTCTTCTAGCACCGCTTTTGCCTTTGCGTATTCCTGCATCGACATAAACAATTCGAATGGGCCTTGAGAAACATCACGCGTACCCCATGCCGCACCTGAGTATTGCTCTAAGCCGTGTGGTGTCGAGTAGTGAACTAAAGCATTGTGAGTGAACCAGTTCAGACACGTATTGATGCGCTGGCTGTTTCCATTGTCTTCACTGAAATCAACATTGAAGCCTTTGGTCAGTGACTGAATACCTTTTTGGTATTGCTCGCGTTCCGCCTCAAACGCCATAAATTGTGCGGTAGTATCTAGCGCGTCCGTCTTACTGCCAATCGCGATGGAACAGTGGCTCTCAAGAGAACCGTTAAGTACCAAGTACTCCACTGAATCAGACTCCGCACGTCCGATCGTTTCCGCCGTTACGTCCATGCCTTGCACTGCAAGACCATAGCTCAGCTTCGGCATGAATTGATCAATCAGTTCATTTTTGCCTGTCACTGTGAACAGTTCGCCATCTCTTGCAATCTCAACACTGCCTTCACCTTCGTTGTTACCAAAAACAAGTTGGTGTGACACTTTGATTGAAAGCGGAGCCTCAATACCGTGCTTAGTGATATCTAGCTGGATCATTGGGTTTTGTGCATTTGAGAACGAAACGATCTCTAGGTAGCCGCCAAATAGTTTATAAATCCAACGTGAATAGTTTTGGCCAGTTTCGTAAGCCGAAGGCATGCCCAATACGCGGAAGGTTCCATCCACTACAACCCATACTCTTTGCCCTGCATGAGTGAATTGGTTTAACGGGTTTCGGCACACGCCCAACAGCTTATTGAATGAGGTATTACCCAGCGTCAGCTGTGAGTTGAAAACACCGCCGATGTAGTGAGTCGAGCTCATGATAGATTGCTGGTAATCTTGATTATTACCCGACGCAATCACATGACCTGTCATACGCTCTAGATGCTTCTCTTTTTCTGGCAGCGTCACGTATTTGCTTTCGCCGTAGAAGAATGAAAGCAGTTCACCGTCTTTAACGTCTGCGAACGTTTGATCATCACCGAAGAACTCTGCGATCTCTTTCTTGCTCAGCTTCTCGCCCTGCAGGTACTCGCCTTTAGGTTGGTGCACACAAGATAAAGGCTCACGTTCCATTTCTTCAGATAACGTCAGTTGAGCGTGCTTAGCTGTAATCTCTTCCAGTTCAATAGGCTCGCCCGAATTTGATTTCGGGAAGTCCGCAGTGACAACACCATAGAAAACCACTTCCTTAGACGATTCTGTTGCAAGCGTGATCTCTTCAGTTTGAAGCGCGATGTAACCCATCTCATATTGATATTTTTGGTTTTCAAGTTGCGGCGCGTTCAATGCTACGGCCTCACCTGTTAACTTGAACTCTTTGCCAAAGAACTGGAAACCATCGGTGCTGTAGCCAACGACAGGAGAAAGAGAACCCAATTGAATGCGCGGGTTGCCTGAAGATTGAGGCAAGTTCTGACGGCTACAAACCACGTAACCCATTTGGTTTTCAAAGATTTGATGGTCAAGGTACTGAGAGCAGTACAGTTCATTGGTTTTAACTGCGCCTTCATCCGCAAGACCTATGTCTTGACCGTAAATCAGGTCATACGTCAGTGGCAGTGAAGAGAGGTTGGTAATGCTCACATCGCAGAAAAACGCATGGCCAGCCGTTTTAATCGACACAACAGCTTCAAAGTCTTCCGTTGTTGTTACCCACTGTAATGAACCATCGCTCTGCTTAAACGTTTCAATCTTGTTATTAAAAAAAAGCAGTGGTGTGACATTTAATTTACCTTCGCTTTTAACACGAAGAAATACATTCGAGATAGCCATTTCTGAGTCAGGCGTATCGAACAAAGACACCATTAAACGATCACTGCGAATTGCGCCTAGTACGCCATCTGCGTTGAATGTGAGGTTTAGGCTTTCGTTGCCAACGTTCATTTGTGATCCAGGTTGAATGTGGTGCATAAAGCTTTACTCCAAACTTATTTTGATTCTGTGTAGTGGATATTTTCTTGAGAAGCGTCATCAAAGACGTGGCATTTCTCGACTTGAAGTTGAATGTGGCAATGGGTGCCGACATCTGGTGTTTGCTCGGTATCGAGTAGCTTACAAACCACCGGTTTATCGAAGATGGTCACATGTAAGTAGACTTCTGACCCTAACTCTTCTTTCGCCTCAACTTTTGCTGGTAGCGTGTTTTGATTCGCTTGATTAGATACCGACAAGTGCTCTGGACGAATACCAAGGTGAACACGGTGCCCTACCCACTCTTTCGCTTTTTCTTGATGTGCTTTCGACAATTCGATGGTGTGCTCATTGAGTTGAACGCACGCTTTACCGCTTTGATCCAATAGAGTGCCTTCAAGCATATTCATGGCTGGGGAGCCAATAAACTCAGCAACAAACTTGTTTTTAGGGTTGTGGTACACATTCATCGGCGTATCGACTTGCATGATGCGACCCTGGTTAAGAATGCAGACGCGATCTCCCATAGTCATCGCTTCAACCTGATCGTGGGTTACATAGATCATGGTTGCAGGCTTGCCTGATTCTTGAAGTTGGCTGTGCAGACGAATGATTCGGCGACGCATCGACACACGCAATTTTGCATCTAGGTTAGATAGCGGTTCATCGAATAAGAACACATCCGGGTTACGTACCATTGCGCGCCCTAAGGCAACACGTTGGCGCTGACCACCTGACATCTGCTTTGGCTTTCTATCGAGCAGGTCGGTGATTTCAAGAAGCTCAGCGGCTTTGGCGACACGCTCTTTGATTTCGGCTTTCGATTTCTTTGCCGTTTCCAAACCAAATGCTAGGTTTTCGTAAGCGGTCATATGCGGGTACAGAGCGTAATTCTGGAATACCATCGCGATGCCACGGTCTTTTGGCGGCAGGTCATTACACTCTCGGTCACCAATTACAAGCTGCCCATCGGTAATGCTCTCCAAGCCCGCGACCATTCTCAACATCGTGGATTTAGCACAGCCTGATGGACCAACAAGCACCATGAATTCACCATCTTTGATGTCTAAACTCACATCGTGAATAGCGTGGAAGCCGTTGTCATAGACTTTGTTTACATTTTGTAGCGTTACTTTCGCCATGATTCTGCATTCCTATTTATAAATGCGTTCACTATTTAGGTCACACCTTCCTTCGCGGTATATCCAAACAATAGTGCAAGTGGTTAAGTGTGGGATTACCAAATTTGCGCCTTTTGTAGCTAATCAGTAATCCCACGGTAACTAAAGTTGCTTGTTAAAACTTCCAAACAATCCCGACTTTGGAGAACCACACCAGTTGGTCCCCAGTCCAAGGTGCCGTATCTGCGTGGCGATCTTTAACCTGAATATCAGCCAAGAAGGAGAAATGTTCATTGATTGGAAGATCCGTGTATAGCGCATAAACATCATAGTCATAATGGTCGCGATTACTTGGATCTGAACCCATATCTAACGTACCTCTTTCATAACGCAGCTCTAAGTAGTTACCATTATCAAAGTTGAATTGCACCAAGGGCTTAACGGCAAATTCAACATAGTTGAAGTCGTTATGCTCTTCGACATAGATGACCTTCGCACCGATATTGATGCCGTTATCTAAGCGGTAAAGGTATAAAGGTTCAGATTCAATGAACGCGCCTCGACCGCCCGGACCTTGCCTTTCATCTTTGTAGCCTAGCTCTGCACTCAAGTGTAAGAAGTGACGGCCAAAGCTAAGGTCAATACCCGGTTTTGCCATGTATTTATCGTAATGCCATTCACCGATGGTTTTTTCATACGACAGCATCAGGTTGTAAGCAACGTTGTCGTTTTGACGCCAGTAAAAACTCGGAATGATTTCAGAGTAGTTACTTTGCCCCGTGCTCTCGCCTCCACGACTGTGGTGTATCTCTTTGAATACATACCCCATGCTGAAAGTGTCTGTGACTCGCGTAAAACCATCAGCGTAGATATAGTGAAGAAGCTCTTCATTGGGTTGGTTTTCGTTGTCAATATGCTCGTACTCGATACCCGTTAGTGCACGAGTTCTTGGGGCTGCATTACTGCTTTGTGCTGATTCGGTACTTAAAATAAGGTCCCTATACTCATGATCACTCCATAATCCAACTTCTGTTTCAATTTCAGCTTGTTCTTCTGTTACAGGCTCATCAGCATTGGCTGTCAGAGGAATAGCTAGCGCTAACAACGGAACGAAGCTTGTTAGTTTTATTGCGTTCACTGCTTTTTCAAAGTTCACGGTTCATTCCTCTGTCTATTTATTATTTGGTTCAAAGGTTTCATACATATCAACAATGGCGGCGTAGTAATTTTTGCTTTCTAGGTACTTACGCACATCTTGGTTGATAGCCGGTGAAAGGAAGGCACCGACAAACATACCTTGGTCTAGAGACAGAATTTTCGTTGATGTTTCACCTTTACCGTTTATCGCGTCATACCAGCCATATGGCGTTTCAAGTTGTGGGTAGTAGTCGATCACTGTGTTTAACAGACTGACAGCTTCAAACGGGTTCACCATATAAGAAAGCGCAAGCGCATGAGGTGTACCCGTATCACCACCAGCAAGATCTGTGTTATTAAAGCGGACTTTAGACTCTGATAACTGTGGGACACCGAACGCAGCGTAACCATCGTCAACAGTTGCGGCTGACGAAACAAAAGGAATTTGATGCTTGATAGCGTGGTACTTTTGGATCTCTGTCATATCTTCGATCATCGAGAAATCTGGGATCAATGAGCGTTCTTCCAACCAAATCATCGAAAGCATGCCTTGGAAATAAGCACCATCCCAAGTCAGCATCGGAGAGTACTTCTTGCCATCTAGGTAATAGTCTTGGGTGTATAACTCCATATCATTGAACGCAGTTTTCGGGACCGTATTTTCTGAGTTTTGAGTAATTAAATGCGCCCAGATTGGAGCCAATCGACTCTCATTTGCTTTACGATCAATATGGTAAGAGAGTGGTGCTTCTTTTTTCGTTGACCACCCAGAATAAAGCAGACCTCGGCTCTCATCATAGAGTGCTGACCAACCATCTGTTTGGCTCTTAAGAATAGATTCGACCTTAGCAACGACTTCTTTTTCATCGGATTGCTTTGAGTCAAGGTAAGCACCTGCTACACCAGCAAGAGCAAATGCTAAGTTTGCGTTATCTACGGCGGGAACAATGCCATCTTTGTTTGGTTTTAGTTGCTTTCCTTCAATGTCATAAGGCCAGAAAAACAGACCTTTCCAAGTAGGAGCTCCTGCTAGCGCATCCAGTGTTTCATGGATACGAATGAGAGCATTGGCATTGCCGTTTTTATGTGCTTCAACAAGCACATTTAGGTACAGGCCAATCTCTGTTGTATTGACATAATAGTCGTGTTCAATTTGGCCATTTTTATCGACGAAAATCGTGTCGTATGGAACTTTGGCTTTTTGATCCACACCTACGCCATCAACAAAGAAGTCCAAGTTTCTTTGTAAATGCTGTTCAAATCCTACTGGGTAGAGTTGTGGGTTAACGGTAAGTTCGGTGATCGTGACATCAGCGAACGCAGACATGCTAGCCATGAGGGTACAGGTAGCTAAAAGGCTTTTTTTTATCATTTCTCGTATCGACCTTTGTGTATAAACGTTTCACAACGGATATTCCCATCTCAGTAACATTGTCAGCAATGTGGTCACTTACCTTTTGTGATTATGGGGTTATCCGAACGAACCTTATTGCTTAAACCTTTAAGCATTTAAGCTAAACGTGTGAGAGGGTTATCATGTTTTCTATGGGTAAAGAGAGAGCCAGTAAGGCAATATCGGCGTTATGGAAAGGTTACGAATAAAAAGAACACATAACTCGTTCAAGTAAAAAGCAGTAATAACATTGATCACGCAAATTTAGTAAAACCTATACAAAACAAGCCAACCCCGTAAACGGAAGTTGGCTTGTATAACGTAACCTGAACTTTAAATTGCAGGTTGTGGTTAAAACTCATATTGGAAATAAACGGTGTTGTAGTTACTGCCGCCTTTGATACGACCAAACTGAGAGGCGTTTTCAAAGATTGCCGAACGGTGGTGTAGAGAGTAACCGAACCACAAGTTGTTCAGGTCATTCTTACCAATCAAGTCACCCACATTCACATCAAATGAGAAGTCTAGGTAGTTCAACAAGTGGCTTGCAGTGTAGCCTTTACGGTCCATTTCAGAACCTTCGATGTAGGTAATCGAATCTATGTATGACATACCTTCTGCGACACCAAATCGCCACTGTGTTGGCCAGTTGAATGTGTAGTAAGCCTTAATCGCAATGATGTATTCCGTGCTGCTCGATTGAACATCTGAACTCCAGTGATGCGCAATACCCGGCGTTAGGTAGATATCCAACGGGAAACCAAAGATCTCATCAGTTAAAGGGTGACCATAAAAGAACGATGTGAGTTGGTTGTTGTATTCGTCTTTCTCCGCGTTGAACTTCATGATGTCGCCAATGTTCGATGGCGTTGCCCAACCGTGTGCAACACGCAGGTAAGGGGCGTTACTTAGCTTAGGTTTAGGCGCTTTCTCTTTATCATTGAAGAAACCAAAGCCAAGGTAGAGTTCACCTTGATAACGATCTTCCACAATCGAAGAGTCGTAAGCATTGTCATCCAATCGAGTGACACTAGTCGAACCCAATAGATAAAGGTTCGAAAACACGTGATAACGCGCTTCTACGCCGACATTTAGATCAACGCCTGCACCAATGGTTTCATTGGATGCTGAATAGTATTCACTGTTGAAATCGGCACTCTTATAACGCAGCGTCGCGCTTGGAGAGAATTCCCAATCGCCAGTTTCATACTTGGCTTTGGCACGCAGGTTACCGTGGAAGTTGTACTCACTGTCACTCATAATTTCCGTCTCGACAGCCCATTGGTCATCAAGTTGGTAAGTCAGTTGAGCACCGAAATCGGCGGTATCGCCCTCAATGGCGTTTTGCTCTGAAGCTGGAATATCAATAAAACGCATACGAGAAATAGCGTTAAATGACCACTTTTCATCTTCGGTTTGATACAGGTAAGCACCCATTTCTGTACCGTCGATAAACACGTAATCGTTCTTAAAGAATAACATCGGGACAAATGTGTTAACCGACTGGTCACCACCAGAGGTGTCGTAAGGAATGCTCGCGGTTCGGAACATTGCTGCAACGCCCCACTCCTGCTCTTCCGCAGCCGACGCCACGCTATTACCTAGAAAAGCGTTACCTAATAAAACCGCCCCATACGAAATGAGCTTCGGTGAAAATTTGTGCTTCATTCTTGTGTCATTGCTCTTTGTAATAAATATTGTGTTACTGAATAGACATTTATTGGCCATGCCAGCCAACTAATTTTAGGTTTGATCGACATTGACCGTTACAATGTCGAATATTCTCGGTTAAATGAAAGTATTGTGAAAGTCTCAGAATTACAAAACATTATAGACCACTTACCCAATGATTCCGACCCAGATATCGTTATGGGCGAGGAATGGCTGCCAGAGCGATTGGTCAATACAAAGTTAGACGGTGAGCTGCTGTTTATGAAGTTCGATAACGCCCCTGAAGAAAACCAAGGGGACGACGAAGGCCGTGGCTTTGTGGAGCACGAGATTGCTATGATTCGAGAAAAGCTTGAACAGTTGTTAGACGAACCTTCCGATACCAAGACTAAAGCCGATGCCCTATTGGCAATATTTCTAATGGGTCATGAACTTTCTAGCTCAGAAGTTATCGAAGTTCTTGAAACAACAGAAGCTGAGATGGCTGAGTCTGAGGTTATGGAGCTCGAGGAAAATGAGGCTGATATGGCGCCACCGGCAACATCTGCGCTCGAAATTAACGAGCCTCAAACACCAGAACTCGAAACCTCTGCTCTTGAAACGAAACATCTCAACGACTCACCTCCAACGATTTAGGAACCGCATTGAAACGCTCGACGACATCACCTCTTCCCTTATTGCTTGCTGGCCCAATTTTAAGAAAAACCACCGCAACTGAGGTGGTACTCTGGATAGTCACCAGCGCCCCACTTTCGGGCACAACTCAACTATTCAATGCAGAGCAAGAAACGCCTTTTTATTCGTCATCACTCGATGAGCAAGAGTCGATTCAGGTCGGCACACACGCTTGGGTCACCTTGATTCATTTACAGGGTGAGTTCCCCACCAACGTTCCGTTGGAATATCAAATAGAAACCGAGCAAGGTTCAATCACTGAGCTGGCACCGCATTTGATTTACAAGGACACGCGAACCAACAACGACAGTTCTCGAATCGAATTTAAGATATCTACAGCTGCCGACTACATTTTGCATGGCTCTTGTCGTAACCCTCATCACCCGAGCAAGGACAGCCTAGTAGCAGCAGACAACAAAATCGCCAATCAAACGGTACTTGAACGACCGGATATGTTGATGATGAGCGGCGACCAAATCTACGCTGACCATGTGGCAGGCCCAACGCTGGATGCCATTCAGCAAGTGATTCAATTGCTTGGTCTGGTTGGTGAAGCATTACCAACCGACTCACAAGTCAGCCAAATCAATAGCAGCGATGCCTTGTATGAGAGCGAATATCACCTCTACCAACGCCATCACCTACTGCCACACCACAACACTTCGGATTCGCTGCTCGATAAGTTATTCCCTAAACGCGGGATTCCTATCTTTAGCTCGACCGATTGTGAGAATCACTTAGTCACCTTATCTGAATTCATCGCGATGTACCTGCTGGTTTGGTCCCCGACCTTGTGGCAATGCATCAACCGTGAGCGATTAATCGACAATGATTTCAAGCAGGCTGATCGTCAATTAACACCTGCCGAGCAACAACAGTGGCGTGACGAAAGCGTTATCATTGATGACTTCGTCGCAGGCTTGCCACAAGTGCAGCGATTATTCGCTCATATTCCGACTTACATGATCTTCGATGACCACGATGTCACTGATGACTGGAACTTAACCGTAGGTTGGGAACATGCCGTCGATCAAAATCGCTTTGCGACTCAAGTGATTGGTAACGGCCTTGCAGCTTATTTGATGTGCCAAGGTTGGGGTAACGCGCCAGAGAAGTTCAGCAGCGAATTCATTGAGCAGACCAAACAGCTTTTCTCTCCGGTGATTAGCAGTAACGAAAGCGAAAGTCGTGTCGAAAGCAACGGCGATCTCAGTAAGAACATCGATCCCCAACAGCACCAACAATATTTAGAGATGATCGATCGCTTTGAAGAGTGGCATTACACCATCAACACGTCACCCAAAGTGATTGTATTAGATACTCGGACACGTCGTTGGCGATCTGAATCACGAATGAACAAGCCATCGGGTCTGATGGACTGGGAAGCGCTGACGGAATTTCAGCATCAATTGATTAATCAAGAAAAGGTGGTGATTGTTTCTGCTGCACCAATGTTCGGCGTTAAGTTCATTGAAACACTACAAAAGATGGCGACAACAATAGGTAAGCCATTGATGATTGATGCTGAAAACTGGATGGCACACCCAGGCAGTGCTAACACGCTCATCAGTATCTTTACCCACACCAAAACGCCCACCAACTTTGTGGTGCTTTCTGGTGATGTTCACTACTCGTTTGCCTACGACATTAAGCTTAGGTATCGCCGAAACAGTCCGAACATCTACCAGATTACTTGTAGTGGTATCAAGAATCAGTTCCCTGCACCATTGCTTAAATTTTGCGATGTGTGTGACCGATTATTGTATAGCCCGCGCTCAGTTCTTAACTATTTCACCAAGCGAAAGCGCCTAAAAATAGAGAAACGTAGCCCTGACAATCAGACCTTTTATCGCCTTTCAAACCGCAGTGCAATTGGTGAGTTAAGGTTGGATAGCGACGGGAAGCCACAGGCGATTACGACGTTAAGTGGCGATGGAAAAGTCACGCGTTTTCCAGAACCGGACTAAACAAGTGTTCCTTATTGCTGACCTCTTCGTAATGTCAGTTTTAAGTAAAGACGCTTGCGATCACACTCTGTAGGCCCAATAGTAATAATATTCACCATAACTGGAATGCTCTTATGTTTAACTCACTTACCTCGTTATTTAAACAATTAGTTGAAGGCTCTGATTTGGGTAAAACACCCACCGCCTCACCTAACTTAGCTATCGCCAGCTTGTTATGTGAAGTGGCCGGTGCAGACCACGCGATCAACGAATCAGAACAAGAAGCCAAGCTTCACTTACTACAGCGTTTGTTGAACATAACAGAAGAAGAATCCAAAGCCTTATTGGCGCAAGCTGAGCCTCAAGTTGAACAATCTGTTTCTCTGTACGATTTCACTTCTCAACTGCGAGAACTTTCGCAGCCAGTTCGCATAGACTTGATCAAAGCTATGTGGGAAGTCGCGCATGCCGATGGAGAGATTGACCCACTTGAAGATTCAGTGATTCGCAAAACAGCAGAACTACTTTACGTTGACCACAAAGACTTCATCAAAAGTAAATTAAGCGTTCTGGGCGAAGATTAGACTCTGAACGGAATCAAAAGCGACGGCTTAAAAGCCGTCGTTATTGGATTTGATGAGCCAGAATCAAATGATTTAAGGTGAACTGTTATCTACAAGCTTGCTTAAAGAACGGGACATGAATTAGCGAAGAGATCGCCCGTAGAGAATGCCTTTCAATTCCAGTATTTTCCCATCTTTGGTCACGTAAGCACCACGCTGATCTGAAACCATCACGCTACGCTTATTACTGTGGTGCTGAATAAAAAGATTCTTCACATTGAAGGTCTGCTGCCCGTGCGCTTGGTCCTGTTCAATCTGATAGAAATAGTAGTGATTGCCCCAGCGCAAGAAGACACCAAAAAACTGCTTGGTTTGCACGACTTGGCCGTCGATATTATAACCAACATAACGCATCTTTGAACGGCCATTCTTCAGATCCAGCGTCAGCACTTCATAACCGACGTTTTCATAGATTCCCTCAAACTGATAAGCCCCTCGGGTCATCACACCGGAAATGACACCAAACAGAAAAATAGCGGACAAGGTAACCACGATAGGTAACCAAAACTTACGCTTCATCAACCGTTCCTTCTGTTGCTTGGTTTATTCCCAGCCTATTAATTGGTTCGATCTCATAAAGCCCAACGTGCGCATCATTGCAGTGTGTCAATTTAAAGCTTGAGCTGATGTCTTTCCAGCCACTTTGGTTCAATATCACCACCTGTATAGCGCCGCAATCAACACCCATACGATGCAGGTATATTGCTTCGACTCCAGGTTCAGCAATCGATGTTAAGTCTTCCACCAGCATTGAATCCAAGTTGACGCTGTCGTGGTACACCGCAATCCCATTAATAGACGTTTTCTCCATAAAAAAGCCAAGACAAGACAACACCACGACCAACAACGCGCTCGCCGCAATACCAGCCGCTAACGGTACAAAATAGAGTTTGTTTTTGCCATTAGCTTGATTAAGTAATGAGTGACGCTTAGAAGAAGGCATCTCTATAACATCAGAAACTTCGATAGGATCTTTTACTACTTGCGGAGCACTGTTAATTTCTAGTCGCTCTGGGGCTCTCTCGCTAGGGTTGTTGATAAGCTCAGTCACTTGAGCCTCACCTTTATCTGGTGAAATAAAGCAATATCCTTCTTTTTGGACCGTGACAACTTTGCATTCCGAACCGACTGCTTTAAGCGCGGTACGAACGTTTTTAATTGCGACGTTAAGAGAACTGCTTGTTACCACCCTACCCGGCCAACAATGCTTTAGGAGGAACTCTCGCCCTATGGTTTGTGAACAATTATCCATCAAGTGCTTTAAAATTAAACATTCTGATGGGGATAAGGTCACATGCTTATTTAAAGAAAGGTTAAGCAGCTGTCGATTTTCAAGTTCAATAACCAAGCTATATTCTTGTATTTTATTATTATTCATAAGGTGAGTTAAATGCATTGAATAAACTCACCCTAGAATAACATGGAAATTTATTTTATTTCAAAATCATAACGCGAGTTTAAAACCAAGTTCACTGATATTGACACTAGCAAACCCTAATTTAACGGCATTAAGTTCATTAGCAATTTCAAGTGCATGTTGTTCATCTCGTGCTAATACAGCAATCGAATAGATAGGTCTGATCATCGCCATTTGATTAGCTTGAGCTTCTGCAATCGCTTGGTTTTTTAAATAGGCCGAAGTAATAACGCCTTGAGCACTCCAGTCCACCACTTTTTGCAAATCGACGCTGATTACTTTGTCTGCAATTAATTGATCTTCAGGCTCTTTCCAAGATAACTCAATCGCATAATTTTTAAACGCAACTTCAGTATCTAACCACTTGCTTCCGATATCTCTCACCTCTGTTATTTCTGCTAACTCTTTAAATTGAAGAGGAAGATTACCAATAACACGTCGAACTTCTTCTTCACTGCCTGCCTCCATTACAAATTTAATGATTGGAAATGCTTGATCGCCAATAAAGCTTTCAGAGATAAACATGTCGTGAATTAGCCCTGCATCAATCAAATTCGCAAACGCCTTTTTCTGAGTAGGCATGGCATCGAATACCGCTTGGGCGTCTTGTGTCTTCCATGCAACGGAAACGCCATAAGCCGCAGAATAACTGCTGACAGAGAACAAAAAGCTAAAAAGAACTAAAAACAATCGTGGTACATATTTCATTTAAACAAACTCTCAATTAGTGGCGAATAACTTCGTAAAGATTGGGATCGGCAGTCACACCCTTAATATCGAGTGCAGGCAGTTGTTTCCTCATCACAGAGATAGCGTCGATAAAATGCTTCTGGCTCTCCCAATTAGCGACGTTCACATACAGGTAGGTGGCATCAGCGCTTAGTGAGCGGTGCAGCGTGGTAGAGATGTATCCCGGTTGTTCAATGAGTACGTCCCTAGCGCTTTCCCAATACGCTAACGTTTCAGCTTCTTTACTAGTTTCAACTGAGAAGGTGTTAATAAGTACAACGGGCTGGGCTAAAACTAAGGGGCTCACACTCAACAAACTCAACGCAATGGCTCGTTTAATCAAACTCTTGATGTTCTTCATGTCGTTCTCCGTGGGTTAGATTCGACCACGCTAACAGAGATAAAACCGCCATCAAGAGCAATACGAACGATTTAATATTAATTAAATCGATACGTTATTATTAATATTAAACATTCGGTGAACATATTCATAACACACGTCAGATAAATATAATAAATCGAACAACACTAATAATGGAATATCGTATGAACCGAGAAATAATACAAAATAGAATAAACAAACACGAAAATAACAAAGTCGATTCATTACATTGGGCAATGTTGTGTGCTGTTATGATGACCTTAACGCTTGGGTTTATATCAAGCCGATTGCTCCCCTTCCCAGATAAATACCCAACAATATTAATACATCAGATTTTTGGTTCTGTTGTTTTGGTGTTGATCAACATACTGATTGCAAGAATGCTCGCTAAACCGAAAAGAGGTGAACGTCGATTTACCATCCCTAGAGTAGTTCAACTTATTCAGGCGGTAACACTGACCTTTATTACGGTATCGGGTTTAAGTATCGCATTGATTGATACACCGATATTCAGTGTTTACTCATGGGTATTTAGTGAAGGGGCAACAAAAAGAGAGATGGTTAGCCTATTGTTTTTTATTCATGCAACTGCAATTAAGGTGTTCATGTCGTTGGTCACATTACATGTGTTAGGCGCGATGAAGCATCACTTTTTCGATAAGGGTGATAAGTTAAAAAACATGCTTGGCAAGTAGTTAGATCGAATTAGGCACTAGGTTAAATAAGGAAACAGGCTGAATAACAAGCTAGATTGGATAACTAGAATCGAAAGTTTGATTTACTTGTCATCTTTTGATGACTGTCCTAAATTCTGTGTAACTGTCTAGACTTAAGCCTTAAAGGCTAAGGATGGATAGTATGGATAAGAAAGCACTTGAAGCTTTTGCTCGTGAAGCAGCTAAATCAATTAAGACAGAATCTGATCTTGATGACTTCCGAAAAATGTTAACCAAGGTGACTGTTGAGACAGCATTGAATGTTGAGCTTGATGAGCACCTTGGCTACGAAAACACTCCCAAAACCCAGCTCCAACTCACGTAATGGGTATACCAGCAAGTCTATTATCACTGATGATGGTGAAGTGCCGATAGACGTTCCTCGTGACCGTGAGTCAAGCTTTGAACCAAAGCTGGTTCGCAAGCACCAAACTCGTTTCCAGTCGATGGATGACAAAATCTTAAGCCTCTATGCTAAAGGCATGACGACCCGAGAAATCGTAGCCACATTCAAGGAAATGTACGATGCGGATGTCTCACCAACCCTTATATCTAAGGTGACGGACTCTGTTCTAGAGCAGGTTGTTGAATGGCAATCTCGCCCATTAGATGAAGTCTACCCAATCGTTTATCTCGACTGCATTGTCGTTAAAATCAGGCAAGATAAACAAGTCATCAACAAAGCTGTTTATCTTGCGCTAGGCGTGAACATGGAGGGTCAAAAAGAGCTGCTTGGCATGTGGTTGTCAGAGACGGAAGGTGCTAAGTTCTGGCTTGCTGTGCTAACAGAGCTACAAAACCGCGGAGTAAAAGACATTCTCATTGCTTGTGTCGATGGTCTGAAGGGCTTTCCTGATGCCATTAATGCCGCATTCCCAAATACTCAGATCCAGCTCTGTATCGTCCATATGGTGAGAAACTCAGTTAGGTATGTACCTTGGAAAGATTATAAAGCTGTGGCTGCCGATCTTAAGAAGATCTATCAGTCGAAGACAGAAGATGAAGCCTTGCTAGCGCTAGAGCAGTTCTCAGATAAATGGGATGGCAAATACCCTCAGATCAGCCGCTCTTGGACAGCACATTGGAATAACCTGAACACGCTCTTCAACTACCCAGAAGATATTAGGCGAGCAATTTATACGACTAATGCCATAGAATCACTTAATAGTGTTATTAGAAAAGCGATTAAAAAGCGTAAGCTGTTCCCGACAGATGAATCGGCAAGGAAGGTGATCTTCTTAGCGATCCAGGATGCCTCCAAAAGATGGACGATGCCAATTAGAAACTGGCGACAAGCCCTGAACCGCTTTATGATTATGTTCGAAGACCGATTAACTGAATATATGTAACCCCGACAGTTACACAGAATTATTTACAGGGTCCATCTTTCCTTAAATAACAAAAAAGCCACCTAGTTTTTCATATAGATACTCAGATCATATAGAGACTTAGAAGGTGGCTTTTTGTTGTCTGTTGTTCTTTTCAGAGACCTAACGCTTTTAAAGGCTAAAGCATCGTCAATGTCAGTTTCGCGAGGTTGTAAGCATCGACATAACCCGAGTGCTGACGACCTTCCCACTCAATGTTCTTAGCTTCTTGAGCGGCGCGATGTCCGATGCGTTTCTCTTTAAGGCGGTTTTGAACACGATAAAGTGTGGCGATATTCAAGAACTCGCTAAACGGTGGTTCGATGCCTTTCTCTATACATTCTTTATGTAAGATAAGGTCATCACGTCCCCAAGCAGCATAGATTTTCTTTGGGCCACCGAAATTCTTAATCATCGATTTAATCACCGACTCTAAAGGGCGACCCTGCTTTTCTATCTTGCGAGGTGTAATGCCTGTTAGCTCTGCACAAAACAGAGAGACTTCGTCTTTTTCGGGCTTAACGTAATATTGCGCGCGCTTCACGATGGTTCCAGATACAAGATCGATCTCAGCAAGACCCACTTCAATGATCTCTCCTGTTGTTCCTACACCATCTTTGCTCCAACAGCACATTTCTAAATCGAAACATACCACTCGATTGTGATTCATACGTCGCCCAATTCTTTCATCAAAAGTTTTTTGAAATTGTACATGAGCCCAATAAAGAACTCGACCCCAGTTGCATCAAGTGCTCATTTAGCCTGCAATTGTGGCTCTATTTCGGCCATTTGACTTACTTTGGTAGAGCATGCTGTCCGCTTTTTGCATGATCTCTTCAGAGTCCTCACTGTCACGAATGGCTGCACCGATACTCAAGGTACAACTTAACTGTCGACCTTTGTGTTCACAATGAGAGCGACTTACGGTGTTGATAATGCACTCTAAGTAACGATTCAGGGCTTCATGGTTTGAGATGTTAGAAATAATACAGAACTCATCACCACCTAAGCGGAACAGGTCGTCCCCTTCTTTCAGGTTCACCGAGATCAGCTTGATGACATGAATAAGCAAAGCATCACCCGCTGGGTGACCGAACTGGTCGTTAATACCTTTAAACTTGTCGATATCAAACCCAACGAGACAAAAGGGCTGGTTTCGCTCAATGGCTTTGTCTAGCTTCTTATTGAACGCGCGTCGGTTATAAATTTCCGTCAGGCTGTCGTGATCAGCTAAGAAGCGAAGCTCTTCAGTCCGCTTATTCAGCATTCGATACAAACGCTCTTTCTCTCTGATTTGCATGTTAACGATATACGCCAACAACAGTGAGATGGTTGTACCGACCAATGCGATGCCTGTTAACACCAAATAACCATAAAAAGAGATGCAAGAGTCTATCTTGTACTCAACCTTCCAGTCACGGTTGGTCAGTGCGATTGTCTTGGTGATGTGGTGCCCGGATACCGCGTCATAGCCATCAGTTTCGAACAAGATTGGTGAATCTTCCGCTTCGAATCCAGTATCGGTAACACGAACATAAACATCCATATCGCCCACCGCTGACGCCAGCAGATTTTCAAAGTAATACGTGGTGCGAACTACGCCAATAACAACACCGAGTAAATTGTCACTTTCACCTTCAAAAACTGGGTGATAAACCAGCATACCTGTCTTTGGTGTGTCTTGATCTAAGCCGTCTTGAAGCAAGCGAACTTTGTCTGAAATATTCGCTTTACGCGTCTGTTTAATATTATCTAAAACCAGTTTGAAGCGCTCACGAGAAGAGTAAAAACCGAGAACTCTATCGTTCGCTGGGGTATTGGGATAGATATCGCTGGCGATAAAAGCTGGCTCGCCATCTAAGATGTAGCCATAGGTTTTTGCTTCATGCTTCGGGATGGTGAATAGCTTATAGAATGGGGACTTTTCTTCCATTTTAGCCGTGTGTTCAGCAATCTCATCTACTGACACTTTTTGCATCCACTGCAAACCGATTAGACTCTTTGAATCGTTAATGGTTTGTTGAGCAAAGCGGTCGAATTTATCCCAGTTCTCGGGATCATTGGAATAGAAAAAATTAGCGCCGGAACCTATGTAAGCCACATCATTACCGATAAATGCTTCCAAGCTCAGGGTCTGATGATTAGCAAAACTATTCAAATTCATATTCAGTGCGCGATTTTGGTTAAGCGCGACTAAGATAAAACACAACACAGTAATCAAAAAACTGACCGCAAATACGACCAATGGGAGAGTTCGTCTCTTCAACCCTGTTAATGGGTCGGTGGTGTGAGGCATATAGGTTCCAAATAGGCTCTAATGAGTTGAAAGTATATAACGGAAGAGAATCGTGCTCCATTTCTGTTTAGTCTTAAAACTGACATAAAACGGGCATAGTTTACCTCTCGCTTACATCAGAGACCAATATTCAGACAAATCTCGGCTAAATTTCAAGCTAACACGCCAAAAACCCACTTAATCGAAAACATTAAATACCACTCTTAAGCCTTGAATATGCTAGTATCCACCCATATTTATAGCTTGAAAGTGACCGTTTTGGACTTGTGCCATCGTGTTTCTTTCCAACCTGTATATTCCTTTAAACCGACGAATATACCGTTAAATCAATTTTAAAGAGAAATCACTATGATCGTTGATTTGAACCTAATCCCACAGACGTTTGATATGCTCCACGCAGGCTTAACTGCATCAAGCGTTTTACTACTGTTAATTGCCGTTTCTCGTAAAACCAAAGTGGTTGAGAAAGTCGTAGAAAAACCAGTAGAGAAAATCGTTGAAGTTGAAAAGCAAGTTGAAAAAATTGTCGAAGTAGAGAAAGTTGTTGAAGTAGAAAAAGTGATCGAGAAAGTCGTTGAAGTTGAATCTAAGCTAGCAACAGCACCGACAGATTCTGCAATGCAACTTCTGTCTATCATGCAACAAGAAGCGCGTTTAATCGATTTCCTAAAAGAAGACCTGACTTCGTTCTCTGATGAAGAAGTTGGTGCAGCAGCACGTGTTATTCACACTGGCGGTAAAAAAGTACTAGCAGACTACGTAACGCTTTCTCACATCCGCACAGAAGATGAAGAAACGCGCATCACGGTTGTTGAAGGCTTCAACCCACAAGAAATTCGCCTAACAGGCAACGTAATGGGCAATGCACCGTTCAATGGCACATTGGTTCACAAAGGTTGGAAAGCAACTGACATGAACCTGCCTAAGCTTGCTGAGAACTACGATGCATCTGTGATTGCACCGGCAGAGGTGGAGCTATAATGGAACACCAAAATCAGGCGCCTAAGTTCAGTGTTGGTATCGATTTAGGTACCACACACTGCGTTTTGTCTTACATCGACACAACCAATGAAGATGCTCGTGTAGAGGTGATGCAAATCCCTCAGCTAACGGCACCTGGTACAGTAGAAACTCGCAGCCAACTTGGCTCGTTCCTATACCAGCCGCACGAACATGAAATGAATGCGGGTTCTCGCGTTCTGCCTTGGTCTTCTGAGCCTAAATCACTGGTTGGTGCTATTGCGCGTAACCTTGGTTCTAAAACCCCTATCCGCTTGGTCGCAAGTGCTAAATCTTGGCTATGCCACGGTGGTGTGAACCGTCGTGATGCGTTCCTTCCTGCAGGTAGCCCTGAAGAAGTTGAAAAAGTATCTCCGCTTAAGACAACTGAGTTGTACCTAGAGCATCTTAAAGATGCTTGGAACCACGCTAACCCAGAACACAAACTGGCAGACCAAGATGTAACGATCACCGTTCCAGCTTCGTTTGATCCTGCAGCTCGTGACCTAACAGCTGAAGCTGCGCGTAATGTTGGTTTCACTCATCTGACACTTCTTGAGGAGCCACAAGCGGCTCTTTACAGCTGGATTGATAACAGCAACGACACATGGCGTGATGAAGTGAACGTTGGCGACATCGTTCTTGTTGTTGATATCGGTGGTGGTACGACTGACCTTTCGTTGGTTGAAGTAACACAAGATGAAGGCAACCTAAGTCTGAACCGTATCGCAGTAGGTGAACACATCCTACTTGGCGGCGACAACATGGACTTAGCGTTAGCTTACCGTCTGAAAATGAAACTGGCTCAAGAAGGCAAAGAACTGGCTCCTTGGCAGGTTCAAGCTATGACTCACGCATGTCGTGATGCGAAAGAAGCACTGCTTAACGATGCTGAACTGCAATCTGTGCCGATCGTTGTTCCAAGCCGTGGTTCTAAACTACTTGGCGCAACACTGAAAACAGAACTGACTCAGCAAGAAGTACAACAAACATTGGTTGATGGCTTCTTCCCGAAAGTAGCCGTGACTGAACATCCAGTGCAAAAGACGCGTGGCGCACTGACTCAAATGGGTCTGCCTTACGCTCAAGACGCAGGTATTACTCGTCACATTGCCGCATTCCTTTCTAAGCAAGCGAACGCGCTTTCTGGAAACAGCGAAACGGCTCAACAAGATTTCAACCCGTTTGCAAACATGCCCGGTATGCCCGGTACAGAAGCGCAAGGGTCAGAAGCGCCAGCGGCAGACTTCATCAAGCCAACAGCAATCCTGTTCAATGGTGGTGTTCTAAAATCGAACCTACTTGCCGATCGTCTTTCAGATACGATCAACGAATGGCTGATCAATGCTGACGAAGAGTTCGCTAAACAGCTTTCAGGTCTAGATTTAGACCTAGCAGTAGCAAGCGGCGCTTCATACTACGGCGCAGTTCGTCGTGGCCAAGGCGTTCGTATCCGTGGCGGTATCGCTTCTTCTTACTACGTAGGAATTGAAAGCGCGATGCCAGCAATCCCGGGTATGGCTCCTCCAATGGAAGCACTGTGTGTTGCACCATTTGGTATGGAAGAAGGTTCAAGCGTTCAAGTACCTAGCCAAGAGTTCGGTCTAGTGATTGGTCAGCCAGTTCACTTCCAATTCTTCGGTTCAACCACACGTCGTGAAGACCAAGCGGGTACGCACCTTGATCACTGGGCTCCAGAAGATCTTGATGAGCTTCCTGAAATCCAAGTGACACTGCCTGTTTCTGAAGGCCGTCGCGAAGGTGAAGTGGTTCCGGTGACTTTAGCGTCTCGTGTTACTGAATTAGGCACGTTATACCTAGAAGCGATTGCCACTGACAATGGTCAGAAATGGCACGTTGAGTTCGACGTTCGTGAAGATACGAATAGCGACTCAAACGAACAAGCATAATGAATCAACGGCACCTTAACGGGTGCCGTTACTTTATCAATGCGATTCCCTAGCCCTGTATTAAAAACATTCCAAAGACAATAATAAGACCAAGACTATCCATTAACTGGTCATCACTTTGGCAAAATAAGGTTTTGTATGGCATCTCCTCGTTTTTTAGTCGGCATTGACTTAGGCACAACCAACACTGTGGTTGCCTACTGTGAAATCAACGACGACCTACAACATGCTCCCGTTTCTCTTTTCGATATTGACCAACTCATCGGCCCCGGTGAAGTGGTTCGCAAGCCGCTACTTCCATCATTTCGTTACCATCCGGCACAAGGTCAGATTTCTCCTTCCGATCTCACCATGCCTTGGGAACCGAGCTTGGTTGAAGGCGATATTCAAAACGTCATCGTTGGTGAGTGGGCTCGCGAACTGGGTGCAAAAGTCGAAGGCCGCCAAGTATCCAGTGCTAAGAGCTGGTTATCTCACCAAGCGGTTGATCGTAACTCCGACATTCTGCCTTGGGCAGGCGCAACTGACGTCGATAAGGTGTCTCCTGTTGTCGCAAGCGCAAGCTACCTGAACCACATCCGTCAAGCATGGAACTACCGTAACCCAAGCAACAAGCTTGAAGACCAAGACGTTGTAGTAACTGTTCCCGCTTCATTCGATGAGACAGCACGTAAGCTGACACTCGAAGCGGCAGAACTGGCGGGCTTAGGTAAGATTCTGTTGCTCGAAGAACCTCAAGCCGTTTGTTATGACTGGTATGCACGTCACCAAAAAACCGCTGCAGATGAACTTCAACAGATCCCGCTGATTCTAGTGTGTGATGTTGGTGGCGGTACTACCGATTTAAGTTTGATCGAAGCTAGCTTCAACTCAAGCAATAGCGATGACCAAGAACTCGCACTCGACCGTATCGGCGTTGGCGAACACTTGATGCTCGGGGGTGATAACCTCGATTTGGCTCTTGCCCACCTTGCAGAGCAACGCTTTAATCAAAACAAAAAGTTGAATGCGTCTAGCCTAACCAAACTGATTCAACAAACTCGCGCCGCAAAAGAGAGCCTGCTTTCTGCTAATGCGCCAGACGATGTGAAAATCACCATGCTGGGCAGCGGTTCAAAACTGCTTGGCGGTACGAAGAGTATTGGTTTAACCAAGCAAGAAGTTCATCAGATTGCTCTGGAAGGTTTCTTCCCACTTTCTGAGTTCACTGAAGTGCCAGACAAACGCCGCAGCGCGGTGGTTGAGTTCGGCCTACCCTACGCAGCAGATCCTGCGGTAAGTAAGCACGTTGCCGAATTCCTAGCGACACACCAGCAAGTATCAAAAGCGGCACTAGAGAAATCTGGCGCAGTCGAATTTGATGAGACAAAACCAGCGATACCTGTCGGTGTGCTACTCAACGGCGGTGTATTCAACAGTGAGCTTGTCACTGAACGTATTACTCAGTTACTGGGCAATTGGAACGGTGCACCAATCACCGTCTTAGATAACCCTCACCCTGACTGGTCTGTAGCCCTTGGTGCAGTAGCTTTTGGTAAAGCACGTCGTGGTGCACAACTGAAAATCGGTGGCGGTGCGGCTCGTTCTTACTTCTTACATCTACAAGAAAAGAACAAAATGGGTAAAGCGCTTTGTCTGCTTGCCAAAGGGACTGAAGAAGGCCAAGAAATACGTTTGAACAGCCGTCGTTTCTCACTGACTTTGGGTGAGCCGGTACGTTTCAATCTACTGACTTCAACGCACGATCAAATTGCTCATGACACTGCCATTCAAAACGGTGTAATGGTCAATGTCGATGCTGACTTGTTCTCCCCTCTTCCACCTTATATTTCTACGCTGGAAGGATCAGGCACTGCAGAGCTTCAGGCCAACCAAAAAGAGCGCGTTGAAGTGTTGCTTGCTTGTCAGTTAACCGAAGTCGGCACATTGAAAATGGAATGTGTGAGTACGGAAGATGACACTAAGCGTTGGTTGCTTGAGTTCGAAGTCAGAAACAAGCAAAGCGATGAATCCGATAACTCTAAACTTCATCCAAGACTGGACGAATGTAAGGAGTTGATTTCTCGCCTGTACAGCGGCAACAAGAAAAGTGCGGAATCTAAAGAGATCAAAACGCTTGCCAAAGATCTTGAGATACGACTTGGTAAGCGCGAAGAGTGGGACTTTACTACTCTCCGTCACCTGTTTGATTCGTTCTCACTAGGGCGTAAACGCCGTCGTCGCTCTGAAGCACACGAGAAAAACTGGCTGCGTTTAGCGGGTTACTCTATGCGACCTGGCTTTGGTGATCCAACCGACTCATGGCGTATTGAACAAATTTGGGGGCTATACCAACAAAACATCCAATTCCAGAACCATCAAGGTTGGACAGATTGGTGGGTATTCTGGCGCCGTGTTGCGGGTGGCCTGAATCAAGAGCAGCAAGAGACCATCTTGGCTGATATCGCGAAGTACCTTCACCCAGGTGCAATGAAGAACCCTAAAACGGCTAAAGATGCACAAGACAATGGTTATGAAGCCATGGTGCGATTGGCAGCATCACTTGAGCAACTTGAAGTGGAAGACAAGCTTCTATTAGCGACTTGGTTCTTAAGCAAAGCAATTAACCATAATCAGTTCGAACAAGCTCACTGGTGGACTCTCGGTCGCTTAGCGTCTCGCACACCTTTGTACGGAAGCCAACACAGCGTCATTCCAAGAGAGCAAGCAGAACAGTGGTTACCAAAGCTGCTTGACCAGAATTGGCAGAAAGAGCAGATGATTGCCTTCGCGGCTGTAATGATTTGTCGTAAGACGGGTGACCGTCAGTTCGATATCTCTGATGACTACCGTGCTCAAGTTCTTGAAAAGTTAAAGCAAAGCAAGGTGCCAGAGTCTTGGCTAACGCTAGTAAGTGAAGTTACTGAGCTTTCTGAGAGCGAGTCTAAGCGCGTGTTTGGTGATGCATTACCAAGCGGCTTAAGCCTGATCAATAGTTAGCATTTAAAACGATTAGCTTTAGTTGTTAACGAGTAAAGAAGCTAACGAGAAAAGAAAAAGCCACTTTCGGTTCGTTGAAAGTGGCTTTTTTATTGCTGGCTTAAGGCTGGTATGTTTAATCGACTTATAGCTTTTGGGTTAAGAGCCTTAGCCGTGTTGCAGTTAATCATTATTAATGTTTCGTTCCGGTTGGGTTAATAGGAAATTCAGTGTTTTCATAGATGTCTGATAACTTTTTCGGTTTCTTCTCTTTCTCTCCATTCTTAGATTGATTATGAGTTTCGCTTAAAAGCCATTGCTCATGCATTTTTGCCGAATCCAGAAAATCCGGATCCTCCATTGCTTCCTTGCGAAGTTTATTTACACGTTCGAGAGTATCCCAAATCATAATACTTCACCTCCACTAAGGCAGTACTATAAAGATAAACCAAACCCACAAAACTTCAACTAAGCCAATGAGATAGCGATCTCAATTTCGAAAATTACCCACTCTGAGCTAACGAAAACCCTCATCAGAAATCGACTTCAAATAACATGTATTTACCAATGATCTTCGACGATCTTTAGGTACAAAAAAGCGAGCTCAGAGCTCGCTTTTTATCGATCGTTCGTACAACATCGACTTAAATAAATAATGTATTACTTAAGCTCGGCTACCAATTTTAACGGTGCCGTTTGTTGCAAACCAAAGAGCTTCTGAACGACGGCGACCTAGTAAAATTGGGCCATCATCGTAGAACAAAAAGTTCTTCCAGTGTTTCTTAAAAACTGACCATTTAGTTTCGAGAATGTTATATTTTTCATAACAAAAATAAACAGTTACGTCATCTTGCCAATCAATGAAGTTAAGGATCTCTTCTGGCATTTCAGGCTCATCGGCTTCCCAATTTGCCATCCAGCTGATCTCTTCGTTCCAGTTGGATGCCTTGCTTGGCCAGTCTTGTGAACTTAGTCTTTCTGCGTCCGGGCTTTGAGGGCTTACGTTCTCTTTCCAAAACTGAGACGCCCTTGCCTGTGTCATTGGCTTAATCTTTTCCAAGTCCTCTGCCGGTAATGGCATCGACTGGTGAGTAAAAATCCATTTTCTTTGGTATTCGTCCAAAGTTGTATATGACATCAAAATTCCTCAAATTTCTTCTTAGGCTTATGGATTACCATGCCTATATGCTCTTTTTGATACAGTGACGGTTTCATTTTATCTATGTTCGTCACTGCCTCTAAATCTGTATTTACGTTTAATTGATACTTACGCCTAATGACTATTAGTATCTAAACAGCGCGTCTATCTTCCCAGTTCGGGTTAACTAGCGCAGTCAGTATATGGTCTTCCCATTTACCGTTGATCTGCAAATAATCTTTGGCAAAGCCTTCACGAACAAAACCTAAATGTTCCAATACACCAGCGCTACGCTCATTATGAGGCATATAACCCGCCATCAAACGATGCATGTTCTGAACATCAAACATATAGTCCTTTGCCATGCTTAAGCCTCTGCGCATGTAACCGTGGCCTTGTGCACTTTCAGCAAGCGAATAGCCCACGTTACACGCATAGAAAGGGAATCGAGACAGATTGCTGAATGAAATGGTGCCCAACATTTCGTTAGTGTCATCATTAACAAGCAAACAGTAATAACCTAGCCCCATTTTATGAAGCTCATTTAGCTTAATCAGGCGCTGCGCCCAACCCGTTCTATCAAAAAACACATCTTCACGAATTGGTTCCCAAGGCTTAAGGTACTCTCGGTTAGTTTGAAAGTAATCACTGATCATATTCGCATCGTCTATCTCTGCGGTGCGTAGAATCAGGTTTCCATCGCGCTTATAAATGCGTTCTGGTGTGCTCAAATCTTCCATAATCATGTTCTTATTCGATCAGTTCTTTCTGATACCGTAATCGCGAAGTTTGTTCGCAATTGAGGTGTGAGAAACATTCAGACGTTTTGCTAACTTACGGCTCGATGGGAACGACTGATACAGCTTCTCTAGAATCTGCGACTCGTAGTCTTTCATGATTTCATCGAGTGAACCGTCTAGACTTAAGTTCGCCATACCAGCTGTCATAGTTTCTAGTTGAGGCAAGTGGAATTGCTCAACGGTTAACGTGTCTGAATCCAGCTCAGTCAATGCACGCAGCACCATGTTATCAAGTTGACGGATGTTGCCCGGCCATTGGTAGTTCCCTAACTGATCGATAAGTTCTACCGTCAGTTTTGGTTTTAACATGCCCAATTGCTGTGCGTATTTAGCAACAAACAGTTCCAACAAAGGCGCTACGTCGTTTGAGCGTTCACGCAGTGCCGGAATAGACAGAGTCAAAACGTTTAAACGGTAGAACAGATCTTCACGGAATGAACCAGAGTCAGCTAATTCAGAAAGACGATGACGTGTTGACGCGATAATACGCACATCGGCGTGCATCTCTTCTTCTTCGCCCACGCGTCGGAATGAACCATCTTGTAGGAAACGCAACAGTTTGATTTGTAGATGCGGGCTCATCTCGCCGATCTCATCTAAAAATACCGTACCGCCATTCGCTTGTTCGAAAATGCCTTTATGACCTTGTTCATGGTTAAATGAACCCGGTGCATGACCAAACAGCTCAGTTTCAGCCACATCATCAGGCATTGATGCACAGCTTAAAATCAAGAATGGAAAAGACGCTCGGTTCGAACGGTTATGACACGCTTTAGCCAACATCTCTTTGCCCGTACCTGTGTCCCCTTCAATAAGTAGAGGCTGATCCAGCATAGCCAATTTCTTAGCTTGGCTGATCAAGGCTTTATGGCGATTAGAGACACCAACAAAGTGTTCAAAACCTAGGTTGTTCTGTTCAGGGATTGAATCTGGTGAGTTCATCTCTTGATTACAAGAACGAATCGTCATTACTGCGCTCGCCAGTACCGCTTCGTTAACGTCACCGCCAAGATAAATCGGCAGTATCTCGATAGAGAAGTCCAAGCCTTCCAGCACCACGACTTCACGATGGCGCGTTACATCGCCTTCGATCCAACGAGCAAAATTAAAGCTAGGCACAAACGTCGCTAGCGGCTCACCGATGACTTCGTCTTCTTGCTTGCCGAATAGGTTCAATGCAGCGTGGTTCGCCATGTCGACTGAGCCTTTAAGGTCAATCGCAATCACGGGGTCTGGCAGGTTAGCCAGCAGAGCAATCAGCTCGGTATTATGCCTTTCGCTCGGCATAAATTGGATTTTACGTACATCCTTCACACCTGAAATTCGGCGAATTTCAGCCATAAGTTCACTAAAAGCATCAAAATTAATATCAGGGCAATTTAGGTAAATAATGCCTTTAACATCAATTTCGATTCCTCTTAAATCAATGCTTTTTGAGGCCAAGATATCGAGCAACTCACGCGTTAAGCCGAGTCTGTCTTCACACAATACTTCAAGACGCACAAATAGTCCTATTATAGGTGTCAGGATAAGTTGACAGTAGTGTGGATTAAGCTCTGAGTTCAGTCAAGAAGAAGAGTAAACATATGTTTACTCTTCTTCTCAAACTATTGAGCTTTCAATGCTTTATTTGAGAGTGATACGCTTTATTTCAGAAAGGACGGCTTTGCGGAGGTCTGATAGTTTTACTTTTCGGTCATTGTGCCAAGGCATAGGTCGAAGCAATGACATGGCTTTCAGACCAAGTCGTGCAGTAAGAATACCAACACCAAGACCCTGCCCTGCTCGAGCTGAGACTTTACCCGCAAGATCCATCGAGACTAAGTCCATACTCGCATCAATCGCCAGCTCACTCGCCCCTGCCGCAGCCATGTTGATTAACACCAACTTGAACAACTTAATGCGAGACCAGTAACCAAGCTCAATACCATAGACGTCGGCAAGCTTATCTATCATAGTGAAATTACGCCATGCCACCAGCAACATATCAGCAGCAGCCAACGGACTCACCGCGACCAAAGCCGCCGATTCAGTCGAGAACTTAGTGACAATTTGAGTCGCCACTTTGTCTTGTCGAGCGACAACCAGAGCATCATACATGTCCAACACTTCAGCATCGCTGTGTGCTGGGTTAATGCTGTTTCGCCACTTATCATACGAAGGGGACTCGGCAATAATCCCGCCCTGCTTCGCGATATTTTCACAGAATGCTTTACCCTTGCCGACACTTTGGCTTTGGAGTAGCTCTTCACTCTGCTCTTGTACACTAAAGTGATCTTTAAGTGAGCGGAGTTTCCACAGCTCTTTGCCTATTGCGCCTAAACCCAATGAAGCAATTGCAGCAATAAAGCCTGCCCAACCTAACGCCAGCCAATCGGCCGTTTGAATCGCGGTAATAACCGAATCAATTGCCTGCCAGCCAACTAAGCCAGAGAAAGCGACCAATAAACCCGTTCCAAACCACTTCTTCTTTTTGCTCGGTCGAATCACTTGTTCCAATTGCAGCTCAGCGTCACCATCTAGGTCTACTTCCACTTGTGGCGCGACGGGCACAAACTTCTCTTGTTCCGTGAATAGCTGTTGGGCACCCAAGTCTGGGGTAACTTCATTTTTATCCGGCTCATCGAACGAGGTCTTCAACGGTTCATCAAAGACCTGTTTTGTTTTCAATTCACTCATTTTGATTACCTCAATTACTTCAACTTATCGCCAATGAGATACTCTAAAACCTTGTCGACTCTCAGATGCTGACAAGGCTCATCGGAGTGTTGTTCCATTGGCCTAAAGCTAGTGAAATCAAACTGGTTGGTTTCCCAATACTGTTTGTTCGGCAGTTTGCGCGGCACCTCACCCGGATACATGGTTTGAGGCTCGTTGTTTAAAGTGACACCTTGCAGTGCTGGAACATTGTCTGAACCCGACGAGATATATCCCGCACTGGTCGCTTGAATAGACGCGATGCTCATACAACTCATGTCGATATGTTCAAACGCCGCCTGTTGCCAAGCAGGGTGTACCATCTGCTGTAACAGTGATACCAAGTTCGGATGTTGATCCGGTGTCACATGGTCAGCTTTGGTGGCTGCAAACAAAATCTTGTCGATCTTCGGTGCAAACAAGCGTCTTAGCATATTGCTTCGCCCGTACTTAAAGCTCTTCAATAACTGTTCTAACGCACCACGCATGTCCATGAAAGAGTCATAGCCTGCGTTAAGTGGTTGTAAGCAATCCACCAGCACGATTTGTCTATCGAATGTCGCGAAGTGATTCTTATAGAACGCCTTTACGACCTTCTGTTGGTACTCTTCATAACGAGCTTTTAGCACTGCATAGTTGCTGGTTTTCGAGAATTTACCCTCGGGCGCAGTACACGGGAAGAATTGCAGCACAGGCGCACCTTCAAGCTCACCCGGCAATACGAATCGACCCGGCTGTACCCAGTGCAATCCGTTATCCTTACAAGTATGAAGGTACTGAGTATAGCTATCGGCAATCGCGACCAGTTTCTTTTCGTCGGCTTCGGCTAGCAAGTCAATGTCACCACGCATTGCGTTCCACTGTTGCGAGTAGGTTTCTCTGTCGCCTTTCAACGCGGCGAATTGGGATTGGCTCCAAGTATCAAAGTCCATATCTAGCAAAGGTAAATCAAGTAGCCACTCACCCGGATAATCGACAATATCGAGGTAAAGGGTGCTGTTTTTACTCAACAGCTTCTTTGCGCCTTTAGCTGGCTTATATTTGATGGCTAGACGAATCTCACTAACATCGCGTGTCGGTACTGGCCATTCTGGTGGCTGCGCATTCAAAGATTCCATCGCTTCATCATAAGAGAAGCGTGGGATCATCATGTTGTGTTGCGGGATGCGCTTAGCGCCAATAATTCTTCCGTCTCTCGCCGATGCAAGTAGAGGCAGATTTTTGTGGGTAGACGTATGAAGAAGCTGATTAACCAGCGAAGTAATGAAGGCTGTCTTACCCGCACGAGAAAGCCCCGTGACCGCTACTCGAATGTGAGAATCCGTTCCTCTGCTTATAAAGTCACTCATTTCTTGAGTTAGGTGTTTCATTTGAACGACTCCGTGATAGTTAGGCTAGCTGATTATTATAATAGAGAGGCAAGCCTATGTTCTTTCCCAGTTGGGATAGTTTGTATGCTTTTGCTTGTTCTTTTACTAATAGTGGTGAGTATGCAATACCCATTCTTAATGCTAGATGAATAAAAGCCCCTGACTACATTCATAATCAGGGGCTTTAGAATTTTTCTGCGATATTCGACTCTTAATCGTCTTCAATCAACTTGTAGATAACAAACAGTGCAATCTCTGCAATTAGCCAAAGCGCACAAGTAATCGTCACGTATTTATTATCAAAGATACTGATCCCTTTCAAGATCAGGTCGTAACCAACAAAAGCACCAATCACCACTGCCAAGATAATCTGTAGGATCTGAATAAAACGAGGCATTCCTCTCTCCTATGTTCTTATATCAAACTATGTGTTCATCACTATATCATTGATAATAAGACAAAAGTGCAAATAATGCTGCACTTTTGTCTTCAACTTTCTGTCAAGAATTGCAATTCAAACGCTGAAGCTAGCGCCTGTTACGACTTTTGACTTCGGTAAATTATGCTTTTTCAGCTTCAGCAATTTTCACTTTCCACGTGTCAGGGCCGATCTGGTGCGCGTTCACGCCGTTAGAGTCAACCGCAACCGTTACCGGCATATCTTCAACTTCAAACTCGTAAATCGCTTCCATACCGAGATCTTCAAACGCGACCACACGTGCTTTTTTAATGGCTTTAGCCACTAAATAAGCTGCACCACCAACCGCCATCAGGTAAACCGATTTATGTTGTTTGATTGACTCAACCGTTGCAGGGCCGCGCTCTGCTTTACCAATCATGCCCATAATGCCGGTTTCTTCTAGCATCATGTCGGTGAACTTATCCATACGAGTAGACGTTGTTGGGCCAGCAGGACCTACCGCTTCATCGCCTACTGCATCAACAGGGCCTACGTAGTAAATGAACTTACCTTTCAGGTCGACACCTTCTGGTAAACCTTCACCACTTTCAAGCATGCCTTGAATACGCTTATGCGCTGCATCACGACCGGTTAAGATCTTGCCTGATAGAAGAACCGTTTCGCCGGTCTTCCACTCTTGAACGTCTTCTTTAGTAATTTCATCAAGGTTAACACGGCGTGTATTCGCGCCTGCTTCCCAAGTAATATCTGGCCACTCTTCTAACTTAGGTGGTGTTAGCTCTGCTGGGCCGCTGCCATCTAACGTGAAATGTACGTGACGTGTTGCTGCACAGTTCGGGATCAAGCAAACAGGCTTAGAGGCTGCGTGCGTTGGCGCGGTTTTGATTTTCACGTCAACCACAGTTGTTAGACCGCCAAGACCTTGTGCGCCAATACCCAGTTTGTTTACACGGTTGAAGATATCTAAACGAAGCTCTTCTTCAGCGTTCTCTGGACCTTTGTCGATAAGCTCCTGAATATCGATGTGTTCCATCAGAGATTCTTTTGCTAGTACTGCGGCTTTCTCTGCCGTACCGCCAATACCTATGCCTAGCATGCCAGGTGGACACCAACCCGCACCCATTGTTGGTAGCGTCTTCTCTACCCATTCTGCAATATCATCAGAAGGGTTTAGCATAACCATCTTGGTTTTGTTCTCAGAACCGCCGCCTTTTGCTGCGATTTGAATTTCAACTTTGTTGCCAGGAACCATATTAATGTGAACAACCGCTGGTGTGTTGTCTTTGGTATTAATACGCTTACCTGCAGGGTCCATTAGGACAGATGCACGCAATGGGTTATCTGGGTTGTTGTAAGCTTGACGAACGCCTTCATCAACCATCTGTTGTACTGTTTGATCCGTTTCCCACCTAACATCCATACCGATGTTCACGAAACAAGTAACAATACCCGTATCCTGACAAATTGGACGATGCCCTTCTGCAGACATACGCGAGTTGATAAGAATCTGAGCGATAGCATCTTTTGCTGCTTGGCTCTCTTCTTTCTCGTACGCTTTTTCTAGGGCTTGGACAAAGTCTAAAGGGTGATAATAAGAAATGTACTGAAGTGCGTCAGCGACACTGCTGATCACATCTTGCTTACGAATAACCGTCATTGCATGCCTCTTTATTGTTCTGGTTCCATGTGGGGTCTTGGTTAGACTGTTTTTGTCTAACCGGATTAGTTGGCTTAGCTTTTTATTATGTTGAGCTGTATTTAGTTGCTTTAGCAATCGCTTGCATAGCTTTAAACTAAACCATGTGGTTTGCACCGTTCTAATCAAGAACCCATTTTATTTTCAATTTATGATACTCTTGCTTCCTCTCACACGCCATGCAGTGATCGAACTCTTTGTCACAAATTAAACAAATGAATAACAACGAATTTCGCTCTATCCAAATCAAGCCGCTTGAATATCAATCAACTTTAGCTAAACAGCTGTTTTCCCATATTGAAAACCTGCCGTGGGCAATGCTATTACGCTCCGCTTCAGAAAGCCACGTTGATAGTCGATACGATATTTTAGTTGCTCAACCCATCGCCACCTTCGAGACAATCGGTGCAAAAACGACCGTTAATGTTAATGAGACGTGCGAGGTTTCAGACTCCGATCCTTTCGAACTACTCGACCAATATCAGCAGCAATTATTGCCTGCGACTAAAGAGCACACTGAGTTGCCATTCGTTGGCGGCGCTTTAGGCTATTTTAGCTATGATTTAGGGCGCAGAGTCGAAACACTTCCATCACTCGCAAAGCGTGATATTGAAGCACCTGACATGGCAGTTGGCTTGTATGAATGGGCTGTAATCGTTGATCACCAACTGAAAACGGCGTGTATTGTCGGCAGCAATATCGACGAACATCATGATTGGCTGATGCAACAAATGGCTCAATCACACCTAACACATCCGCCCTTTGGATTAACCACACCGTGGAAATCCAATATGAGCGAAGCGAGCTACGCCACTAAGTTCGATAGTGTTCAAGAGTACCTGTTATCCGGCGACTGCTATCAGATTAACTTAGCTCAGCGCTTCAATGCCCAATACCAAGGCAGTGAATGGCTGGCTTATGACAAGTTAGAACAGTACAACTCAGCGCCCTTTTCTGGTTTCATCCGTTTGGCCGACTGCGCAATCATCAGTGTTTCGCCAGAGCGATTCTTAGAACTCAAAGACAACGTCATTGAAACCAAGCCAATCAAAGGCACACGCCCTCGTTCTGACGACCCGATGATTGATGATGCTAACGCGCGGGACCTAGCAAGCGCCGATAAAGATCAGGCGGAGAACCTGATGATCGTCGACCTACTTCGTAATGACATTGGCCGAGTTGCCAAACCGGGAACGGTGCATGTACCAAAGTTGTTCGATATTGAGAGCTTCCCTGCCGTGCACCACTTAGTAAGCACGATCAGAGCAGACCTTGATGAGCAATATTCTGCGACTGACCTTCTAAGAGCGTGTTTCCCTGGAGGGTCGATTACTGGCGCACCAAAAGTTCGCGCGATGCAGATCATTGAAGAGTTAGAACCGCATCGACGTTCAGCGTACTGCGGCAGTATTGGTTACATCAGCCGAAATGGCAGAATGGATACCAGTATTACCATTCGTACCTTAGTCGCCGAGAACAATACGCTTTATGCATGGGCTGGTGGTGGTGTGGTATTTGATAGTGATTGTGCTTCTGAATACCAAGAAACTCTGGATAAGCTGAGTCGAATTCTACCGGTACTTGAAGATTGCTAAACCTAGCGTCATTAACTGCGAGTTCCGCTACTTAATGACGAGCTCTGCGGCTTAACGCTCAGCAAAAGCTCTATATAAGAAGAAACCGAAGGCTCGTAAGATCCTTCGGTTTTTTAGTCTTTGAACTAGAGTGCATTGCTCACAACGCATTATTAGCGTGTTTAAGCGACCTTCACCGCAGAGACACCCCACTTCTTAAGCATCTCTTTCAGATCGTTGGCGGTGTAAGGTTTACTCAAAATGTCATCCATCCCACACTGAATACAACGTTCGCGTTCTTCAAGTGTCGTTCCGGCGGTCAGAGCCACAATAGATTTAACGTAACCCTTCTCTCTTAGCTTCTCTGTTGCTTCAAACCCGTCCATAACAGGCATTCTGCAATCCATGAATACAATGTCGTATTCGTTGTCTGACGCGAGCTCAAACCCTTCGACACCATTACTTGCGATAGCCGGTTCAATCTCATGTTTACGAAGCATTTGCTGGATGATGATCTGGTTCATCTTAATATCATCAACCACCAGCACTTTAAGTAGTGACAATTCCGCCTCAGACTCAAAGCCCTTGGCGACACTATCACTCTCTGCCGGAACATCGACAACTTGAAGTGGAATCGAGATGGTAAACGTCGTGCCTGAACCAACAACACTGGTCACCCCAATATCGCCATTCATCAGAGCCACCAGTTTGCGACAAATCGCTAACCCAAGCCCGGTGCCCTCATAGTTTCGGCTACTTGAGTTATCTGCCTGCGTAAAAGGTTCAAACAGCGTCTTATGCGCCGATTCAGCAATCCCTACTCCGGTGTCTTCCACAGAAAAAACGAAGTGGTTGTTGTCCGACTCGATATCTACGTTCACGTGCCCTTTATCAGTAAATTTAATCGCATTTCCGATTAGGTTTACAAACAGCTGTGTGATGCGTTCTAAATCGCCTTGGAAATGTGAGGGAACGTTTGATGCGACACTGATATTAAATTCAAGCTGCTTTTCTATTGCTCGATTGACGAAGATACTTTCAATCGTATTTCGTAGATCACGCAGCGCAAATTTCTTGGGAATCAACTCCAACATCCCAGCATTAATTTTGCTGTAATCGAGTAGGTCGTTAATGATGGTTCTGAGAAACTCACCAGATTGGCTCAGGTTATTCACTATCTCACGCTGAGAACTGCTCAGTTCGGTGTCGCTGATCAATTCGGCGCTGCCCAACAAGCCGTTGAGTGGCGTACGTAATTCATGGTTTATCATTGCCACAAAGTCGCGAGTCGCCCTTTCAGACTCTTCTGCTCTTTGGCGCGATTCAATATTACGGTTAATCGCAAGCTGATGGGTTAATGCACTACAAATTAGGTCTGTAACCAATAGTAATTGGCTCTGAATAAATTCGTAATCTTGGTCGAGTAGACGCACTCTCACGATCAGCGTTCCAACTATCACCTTCTCAACTTCTAAAGGCACAGTCAGTACCTCACCATTCCAAAGCGGTTCTTGTATGTCTTGGTCGAGAGCTTCTACCGTATCATCACCGTAATCGTTAGCTTGGAGTTGAGGAAGCAGCTTAGGGGGAAGTATTAACCGACTGGCTTCAATCAGATAACTGTTTGTCACATTGGTCGTCAGCTCCGAAAGCATGACATCGTTTAGGTCATTTCTAAGGAAAGCGCGTCCGAAATCAATCAACAAGTTGTCGATTTGTTGCTGAAACTCAATACGACGTATGTTCGCATTGGAGCGCTTTTCTAATTGGCGCAAAGCAATCTCTAGCTGTTGGTTCGCCTCAAAGAGCTCAAGGCTTTTTTGCTCCAACAACTTCTCAGCTTCTTTTCTTGCTGCTATCTGGCGATTAAGCTTCTTCTCTAGGGCAGAGGCCGGCGTCATATCACTTTTCTACTTTGAGATTAAATCGAACCACACTTTGGTCATCATTTTGAGGAGTCATTTCTACGGCAATAGTTTCACCGTGGTAATCCGCACATCCCTCGATGAGCCCTAAGCAAACATGAGACATACACCTCGCGCTTTTATAGTCAAAGACCAACTGCGCTTCGGTCGTAGTAATAAAGCTAAATTCTGGTGGCTCAGCATCTGGGTACAATTTTTTCACTTCAACATGAATGTAACGCTCTACGTGCTGAATAAATTGGAGGGTGGTATTGCTATGCGCGAGGCTGGATTTGTTGGGTAACGAAGCCAACAGGTTCTTAAATACCGATTGCCCGAATACACGTTGTAAACTGGCTGCATCGATATCGGTTTTCTTACTTAAATTGATAATGAGTTTCACAAGGTCTTTATGATCGTAACTACCTACAGACGTATAGATCCCCTCGTCCTCAGACATTTCCAACACTTCTTCCAAAAGCTCTAAACCAAACTTATCTTCAACAAGTTCTAAAAATTCGGTGAATATGATTCCTTTCATTTCATACCTTTTCTTCTATTTCTTTTTAGAATGGTCCACTAAGTTATTGTTATCAAATTTTTAAACAAAAAATATACGTTTCGTCACCCAATTTTATGACACGGGTAACGCTTACTCGCCTATATGCACATATTGAACGACGACAAATTCACCATTTTAAGGAGCTTCATCGGTAAACAGCCGCTCATGGCGCTTAATTCGCAGAAAAAAGGAAAGCAAATCAACTAAAACTCAACATTGGTAATCAACCCACGATTATGTCTATACTTAAAATCATAATAATCAATATATTGGCTTGATATGAATAAAGAAAGCTTCCTTCAACAATTCCAACTTAACTCTACTGTTGGTTATCACCCTGAGTCAGTGGAGCGTGTGTCGCACATCAGTGGCGAACAATTGCGCAAAGCAGCAGTAGTGGTCGGTTTAGTTGAAAGAGAAGATGGTTTACATGTCATTTTTACTAAAAGAGCCGCTCACTTAAAACATCACCCCGGCCAAGTTAGCTTTCCAGGTGGCAAACACGAACTTTCTGACCCTTCTATGCAATTTACTGCACTTAGAGAGCTCCATGAAGAGGTGGGGATTCGATCGGATCAAGTTAAAATTGTTGGGCAATTACCCGCCTTGAGTACCATTAGTAAATTTTCTGTTACGCCGATTGTCGCATTAGTTGATCCTGACTATAAACCCATCATCGATGAGAACGAAGTGGCCTCTATTTTTGAGGTTCCTGCCACTTATGTTTTAGACCAAGCGAAATTACACAGCCATATGGTCAACTTTAAACAAATCAAGCATCGCGTTTTTGCCATGCCCTTCCAAGAGCACCTAATTTGGGGCGTTACGGCTCAAATTATCCAATCATTGCAGCAGCATGTAGTGCAACAAGTTACATAGCAACTGCGTTTTGTTTAATCTCTGTTAACAAATCGCAAGCTTTGTATGGAACAGAATTATTAATGCAATTTTACGCAAACGTTTACCTGCTATAGATCTATACAACCCGCCCTTTCGCATAAAAAAACTAATACCAAGCATAAACATAAATCACCTGTGGCACGCTATTTTCGTGATCAAAAATCCGTTTTTCGCATATCATGTGACACGCCGTTTCATTACATGATTTAGATCTATTTTTTGCAGACGAAAATTCTGCAGAATTAGCCCCGACTTATTTCCTGTTCCCAAAAAATGAGTAATTTAACATGAACACAACAACTTCTTCGGCGAATGCCGTTAAAGATTCAAGCAAGTTTAACTATAAAGATTTTACCTGGTGTTTATCACTATTCGGTACAGCAGTTGGTGCTGGTGTACTATTTCTTCCAATCAAAGCTGGTGCGGGTGGTTTTTGGCCATTAGTTATCTTAGCTCTAATCGCGGCACCAATGACTTGGTTCGCACACAAATCTCTAGCTCGTTTTGTACTGTCAGCTAAAAACCCTGAAGCAGATATTACAGATACAGTTGAAGAACACTTCGGTAAGACTGGCGCAAACATTATTACTTTCGCTTACTTCTTCGCTATCTACCCAATCGTTCTTATCTACGGTGTTGGTATCACAAACACAGTTGATTCTTTCCTAATAAACCAAATGGGTATGGAATCTATTCCACGTCCTCTTCTTTCTGGTGCACTTATCCTTGCTATGACAGCGGGTGTTGTATTCGGTAAAGAGCTGATGCTTAAAGCAACGTCAGCGATGGTTTACCCACTAGTATTCATCCTACTAGCACTATCTTTCTACCTAGTTCCTGACTGGAACACTTCAATGATGGAAGTTAGCCCAGAATGGTCAACAATGCCTTCTATTATCTGGCTTGCAATTCCTATCATCGTGTTCTCTTTCAACCACAGCCCAATCATTTCACAGTTCTCTAAAGAGCAACGTCGTGTATACGGTGAAAACGCAGTTAAGAAAACTGACGCTATCACTGGCGGCGCAGCAATGATGCTGATGGGTTTTGTAATGTTCTTCGTATTCTCTGTAGTTCTTTCTCTATCTCCAGAGCAACTAGCAACAGCACAAGCACAGAACATCTCTGTTCTTTCTTACCTAGCAAACGTACATGAGTCTCCACTTATCTCTTACATGGGTCCTCTAGTAGCGTTCGCAGCGATTACTTCAAGCTACTTCGGTCACTTCCTAGGTGCTCACGAAGGTCTTGTTGGTCTAATCAAGTCTCGCTCTGGTTCTTCAGTAAGCACTATCGAAAAAGCATCTCTAGCGTTCATCGTTGTTACAACTTGGATTGTTGCGGTAGTTAACCCAAGCATCCTAGGTATGATTGAAACAATGGGTGCTCCAATGATTGCAGCTATCCTGTTCCTTATGCCTGTATTCGCGATGCAAAAAGTACCAGCAATGGCTAAGTACAAAACTTCAGCACCTGTACAAATCTTTACAGCTTTATGTGGTCTAGCGGCTATTAGTTCTGTAATCTACGGCGCTCTTTAATCTTAAGCACTTTTTATAAGATGACTTTCATCTTATATCGCGAGATTAGACACAAAATATAATGATAATAAATGAGCCTCCCTACTCCCCTTGGGAGGCTCTCTTTTTGAGGTAATCGCTATGATTAGTGTATTTGATATCTATAAAATCGGTGTTGGTCCATCGAGCTCACACACAGTTGGACCAATGAAAGCGGGTAAAGAATTTATTGATGACCTACGTTCAATGGGAAAATTGCGCGACATCACTAAAATCACCGTGGACGTATATGGATCACTATCACTGACAGGGAAAGGTCACCACACAGATATCGCAATCATCATGGGTCTTGCTGGCAATACTCCTGAGCGTGTTGATATCGATTCTATTGCTGGCTTCATTGCTCGCGTAGAAGAAACTGAGCGCCTTCCTGTTGGCATGCACTGTCATACAGTATCGTTCCCACGCGATGGCGGTATGAACTTCCATACTAGCAACCTTTCTCTACACGAGAATGGCATGAGCATTCACGCTTGGGTTGACGACGAAGTAGCATACTCAAAAACTTACTACTCAATTGGTGGCGGTTTCATCGTTGACGAAGAGAACTTCGGCAAAGAAGAAGAAAACCCAATCAAAGCACATTACGAATTTACAACAGCTGAAGAGCTGGTTAATCAGTGTAAAGAAAGCGGTCTTTCTATCAGTACACTGGTTATGAAAAACCAAGCGGCTTTCCACTCAGACGAAGAGTCTCGTACTTACTTCGCAAACATTTGGAAAACAATGCGTGAGTGTATGGATCGCGGTATGAATACTGAAGGTATCCTACCTGGTCCACTGCGTGTACCTCGTCGTGCTGCAGCACTTCGTCAACAGCTAATCACTTCAGAAAAAACAACGAACGATCCAATGACTGTTGTTGACTGGGTGAACATGTTTGCTTTTGCTGTAAACGAAGAAAACGCTGCGGGTGGTCGTGTAGTAACGGCTCCAACAAATGGCGCGTGTGGCATCATCCCTGCTGTTTTGGCTTACTACGATAAGTTCATTCAAACAGTGACAGAGAAAGACTACATCCGTTACTTCGCAGCTTCTGGCGCGATCGGTGCTCTTTACAAGCGTAACGCTTCTATCTCTGGTGCTGAAGTTGGCTGTCAGGGTGAAGTTGGTGTGGCATGTTCTATGGCTGCTGCTGGTCTTGCTGAGCTTATGGGTGGTAGCCCTGAGCAAGTATGTATGGCTGCGGAAATTGGCATGGAACACAACCTAGGTCTTACATGTGACCCAGTTGCAGGCCAAGTACAAGTACCATGTATCGAGCGTAACGGTATTGCTGCTGTGAAAGCAATCAACTCTGCTCGTATGGCACTTCGTCGTTCTTCTGCTCCTACTGTTTCTCTAGATAAAGTTATCGAAACGATGCTAGAAACAGGTAAAGACATGAACGCTAAATACCGTGAGACTTCTCAAGGTGGTTTGGCTGTTAAGGTTGTTTGTTAATCATTCTGAATGAATAAACCGATAATAAAAAAGGAACGCCGATGCGTTCCTTTTTTTTGTATCTGAAGCTTTTAGAGCTAAAGCTTGGTGACTGATTAATTCAACCGACCAAATTGCTTTGTTAAATCACTTGCGAGATAAGCAAGAAGCAACCAAACAACAATGAGAAAAGCATCATCGGCTTGCCACCTTCCGCGCTGTATCTGTCTTCCGCTACTTTCATAAAGCGTTGCTTATGAACCATAACCAGAGGAACGAACACAGCTAAGAACACTAAGATGATACCTGCATAGTTCAACACTTGTAGGAACTTTTCAGCTGCAAGCAATGAACCCGCTAGTGGCAGAATGAAGCTAATGCAGTAAGTCACCACTGTGTTTTGGTTGAACATGTCTTTATTCTGGTTGAACAATGCCATTGCCACACCAAAGAAAGAAGTCAACAAGGCCAAACCTGTGAAGGTAGAAAGCACGTTACCTACCCAAGGAGATTGAGCCTCAAACGCCGCCATCAAGTCAGAGACATTCTTAAAGCTGCGGAATTGCTCTTCACTCAGGTTACCGACTACCGCAAACAACCAGCATAAGTAACACACCAATGGGATCAGAGAACCAACAATCACCATATTGCGCAGCTGTTTGTCTGTCGCTTCGTGGTTGTATGACACCAAGGTAGGAATCACAACCATAAAGCCGAAGCTAGTGAACAGAATTGCACTGGTTTTGATTAGGTCAACATGATTGTGACTGGTTACCTGCATCAAGTTTTCTTGCGTCATGCTTGGCGCTAAAAACGCCATAGTTGCAAACAAGCTTGCTAGCATCACAAAGAACAATGCGCGGTTCAGTTTATCAATCACACCTGTACCACTTGCAACTACAGCACCGGCAAGCAAGGTAAATGTGACTTGGCTAGACGTTGCGGTAATGTCTACACCAAAGTTAGACAGTAACTTACTCAGCAAGTCACCCGCACCCAGAATGTAAGCCATTAATAGGCAAATCAATAACGCGTAAAGCAGGCCGTTGGTAAGCAACTGGCCTTGTTTGCCCAAGGTCTTTCGAGCAATAGAGTTCAACCCTAGACCGCCACCGGCTTTGATGGTCGCTTCTAGAAGTAATAGAGCGGCGTAAGTGGTACCGAAACAGATCAGAACCATCAGCAGTGTGCCGTAAAGCAATCCGAATTGAGCTAATACCATTGGGATCGCGAGCATACCAGCACCGAGAGCGGTACCAGCGATAATTAGGGAGCTACCCATCATTTTAATATTCATTATTTTTAACTTATTTGTTTAGTTTTTATAGGTGTGAGTCTTCGTGCATCAAGTGGATGACAAAGGAATTCAAATAGAAATAAAGTTATAAAACGAATAACAATAGGAGCGATAAGCGGTAAAGAAGCGTGCAGAGACGTTGTCGAACAGGGCGTTCAAAGGGGAACTTGTCTTAAAAGAGGTAAAACGAGAAGCGTGAGTAAGCGTTAACTGATGTGGTGAACCTTCCGTAGGTTCAATAATCGGCGATGTAATCTTGAATTTCATGTATGTGTCCAATAATTGATTCACATTCCATAGTATTTGAAGCAGCGTATCCGTTGCTGCCCTACCTCTAGCATTAGAGGTCGTTTCATCTTATCGAATGGGACTCGAAACACAACGCTATAGCCACACTTTTTGCTATTAAATTGAACAAAACAGCCATTTGGATACAAATTAACCACCAAACCACATAAAACAATAATCATTACTGATAAGAATCCAAATTATAAATTCACCAACACCATTAACCGCAACGCCTGTACAAAGAACGTTCAAAAAATATGACAGCCGCAAAAGTGGCGTTTTTACCGAAACAATTAGCTGTCATTTAGCTTTCAATACCCTAGCAATAGACCAAAAGTGAACGCGAGCTTATTTGAACCTCAAATACAGAATCAATTACAGCACAAACTTGCTACATCACAGAAACATAACCACAACCGGAGTGTGGTCACACAATTCACTATACCCCATAGGTAGTAGGGTCTCTTACACGTAAAGTATGCGCGTCATTATAATTAATAAAAACAAACACCTTATGCGCTCAACAATCACTTTTAAAATCCTTGTGGCCCTCGCCATCGTGTTCACTTTTTTGCTCGCGATATCGACCTATTTTCAATATTCACAGCAAAAACAACTTGTTAATTCAGTGTTGAGTGAACAGCTTCACGATAAAGCGAGTAACTATTTCGATAGTCTCAATATGATGATGCTGACTGGTACCATGGCACAGAAAGAAACCCTGCGTCAGAAAGCATTGGCACAAGAAGGTATTGAAGATGTTCGTGTATTACGCGCTGATGCTGTGAGCAAACTCTACGGCCCGAGAAATGACAACCAAACACCCGTTGATGATATTGATAAACGTGCGCTAGCGGGTGAAACCGTCATCGAGCCATTCTCAGCTGATTGGGGTAAAGGCTTAGTGATTGCCCTGCCAATGAAGTCGAGCGAAAACTATCGTGGCACCAATTGTGTGGCATGCCACATGGCGCCAGAAGGTGAAGTGTTAGGTGCTATTCGCTTGGAGTACAACCTTAGCCACGTTAATTCGTTGATTAACACTCAAACCATGGCCGCGATTGGCATTATGGCGGTGATCTCCTTTGCGGGTTTTGTACTGACGATGGGGCTGATTCGTAAGATCATTGTTCGCCCTCTTCAACAGACTTCTCGTTTTATGACGCAAGTTAGCAGCGACAAAAACCTATCAACCCGCTTACCCGAACAAAGCAAGGATGAGATTGGTACACTCGCCAATTCGATTAACTCCTTCATGGGCACAGTTTCTGACAGTTTAGAGAAGGTACAAGATACTTCGCACAAACTGAATGCATCTGCCAACCAACTGACCAGCGTTGCACAAATTACAGAACAAGCGGCGAGCGATCAGCAACATGAAACGGCAGAAGTACAAAACAATGTTGAAGGGATACAGGCTCAACAGGTTAATGTAGAACAAGCGACGTTAACCGCGTCAGAACTCATTAATCACACCGCCGATGTGGCCTGCAAAAGTGCTAACCAAGCTCATGATGCAAGCAGTGAAATAAAGAACCTAGTGACCAGCATTGAAGAAGTTAAGCACAAAATTCAGACACTCAACGAGCAAACCGGAGAGGTATCTTCAATATTGAGCGTGATTCGAGGCATTGCCGACCAAACCAGCCTTCTTGCATTAAATGCTGCGATTGAAGCAGCTCGTGCGGGAGAACAAGGTCGTGGGTTTGCTGTGGTTGCTGATGAAGTTCGTCACCTAGCATCAAGAACGGCAGAAGCAACAGGCAGTATCGAATCGATTATCCATCAGTTCCAGCAAGGCAGCGAAGAGTCATTAAACTCGGCAGACCATGTTTGCGAACAAGCACATCAAAGCTCAACAGATATCGATGCACTTTCGACTGAAATGAATGGTGTCGTCGAAGAGATGGAACAAGTGCTAGCTCACGCACAGAATATTCAACAACAGACGCAATCCACCACACACGCTACCCAAGATGTGCAGCAAAAAGTTGAGACCATTACCTCTCATGCCGATAATACGTCGCAATCTGCTGGTGAAACTCGTGGGATCAGTAATGACTTAGAAGAACTGTCCGATCACCTTGAGTCACTGATTAATCAGTTTACTTTGTCGAGTACAAAGAAGAAGTCATAGATCGTCTACAATAAAAAGCGCTCAACCATGAGCGCTTTATCTTCCTAGCTATGTCTAATTAAGGTGTTCACGTAACCTTAGAGCATGACTAGTGCGTAATGGAAACCGCGGTTAAGTCTTTATGCTTGTGATACATCGCGTGTTTGACTATGAGATTCGCACTCACTCTATCCATTCCTGAGACTTCAACGTAAGCGCCCTTTTTACGGAACTTAAACACGACCTTATCAAGCGCCTCAACCGAAGTGTTATCTAGGAACGAAGCATCCGATATATCGATGGTCACTAAAGAGGTCGCGTTGTCATAATCAAATAGATCAACAAACGCATCTGAAGAAGCAAAAAAGACATGCCCTTTTACTCGGTGGATAGTGTGCAGTTCGTTAGTCACGACTTCATCGGATATAAAGACCATGGATTTACTGGCATGTGCATAAAACAGAGCCGATAACACCACGCCAACCGCGACACCTATCGCTAAGTTATGGGTAAACACCACCACCGCCACGGTCGCTAACATGGTTACATTAGTTGGAAGTGTGTGGTCTTTAAGCTCGACAATAGAACGCCATGAGAATGTACCGATAGAAACCATAATCATCACAGACACTATAGCCGCCATCGGTATCAGCTTTAACCAATCCGAAACAAACACCACCATTAATAACAAAACAACTCCGGCTATCATGCTGGACAATCGGGTTAAGCCGCCTGATTTAATGTTAATGATCGACTGACCAATCATCGCACAACCCGCCATACCACCAAATAGTGAAGCCACGATGTTCGCAACACCCTGCCCTTTACACTCATTGTTTTTATTACTTTCAGTATCTGTCAGATCATCGACTATGGTCGCTGTCATCAAGGATTCCAATAAGCCAACCAGAGATAGAGCAATCGAATATGGAAGGATGGTTGCAAGCGTATCGAACGTGAATGGAATATTGGGAATCAAAAACACAGGCAGTGAATCGGGAAGCTTGCCCATATCGCCAATCGTTCTGACATCTAAGCCGAACAACAAACTAATGATTGTCAGGGTAACAATCGCGACCAATGGAGAAGGTATTGCACGACCAAACTTGGGAAAATAAGGAAGCAGATAAATGATCGCCAAACCCAAAACGACTAATACGCAAACACTTGAAGGGACATTGATCAGTTCAGGGAGCTGGGCCATGAAGATTAGGATGGCGAGCGCGTTAACAAATCCAGTAATCACCGATTTGGAAACGAAATTCATCAAGTTACCAAGCTTGAGATACCCAGCCGCGATTTGAATGACACCAGCAAGAAATGAAGCTGCGAGTAGATATTCTAATCCGTGCTCTCTCACTAAGGTGACCATTAATAGCGCCATCGCGCCTGTAGCACCGGAAATCACTCCCGGACGACTGCCAACCAACGCAGTGACAACACAAATACAGAACGAGGCATAAAGCCCTACTTTAGAGTCAACGCCTGCAATAATTGAAAATGCTATGGCTTCAGGGATCAATGCGAGTGCGACCACAATCCCAGATAATGAATCTCCTTTAACGTTTGATAACCAGTGTTTTATTAAATAATTAAGCATGTAATTCTCTTTTACTTGTACAGCCAGTCCTGCCTTGTTCAGACATAATTTGATCGACTGTTTTTCTTGAATGAGCGAGCGCTCGAAAAATGCGGGTGTAGAGAGAATGCAGGGGTTAAGGCGGCGTAATTAACACGTAGATATTAAACTCCTCTTGTTGTTTTAGTGGGGAATTAAGAAGATGATAAAGCCCAATATGACTGAATCCGCGCCAATATAGAGCGAGTATCGATGCAATCACACTCCCATTATTGAAAACAAAGGTTTCGATTACACCTTATTCATTCAATACTCCACATTAGGTTAAAAAGTAAGGCGCGCGCTAAGATCGAACAAAAAACACACCCTCAAACGGTTTTATCGTCAGTAGACACAATATTTCTTTCACCAAGCAAGAATAAAGGTTGAAGCTGTCGTTATGACAGGTAATATGTTCAATCGATTTAAAAAGTTTATACAACTTAATGTTTCGGCTATTTATTGTGCAGATGTATGTTTATTTGCGGCAATGTCAGAGACTTTAAGTTGAATTTGTCCCTCAATGGAGAATGAAATCAACATGACTTACGCGCCTGTAACAGACGTACTTGGCGGCAAGCTAGCGGTAGACAGTGAAGTAACTGTTCGCGGCTGGATCCGTTCACGTCGTGATTCCAAAGCTGGAATCTCTTTCCTTGCCATTTATGACGGCTCTTGTTTCGACCCGATTCAGGCCGTGGTTCCTAATAATCTTAATAATTACGAAAACGAAGTATTAAAGCTAACCACTGGCTGCTCTGTTGAAGTAACGGGTAAGATTGTTGAGTCTCCTGCGAAAGGTCAAGACTTCGAACTAGCAGCAACTGACGTTAAAGTTGTTGGTTGGGTTGAAGACGCTGACACTTACCCAATGGCTAAGACACGTCACTCTATCGAATACCTTCGTGAAGTTGCTCACCTACGCCCACGTACAAACGTGATCGGCGCAGTAGCACGTGTACGTAACTGCCTATCTCAAGCGATTCACCGTTTCTACCACGAGCAAGGTTTCTTCTGGACTTCAGCTCCGCTTATCACTGCATCTGATGCAGAAGGCGCAGGTGAAATGTTCCGTGTTTCTACGCTAGACATGGAAAACCTACCACGCACTGAAAAAGGCGACGTAGACTTCAACGAAGATTTCTTCGGTAAAGAGACGTTCCTAACAGTATCTGGCCAACTTAATGCTGAAGCTTACGCTTGTGCACTAAGCAAGGTTTACACGTTCGGTCCTACGTTCCGTGCTGAAAACTCAAACACAAGCCGCCACCTAGCTGAGTTCTGGATGGTTGAGCCTGAAGTTGCGTTTGCAGACCTTAACGATGTAGCGAAACTGGCTGAAGACATGCTTAAGTACGTTTTCGCTGCTGTTCTTGAAGAGCGCCGCGACGACCTTGAGTTCTTCGCTTCTCGCATCGACAAGCAAGCAATCACTCGTCTAGAGCAATTCGTAGACGCTGATTTCGCACAAGTTGACTACACTGACGCAATCCAAATCCTACTAGACTCTGGTAAGAAATTTGAGTTTGACGTTGAGTGGGGCATCGACATGTCTTCTGAGCATGAGCGTTACCTAGCTGAAGAGCACTTTAAAGCGCCTGTTATCGTTAAAAACTACCCGAAAGACATCAAAGCTTTCTACATGCGCTTAAACGACGACGGCAAAACAGTTGCAGCTATGGACGTACTTGCACCAGGCATCGGCGAAATCATCGGTGGTGCACAACGTGAAGAGCGTCTAGACATTCTAGACGAGCGCATGGTTGCTATGGGTATCGACCCTGAGCACATGAGCTGGTACCGCGACCTACGTAAATACGGCACAGTGCCACACGCTGGTTTCGGCCTTGGCTTCGAGCGTCTAGTATCTTACGTAACTGGTATGGGCAACGTTCGTGACGTTATCCCGTTCCCACGTACACCACGCTCTGCAAACTTCTAATTCGATACGTAATCGAAGTTAAAAGTTAAGAACAAATAAAAACCTCCGCAATGCGGAGGTTTTTTTATATTCGGAATAAAACGAGACGACGGCTGTTTCTGCGTACCACCATCTGAGATTCGTAATTCAAAGACTAATCCACATCTTGGTCGATAGCGTATTTTATTGCGAGACCGCAGATTGCCATCATAACGAATGGGATAGCGGCAGTGGTGTATTCCGCCCACGCCATATCAGCGAATGCTTTTGCCAGCAGTACGTGCCCGAGAATAAGCAGAAGCGCACACACAATAGCAACGATGATTAGCTTAACTTCGTTTCCCATGGTCATTTTCAACATAACGGTATCTCCAATATTTAGTCTACCGTCATTGAATCACAACTCTCTGCTCTATAAGGCGTACAGTTACGTCACAAACAACCCGTACAGTTGCAATCATTTTCTTTTTTATGGGCAACTTAAGGTTTTACGAGTGCGTAAGTTGATGAGCAAGCTTGCCTAGTAAGATCAGCGCCTGTTCTTTCTCTTCGGTAAGCTCGTAAGAGAAGTTCAACCGAATTGCGTTGTCTACCCTGCCCTCTTCACTAAACAAGTCTCCTGATGCAACACTGATGCCTTGGGCTATCGCTAACTGATGGAATTGCTGACTGTCGAATTTGGGAGCGAACCGAATCCAAATGAAGTAACCACCGGCAGGCTCTTCAATCTCGATGGAATGCGGGAAGTACTGTTTAAGCACACTAATAAAGCGCTCTTTTCTGAGCAACAGGTTTTTACGCAGTTTACGAAGGTGATTGTCGTAGCTTTCATGAGTGAGAAAGTGGGCAACACCGAGCTGGACAGGCGTACTGCTTGATAGCGTAGAAAGAAGCTGAAGCTTTTGAATGGCATCGTTGAAGCGTGTGTTGACTACCCAACCGACACGATAGCCGGGGCAAAGGCTTTTTGAATAAGATCCACAAAGTAAAACAGAATCGGTCTTATCAAAGGCCTTAAGTGGCTTAGGTTTATGCCCTTCGTAATAAAGATCACCATAAACATCATCCTCAATAATACAGGTATTGTATTGCTCGGCAATTTCAACAACGCGGCGCTTTGCTTCTTCCGTAAGGCTGGTTCCAGTCGGGTTTTGGAAAGTCGTCATTAACCAACACGCTTTCACGTCTTGTGTTTTTAAGGCACTTTCAAACTGTTCGATATTCAGTCCTTTAATTGGACAAACATCCACTTCAATAGGGTTAAGCCCTAACCTCTCAACAGCCTGCAAAGCTCCATAGAACGCAGGTGACTCAATCACCACATTGTCACCAGATTTAGTGACCGTTTGTAGACTCAAGTTCAACGCTTCCATCGCGCCTGACGTAATCACAATATCTTGATGATTAACCGTAATGCCCTGCTGTAGATAACGCTGTGCTATCTGCCTTCTTAAAGATTCGCTTCCCGGTGGCAGATTGTTAATCACACTGGCCCCCGTCATCTTCCTACCAGCACTGGCTAGGTTACGAGTCAAAGTCGGTAAAGGGAACAAGTCTGGATCTGGGAACGCTGAGCCAAAAGGAATCACACCCTCAGCAGAGCTAGATTTCAAGAAGTCGAATAAGCGATCGTTGATGGCTTTCTTTTCAGGCGCTGATGGCAGATCATAATCAACACCATCCACTCTTGGCGCCACGAAATAACCCGACTGAGGTTTAGCGATGATCCAACCTTCACTTTCAAGCAGTTGGTAGGCTTGTAAGACAGTACTATTGCTGACGTTGTAATTGCGACAACTCATGCGTACAGAAGGGATCTTCTCTCCTGAACGCCATGTGTTATTAGCGATCTGAGTTCGAATATCCTTTGCAAGCTCTTCATAACGCGCCATCTAATTGTACTACCTAGAGAAATTTTGTTGGCCGGAGATTTTATCACTAACGCCATCAACTATTGCTGCTATCCATATGATTGCACCTAATTTCTATAATTGTGTGAATTGGTTCACAGATAACTTTGTAAGCTTTGCTAAGTTTGTACCCAAGGCAGGAGCTAAGTTGGCTTTCTGCCTCAATAATTTGATGTAATCCAAAAACATGCGAGATAACAATGAAAAAAATAGAAGCAGACCAATTAAGTTATAAAGGAGAGTCAAACGGTGTTCATAGTTGGACAACACCGAGCGGCCAACCATACTACTGGCATCCAGACTGGCTACACATTGCGGAAGACGCAACGGGCTCACATCCAAAACAGAAACTCGATGTAGACCAAGACCAAGCACCAACAGAAAAGCACGCGGTGTCTGCAATTCTAAAACACATTAACCAATGGGCAGCTGATAAATTGGCGTCGCACCCTGAGATTGAAACAGGCTCAATTGAAGCTGAAATTAATCTGAAAAAGTGATTCGGTGTACTGGCTTTCGCGAGCTTAGCCACTCGCGATTCCAGTAATCACATCGACGGAATAGCCTCGTATCTCAACCGAGGCTATTCAAACCTCTTCATAATAACGCTGTAATAATCCCCACCTAGCTAACAAAAACCCAACACCAACCACTTTCTTGTATCAATCCACGAAAGCTATCGATAGAATTTCCGGTCTTATTCACATCAGTTATACAAATTACATGTAATTCAACAAATCGTGAATCAGTAAAGTTGTATAGATCTATAAAATTGCATGAATCTATACAAGTTATGTAGATCTAAAAAACAAATTTTTGAACCTGAGAATAAAGGCTTATTGATGGATAATACGAACTACAATCAATCACTAACGACTAAGTTATATCTCATTGCTGGCGTGCTATTTGGGACTTATGGCAGTAGAGTATGCCCTATGCTCGAAAGCTTAACGACTTTAGAGATTTTTACTCAAGTTAGTATTGTCTTCGTCTTACTTTGGCTGGTCCGTCATTACCTATTAGCGCAACACACTTTAGTCAAACAAGGTCGGTTTGCTCAGCTTGATACCCTACTGTTTTTTGCTGCAAGTGTCCCTTTCGCGCTCTATTACAACCTAAGCTACGAATTCACCATTGATAGCAATTTGAAAGTATTGTTCGGCATGAGCTTATTTGGTTTCTTTACTGGAACGATTCTTCAATTAAACGCCAAGCTCAATCAAATGGATAAGATGGAAGCGACGGGTCAGTTTGATTTCCAATTGATTGGAGAAAGAAGCTCTCTGGTAAAGCAGATGATTAGCTTGGTGATGGTGCTTTTAGTGACACTCACAACCATGTTAACAATGATTGCTGTTAAAGATATTTTCTGGCTAGAGCACAACCCAGATCGTTTGCTCGATGGCACAGGCAAGATCAGTGTGATTAAAGAGTTTATTTATCTTGCGTTAGTACTGGGTGGTTACGCGATCACCATCATGACACTGTGGAGCAAGCTGATTAAACGCATTCTGCTTAGCCAAGAGTGCGCATTGAACAAGGTAACCAATGGCGAGCAAGGTGTTCGCTTACCTATTTTCGGTTACAACGAGCTAGGTTCAATGGCCTCAATGACCAACACCATGCTAGATAGCCTAGAGACGGCGCAAAACGAAGTGAAAACCACACGCGACGTTGCGATTGTCAGCCTATCTGCGCTTGCCGAATCGAGAGATAATGAAACAGGCGCACACATCCTTAGAACTCAAGAATACGTTAAGGTACTCGCTCAGGAGCTTAGCAAGTCTGAAAGACACTCTACCCTGTTAACTCCAAACTATATCGAACTACTTTATAAGTCTGCGCCACTGCATGATGTCGGTAAGGTTGGTGTTCCTGATAGCGTGTTATTGAAACCGGGAAAATTGACTGATGAAGAGTTTGAAATAATGAAAGGTCACCCAGCGATTGGCGCAGAAGCCTTATCTATTGCAGAGAAGCAACTGGGAAGCAGCTCTTTCTTGAGAGTGGCCAAAGAGATTTCCCTGACTCACCACGAAAAATGGAATGGCTGCGGCTACCCAAATCAACTGTCTGGTGAAGATATTCCACTATCGGGCCGTTTAATGGCATTAGCCGATGTTTATGATGCACTCATTTCGAAGCGCGTCTACAAACCAGCCTTTACTCATGAGCAAGCTAAACAGATCATCTTAGACGGCAATGGGACGCATTTTGACCCGCAAGTTGTCGACGCATTTCTGGCGGTTGAACAAGCGTTTGTTTCGATAGCGGCAACCTATAAAGATGGCAAAAACATCGCTAGCGAACTCGAGCGAGAAAGCCTTGTTGCTCAGCCTGCATAATCCTTTCAAAAACCACTAACTTCTTGCACCCTATAGGTTAATCCGTAGGGTGTTTTGTTATCAAATACCCTCTTTAGTCAATAAATTTGATTGAAATGGATTTTTTTTGGTCTTTCTGTTCACTTCGTATTGTCTTAAAAATTCCATACAGGTATAACTACCCATAGATACTATCCCCTCTCAATTGACATGGATGAAGATTATGTTTGAAAAAGTGTTAGCTGCTCCCGCCGATCCTATCCTCGGCCTTACTGAAGAGTTTAAAAAAGACTCTCGTGCAGAGAAAATCAACCTTGGTGTTGGAATCTACAAAAATGAAGATGGTCAAACGCCAGTACTTAAAACAGTAAAGAAAGCAGAAGCTGCACTTCTTGAAAACGAAAAAACCAAATCTTACCTAACGATTGAAGGTACAGCTGAATATGGTCTAGCGGTTCAGAAACTTCTTTTCGGTTCAGATGCAGAGATCGTAACATCTCAACGCGCTAAAACAGCACAAGCTCCAGGCGGTACAGGTGCACTTCGCGTAGCGGGTGAGTTCATCAAACGCCAACTGGGTGACGTGAAAATCTGGATCAGTAACCCAACTTGGGCTAACCACAGCGGCGTTTTCGCTGCTGCAGGTATCGAAACAGCTCAATACAGCTACTACAACGCTGAAACAAAAGACAAAGACTTCGCAGGCATGGTTGCTGACCTAGAGAAAGCTTCTGCAGGCGACATCGTTCTTCTTCACGGCTGCTGTCATAACCCAACAGGTATCGACCCAACAGCTGAAGAGTGGGAAGTACTGGCTAAACTTGTTGCTGAGAAGAAACTGCTTCCTCTATTCGACTTTGCTTACCAAGGTTTTGCAAAAGGCGTTGAAGAAGATGCTGCTGGCCTACGTGTTTTTGCTCAGTACAACAAAGAAATCCTAGTAGCGAGCTCGTTCTCTAAGAACTTCGGCTTGTACAACGAGCGTGTTGGTGCATTCACACTGGTTGCTGAATCTGCAGACGTAGCAACAACAGCGTTCTCTCAAGTTAAGAGCATCATCCGCTCAATCTACTCTAACCCACCAGCGCACGGTAGTGCTGTAGTAACTCACATCCTTGGCGATGCTGATCTACGTGCTGAATGGGAAGCAGAAGTAGCGGAAATGCGTGACCGTATCCAAGAGATGCGTGAGCTATTCGTAACAACACTGAAATCTGAAGGTGTTGATGCAGATTTCACATTCATCGAGCGCCAAAACGGCATGTTCTCTTTCTCTGGCCTAAGCAAAGAGCAAGTAACTCGTCTGAAAGATGAATTCGCTATCTACATTGTAGACTCTGGCCGCATCAGCGTTGCTGGTATGACTAAGTCAAACATGGGTCCTCTATGTAAAGGTATCGCTGCGGTTCTTTAATCGTAAAGCTATATCTGTATTTGCAGACAAGAACCTGCATTTACAAACCAATAGATATGCAAAAGCCAGCGATTAAGCTGGCTTTTTTGTACCTGTCTATAACGTATTGGGTTTAACTAAGTTAGTACTCTAGGAAGAACTCAACACCTAACTCATTCGTTCTTTCACTTACACCCGTGCTGCCCTCGCCATCCCGGTGTTGGTAGGAACCACCAATCGCAAATTTGTTGGTCACCAGATAACGTAAACCTAGGTGGTAAATCTCTTCATCGAACAAATCACTGCGGTTCACCTGCACGCTGCCATTGGCAATCCAGCGCTTTGCAAAACCATAGTTAAGCTCGGCTTTTACACCTTGGACAAATTCAGTGTCCGATTCTAAAGTTTCATTAGTGCTGTTAAGCTCAACCTCGCCTTTGGTAACACCCAACAAGTAAGAAGCCACAATATCCAAGTCTTTCTTAATACTGTAACGATACCCAGCCCCTGCCATTAAGGTATCAATTCGAGTCGTGCTTTCATCAGGGTGAATAAAGCGAGCGCTATAATCACCGAGCAACAACCAATCATCCGTCATGGTGTAACTCACCCCTAAACCAAACGACGAGGCGTTATTATTACCACCCGCATCTTCATTCAAACTGCCCGAATGAGCGGTTGCGTATATATGGTCATAATCAAGAATATCCACACCGTCAGTGGCTGCCCACAAACTTGGAGAAAACATAAAAACTGCAGATACAAAACTAAGCTTCCACTTCGACATTCCTATCATCCTTAAACTGTCACTCCATTAATTGAAAGGTTAGTCTATCCCTAAGACTTTAAAAAGGTTTTAGCTCACAGATTGATTTGTGACGGCAAATTATTATCAAATGTTGTACCATGAAATCATACAAACTAATGGATGATCATTATGGATGCTGAGTTATTAGAGATTCAAAACTTTCTGGCACAATACCCCCCTTTCACAGAACTCCCTGAGGAGATGTTGGCGAAAGTGACCAGTAGCGTGGAAATTTCTTATTACCGCCAAGACACACCCATCATTCACTTTGGTGACCAAATTCATGACCTCTACATTGTTCGAAGCGGCGAAGTAGAAGTCTACCGCCGTAAAGGCGAACTCTATAACCGCCTGGATGAAGGCCACCTGTTTGGCCAAATGGGTCTGCTGACCAACAACAAGGTTCGTTTCCCAGTAAAGGCGACCGAAGATACTCTTCTCTACTGCATTCCTGAGCCAATTTTCCAAGAGCTCTACGACAACTACGACTCCTTTGCGGATTTCGTAGAAGTAGAAGATAACGCCCGTCTTCGTCAAGCAAACTCAAGTAATAACGATGCCAACGATCTCACGACATCCAAGGTAAAAACGCTACTGACTAGCGAAGCGCCGATGATCGAGAAGAGTCGTACGATTCAACAAGCCGCAACAATGATGGCCGAAGACAACGTCTCTTCTTTGCTGATCATCGACCCAGAAATCGTTGAAGATGATGAAGATGACTCAACACCCGTGATCGGCATCATCACCGACCGAGATTTATGTACTCGTGTACTTGCTGAAGGCCTAGACCCATCTGATGAAGTCTCTAGTGTTATGACGCCTGAGGTTATCTCACTCGACCACAATGCTTATGTTTACGAAGCCATGATGACCATGCTTCGCTATAACGTGCACCACTTGCCAGTGCTTAAAGATAAGAAGCCAATCGGTATTATCGAAGCGACTGACATCGTCCGTTATGAGTCTCAAAACTCGCTGTTACTGGTAAGTAGTATCTTCCAACAGCAAAGTATCGAAGATCTGAAAGTGCTTTCCGAGCAAGTGAAAGACAGCTTTGTGCGTTTGGTTAATGAAGATGCCAATGCTCACATGGTAGGTACCGCAATGTCGGTAATTGGTCGTAGCTTTAAGCAGCGTATTATCGAGTTGGGTGAAGAGAAGTTAGGTAAATCGCCAATTCCATACTGTTTCCTTGCGTTAGGTTCGATGGGACGTGACGAGCAGCTACTGGTTACCGACCAAGATAACGCCATCATTCTTGATGACACATACGACGAAGCAAAACACGGCAAGTACTTTGAAGAGCTTTCAAAGTTCATTTGTGACGGCTTAGACCAGTGTGGTTATGTTTACTGTACTGGCGACATCATGGCAACCAACCCAACTTGGCGTATGACACGTCGACAGTGGGAAGAGTGCTTCGCCGATTGGATTGATGATCCAAACCCGAAAGCCTTGTTGAACGCTTCTATCTTCTTTGACTTAGATGGTGTCTATGGCCGCTTAAAATGGGCTGAGCAACTGAACAGCTTCATTGTAAGACGAGCACGTAAGAACAACCGTTTCCTAGCGTGTCTTGCTCGTAACGCACTCAACCGTACTCCACCGCTAGGCTTCTTCAAAGATTTCGTGATGGAGAAAGATGGCCGTCATAACAACTCGATCAACCTTAAGCGTCGTGGTACTGCACCGCTGGCAGATCTCATTCGTGTTCACTCTTTGGCTGTCGCGTCTCGTTCGAAGAACTCTTTTGAGCGTTTGGATGACATTATCGACGCGGGTATTCTTCCAAAAGGCAGAGCGCAAGATCTGAAAGATGCTATGGAATTCATCTCTTTGGTTCGTATTCGTCACCAAGCGCACGACGTTGATAACAACGTAGAACCTGATAACAACATTGAACCGGAGAACCTGTCTGACTTCGAGCGACGTAACCTGAAGGATGCATTCCAAATATTAAGTAATGCGCAGAACTTCCTTAAGTTCCGTTACCAAGCTAGCAACAAGTTTAAGTAGGGCCTATGAACAAACTATTTAGATCACCTGCGGTTGACTGGCCATTTAAGTTTGCTCAAAAGCTTGAGCGCGCGAGAGATGAACGCTTAAAGTATTTTTATAGCCAGCCTCTTCCTGCGCCTGATACGCCAATTTCAGAAGTGACCTTCTTGGCGGTCGACTTTGAAACAACGGGGTTAAACCCAAACAAAGATGGCATTATTACTATTGGTCTAGTGCCGTTTACGCTCAATCGCATCTACTTGCGACAGGCGAAACACTGGACTCTGAGGCCAAAGCAGAAGTTGGAAGAAGAGTCCGTGGTGATTCATGGCATTACTCACAATGACATCATTGATGCGCCCGATCTTAGCGAAGTGCTAGACGAAATTCTTGAATCGATGGCGGGACACATCCCAGTCGTTCACTATCGTCGTATCGAGCGTGACTTCTTAGATAACGCTCTGAAGGTACGACTTGGTGAAGGGATTGAGTTTCCAGTGCTCGACACACTAGAGATTGAATCTCAAATCCAGAACAAACTGGCGGGTGGCTTGTGGAACAAACTGAAAGGTAAGAAGCCAGCGTCTGTAAGGCTTGGACAGAGTCGTCGTCGGTACCACCTACCCGACTACACACCGCATCACGCACTAACCGATGCTATTGCGACTGCAGAGCTGCTACAAGCGCAGATCGCTCATCACTTTGACTCTGAGATGCCGTTGAAGAGTTTCTGGCTCTAATTGAATTAGGTAAGCTAGACATAAGTGACCTAAACACAAAGCCCACTAACTTCCATTCGTGGGCTTTATTATTTTACCATCCGAGCTTATTCTGCTGTTGGCCCAACTAATCGCATTTCCCAGTCTTCAACTTTGCCTGATTCAAGGCGACGAGCAACGAGCGCCCCCCAAGATTCAACCAGTGGCAATTCCGTCATCTGACTCAGCAGCTCTTTATCTAAGCTTCCTGTGAACACTGCGCCCATAATCCGAGCGAGCGACCAATCTGGATAAGGTCTTTCACACAGAGTAATCTCATCTCCTTCTCCAATGTCACCTTCCTCTAATACACGGAAGTACCAACCTGTGCGAAGCGTGCCTTGCAACCTTCTCGCCATGTCATTTTGTTGGAATCGTACGTTAAGCTTCCAACAAGGCATACGCCCCTGTGAGACTTCCAACAATGTCGAGCCGATACGAACCTTATCTTTCAAGCAAATCGATTCTTCGGTTATGCCCATTGAACTAATATTCTCGCCGAATGCACCTGCAGATTGGAAGATCGCTTTGTCGCCCAGTTCTTCAGCCCAAACTGGGTAATGTTCACTTGGGTAGATATGAAGCGCTTTTTGAATGCCACCATGAAAGCGAGGGTCGCCTTGCTCATCATTCGTGAAACCTAGCTCTGTTGCGTGCTGACGCTCCGATAAAACCTGCTTATCAATAGCACTGTTTGCTCCATGTGCAAAAGCTACGGTCTTGCCTGCCAATACACTGTTTACTACGCCTAATTTCTTCATATCCCTTCCTTCTTACTGGAAACTCTCTTACTGAAACATACTTGTTGAACTGCATGAAATAGTACGACACTGCTACTCGGCTTCATTCATATTGCCGAGCATGATAGCCTAGTCACGCCACGTCAGAATAGGGACATAAGGACAGTTAACCATGCTAACCCGCCAAATAGATTCTCACTCAGAAGTAATGACTTCAAATGAGATGATGGTCGCCCATCCTGAATCACCTGCATTAGTGAAGACCATCGACATGCCCAAGGGCTATATCGATGCAATGCACCAACATACGTGGCATCAAGTGATATTTCCAATCAAAGGTCTATTACAAACGAAAACCGATCATTATCAGCATCTAGTGCCTCATACTTCTGCTTTGTTTGTACCCGCGGGTATTCAACATGAGTCTATCGCTTTAAGCCATACGACGTTTGTCGGCGTCTATCTCAATCCTGCTTTCGGCACAGAATATGAACCTCAAGTTCGAACCATCACATTGACGCCATTTTTAAATGAGCTATTGCAGGAGATCCGCAGGCAGTGCGAAGGGTTAGTGAGTGATGACGAGGTGTCGCGGTTACTCTCGGTATTGCACGACCAGATCATGAAAGACAATGTTCAGACCTTTCAATTGTTGCTACCCGAAGACAGACGCTTGAAGCTTATATTTGAAGCGCTAACAGAGACACCAACGTTGGATTTGTCGCTAAAGGAATGGGGAGAGAAAGTCGGAGCATCGGAACGAACCTTGTCGCGTTTATTCTCAAAGGAATTCAACACGTCATTCCAACGTTGGCGACAACAAATCCGACTGATTTACTCATTGTCTTTATTCGATGAAGAGCTCTCAATCCAGAGTATTGCTGACCAAGTCGGCTATCAAAATGACTCGTCTTACATCAAAGCGTTTAAGGCGACGTTTGATGTCACACCACAGCAGTTTCGCTTTAATGGTCGCAAAAGGTAGTGCGAGCCGACTATTTGCCTTCTGTCGATAGAGCTTGATAATAACGGCGCTTTTGACGGTACATATCTTCATCCGCTTGAGAGAACAAATGCTCAACGTCTGTTGAGTCACTTGATGCGACACCAACAGAGAACCTGACAGGAATAGAGATTCCCGTTTTGGCCTCGATTGTCTGTTGCTCCTGAGCAATGTACAACTGCTCAGCCATCTCTGCGACATTGAGCGAATTCGACTCACCAGACGTTAAGGTAAGCACCGCGAATTCATCTCCACCCAAACGATATAGATTACTGACAGGTGTTAGTTCGTGGCTAATTACATCTACACAGCGCTGTATCAACTCATCCCCCGACTTCATGTCCATGGACATCATTCGTCGTTTTTAAGCCATTAATATCAATAATGATCAAAGAAAGCTGATTTTGATTGTCGTTAATGCTTCGTTTACTGAATTCGAGATCTTCATTAAAAGCTTTACGATTCAAACAACCAGTCGGAATGTTAATCCGTGTAATATTTTCGAGCTCTAGCCAACCGGCTAACTGTTTTTGGTACATATCAAAAATCAGAAGATCTTCTTCACTGAGTAGATCAAATGAACTTGAACAAAAATACCCAATTGCCGCCCCCTGTGAGTCACGGAGTATCAAGTCAGCCTCGCTAGTTCGGTTAAAATGAAACTTAATTGAATCTTGAGCAAGTAATGCCCTTAACTCTTGATCGATCATTTGAGGAATCAACCGATATTCAGCCGCCTGTCTCGATGATGCAAATTGCACGATCTTCAAAATACGATGCTTCTGGGATTCTTCACGTGCGAGCGAATACGTTAACTTGCTGGTTTTCTCTTCAACTAAGTCCTCTAGCTGGACATTAAATCTTTCGAGTTTATCGTTGCTTTCGGTAAGCTCACGGACTTGGTACTGTATACGACCCCACATAGTTTCCAATAAACGACTCAATGTGACGAACTCTGTAAAACGATGTTCATCCACACTGTGAGTCGGTGACTGGTTATGCGAATACGACTTAACAGATTCAGCCAACAGGTTTAACTGCCCTGAGAACCAGCGGATAAGGAACAGAGCAAACACAATCGCGATGGCAAGCGTCGCCACCAATATTCTGACAAAGACCACCTGAGCTTGTTGCATCTCTAATAAGCGCGCACTGTCAGAAATATGATGTTTGACGTTCAACACCAATTTGTCGGTAAATAATTTACTGTCGATAGAGATAATATTCGCACTTTGTTCAGAAGGTTGAGCATCCGTTGAATCAACATAGTTGAACTCAACCGACTCATTATGATACAGGAAAGGCGTCACTTTAGTGTTGAGCCTGTCATACCCCATAAGAACCACAAGATAACCCTGCGGCGTGTATGTAGAACCTTCAATCAAACGATAAGGTAAAATCGGCGCGACGAAAGCGATACCGGCAGTGGCATTATCCGCCAACTCAGTTTCGGTAAACTCGGTGTGGAACAATTTCCCTTGTCCATAAACCGATTGAGGACGCTTCAGGCGTTCTAATAACTGGCTCTGCTCAAAGTGGTATAAGCTACCTTTACTGTCATAAATGGGCTTCCAGTTTTGGTCCAAAATATAGGTCGCGGACACACTCTCCGCTAACGCATTGAAGCTATCCATCTTGTCCCAAACAACGCTCGAGAAAAAGATATTGCCACCAGCTTTAATCAGTGATCGGTCTTGCGAATACCATTGGGTTAGGCTAGCCGTAAGCTTGATTTGCTCTTGTACAGTTTGACGAATACCTGTCGTAGAGTTGTCCAGCTTGGTTTCTTTTTGCTCTAAAGAACTTTGGTTTTGTTTATTAAGAATCAACTGTCCCGCTAGGTAAACAGGGAGCATTGAGCAAGCCAGCAACACCAAGCCCATGGTGTATTTTAATGATAGCTTCAATCTTTTACCCTCATATTCGCCGAGTAGTATTGAACAAAATCATTGTAAAACTTATGCAGCTCACTTTTTGGCATCCCTGACTTGTAACGCTGATACGCTCGAGCCGAAGCCTCCCAAACGATCGCCATCTTGTAGTCACTCGACATCATTTGCGACGCTTGAAATTCATCGTACATATTTGAAAAGGTCTGGTTACCTTCCTCAACACGACGTTGATTAACCTCATAAAACGGCGAAACCATGGCACTCGAGTGAGCTAAATAGGTGAAACTGTTTGATTGCAGGTATTGAACGACTTCTTTCAAAGCCAATTTCTTATCGGGGTTTTGCATGCCTTTTTCCGTGACAGCAAATATCTTCGCGCCACTAAATGAAGACATACTTTCACCTCGATAGGTGGGCAACGAATTGATGTACAACTCTCGACCAAAAGCGGCATCGAGTTCGCTGAATGCCCAGTCGCCGTCAATCAAAAACTCGACTTCCCCATTGATGAATCTTTGCCTCGCGCAAATATCACTGCACGATGACTCGATGACTTTTTTCTGCTGCAACATGTCGATGAAATCAAAGATGGCAACTAACCCTTCACCATTAACATTCTGCGACGATAATAAGTCTTCAGAAAAAAGCTGATAGAAAGCTAAATAGAAGTACATATTTGGATTGGGGAAAAGCACACTCACTTGATCGGACTTAGCAGAGCGTTCAATTAGGCTTTCCCATGTCACAACTTGCGCTTGAGGCTTGCTGGAATATAGAACGACATGGTTTCCAATGCCAACCGGTAATGCCTTGATCTCACCGTTGATGATCACTGCATCGAGCGCTTTCTTCTCATATCGTTGGATATCGACCCAAGCCTCAGGAAGTGTCGCTAAATCTATGTATTCAGTTAGACCTAAGAAGTCAGAAGGAACCCAAATGGCGTCGGGGAAGGTATTGTCTCTGGGATCAGCGACAAGCAGTTCAGAACGAATACTGTTGACGTCAAATGAACGAATTTCTACACGATGATCAGTCATCGCTTCGATATGTTCTTTTACATAACCGGCCGTTTCGTAATTAATACCAGCCCATATTTCAAGTGTGGACGAACAAGCAACGGCAGGAAATAGCATCGTAAATAGACTCAATAACCTCACACTCAGTTCCTTGTGGTAAAAATTAGACGTTGGATTTTAATCGCCTATTAATAAACCGGTCGATGCGGATTATTTCTCACTGCTCATGATTGGAGATTCAGTTTTGGCAACATGTTATATAGTAAAAAGTACCAGAAAAACAATTGGTACTCTCGCTTTAAGAGAAAGTTCTGTTCATTCCGATACATCCGTCATATCTCTGGGTAACGGTTCTTACAACAAATCAACATGCCATACCCTTTATTGTTAACGACAAAAAAAATGCCGCAAAAGCGGCATTCATCTCGTTTAGGACATTCGACACGATACAAAGCAAATAAGCGATGTATCAATCAAAGTCTTGTCATTGATTAAGCGTATTTTTCTTCGAAATCTTTCATGAAGCTTACAAGAGCTTGAACACCTTCTAGAGACATCGCGTTGTAAAGTGACGCTCTCATGCCGCCCACCGCTCTGTGGCCTTTTAGTGATTTAAGACCCGCTGCATCAGCCAACTCTAAGAATTTACCGTCTAGCTCTGGTTTCGCTAGTTGGAATGGCACGTTCATTCTTGAACGGTTTGCTGTGTGAACATCGTTCTTGTAGAAAGCAGAATCATCAATTGCGTTGTAAAGTAGCGCTGCTTTTTCTTGGTTAACACGTTCCATCGCTTCTACACCACCTTGAGCTTTCAACCATTTGAAAACTAAGCCAGATAAGTACCAAGCATAGGTTGGTGGCGTGTTGAACATTGAGTCTTTTTCAGCAAGTACTTTGTAATTCAGAATGCTTGGCAATACTTCGTTCGCAAGCTCCAGAAGATCATCACGTACAATTGCAATACAGATACCCGCTGGGCCAATGTTCTTTTGAGCGCCCGCGTAGATAACGCCATACTGAGACACATCAATCTTGCGAGACAGAATGTTAGATGACATATCCGCTACGATTGGTTTGTCCGTTTGCGGAAGCTCACTGATCTCAATACCATCGATGGTCTCGTTTGGACAAAAGTGCACGTATGCCGCTTCTGGATCGATTTTCCAATCTTTAGCTGGAACAACAGCCGCTTTGTCGTCAATTGACGTCTTAGCATTGAATACGTCGATTTCACAGTACTTGCTTGCTTCAGTTACTGCACTTTCAGCCCAGTAACCAGCATCAATGTAAGTCGCCTTTGTCGCATCACCTAGAAGGTTTAGAGGAACAGCAGCGAATTGAGCACGAGCGCCCCCCTGACAGAAAAGCACTTTGTAGTTGTCTGGGATGTTCAGAAGATCACGTAGGTCTTGCTCAGACTCATCGGCAACTTGAATAAATTCTTTGCTGCGATGGCTGATTTCCATAACGGAAGTACCCAAACCATTCCAATCAATGAAGTCAGCTTGTGCTTGTTTCATTACCGGTTTAGGCAGTCCCGCTGGGCCAGCACTAAAGTTGAATACGTTATCTAATGTAAGTTCCATGGGGATCATTGCTCCTGCTAAATAATAACTATGCAAGTAATACCATGTTTTACCCAACATAAAAACAACAAAAGAGGTCTTAAGACCTCTTTTGTTTTGTACCGTATAAAATGTTTAAACTTAATCCGCTAAATCACCCTATCAGTATTAACCTTTGCTCTGTTTATTGAACAAAAGCAGGCATAAGTAGCGCGATTAATGGAATTTCTTGTCCATTTTCAAACACTAGGTTTCCATTTTCTAGATCAGCACTGATTTCATAACCACTTTCGGTTTCTTTGATCATTTCCATCACGATCAATTCATCGATGCCTTCGCGAATAAATGGGTATTCTTCAACCAACTCATTAGAGAAACTAGAATGAACATTACCAGTCAGTGCAGGCACAATCATTGAAGGATTACTGCTGATGTTTTCTGTACCTTCTGGCACGCTCACCAACCATTTAGATTCAAACTGACCCTTACCCAATTCTAACGACATGTTGTTCATTGAAAGGTCGAAGCCTTTAGCAAACAGTACGTCAATGAATGGAATGATCTCAGCAACGTCTTCTTGAGTCATAACTGGATTCGATTGGTAGATCTCAAATATCTTCTCAAACGATTGGCTGTCCAGTTTCGACATTTCAAAATCAACGTTTAGATTATTCAGCTGGCCTTCATTGGTTTCGATGTTTGCGATATCCAGTTTAAGGTTACTGCGCAGGCGCTTAGTTGCTTCGTCTAGGTGCGATTCAAAATCATACTTAGAATTTTCGATCGTCATGAATGGTTGCATTGTTGAATCTGTAACCAGGAAGCTATCGATCGTAAAGTTCTGTGTACCTAACCAGTAACCTTTAGCTTGCTGGCCTGAACCAACGCCTTTCAGATTAGACAGTGTTACCTCTTCACCCGTTTCAAAGTCAATTTGAACCGAAGGGATAGAAAGCTCGTAATCCACTTGGCCTAACACAGTCGCGTGGCCAGACAGGTTCGATTTCGTGATAGATACTGAAGTACCATTCTCATCAGAACCTTGATGATTGAACTGGCTTAACTCGAAGTTGAAATCCGTGTTGCCGTTTAGTTCAGTGCTAGTAGTTAGAGTAAGAGGCAGAATGTCAGCGTTCTCAAACGTCGATAGCGCGTTTAAGCTCACTAAACCATGGCTAACCGCACTATTAATGACAAACTCACTGGGTAAGCCATCAATCGCGAGTTGCTCTTTCAGGTTTTCATCCGTCACTGTTACACGAGTGGTGACATTAGAAGACAAGTAACCTCTATCGTATTCCACGATCTCAGCTTGAATGCTTGAATTGTTAAGCTTTGCAACGCCATCTGTAATCGCGTTTTGTCCAATTTGCCCAACCGCTAGTGGCCAACAAAGTGCCAATGAGATTGCTCCGCCGATTGCGCCAATTTTTCTTAACTGTTCCATGAGTTCTCTTTCTACACGTGTCTGTTTTTTTTAGTCTAACCCATCAGTCGCAAACAAGAAACATTGAGTTAAATCAGTCTATTGCTCGATACTTCAATTCCCTCAACAAATTAACGGCTAGCTCTCATCCTTATTGAAGACTTCTTGATAGGCTAGAAGCGTCGCTACTACTAAGGTAAATCCGTGAATCAATACGCTGTTATTTGTTTGGACAATAATCCGGTTAGCATTGAAAGAATACGCTCGGAGCTCGCTCCGTTATCTTGCGTATTCGACATTTATACTGCCGAGAACATAGAAGACGCGCACCACGCATTAGAAGATATCCATGATCATCACCAGACCGTTGCCTTGGTGATCACTCATCATCATTCTGAATTTAATGGCGTGCAATTTCTGATTGAACTTGAACAGCTTCCTCATAGTAATACTGCTAGAACCATCTTGGTCAGCGCCTCGTCAGATATTCAATCGATCCTGACCGCGGTAAACGAAGGTAGGCTCAACCATTGCCTAACCAAACCGGTTCAAGATCAGGTGCTTTTTAAATCAGCACAAAAAGAGCTGACGTCTTTTGTTATTCAATACGACTCTGAAAACCTATTGTCTTACAGCGACGCACTCGACCAGCAGCGTTTACTCAGAGCACACATCGAACAAAAGATTCAATCGTTCCAATCTGGTTTCATTCATGACTACCACCAGCTTTCTGATAATGCCCTTGCCGAGCGTGTCGTCAGTGCATTGCAAGAGGTCTTCTCTAAAGATGACAAGTCCAAAGCGATTCGTGATTACTCACCAGAACACTTGTTAACGGTTGAAGGTGAAGACAACCGCTTTCTATGGTTAATCATTGAAGGCGAAGTGGCACTCTACAAAAAGGATGAATTGGGGCAGCAGAGAGAGGTTGTACGTCACTCTAAAGGTAACATTGTTGGCGGGATGTCATTCGTGACAGGTGAACCTTCGTTCTCTACTGGAATCACTCTTACCCAAACACGAGTGATTAAGCTTGATAAAGACAGCTTTGCCCAGGTAATGCATTCCAACAATACCCTACTACCTCTATTTACCAATCTATTGCTGCGTCACTTCAATCGACGATTACAGCGAAGCATCACCAATAAAATCAAGCTGCAACAAACACTCGAGTCACTGGAATCTGCCCACCAGCAATTAATCGAAAAAGAGAAGATGGCGATGTTGGGTCAACTGGTAGCAGGCGTTGCTCATGAACTGAATAATCCTATTGCAGCTATATTGCGTAGTATTGAAACTCTATCTGAACACCTAGACCAGATACTTGAAAACTCGTCACTCTCGGAATCAAACAAAGGGACTGACGTATTAGCGCATTCAAAACTAGCGAAACCACTATCCACAGCGCAAGAGAGGCAACTGGTAAAACACCTTACATCGACCATCGATGATCGTGCTCTAGCCAAAAAAGCCGTGAGGCTCAACTTAAGCCAAGACGCTGCAGTTTTAGATACCTTAAAAGACTCCCCTGTCGCAGGCAAAGAGCTACTCAACGACTTAGAGCATTATCATTATGTCGGGAACTCTATCCGCTCAATCAAAGTGTGTAGTAAACGTATTGCCGATATGGTCAAAAGCCTAAAAAGCTATGCCCGAGAAGATGAAGAAGTACGTCACTACGCGGATATTCATGAAGGGCTCGAAGATACCTTAGTGATCTTTGAAAACAGGCTGAAGCATCACCAACTCGAAAAGCACTACGACACCGATTTACCGCCTTTGTTGTGCCAGTCGCTTGCGCTGCAACAAGTGTGGACCAACCTTCTCTCTAATGCGCTTGATGCGCTTTCAGAGCGAGGCAAAGTCTCTATCACCACGTCTCAAGAAACTAGAGGTGATGACACTTTTCTGGTGGTGCAAATATCGGACACCGGCCATGGTATCGCCAAAGAAGACATCAACACTATTTTCAACCCAAACTTCACCACAAAAAAAGAAGGCAACTTTGGTTTAGGGATTGGGTTGTCCATTTCTCAACAAATCGTTTCGGCTCATCAAGGGTTTATTTTGGTGGAGTCTGAGGTAGGTAGCCATACTCACATGCAAGTATGGCTTCCATTCAAACAAGAAGGAGCACCTCATGAATAAGTACCTAATTTTATGTGTCGATGATGAACCTGAAGTTCTCAACAGTGTGCTTCAAGATTTAGCGGTATTTGAAGAAAACTTTATCGTTGAAGGGGCTGAATCGGTCGATGAAGCCAATCAAGTCATTAAAGAAATGGGACAAGATGGCGTTAAGCTCGCTTTGATCTTGTGTGACCACATCATGCCAGAAAAAACTGGCATCGATTTTCTTATCGAACTGAATCAGCAAGACTCGACTAAGCCCACACGCAAGCTACTGCTCACCGGGCAAGCTGGATTGGAAGATACTGTCACCGCCATAAATAACGCTGCTCTCGACTTTTATATCTCCAAACCTTGGCAAGGCGATCAGCTCAGAGACACCATTACTCAGCAGCTGACTGACTATGTTATTGCCAACGACAAACAACTACTTAACTGGACAGCCATTTTAGACACCGAACGCATCCTTACTTCAATGGCAGACAAACGAACAAGCTTTGGAGAATAGCGCTAACGACAAGTAGCGTTTAATAGGCAGTGAGAAAAGCGGTATCCGATATAAGAACCGATCGAATACATATAAATTTTGGATAATTCGTTCGTCTATTTTTCTTGTTCAGCCTAAAACATGAGATCTCCGTTACAGACTGATCCTTAATTTGCTTATTTTTTAACTAAATGAGTAAGGATTTACATTTTAATGGATTACTTTTCCGTGAGTTAGATTAAACTGTCTCAATGTTTATGGTTTGCCTGATTTTTCTCAAACCAAAGGAATTAACACTAATAAAGGTTTACGGTCGTTATGCGCAAAATACTACTTACTACCGCTATGCTATTGGCTTCTAGTCAAGCGCTAGCTGTCGATGAACAACCACAAGTAATGAGCAACTTCAGCTACGATTACTTCGAAGCACGTATCGGTGCTAGTCCAGTTACATTTGGTGGTGCGTTCAGTAAGTCAATCCACCCGAATGCTCACGCTGTAGCGCGTATCGATTCAGAATTTGAAGGCGATTTCGATTCTGCTGTCGGTCTTGGTTTCCACGCTCCAATCAACAACTGGGCTGATCTAACAGGTGAAATGCTAGCGCGCATCGTTCAGCCTGAAAACTCAAGCTCTACTGATATCGGTATGGAAATCAACGTTGGTGTTCGCCAATGGCTTGGTCCACAACTAGAAGTTGGTGGTAAAGGTGGTTACGTTTCTATCGATGATAACGATGATTGGACAGGTTCTGTTTACGCACGTTTCCACTCTACAGAGCTATTCTCTATCGGTGCTGAAGCTCGTATCAACGACTTCTACGGTGACCAGCTAATGTTCACTACTCGTTTCAAGTTCTAAGACTTAACGAGCCAGCTCCAATGAGCACTTAGTCTTTTAGTACTTAATCTTTTAAAAAATACGACTAAGACAGAAACAAAAAAACCGAGGACATTCCTCGGTTTTTATTTATTAACAGTAATCTTAAGCATATAAGGAAGACTTCTTTAGTGGCAGCTCTTTAATAATTGCTGCTTGCGTGGCTCTTGTAATAGTTTCCAGTGAATACCATCAATCGCGCCCGCAAATTTCCAAAGTAGCTTTAGGTCAACATCGTTTCCATACGCTTTGCGAACCTTATTAAACACTTCAGGCGCGCCCAACTGCATAAACATTGAAACATCATCCACACCAGCCTTCTTAACCATGCGCTCTAGTGTAAGCTGCATGTTTGGTAGATCTCTTAATCTACGGCTTGCTGATGATTTCTTGAAGCTGCGTTGCTGAATTGAATTATCGATTGAAGTACGAATAATGCTATCCAATTCAGGATGTTCGCATGTAAACAGGTCAGTAATATCGTAGTAATTTACGGTTGCTGTTGTCTGTTTTTTCACATGACGATACTTTTCACAATCAAGATCGGTCAGTTTTTTATCTAATGACTTTCTACCTCTAATGAATAAACAACCTTCACTCAATAAAGCGAACATAGCGTCATTTTGAAAGAGGCCAATACCTCCGAACATAGAACGTTTTTGATGCTCACCAAATTGATTCACGTAATTAATAAATGCTGTCTCGGTCATATCCGTTGATCCTTAATCAAATTACCCCGATTAGGTTGATCACCAGACAAGCAGCTTTTTATGCGAAAAATTTTAAATCTATTTTTTATTCTTTAGGTGAATATTATGATTGCGTTTTTCACCTTTAAATAAATGATACTTCGAAAAGAAAAATAAGTCTGGACTTAGTTCACATCAATCAATTGTGTATTCCGGTTTTTCATGATTGACATCACAGTAAAGTATCAAACTATGATTGAATTTTGACGCTTGGTGATACACCGGTTCAAATTATTAAAGCTTATGTTGTCCGATGAGTATTGCCTCGCAGCATCGCGGCTTGTAAAATGGCAGGACATACATGTTTTTACTTTTTATATGAATCATTTATCGTTTTTCTGGCTACCACAAAATAAGGCTCTTCTCTTAAAGGGTCTAGAATCAGAGTTTGCCCAACTGGTTGGACATTCTATCTCAGCGGGAAAAATAACACTTCCTCCTATCCCCAACGTTGTACTGAAAATTCAAAAACTGTGTACCCTTGAATCCACAGGGATTGCCGAAGTTGCCGAGTGCTTACTCGAAGACCCAGGCCTTACAGCTATAGTGATTCGTGTTGCTAATTCCGTGGTCTTTAACCGACGCAACATTACGTGTGTCGATATTATGACGGCGGTATCGCGCCTTGGCATATTACGTGTGCGTGACATCGTTACAGCTCAAGCGATTGAGCAGCTCAAGCATTCCGTTAATCTGAGCAAAGAGTGTAATCAACTTTTGGTTCAGAGCGCTTCTGTATCCAAAGAGCTGGGCGCCACTATGGTCTTGGTGACCAACGGATTCAAAGAGCTCTCCCCTCTTGAATACCGCTACCTAGAACATGAAAAGTCATTGCTTGTAGGACTACTCGCTGACATCGGCTTGTTCTGTTTGGTTAGCGAATACCACCTCTATCTCGAAAACGGCAATTACCTAGATCACGACATTGCCCTGCAAATCTTCCAAGGCCAATGTTCTGCAACCAGTAAGCTGGTACTAGATCGCTGGGGCTTCGACAGCGACTTCATTGACGTGTGCAGCAACACCATCAACAAGCAAGAAGAACGTGAAGTGTCTTACTTAGATATTGCACGAATCGCTAACCACCTACTGATGTTCAGAAACAAGGACGAGAACATCGATGATCACGAAGTTGAACTGAACGTGACGGGTGCAGAAGTGCTTTATAAGTTAAGCAACTTGAGTAAACATGATTTTAATGCAAAGCTAAACGACGTTATCAACGCTAGCGGCTTCTAAGTCACCGTTATATATGAAGTAAATGCTATGGGGAAAGAATGTTTACAGGGATGATCTTTATATTTGCTCCACTGGTCGTGGGGTATCTGTTTTCTATTTCAAACGCTCAAACGCTCGAATTTATAAACAGCTCAACATCGCGCTTAATCTACGTGATTCTCGCCTTAATGGGCCTTAGCTTAGCGGCGCTCGATAACCTCGGCAGTAACCTGCAGACAATACTTCTTTATACCGTCACTTTCTTTGTCTGCTTAAGCGTCTGTAACCTGATGGCGCTTCCTGCAATTGATAAGTTACTGCCACTCAAAACGGACAGCAGTAAGAAGAAGCTTCCCCTCTCATCTATGGCAATGGAGTCTGCCAAACTTATTCTAGTCGTGGGTTCTGGTCTGGTTGCTGGCTTAGTACTACCTATCGGCCTTGACTGGGTGGATACGGCAAGTGAATGGATTCTGTTTGTACTGCTGTTCTTTATTGGCATTCAACTGCGTAATAGCGGGTTAACACTTCGACAGATCTTGCTCAATAAACACGGCATGGTCATCGCGGTGACAATCATCATCACCTCAATGTTAGGTGGCGTTATCGCAGCTTACTTACTTGATATTCCACTTTTCAAAGCTTTAGCCATGTCTTCTGGATTTGGCTGGTATTCTCTTGCAGGTATCTTAATGGGTGACGCGTTCGGCCCTGTTTATGGCGGAGCTTCATTCATGCTAGAGCTTTTGAGAGAGTTAGTAGCATTAGTGCTGATCCCAGTGCTCATCCGCAGCTACCCGTGCACCTCTATTGGCTATGCAGGCGCGACAGCAATGGACTTCACCTTGCCTGTGATTCAAACAACAGGTGGCGTTCGATGTGTCCCTATCGCGATTGTAAGTGGCTTTATATTGAGTCTGCTCGTGCCTATTTTGATGTTGTTCTTTGTATCTCTTGCTAACTAGATCGCAGGAATAGCGTTTGTTTTAGATTAGAATGCATCTCGAATACCAATGCCCAAGACACCGATACAGTTACCGAAATAAAAAGGCACTAAGTGTCATTGCTCAACAAATAACGATCACGGTAACCTGTAACGACAAAGTTATAAAAAGAATAAACTTACAAAAGGAACCACTATGAAACGCCTTTGCGTCGCATTACTGCTAGCTACAACTTCTACTTTCTCTTTTGCAGCAGATTCAATGTCTGAGACAAACCAGTGCCAAGCAAAAAAATATGATGCGTACATCGACGCTTCTTTAGGTTGGTATACTGACCTTGCTGCATTAACTTCTGAGCAATATCCAGAGCTAACAGAAGTAAGTGAGTGGTTCCTAGAAGGTCGTAAGCACCACTTTGAGCTAAATCGTGCAGCCGTTCACTACTATTTAGTAAACGACTCAAGCAAAGTGGCTACAGAGCAACCTGTTGAAGGTTGGCTACAGCTGGAGCAACACGACATTAAGACGCTTTCACAGCGCGATGACGAACTAGGCAAAGTAGCAAAAACCACGTTCGACGACCGTCAATCAAAGCCTCATACTCAAAACTACGAGCTACGTTCAGCGTTTGCAGAACTGCTTAGCCACCCTAAGCAAATCGACACAGCGCTTCAACGTTACAACCAGTCGATTGCTAAACTTGAAGCGATTAAGTGTAAATAACCACTCATTTAATATGCTTTTTTGAGAAGTTGGATTTCATAATTAAGACGGGACATTGTTCCCGTTTTCGTTTAGATTGTCCCGCTCGCGTCAATATTAGAAAAATAACTCGCTTGCTATGGTTACGGAACAAAAAACAGCAGATGTTAGCTTCGACAGTCTTCTACGTATCTTCACGGTACCGGAAGGCCCAGATTCAACACTCACTCAAATTGAAGACAAACTTTCACGAAACCTGAATCAATTCTTACGTGAACATATTGTGGCTGAAGAAAAGCCGCTGCGTGAAATTGAGAAAGATTTTTCAAATGCTCATATTCCAGAGCAGCCTGAGTTTGTTTCTGAACATACTGAACATCTCCTCGATTCGCTCGTGTCTCATTCGGTACATACGTCCTCGCCAAGTTTTATTGGCCACATGACGTCTGCGTTACCGTACTTCCTGATGCCGCTTTCTAAAATCATGATTGCGCTGAATCAGAACCTAGTAAAAATTGAGACATCCAAAGCTTTCACTCCCCTAGAACGCCAAGTTCTGGGCATGCTACATCGCTTGATCTATCAAGATAACGACCAGTTCTATTCTCGTTGGATGCACAGTGCAAACCACTCTTTGGGTGCGTTTTGTTCTGGCGGTACCATCGCGAACATTACGGCGCTTTGGGTTGCACGTAACAATGCACTAAAAGCACAAGGTTCGTTCAAAGGTGTAGAGAAAGAAGGCTTATTCAAAGCCATGAAGCACTACGACTATGAAGGCCTCGCCATCTTAGTCTCTGAACGTGGTCACTACTCTCTTAAGAAAGCCGCAGATGTACTTGGTATTGGCCAAGAAGGTTTGGTATCGGTTAAGACGGATAACGACAACCGCATTTGCACTGACGACCTAAGACTTAAGATCGAGCAACTAAAACAGAACAAGATTAAGCCTTTTGCCGTGATCGGTGTGGCTGGCACGACCGAAACTGGCAATATTGACCCACTTAAAGATATTGCTGAGGTGTGTGCAGAATCAGATTGTCACTTCCATGTGGATGCGGCTTGGGGCGGTGCGACCTTGATGTCTAACAATCATCGTCATCTGCTTGATGGTATCGAATTGGCTGACTCTGTCACCATCGATGCGCACAAACAGCTTTACATCCCTATGGGCGCTGGCATGGTTCTGTTTAAGAAGCCAGATGCGATGACAGCGATTGAACATCACGCTCAATACATCCTGCGTAAAGGCTCTAAAGACTTAGGCAGCCATACTTTAGAAGGTTCACGTTCAGGCATGGCGATGTTGGTTTATGCAGCTATGCACATCATTAGCCGCCCAGGTTATGAGCTGCTGATCGACCAAAGCATCAATAAGGCACGTTACTTTGCCGACCTTATTAAACAGCAAAGCGATTTTGAGTTGGTATCAGAGCCAGAGCTTTGCCTGCTGACATACCGCTATGTACCTGAATCAGTTAAAGCTGCGCTACTTAAAGCCGAGCCTGAACAACGCGTACAACTGAACGAGTTGCTTAACGAACTGACTAAGTTTATTCAGAAGAAGCAGCGTGAAACCGGCAAATCTTTTGTATCACGAACACGCTTAAATCCTGAAGCTTGGGCACACCAACCAATCATTGTTTTCCGCGTCGTGTTAGCTAACCCACTCACGGGTAATGAGATTCTTTCTTCAGTGCTTGAAGAACAACGCGAGATCTCTAAACTAGCACCTAACTTGATGGGTAAAATCACCAAGTTGGTTACGCAAATCAACGCATAACCATTCAATTTTAGTTGCATCAAATTGAAAATTTCTTTCTTTTTGATGTAACTAAGCTGTCAGTTCATACTCAATTTGCATTCTTTTTGCTCAAACCCTCTTCCAATTCTGTACTTTTCTAAAATTTTGTTGAGGTTTGTCATATTCTTAAGCATTCATGCCCTGTTTTTGTATTAGTAAATAGTATGTTGGGTTTATACTGACTCTATGGTGCTAGTTAGCTTGATATCTATTTGAAGCAGCAGTATTTACGATACTGAATTTAAGTTTGGTTTTGTGATTATTGATATTTGTTTCAGCCATACCCCCTGGTAAAAGATATTAACTGGCAAGTTGTTCTCTATACCCTTGTGAACACTATGAATACATTAGAAAAAATACAAAAAAACCTGGAAAATTTCAGCAAGTCTGAGCGTAAGGTAGCCGAAGTAATCATGGCTTCCCCTCAAACTGCAATCCATTCTAGCATTGCTACCTTAGCTAAGATGGCTGACGTAAGTGAGCCTACAGTTAACCGCTTCTGTCGTCGTTTAGACACAAAGGGCTTCCCTGACTTCAAACTTCACCTAGCTCAAAGCTTGGCGAACGGTACACCTTACGTGAACCGTAACGTTGAAGAAGACGATGGTCCAGATGCTTATACGCATAAGATTTTCGAATCGACTATGGCATGTCTAGACGTTGCTAAAAACAGTCTAGATGCGATGCAAGTAAACCGTGCGGTTGACTTGCTGACTCAAGCAAAACGCATTTCATTCTTCGGACTGGGTGCCTCTTCTGCCGTAGCGAAAGACGCTCAAAACAAGTTTATTCGTTTTAATATCCCAATCACTTGTTTCGAAGACATCGTGATGCAACGAATGAGCTGCATTAACTGCAGTGATAACGACGTTATCGTTCTTATCTCTCATACTGGTCGCACTAAGAGCCAAGTTGAGATTGCAAACCTAGCGCGTGAAAACGGCGCAACGGTTATCGCTATCACAGCAAAAGACTCTCCACTAGATAAAGCAAGCTCGCTTTCTATCTCATTGGATGTACCGGAAGACACAGACGTTTATATGCCAATGGCAAGCCGTGTTGTTCAAATGACGGTTATTGATGTGCTAGCGACAGGCTTTACGCTGCGTCGTGGTTCTGGTTTCAGAGAGAACCTGAAGCGCGTTAAAGAGTCTCTGCGTGATTCACGTTACGAGAAATACTCTCAGTTCTAACCTTCTAGGTACGAACAAAGTGCCTATTAGATACGAACCAAAAGATAGCGATTAAAAAACGGAGCCTAGTGCTCCGTTTTTGTTTGTCTGTTTTAAATGCTTTATGCAGCGAACAGGTCGAAGGCCGTTAAATAGTCCAGCTGTTACCCTTCTCCACCACACTGTTCTCGGATGCATAAGAATTGATAATGGTAAAGCTCGACTCCGTTGCAGGTTCTTGAGTAATTTGAGCTGGCTGTTTTCTTAAATCGGCTTCGTGACGTTCCCCTTCACAACCGCACTCCTCACAAACCTGCTGCAAGATATGTATTAACCGCTCCTGATTCAACGGTAAAGGGTTTCCTTTTATCGCGACAGATTTGAGCGCGTCGGTAGACACTTCATCGAACTGAGCTTCACAGACACCAAATTCCAGTAAGCTTGGAAGCTTTAACGTATCCAGCACTTCAGATAGCCAAATTATAGCCTCTTCCTCTTTAGCCTTAGAGTTATTCGTCACTATCTGAGCAATTCGTTGGTAGCGCACTAAGATGTCGGCTCTGTGCTGTTCTCTCGCAACGGCAATATTTTCCAGCATCACGAACGGGGCTAAGCGCGCGGTAATCACACTGTGTGGCGCTGAGATCTTACCACCCAATGCAGAGGCTAAACCATGCGCAGCTCCAAGCTTGGCATTGGTTATCGCCATCCCGCCTAACATAGAAGCAAAAGCCAAGTCAGAACGAGCTTGAGGTTCATCATAAACACATGCTTGCACTACAGAACCGCTCAACTTACGCAGCCCCTCTTCACAAATCATATCAGTGAGCGGGTTAGGTTCACCGCAAACATAAGCCTCCATCAGATGAGTGAAGGCATCCATCGCACCGCGCCCTGACAAATATAAGTTGGTGCCATGAGTTAAGGCAGGATCGACAATCGCAACGTCAGCCAACATATCTGGACTTCTAAGGCTGATCTTAACTTGGTCTTGCCCTGATTTAAGCACCGCGTTTTTAGTCACCTCTGCGCCTGTACTGGCCGTGGTAGGAATTGCGATGAATGGAAGCGGTTTGGTTTTAAGAGGAACATTACGTCCGACGACTTCGACATAGTCGTATAAGTTACCTTGGTTAGGTAAAACAGCAGCTAGCGCTTTACCCATATCGATCGCACTTCCTCCTCCCATGGAGACAACCATATCAGGCTTGAACCTTCTGGCAGATATCGCCGCCTCTTCGACCATTTTAATATTGGGTTCGCCGGAGACTGCGATGTGTTGATAGCGCATACCCTGAGCGTCTAGATAATCGGTGACAATTGACGTGCGTTCTAATGTATTGCCAGTCACCAATAGCACGCTGTAGCCGTATTGGTTAAAGAGAGACAATGAAGCGGAAAGTGCTCCATCACCAAAGATGATCTTTGTAGATGTCATAAATTGAAACATGGTGCCTCCTGCGCCTATGACCAAACAAAACTGCGAACTCTTGGTTTTTGGAATGTAGACTCTGTAGCTCTTTTTTTCTTGTCTTTGTAACTAGTCTTCGTTTCTTGCCTTTGTAACTGAAAGCTTTAGTAGCGAGGGGAAGAGCATGCTGAAACGACATATGGGTAATAAAGAATACAAAACATGGTGGCGGTCCGTACATTTGCGCCATGCCGCCTCTTTTCAATTTCACTTCTTTCCCACGCATCAGTATTAAGATGCCTCGTTCTATGAGTACGTTTTTTGACGAGGTGCAACTTGTCGCATTAAAGATGGATTAAAGTCCTATTCTTAGGGGTAATTCACACTCTTAAATTATGGGTACTCAACTTAGATACCCATCAGAAATCGTCACGGATCCTTTTTGTGACCATTATTTGCTCTGATAGGCAAAACCTATTGTATTAAGAGGCAATTCCATCTTTATTTCCCCATGGCATTGAGGCATAGTTGGTTTTAAGAAATTTTGAGTGGCATTCATAAAAGAATAGTTAACATAAATGAGTTAACGAGCCTCATCCCGTATTTAGGAGAAATTAAATGTTTGTAGTTATTTTTGGTCGCCCTGCTTGCCCATTCTGTGTTCGTGCAAAAGAGCATGCTGAAACTCTTAAAGCTAAACGTGATGACTTCAACTACCGTTACGTTGACATTCACGCTGAAGGCATCAGCAAAGCTGACCTAGAGAAGACAGTAGGTAAGCCAGTAGACACTGTTCCACAAATCTTCATCGATCAAGACCACATTGGCGGCTGCACAGAATTTGAAGCATACGCAAAAGAAAACCTAGGTCTTTTCGACTAAGCTAAGATTTCTCTCAAGAGATCCAAGGCTATAGCCTTAAACAGCTGACCAATTTTAGCGTTAGACTGTACGATTTATAAGAAGCCCGCTCACTGTAGCGGGCTTTTTTTATGACCAGTTTTCGTACGGAATAAGAATAAGGTCAAAATCAAGTAAAATAGCAAAATATCGCTTATAATTTATTTATATTTAGATACAATTCACCTCTCAAACTTACCCTGTGTTTCACGCCAATTATTGAGCCACCACTGTGAATATCGACGTTGTTTTTCTGTTAGAACAAAACCCCATTCTCCTCATCTTTGTTGTTTTATCGATTGGATTAGCCATTGGTAAAATTCGTTTCGGTAGTCTCCAACTCGGCAATTCAATCGGTGTTCTGATTACTTCCCTCGTTATGGGACATCTTGGCTTTTCTTTTAACGCAGATGCACTCACCATTGGCTTCATGCTGTTCATCTACTGTGTTGGCATTGAAGCAGGTCCAAACTTCTTCGGTATCTTTTTCAGAGACGGTAAGCACTACCTCATTCTGAGCCTTGTGGTACTGTCTACCGCGATTGCCCTAACCTATTTCAGCAGCCATTACCTTGGCCTAGGCTTCGGCTTATCTGCCGGCATGATGGCAGGTGCGCTTACAGCAACACCAATCTTGGTAGGTGCGCAAGATGCTCTTAATTCTGGGCTTGCTGAAGTACCAAGAAACATGGACTTAAGCCTGATTATCGAAAACCTTTCGGTGGGTTACGCGATGGCTTACTTGGTTGGCTTAATCAGCATGATCATGTTTGCTCGCCTGATTCCAAAACTGCAGAAAGTAAACCTACACGATTCGGCTGAGCAGATAGCTCAAGAGCGTGGTTTAGGTGCTTCTGGTCAGCGTAAGGTTTATCTTCCTATCATTCGTGCCTACCGTGTGGGACCAGAGCTTATCTCTTGGACTGACGGTAAGAACCTGCGTGAACTAGGTATCTATCGCCAAACAGGCTGTTACATCGAGCGTATTCGTCGTAATGGTATTCTTGCCCACCCAGATGGTGACGCTATTCTGCAAGAAGGTGACGAAATCGCATTGGTTGGTTTCCCAGACAGCCACGCGCGTCTAGACCCAAGTTTCCGTAACGGTAAAGAAGTATTCGACCGTAACCTTCTCGATCTACGTATCGTGGAAGAAGAGATCGTCGTTAAAAGTGACAGCATCGCAGGTAAGCGACTGTCAGACTTAAATCTGTCTGAATATGGTTGTTTCCTAAACCGTGTAGTAAGAGCTCAGATTGAAATGCCGATGGACTTAAATATCGTGCTTTCAAAGGGTGATGTACTACAGGTGAGTGGCGAAAAGAGTCGTGTTCACGGCCTAGCTGAGAAAATTGGTTTCATCTCAATCCATAGCCAAATGGCCGATTTGATGGCTTTCTGTAGCTTCTTCATTCTGGGTATTTTGTTTGGTTTGATCACCATGACATTCGGTCAGGTGTCGTTTGGACTAGGTAACGCGGTTGGCCTTCTTCTATCAGGCATCATGTTGGGCTTCTTACGAGCGAACCACCCTACTTTTGGTTACGTACCTCAGGGTGCGTTGAACATGGTCAAAGACCTCGGTTTGATGTTCTTCATGGTCGGTATAGGCTTAAGTGCCGGTGGTAAGATATTTGAGCACTTAACCCAAGTTGGGCCACAGGTAATAGGTATCGCCCTAGTAGTGAGTGTGCTCCCGGTATTCTTTGCTTACTTGGTTGGCGCTTACGTATTGAAGATGAACCGAGCGTTGCTGTTTGGTGCAATCATCGGCGCGCGAACCTGCGCTCCGGCAATGGACATCGTAAACGACCACGCTCGCTCAACCATTCCGGCTCTGGGTTATGCGGGTACTTATGCGATAGCCAATATATTGATGACCTTAGCAGGTACTTTCATCATCATAATTAGCTAGCGTCTGCTGCTTTAAAGGCAGCCAAACTTAGATATTTCGAATGCACTGATTCACTTTGGGTTAGTGCATTTTTTTATGGATTCTTTTAAGCAGTTCAAGCCTCGCCCACTAGCTTTTAATCTCTACGTCCCCTATTTCTACTCTTGTCCCCCTTCGAATCGCGGTCCCCGTATCCGCTCTTAAATCTTTTCGCATCTCGCCACTCGAATCCCGTATCTGCTCTTAATCTCTTCGCATCCCGCCAGTAGAATCCCGTATTTGCTCTTAATCTGTTTACTCAAATAGCAGACAAAAAAATAGGCGCTCAATGAGCGCCTATTTCGTTTAGATTCGATAACTTGAATTAGATGTCAGCTACATCAAATTCAACAGCTGGGTTAACGTCAGCTTCGTAATCAACACCTTCAACACCGAAACCGAATAGCTTCAAGAACTCTTCTTTGTACTCTACGTAGTCAGTCAGTTCTTTTAGGTTCTCAGTTGTGATTTGAGGCCATAGGTTACGACAGTGGTCTTGAATGTCTTCACGAAGCTCAAGATCATCTAGACGTAGACGGTTCACTTCATCCACTTCTGGAGCGCTGCCGTCTTCTTTGTATAGACGTTGGCTGAACATACGGAAGATCTGTTCCATACAACCTTCGTGAATACCTTCTTCGCGCATCTTCTTGAACACCATAGCGATGTAAAGAGGCATAACAGGGATTGCAGAGCTTGCTTGAGTCACAACAGACTTAAGAACAGCAACGTTTGCAGTACCGCCAGTTTGGCCTAGTTTCTCGTTCAGCGCTGATGCTGCACGGTCTAGATCCATCTTAGCTTTACCTAGCGCGCCATCCCAGTAGATTGGCCACGTTAGTTCAGTACCGATGTAGCTGTAAGCAACAGTTTTGCAACCGTCAGCTAGAACACCCGCTTCAGAAAGCGCGTTGATCCAAAGTTCCCAATCTTCACCGCCCATTACTGTCACAGTGTCTTTGATTTCTTCTTCAGATGCAGGCTCAACACTTGCTTCGATGATAGTGTCTTTGTTGGTATCAACCGCTGTTGATGTGTACGTTTCGCCGATAGGTTTTAGAGCAGAACGAATCACTTCGCCAGTCTCTGGCATTTTACGCACTGGAGACGCCAGTGAGTACACAACCATATCGATTTGACCTAGATCTTCTTTGATCAAATCAATTGTTTTCTGTTTCGCTTCATTAGAGAAAGCATCGCCGTTAAGGCTTTTTGAATACAGGCCTTCTTCTTTAGCTAGCTTGTCGAACGCTGCTGAGTTGTAGAAACCAGCTGTGCCCGGCTTTTTCTCAGTACCGGCTTTCTCGAAGAAAACACCGATAGTTGAAGCGCCGCCACCAAATGCAGCCGCAATACGTGAAGACAAGCCGTAGCCACTTGAAGAGCCAACAACTAGTACACGTTTAGGTGCGTTTGCGATTGGGCCTTGAGCTTTTGTGTAAGCAATTTGTTCTTTTACATTAGCTTCACAACCGACTGGATGTGTTGTAGTACAGATGAATCCGCGAATTCGAGGTTTGATGATCATATTCAACTTCCTTAAAAAATCAGGTTAAGGATAAAAGTTTCGTACGCAAATGGCATCTAATTTCTGTAAAAATGTGGTGAAAATGCAAGTGGTTGGAGCACTCAGCTGATATTTGCTGACTAAGTCACCATTTGTTAACGCATCTATTGCGACTTCTCCGACAAAAACAAAAAAGGCACCTAATTAGGTGCCTTTTATCGTTTCTTTATCTAAGCAACGCTATTTAGCTTAGGTTTTAACTCTTTTCGCGTCAAAGTTTCACTAAAGTCATGACTGAAGTGGTCAACTTGAATCGCAGCGTAACGCAGTTTATCGGCAGCCACAATTTGGTCGACTTCTTCTTGCGTTAGCACATCAGCAGCAAGTGCTTGAGCAAGTTTGTCTTGCAGTAAGCCTTTACGAGCCACTTTGCCCTCTTTCACTGCTTTGAAGATCTTACGCTCTAACGGCTTGATGCTGTACATCGCATTGAACGCGTTCTCCATCAGGCCAACGCTGTCCTCTTCTTCCTTGCCGATGTAGCAAAGGTGAGTCAGACGTTCGCGGTGTGCGCCCGGAGTCATCAAGCTTTCTGCTAGTTGCACTGTTAGGTTATCACTTGGTTTTTCGAAGTGGTTACCGACAGGGAAAACGAGACCTTTAAGTACTTTACCTACCATCTTGTTCGGGAAGTTTCTGTACGCTTCTTGTAGTGACTTAGCCGCATTGTGGAAACAGTGTTGAACCGCGTAGTGCACGTAGTCCAGGTCAGCTTGTTGACGACCTTCGTCTTCATACTTCTTAAGCGCAGCAGACGCCATGTATAGGTAACTTAGACCATCACCTAAACGTGCTGAGATAAGCTCTTTACGTTTCAGTTCACCACCTAGCGTTAGCATTGCGAAATCCGCACTTACTGCAAGCGCACGGCTCAAACGAGTTAAGTCTTGGTAGTAAGGCTTCGTTGGGCCGCTCATATCTGCTTTAATGAACTTAGAGCCAGTTAGTGCTGCGCCAAACGCGCCGAACGTGTTCTTAGTTGCGTGAGAGATGTGCTTAAACAGCAAGCTATCAAAGTCTTTAGCACCTTGCTTCTCATCTGGGTTGGCTGCCGCTTCCATTTCGCTTAACACGTATGGGTGACAACGTGTCGCACCTTGACCAAAGATCATCAGGTTACGAGTCAGGATGTTCGCACCTTCTACCGTGATAGCAACTGGAATACCTAGGTAAGGCGCAGCCAAGTAGTTCATTGGACCATCTTGAATTGCACGACCAGAGTGGATATCCATCGAATCATTGAGAATAGTACGCGCCATCTCTGTCATATGATATTTCGCGATAGCCGTGACGATACCCGGCTTCTCTTTCATATCAAGTGAAGTAGTTGTCAGTGTACGAGTCGCTTCTAGTAGATACGTTAAGCCGCCAATACGGCCTAAACTCTCTGCAACACCTTCAAACTTACCAATCGACATACCAAACTGCTTACGAACATACGCGTATGCGCCAGTTGTTCTCGCAGTTAGGTGGCCCATTGCTGTACCCAGTGCTGGTAGTGAAATACCACGACCCGCAGACAGACATTCCACCAGCATACGCCAGCCTTTACCTGCGTAATCTGCGCCACCGATTAGCCATTCCATAGGGATGAATACATCATGACCGCGTGTTGGACCGTTCATAAATGCAAGGCCAAGTGGATCATGACGCTCACCAATCACAACACCTTCGTGGTCAGCAGGGATTAGCGCACAAGTGATACCGATGTCTTCTTTGTCGCCAAGCAGTTTCTCTGGATCGTGCAGTTTGAAAGCCAAGCCAAGTACCGTTGCCACTGGTGCTAGCGTAATGTAACGCTTGTTCCAGTTAAGCTTGATACCTAATGTCTCTTTGCCTTCATGCATCCCCAGACATACAGTGCCGACATCAGGGATACCACCCGCATCAGAACCCGCTTCAGGGCCTGTTAACGCGAAACATGGGATATCAGTACCGTCAGCAAGACGCGGCAGCCAGTAGTCTTTTTGGTCTTGAGTACCGTAGTGAGACAGTAGCTCACCAGGGCCAAGAGAGTTTGGAACCATGACCGAAACCGCAGTACTGATACTACGAGTCGCAATCTTAGTTACGATAGTCGAGTTTGCGTGTGCTGAAAATTCACGACCGCCATACTCTTTCGCAATAATGAGCGAGAAGAAACGTTCTTTACGTAAGAAGTTCCAAACCTCTTCAGGAAGGTCTCGGTCTTCTTTTACGATTTGGTGGTCATCAAGCATAGCAAGTAGAGTTTCAAGTTCATTATCCATGAACGATTGCTCTTCTGCTGTCAGCTGAGGTTTTGGATATTGGTGCAGCTTAGTGAAATCTGGTTTACCAGAAAACAGCTCTCCGTCCCACCAAACACTACCCGCTTCCATCGCTTCTTTCTCGGTGCTAGATAGTGGTGGTAGTACTTTTTTAAAGAGTTTAAAAGCTGGGTCACTTACCCATTTTTGTCTTAGAGAGCTCATAGTTCAGATCCTTTTGTTCACTATTTTGGTTGTGAATGTTTCGCTTTTTATTGTTTTATTCTTCTGCTGACATGCCAGCGGCCAAGTATGGAATAAGAATATCGACCACTGCTTTGGCATCTATTCGCTTGCCGTAATCATTCTCTGCAATTTCAACGAGAGCCTGACTGGAAGCCATGGTGAAAACACAAGTCCCTAGGGTGAAGTGTAATCGCCAAAATAACTGTTCTTGAGTGAGGTTGGGATTGGCTTTCATTACTGAGCTGGTAAACAGAGTCAGTACTTCGCTGTAGCGAGTTGTAATGAACCAACGCAAGTGACCTTGCACATCCGTATAGCCTCTTCCGATGAGTAACATAAATCGGCTCGTACCATTTGGCCTTACATCGTTAAGTGCTCTTAGTGGCTGTCTTAAAGACTCAAACACGTCACTCATAGAATACGTTTCGTTCAAGTTTAAGTTCACTAAAGCGTCTTGCAGTGCAGGCATAAATGCTTCTAAGTATCGATTTAATACGGCACGAACCAGAGTCTTCTTATCGCCAAAGTGGTAGTTCACTGAAGCAAGATTGACATTGGCTTTACCCGTAATAGTGCGTAAAGAGGTGTCATTAAAACCGTGCTCAGCAAATAAGCCTTCAGCCACATCTAAGATTTTGTCTTTGGTTGTACTTCTTGGTGCCATTTCAATCACTCGTATTAAACAACTGTTTGAAATATACGCTTAGTACATTTATTTAACAAGCAAGCAACATCACATTTTCACAAATTGGTCGTACCAGTTAATAAAAGTCTGCACTAACCGATTGAATCGACGTGTGTTTACAAAAAAAGAAAAAATTAATGAATTTTCTGGGAACTGAAATTGAAAAGGAGGGTCATAAATTATGTAGAAAACAGAGTATTTAGAAGTTTAACAGGCCGTCAAACTTGTTTTTCTCCCTGCTTTCTTAATTACTGCATTTTCCTTATTAACTCCTATACTTGTATCCGCCCACACCGCTTTGGTTTGGGCTTTTTTTTACGTTTTTTTTGATGTTTAAGCATGAGTATATCCAATAGTAATCATTCACTAAGAACGCGTTTCGATATATCACTGGTACGCACTAAAACCACATGGGATTTATAAATAGCACGATGCTAGAGTGGTCAGGTTGCCTAACGATGATAAGGTTCAAAGCCTATAGAAGAAGTGTTCCCTCTTACTTTACCGGCCGTTCATTAGTCTCTATACCATTAAGACTATCACCAAGTTTCATCTCACATGTTGTCTCTAGAACGCTCAAAATAGAGCTGAAACCTTTGGCACATTCTTAGTATTGATATCGATATTTCAAACAAGCCTACACCCTATCCTCACCTATTCGAACACTTGCTTAATAACGGCCTTAATCCACTTCGTAAATCATCCACTCAAAAGTCGCCGACCTCAACTATTAGCAAATTAATCAATAGCAATAGCGACTTACCTTCGAAATAAAGCCCACAAACTTAGCATTTTTGTCCATATGTCCTAAGCTTCGTTTAATACCCTTTCTCAATTAGGAAGTTAAACGCAAGTTAGGGAAAGGCGGGGACATTAAAAGTAGAAGGAGACCTACTTTGAGACTGTTTAAATTATCCATCATGTGTTGCTTAGTCGTTGCAACTCCACTCTCTGCTCAAACTTTGGAACAGGCCGTCGCCATTACCTTGGCAACAAACCCTGAAATCAAAAGTATCTTTAATGAGTTTGTGAGTGTCCAAAAACGTAATGACGCCGCTGGCGGTGCGTATAGACCAAGCATCGACCTTGATGCCGGTATTGGCTACGAAGGCATAAACCCTGCACCAAACAACGGTCCAGATACAGACTTAACACGAAAGGAAGCAACGATATCCCTCACTCAGTTGCTGTGGGATGGTTCATCGACTCTCAACGACATTGATCGTACTGCTGCAGAAGCAGAATCGGTTCGCTTACAACTGTTAGCGGATGCTGAAGATAAAGCGCTAGAGGTCACCCAGATATACTTAGACGCAGTCAAAGCAACTGAAGTTTTAGCCCTTTCGGAAAGTAACCTTGCTATCCACAAGAAAATCTATAAAGACATCAAAAAGCGTGCTGTCTCAGGGATAGGCTCAACCGCAGATGTGTCTCAAGTAGAAGCTAGGATTGCAAAAGCGCACGGCAACTTATTAGCCGCACAGAACAATTTAATCGATACCCATACCCAATTTAGACGAATAGTAGGTCAAGAACCGCTAGGCTTAGTTTACCCAAGAGCCGATATTTCGATGATTCCTCTGTCATTATCAGATGCCCTTGTTGATGCACTAGACCAACACCCTGTCATCAAGGTTGCTACTGCAGATGTTGATTCCGCGCACTTCCAATACAAACAATCAAAAGGTGTTAATTACCCGACCTTCTCTATTGAAGCCTCTCAGTCATGGCGTGATGATGCGGGTGGCGATGAAGGTTCGAGCCAAGAAACACTGGCAATGCTACGAATGCGATACAACCTCTACAACGGTGGCACTGACAGTGCAAACTCAGAAGCTGCAGCTTACCAACTTAATAAAGCAAAAGATCTGAGAGATCGTGCTTATCGACAAGTTGAAGAAGGGCTGCGCCTCTCTTGGAGTGCATTGGATCTTACGTTACAACAAAAGAACTTCTTATCTGATCACGTAGATTCTGCGTCAGAGACCGTTATCGCTTATGAAAAACAATATCGAATCGGCAAACGTACGCTTCTAGATTTGCTCAACACCGAAAATGAATTATTTGAAGCCCGTAAAGATTACTTAGATGCGCATTACGCTGAACAGTACGCGAAATACCGTGTAATGAACGCGACAGGTTCTCTATTGAATGCTCTGCTAGTCGATATCCCTGACGAGTGGACAACGGCCGTGGAGTATTAATCATGAAGATAACTTACTTACTACTTCCTGCGTTAACAATGACCTTGCTAGCCTGCTCTAGCCAACAGGAAGAGGAATATATTGAGACACCTGAAGCGTCGCAGATTTCAGATCTGCAAGACGATGATAACGATGGCGTAGTCAATGCTCGAGACACCTGCCCTGGCACACCTGAATCGTCTCTGGTTGATAATGAAGGTTGTGGCGAAACGGTTAGCTCGCAAGAAGTCAGACAGTTGAACATCCTGTTTGCCAACGACTCGTTTGAAGTTAACCCGATCTTCTCTGATCAAATCACCACGATGGCTGAGTTCTTAGAAACCTACCAAAGCGCGTCGATTGAGATTCAGGGCTATGCCAGTAAAGTCGGTGCGAGTGAATACAACTTGGAGCTATCTAAGAAACGCGCTCACCACGTAGAAGATGAACTATTATCGAATGGTATCGACCCAAGTCGAGTGAGAGTTGTCGGTTATGGTGAAGAGCGATTAGAGAGCGAGGGCGATGATGCGACTTCTCATGCACTAAACCGTCGAGTAACAGCTACTGTTGTCGGGCTGAGCGAACAAATTGTCGAAGAGTGGACCATATTTACCACGCTTAAAAAGTAACGTGACATCGTCACCGTACTAATGAGGGTAGTATTCACAATAACCTAGTCTCATCACGCATAGCTGGAAGAATTGAAGTTCATCCACTAACCTGAAAGCCGTAAGATCAATAAAGCCGTGATAGGGTCGCCCATCACGGCTTTTTTGTTCTTTGTCGTCACATGAATCGAGGGGATGAATCTGTGACGTTTCTTGCTACTCGGGAACTAGCTTGTTACTCCGTGAGTAGGCTCCCTATTTAATTTAGCGAGCCTACTACCGATTATAGTTTTACTTCTTGGTGCTTAGTTTTCGGTAAAGAAATACTTAGCAGGAAGTAACCCAGGATTGCTGCTGTCGTTGATCCCATCAGGATACCTAGTCGAGCGAGCGTATCAAAATCTGCGTTCGTTGGACCAAATGCCAATGAAGAGATGAAGATAGACATTGTAAAGCCAATACCACACAGCACAGACACTGCGAAGATGTTCATGAAGTTCACACCTTCAGGAAGTTTAGCTACACCTGTTTTCACAGCACCCCAGCTGAATAGGAAGATACCCAGAGGCTTACCAACCAATAGACCCATAGCAATACCAAGCGGTAGCATGCCTGTTAGGTTTGAAATTGAGATGCCTTCTAGCGAGATACCAGCGTTTGCAAATGCAAATATAGGCAAGATTGCAAAAGCGACGTATGGGTGCAGAGCATGCTCTAGGTGTTTCAGCGGAGAATGTTCCCCTTTATTACCTTTCAGTGGGATAGCAAAACCAATTACTACACCTGCTAGCGTTGCGTGAACACCAGACTTCAATACTGCGAACCACAGAATGGCACCAACAATGAGGTAAACACTTAGCTTGGTGACATGCTTGTTGTTTAGCATGAATAAGACACCAGTCGCGATAAAGCCAACCGTTAGTGCAAGCGTAGATAGGTCACCTGAATAGAACAGAGCAATGATAACAACAACACCTAGGTCATCGATAATTGCTAGAGCTAGTAGGAACACTTTCAAGCTTACTGGTACACGGTTGCCTAGAAGTGCCATGATACCCAATGCGAATGCGATATCTGTTGCTGCCGGGATAGCCCAACCTTGAAGCGCTTCAGGATTACTTGAGTTAAATAGCACGTAAATTAGTGCAGGAGCTAGCATACCACCCACAGCTGCGATAGCTGGGAAGATTGCAGTCTCTTTAGACTTTAATGCGCCTTCTAAAAGTTCACGCTTAACTTCTAAGCCGATTAGAAGGAAGAAGACAGCCATTAAGCCATCGTTAATCCAGTGAGACACAGACATACCAAGAACGTAACTATGAAGTACACCTTGGTACATTTCGTTCAGTGGTGAGTTTGCTACAAACATTGCGATCGCCGCAGCGATTACTAGGATGATGCCGCCAGCAGATTCCATTTTAAAGAAGTCACGGATGACGTCGGTCATGATTTCGCCCTTATATTTATTATTTAAATAAACGAATAACAAAGAATAACCACGAGTTTATATCCAAGCTTTATCGATAGATAATCACTTCTTTGGATGTTTAACTTCGGTTTTTCCTACAAATACTAAACAATATGTCGTATATTCCATAAAGTTGTTATGCACCATAAATCAAGTATAGATGAGATCAGCGAACCTGTATGCAGAATTCACTACATGCAGAGTAAAGTGAATGGCACAAAAAAAGGCTATCAAATGATAGCCTTAGGTGTTTTTTAGTAGCCGGTTAACTGCATAAAGCCGGTCGCTTCATGGCTCCCGCTCGCCTTAATCGGCCCTTCCCAATATGGTATGACAAATGGAAGCCACATATCCCTACGTATAATACGCGTAGTCAGGTTGATATCGTGCTTGGGCACGTTAATGATCCATTGAAGTGGCATTCGTCGACCATTCATCAAGGTTGTGTTTTGCAAAGGCTGAATCGAAATATCGGCTTCGGTCAGCTGGTATACCTTACCGGAACGAGTCGCTAAAGTGCCGAACACATAAGGCAACTGTTGGTTATGACGATAACGATTAATGCTCAGCGCTGTACCATCATCGAGATTGAATACAAACCAATCCCAACCTTGTTGACCCACTCCGAGTAAACCACTGCCCCACTCTTTATGCACCCACGCTGTGCCTTCAACTTCCTTGGCGACACCGTCGAGATTCAACACGCCACTCAGTGATAAGAACGGCGCGCTGAAGTTATAAGATGCAACAGGTAGTAAATCGTGCTTTTTCTGATAGCCGTTCTCCCCATTAAGTACATATGGCCCTTTCGCCACTGTATGTAATTGAAGACCGAACGTATCTGTTTGTACTTGCAGGCGACCAGGAAACGGCGTGTTACCCAGCGAACGCCAATTCCAATTATCAATCCAAATTCTAAACGGACGACTGGTCATTCCCGCTTGGCCAATGCCACCACGAGCCATGCGCTGTTCTTTCCATACTTTAGATTTGGAAGAGACCACCACGTTTGAGATATAGACTTGCGGACTCTGCCATCCGGGCGTTTCACGTTCATCTGTCGCGATACGGAAGAAGCTCCACTGAACCGAATAGTCTTTGCCATCGTCCCCTTTCAAAGACGCGAAGTAGTGCCACCATTCGTGCTGAAATTCCGGATGAAACTTGAAATCTCGTGGTAGCGAAACGTTACGGTCTGGTAACACGGGTTCAAACACGTTGAAGTGTTCGCTTACCAAAACAGAATTCACCTCATTGACCCCTTTTTCGCCAGGGTCGATGAAATAGGAGTAGTAACTCCAAACACTCAAAAAGATGCCGAAGAAACTGATTAACAAGAGAGAAGACAAAATTCGCTGTCTTAACTTGGTTGAGCTATTCCGTAGAAACATATTAAAGGGCATCCCTCAGTGACTTCATCGGCGTGGTCCGAATCATTCTCATCACTGGTAAAGCACCAGCTAGCATCAATGCTGCCATTGCCCAAGCAAATGTCTCTAAATAGTCCCAAGGGAGCACTTGTAACTCGAGTGACCACCCAAAAGACTGCTTGATAACGATATCAACGATCAAGCTCGCTAACGCTAAGCCAAGCGGAATCGCTATCAAAGAGGAAATAAGCCCAAACACAAACAGTTGTAAACTGCCTGTCAGAATCAGTTCTTTCGCAGAAACACCCAAACAGCGCTGCAACGAGATATGTCTTTGCCGCGAGACTTCTCCTGCAACAGTTGCAAAGAAAATGCCGAACACCGCAATAACCAGAGTTATATTGCCTAGCGTGTCAGCAATCGCGAAGGTTCTATCAAATACCCGCATCGCTTGACTGTGAATATTGTTGTTGTCAAAGATACGTTCAGATCCGAGCCTGAATACGCTTTCCAATCGGCTTCTAAGACCGATTGAATTGACATCATCTTTGAGTATCACGCCAAGGCCAACATTGCCCCGCCCAGCAAAACCGTATAGCCAGTTTCGATGTGACATCATCACTTGATGATAAGGGTTGCCATAATCGTAATAAACGCCCACCACTTGCCAACCAGAGCCCAAGTTGTCATAGAGGTCAATATAGTCTCCCGGACGGATACCCAACTTGAGAGACATCGATTCACTGATCAGCACACCTTTAGAATGGTGTAAGTGATACCAGTAATTTGGAATGCCGAGTTTAATAGTTAGCGCTTCTAGCTCACCTTCGGAAGGACCCGTACTCACTACTTGAATACTGCCTACTGGAGAAGCGACATCTTTCTCCCAGCGCCACCAAACAGAATCAACTTCAGGTTGTTCTGATAGCCAACTACTCATGCGAGCCGCTGCATTGTTGGTTGGGTAGATATAGAGGTCAGCCGCCAAGCGCTGTGTTAACCACTTATCGGTCGTATCCCTAAAGCTGCCGACCATGGTTTCTACGCCAATGTTCGCTGTTAGCGCTAGCATAAATGCCATAGTCGCCACACCGCGGTAGCTCATGCTTGATGCTGCGTCCGCGAAGAACCAGCGAGCACGAACCCAACGTAATGAATAAGACAGACTGTTAAACAGTTTCCACATTAAGAATGGTGTAAACAGAGCTACACTCACCAGCATCAATGCGATGATCGCAAAGCCAGACTCTTGAGTTTGTGGAGCTTGATACACAGCAACAGCAGCAACCAAGAAGCCACAGCCAATCAACGCTTGCCAAGTGAACTCAGTACCCGCAAAACGCATCAAAGACAAACGAGAAGACAAGCGGATAGGTTGAGACTTAAGTAAACGAACCAGCGGCCACGCACACGCTAAGAAAGCACCAATCAATGCCATCAGTAAGCTGTAACCGCTCCAACGCCAATTCCAGTCGATGGTTAAGCCGACGTTAGCGTCGTATAAATCGCCCAAGCTTGAAGATACGGCAGGTAACAATTGGTTTGCCAACATCACGCCAAACACATTGCCGCAGATCCAGCTCAATAAAACCAATAGCAGTAATTCTAAACAGAGCGCTTTAGTCAGCTGCCAACCAGACACACCCGTCTGTCTTAAAATCCCGACTAACGGTTGACGTTGAATAAAAGAAAGCGACATTGCTTGATAGAAAATGAACAAGCCAACCACAAACGACAGCATACCCATCGCTTTTAGGTTTAAGTGAAACGCACTGGTCAACGACTCAAGTTCGGCTTTAGAGCTGCGCGAAATCGTTAAACCGTTCGGCAGCATATTTTTGAGACGTTCAAACTTCTCGGTAGACATCTCTGAGCATGCAATCACAGATAAACCAGCACTTCGCTTGAGCATTCTCAGCAGCGAAATATCCGCAATCAGCCTTGTACCATTGATAATGTCGTTTTCGTCAACCATTACCGGGCCAAGCTCAGAGCCATCCAAAAGGGAAATATAGTCACCATTATTCCATTGCATGTGTTCAGCGAGATCATCGCTCACAAGAATCGGATATGGCGGCTTCATGAGATCTAACGTATTCAGGTCTTTTAACGCAACACCCGGCTGCAGTTGGAGCATAGAAACTGGGTCTATGCCAATCAGCATGAAGTTTGAACCGTTTTCATCAGTGATACGATGGTGATCAAAAGGAGAACACTGCTGAAAGCCTTCACGGCGAAGATGGATATAAAAGCCTTGTGGGATTTTATTGGCGTTGTGTTTTGGTCGAATACGGTAAGGAAGAGGATTCGAAAAGAGTTTTTCGCCATGTGCATAGCTTTGCTTGGCGTGTTGGTTAATGGCAGTAACACCAACCAAAAGTGATACGCCGAGGGTTAAACCAAGCCATACCAAGATAATCTGAAGTGGGTAACGTCGATAATGACCGAGTAGTGCCTTAACTACGGGCCATAACATGCAGTTGCCCTCCTTGTAGACGGATCCTGCCATCCATGTGCAACGCTACTTTTTCACTGTGTGTCACCAACAACAAAGTGCATTCTAATTGGCGAGCCAAAGACGTAAGCAAACGCATTACCGCTTCGGCATTACGCTCATCTAGACTACCTGTTGGTTCATCAGCCAATAAGATTTTTGGTTCCATATATAACGCACGAGCAATCGCTGCACGTTGTTGCTGTCCACCAGACGCCTCTTCAGGGTAACGACCAAGCAAAGGCATTAGATCTAAAGCAGAAAGAATCTGTCTCCAGAGCCCCTTGTCTTCAGGTAGGCCTTTTAATTGGCGGCAAAAACGAATGTTATCGGCAATATTCAATGTCGGCAGTAAGTTGAACTGCTGAAAGATATGACCAATGTTGTTTCTGCGATAAGCGGTGCGGTCACGCTCGGTAGAGTCGTGCATGTTGAAGTGAGGGAAAGCGATTTCACCTGAATCCGCTAGGTCTAAACCCGCGATAAGATTCAGTAAAGTACTTTTACCTGAACCGCTTTCGCCCATTAATGCCAGCTGGTCACCTTGGTTTAATGTCAGTTCAGCACCTTGCAAAACAGGGTGGAACTCCCCCCCATCGACATAGCCTTTACATAGGTCTGACAGCTTTAACATTAAACAGCTCGCATTAGTTAGAATTTGGAAGGAGAATCTACACTAATTCCCTGTTAGGAGGAAGTATTTTGAAAGATAGATCACACACCAACGATAAAGTGATGCGATTGGTGCGCCCGACTTCAACGTCCTATCAAGTTTTTAATCCATTTTCTTGTTTTCACGCGATAGAGCGACCCGCCCCACTTAATCACTTCTTCAGTGAGGAACAGTAGGTAAACCCACTCAGGTGGAAACTTAAAGTAAATAGCGGCGATGGCTGCCAACGGAATACCTATCACCCACTGAGCAATCAAATCTTGATATAGACAGAACTTCACATCACCGCCCGCTCTGAGTACACCAACGATCACTGTCATTGGAATAGAGCGGATGACAATACCCACGCTGAGAATCAAAATAAACTTCTCTGAAAGCGCTCGGGTTTCTTCAGTCAAAGCACTAAAGGCATTCAATATTGGCGTTTGTATAAAGTAGAGGAAAATCGCCACCACAACACTGGTCAAGAAACACAAAATCGTTAAGCCGAGTGCTTGATAATAAACCGCTTCATTGTTTTTCGCGCCAAGCTGGTTGCCCACCAAAACCGCGGCTGCATTCGACATACCAATCAATAAACTCAATGAGATAGATTCAACGGGCGTCATCACCGAAAGCGCTGCTAACCCTTGCACGCCCGATTGACCCATAATGACGTGATAAGCGAATAAGCCACCAGCCCAAGCTAAAAAGTTGAAGGTTGTCGGCAGAGACAATTTCAAGAAGCGAACGACTTTCTCCACCGTTGCCGCAGCTTTGATATCACAGAGTTTGAAAGCTAATAAATGTTGAGAGAAATAAAGGTAGCCAAATAAGGTCGCCACTTCAATTGCGCCACTCAATACGGTCGCAATCGCCGCACCTTTGATGCCAAGAGCCGGAAATCCTAAGTTACCGAAGATCAGCACCCAGTTTAAGAACACGTTAGACAAAATACCAATACCACTGAAGAAGGTACTCAGCCCTGGCTTATGCATCGCTCTTAAGCCAACGGCCATACTGCTGACACACGATACGGCTAACATGCTAAATGAGGTGATAACGATATATTCAACACCCAAGCTAATCACTTCTTGAGAGTCGGTAGTCACACCCATAATTTGTGCAGGGAAAGAGACAAAGAACACGATGGTCAACAGCGCAAACAGCGTCGAAACCAGCCAGGTTAGTGCTGTGCTTTCTCTCACACCTTGCTTGTTGCCCGCGCCCCAATATTGAGCGGTAAGCAACGCGCCACCCGTGGTCACGCCTACCAGCATGATAGTCGTAACGAACATCGCACGGCTCGCAACGCCGACTGCGGCAATATCGGCTTCCCCAAGTTGTCCTAACATCAATACATCCACTAAGCCTCGGCTTGAAAACATGATGCTCTGCAAGGTGATTGGCAAAGCAATAGCAATCAACCTGCGAACAAAATCGCCGCGTGTGTGATGAATAATTGAAGAGAGCAACATAGGAATACCTGAACGGAACGTGTTGATGATAAAAGGATTATTCTTTCAGTATATCAATGTTCGAATTTCAACCATACATAAATCATACTGAGGGCATCAATTTCCGTATAACGTCTTTTCACGTTTCATCCATTGGATGACAATAAGGTGATACTCCCAAGCCTTGGTAAGAATAGTTTGGTAAATATAATTAATTCTCAAATTAGTCATAAAAAGTAGATATCAAACAATACCCATACATACAACACTCAACTTGATCTACCAAAAACCTAAATTGACGGAAATCAAAGTTAGTCCCGATGTTTATTTCATTGAATTTGTTATCAATTTTCACACATCGCCTTAACCATATGATTTGAGTGGTTTTATTGTGTTAAATTTTTATCCATCTAATTATTCGATTAATATTCATTCCTTTTTGTCATTTCATAAATCGCCTTTAATTCAATAACTTCCACCCCAGTTTCAATAGGGAGTTAAAATGAATAATAAAAAATTAATAATGAGTTTGGCTGGTGTCGGTATCTTGGCTTATTTAGGTACGGTGTATACGGTTGATAAAAACGATCAACGCATTGCCGCTGAAAGTCTCGCGCAATTTTCATCTTTGGATAAGTCGTCTTTAGATTACCAAGCCATGAAAGTGCTCAGTGATAAAGGGTGTGCTTACTGCCACACCAACGAAAGTGAAATGCCTTTCTATTCTGAATGGCCAATCGCGAAAACCCTCATGAATGCCGACATACAAACAGGTATGAAGCACTTTGAAATTACGCAACTCTTCAACGGTATTCAGAATAATGAACCAGTGTCCGAAGTAGCGCTCGCTCGCATTGAAAAGGTGCTCTACGACGATTCTATGCCACCTAAGATCTATCAGTCCATGCACTGGTCAGCAGGCATTTCAAATGAAGAAAAACACACTTTATTAAAGTGGATACGCCAAACAAGAGCAGACATTCACCAAGACTCTCCTGTAGATGACAGCCGCAGAGAAGGTACGCTTCAGCCAATCTACACTCAGTTTGAAGTAGACGAAGACAGAGTAAAGCTGGGCAAAGCGCTCTACCATGACACGCGCCTATCTGGTGACGACACCGTTTCTTGTGCCACTTGCCATGGCTTAGACACAGGTGGTGTCGACAACTTGGTCGGTTCTGTTGGTATTCATGGCCAAGTTGGCGGCATCAATGCACCAACGGTTTTCAACTCAGCGTATAACAAACTGCAGTTTTGGGATGGCAGGGCAAACGACTTGCAAGACCAAGCTGGCGGTCCTCCTTTTAACCCTATTGAAATGGGATCAGAGGGTTGGCAACAGATCATCGATAAACTGAGCAGTGATCCTGAGTTAGTTGCCAAATTCAATAAGACTTATGACGGTGAAATCACCGGTGACACCATCACGCATGCTATCGCCGAATTTGAAAAAACCTTGGTGACACCAAACAGCCGATTCGACCAATACCTGACGGGTAATACTGACGCAATGGACGCTCATGAAAAACATGGACTGAAGCTATTCAAACAATACAGCTGTGATACGTGCCACACGGGTGAAGCCATGGGCGGTGAAACCTTTGAAACCATGGGTATGAAAGCAGACTACTTCTCAGACAGAGGAACGGATATCACTCCAGAGGACTTGGGAAGATACAACGTCACGGCGGTTGAATCCGACAAGCACAAGTTCAAGGTTCCAACGCTGAGAAGCATTGAACTCACTGCGCCCTACTTCCACGACGGCCATGCAGAGACACTAGAACAAGCGATCTTTGATATGGGTAAATATCAAGTGGGTGTCGAAATGAGTGATGATGAAGTGGATGCCATCAAAGCCTTCCTAAAAACGCTAACCGGTGAATACAAGGGAAATAACCTTAGCCCTAAGGCACAGCAGCAGAGCTAAGTAGCACCAAACGAAGCGATTAAATTCTGACGATAAACTTAAGCCAATAGATTCTTTCTATTGGCTTTTTCATTACTCATGGCTCAATTGGTTTTGTAGAAAAGTTAGCGTAGTATGAGCAAAGGATGGTTTGATACGCAATACATGGAGTAACAATGAAGAAAGTACTGGTTTTAGGCGCTTCTGGATATGTTGGTTCGCAACTTCTCCCTCTCCTGCTTGAGCAAGGCTATCAAGTCACGGCAGCAGCGAGGCATATCGACTATTTAAAGGCACGGACCGTACCTCACGAAAACTTATCACTTGAGTATCTTGATCTTGCTGATCAAGCTGCAACGCAAGCTTTAGTCCCCGACTTTGATCTTATCTTCTTCCTCGTTCATGGCATGGCTGAGGGCCACGACTTTATTGATTATGAGCTGAGCTTGGCACGTAACTTTGTTTCTGCCCTTGGGCCAAAGAACCAGCACATCATCTACCTAAGTTCACTTCAACCTCAGACTGGTGATTCAGAGCACCTTCAGGCGAGAAAGAAAACCGGAGAACTCCTTCGTAAAGGGCCGGTACCGGTTACCGAACTTCAGGCAGGCGTTATCATCGGCCCCGGATCTGCGGCATTCGAGATCATGCGAGACTTCGTGTACAACTTGCCGATCATGATTGCGCCAAAGTGGGTCGACTCTAAAGCCAATCCAATTGCTTTGCAGAACCTGAACCACTACCTGCTGAAACTTGTACAAGACACGCCGAGCGAAAGCCAGACCTTTGAGGTTGGCGGACCAGACATTGTCTCTTATCGAAATCAATTTGCTCATATTGCCAAAACCGCCGATCGTCCACTCAGATTATGGGCGACATCGCTACTAACACCAAAGATTGCTTCATATTGGTTAGGCGTGGTGACTTCTGTACCGTCCAACATAGGTAGAGCGCTTCTCGCGGGCTTAAAGCACGACTTCATCGCCAGTTCGACCACCATCAGAGAGAAGTATCCTCAAAAGCTTATCTCGTTCGAAAGCATGGTTGAACAAGCCATTCACGCTGAAGGAAACTTTGTTAAAAGCAACGTATGGGGTTTCGATAAAACCGCCTTCAAACGCTGGCAAGCGGGATACGGTTATTACCCAAAGAAAACAGGCGCAAGTATCACTTCTAGCGCGTCATTAGAATCGCTCTGGCACGTGGCTCAGCAAATTGGAAGCCCGAAGCAGGGTTATTTCTTCGCTAACGCTTTATGGCGCACACGTGAGTGGCTGGATGTTCTGTTCGGTGGCGGTGTACCTGTGCGTCAAATGCCGGAAGGCCCCAATCTAAAAGTCGGTGACAAAATCGATTCGTGGAAAGTGATTCGTTGTGAAGAAAACCAGTTTTTATCTCTTCTTTTTGGTATGAAAGGCCCTGGCTTGGGCAGGCTTGAGATTACTGTCTCTGACCACGGTGATTCTCGCGAGCTGAACATCTCGGCTTGGTGGCATCCAAAGGGCTTTCTAGGGTTACTGTATTGGTTTGCGATGATGCCTGCTCACCTGTTTATCTTTAAAGGCATGGTGAAGGCGATTGAGAAGCAGGCTAAAAAATAGATGAGAGATACGAGTATCGAGATGCGAAGAGATTAAAAGCGGATGCGGGATTCGAGTGACGAGATGCGAAAAGATTAAAAGCGGATACCGGTTTCGGGTAACGGGATGAGAAGAGATTAAAAGCAGATTCGAGTGTCGAGATGTGAAAAGACTTAACAACAAATTAGCGACTCGCGCTATGAGAGGCAAAAAAAGAGGTTCATCGCGGCTTTCCGGGGAAAGCCGCTTTTATCTTCAAGAAGAAGTAGTCTGTATCTCGATATCCATACCCCATTCGCTTGATTAACTTTATTTTGTTGTTTATCCCTTCCAATGTGCAGGTGTTGAGCGGATAAGTTGCCGATGCAATAATACCGTGAAGATAAGGCCTCAGTTTTCGTGCAAACTCTTTCAATGGCTTAATTCCACTCTCTTGCACTTGTGCCCACCATACCTCCCAGAGCCCCTTAGCATGTGCTTCTGATTTACAGTAACAAAGCTCTTTGAGTTGTGAGCCGAATATATAAGTGGCCATCAAGTCCTTATTGATATTCAATATTTCAGTAAGATAGCTATCTTGTCGTGCATTTAAATTACCTCTGTTTTTCAGCAGTACCCAGCGTGAGCGCTTCACCCATTGCCTCGCTTTTTTTTATCCTGCTTGAGTTTGTTAGCTTGGTCGACTCTGACTCTATCCATCACCTCACGACCGAACTTAGCAACAACATGGAATAAGTCGTAAACGATTTTTGCATTCGGGCAGTGCGCTTGAACTTCAAGGTCAAAAGCCGTATTCATGTCCATTGCGACCGCTTCGATATTGTTACCATGCTTGCCTAACTGCTCGAAAAACGGTCGTATGTCCTTGCGGCTACGACCTAACCCTATCAAATGACTTGGTGAGTCTTAGCATCAGCGATGACTGTGGCATATCGGTGCCCTTTAAAGATGGCGGCTCGTCCATGACGAGTTGCCTTAGCCCTTCCCATTTCACTGACGGTACCACTTGGCGAAGTCGACGTTTATCTATCTCTTTAATGGTGTGCCAATGAACGCTCGTTAACTGGGAGATATGCTTAATGGGAAGAAGAGGCAGTAGTTGTTCTATATAGCTTTTTAGACGCGTCGTTATACGAGCATAAGGCTCTAACCAAGATAGAAACTCTGTTTTTATGCCGCAGTCACGACACTTGATCCTTCGAGTTTGAACGGAAAGCTCACCAGGAACATTGAACAACATGGCCTCTTTCACATGACGCCATTGATACTCATGGATAGCCTCAGCTTCAAGACCGCAAAGGCATTTAGCCTCAGAATTAGGTTTAAGAGTTAGTGTAACAAGTGATGCTGTCTGGTGAGACTTTACTATTTTAAAGCCTTCCCAGAATGAAGATAGGAAAGTATGATTCGGCATGAAAACGGTAGTTTGTGTATGATTTTTGTTTGGCGACTAAACCATATCACTTACTACCGTTTTTTTGTTTTTAGTTCCCGCTAATCCGCGATGAACCAAAAAAGAGCGGATAATTCCGCTCTTCGTATCTCTCATCTCGTATCCCGAATCCGCTACTAGCCAATAACGCTAATCGGGATCTCAGCCAGTTGGTTGCCTTGGTTGGCAGGGTACACTATGTATTCACCGTGATACTTCACCGCAGACTTGTAGTCCGTTACTTTGTGAAGCATAAAGCCCGCTTCCATCGCCGCTTGGATGAACTCTGCGTGGTTACCACGTACAAACCAGTTCATCGGCTTAACCATCAACTCTCCGTCGAAAGAGTCGTCGCACTGTTTGCCACACAGAGCAAAAGAGTGCTCACCATCGGTAAAGAATTGAATCTTGCCGCCAGTCGTTAGCTCATCTTCACTCGATACGCTCCAACCCATCTCGTACATTTTGTCCATGAACGCTTCAACATCACTGTCTTTTAGCGCTTTAGGCTCTTCGCCTTCAGGGAAAAAACGTCCGTAAAACGCAGAAATACGTTTAAAGGTAAAAGTTAAATCCGAGTTGTTGCCTTTTGAGCGACCCTGTTTCTGCCAGCGAACTAAGTCTGGCACAATCACACGATCATAAGCTTGAGATTTAATCGCTTTTGTCACCCAACGAACAAGGTAAAGGTTATTCGCGATAGGTGCGTCGATCGCTTTTCCAGCCTTATGTAAAGCATACAGCTCGCCCAACGCATCGTTCACTAACTTCTGAATTTCAATATAGTATTTTGACATTATGCCTTCTTTCCTAATGTCCAATATAGTAATGCTGACAGTATTGCACATGCTGCCATCACCATAGCCATTGGCCCTGCAGTGTCACTTGGTAGCATGGCAACAATTGCCCCCACCACAGAACCAGTACCAAATCTTAATGTGCCCGCAAGCGAAGAAGCTGTGCCGGCCATATTCGGGTATCCGCTTAAAAGTAGCGCCATTGAGTTACTACCAATGGTAGACAGTGTGCCGATAAACAGCATCACGAATGGCACAATTCCCCACAACCCGATATCTAACATCCAACCGACTAACAAACCTAAGCCCGCAAACAGTTGAATGCTCAAGCCGACTCTGAGCATAGCGTGAGAGCCCACTTTCTTAACGATTCGACCGTTGATGCTCGTCATCAAAATCATAGCAACAATGTTCAAGCCGAACAGATAGCCAAACAGATCAGGGCGAACGCCATAGATATCAATGTATACGAATGAACCTGCCGTTAAGAACGCAAACATCCCTGAAAAAGAGAATGCACCAGAGAAAATCAGGCCCATCGCAGTTGGGTTCTTACACAGTCGAGCGTAGTTACGAATCGTCGTTTTAAAGCGCAGTGGTTGTCGGTTTTCTGCAGGAAGCGTTTCTGGGATCTTCATCGATACCGCTAGAATCACGATCACTGCAAAAATAGCAAGGACCCAGAAAATTGAGCGCCAGCCGAACCACAACGCTAAGTAACCACCAATCATCGGAGCAACCAATGGCGCAACTGTCATCACCAAAGTAACGAAAGACATGGTTCTTGCGAAATCTTCACGATCAAACATGTCTCTTACCACCGCTTGGATGATAACGGCTGCCGCAGCACCAGCAAAACCTTGCGCGGTACGGATGTAAGTCAGCGCTTCAATGCCGTGTGTTGTCGCGCTCACCATAGACGCGATAGCAAACAAGAACACACCTATAAGCAATACCGGCTTACGACCGTAGCTATCGGCCAATGGGCCATGCAGCAGCTGTCCCAGCGCGAAACCTGCGGTATAGGCTGTTAACGTGATTTGTACCTCACCTGCCGTCACACCAAGATCTTTGGCAATAGTCGGCATCGCTGGCAGATACATATCAATGGCTAGCGGAGTAAGTGCACCAATCGCACCTAGAATCAAAAACAGCATTAAGCCTAATTGAGGTGTTTCTGGTTGGGAGCTTGGGCTCTGTGAGGTTGATGTTTGCATGGTTCTCCGAATGTTCAACTGATAGAGCTAGGGACTTACGTGAGCACGCAAGTCAAAAGATTGGCTGAGACTTTCCTAGTACCAGTCAACATCATCAGCCGACGCTATCCATGGCCGGCTTTACAACGAAAGGGCTATTTCCTGCTATGAGCGATGTTCTGTCATCAACAGTTTTGCTGATTTTAAACAGCTTCTAGCTAAGGGTTACTTCCAGATAGAGTCGACTTCTTCTTGAGTTAGGTAACGGTATTCACCTAATTCTAAAGATTCGTCCATCTCGATTTCGCCAATACGTTCACGGTGCAGGGCTTCTACCTTGTTACCAAGCGCAGCAAACATGCGTTTTACTTGGTGGTATTTTCCTTCGTGAATCGTTAGTAGTACTTCGCGTTCTGCACGTACTTCAAGATGTGCAGGAAGTGTTAGGCCATCTTCGCTCTTAAGCTGGATGCCCTCTTTGAATTTTTCAACGTAGTCAGGTTCTACTGGATCAACCAACCACACACGGTACATTTTTTCGCACTTGTGTTTTGGCGCTGTGATGCGGTGAGACCACTTGCCGTCATCAGTGATCAGAACAAGACCTGTAGTATCAACATCTAGACGACCTGCAAAGTGCAGCTTGTCCATTTTGATTTCATCAAGTAATTCAAACGCAGTGCGATTTGAGCCATCTTCATGCGAACAAACAAAGCCTTCTGGCTTATAAAGCATGATGTAACGTGGACCATGAACATTCAGTTCATTGCCCTGCCATTCAACAACACACTCTTCAGTTACCTTAAGTGAACCGCTTTTTTGAATGACGTCATTGACTGTCACTGCTTTTGATTTTAATAAGTGTGTTGCTTCTCTTCGAGTGACGCCTAACGCATCGCACAGAAATTTATCTAAACGCATGAATACCTCAACTAATCTAAGTCGGGTATTATAGTCACCTTTACTCAATTAGTTGAGCTATTTCACACTATTTGTTTTCCTTCTTACAAGACGCGATATGTATACACTCCGCCCGTACCAAGCTGATTCCGTAAAATCAGTGATTCATTACTTCAGAAAACACCAAACTCCGGCTGTTCTCGTGTTACCGACAGGGGCAGGAAAAAGCCTTGTGATTGCAGAACTGGCAAGGCTCGCGAAAGGTCGAGTGTTGGTGCTTGCTCACGTAAAAGAGCTGGTTGAACAAAACCATGAAAAATATGAAGGTTATGGGTTAAAAGGCTCAATTTTCTCGGCGGGTTTAGGCCGTAAAGAGACCGACCAACAAGTAGTATTCGCGTCGGTTCAATCTGTGGTTCGCAACCTTGATTCATTCTCTAATCAATTTTCGCTGTTGGTTATCGACGAATGCCACCGCGTACCTGACGAAAAGACCAGTAGCTATCAGAAAGTGATCACTCACTTACGCGAGAATAATTCCGGCATCAAAGTACTTGGCTTAACGGCAACGCCGTACCGCCTTGGTATGGGTTGGATTTATCAATATCACACTCGCGGTCAAGTGCGTTCGGAAGAACCTAGATTCTTCCGCGACTGTATCTTTGAACTGCCGATTCGTTACTTGCTTGATGAAGGCTTCTTAACACCAGCCCGCATGATAGATGCACCAGTATTGAGCTACGACTTCTCTCAGCTAAAACCCGCAAGTACAGGGCGATATAAAGAAGCAGAACTGGATATGGTGATCGAACAGTCGAAACGCGCTACACCGCAGATTGTCGACCAGATCATTCATCTCGCCCAAGACAAACTAGGCATCATGGTGTTTGCAGCCACCGTTCGACACGCTCAAGAGATCCTTGGCTTATTACCCGAAGGCGAAGCTGCGATTGTGATTGGTGATACGCCAACACTCGAACGTGACCAAATCATCAATGACTTCAAAGAACGTAAAATCAAATTCTTGGTCAACGTATCGGTTTTAACCACGGGCTTTGATGCACCGCATGTCGATTTAATCGCGATTCTTCGCCCAACAGAGTCCATCAGTTTGTACCAACAGATCGTTGGCCGTGGATTGCGTTTGTCTCCAGGTAAAAAAGAGTGTTTGGTTCTCGACTATGCGGGCAACAGCTATGACCTTTACCAGCCAGAAGTTGGCGACCCCAAACCCGATTCAGACAGCGAAATAATCACCATCCCTTGCCCGGCTTGCGGCTTCAATAACAACTTCTGGGGCAAGCTAGACAGTAACGGCTTCTTGCTTGAACACTTTGGTCGTAAATGCCAAGGCTACTTTACCGATGAAGACACGGGCGAACGTGAGCATTGTAACTATCGCTTCCGCGCCAAGTACTGCGGTGAGTGCGGTGCCGACAACGATATTGCGGCTCGTATTTGTCATGAGTGTGACGCTACCTTGGTTGATCCAGACAAAAAACTCAAAGAGGCACTCAATCTAAAAGATGCTTTGGTATTTGAGTGTTTAGAGATGGACCTCAATGTACTCAAGGATGATAAAGGCAAGTCGCAGCTTAAAGTCACCTATCGTGGAGAAAACCAAGCGCAAGTGCATGAGTTTTGGTCATTAACTACCAAGAAGCAGAAGCAAAACTTCAAAGACCAGTTTGTTCGCCCTCACCTTGCGGATAGACACAGGCCCTTTGAGGAAGCTTCGCCATCGAAAGTCGTTGCTCACCAACATAGATTCCGCCCGCCACAATTCGTGATTGCACGTAAAGTTGGACGCTTTTGGAAAATGAGAGACAAGATATTCGAAGACGAACTACAGCAGCGTTGAGGTTAAGTCTTACGTTCTTAACACTTGGCAGTTAGTCTGACGTATTAAACCATTCGCCATTTTAGCGTTAAGTTTTTCGGTATCAAATTCTCATTATTAATCAGGTTCACTTTCTGTTCAGAATTACTTTTTTATACTGAACGCTATCAACCTTCTCTAGGATTCGCTATGTTTAGTAAAGCTATGATTTCTTTGTTTTCTATAAGCTTAGGCTTATTTGTTTCTGCTGGCGCATGGGCTGACTCACATCATAATGGTCACGACCTAGTACAAGACGTTCATAAAGCAGGAACCCGTATCGAATTCGAAGAAGATCAAGACGAAGTCTATGAAGCGGTTCGAGAAGGCTATATTCGCCCTTTCTCAGAAATGTATGCTGCGGTAGAAAACGATCTTCATGGCCGAATCATTAAAGTCGAACTAGAAGAAGATGATGACATTTGGGTGTATGAGCTAAAAATTAACTTCCAAAATAACATCATCAAAGTTGAATATAACGCCGAAACGTTAGACATGCTAAAGATTGAAGGCCGCAACTTTAAAGACGCAATTAAGCACGGCGACTAATTAAGCACAACAAATAGTTAAGCACGACGAACAGCCACCACAATAATTAAGAAGAACAATTATGAAAATTTTAGTCGTTGAAGACGAGCCTCGCTTGGGCCAACAAATTCTAGAAACCCTTGAGGGAGCAGATTGGGTTCCAGAACTTTCTCAAGATGGTATTGACGCACTCTACCGTGCAACGTCAGAAGAGTGGGACGCGATTGTCCTCGATTTAGGTTTACCTAAGCTTGACGGCCTAACTGTATTAAAAGGCATTCGAGACGAAAACATCAACACGCCAGTGATTATCTTAAGTGCTCGTGACACACTAACTCAACGTGTAGAGGGTTTAAATGCAGGCGCAGATGATTACCTGACTAAACCGTTCGAAATGGTTGAGTTGATTGCTCGTATTCGCGCTCAACTACGCCGAGCGTCAGGCAGTGCTGCACCGATACTTCAAATCGGCGACCTAAGCCTAGACACACGCAGTTCTAAAGTGTTGTGGCAAGGCCAAGCAGTAAGCCTAACGGCACTGGAATATAAAGTTGTCGCGTATTTCATGCATAACCAAAATAAGGTTATCTCGCGCACAGAACTGGTTGAACACATCTACAAACAAGATTTCGACCGCGACTCAAACACAGTTGAGGTTTTTATTGGTCGTATTCGTAAGAAAATTGCACCAAAGATCATCAAAACCGTGCGCGGCCTTGGCTACCAACTGAATGCTGAATAGCATAGCGGTCAATTTGGCGCATCACAAATCAAGCACACTCCTCAATTAAGTGGACAGCCTGTTCTGATCATCGCAACACGATAAGTCACGATGAGCAAAGGCAGGCTGGAAATGCATGAATCTAAAAAAACGAACACTTAAAAACATCAGTCTAAAAAGCCGCTTGCTCCTTGCTGCGGCTTTTTGGCTAGGTGCGATGATATTAGCGGCAGGTGTCGGGATACCGAAACTGGTTAACGATTACCTCGTCGATGACATGAAGCAGCAGCTTGGCTTAACCATGGATGAGTTAACCGCCAATATCGAAACCAATGACAGTGGTAACCTGATCATGGCAGAGCGTCTGTCTGATCCTAGGTTTAACCAGCCCTACAGTGGTATTTATTGGCGCGCCGCGACCCAAGATCAGATCATTCGATCTCGCTCGCTATGGGATAAAGACCTCACCATCAAGCGTTCTCCTATTCACACATTAGTGAAAGGGCCTGAGAAAGAAAAGCTGATTTACATCGAACAAGACATCTACCTACCGTCACTCAGCGACCCTATCACCATCACCATTGGTATTGATGAAGATCCATTAGAGTCGACGCTTGCCGAGCTAACTGGCCAAGTATGGTTGATTCTGATGCTGCTGTTCGTGGGTGTGCTGATGTTGATTGGTATTCAAGTTAGCTGGTCTCTATTACCTCTTAGTAAGATGCAGCGCGAGTTGGTGATGCTCAGAAAGGGTGAACAGCAAGGGCTAAGCGATAACTACCCAAAAGAGGTCTCTCCGTTAGTTTCGGACCTCAATGCCCTACTCTTTCATTACCAAGAATTACTAGAACGTGCTCGTAACCACGCGGGGAACCTCTCTCATGCATTGAAAACACCATTATCGGTGATGAAAAATGAAATCGAGATGTTGCCTGACAACGAGAAGAAACTGTTACAGCAACCCATTCAACAAATCCAAAGCCAGATAGATTATCATCTCGGTCGCGCTCGTATGGCAGGTGCAATGAACATCCTTTCGGTGAAGTCATCACCTTGTGAACGTGTTGAAGCGATCTCGATGGCGTTTGATAAAGTTTATGCCGCCAATGAAGTCACCATGATCAACGAGTTGGACTCTGAACTTGAGGTCGCTGTCGAAAAAACCGACCTCGATGAGATGGTCGGCAACCTACTCGAAAACAGTTACAAGTGGGCGACCAGTATTATACGTGTCCATGCAAATGAACTCGACGACGGCAATATAGAGTTGGTGATTGAAGATGATGGCCAAGGTATTCCTGAAGAGAAGCTTGAACAAGTGACCAAACGTGGCGTTCGACTTGATGAAACCACACCAGGTACAGGCTTAGGGCTTAACATCGTGAATGAAATGGCACACAGCTACCGAGGCAGCCTAACGCTCAGCAAGAGTTCAATGGGCGGCTTAAAAGCTTCTCTGGTGCTTAAAATAAGTAAAGGCTGACCAAACTCTAAGTAAAAGTGACACCAATAAGCCCTAGCGTAATGCTAGGGATTAGTTTTATCTCAGCTCAACGGAGCACAGCTCACTTCAGCATGATTAGCTCATCGAATGTAGCCCAATCATATTGCCTTCTGTATCGCTAACGACACTAATAAAACCATGCTCACCAATATCCATTTTTGGCACTTGTAACGTGCCGCCATTGGCCGCTGCCAAACTCGCTTCTGTCGCACAGTCTTCACAAGAGAAGTAAACCATGGTGCTGTTGCCTCCCGCTTTTACATTGGGCATCTTGCACAAAGCACCTGTGGCGCCATAACTCTCCATCTCGCAAGGGAACACCCACATCTCAACATCAATCTCTGTTTCATTATTCAACTTTTCTAGAGTCACTTTAAACACTGATTCGTAAAAAGTTTTTGCTCTCGACATATCATCAACATAAATTTCAAACCAACCAATCGGATTCATTTGCATAACGTTATCCTTAGCTTTTGCCGCTTACTCGCCCTTAATGAGCATAGTCAAAGTCGAGCAAGTTATTACCGAGGTATTGAGTAAGAGAGGCTGATATTTGGACAAAACTAGCAAGCAGACATTGCAAAGCCTTGTTTGATTTTGTTGATGTATAAGAAAAACCAGAGTACTACCAAGAAAGGCTTAGTGATTCGACTTATAGCTCACTCTAAATATCGTTGACCGCAACATCTAAAGTTTGCGAATTACCACTAACGGACGTTGCCCCAATCATTAATATCCGACCATCAGTGTAATAGTCATGGTCGTCATTGATCACTTCCACCGTTGCCAATGGATACTTGTCTAATTCGATGTCTGGAAGTGAAGTACGTATCTGATTGGCAAGCCTATCTCGCTCTTCATCAACATTAGGGTCAATGTTATGAAGTACGGTCACAATACCGGAGTATGGGGTCACTTTAAGACCATCATCATAGCTAATTGCACCTAACCACTGAGGCTGGTTCGTTTCAATATCGACACCAGCGCGCCACCAGCGAATATGGCTGCGTTTCATCAGGTTACCCGGTAATTGAAAAGCCATATCTTGCGGCTTGTCTCGCCAATATAAATCGGACACAGGCGGTGTTTTGTCTCTGAGCAATGCGAGGTAGCTAACCCATTCAATCTCATTTCGAGAGAAGGTTTGATTCTCTATCCAACCTAATTGCTTCATTAAGTCTCTTGGGGTTGCTCCAACATAAATGACGTTGATCGCTTGTGCTGAGTAGAACGAAGATTTGCCAGGGAACGCTTTATAGGTAACCGAGTTCCAATCTACTTCGTTTATTTGGGCCATCTCTGGTTGATTCTGAAAGTCGTCCGCTTTCCAGAAAAAATGAGCGTAGTTCGCAAACAATACCCACGCCAACAACAGCGCACTCGACTTAAGTACCAAGCGTCGCCACTTCATTCGATAACCAATAACGGTGAAGACCAATACCGCGAACACCCCGACGATCAAACTATTATGCTCAGAGATAAATATCTTAAGGCTATTAAGCCACGGAAAATTTTCAACGCCGTGCGCCAGTAACATACCCCAAGCAACAAACTGCCCTCCACCAAGAGCCAAGCCTATAAACGCCAACACACTGAAATTGCGCCACGGCACACGATGCGAGCCAGCTATAAACGGCACAACCCAAGCAATAGGCCCTAATAAGCGTGCAAAAAGAATGATGTATGTGCCTTTGCGAGCAACCAGATAGCGGCAGCGTGCGATTAATCTTTTGGTTTTAGGACGAAACTTAATGAGCCTTCGTTGCGCCTTAGCACCGTATTTATAACCAATTAAATAACTGAGTTGATCACCAAGCAAACCACCGAGCATCACCAAAACCAACGCCATCCATGCACCTGAATACAGTTGAAAACCTGCCGCGATAAAGAAGGGCTCTCCCGGTACAAATAGGTTTGGGCCAATGAGAGCATCACCCAATGCCCCCAAAAACAGCCCTAGTCCATCAAACATAACAACCTCAATGCTTACTGTTCTTTGTAGTGACCAAACTTGTAGTTCATTTCGTTGTTACGCATTTCGCCTTTAAAGAAGCGTCTTACATTGGCTTTAAGATAAGTAGAGCCTGTCTTCACAACACCATCTTGGTCTAAGCGACGTGGGTCAAAACCAAAAGTCATATTTAGGAATCTAAATCGCCATGTTTTGCTCGCACGTTTTACGTAGTCACAGTCTTCACACAGTACGATCTCTTCATCGAAACCACCGATCTCATCATGCGCTCGTTTCGTCGAAAAAATACATGCGCCAATCGCCGTCGGGAAAAAGAACTGGGTAGTAAACAACCCTGCATTAAATAGCCCGTAACCGAACTTGTGTACAAGCGGCAAACCTTTCGAGCTCATGTAGACACCCGCTACTTCAAGCTTGTTCTCTTCTAGCTCGTAAAGTGCTTTAGCGAGGAAGTTGCGAGGCAGGCTTACATCAGCATCCAAGAAAAGGATTCTGTTGTACTGTGCCAAAGCTGCGCCGATATTTCTACCAAGGCTTACGCCACGTTCTTGCATATGGTGGACGGTCAATTTTGGCAGCGCATTTTCATAGGCTTGCGCCACTTCTCTTGTGTTGTCTTCACTGTTCGAGTCGACAACAATCACTTCAAACTCTTGGTGGGTTTGCACGCTTAGTTCTTCCATTAAGCGGCTAATGCGTTTCTCTTCGTTTAGCGTAATTACGACAATGCTTACCGGTTCCATATTTTCACCTATTCATTCTGCTGTTTAATTAACACTAAGATTAACGAACTAAGCCTTAACCAAGTCTTAGGCAAACATTCATTTTCCGTTCATTAACTTGATGATTTTGCGGTGATATAAATAGATAAGACTGGCGATATAAAAGGGGTTAAAATACGCGAAACAAGCGTTAGCGAACGTTTTATCTCCAAACGAACCCATTATCGAAGGAAATTCACTTTGAGATGGGCTTCTGACTTGCTCATATTGGAATGTGATGTTAGTATCCGCGCTCGCTTAAGCATGAACTCGTTTGTGCCTAAGCATTACCACACACTCAAGGTCGCATTGAGGTGTGAAGTTAATTTTTACTAATTTGAGAGTAAAACTATGAAATTTGAAGCAGTAGTACGTACTGAACTAGGTAAAGGTGCGAGCCGCCGCCTACGTCACGCTGGTAAATTCCCAGCTGTAATCTACGGTGGCGAAGCTGAAGCTGTAGCTATCGAACTTGTTCACGCTGAAGTGATCAACCAAATGGATAAGCCTGAATTCTACGAAGCAATCACTCTAGTGGTTGACGGCGCAGAAGTTAAGGTTAAGCCACAAGACGTTCAACGTCACGCGTTCAAGCCAAAAGTTGAACATATGGACTTCATCCGCATCTAATTCCCTACCAAGGAATAAGATTGGATTAATCCAGCCTTCTGCATAGAAAAGATAATCGATCTTACCAGTCGAGAAATCTAGAAATTCGAAACCCCGATGCTACCAACATCGGGGTTTCACCGTTTTTGAGCCCTCAAAAACGTCGTAAATCTCGTGCAATACACTGAAAATAATCAACTTTTTCCTTCCCCACTTTACCCCAATATTGCTTGGGTGGACGAAAGGTGGACTTATACAGTAGTTTTCTCTCTCAGTTACCTTAGGCTGACTTTCTCTTACATTCAAATTTATAAATACCAAGAGTAATACGAGAGCAAAGAGCTGTTTGCCTTTAATGAATAATCATCCCAAATCCAAAATTTCTTTATGCCTAGGGCAATCTATAGATGCTGGACAGCCTAAACAGTTCGTAGATACATGTTCAACGCATTCTTTGATGATGCGTCTAACCTCTTCTTTTGAAGTTGCTGTTTCTAAAATAGGTTCAAACAATGCTGTCTACCTTAACTACTGTTTAATCGACAAAAGTAACTTGTAAGTTCTCTTTCACATGATATGTGCTGCCACCTTTTACTCCGTCCGAATTGACTTTGATCTGTTCAAAAACTTCTTCAGGTAAAGCAGCAAACAGTTTTTATGAAGGCCACTTAAATTAGTTTGAATAAAACTTGTTGAGTTCGGTTTCAATCCATCCAATTCTCTTGTTGAACATGCAATATAGTCTTCTAGCCCGAACGTAGTATAAACACGAACGTCTCCACCAAGACTATCGAAAATCTCTAAATAGCGGATTGAATGTGACGTGCTTTTTATGAAGACATTACCAACTTTCATCTTTCTATTTGGTTGTTCTAATATAAAAACATACATTGCCAACAACTTCGCACTCAGCTTTATAGCGACCCCGAGAACATGAATTGAGCGGGACTTCATTGATACCATGAGGTCTATAGCTTGAGTAGCTGCATTCATCCGTGCAACCGTCTGGGAGAAACTTGACTCGTTAACAACAGGTATCAAGTTTCTCTCCAGTTGCTTTCTCATGCGAACAAAAGGCATCTCAGCTAGAGTCACATTCGCAACTTTCGCATTGAGCATAACACCTTCTTGCTTGCCGTTAATAAGCTCGTCTGAGGGGGTTGGAGCCTGCTGGTTTCGAGTTTGAACATCAAAATTCCTTTTTCACGTTAAAACGAAACGAGTTGTCCCTTACTCGTATACTTTCCCATTATGCTTTAACCAACCATGAGCATGATGATTGCGAGGATCTTTGTGCGTCCAGTGCATTACGCCACCTTTCTTGTTCCATTCATATTCACCATAAAACTCAACTTGATCACCTTTCTTCAACCCCTTAATACGAGGAGCTCAATCAATATTATGTGCGACTAACAAGGTTTGTCCGCTGTCGAGTCGTAAGATAAATTTCTGATGTCGAGAACCTTTATTATCATCTGGTAATACTCTCGACACTGTACCCAAGCCACGCACTTGAACGTCACTTTGGTGATTTTCGTAAGCTTGCTTAAGCCTAGTGTCATTCGCTTGAACATGACCGATACCGAAGCTGAGCAATACCAAAAATAGAGCACAAAATTGTTTCATTCCCTTCATTTCTTTCATTTCTCATATCTGAGTGATGATTTGGGATACTTGTTTGCATCCCTTCCTTCCTTTAACGGTGCTTGTACTGAGTTGGACAGTAGCCTCTCGATACATCGGTACTACGCAATTTTAAATGCTTGGTTGTGCGCCCAGAAACACGAGAGCGCCATAACTTAAAACTACCAAGCTTAAGATGACTGCGCATAAAACGAATCACTTGCGATTCGTTTAAACCAAATTGCAATTCTATTGCTTCAAATGGCGTTCTATCTTCCCACGCCATTTCGATGATTCTTGATTCATTTTCTTTAGATAACTTCATTGCATACTCGTCCTTTTAAACGTTGGAAAAAGTACGCTCGCTTTAAATTTAAAGATCACAGGACAAATACTTTGAACTGAACGCGTTATAGCATTCAATAAAACAGCAAAGGGCATCATAAGCGACTCGCACCAGTTATCATGTTTTGTAACCACTTATTTCAATGAGATTTTTCTGACAACTTTCGTGTTCAAAGAATACTGAACAGTGGTCACATAACGCTCAACTTATCATAGATATCATAACCCCTTATCTCTTACCCATTCAGATTGTAAATTCCAAAATCATTCTATTAAACATATCAGCATAGCTTATTAATTAAGCAATTGATCTCATAATGTAGAATCTGTACGCTTACACTATGCACGCGGTTACCTAATGGAGACACAATGAACGAACTACTGACATGCGCCATGGAACAGAAACAACGAACAACGGTGACGAGTTTATTCGCAAGAAATGGATTTAAGATCGCAACGACTGACTTTGATGATGTGACTTTCGAACGTGAAAGTGTGTTGGTTAACGTTCGATTTGATTCTTCTTCAAATGTCGAATCGATTTCGGTTTTAACCAACTAAGTACTAACTTTAACTCCTAATATGGTGAACGCAGACCAATGTGTTCGCCATATTTGATGTGAACCTTACACACCCCTTCCATCACTTCGACTTAGCAACACACCCACCAAGAATTAATTGAGAAACCGGCACTTATCAACCTAACCAACCAGTACGATAAGCGTTGCTTATTACAAACATTCGAAATGCTACTTAACCATTGATTCAGTTCACGAATATTATGTTCTCAACCAAAGGAAAGGCACCGATGAGCAATCGTAAAAATTAAGCTTATCAACCTATTAGGATGCTTTTAATTAAAGTAGAGAGTAAATTCAGAATGAAAAAATCAGCTTTATTTGTCGCATTGGTTGCGGCATTACTTGCCGGGTGTAACAGTTCAGATAGTTCAAACACAACTGGTGGCACTGCGCCTCATAATCCAGGTGAACCAATTTTGCCACCAGGGGACGGTGATGGCTCAACAGGCGACCAAACAGACCCAGATGAAGATACTGACTTAAACCCAGCAAAAGATCCTTTGATCATTGAAGCTGCCCAACGCTGGGGTACTAGTTACGACGAGATGTACAATGCATGTCAACTTTGGGACTGTAACCTCTTACAAGTACAAGAAAGAATCACGTTTACTATAAAACGTGAAACACAATTATTAGAAGGTTCGGCTAAAGTAACTTTCACCCTCGCAAATAATAGCAATGACCTATGGCCTACTTACACATTTTACAGCGATTTGATTGAAGATGCTGATATCGACATCGAGGCTGTTTTATCAACTTTTAACCATGTAAAAGACAATAAAATAGAAAATGAGGGCTCTACATTGTTAGGTAGAAAGGCTCTGATTAATAGTTGGGTTACTCACCACCACGCGATTGTGTAGAGGTGTACTGTAACCAGTTAGAGACATCTTGGCTAGAAACAGGGACTTACTCCAGTGCAATGGCTGTATACCGCAAAAATGGAGATGTCATCAATACTCAACGAAGCTACCTTAGCCAAGAAGAGTTACGAGTACTCTACCCTGTATTTAATCCAACTTTCCCAAGCTCTTACTAATATCAATGCCCTGCATGAAACAGGGGCGTTGATATAATATCTCGCATTGGATAAAAGGAACTTCATTTGATTGCCTTTTATCCAATGCTCTTATCCAACCTCATGGCCACTCACATTATGTTAGTGTTCAAAAACATCACTTCCTCTAATGCTTCTAGAACTGAAACAGAATTTGCCATCAGAATAACATTCATCCCCAATAAACATGAGTAAGGCCCCCACCAGACCTTACTCACTTTACGCTTGGTTTTGGTTCCAGTTGATAACCTAAGGCAATTGCGCCTGTATATCTGTCAGCACCTGATCTAGGCCTTCACCCAAGGCTTCAACCAGCGCTTCATAACCTGCTTCTTTCAAGGGTACTTTTGATTCAAAATCGGCACGCGCGAGCTCTGAACCTTGATCGCTCAATACCCAAGTTCCTTTCACTTCTGCGTTTCCGGTATAAGAGCCGTTGAACTGCTCAAAGGTTATCGTCAACTCCCTTTCAGGCTCTCCCGATGTATCAGAAATATTGACCCGCTCTTCAAGCAAACCTTCAAGGTTCTCAGCCCAAACATGTTTACGTGCAGAAACCAGTTCATTTTCAGACTTGCGATACGCAATCCCTATGGTGTCGAGATAGTCGGGTAGTTCCACTTTCGTTTTGACCTTAAAGATCGGTTTATCTAGCGTACTTTCCGGCAAAAGATACGCGTTAGTACCATCAGTAGGCGTTGAACACCCTAAAAGCCCAAACAACGTGATAAGTGATATCAATAGCTTTCTCATTATTCCACTCCCTTAACTGGAATCGGGTCTTCTTCAACATCGCTACCAAATACCAGCGCATTCGGTTTGTCATTTAATACCTTAATCAATGGGCGAAGTTCTTTAAGTACATGTTCTAACTCTTCAGATGCACTGATCAATTGCTTGTAGGCATCGGAATCATCGTCGTAGCTTTCTAATGTCGCCTCAAGTTGCTTCATGGTTTCACTCAGATCTTGAGGTAACGCTTTTGCACCTTCACTATCCAGTAATTCATCCATACTCTTCAAAGTAGTGTCTAAAGAAGAGAGAGAGCTATTTAAGTTAGCTACCGTGGCATCTAAAGGCAGTTCATTAATCTTGGTTAGAAAATCAGTGATCTGCTTTTGTATCTCAGTTAATCCACCAGCCACCACTGGGAACACTGGGTAACCATCAAATTCTCTTGGTTCGTAAGGCTCTTCGTCTTCATAGAAATTAATATCGACAAACAATGCGCCCGTGAGCAAGTTACCTGTTTTCAATGTCGCTCTTAACCCTTCTCCCATCTGCAGTTTGACCCGCTCTGCAAAGGTTTTGGCATTCACGGCTCTAAAGACTTCAGATACTCGCTCAATTTCAAGCTTGATTAGGATTGGAATACGATTCGATACCTTTCCATCTTTGTCCATGCGAATCTGCAGCGGCACCGTATCCACCGTACCAATGCGTACACCACGATACTCTACAGGTGCGCCTTTCCTTAAACCGCGAACAGATTCTTCAAACAACAATACATAATCAATCGAAGTGGTGTATTTGCCCTGTAATACCGCATCGTAGTTATCATAAAGCGTGTACTCGTGTAGGTTTTCTTTGATTTGTGCTCCCGGCTTAATGCTCTCCGCGACATCAAAGCTCACACCACCTGTCAAGATGCTTTCAATTGATGCGAAGTTAACGTCTAAACCATTGGCACCAAATCTCACATCGATGCCAGAAGAGAGCCAAAACTGAGTCTTTTCGAAGATCAGCCCATCATAAGGCGCGAAGATAAACAGTTGGTATTTGCCCTCTTTCTTTTGGTAATCAAAACTCGTTTTTTCCACACGCCCCACAACAAAACCATGGTGCAACACGGGCTCACCGACATTAAGTTGATTCGCCTTATGATGTGACACCACAACACGAATACCTTTAGTATCTGGCCCCGCGACAGGTGGCGTGTCGAGCACATCAAACTTCAGCTGAGACTCACTCGATTTACCCGGCTTTAACTCAATATAAGAGCCCGAAAGAATAGTCTCTAGGCCACTGATACCATCGGTACCAACATGTGGCTCAACGACCCAGAATTGAGTGTCAGCATTAATCATGCGAGATGCTTTCTTGTCTATCTGTGCTTTCGCTATGATGTATTCATAGTCTTCGCTCAAAGCAACATCGGTAATGGTTCCCACATGGACATTCTTAGACTTAATCGCCGTTTTCCCGGCCTCTATACCCGAGGCATCCGGCAAGATAAGGGTTATCTCTGGCCCACGATTGTTGAAATATTGAAATAGCATCCAACACCCGACTAATACCGCAATAATCGGTACTATCCAGACTGGCGACAGCTCGCTTTTTTTCGATACTTTTGCATCTGAAGTATTTTGCTTTTCCATATGTCCCACACCTCTTTGGGGAGATTACTTCCATATAATTCGGGAGTCGAAAATCATCGCTGACAACATCGTAAAGATGACGACCGACGCAAACGACAGAGCCGCTGGGCCCGGATAAATAGCCATAACGCCATCTAATTGAACCAATGCCACTAAGATGGCGACAACGAAAATATCTATCATCGACCAACGGCCAATAAATTCAGTCACGCGGTACAGCTTTAAGTAACGATTCGCCCTTTGCGCTGTGAGCCCATGCACCCTTTTGGCATTCCAGTACAAATAAGCCAGAGCGACCATCTTCGCCATTGGGATAAATACACTCGCAATAAGAATGATAAGTGCCACAGGGTATGAACCCATATTCCAAAGTAAGATAACCCCTTCCATGATGGTTGAGCCCTCGCTACTTCCAAAAGCCGAGGTATACATCATCGGGTACAGGTTGGCGGGGATATAAAACACCACCGAAGTAAACAACAGCGCCCACGCTATCTGCAGGTTTTTGATTGGTTCAAAGCGATGTAAGTGCGTGTGGCAGCGCGAGCAATGATGCGTGCTCTCACTGTAGCTGTGTACTTGTCCGCAAATGTGACAGGCTAGATGCTGCTTATTTTGAAAGATGCTTCCTACCATTTGATCTTGTGAGGTTTTCGTTGGTACTAAGCGATCCCATAGCCAATCAAAGTCCACCAAAGAAATCGTCTTCACCACCAGCATGGCGTAAATACAAAACGCCCAGAACGACAGGCCCATGGAGACATCAGCCAAAGACGCTATCTTAATCAAGCTCACCAACACACCAATTAAGAACACATCGACCATCAACCATGGCTTTGCCCAACTTAATGACTTCAAAGCCAAAAACGTAAAGCGATTGGATGCGTAATGAACGTGTTTATTTCGGTCAACAAGCAGATAGAACCAGAGAGACAAAACTAAAAAGTACGCAGGTAAAAGAATGACGGCTAAAAAAAGTAAGATTGCGATCAGGCTGTTGTCCATTCGATTCATCATATCGACAGCTTGATACAAGGTAATTTGTTGGCTAATTCCTTGAACGCTGAACGACATATAAGGGAAGGTGAGGCTCATTATCAACGTAATAAGACTCGCGACCGCATAAGCCATCACACCCTGCTCTTTGTGATGCCCGACACTCGACAAGGTATGAGAACATCTTGGACAAGACGCTTCGCTGCCCGCAGACAACTCTTCAAACTGACTAACCAGCCCGCATTCGTGACATGACTTGGTAAAGCGTTCAGGCAAAGACGTCCCCTTTGATGTTAATAAGCAACTAGACACTCTAGGTAAATATAAGTAAGGGTTGGATTTTTTGCCAATCTGCACCCTATGAAAGGAACGCGATATATTAGAAATGAGAGGTGGAAAGATTAAAAGGAGATGACCGAATGGTCACCTCCATGTCAAATATTCACAAGTTTCGTTACTGGCTGAACAAAGCCTAGTTGTGATTATTATCTAACTGGTAGAAAGTCACTTGCGCATAATCGCTGTCAGCACTTGAGTTATCTTGCAAGTAGATACCTGCTTTAAAGTACATGTAGTTATCAGCATCGTCATAACCGCTGTTACTCATATTCACTTCTTTTGCCGCTAGCTCTGAACCATTCTGGCTAATCGTGGTGATCAACTTGTCACCTTCGACAACAATGGAGTACGAGAAGGTTTCATCTAGCGCAATGCCATCACTCGGGTTGCTGGTGTTATTCAAGTCACCGTCAGAAGTGACCATGTTACCTAACAAGTTATGCCAAGTTTCATCGCCGCCAGTCGACTTAGAGGTTTCATGAGCAAAGTAGATCGCGCCTTTGTCATTACCTGGCAATTTATGGTAGTAAAGGCGAATCGGTTCGTTTTTCTCAGCGTGGATCTGACCAATTACGATTCGACCAACTTGCTCTGTGTTTGAGGTCGTAGTCGTCACATGGTTGATGGCCAACGTCGCATTCAACGTGCCGTCAATGCCACCAAAATCAGCCTGTTCACTCGATGGAATAGACGAAAATGCCCAGTTGTTGTCTTTACCTGAGGTAGAGTAAGAAGTGTCACCACGACGCAGCATTTCTCGCAGTTCAGTACGCACATACTTAGTTCCACTCGATGTGGTCACGCCTTCAACAGGTGTATAGAACACCAAGCCACCATCACTGCCTGTATAGAAGAACTGATCTTCATAACCAGCATCTAGCGCGTTCTCTTTAATAGAAGTTGCGTAACCATCTCCTTCATCAACAGGGATGCTGACATACCAATCCAGTAAGTCGAAGTTGCCTGATGGCGGTAGGTTTGGATCAAGGCCGTAGTCAGGGCTGTCATTACCTCTGATTTCGACTTCAGTAATGTTTGTCCAAACACTTTGAGCGCTGTTTTCAAATACTTTGATACGAATCCAGCGAGCTTGAACATCTGTTACGTCATAGTTTTCAAAACCTGATGTGCTGCCACTGCTGTATCCATAGTAAACCTTATCCCAGTTACTTGAGCTTTCATCTGCTAATGCTCTGATCTCGAACTTATAAGTTTGTTCTTCTCCTTTACCCCAAGCTATCGCGACGTCTTGAACATTTTGCACAGAACCTAGGTCTAGCACTAAATTAACAGGGGCATTTTGAGCCGCCCAACGCGATGACCAGTCGGTGCTACCATCAATCGCATTTGATGCTGGATAAGAGTTATGAGCTCCACCCCAGTCTGATGCTGATTGAATATTCAATGTTTCAGCCGATGCTCCACAAGAAGCCATCGCCAAAATAATTGAGCACGACAGTGGTTTGCAAAACTTAAAGTTGCAAGGGTTAAAAATCATACAAGTCTCCATGATATATTTCACGTATATTGTTTATTCCATAGTTTGTAGGGTGTTACCGCAGTAACGGAAACCACTATAGGACAATATTTGTACGACAAGTTGAACAAACATCACGATAATGAATTATTATATTACAAATAAATAACTATGTGACATGTACCATTCTTATACCAAACACATCATCTAATAAGGCGTCTATATAACTCGAAGTTTTTACGCTTTGTTGTTAGCCCCTTTTTGTTACTCTCACACAGCACGACAACGTCCGACGATCAGCTTTTGACGAAATCCTGTTTCAGCTTCTCTTCTAATGCTTTAACGCAAAGTTGGATGGAGATCGGCGTGTTGGAAGCGAATGGGTTCAACGCATAAACAGTGTTGGTCGGCAGTTGAAAACTAGGCATGATGTCGACCACCTCACCAGATAGCTGGTGAAGGTAGAAGTCTGGGATCACACCAATGCCAACGCCTGATTTGATTAAGGCAAGACAACTATGAAATGAATTAGTGGTACAACTGGCTTGTTGTTGGTAGACGAAGTCTTGTTCACCTTGAGAGCTAAAATGATGAGTCACCTGTTTTCCTTGCCAAGAGTTGGCAATATAAGGAATAGAATCAAGTTCGCGTTCGCGCATGCTTTCTACGCCGCACAACACGTCTTTAAACTCGCCTAACCGTTTCTGCTTAAGATTGCTGTCACGCGAACTGCCTACTCGTACCGCGAGATCAATATCGTGCTCCATGAAATCCAAGTGCTGATCATCACTGATCAGTTCCGGCTTTAGTTTCGGGTACTGCTTCATTAGGTCGGTAATCACAGGCGCTACCAACAAGTCCATCAGTGCATTCGGAGCCGTGATTCGAATCCGACCTTGCGGTTCTTCCAGTTCGGCTTTCGCCATATCCCACGCTGATTCGGCGATCACGTTGATGTCTTTGCAACTCAGGTAGAAGCGCTCACCCATACTGGTAAGGGATTGTCTTCGTGTTGTACGTTTGAGGAGTGAAGCGCCAAGCTCTTGTTCCAGAATTTTGAGGTGCTGACTAACGACAGATTTTGACAACTCTAGTTTTTCAGCCGCAGCCGATACTGAGCCCTGCTCTACGATATGAGCGAAAATCGACATCTGCTTTAGCTTACTCATTTTATTGTTCTCTTTTTGCATACAGTATTTTCTATTATCTCTGTTTTTCAATTCAATTTCCAAGACTAAACTGAATCCAACTTATCGAGATACCTAATCAAAGAAGCAATGTTTGAGAGAAGACTGCTATGGAGAGAAAACAATGTTAAACAACCAAGTATTAGAAGCATGTAAGCAAGGCATTAACGCATGGCAAAAAGCATTCAACAGCCAAGATGCAAAAGGTTGTGCAGACCAATACACTGAGGCTTGTGTCATGGAAGCTCGCCCATTCGGCACGTTTGAAGGCCGTGAAGCGATTCAAGCATTTTGGCAAAACATCATTGACCAAGGCTTCAAAGACGTTGATTACACTGATGTTAAGTGGGAAGAGCACCCTGAGGGTGGTTACATTCTTACCGCTAGCTGGACAATGAACAAAGCGTTTGGTGTCGTGCACCGTGAACACTGGGCATTAGAAGCGGATGGCTGTGCTCGCCTAGTAAGCGATGACTTTGAAGTTCAAGGCGAACGCTAGAAGCTAAACCGCAACATAAAGCATAAAAACAGAAAACAAAAAGCCAGCAAATTGAACTGACCCCCAATAGTTGGACACCAATTATTGGGGGTCTTTTTATGTCCAAATATAGCCGAGAGCTAAAATGTATCATTGCTAAGCAATACTTAGATGGCACGTCATCTCTCTACTTAGCCAAACAATATTCAATTTCGTCAAGACAGGTTCGGTATTGGGCTCAAATGTTTGCCATCCACGGCACTGCTTCATTTTTACCAACTAAGCATGCTGCTACTGCTCAGACAAAACGAAAAGCATTGAATTTAATGTGGACGAATGAATGGTCTCTCACGCACACTAGCGCAGTATTAAACCTCATCCCCTGGGATACTCTCTGTCTGGCTCAAACGATTTAATGAGCTCGGTATCAAGGGGCTCAAAATGCGCCAGAAAGGAAGACCCTCAATGAAACAGCAACCTCAACGTACCACTAAGCCTGATAATGAAATGACACTTGAGGAGCTAAAAGAGGAGTTGGTCTACTTACGAACCGAGAATGCCGTTCTAAAAAAAGTTGGAAGAGTTGGAGCAGGAAAAAACCGTCGAACAAAGAAAAAGCGGTCATAGCTCTAACTCTTAAAGGCCAGTACCCGTTGAAGCACTTACTGCACACTCTACAGCTGGCAAAAGTGTCTTTTATTATCAGGCTCAAACAAGCAATCGCCCAAATAGCTACGAACGTGAGCTGCAGTTGATAAAGTCAATTTATCATGAACATAAGGGCCGATACGGCTACCGCCGTATTCACTTGGAATTAAAAATCAGGGGTTCGTGCTCAATCACAAAACGGTTCAAAGGCTTATGGCTCAGCTCAACCTTAAATCGACGGTCAGGATTAAAAAGTATCGTTCATACCGAGGTGAGTCTGGAACAACTGCTCCTAACGTGCTTGAAAGAGATTTTAGTGCGACTCAACCCGATGAAAAATGGGTAACTGATGTCACGGAGTTCAAAGTCAAAGAGCAGAAAGTATACTTGTCTCCCGTTGTCGACTTGTTTACTCAGGAAGTGGTTGCTTATAGAGTGGCCAAAAATGCTTGTTTGCCGCTTGTCACGGATATGCTGACGGAGGCTATATCTACGCTTAAACCCAACTCAAAGCCAATTATACACAGCGATCAAGGTTGGCAATATCGTCATCGACACTATCAGAAAAAGGTAGCGGAGAGTGGGTTAACGCAAAGCATGTCGAGAAAAGGTAACTGCTTGGATAATGCTGTTGCTGAAAACTTTTTTGCTTTACTCAAAACAGAGATGTATCACAACCAAAGCTTTGAAGATGCAGATGCTCTGATAGAGCAAATTAAAGAATACATCGAGTACTACAATACCAAACGTATAAAAGTGAAACTAAAAGGCCTGACTCCGATGGAATATCGAACTCAGGCCTTGAAAGCCGCTTAACAGAAATGTCCAACTTTACGGGGTCACTTCAAATCCAAATAGGACTGCTGGCTTTTTTAATCATCATTCTTGCCGTCTTTTCACTTCATTTGAATGTAATTCAGTGACTCTACACAATCACTAAACACGCTCATGGTTTCCAGTTGAGGTGATAATCGAGCTGAACAAGTACCAATCTATAGTGCTGCTTTCTTCGCTTCTGCAATCCAAGCATCAAACGTATTTTGGTTCGCTTTAATCCAACCGTTTACGTGCGCTTCGATATCAGCCGAGCTGTTCTTACCTTTACTCATCATCATGTTCTGAGCACTTACATCGTTGATGTTCAGTTTGATGATTTCGAAAAGCTTAGCGGCTGATGGGTTGTTCTTCGCAAACTCTTTGTTCGCGATGATACGCATTGAGTTCATTTGGAAGCCGTAGTTTTTACCGTTAGATAAAGTAGTATCAACATCCGAACGCTCGCCAGGAAGTGAAGAGAATGGCACTTCTAGCCATACTACGTCTTCGTTAGGAACCAATACACCACTTACCCAGTACGGTGTCCACGTGTAGTAAAGGATTGATTCACCCTTTTGGTAACGTGAAATCGTGTCTGCAATGATAGCCGCATAGTTACCTTGGTTGTGAGTTACTGTATCGTCCAGTTTGAATGCTGACAGTTGATGTTCAATTACCATCTCACAACCCCAACCAGGGTTACAGCCTGTTAGGTCTGCTTTGCCATCACCATCTGCATCAAACAGTTTCGCAATTTTTGGATCAGTTAACTGACCAATATTAGTGATGTTGTACTTTTCTGCCGTTTTCTTATCAATCAGGTAACCTTGCGCTGCACCACTTACATATTGGCCTTCGCGGTAGAATTTGTCATCGCCACCCGCCATTGTGTATTTGTCTGCGTGAAGCGGGAACCAACCTACCGTTAGGAATGTTGCGTCACCTTTTGCAATTGAGGTGTAGCCTACGTTGTAGTCCACTTCTTGCGTTGATTTCACATCGTAGCCAAGTTCTTCTAGAGCACGATTAACAATCAACGTTTGGAATGTTTCTTCTGCTACAGACGATTGAACAGGCTGAACTGATACACCTTCACCCGGTAGGCTTGCTGCCCACACGTTCGTTGATACTGCCAGTGTAGAAACGATACTCACTGCAAGTTTGCTCTTCCATGAATTATTCATTGGTGTTTTTCCTTAATTGAAGTTCTGATTTGTTACCGCGATTTAAAGCATTAAGTACAAGGGAAACAGGTCCCATGCGGTACCAGCGTAATTTTGTATTGCCCGCATTCACACCCAACACTTGGGTAATGCGATCCAATAAGATGGCGAGAATAACGATGCCAAGACCACCGACTGCGGCCAGCCCCATATCTAAGCGGCCGATACCTCTCAATACCATTTGACCTAGACCACCTACCGCAATCATTGATGCGATAACCACCATAGATAGAGACAGCATCAGTGTTTGGTTTACGCCCGCCATGATGGTTGGCAATGCTAATGGCAGTTGAATTCGGTAAAGCATCTGCTTTTTGCTCGCGCCAAATGAGTGACCAGCTTCGATCAACTCTTCCGGTACTTGCTGAATACCCAAAATGGTTAAACGTACCACTGGCGGCAGTGCGAATATGATGGTCACAACAACACCCGGTACGTTACCGATACCAAACAACATTACGATGGGTACTAGATAAACGAAGGCTGGCGTAGTTTGCATGGCATCCAGAATTGGACGAACGAATTTAGCCGCCGTGTTACTGCGGGCGAGCCATATCCCCATGGGTAAACCAATCAACAGGCAGAAGAAGACCGATGTCATCACCAACGAAAGCGTGGTCATGGCTTCGGACCAAGCGCCAATTAGACCAATGAACGTCAAGGATACTACGGTAGCAACACCAAGCTTCAGGTTTGAAAACTGCCATGCAACTAAAAATAAGATGATCAGCATGAATGGTGCTGGTGTAGAAACCAGTGCTGTTTCAAATGAACTTAGGATGAAATCGATAGGCACACGTATCGCCTGAAACAATGGGCGTCCATGTTCAACCAACCAATTCAGACCAGACTCAACCCAAGTATCCACTGGTAGTACGGCTTCAGCGAAAGGGTTCAGTGGGTCAAAAGGCGTCACCTCAACGGTTTCGCTGCTTAACCAATCCGCAGATGGTGTGGTCTCAGTTGTTTGACCCCAAGGATCACTTGCTGGCTGAGTAGAGGGAGCTGCTTGCGACCATGGGTCATTATTTGTTTGTTCCGACGACATGATCTATCCCTTATCTAATGTTTGTAGCAATCGTGACTTAGTCACAACGCCAAAGTAATTACCTTGCTCGTCCACAACAGGAACGGAATAAGGCACACCGCCAACAAGGCCAAGCACATCATTGATTGGTAAATCTGGATTCAGAGTTAAGCCATCACTTAGCTGAGCGCTAACCAATGATTTGTTCTCTTTGTGGGCTTTGCGAAGGGAATCGATAGAAACGATACCTGAGTAGTGACTGCTCTTCTCAACAACGATGCCGTATTCACGGTCGTTATCCATCAAGATTTGCAAAGCGGAGGCCGGACCATCGTGCTCAGATTTCTTAAATACTGCTGCAGGTTTCTTGCGTGCGATGTCTTTCACTGTAAGAACACTTGCTACATTCACACCACGGAAGAAGGCTTCAACATAGTCGTTCGCAGGGCTATTCAAGATTTCATCCGGAGTACCTACCTGAACCACTTCACCATTTTGCATAATCGCGATTCGGTCACCGATACGCATCGCTTCATCCAAATCATGCGAGATGAAAACAATCGTTCGTTTATCGTCATTTTGAAGTCGGATTAACTCGTCTTGCATTTCGGTACGAATCAGTGGATCGAGTGCAGAGAACGCTTCGTCCATTAACAGAATGTCTGGGTCACATGCTAAAGCGCGAGCCAAACCAACACGCTGCTTCATACCACCAGACAGTTCATCTGGGTAAGACTCTGAATACGCGCCAAGGCCGACTCGTTCTAACGCGGCCAGTGCTGACTCTTTTCGTTTATCAACATCGACACCCGTAAGCTCAAGCCCAAACGCTGCGTTTTCGATCACAGTCATGTGGGGCATCAATGCGAAATTTTGGAAAACCATGGAGATGTTGTTGCGGCGAACTTCGCGGAGTTCATCTTCTGAGATGTGGGCAATATCTTTGCCTCGTAGAAGCACATTGCCTTTGGTAGGTTCAATCAAGCGGTTAAGAAGGCGTACTAGGGTTGATTTGCCAGATCCTGACAGTCCCATTATTACGAAAATCTCGCCTTCTTGAATACTAAGAGAAACATCGTTAACGCCGATCGTTAGACCTGTTTCTTCGAAAACTTTGTCTTTGTCCGCACCTTGATTAATCATCGTAAAAGCACGGTCGGTGTCTTCACCAAACACCTTGTACAGTCCCTTAACTTCCAGTATGGGATCCATGTAATCTAATCCTTTCTTAGTTATTTAAACTTAAAAACGGTTATTTAAACTTAAAAATGACTTATTTAAACTCAAAAAACGATTAGCACTCTAAGTAATTAACCAGTGTAAATCAAGGGGTCTCGTACTGCAAATTACCTACAAAACCACCAATCCCCTAGAAAAAACAATGATTAAAAATAAAACAACAAACACCCAAGACACTGAAAAACAAAGACATTAAAACAACCAAGCCGCTTGCAATATTATGTATTACTTACTGATAGATTATTGAATATTTATTTTACATTTGTTCAATTAATACGCTAGACAGACCAAGAATAGCACCAAATGGTTCGTGTACAAATAATTCGAATACAAACTATTTATTAAGATTTAATGACGTTTTAGATGCAAGCACTCAGCCTGTTGTAAGGGTCTGATCCCCCACTCGTACTTAACCTAAAAAACAAAGGGAAATCGGCTAAGACCAACGAGACAAAATTGAGTTTTTCAACCCAGAATTTCAAAACATCACACCAACTGTGATACTTGCTGCAAACTGTTCAATATCGATTATCTAAGCCACAAGACAACTTGTAGAGTGCTCACTGCTGAGCCATTCTTTATAAAAGAAATAGACATTTCCCCGCGATGAATGAGAGAAAAAGACAAGGAATTCGAATGATAAAAATGCTGGTGTGTGATTTTGACGGGACGCTGGATGGAGGATCTTCTCATGGCGTTAATCAGTTATTTGACTACCTAACCGAACAACCTGATATCCGTTTTATCATTGCGACAGGAAGAACTCTGCCGTCAATTCGAGTTGGATTGGCGTCTGATAACTACCCGAAACCACACAGCATTATCAGCGATGTTGGCACTAGAATTCATCACGATCATTCCCAAAAACCCGATCATGTTTGGCACAACCAATTAGAAGCATCTTGGAACAAATCCAAGGTCGAGACAGCACTCGCACCACTCGACTTTATGGGCGAACGCTTTGAGAATCATCAAGGTGATTACAAGATTACTTTTGAAGGGAAGCTGTCTGAACCTCAACATGAGTTGATCGAATCAAGTTTGGAGTCGCACGGATTGGATGTGCATCTCACTTACTCCCACGACTGGTATCTAGACATCACACCAAAGGGCGTCAATAAGGCTACCGCGATTCATCACCTGCTCAAGCAGCATGATTTGAGCGTAGAAGAGGTGTGTGTGGCTGGCGACTCTGCGAACGACACATCCATGCTAACGATAGAGGGTGTAAATTCGATATTAGTCGCTAATCATTACCCTGAAGTGGCTCACCTGTCCGACAGAGACAATGTGTACACCAGCACCGCAACACACGCTGAGGGTGTGTTAGAGGGGCTCAAATACTGGCAAAGGCGAGCGTCGAATATCCGATAAACGCCAGTTCGCCATTAACACCAGATTCGAATCAAACAGGCTTCCAGCTTTACTTCCAGCCTGGAAGCCAGTTTTGATTATCGGTAAGCTCTCGCCAATTGATGTCTTCTTCTCGTTTGGTCATGACCGCCTCTATCATGCAGCGCACGACCTCCCCTTCATCAAATTCGACTTCTGTGACCATAAAGTGCTTTTCTTTCTTCACAGGGCTAACGGCTGTCCATTTGCTACGAAATAACTTCTTTGGGTTGATCCGATTCATGGGATTCTCTCTTGCTTCGATGTCGTTGATTATTATGAGTTGTCTACTCGACACACAGTAATAGTCTTTCCATGGCAAAAAAGATCATAAAAAAAGCCAGCGGTTAGGCTGGCTTCGTTCAATTTGCTATTTCTCGTTAAAGATTAGCCATTCTTAGGTGGATCAAATGCCGTCAGTTCTAATACTGGGCCTGTGTATTTTTCAATTTTCACAAGCGCAGAGTTCGCTGCACAACCATTTGCCAGACGAGAGGTCGGAATATCCAACGTAAGTACGTTACAGCCACCGTTTTTACATAGGCCTGTATCTTTATCTAAATCTGGCCAACCGCCTTCATGGATACATACAGAACCTTGTTTGATGCCATCAGTCACTAATGCACCAACCAATACTTGGCCACGACCATTGTGTGCACGAACCAAGTCACCCGTTTTAATGCCACGCGCTTTTGCGTCTTCAGGGTGGATTGAAATCGGCTCGCGGTCTGCGATCGCGTACTCTTCACGAATCTTCGCGTAGTTGAACTGGCTATGTAGACGGTGCGCTGCGTGCGCTGTCATCAATTGCAGTTCGCCATCTTTAGCATTACCTGTGTACTCTGTTGGCTCTAACCAAGTAGGGTGCGCTGGACAATCGTCTAGTTGGTAACCTTCAATCGTTCTTGAGAAAATCTCGAACTTACCACTCGGTGTACCTAGTGGGTTCATGATTGGATTCTCACGGAAATCAGCGTAACGAACAAACTGTGCGTTCTTCTCGTTCCACTTCATCTCAATCAGTTGGTTATCATCCCAGAACTTGCTGAAGTTAGGCATTACGATGCGCTGACCACGACCACCTTGCTGTGCTGTTTTGTAGAAACCGTACAGCCATTCCATTTCGGTCTTGCCTTCGGTGTACACATCACGACCACCCGGAGCAAGCAACTCAGACAAGTCCGCAAACACATCGAAGTCATTACGCGCCTCACCTTGAGGCTCAACCACTTTCTTCATTGGCACTAGGTGTTGGTTACTGTAGTCACCTGTCATCGTCATATCATTACGTTCAAACGATGTAGTAATTGGCAACACAATATCCGCGTGTTTAGCTGCTGCTGTCCAGTAAGGTTCTGAGATAACAATCAGCTCTGGCTTTTGCCACGCTTTGATCAAGCGGTTGGTATCTTGGTGGTGAGTAAAGTTCGCACCGCCTGCCCACCAAATCATTTTGATCTCAGGGAACGTTAGGTTGTGGCCATTGTGATGGTAGCTTGAACCCGGATTTTCTAGCGCTTCAACAATACGCGCGACAGGGAATGCATTCACAGATCCTGAAACTGCCCAGTCGTTACCCGCCGAAGAACCGCCGCCAAGCGACGCTGAAATCGCAGGAAGTACACCTGCATCACGAGCAGGGTTACCACCGTTTGAGTAGTGGTAAGAAAGACCGAAACCACCACCAGGCAAGCCAACTTGACCTAGCATTGTCGCTAGCGTAACCAACATCCAGTGACGTTGCTCACCGTATTGTTGACGCTGCATACCCCAGCCAGACATCAGCATAGTACGGTTCTTACTGAAGATATCCGCAAGTAGCTCAAGCTGCTTCACGGGCACACCACAGATCTCAGACGCCCACTCAGCAGATTTTTCGACGCCGTCTTCTTTACCCATTAGGTAAGCTTCGAATACGTCATAACCTGTTGTGTATTTGCCCAAGAATTCTTTGTCGTGCTTACCCTGCTTCACTAATGTGTGCGCAATACCCATCATCATGGCTACGTCAGTCATTGGGTGTGGAGCAATCCACTCAGCGTTGTCGCCAAAGAACTCGATAGTTTCAGAACGCATTGGATCAATCGCGATCACTGTCTTGCCCGATTTCTTCAACTGGTGGAAGAATTCAAGACCTGCACAGTCCGTTGAGCTCCAAGCGATCTTCAAGGTGTTGATTGGGTTTAAACCCCAAAGTACCACCACATCACTGTGCTCAAGAATGACTGGGTAAGTCGTTTGTTGTTCATACACTTCAATCGAACCCACCACGTGCGGCATGATGACCTGTGCAGCACCTGTTGAGTAATCACCTAAGTGACCAGAGTAACCACCAGCCATGCTCATGTAACGTTGTAGAAGTGTTTGCGCTTTATGTAAAACACCACTTGAACGCCAACCGTAAGAGCCTGCGAATACAGACTCTGCACCGTGCTCTTTACGAATACGTGAGTGTTGTTGATGAATCAGTTTGTACACTTCATCCCAAGAGATGCGAACAAACTCATCGCTACCGCGTACACCTTCAGGTGCCGATGGGTTAGCCAAGTAGCCTTTACGAACCATAGGGTATTTAACACGCGCTTTGGTGTGTACTTGGTCAGGGCCTGTAATTTGTAGGCTGTTTGGAACGGTTTGTGCCAATGCATTCGTGGTCGACACTAACTTGCCATCTTTCACTTCACACAGCATTGGTCCCATACGGCCTGATGTTAGAACACCAGAACCACGCTTGTCAGAAGCCATTGCGCTCATCGGCGTCAAGGAAGTGAATGCCAACGCACCAGCAGTGATACCTGTGCCTTTCATAAATCCACGACGGGTCATATTAGTCATAATTTTATCCTTCTAATTCTCTTTAGTGACCAACAACGTCTTTCGCGTGGTTTTGGAAGTACTTAGTCAGCAGCTCAAGGTTTTGCTCAGAAATGTCGGTACGGTCGCCCATACTTTTCGCAACAGGTCCCCAAGCATTCACAGTGAAGTGGTTTGAAGGAATCTTCGCGTGACACGTTGCACAGTAAACATTGTCCAACTCTTCTGCGTAAGACCAGATTGGGTCTAGGCTATCGACAACTGGGTCAGTAATGTCACCCGTTAACGCAACAGAACGCCACTCGTTACCGTAAGCATCGGCTTCGTATTCACCAGTAGTCAGTGCTTCTTGACCTTTGTCTGTCAGTGTCGCAACGATTGCACGTTGACCTTCACCGAAGTAAAGCACTTGCTCTGCGCCTTTCATTTGGAAGGCATTCAGAGTCACAGTACGGTTGTCGCCTTCAGCTTTAACGACTTCAAGTTCGGCCGTTGGGTTTACGCTACCGAACTCGCCCATTGCGATATCGGTTACTGGATAAACCACTTTCGCATCTGATGGCGTGTTTTTGGTAAAGGCAATCAGGGTATCGAAGGCTTTGCTGTCTAGCTGAGCTTCAGGAGCAAAGTGCGCGACGCCTTTGTGGCAGTCGATACACGTTTGGTTGTTCTCTTTACCGTAAGCGTGCATTTTCGCCGCATCACGAGATTGCTCGAACTCTTCCATTGCATCGAATTCGTGACAAGAGCGACATGTCGCTGAATCATTTTCACGGAATTGAGCCCATACTGTTTCGGCCATCTCTTCACGGTGTGCTTCGTATTTTTCAGGCGTGTCGATCTTACCTGAGATGAATTCGTGATAGATGTCTTTAGACGCTCTTACTTTGGTGATCACGTAGTCAATCGGATCTGTTGGGATATGGCAATCGGCACACTCAGCTCTAATGCCTTTTGCGTTACTGAAGTGAACCGAACCTTGGTATTCTTTATAGGGTGTTTCCATCGTGTGGCAAGAAACACAAAACTCAGTGCTCGATGTATAGTGCATAACGGCTGCAGTTCCCCCTAAAGTTAACCAGCCAATGCCTATACCAACCGCCGCTATTAGTGCGATATAACGTTTTTTTATTGTCATAATTTTTAATCATCTTCAACAATTGGTTACAATTGCGATCAGAATAGTACTTTAGGGGTAGGCCTGTTTGATTTGGATCATAAATCGCAATCTGAGGAACAAAAAATGAACCTTTCTGAGAGCTTAATGTCACTTTGAAAAATTAGCGCCCTAACAACCGAATCACCACGCAAATACAAGGCGCGTGTTAGATTTCAATAACTGATTAATGGAACAATAAAGACATTAAACTCGCTCCCAAATCAAAGAAGTAAATTGTAAATCTAATACAATGTCGGCTAACTCCTTTCATAAACTCTTCACTCCATGAACCAGACAGAATTCCAACAAAAAATAGCGAGTTTCACCTCCATCGAACAAGCGCTTGATTACTTTGAGATTGGGTTTGATAGCAAGTTCATCGAGCAAAACAGAATCGAGCTTGTGAAACGCTTTAATGGTTATCTGATTCTTGAGAAACCTGATGATTGGTTTTCTGGACGAAGAGCGCTAAAAAACGCTTATTGCAAGGTGCAACGTAGCAAGTTAGATCGCCACACACGTTCTGCCTGTCGTGGGTGTACCACTTGCCAGCGTCGATAGTGGGAAAGTGGGTTGTTCAAAAATAGACAACGAAAAAGTAGATAGTTGAAATAACATCTCATTACGATTTAGTTAGTGGTTTGCTCGAAAAAAAGTGTGCTAGTCTTACGACAACTCAACTACGAGATAAAAACTACAATGAAAATTTTCAGCAATTTCGAAAGCGGCAACATTCACGTCGTTTCAGCAGATTCACCACAAAACATTCAACTGACTATCCCAGCAGACAACCAGACTGAAATCTCTCAGTGGTTCCACTTCCGTTTAGAAAGCGATGCTCAACAAGCTCACCACTTCGAAATCGGCCAATTGGCAACATCTGCATACCCTGAAGGCTGGAAAGATTACGATGTGGTTGCATCGTACGACCGCGAAGAGTGGTTCCGTATTCCATCTCAGTTCGATGGTGACACACTAAGCTTCGATATCATTCCGGAGCACTATTCAATGTACTTCGCGTACTTCGCACCGTACTCATACGATCGTCACCAAGATCTTCTGCACAGCGCGCAAACGCACCCAGCTTGTAAGCTTGAAACTCTGGGCCACACGCTAGACAACAATGACATCACTTTGCTAACCATTGGTGAGCCAAGTGAAGAAAAGAAAAACATTTGGGTAATTGGTCGCCAACATCCTGGCGAGACTATGGCTGAATGGTTAATCGAAGGCCTGTTGCAACGCTTGCTTGATGAAACGGACACCGTAGGTCGTTCACTGTTAGACAGTGTTGTTTTCCGCGTGGTTCCTAACATGAACCCAGATGGCAGTATCCGCGGTCACCTTCGTACTAATGCGATTGGCGTTAACCTGAACCGTGAATGGCAATCGCCTTCTATGGAACGTAGCCCAGAAGTGTTCCTTGTTCGCGAACGCATGCTAGAAACGGGCGTTGATCTGTGTCTAGATATTCACGGCGACGAAGCGATTCCGTATAACTTTGTAGCAGGTAGCGAAGGCACGCCTTCATACAACGAGCGCATTGCTAAACTAGAGAATCACTTCAAGCAAGCACTACTGACTATCACGCCAGAGTTCCAAGATGAGTTTGGTTACGATAAAGACGAACCGGGCAAAGCGAATATGACGGTTGGCACAAACTGGATTGGTGAGCAGTTCAAGTGTTTAGCTTACACAGTCGAGATGCCATTTAAAGATCACATCAGCCACGCTGACGAACTGTACGGTTGGTCTCCAGAGCGCAGCGTTGCATTTGGTCACGACATGCTAGCCGCAGTTTGGGCAACAGTAGACGAGCTATAAAACGAACCATAAGACGAACTTAGCTCCTTAGTTTGTTCATATAGTTAGTTTGCTTACATATATAACAAAGCCCAGCACTTGAGAAAGTGCTGGGCTTTGTTATATCGGCTTAAATGAGAGAATCGAGCTTTAAGATATCTAACTTAATAGCTTTCTATGCCACTCTGAGGCTTGCAAAAAATACTGGGTATCGCTGTCTTATGTGGCGTTGTTCTGACACCATATCTTTAAAGCTTGGACCTTGTGATAACTGAACGATAACTTCGTCACCTTCTTGTCGCAATACGGCACCGCTAATATCAATACTGTTGTTGTCATGCAACCTTAGGGTGCCTGCCATTGAAAAACCGCGATAAACAGGAATGATATTACGCATCATCAGGCGGACGCCCTTTTCAGACACTTCACTCACATGAAAAAGCTCATCCTTAATTCGCATCACCGGGCGTGCCTTTTGAGGGTACTTTAAGCGGTAATATTTGCGTTTCTGGGTGAATGACTCTTCACGCATTAGTGACTCCCTGTCTCTGTTATTCTTTAAAGCGAGCTAACCGTTTGCTTCAGTTATCATCAGCAAATGCCATTCTTAATCTTCAATTTGGCTTCAAATTAATACATTCGCCAAATTAATATCTGCTTATTATATCGACTTTATAACCTAATGCTTTAGGCATTTATGCAGAGAGACAAGGATTCCCTAAGATTCAGTGAAAAGTGAGATATGAGTCGTATCTGTTAACGCTTCTATCAAGCTTTAAACCTAGAGCTGAAATAAGGCTAACTGAATACTGAAACCCACAAATAGCACACCACAAACCATGTTCATCATTTGCGAGGTACGCTTTTGAACCAACAAGCGCTTAAACGTATCCGCCATTAAGATAACGACCAAGAACCACGTCGACACCACTATCGCTTGAATCCCACCAAGCATTAGGCTGTCTGATACAATCGCATCTGTGGTAACGAACTGAGGGAATATCGAGAGATAAAACAGCACAATTTTAGGGTTAAGTAGATTGGTCAATAGCCCCTTTAAGAACTGATGATAAAGCTTACTTCCCGATGCACTCACCACAGAAAGCACACCTTCTTGCGCACGCAATGCCGCCCGAAAATGGTTGTAACCAAGCCAGATGAGATACAAAACCCCAGCCCACTTCAGCCCTTCAAACGCCATTGGTGTTTTTGACAACAACAGGCTTATGCCATTGGCTGAGATAAAAGCGTGAAAAAAGAAACCACAAGACACACCTAGCACATTAACAAACGCGAACAGCTTCCTTTGAGTCAACGCTGTGCTTAATACTAACAATGCGTTTGGGCCAGGAATAATGGCAATAAAAAACACAATGACAATGAACAGCCAGATACTATCCCAACTCATTTCTATCTCTTTTTACGTATCATTTTTGAGGCGGATATTGTACATCCATTCAACCCCATTACAATATGCTCAACGTTTAATTAACGCGTATGGCTAACGGACGAAATTAGCGAATATAATAAAAGCGTTTATGGTCTAACGTTACAAAACTGATTTTCTAACATTTGTAGCCCTGTTAGACTCCACCTCCCTTTTGATACTTGGTTCATTTATGTCATTCGATAACCTAACCCTTAACCCGAAAACCGTCGCGGCGATACCATCTCAATTCGATAAACCGACAGAGATACAACAAGCGGTAATTCCTACGATTATTGTAGGGAAAGACGTGCTGGCGTTGGCTCAAACGGGTAGCGGGAAAACATTAGCATTTGGCTTGCCTTTGCTGAACAACATCAACCATGATGTAAATGAACTGCAAGCGCTGGTTATCGTTCCAACACGTGAGCTTGCGTCTCAAGTCGCTGAGTCTTTAGAACCGATCGCAACAGCTCTTAATAACAACACGATTACGTTAACGGGTGGTGTAAATGCAGATGACCAACATCAGCAATTATTAACTAAACCACAACTCGCTATCGCAACACCGGGGCGCTTGCTGGCTGTTATCAAGAGTGGCGAATTGGAGTTAGCTCAATGTGTGTCATTGGTTCTTGATGAAGCCGATCGATTAATCGACATGGGCTTTTGGCCTGACATTCAAGCGATCACCGAAGCTCTGCCTGCGAAGCGCCAGTCACTGCTATTTTCAGCAACACTTCCTCCAGAGTTGGTTAATCAAGCTGAAACGCTTTTATCAAACCCAGAGAAGATCACGACTCACCAAGAAAACAGCGTTGTCGAAACCATTGAAGAAACACTGTATCTCGTGAACAAAGGCAGCAAGGCTCAAGCTCTGATTGCCCTACTTAATCAAAACCAATGGCCACAGGTGTTGGTTTTTATTGGCGCGAAAGACAATGCAGACGCATTAACCAAGCGATTAAACAAAGCTAAGATCAGCGTAAGTGCCTTACACGGCAACAAAAGCCAAGAAGAGCGCGCGGAGGCATTAGAGAGTTTCAAAAATGGCGAAACTCGCGTGCTTATCGCAACCGATGTGATGGCTCGTGGCATCCATATCGATCAGCTACCTGTTGTGATCAACTTTGAATTGCCTTCTCACTCAGCAACTTATGTGCATCGCGTAGGAAGAACAGCGAGAGCAGGAAGCGCAGGCTGTGCTATCTCGCTAGTTAGCCACAGTGAAAACGAACACCTCAATGCGATTCGAACTCTGACCAATAAGCCACTGCCACTGCAATCGTTGGAAGGTTTCCCTGTAACTGATAAACCTGCATCAGAAACAACGGCTCGTAAGCGTCCGCCAAAAGACAAAATGGCCAACCGACGAACAGCAAAGAAGAAGAGCATCAAACAATTTAAGAGCAAACCAAACAGCTCAAAGTAACCAGAAGTAGCTTTAAGTGACCAGAAATAAAATAATCAGCTCAGTTTTTACTGGGCTTTTTTATATGCAACAAAACATAAAATCACACCCAAAAACTGCTCTAAAGACGCCAACTTAAATGACACTTTTGTGAATTATGGTGCCAACGTATTGATTCTTGGTTGCTCAAAAAAAATACTCTTAAATCACGTTGACGCCCCTATATCTGGCAACTAGATTTTTCTATTAGTGTCTAAAACAGGAGGTCATTGAAATGAAACGTGCTAGCTCTACATATCGATTACAACTGATTAAGGAAGTGGCAACCCGCCGAGATCGTCAACGTTGCAATGACCCGATGGCAAACTACATACAAACCCTAATAGATAACAAAGGTGACTGCGATACTTCGGTTGAACGTAACCAGAGATTCAGTGGCAGCCATTTTGATGAGCACATAGGTGGTTGGGTTAGCGACCACTGGGGTAGCAAGTAGTCAAATACGCTAATAAGCTAATAAGCTAATAAGCTAATAAGCTTATTAGCCGCCAGCTTAACCGCTGTAGAATTTATCTCCGCATTAACCTATCATCTGCAACAATTTCCTTTCATTGAGTAAGCAGAAAGTGTCTGAGTTAAAAAGAGAAAAAGAAGTGATGGTTGCCTTCCAAGTGATCCCACGCGTTAAAGAAGGCAACAATTTCGAAGTCGTTGATAAAGCTATTGAAGTGGTAAAAGTGGCCGATGTTCCATTCCAAGTCGGTGCAATGGAAACCACGATGAAAGGTGAACTCAACCAATTACTCGATATCGTCAAAAAGGCTGAACAAGCTTGTTACGATGCAGGAGCTGTTGAAGTCATCACAAACATTAAGATTCATAGTAAGACCACCGAAGCCGATGATACATTTTGTACGTACCATCGAGGTGTAACGAAAGCGAATCATATGTTTGTTTAAAAAAGTGCTGCTGTTGAAAAGACTCTGATGAACCAGTGATGTTATTGAAAAGGCATGTCTGAAAGATGAGAAAGGATTTCCATTCGTTCTTCTTCTGACATCGAATGCCAATCACGCGCGCTCTCTTCAGGGTCATCTTTCGCCCCAATCGGTTTTCTATCCAGTGCTTTGACTGGCTTTTTCTTGATTCTTACGTCCTTTTTATTCATACCGACACCACTCCTTCTGGTACAAAAGTACCTATCTTAATATTACACCCCAACCATTATGTAAAGTAATAGTTACTTCGGAGTTAAATAAAATCTTAATACTTCCTCTTTAGCCGAAAAGATCTCTCTGGGGACTTGTATTTCCCTCTTCGTCTACCGGCTGACCAACCAAGTTGTTTTGCTTCGTTATTTTTCTTCTGTAGCGCTGACGACACAGTTTTATCACGTGCAATTGTTCAGCGGGTGTCATCGACATCCAATTAAAACGCTCTTCTCTTTTGCGCATACAGCCATTGCAATAGCCTTTTTCATCGCTTGAGCAAACCCCAACGCAAGGGCTTGGAACTTGGAAAAACTCTAACTGCTCCACCACATCTCCTTACACATCCAAATCAAGCTTACTAATTCAAAAATAAGCGATTAATTTGTCGCCTAGCTCATGAAATCCATACTAAACTATGACCTTATACTGACACATATAGTGTTTTGTAAACTATACTTTGAACCCATCAAGTTACACTTATTCGGTAACTTCGTTCTTTCCTTTGGAGCCTTATAATATGAAGTTTAGTTCAAAAAAATTACTAGCAGTAGCCGCTTTACCTATGATGCTAGCAGCATGCACAACAACGGGTGATAACGCTATGCAAGTAACACCAACCGATCTACAGCACCATAATTGGGAACTTGCGCAAATTGATGGCAAGGACATTGAGAAAAGCGAACATCAAGCAACACCTCGTCTAGAGATCGGCGAAAAGATGACTGCAAACGGCATGGCTGGTTGTAACAACTTCTTTGGTCAGGGCGAACTAAAAGACGGCCAATTCCGTATCAAACAAATGGGCATGACAATGAAAATGTGTCAGGGCTCAGCGATGGAAATCGAACAATCGGTTTCAGCTACTCTAAGCGAGTGGAGCGACGTAACGCTAACTAACGATACACTAGTACTGAAAAACGATGTACACACACTAACGTACACAATTCGTGACTGGGTAAACTAATCCGTCATCGGCATCAGATATTGATTTAAGGAGCCTTCACGGCTCCTTTTTTATTGCCTGCTCAAAACCTAATCATTAAAAACGCTACTTCTCGCCTTCTTTTCGTACCAACCTCCAATAAATATCAAAAAAAACTCATTTAGGTGCAATTAATTCACCGCTTTAACGGTCTGTTGGTAGGATGGCAGAGGCCCCTAGTAATTGATTGAATTTACTATTGAATTAGAAATTATTTCAGAAACAGATAGAATAACTGTTAGGGAGTTCGAAAACACAATGCTCTTGCCCGTTCACTACCAAATGGAAAAGTTTATGAACAAGATAGTAAGTACGTTAGGAATCATGGCAACCGTTGCATACAGCGCAACCATTTATGCTGATGAAGCAACATCAACCGATAGCTGGAACCAAATTGAACAGCAGGCAGAGGGAGAAACTGTCTACTTTCACGCTTGGGGCGGAAGCCAAGAGATCAATCGTTACCTACAATGGGCAGGCAAAAAGTTACAGAGTGACTACGGTGTTACCTTAAAGCATGTAAAAGTAACCGATATTGCAGAAACCACGACTCGCTTACTTGCAGAAAAAGCGGCAGGCAAGAACAGTGAAGGCAGTGTTGATATCGTTTGGATCAATGGCGAAAACTTCCGTTCGATGAAAGACAACGCTTTGTTGTTTGGTCCGTTTACAGAGTCACTTCCAAACTGGCAGTACGTCGATAAGTCTTTACCGATTGATGTCGACTTCTCTGAACCAACAGAAGGCCTTGAAGCACCTTGGGGCGTTGGACAACTTGTGTTTATTCACGACCAAGGGACACTACACAACCCGCCACAATCGTTTTCAGAGATGTTGAGCTACGCTCAAGCTTTCCCAAACCGTTTGAGCTACCCTCGCCCACCTGAATTTCACGGCACCAGCTTCATCAAGTCTCTATTGATTGAGCTAACAAACAATAACCCAGCACTGGCTCAGCCTGTTTCGGAAGACAACTTCCAAGCGGTAACAGCACCACTTTGGACTTACCTAGACAAATTCCATAAAGTGGCATGGCGCGGTGGCAAACAATTCCCTGCTGGCACATCTGAAAGCATCCAGCTTCTGGATGATGGACAACTAGACCTAGCCATAACATTCAATCCAAACTCTGTGTATTCAGCGCAAGCAAGTGGTCGTTTAGCGGAAACCACCAAGGCTTATGCGTTAGAAAGCGGCGCTTTATCTAACATTCACTTCCTTGCGATTCCTTGGAATGCCAATGCAACGGCAGGCGCTCAAGTGACCATCAACTTCCTATTGAGCCCAGAAGCGCAATCTCGCAAGGGTGACCTCAATGTTTGGGGCGATCCTGCGGTGTTAAGCAGCAAGTACCTGACCGGCAGTGCTAAAAATACTCAGCAATTTAAGTCGGTTGATGAACCACACCCAAGCTGGCAAAACGCGCTCGAGAAAGAGTGGCTTAAGCGATACGGTAACTAAGCTTGATGCTACGCGCTCTATATTTTGTTGTTATAGCTGTGTGCATTATCCCTACGATTCCTGGGGTAGCGGGAGTGGTGGCCTCATCACTGAGTTTTATTCCGCCCCTAGGTTTAGAGGAGCCCTCTCTCAACGGTTTTAGCCAAGTCTTCCAATGGGAAGGTGCTTGGCACTCCATCGGTTTAAGCCTAAGCTCTGCGATCGCGAGCAGCTACATCGCCTGCTTCCTTACCTTTTGTATTCTTCAAGCCTCTTGGGGAAACAAGTTTTGGAGAAAGATTGAGCTGACGTTATCGCCAATGCTGGCTATTCCACATGTGGCTTTCGCTATTGGCTTTGCTTTTCTATTTAGCCCGACGGGACTTGGAGCGAGAGCCGTACACCACCTGCTCGGTGAATCGGCGACGAGTTCGGAATTGGCTTTGTTGGTCAAAGACCCATACGCTTTCGGCCTCATCATTATGCTGGCGCTCAAAGAAGTCCCTTTCTTGTTGCTGATGAGCATATCGATACTTCAACAAATCGATGTCGAACGTATCACTAAGGTGAGTGCTTCACTGGGCTATAGTCGCTCTCAGATTTGGTGGAAGTGTATTTTCCCACAATGGTTTACTAAGCTTCGTTTCCCAATGCTCGCCGTACTCGCTTACAGCGTATCGGTTGTCGATATTGCTTTGATCATTGGTCCGACTAACCCGCCGACCTTTGCAGTACTAGTATGGCAATGGTTTAACGACCCAGACCTTAACCTACTGCCACGAGCAGCAGCCGGAGCCATTGTTCTATTTGGCTTAGCGTCGTTGATCATCGCCTTAGCACGTTTGGTTGAATGGGCAATTCTGAAATACTTTCGAACTTGGCAATATTCAGGCAGAACAGGCGTGAACCTTCCGGGGAAAACCGTGTTTACTGTTCTTGCTGCGTTGTCACTGCTTATCATTCCATTGATGGTGATTTGGAGTGTTGCCCAACGTTGGCGTTTCCCTGACCTACTCCCTAGCCGCTATAGCATGCGTTTCTGGGAGTTTGAGTGGGATGGCATCATGAGTACCGTCGGACAAAGCTTATGGATTGGCCTTATTGCCGCTTCTGTAGCTCTAATACTTGCGCTGGTTGCTCATGAATATCGGATCAAGTACAAATGGCAAGTGCCCGGTTTTATTATCGCGATCCCGATGTTGATCCCTCAGCTCTCTGTGTTATTCGGTATGCAAGTCACCACGCTTTATATCGGCAGCAGCGCTTATGAATTCTGGGTGATTTGGGCACACGTATTCTTCGCCTTTCCATTTGTGTACTTGTCTTTAGACGGGCCTTGGAAGAGCTTCAATGATGGACTCATTAAAGCGTCACTCAGTCTAGGCAAGTCGCCATTTCAAAGTTGGTACTCCATTAAGCTGCCTATCCTGTTGCCTGCCATTGCCTTCGCTTGGGCGGTCGGGATCAGTGTGAGTTTGGCTCAATACTTACCAACATTGATGCTAGGTGCGGGTCGCATTAGTACCATCACCACAGAAGCTGTTGCGCTAACGAGTGGTTTCGACCGCAGAGTGACCGCTATTTATGCCATTTGGCAGGCCTTATTGCCTCTATTCTTTTTCTCTTTAGCGATATTAGTCAGCCGACTTCAACTCAGATATCGCCGTCTTACTTTTAAGGGTTTCCTAAGTAATGAGTCTGTACCTCAACGACCTCGCCATCCATAAGAACGATGGCGAATCGCTGTTTTCAGCGCTAAACGTAACATTAGAATCAGGCCAAGTACTGGCTTTGATGGGGCCGAGCGGCTGCGGAAAATCGACTTTATTGGATGCCGTTGCTGGGCACCTGAATGAAGAGTTTTCATACTCTGGCAGTGTTGTTTTGAATGATATTCAGCTCGATGAACTTCCATCACATCAACGTGAGGTCGGTATTCTGTTTCAAGATGACTTGCTATTCCCTCATCTAAAAGTGTGGGAAAACTTGGCATTCTCATTACCTAACTCTGTAAAAGGCTCAGCTCGCCAGCAACAAGCGATGGCGGCGTTAAAGGATATTGAATTAACTCATTTAGCTGAGTCCTTCCCCGATCAAATCTCAGGCGGCCAACGTGCGAGAATAAGCTTAACTCGCATGTTGTTAGCCAAGCCTAAACTGGCTTTACTCGATGAACCATTCAGTAAGTTAGACCAAGAGCTCAGAGCACAATTTCGAGACTGGGTATTTGAGCAATTAACCAAAGCTAATATACCAACCCTGATGGTGACGCACGACGACGCAGATGTGCCTCAAGGGGCGAAAGTGCTGTCTTGGCCATGGAGAAGTCATCATGCTGGATAAGTACTCTATCAAGGTCATTAAGTGGCCGTTAAACCAATCAGCAAAAGTATTGAATCAAATCGGCATCACTGCCAATCAAACCACCCTGTTCGGATTTTTAGTCGGCTGTTTAGCGTTTCCTGCGTTAGCATTTCAACAATATGAGTGGGCGTTAGGATTCATTGTATTCAACAGAGTGTGTGATGGGCTTGACGGCGCTTTGGCTCGAATCCAAGGCATTAGCGATGCGGGCGGCTTCCTCGATATCAGCCTGGATTTCCTGTTCTATTCGTTAATTCCTTTTGGCTTTGTAATTGCAAATCCAGAGCATAACGCCATTGCCGGTGCATTTTTGATCTTCTCTTTTATCGGCACAGGCAGCAGCTTTTTGGCATTTGCGGTGATGGCAGGCAAACGAGGAATCGAGAACCCCGTTTATAAGCACAAGTCGCTCTACTACATGTCTGGTTTAACTGAAGGCACAGAGACCATCGCGTGTTTCATTGCCTTTTGTATTTGGCCTCAACACTTTGCGGTTATCGCTTATACCTTTGGGGCGGCGTGTTGGCTGACTACGTTTATGCGAATTTATTTTGGGTTCCAGACCCTCAAAACTCAGCAAGAGAGTTAGCAATCTAACGACAAAAACAAGATACAAAAACGCCGCTCAATATGAGCGGCGTTTTTTCTAACTGATGTTTAGAATCAATTAAGCCTCAGCAGAAGCGCTTATCTTAAACCTCAATACCTTCAAGCTTGAATCAAGATCGACATCAACAAACTCAGGCGGATTGTCTAGGCGTTCAATAAATTCAACGTTTGGCGCTTCTTCTGCCATCGTCTCGATAAGGAAGTTAGGTGACACTGCAGGTGAGTTCACACACGCAATCACTTCACCACCTTCCGTTAGGAGCTCAGGTAAACGACGTAAGATCTTTTTGTAGTCTTTAGTGAGCGCGAAACTGCCTTTTTGGAACGAAGGCGGATCGATGATAACGAGCTCGTAAGGGCCACCTTTCTTGATTTTGCCCCACGACTTAAAGATATCGTAACCAAGGAAGTTCACTGAACGCATATCGTGATCATTCAAACGGTGGTTATCACGGCCTTTGTTTAGCGAGCCACGTGACATGTCCACGTTCATGCACTGACGAGCGCCACCAGCGATAGCTGCGACAGAGAAGCCACAAGTGTATGCGAACAAGTTAAGAACATTCTTACCCTTGGCATTATCTTGTACCCACTGACGACCGTTACGCATGTCTAGAAACAAACCGAAGTTCTGATTACGGCCAATGTCGAGCTGATATTTAAGACCATGCTCAACCACGACTGGGGAGTCATTCAACTCACCCCATAGAACCTCTGAAGGCGCACCATCGGCATAACGGTGTTGCAGAACAATGCTTGTGCCCTGCTTTGATTGCCAGATGTCTTTGTTGGTGAGTTCAACTAATCCAGCTTTAAGAGATGACAAGAATTCGTCGTCTACTTCTTTAAACACGTTAACCAGTAGCTGTCCATCAACCCAGTCACATGTCAGTTGCTCTAGACCAGGCCAAAACTTACCGCGCCCGTGGAAAATACGGCGTAGTTCGTTTGGTACTTCATTCAGTTGCTGTTCAATATGACTAAAAAACAGAGGTAAAGCTGATGCTTCCATTATTTCACTCACTTAGTGTTTAGCTTTGGCCAAGTTAATGACCAAGGTTCAAGCCAACTGTCCAAACCGTTCGACACGGTTTCCTGATGCCACTTCTCACCCAAAGAGTCTAAGCTCCTTGGGTCGCAGACATATTCGTAGGCTTGTGATTGATAGGTAAATCGAATCGCGAAGGCATGCAGATAACCTCTGTCAGCCTCACTCGATGGATTGTAAATAGGATCACCAACAATAGCGGAACCGATCGACTTCATCGCGACACGGATCTGGTGAGTTCGCCCAGTATAAGGTTTACATAAAAGTAGACGCTCACCAGGTTCAGCCGTTGCTGATAAAAATTGGGTAATCGCTGGGTTTTCTTTACTGGTCAGTAGTTTCCAGCTCGAGCGTCGTGAACGCTCCATATCTCCAGAAATCAAACCCTGCTTTTTCTTTGGTTTCTTAGAGCCAATCGCAAGGTAGTACTTCTCCACTTCACGCTTTGCGAAAAGCTGTGAAAGCTCACTCGCCGCTGAAGAATTCTTTGCTAGCAGCAGAATGCCTGAGGTCATTTTATCAAGGCGATGAACAAGATACAGCTTAGGTTCATTGATTGCCTTAGCCACTTCTTGAAGCAGCATAGTATCGCCATCGTCTTTGTGGACGCTGACACCAGGGTGCTTATTGATAAGTAAAAAATCAGAGTGGTTCAGAAGAATATCGAACATGTAAAGGCTAACTCCATTGTAGAGCGTGGAGTATACCGTGTCTGAACCCAGATTCCAGCTACGAAAAAGCCCAACTAACTCAATTAACATGAATCATTGGGCTTCTCTTTATTTGTCCGCTTTCGGTAATCGGTTTTTAGTTCCGATTGAATACGTACTAAGCACTAAGCAAGTTTGAACTTACCAACCAGTGCTTCTAACTCTGCAACCTTAGCATTCAAACCTGAAGTGTTTTCAGAGCTACGCGTCGCCAGTTGCAAAGATTGCTCAGAGATATCACTGATCGCCGTAATATCCGCCGCAATCTCTTTAGTCACAGCCGTCTGTTCTTCTGCCGCTGTCGCGATAGAGTTAACCATGCTTTGTACATTGCCCGCACCGCTTACAATCGCTTCTAGCGCCGAAACAGCACCTGAACTTTGCTCTACACCAATCTCCACTAAACGGCAGTTATCTTGGGTGTAAGTGACCGCTTCTTGCGTGCCCGACTGAATAGATTGAATGATGCCTGATACTTCTTGTGTCGCTTTAGTCGTTCTCTCCGCTAACGCGCGTACTTCATCGGCAACCACAGCAAAACCACGGCCGAATTCACCTGCACGAGCCGCTTCAATTGCAGCGTTAAGAGCTAGTAGGTTAGTTTGCTCAGCAATGTCTTCGATTACCTTGATAACGCTACCAATCTGCTCACCGTGAGAACCCAGAGTATTCATTTGCAACGACATATCGCTCATTTGAGTCGACACTTGTTGAATACTCGCTACCATCTCAACAATCACGTTACGGCCATCTTCTGCAGACGTTTCAGAGCGGCGCGCTTCTTCATAAGTAGAAGTACCTTGTTGAGCTACTTCAGAAATGGTCAAGCTTAGCTCTTCAGCAGCTGTTGCAATTAGGTTTGCTTTATCAGCTTGAGCCGATGCACCCGTCACGATGTCTTGGCTAATTGAAGATAACTCGCCAGTCACAGATTGAACTTGGTGAGTAACAGAAGAGATTGAACCCAGTAGGTCGACCAATGATTTCTGCATCTGGTTAATCGACTTAGCGAGTTCAGCCAGTTCATCACCAGAATCATCAATAATGTCGCCTGCCGTTAGGTCACCATTTGCTACACGTCGCGCAACTTGTTCAACACGAGTCAGACGGTTGGTGATAGAGCTAGATAACACATACGCAATCACACAACCAAATACGATCGCAATCGCAGACAACACCATGATAGTGCGCTCAATGGTAGTAAACGTGTCGGTTAGTGTAAGCAGAGATTGTTCTGTATCTGCACGCTCACTTGCTGACGCTTGATCAAGCAAGTTTTCAATTGGGATCAAGTTGCTCTCATACAAAGAACGCAGCTGTTGAATGTTGGCTAATAGCTCAGATTCATCATTAATCTTAGGCACGAGTGTCGCTTCAAACTCTTGAGTGAAACGCCCCATGAGATCTTCAATTCGCTGAATACGGCGATGATCTTCTGATCCTCTACTTTCTAAACGCTTTGCTTGTGCGATGGCTTGAGCAAATTCGTTCTTATTCGAGCGGTAGTCATTAAGTGCATTATCGACCTGAATGATCGCACCTAGTGCATCTCGGTAGACATCCCCAGCTTCATCGATCAGAACAAGGTAGGTAACGGTACCCGGTACATCATCCATTCTAATTTCATCAGCGCTCTTGTGAGCCCCAATGACTTCTATCCATACAATACCGACTAACGTGACAAGCACCGCCAATATAGACCCAAAACCGGCATACAGTTTCTTTCTCACTGACAATTTCACAAAACACCTACCTAATTAAAATACGGGCTAAGCAGCCCTAACCAATAAATATATCGGCTATCAGACGGATAACTTTAGTGAATGTAAGGTTTTTATTTTTCGATAATAATTAAGTATTTAAAGCAAAAAAAACGGGAGCCATTGGCTCCCGTTTTTTCGTTATTTACTTAGCTTGCGATTATAGCTACTAAGAATTATAGCTTCTTAGAGATAAGCGCAGAGCCAGCAATAATACCAATACCTAGTAGCATGATTGCACCTTTACCGCTGTCGAAGCCAGAAGAGATACCCATGAACGCTACGATAGCGATAGCTACTGGGATGATGTACTTAACTAGTGTGTACCATAGACCAAATAGTGGGAAAGATACTTCACCGTCGTTAGTGATTTCTTTCTCTAGGTCAGCACGGTTTAGTCTCCAACCAGCGAAGATACATACCAACATACCGCCAACTGCTAGGAAGATCTTATCAGTTAGTAGGTCGAAGATATCGAACGCACCAGTACCGAACAGTGTTGGACCGAAGCCACCAAGTGATAGCGAAGCAAAGATACATAGAATCGCCATGACTACACTTGCAGACAGTACAGCTGTTACACGCTTCATACCTTTCTCATCGATTAGGTAAGAAACCACAACTTCAAGTAGAGATACTGAAGAAGTAAGTGCCGCAACACTTAGACCAACGAAGAACATAAGAGCAAATAGAAGACCAACTACGCCGCCCATTTCAGCGAATAGCTGAGGAACAACAACGAATACTAGACCAGGACCAGCTGCAGGCTCCATACCGAATGCGAACATTGCAGGGAACATTGCAACACCAGCTAGGATAGCAACACCAGTATCCATTGCAGTAACCATAGCTGTCGTTTGAACTAGGTTCTCTTTCTTCTTAAGGTAAGAACCGTAAGTCAACATACAACCCATACCAAGAGATAGTGAGAAGAATGCTTGACCTAGTGCAGCTAGGATTACACCACTGTCTACTTTAGAGAAGTCAGGGCTGAATAGGAATTCAAGACCAGCCATCGCGCCCGGAAGCATGATGCCTTTGATTGATACCACGATAAGGATGATGAAAAGAAGTGGCATCAGGATCTTACCCGCTTTCTCAATACCGCCAGAAATACCCTTCATAACAATAACGATGTTAAGTAGTAGGTACAGGCCCATCCACATAAGTGGTTGAACTGGGTTTGAGATAAAGCCACCGAAGCTGTCGCCAATTGCTTCAGGTGCGTCTAGTAGACCACCAGCAATTTTACCGATGTATGCGATAGACCAGCCACCTACTACAGGGTAGAAACCCATGATTAGTAGACCACTCACTACGCCGATAACACCAGCGAACGTCCAACGACGGTCAGTTGTTTTAAATGCACCTACTGCTGATTTTTGCGTATGACGGCCAATAGCAAATTCAGTCAGCATGACGCTGAAACCAATGAAGATTACGAAAAACAGGTAAATTGCAACGAATGCACCACCGCCACTCTCGCCTGCTGTGTATGGGAATTTCCAAATGTTACCTAAGCCAACAGCAGAACCTGCTGCAGCCATTACGAATCCTAACTTCGAACCCCAGGTATCGCGGGGTGTTGTGGTTGTATTACTAGTAGCCACGTGTACTCCAAACTTTTGTGTTATGTGATGTTGTGTTTTGCTTTGGGTGGCGTCTTTAAAAGATAAGGCGTATAAAAAAATTTACACACCTAAAAGATTTGATTGACGCTCGTTATCTGGCAAGTAAACCAGTTTAAGAATAAAATTGGAAGCCCGAACCGTACATATTTCGTTACCAATGTAAATTTTTATGGTTAAATGCCGTCTTTTCATACAAAACAATCGTTTTCGTCTTAAGTTAACCAAAACTTAACAACTATAACCTGTTTACAGCTTTAGCTCTAATTTGTAAATAGTTGATTCCTTAAATTCCCATATCCGTAAAATAGCATTACTATCTAAGTGTCTCTTTTTTCGAGTATTCAATGTGGAAAAGCTCTACCATTTTTTAACTTTAGCTTCTGTCGCTTTGTACTGGGTACTTGTAGCCGGTGTGACTTTTCGTGTCGTACTAAAACGACGCTCTGTGAGTGTTTCTCTCGCGTGGTTGATGGTTATCTACATTATCCCAATTGTAGGTGTCGCTTGTTACTTCCTTTTTGGAGAGCTGAACCTAGGTAGAAAGAGGGCTGAGCGTGCACATCGCATGTTTACTCCGTTTGGTGATTGGTTCCGAAAACTAGATGATTGCCAACTTCACCTTCCCGGCAAAGTCGGCTCCCCAATCCACAAGATTGATGAGCTTTGTAATAATCGAATGGGCATTCCAGCGCTCAGCGGAAACACACTTTCATTGCAATCTTCTCCCAATGAGATCCTACACGCAATTATCGAAGATATAGAAAACGCCCAGACCAGCATTAAGATGGTTTTCTATATTTGGCACCCTGGCGGCCTAACCGATTCAGTTGCTTCTGCTCTTATTCGAGCCGCAAAACGTGGCGTCGATGTTAAAGTTTTACTCGATTCGGCAGGGAGCCCGCGCTTTTTCAAAAGCCACTGGCTGTCCATGATGAAAGACGCGGGCGTTCACGTTGTGCAAGCACTGGAAGTGAGCCCTTGGCGTATTTTCCTACGACGCTTAGATTTAAGGCAGCATCGCAAGATCATCGTGATTGATGAAACCATTGCCTATACCGGTTCAATGAACATGGTCGACCCTGCTCACTTCAAACAGAGTTCAGGTGTGGGTCAATGGATAGATGTGATGGTTCGAGTGACAGGCCCGACCGTTAACGTGTTATCCGCCATTCACGGTTGGGATTGGGAAGTGGAAACAGGTGAACGAATCCTACCTGATTTACCAGAATGTCCGGTTGAAGAAGTTATGACGCATCACCCTGTTCAAGTAGTGCCATCTGGCCCTGGCATGCCGGAATATTTGATCCTACAAGTGCTAACCATTGCGATCAATCAGGCGAATCACTCTGTGCGTATCACGACGCCCTATTTCGTCCCAAGCGCCGACTTGTTAGAGACACTGAAAATGACAGCACAACGAGGTGTCAACGTAGAGCTGATCATTCCACATAACAACGATTCACTAATGGTGAAGTGGGCATCTCGCGCTTTTTATACCGAGTTACTTGAAGCTGGTGTGAAGATCTATGAGTTTTACGACGGCCTTCTTCATACTAAGTCGGTTGTTATCGATGAAGAGTTTTGTTTGATCGGAACGGTCAATATCGACATGCGAAGTCTGTGGCTGAACTTTGAAGTGACACTAGCCGTAGATGATGTGCACTTCACTCAGCAGCTCTCTGAACTGCAACAATCTTATATAGAATCATCCCACCCAGTTGTACTGGAACAGTGGGAACAGAGAAATTTACGAAATCGCTTCTTTGAAAGATTGTTCTATTTGTTCAACCCTCTGCTGTAATACCTATGATGGGTCGATTGCGGCTCATCACTTCCTCCCGTAAGTTTTTAACCTTCCACCATTAATTAAGTGAAAGGTTAAAAAGCGAAAGAAAAGCGTAAAAACTCCCGCTCCCCTCTTGCTTTGAAGGCTATTGGCATGTTTTAAATAGGACATAACCGATTGATAAGGAATTCACAGCATGTCCGAGAACAAAACCACTAAGCTGATCACTGCAGGTCGTGATAAGAAGTGGACCAATGGTGTCGTTAACCCACCAGTACAGCGCGCTTCAACTGTCGTATTCAACTCAGTAGAAGAAAAACGTAAAGCTACGATTAACCGCGCTAACAAAACACTTTTTTACGGACGTCGTGGAACCAACACTCATTTCGCCTTTCAAGATGCCATGGTGGAAGTGGAAGGCGGCGCAGGCTGTGCACTCTACCCTTGTGGTACGGCAGCAATCTCTAACGCCATTCTCTCTTTTGTAGAAACGGGCGACCATATTCTGATGGTCGACACCTGTTATGAACCGACGCGTGATTTCTGTGACACCATCATGAAAAAGATGGGCGTAGAGACAACTTACTACGAACCAACGATTGTTGAAGGCATCCAAGACCTCATCAAGCCAAATACTAAGGTGCTATTTACCGAGTCTCCGGGTTCAGTCACCATGGAAGTCCAAGACATTCCAACGCTCGCGCGTATTGCCCACGAACACGACATCATCGTGATGCTAGATAACACTTGGGCAGCAGGCGTTAACTTCTCACCGTTTGATTTTGGTGTAGATATCTCGATTCAAGCGGCGACCAAGTACATAGTGGGTCACTCAGATGTCATGCTAGGTACAGCGGTTGCCAACGAGAAATGCTGGGATCAACTACGTGAGCAGAGTTACTTAATGGGACAATGCGTTTCACCAGATGATGCTTACCTTGGTCTTCGTGGTATCCGTACTCTTGATGTTCGTCTTCGTCAACACGCAGAGAGCAGCTTGAAAGTCGCTAAGTGGTTAGAAACTCGCCCTGAGGTTGACCATGTTCGTCACCCTGCTCTTGAGTCTTGCCCTGGTCATGAATTCTTCAAACGAGATTTTACTGGCGGCAATGGCCTGTTCTCGTTTGTCCTAAAGAACTCAAACACAAAAGCAACGACTGCACTACTTGACGGCATGACACACTTCAGCATGGGTTACTCATGGGGTGGTTTCGAGAGCTTGATTCTAGCGAATGAACCAAGCAGCTTTGATAGCCTAAGAACGGTAGCGAATCCAAACTTCGAAGGTACTCTGATTCGTGTTCATATCGGCTTAGAAGACGTCGATGATTTGATTGCAGATCTTGAGGCTGGATTAGAACGTTACAACGCTCTGGTTTAATCTGAAACGTTAGATTCAATAAGCAAAAAGGCAGGATATTCCTGCCTTTTTCAGTTCTGCCTATCAGCTGCCTGTAATCCCACTACTGACACAAAGCGCTTTATAAATGATTATTGAACCTTAAAGCATGTCCAGTTGAAGATTTCTGAGCGGTGTTCATTAAACAGATACAGAGACTGGTCTTTCTCCAAGATCGAGTAGTCAATAGTCACACCTTTGTACTCACTGTATTCCTGATTAATGATCGGATCATCAAACGGAGTGGCAGTTCTCACATCAATAATACTCATCGACAAATGATTCCCATCAAGGCCGTAGTAACCGGAATAAAGATTTTCCATTGTACCTTCGTTACCGTCTTTCTCTGTGATCGTCACAAAGTCTCTCATACTAAAAGTTTGGTCAGACTGAAAAGTAATGCTCATTCGCTCATAAAGCGATTGATACGGTTGGAATGCCTGAGATAAGAAATCCGTTTTCAGTGTTTTACAATGCCATCGAGTGCCCGCCAATGCGTTCTGTTCCAGAAAAAAGCTTGCTACAGCAACTGCCAATAGGATAAGTAAGCCAATTAATCGCAAAAGTAGCTCCTCTTTTCCATATGAGCTGCAAATGAGTCAAAAGACGTCTCCACATTGAAAATCGTCGCCCCGTAATTTAGGGCCTCGCCATCCTTCCTTTGAACCAACATATACAAAGCATCATTTTCAGGCTGATCAACAGATGGATAAATACGGACAAAGACATCAACGTTGCAGTGACTCGGCAACACATCCGTAAGCTTTTGGGTAATCGCTGGCAATGAATAGGCATCATCGTGAACAATGTGGAAAAAGTAGCGGTTAGTATTGTCTGTGTAACTATCACTATATTCTGTCTCATCAACAAAATAAGGCATTGGCGCATAATAGGTTTGGAAAAGGTTGAACGCCGTTACGAATACACAAATCAACGCCACTAAATAACCGGCTTTGACGAGGTGCGTATTACTTTTCGAATTTGAAGGCTCTAGCTCAGCTGAGCTCTGTTCTTGATTCGATGAAATATTGAGTTCTGAATCTAATGCCGTTGTCTTGTTCGCATCGACAGAGGTTTCAGTTGCTACCAACGCCTCTTGAGCGGCAGATGAAGAGTTTGATTCACGCGCCTCTGTCGTCACTGAAGAAGATACAACTTCAGCTTTGCTAGGCTTTATCGACTCATTTATCTCAAGCGAATAGCCCGTTTTGCTGACGGTACGAATCGTCGCACAACCACACGTGACTCGAGATAAGGTTTTGCGAATCTTGGAGATCACATTAGTGAGTGCTTGCTCTGAAACAACCACATTGCCCCAGCACCTATCAAATATCAGGCCTCGTTCAATGCATTCACCAGCATTCTCTAGCAAGAACAGGAACACCTTACCTTCTAACGGCGCGATAGTTTCTACGTGGCCATCTTCACGCACAAACTGCCTAAGCAAGGGATCATAACGAGCATCACAAATTTGGTAGCTTTGTTGTTTCACTATCGTCTTCTAGGTTTTAATTCGGTCGCATATGATATTGAATAGTTGATAAATGACCAGTGAATTTTCCAATTTTCACACAATTATTTCGCGACGATAAATAACATTTTTATTTGTAAGGACAACCAACTAGATGGTCATTAACCATACCTGTTGCTTGCATAAACGCGTAACAGATTGTTTCCCCTACAAACTTAAATCCTTTCTTCTTCAAAAACTTGCTCATCGCTTTAGATTGCTCAGTAGAAGCCGGGACTTGAGACATCTCTGTCCATTGATTGACGATCACCTCATTGTCGACAAACTGCCATAAAGCATTCGATAGAGACCCAAACTCTTTCTGAAGTTCAAGCGTTGCTCGCGCATTGTTGTAAACCGAGGCAATCTTGCCCTTATGTTTAACCACATCGAAGTTTTCAATGATGTTTGGCACATTGTCTTCATTGAGTACAGCTAGCTTATTAAGGTCGTAGTTTTCAAATGCAGCACGATAGCCTTCGCGTTTTTTGAGTATCGTAATCCAACTTAGGCCGGCTTGGGCACCTTCCAACGTAATGAACTCAAACAACACTTGGTCATCGTAAACAGGTACACCCCACTCTGCGTCGTGATACTCCCTTTCAAGTTCGTGTTTCAGTGCCCATGCACACGTTCTATCCACTGTATTCGCTTCCATCTCGATGGTCTCTTTTTAGTAATCGTACATAAAAATAATGCCCCAATTAGGGGCATTATTTCAAAGGTTAGTTGGCGTTAAGCTACTTCAATTTTATGGAATAGACGATACAGCACAGGTACTACGATTAGCGTGAGTACAGTCGCAAAGCCTAAACCAAACATAATGGTTACTGCCATTGGTTTGAAGAAGATATCAGGTAGTAGAGGGATCATACCAAGAATGGTAGTGATCGCCGCCATACATACTGGACGAACACGACTCAGTGCCGCATCAACAACCGCTACATATGGATCTTTACCTGACTTCATCTCAATCTCAATTTGATCAAGCAGTACGATACCGTTCTTCAGAAGCATCCCAGATAGACTCAAGAAGCCCAACAGCGCCATAAAGCCAAATGGTGTATTCAAGGCTAACAAGCCTGTCGTAACCCCTATCAAGGCGAGTGGTACCGTTAACCAAACAATCAGAGGCTCTTTCACCGAGTTAAACAAGAACACTGTGATTAAGAACATGAACAAGTAACCCAATGGCATGGTTGTAAACAGTGACGCCTGTGCATCTGCCGACGACTCATATTCACCACCCCACTCAAGTGAATAACCCGGTGGCATCTCAATCGCTTCAATTTGTGGTTGTAAGCGTTTCTGTAGAGTCGAAGCCGTTTCTTCACCCAGTAGATCTGGATCCGCCATTACCGTCAGCATTCGCTTACGGTTCTTACGGATGATCAGTGGATCTTCCCATTCCAGTTCGTAACCTAGCGTGACTTGTTGAAGTGGGATGTACTCACTTAGTGCTGGGCTCCAAATCTTCATGCCTTCGATGTTACGGATATCAACACGCTCATCTTCAGGTAAACGAGCCACGATAGGCATCAGCGTAGTACCGTCACGGTACACACCAATCGATTTACCCGAGAAAGACATCGCAAGGAAATCATCTACGTCAGACTTAGTAATACCGTAACGACGTGCTTGGCTTTCGTTGAACTGAGGCTCTAACACCTTAGTTCTTTCACGCCAGTCGTGACGAACGTTAAATGCACCATCATCAGCACGCATGATGTCCATCACTTGAGCTGCAATTGAACGTAATACCGTTGGATCAGAACCTACAATTCGCGCTTCAATTTTCGCCCCGCCACCAGGGCCTAATTCGATTTGTTTCAGCTTGTAGTCGATCTCAGGGAACTGGCCATTCACGTGTTCACGGAAACGCAGCATCAAGCCTTCAAGCACTTCATAACTCTTCACACGAACCGTTATCTCGCCATATGCGCTATAACTTTTTTCTGGCGAGTAAGTCAGCATGAAACGTTGTAAACCTTTACCTGCTGTCGTCGTGATGTGCTCAACTTCTTCCTGCTCTGCTAACCAACCTTCAAGCACTTTAAGCTTGGTGTTGGTCGCACGAATATCGGTCCCTTCCGGCATCCAAACATCCACTTGGAACATTGGCGTAGTAGAAGATGGGAAGAAGGCTTGTTTTACAAAACCAAAACCGTAAACACTCGCACCCAAACCAATAATCAGAACGAACATGGTGAGCCACGCACGCTTCATACAGAACTCAAGGAAGTTTTTATAGATAACAAAAACCATCCCGTTGTATGGGTCTTTGCCTTCGTTATCAGGGTCAACCTTCTGACCTTTGAAGAACATGTCAGCAAAGAATGGTGTAATTGAGATTGCTGTAAACCAACTCAGCATGAGTGAGATAAGTAGAACCGTAAACAAGGTGCCACAGTATTCGCCGGTTGAGTCTTCAGACAAACCGATAGGCGCAAAAGCAGTCACCGCAATAACGGTTGCACCCAACAGCGGCCATTTGGTTTGGGTAACGATATCGGTGGCGGCCTGCATCCGGGTTCGCCCCTTCTGCGTGCCGATCAATATCCCTTCCACCACCACAATGGCATTATCCACCAGCATCCCCAAGGCGATAACCAATGCGCCTAATGAAATACGTTGGAGGTCAATCTTGAAGTACTGCATGAAAATGAAGGTACCGAAAACGGTCAACAGCAGTATCAAACCGATCAACAGGCCGGAACGTAGCCCCATGAAGAACAGGAGAACCACGATTACGATCGCAACCGCCTGACCTAAACTCACCACAAATCCACTTACCGACTTGTCTACCTCTTTCGGTTGGTTATAAACCTCAGAGATGTCGATACCGACAGGTTGTTGATACTTAAGCTCGGCAAGTCGTCGGTCAAAGGCTTCACCCACCGCAACCACGTTTACACCCTGAGCAAAAGAGACCCCAAGGTTAAGTGCGAGTTTACCGTTGTAGCCAATGATGTTACTTGGTACTTCAACATAGCCACGAGTGACGTCAGCTACGTCTTTCAAATAGATGAGACCTTGAGCGCCGCCTTCAGTCAGAATCAAATCACCGAGCTGTTCAACATTCTGGAACTCACCCGTTGGATGGATTCGAATGTATTCGTCGCCAATTCTTACCGCACCCGCACTTGATACAATATTTTGAGTCGATAAAAGATTAAATACCGTGCTTGGAGACAGACCTAAGGAGCTTATCCGCTTCATCGATATTTCAATGAAGACTTGCTCTTGTTGTTGACCAGAAACAGAGACCTTACTGACCCCATCAACCAACTCCAGCTCACGCCTTAAGTAATCTATGTAATCTAGAAGCTCTTTATAACTGTATCCATCACCCGTTACCGCGAGCAAAATACCGTAAACGTCACCAAAATCGTCAATAACTTGAGGGTCATTTACGCCCGGCGGCAATTCGACCTTCAGATCATTCACTTTTCGACGAAGCTCATCCCATATTTGCGGAAGATCATCAGGGCCGTAGTTATTCTTCATCGTTACCGTTACCTGAGACAGGCCACGGCTTGAGATAGAGTTCACTTCATCCACATAAGTAAGCTGTTGAATTGCTTTCTCTAGCGGATAGGTCACTTCCTCTTCCACTTGCTGAGGGGTAGCCCCAGGGTAAGAGGTCACGACCATTGCATCTTTGATGGTGAAGGCAGGATCTTCTAGACGACCCAAACCAAAGAATGCAGAAACACCACCAATAAGAAAGATCAGAGATAGCATCCAGCTAATGACTTTGTTTCGTATAAAGTAAGAAGCAACACCTGTGATCTGATCATCACCCTGTTGATCGTCATTTTGAGGCTTGTTATTCACTTCACTCATTGTTCGTCTCCTGAGACAATACTTCCACTGTCATCCCATCTCGCAATCGCGAGACGCCTGCAACAACGACATGCTGCCCCATTTCTAATCCTTTCATTATCTGCAATGTTTTCTGGTTTGCTTTTCCTAACACGACTTGTTGCTTCGAGACTGTCTTGTCGTCATTAAGAACCCACACATAAGAGTTTTTACGATCCAGTTCATCACCGTCGGCATTGAATACCGCTTCGATCGGGATAAGTACGCCAGCTTTTAGCTCCAAGCCGATATCTCGTCCGTTTGAAGTCACATCAACGGCCATACCATCAAGAATCAAATCGTCTTCTGGCATCGGCAAAGCTAGTGTCACCGTAAAAGTACCCGTAGTTGGATCCGGCTCAGTGGTGAACTCCTTGATACCAGCGGTGTATTCATTGCCGCTTGGCACTCTCACCACAGCTTCAACATTCGACAGCAGCGTCTCATTAGGTTGATTTACATAGATTTGGTCAGGGAGTTGAATGACAACTTCGACATCCTCGACACTGTGAATGTTCACAATCTGTTGGCCTACCTGAATATTTTCATATTGGTCGACACTCACACGAGAAATAATCCCGTCAACTGGTGCTCGAAGATTAGTGAAAGACAAACGCAGTTTCGCTAGCTCTAATTCGGCATAAGCGATCTGACGTTGAGCGGCGATTTCATCAAACTGCGATTTCGCCAATAACCCTTTCTTCACCAACGGACTTGAACGTCTGTATTGGCTGTTGATTACCGTGTAACGCGCCTGAGCGTTGTCCACATCCAATTGATAATCGGTTGGGTCAAGCTCAGCAATGACGTCTCCTTTAGAAACACGTTCACCTTCCTTCACATCCAACTTGAAGATTTCTCCAGCGACTCGAAAACTGAGGTGAGCTTTCTCAGCCGCATTTGCGACCGCTGGGAAATAGAGCTTGTCGCTAAAATCGATGACTGAAATCTCGACGGCTTTAACTAAGGGCGTGTTGTCCACTTCTGCCACTTGCTTATCTTCACAAGCTGTAAGTAGGGCTAAACACGACAGCCCTGCGGCCACTTTTAGTGTTTTCATGTTATAGCCCCCTTTCCTTGATCCACTCTCGGACTTTCACGCCCGGCTCAAGACCATTAACGCCAGAAGTGACAATGCGGTCTCCATCATTCAGCCCAGATACGATATGGCGTTTTTCATCAATAACGATTGCCACATTCTCGACAATTCCGTCGTTGTTTACACGCCATACCGACACATCATCGCCATCAGTTATCATGGCTGACGTAGGGATTTTGGTCGCAGCAGCTTGCGCAGAAACAAGTCTTACCGTGCCTGACATTCCCGGTAAAATACCGATATCGGTTGGCCTTTCCATAACCATGGTTACCTTGTATGAACCCGTTTTTGGATCCGCTTCGGTATCAACTTCTTGGAAAGTCAAAATGTAAGGGTTCTCAGGAAACGCATCAAATACCATGGTTGCATCGGTTTCAAACCCTGAAGAAAAGCGCGTGATAAGTTGGTCGGGTAATAGGAAAACGACTTTAAGAATCTGATTGGTTTGAATATTCATCACACCTTGTTTTGCCGCGATGTATTCATGGTTTTCAGCAGGAATGATGGAAATCGTTCCATCGTAAGGCGCAACCAGAGTGGTGTAACGCAGGTTAGCTTTAGCTTGGTTCAAGACAGCTTTAGCCGAGTTGTGATTAGCTTTCGCTTGGTCGAAATCTTGCTCTGAGACTACTCGATCTTTACGCAGCTTAATCGAACGTTGGTATTGAACATCGGCAAGTTTAAAGTTGGCTCTCGCTTGCTTTTCTAACAGCTGGTATTCATCAGGGTTAAGCGTGGCAAGTTTGTCACCTTTGGTAACCTGTTGACCCGATGTGACATCGATAGTCTGAAGTAACCCAGGAACACGGAACGCAAGAACAGCTTTATCGCCAGCTTCTGTGGTGGCGGGGAAACTTCGTTCAAAGGCATTATTACCGACGGAAACGGTGAAGAGTTTGGCGGGTCTAGATTCAGGTTCAGGTACGGGAGGAAGCTCCTTACCACACCCAGACAACCCAGCTATGGCTGTCAATAGGACAAGGGAGGCTCTATACATTGGTGATCATCCATATCTATAAATATTTTTATAACATAGATTAATCGCATGTAACTTACCAGTCAGCGTAAGATTTATTTAGAGAAAATTATTAAAAAAAATAACGGCTTGGAATAAATTTTCCTAAACCGTTATCTAATCTTTTTTAGGTTTTAGCGCTACATGTTCTTAAATTCACGATTCACTTTAAATGTGTCTGAGGTGACATAAGCTTCCATGTTGCGGACACTGGTCTCTAACTTCTGGAAATCACCCTCTAAAGTGCCCAGTAAAGACTCCGCAGTTTGCCCCTTTTCCCAAGGCTTCTGCTTCAGCGTATGCTCTTGTTTGGCTTTCATCTCATCCACATACTGAGGTGGTTGTTTTTCAAGCATAAATGTCAAAGCTAAATACGCTAACAAGACCAGAAAACTACCACCGAGCAGTGCTGCAGAGATAACTAAGATTCGAACCAACCAAACTTCAAGCCCAAAGTAGTTCGCTAAGCCCGCACACACACCAGACAATTTGCCATTAATAGGATCGCGATACAGTTCTCTACTCATAGTTTCGTCTCCAGTTAGGCGACTCCGCATCCAGTATTTTTTCTAGTGTTTTCACACGATCTTGCATCGATTCTGCTTGCGCTGAAAGCTTGTGCAGGCGCTGAAGATCCGTTTCTGAAAGACCGTTACTGGATTTCTTCTTGCTGCGGTAATGTAAGAATAACCATAGCGGCGCCACGAAGATCAAGAAAACAATCAGTGGACCTGCAATTAGAAATGTTGACATAGAAAACTCCTAAATTATTTATCGCGGTTTTCAACTTGTTGCTTCAGTTTCGCTAGCTCTTTTTCAATTTCGTCTTGAGCTTGTAGCTCGGCAAACTCTTGATCTAAAGATTTTGCGTTGCCTGTTTTTGCATAAACGTCAGCTTCAGCTTCTAATTCATCCACTTTACGCGAGAATTGCTCAAACTTCGCCATCGCTTCGTTGGTTTTGCTTGAATGCAGATGTTTTTGAACATCACGACGGTTACTCGCAGCATTATTGCGAATCATCAATGCTTGCTGCTTTGCACGAGTTTCTGCAATTTTAGTTTCTAGCTTACCAATCTCACTGGTTAGCTTCTCGATGGTTTCATGAACCAAAGTTTGCTCTGTGTGCAAGCTCTTGATGATGTCTTCAAGTTTTTGCTTTTCAATCAGAGCTGCTCTCGCCAGATCTTCGCGTTGTTTAATTAGCGCTAGTGTCGCTTTATTTTGCCAATCTAGAATCTGAGTTTCGATAGCTTCAACTTTGCGTGCTAGCTCTTTCTTGTCTGCGATGGCTTTTGCTGAGTTAGTGCGAACCTCAACCAGCGTATCTTCCATTTCTTGGATAATCAGGCGAATCATCTTTTCAGGATCTTCAGCCTTATCTAATAGTGCACTGATGTTTGAATTTACAATGTCTGCAAAGCGAGAAAAAATACCCATGAGGAACTCCTTAATTACAATGATGGCAAATGCGTTTTAAATCGTCATTAGACTCTCAATCCACTTGCTCACAAATTTACGTTTGTTGTTAAACCTACCATAACTAATCCAAGTAGCGTGCCAACTTTTAAGCCATTTATTATCAGACACTTACAATAAAATGGTGATTAACTCGATACATGCTATGATGAATTTAGCCAAGTATTGGTATTTTTCACCACTACAGCCCTTAAATGACCTCCACCAGCACTCAGCTCACACAAGGACCCGCTATGCAGCAGAATCTTATTGGTGAATCACCTAGCTTTCTCTCTGTTTTAGATAAAGTTTCTCAACTCGCACCAATCGAAAGACCCATTCTGATCATTGGTGAGCGTGGTACAGGTAAAGAGTTGATTGCTCAAAGGCTGCATTACCTTTCAAGACGCTGGGATCAACCTTTGATTTCGCTGAACTGTTCAACACTCAGTGAAGGCTTGATTGATTCTGAGTTGTTTGGTCATGAATCGGGTTCCTTTACTGGTTCGAAAGGTCGTCATCAAGGTCGCTTTGAGCGAGCCGAAGGCGGAACACTGTTTCTCGATGAATTAGCGACCACTCCCCTTGCCGTTCAAGAGAAGCTATTACGCGTTATCGAATACGGACAATATGAACGTGTCGGTGGCCAAAAGGCTTTGAGTGCCAATGTAAGACTGGTATGTGCAACCAATGCTGACTTACCGGAGATGGCATTAAAAGGCGAGTTCAGAGCCGATTTACTCGATAGATTGGCGTTTGATGTGATTACTATCCCGCCGCTTCGTGAACGTAAAGAAGACATCACGTTATTGGCAGAATACTACGCGATTAAGATGTGTCGTGAATTGGAATTGGAGTTGTTTGTCGGCTTTGCTCCATCAGCCGTTAAATCGCTATTGGAGTACTCTTGGCCAGGGAATGTGCGAGAGCTGAAAAACGTCATTGAGCGCGCAATCTATCAGCATGGTAAGAATCCATATCCTATTGAATCTTTGGTGTTTAACCCATTCAAACCAGCATGGAAAACAGATCAAGATTCGACGCCAGAAACTGGCAATGCTCAGTCCAACAGCCATACTTCATTTGATAGCGCTTTTTCTTTGCCGTTGGATTACAAAGCATGGCAGGAGCAGCAAGACATCAAGCTACTCAATCAAGCCTTAAAACAGAGCAAGTACAATCAGAAGCAAGCCGCTGAATTACTCGGGTTAACCTACAACCAATTACGAGGAATGGTGAGGAAGTACGCGATTGTCGGACAAGCTAACGATAAATAGCTGCCCACACTAGATTATTATTTGGAGCCGAATAAATAAAATGTTAAATTGTCCGGATCTTGAGGCTCCTCTAACGCCTCGTTTCGAAAAGTATTTCTTTTTATGAAAGCACTAATAAGACTATCACTGAGCATCTGCACGCTGAGCTTTTTAGCCGGATGTGGTGAAAGTGTGGATCACGAACAGATCCGTGAAAAAGGCTTCATTTATTGCGGCCAAGGTAACCCTAGTACCTTCAACCCACAATTGATTGATAGTGGCATTACCGCAGAGTCGCTGAGCCCTCAAATCTTCGATACCTTGCTAACGCTTGACCCAATGACTTATCGACCACAACAGAACTTGGCAACAAGCTGGGCTGTCGATAAATCAGGTACTGAGTACACTTTCACATTGCGTCCTAATGTTGAGTTTCAAACCACAGATTGGTTTACTCCAACTCGTAGCATGAATGCGCAAGATGTGGTCTTTAGTTTCGAACGCATCATCGATAGCTCGAACCCATTTCACTATGTGGGTGGTGGCCTATACCCATGGTTTGCAGGCATCGACTTCAAAAACCTGATTGTCGACATCACAGCAGTCGATGACCTGACGGTTAAGTTCCAACTAAGTCGCCCTGATAATTCATTCCTCAACAACATCGCCACCAGCTACGCGGTCATTCACTCCAAAGAATACGCCAATAAGCTCGTTGCTGCGGATGAGAAAAACCAAATTGATTCTAAGCCAGTAGGCACTGGGCCTTTTTACTTAGATGAATACCAGATCAACGATCTAGTGCGCTTGAAAAAGAACAAGCATTACTGGAAAGGTGACGTTCAAATGGACCAAGTTGTGTTCGACACCTCACAACGTGGAACAGGCACACTTGCCAAGCTTCTTCGTAACGAATGTGACGTGCTGAACTCGCCGATTTCAAGTCAGATCCCGATTATTCAAGCTCATGAAGAGTTGCAAATATCCGCAACGCCTGCGGTTAATGTCTCTTTTATTGCGCTTAATACAGAGCACCCAGCCTTGCGTGATTCGCGAGTCCGTAAAGCGCTGAACTTGGCGATCAACCGCCAGAACATTCTCGATTCTGTTTATTACGGTACGGGCACGAAAGCTTATACCTTACTGCCTCCAACTTCTTGGGCTCACCAAAAAGACAGCGTTCAAGTTCGCTACGATCGAAACTATGCTGTGGCGCTGCTAAAAGAAGCAGGCGTTGAACCGGGATTAGAACTTTCAATGTGGGTTCCTTTAGAGCCTCGCGCCTACAACCCAAGCCCACGAAAAACAGCAGAATTAATTCAAGCAAACTTGGCCGACATTGGTATTGAACTGAAACTCTATACCGACGACCGATTCGACCGCACACAGCTGTCATCCATTGCCTCAACAGACTTGCTTCTTACCGGTTGGATTGGCAACACGGGCGATCCTGACAATTTCTTACGTCCCCTGCTCTCTTGCAGTTCTGAACGCGCAGGGTTAAACGTCTCTATGTGGTGTAATTCAGACTTTGATTTCCTTCTGGATTTAGCTTTAGAGATCAATCAACAAAGGCACCGTGTGAACTTGTATAGACAAGCGCAAAACATTCTCAATGAAGAAGTTCCTGTGATTCCTCTGGCACATGGCGTGCAATTCCGCGTTCACGACCGTTCGCTAACCGGCTTTAAACAGAGCCCATTCAATGCCCAACCTTTTGATCAAGTCAGAAGAGAGGTGCGCTGATGTTTTGGTATACATTAAGACGTATAAACTTATTCGTTATTACCCTAGCGATTCTGACTCTGGTTGGTTTTTCATTGCTTCGACTCGACCAAACGTCTCCTTGGGCTATCCAAGATTTCTGGCCCGGTTGGATTAGCTATATCACTGAACTATCAACGCTGAACTTCGGTTTGAGTAAACACGGTGTGCCCATCATTGATGAGCTAGTCGTGGTGTTCCCTGCGACTCTAGAACTGTGCTTCTTCGCTTTTGTACTAGCGCTTTTCATCGGTATCCCTTTTGGCACCATCGCGGGTATGAGACAAGGTAAATTTGTCGATACGACTATCTCGTTCACCTCAATGGCAGGCTACTCGGCACCTATATTTTGGGTCGCACTATTGATGATCATGGTGTTCTCACTGCACTTTGAGATGTTCCCTGTTGGCGGTCGGTACGATCTACTTTACGAGATTGAACACGTGACTGGCTTCGCGATGATTGATGCCTTTTTTGCTGAAGGACGCTACCGAGCACATGCGCTGCAAAGTGTTATCGAACACATGGCACTGCCTTGTCTCGTTCTAGCACTTGCGCCAACCACTCAGGTTATCCGACTCATGCGCGCATCGGTTGCAGAGGTGATGACTCAAAACTACATCCGCGCGGCACGAATAAAAGGTCTTTCAACACGAGAGATCATCACTCAGCACGTTTTGAGAAATGCGATTCCGCCGATTATTCCTAAGGTCGGAGTTCAGCTATCGAGTATGTTAACGCTCGCGATCATTACCGAATCAATCTTTAACTGGCCGGGCATTGGCCGCTGGTTATTAGATGCCCTGTCTAATCAAGACTATGTATCAATTCAAGCGGGCGTAATTGTAGTGGCAACACTGGTTTTGACTGCGAACATTCTGTCCGATCTCTTGGGCGCAATGGTCAATCCACTGGTAAGGAAGGAATGGTATGCTAACAAATAACGTCTACCAAGAAGAACAGATTCCAACCCAGTTCGAGCGTTTCTGGCGAAGCTTCCGTGCCAACAACCTAGCGATGTTTGGCCTGTGGTGTTTGGTGCTTATCATTCTGGTTACGGTCACTTCACCGTGGCTCGCACCACATGACTCACAAGAACAAACGGGTCATCTATTAACGCCGCCTTCTTGGGATCCGGCAGGCACCGTTGAATACTTCCTAGGTACTGATGATTTAGGTCGAGACATTCTTTCTCGTCTGATTATTGGCTCTCAGCTGACTTTCGGTGCTGCAGTTGTTATCACCTTTATCGCGGCTGTGATTGGCTGTCTGATTGGCGTACTTGCTGGTATGACTCGCGGACTGCTATCGAGCACGCTCAACCACCTGCTTGATACGGTTATGTCGATTCCATCGTTGCTACTGGCGATTATCTTTGTCACCTTTCTGGGATTTGGTGAATTTAATATCCTACTTGCCATTTGCTTAGCACTGATACCGAGGTTTATACGCTCGGTATACATTGCCGTGCATGCCGAAGTAGAGAAAGACTACATTCTCGCTTCTCGCCTTGATGGCGCGAACGACTTTTACCTGTTATGGAACTCGATTGTTCCCAATATTCTGACCGTGGTTGCATTAGAAGTGACGCTGGCACTGTCAGTGGCGATTCTTGATATCACCGCCTTGGGCTTTCTTGGTCTTGGCGCTCAAGCACCAAGTACAGAATGGGGCTCAATCTTGGGTGATTCAGTAGAACTGATTTACCTTGCACCATGGACTGTAACCCTACCCGGCTTAGCTATTATGTTTACAGTGATCGTGATTAACCTTGTCGGTGAAGGTGTTCGCCAAGCGCTAAATGCAGGAATCGAATAATGCCGTTACTTGATATTCGACATCTAACCATCGAGATTGAGACTCCTCAAGGGATGGTTAAAGCGGTAGATCGAATGAGTATTACCCTCAATGAAGGGGAAATTCGTGGCCTAGTAGGCGAATCAGGCTCTGGTAAGAGTTTGGTTGCGAAAGCGATCGTTGGTGTTTGTAAGGAAAACTGGAAGGTCTCAGCTGACCGAATGCGACTGGGGAACGTTGACTTGCTTCAACTAACGCCTAAAGAGCGCCGACGCGTTATTGCTCGAGATATCGCAATGATCTTCCAAGAACCATCAACGTGTCTGGATCCTTCCGAAAAAGTGGGACACCAGCTAATCGAAGCGATACCTTCACACGCCTTTGAAGGTCGTTGGTGGCAACGATTTAAGTGGCGTAAGAAGCAAGCGATAGCGCTACTGCACAAAGTCGGTATCAAAGATCACTCACGTCTAATGGACAGCTACTCATATGAGCTGACCGATGGTGAGTGTCAAAAAGTGATGATTGCCATGGCGATCGCTGCCAAGCCAAAAGTCTTGATTGCCGATGAACCAACCAACGATTTAGACCCAATTACACAGTCTCAAATACTGCGTTTATTGAGTCGAATGAATCAGCTCAATAACACGACTATTGTTCTGATCGGTCATGACTTAACGACGATTACCCAGTGGGCGACTCGCATTACCGTGATGTATTGTGGTCAGTCTGTTGAATCCGCTGACACGCAAAAACTATTGGATGCGCCTAAACACCCTTATACGGTTGCGCTGTTGAAAGCGATGCCAGACTTTAACGACTGGATCCCTCACAAAGAGAAGCTTCAGTCGCTGCCGGGGTCGATTCCTCCGCTACAGCACCTTCCTATTGGTTGTCGATTAGGGCCACGTTGCCCATACGCGCAAAGACAATGTGTCGAGATCCCACACACCAAGCGTATCAAAAACCATAAGTTTAACTGTCACTTCCCTCTGAATATGGAGAAGAAAAAGAAATCATGAGTGCATTATTAGAAGTCAGTGATCTATCTAAAGACTTTACGACTCGCTCTGGTCTTTTCCGTAAGAAGATTCATCAAGCCGTAAAGCCAGTGAGCTTTAGTTTAGAAGCCGGACAGACGATTGGTTTTATCGGCCAGAATGGTTCAGGAAAGTCGACATTAGCGAGAATGCTAGCAGGTATGGTAGAGCCAACTGCGGGTGAGATTCGTGTGAATGGTGAAAAACTAGAACATAAAGACTACTCGACTCGTTGTAAGCTGATTCGCATGATCTTCCAAGATCCGAACACATCGCTTAACCCACGTATTCAGATTGGTCGCATTCTTGAAGGCCCATTGAAGCGAAACACCAACATGCCACCAGAAGCCCGTATGCGTCGTGTGAAAGACACATTATTACGTGTGGGTCTTCTTCCGGAACATGCTTACTTCTACCCTCAGATGCTTGCTGCGGGCCAGAAACAGAGGGTTTGTTTGGCTCGTGCCTTGATACTTCAACCATCGATCATCGTTGCGGATGAAGCATTGAATGGTTTGGACATGGCAATGCGCTCGCAAATCATCAACTTGTTCCTAGAGCTACAAGAAGAGATGGGTGTGTCGTTCGTTTATGTATCTCAACACCTCGGTATTGTTAAACACATCACCGACAAGATAATAGTAATGCACGAAGGCAATGTGGTTGAGAGTGGTGAAACGGATCAAGTGCTGACCAACCCAACTCACCAAATCACCCAAAGATTGGTTGAGAGCCATTTCTCCAAAGCACCAAACCACTAGACTGGTTTCACTTTTTCACACGCCACTAGAGGGGTAACGCATGCTAACAAAAGCTTCAATGCTTCCCCTCTTGCTTGCGGTTGTTTCCTTCCATGCCGTCAGTACACCACTCACTTGGTTAGATAAGTCGTTTGTAGAGACGGCCTTCTACAACGTGGCACTGCAACACGAATATTCCCAAGGCAATAAACCACTCGCTAAATGGAAGCAACCGATCAAGATATGGGTTGATCACCGAGTCGATGACAAAGAACTCCATCAAGAGCTCACAGAACTTCATATCCAGCACTTGTCCGAAGTGACGCAACACCCTATCAAAATCGTCAGCAAAGAGTCCGAAGCCAATGTTAAATGGATATACACGAGGCAGAGTAAGTGGATAGCGGAATCTAAAACCATCCTCAAGCTTAAGTCGACAAAGCATCTAAATAGCGCTATCTGTACTGCTGGTTATCGAACTAACTCCAAAGGCGAGGTTATCTATGCTGGGATAGTTATCCCCGTTGATCAGGCAAGACAGCGAGGCAAGCTTGTCGCCTGTATCGTAGAGGAGATAACGCAGGTGTTAGGGCTCCCAAACGATTCCGATAAAGCCTACCCTTCTATCTTCAATGATCACACGCCAGAAGACCTGCTATCGCCATTAGATGTAGTGCTACTACAGCTGTTGTATGAACCAGAATTGAAAGCGGGAATGACCAAAGCACAAGCTAAGCCTGTGGTAAGACAGATTTTAAAGAGATACAGTGAGACAGGCGTACTTCAACGAGCAGCAAAAGACGCGCAACAAGCACCTCTGTATCAGTTGATTGGATACTAATTAGAACGTGAGATAGTGATTTTGTTGTTTGGGGAGAGCTGAAACGATAAAACAGAGCTGAAGAAGTAAACAGAACTAAAGCGCTGCCTAGCGGAAGGCAACGCTGACTTATGATGTTACGAGAAGATTAGCGCTTAGCAGCTTGCTTCTTCAGTTCGAAGTCGAACTCATCAGGGAACAGGATAACGCCTTCTTCCTGCTCGTTCGGGAATACAACCACAGCAAGTTCATCGTCTTCTAGACCGTTAGTCCAACGACTGTGCCATTTGTTTAATGAGATAGACTCAGCTTTACACTCAGACCACTCGCCCGTTGCCCACGACTCCGCGAACTCTTGGTTTGGCCATACTGGAACACAGTCTTCGTCTTCTGTGTTCAGCATTACACAACCGTGTTCATCGGTTAAGATCCATACTTCACGGTTTGCTACGATTTCTTTCACACAGTATTTAAGGCGTTGCTCACCCGTATACTTATTAATTTCAGCGATTTTTTTATCGTCTAGCTGTGTAGTCATCTTAATTTCCTACGTTAGTCAGTAACTTTGTTCATTTTATGCTGAGTAGTATTAACTTCAAATATTTCTATTGAGAAGAAAGGCTACTTCAAAGAAAAACGCCTGCTAAATAAGCAGGCGTTTATTATTTAAGTGACTTGATTAAACAAGCTCACCTTGTAACCAAGGCCAGCCTTGCTTCTTACGGCTTAGTGTATTTTCCATCATCAATACGCCGTCTTTCTCGTGCTTAACCAATTTCTCAGCCCACTCACCTTTGTAAAGAAGGCGAGTTTGCGCAGTAGTGATGTCAGTTAGCATTACCGCAGCAAATGCTAGACCGTCTTTCTCACAACGCTCTTCAAGATCAGCTTCTAGAGCTTCGATCATACCGTCTACTTGCTCAAGAGTCGCAAGCTCAACTTGACCAACAACAACATCGCGACCGTTGAATGGGTAGCCTTTAAGGTCTTTTTCTACTAGCTGTGCAGCAGATAGGCCTTCGATGTTTGTTTTAGCGATTAGAAGTGCTTTGATGAATGCATCAACGTCTTCTACACCTGCGATTTCAGCAAGTTCAGCAACCGCGTCTTTGTCTTTTTGAGTACATGTTGGAGATGCGAAGCCAACTGTGTCTGAAAGAATTGCAGACATCATTAGCTTAGCGATTTGTTGAGAGATAGCGTGACCTTCAATCTTGAACATGTTGAAAAGTACAGTGTTTGTACAACCAACAGGCCAGATCCAAGCTTCCATTGGGTTTACTGTCATCACGTCGCCTAGACGGTGGTGATCGACAATACCTACGATCTCTGCATCAGCAACATCGTCTGGTGCTTGTGCTAGATCTGAGTAGTCAACTAGCCAGATTTTCTCACCAGCAACAGAAGTACGAAGCTCTGGCTTTTCAGCACCAGCGACTTCTAGAATGTGTTGAGTTTCGCGGTTGATCTCGCCTTGGCGAATTGGTGTCGCTTCCTCGCCACGAGCTTTAAGAAGCTCTGTTGCAACTAACGCACTACAAATACTGTCACTATCAGGGTTTTTGTGACCAACAACTAAAATCATGTTTCTTCCTATTACACTAACAATTATGACTCTACCTTTAGAGCCTCTCTTTATTAGCCATACTTTACCTCATTTTTTTAGATTGGTCATGTTTCCTAGGTTTAGCCAATAGTAACAATAGATAAAAAAACAACAAATGCAATTGATAATTATTATCATTCGTATATATTTATCTTAAGCCACTAATTTTGAGTAACACCTATGGATCGTCTAATCTCTTTTTTGCCAAGCAGTCGTGCTTCGAAAACAACTCAGTTTTCATTGTCATTTAAGCGACTGCTATTACCTATCTCACTTGCCGCTCTTGTGGCAGCTCCCGCTACACGTGAATTGACGGTGACCACTCTGTCAGACGCGTTCTGGGCAGTGTCTTGCTACGTTGCTTTAACCTTGGCGATTTACCACTGGTTAAGCCTTTACATCAACAAAGACAACGTCTTCAACAAGCTTGTACATCAGTCTCGTTCAAACCAAGTAGTATTTGCTGCACTCATGGGCGCATTACCCGGTTGTGGTGGTGCAATTGTGGTTACTACGCAATTTATATCCGGCAAACTCGGGTTTGGTGCGGTTGTGGCCGTGCTGGTCTCCACCATGGGCGATGCTGCCTTCTTGTTGATAGCAAGTGAACCCAAAACCGGTCTAGCTATGATGGCGATGGGTGTAATTGTGGGCACGGCGTCAGGTCGAATCATTAACCTATTCCATGCGGATGACTTTTTACGTCCAAAACAGGCTGAGCAAAATGAAGCCGTTCGCAGTTGCTCATCTCAATCTCAATCTCAAGACAAAGAATCCGTCTCTAAAAAAGCGATCAACCTGCAAGGCTACCTATGGTCTGTGCTGATTATTCCCGGCGCTGCGGTGGCTCTACTTGGCTCTTTTCAAGTGGATGTAAATGAGTTACTCGCGTTGCCTGAAATGTCGATGGAATGGGCGGGAACAATTTTATTGATTAGCTCGATGTTTCTATGGGGCCTCACTCGCGAAATTGAAGATTACAAATCTGCCGTAAGTGAAGATGAGAAATGTTTAGGCTCTCATCCACTGCAAAAAACCGCTCAAGACACCAACTTTGTGACAGCGTGGGTTGTGGTTGCCTTTCTTTTCTTCGAATTTGGTTCTGTGCTAGCAAATGTGGATTTTGCGACGTTATTCTCAAGTTGGGGGATCATGCTCCCCCTGGCGGGCGTGTTGATGGGTTTGCTACCTGGTTGTGGTCCACAATTATTGGTCACTAGCTTGTACCTGTCGGGTGCGCTTCCACTTTCAGCTCAGGTTGGTAATGCAATTTCAAATGATGGTGATGCGTTATTCCCTGCAATTGCCATGGCACCTAAAGCAGCGCTCGTCGCCACCTTGTATTCGAGTGTGCCCGCTTTGATTTGTGCATACGGTTATTGGTTTATGTTCGAACTGTAGACTTAAGTTTCTATTCAAGGCTCAAGTTTTTATTCAAGATTTAGGCTTCACTCCATAGGTTTCTAATCGGCCGGTACTTTGTATCGGCCTTTTTGCTTTCGACGACCTAGTTCTTAAGAGAGCCCCTTCAAAACACCCTCTTCCTTTGCTCCATAGCTGTTACCACGTTACTTGTGCAATTTGTCTCAATCCATACGTTATAGCTCCCCGGTAGAAAGCTCTCATAAACGCGACTACATGACTTAATTAGAAATCTCTGCACAGATATCAGAAATACAAAAGCCCCTGTAAGAACGCTTACAGGGGCTTTAATTTAAGCTTTAATCTCAGCTCTTGAGCGAGAGGCTTAAGCTACTTCGATTGGACCACCGAATGAAGTTACTGGAGGCAGTTTGCCTTGGAACTTCTCGAAGTTAACCAAACATGTGTTTGCTGACGTTGCTTGAGCAAGTTCAGACGTACCGATATCTTGAGTCAGTGTGTTTGGATCGCCGTATGTATCTAGCGCGCCCACTTTCTCGTTGATCGGGCCGTACCAAGCACCTTCTTCGATACGAACAACACCAGGAGCGTAGCTATCCATCAGAACAGCACCTGCTAGTAGTTGACCACGGTCGTTGAACACGCGTACTACATCGCCATCTTTGATGCCTTTCTTCTTAGCATCTGTTGGGTTGATGTAGATTGGCTCACGGCCTTGTACCGCGTAAGTCGCACGCCACTCTTCAGATTCACACATCTGTGAGTGAAGACGCTTGTCTGGGTGACAAGATTGTAGCCAGTACGGGTGTTTGTCAGAACCTGGACCACCGTGTGAACGTTCAGATTTCTCGAACCACATTGGGTGTTCTTGACAGTGCTCGTAACCCATGTTGCCAACAGTACGGCTTGTGATTTCGATGAAACCAGAAGGTGTACCTAGTGCGTTGATCTCTGGATCTTCACGGAATGAAGCGTGACGAGTCCATGGCTTACCTTTACCGAAGTCTAGGAAACCTTTTTCCCAGAACTCAGCGAACTCAGGCATTTCAAAGCTGCCTTCGTTTGAAGCGCGACACTCGTCGTACAGAGATTTAACCCACTGCATTTCGTCCATACCACGCGTGTAATCGTCGTAACGACCCCAGCGCTTAGTCAGGCTAGACATGATCTCGAAGTCAGTCTTAGACTGGAACAGAGGATCCACTAGCTTGTGCATTGCGATCAAACCACGGCCAGAGTATGCACCGTAACCATCGATATCGTTACGTTCCCACTGAGTACATGCAGGAAGCACGATGTCAGAGTGACGACAAGTTGCAGTCCAAGCGAAATCAACAGCCACTACAGTTTGCAGGCTCTTGAATGCTTTACGCATCTTGTTGCGATCTTGGTGGTGGTGCCACGGGTTGTTACCACTGAATACCATCATCTTGATGTCAGGCAGTGTCACCGTTGCGCCGTTTGCTTTGATCTTCTTACCAGGCTCTAGCAAGCTATCTACCCAACGCGCAACAGGGATTACGCGGCTGTAACCGTTGTAATCAGTGTTAGTGTGCTTAGGCGATTGACCTTGGTCGATGTTCAGCGGGAATGAACCCGGAGCAGCGAAGCCAGTTGAAGATACACCGATACCAGAGTAGTGGTGACCGTAAGAGATACCACCACCTGGAAGACCAATTTGGCCAACCATTGCTGCGATAACCGCACACATCCAGTAAGGCTGTTCACCGTGCTCTTGACGCTGGATACTCCAACCAACAAGAATCTGTGTACGACCGTTAACCAGCATCTTAGCGAATTCACGGATTGAGTCAGCGCTTGCACCACAGATTTCTGCAGCCCATTCTGGTGTCTTCTCAACTTTATCTTTCGTTTCACCTTGAACGTACTTGATGAAGTCTTCAAAACCTAGACAGTAAGTTTCGATGAACTTCTTGTCGTATAGGTCTTCGTTGTAAAGAACGTGAGCAACACCAAGCATGAACGCCACATCAGTTTGTGGGTTGATGTACATTTGCTCGTTTTCTAGGTAACGACCTGTTTTGTTTTTAACAGGGTCAACAGAAACAACGTTGATCTCTTTCTTAGCAACTTTTTCTTTCAGCTGTTCTAGGTATGCGAACGACTCGTGAGTCTCACATGTCCAACCTACTTGAAGGTTTTTCACTGGATCGTTACCCCAAAGAACAATGTTGTCACTGTTTTCTAGGATAAGTTCCCAAGATGTACCTTGTGCGTAAACTTCAGTAGAACCTAGCACGTAAGGCATGATCGTTTGACCAGCACCTGTTGAGTAGTCACCGATTTTCTTCACAGAGTAACCGTGAAGTGCCATTGCACGTTGCATGTGGTTCGTACAGCTGTGGAACTGACCTGTTTGTCTCCAACCAGTTTGACCTGTGTGGAGCGCCCATGGACCGTAATCTTTCTGTACGCGTTCTAGTTCGCGGTAAACAAGGTCTAGTGCCTCGTCCCAAGTCACACGAATAAAGCGGTTGTTACCACGCGTGTCTGCGCTGTATTTATGCTTCTTCAACCAATCTAGGCGAACCATTGGGTAACGCACACGTGATGGGCTGTAGATAATGCCTTTAATACCTTTCAACATCTCAGTTGGGTGTTGATCGATTTCTAGAGGTTTAATTTCTTGTACTTTACCCGCGTAAACACGAGCTCGGAATGCACCCCAGTGAGAACCAGAGACTTTCCACGCGCCGTCTGTTTCTGCAGCAGACGCTGATGCCGACGCCAATAAGCTTGGACCGATAACCGATGCCGCACTTGTAGTAGCGACACCTTTCAGAAAACTTCTTCTTGTAATTGCCATTGTGTTACTCCAATTGACGTCTTATTAGTGATGGCCTTCAGAAAAATCTGATGAGTGCTTCTGTAGATACTTAAGAACTAATGCTTCTGTATCTGTATCGAAGTTAACGAATGCAATCATACCATCTAGCATACCTACCCAGCCGTTAGCGCTGAAGTGAGCTTCATCTGGCTGTGAGTGACACGTTGAACAGTTAGATTGGTACGCTTGACCAGCTGCGTTCCAGATTGGATCGAAGTTATCAACCATAGACTCTTTCTTCATCCAAAGTGCTAGGTTAACTTCTTCCCAAGGAAGGCCAGTTAGCTCATCTTCTTTCTTCTCACCAACAGTGATTACGTCACTTTGAGATACTTCTTTCGTCAATATTGCAGTCGAGATGTTCATACCGAAGTCTTCTTGGATTACACGTCCGAAGCCTTTCGCTTTACGCCAACCGTCGATTTGAATCTTGATCATGTCGCCTTTTTCGTCGATCACAGCAACTTTACTTGCAGGGCTTAATAGACCCGCTTCAACTTCAGCTGTTTCATCTGTGTACATTGGTAGGTGACGAATAGAGATCACGTCTGAACCATTTGCGTAAGATGTGCTGCTTGCTACGTTTTCTAGCTCGCCAACAATACCGCTCGCTGATGCCATATCTAATGGAAGGTTGTGAGCAATACCTTTGTGACAGTCAACACAGCTTTGATCACGCTCTGCCGCGTTCTTCATCTGGATACGCGCTGTTGGGCGCATGTTTTCGAAATCCATTGAATCGTAGTTGTGGCAGTTTTTACACTCTAGAGATTTGTTCGAAGAGAAACGATCCCATTCGTGTTTAGCCAGTTCGATACGACGAGCTTCGAATTTCTCAGGTGTATCTAAGTCACCAAATACTTGAGCGAATACTTCTTTAGATGCTTGCATCTTACGAGCAATTTTTGCTGTCCATTCATGTGGAACGTGACAGTCAGGACAAGTAGCACGTACACCAGAAGTGTTTTTCCAGTGAACCGTTTCTTGTAGTTCTACGTATACGTTGTCACGCATGGTGTGACAGCTTACACAGAATTCTTCTGTATTTGTGTGCTCTAGAGCTGTGTTAAAACCGCCCCAGAAAATAACACCGGCGATAAAGCCACCCATAGTTAGTACACCAAGACTGATGTGTACCGCTGGGCGAGTCATTGTGCGCCATAATTTAACTAAAAATGATTTCATGTTTAGCTCTCTTAAATATTGATTTTAAAAAATGTTGTTACTAGAGGGCATTACATGCCGCCGTGAGCACCAGGAGGCCCGAATACAAACACTTGCAGTGCCCAAACTAGGAAGCCGTAACCACCTACAAAAGCCACACTTAATATTGGAAAGAGAACCACCGCAATGAAGAGGAATGACTTCCACTCCAACGAGCGTTTTTCGCCAGTTTCAATTTTTTTAACATCACTCATACATTTTGCCTATTTTGTATTTAGTAATTTCGAGTAACCCATTCTATGGGGCTAAAGTTCTTGAGTATCTAACAACAAATTTTAGACCATACTCAAAGTAGGGTTCAATCAAATCTCCCCTTATAACCCTTGCTAATCAATACTTTTTTGAGCTCATCCAAACTTGTTTTTAGTTAAACAAAGTTATTAAAAAGTATTAACAAATGTGAAGAATTAAGTATATTTCACAAATGTTAAAAGCCAACAATTATGCAACCGCATTGTAACTAATTTTAACGTTTTACCTACTAAGTAGTAGCCAAAAAAGCCTCAAACAACCAATATTTTGTACTTTGGTTGTTAAATAATTGAGCACATTTTGAATCGACGGGTTTGAAGCTGAAATGCATCATTTGGCACTTTCAGATATGATGGAGGCCTACTTAAAAGGAAGTACTATGCAAGACGTTATTGATATATCTTGGTGGCAGTTGTTGTTCTTCAGTTCACTTCTCTTTCTGCCCATTGCCATCAACCACAAGCTGAAACTCGGTCTTGGAAAAGAAGCCTCTATCAGCATCATTCGCATGGTTATTCAGCTATTTCTTGTGGGTCTTTACCTAGAGTATTTGTTTACTTTGAATAGTTTGTGGGTCAATTTGTTGTGGCTGTTTGCCATGATAATTGTCGGTGCGAGCTCGATTGTTGAGAAGTCTAGGTTACCAAGGCAGCTATTATTAGCGCCTGTTGCCATTAGCCTTGCCGTAACCTGTGTACCCATTGTCTTGTTTATCTGCTTTTTCATCATTAAACCAACACCGGTTTTCAATGCGCAATACCTTATCCCTATTGCAGGTATGTTATTGGGGAATAGCTTAAGCAGTAATATAGTGGCATTGCAGAACTTGTTTGGTGCTTTTGAAACGCAGAAATCAGAATATGAAGCGGCAATCGCGCTAGGTGCGTCTCCAACCTACGCTGCTACACCTTTTGTACGTAACGCGATACAGAAAGCGATGTCTCCAATTATGGCTTCTATGGCGACCACAGGCTTAGTGACACTGCCTGGAATGATGACTGGTCAGATTTTAGGAGGCGCTTCACCCATGATCGCCATTAAATATCAACTGATGATCATGTTGGCTATTTTCGTGATGATGAGCTGCTCTTTGGCGCTGGCTCTTCACCTCTCATTGAAGACTTCTCTGACAAAAGAAGGTCGAGTTCTCGCTCAAATAAAACCGGCAAAATAGCCCCTCCACTCCCCTTAGATCTGGTTACTCACTGAATTTGAGACAGGTTATCCACAGAAACTGTGGATAACCAAATCAATATAGATCCTTTTTTGTCCATTTCGACCATTCGAAAGATCATTACTATTGATCCTTGGGTAATTTCAAAGACATATGCACACATGTTGATCAACGCTGTTGCGCCTTCAAATGACAAATAGAGCAACAAAAGGAATGGTTTTCCACAAATAAAAAACGGCCTGCAATGCAGACCGTCTTGTAAGTGTCATATGTCAATTCGATTGTTTCGCTGAGCTTTAACTACTCTCGTCGACTGAACTTGTCACGCAATCACTGTTGATCGCGTACTCTTTATTAGTCACGTAGGTAGATTAACCAGTACCACATACCAACAAAGATACCGCCACCAATGATGTTACCGATAGTAACAGGCAGCAAGTTGTTCATCAGAAAGTCCATCATGTTCAGGTCAACGTAATCCGCAGGGTTAGCGCCCGTCATTTTCCAGAACTCAGCAGGGGCAAACGTCTTGATGCCGATTGCTAATGGAACTTGGAACATGTTGGCAATACAGTGCTCAAAACCTGCTGATACAAACATCGCAACAGGCAGAATCATTACCGCGATTTTGTCGGTCAATGTGCGTCCACTGAATGTCATCCATACTGCGATACAAACCAATACATTACACATGATACCTAGTGCGATAGCTTGGATGAAATCATGGTGCATCTTATGTTGGGAAATCGCCATCGCGTTTAAGCCCACTTGGCCGTGGTCAAACATGTATTGTTTGGTCAGAAGCATACAGGCCACCAGCAACAAAGCACCGATCAAGTTGCCCACATAAACTGTCGCCCAGTTCTTAACGAGTGTACGCCAAGTGATCTTGCCACTTGCGCGCGCCACCAGAGTTAACACCGAACTTGTAAACAGCTCACCGCCAGTAACAACAACGAGGATCAAGCCTAAGCTAAATGCCAAGCCACCTAATAAACGTGTAATGCCCCATGGCAAATCACCAGCACCGGTGGTAACGATGGTGTAGAACACAAACGCAATACCGATATGGATACCAGCTGAAATCGCTAGGAGAAAAGATTTGATTGGATCTTTGGTTGCTTTACCTACGCCAATATCTGCAGCGCGCTCAGCCATTTGTGGCGGTAATAATGAGTCAAATTGGTTTAGATTCATGATGATTTACATTTTGAAACATGTCGTCGGGAGCGCGATAATCCTCTCTTTCATTTCTTAATTCAAGAGCTATTTTATGCTCGAATTTCCTTCAACAACCAAGAAAACGCCAAACCTCCAATGATATTGAAATTTCTTACGACTTTAGTAGTAAAAAGAAAAGTTTGATGAATGAAAACTTACCAACGATAAAAACAACACATCTATAAATATCAACAAGTTACGTTAAAACCAAAAGAATGACGTACACTATAGACGTGTTTTGAGGGCTTTTATTTTCAGATTTTGACATAGATCAACAGAACGTAAAAAAGCGCCCTGAGGCGCTTTTAAGTCAGTCACAAATAAAGACATTGGTTATGCTAAACCGAAGGTTCAATCACTTCTTCTGATGATTGATCTAAAGCCGCATCTTCGAGGTTAGATTCAACGTTAGTTGGCGTAAGGTCGGAATCGCTTTCATTCGCTACCTTACCACCTAAGCTTTTCAAGCTATCCACCAACTCTTCCAAGCTTTTTATATGAGCATCACTCTTAGTCACCTGCTCATCCAATAGCTGATTGTGTTTGGTCGCTTCAGACAATTGCTGTGCTTGTTGCTGGTTTTCACTTTCAAGCTTAGCTAATTGCTCAGTCAACGTTTCGATCTCTGACTTTAATAAAGAGGTCATGTCTGAGCTTTTTAACGCTTTGACACTCTCTACAATCTTTTGAGACTGAATGCGCAGCACAACGTCACGGTAATCTTCATCATTCACCACTTGTGAAATGCTCAGCAACTGGTTCTCAGCGTTCAATACCGACTGCTCAAACTTGTCCCCTTTCACGCTCGCCAGCACTTTCACTTCATGAGCGACGCTGCGCACGTGGTTCAATTCAAACTCGGCCGCTTGAACCGCACCTTGAATGATCGACTTTTCACGTGGGCTTGCTTTCACTTGGTTTTCTGCCAGCGCGATTTGAGCAGCGGCCTTAGCAAACGTTAATGGAACAACGTCATCAAAGTCTTCATCTTCTAAGAACTCTAATTCATCCTTCAAAGGCTCAATGTATTTCTTGTGTGCCACTTTCACTTCTAGCAAACGAGCGTTATTGAGGAATTCAACTTGAGCTTCTTGTGCATCTTCCAGTTCGTCGACTAACACGTACTCGAATAGCTCGCTGTATTCTGAATACAACCTTTTATAGCTCGACGTAAACATGGTGTCTGCGCCAAGAAACTTAAGGTAATCCATTTGTACAATCGAATCGGCTAATACTCGGTCAGCCTTTTTCTTAAGCGCTAAAATCGAATCATAGTTCGATTTGATCAAGGCGATTTTTTCATCAAAAGCTTCAGCGTAAGTTAGGCTGGAAAAAATCGAGTAGCTCTTAGTCAGGCGAGATTCGTCTTTCAGTAAGTCCGCATAAATGCTTTCAGCATCGTCCCATGCGTCTAACAATTCATTGTAATTCTCTGGTGCATAGAGAGACAATTGAGCATGGTCTTCAAGCTTAACTTCCCATTCGGAGTAAACGCTTTGGACAGACTGGAAAGAACGGACCTCTACGGTTGATTCATTGTTGTTCGTGGTTTGGTTCGCGTCTGTCTGCTCTGAGGGTGTGCTTTGACAACCTGAGATAGCAAATAGCATACTAATAACTAATGCTACTTTGTTCGCTCTCACTGATGCATTTCCTTTTTTATTCAATATTAGCTGAATGCAATATATTTCCAGTCCCACAATATATTACAACCACTTAGCAATAAACATCATTCGCAATTTAAGTGGCTGCAAATCACCCAATCTAACCAAAATAAACCCATCATACGTCGATTAATCATTCAATTTGGTATCACTTATCAATTCTATTTATTTGCTATTGCCTGAGTTGTGAATGCGCACTAAGGTGAAGGTAGAGAACGTTATGAATATATAGGTTAATTATGAAGTACAACGCTGAACATATTGCTGATTTAAACCTCCTTCTTCAATTTGATGTAAGTAGCGCAGCTACGGGCATTAAAGTTCATCAAGAGGCTGCTCAAGAAACTCAAGACGCTGTTAAGCGCCTATTCGAAAAGAACCTTTGTACTCAGCCAGACGGCGGTTACCTAACAGATGAAGGTATCGAAATGGCAGAGCGCGCAGACAAACTACTTCGCGTACTTAAATAAAGCTTCATTGTTCTAGTAAAAACTCCACTCGCTTCGGCCGTGGAGTTTTTTCATTTTTGGCCAAAGGTTTGTTAGGCTTATTGTAAATTCGTCCTTTGCAGTTGGGAGGTACAGATGGCTTCTATATTTATTGTCGGTGCAGGATGGGTAGGCGCGCCTTTATCTGAGCATCTAGAGAGACATGGTAACCGAGTGGTCGTCACCAAGACGACCCAAGCGGGTGCAAACACTATCGGTAATGAGCGTATTCCCTGTGAGGTATTCAGCTTTAACGCATCACAGGCTGACCAAACTATCGGACAACTCTATTCGCTATTACTCGAAAACAATGCCGAGATTGTAATAGGCAGTTTCCCACCAGGTTTTCGAAAAGGTGCAGGTCAAGAGTATGCCGATTACTGGCAGCAACTAACCAGTGCTTGTCAGAAGGCGAACGTTAGGAAGCTCATTATGGTTAGTTCGACCACGGTTTATCCGACTAAACCCGGTGTATTAAATGAGCAAGACGCCTCACTTCTCCTCTCCACCTCAGATAAAGAGCACGCATCTTCATTTTCCGATAACGCACGCGTCATGCTGCAAGGTGAACAATTGGTGATAGATTCAGGTATCGATTACACCATTCTGCGCTTTAGTGGCTTGATTGGCCCAAGTCGTCACCCTTCACGGTTTGCAAGTAAATTGAAGCAAGTGAGCACTCAAGCTCCGGCTAACATGCTTCACCTTGATGATGCCATTGGCGCCGTCGACTTCGCTATTAACCAGCTTCACAATGAAGTGGTTAATGTGACTACCCCAAACACCGTGAGCAAGGCGGAGTTTTATGCCGCGGCACTAAAAAGTGCTAATAGCAGCGAGCCTCTACCACCAGTTGTTGATACTCCAGACAAGCTGATCTCGTCGAAAAAGATTCTCGACTTAGGTTATTCGTTTAAATTCGAATCCACATTGGACGCACTGCATGACTGAACAATCTTTAGCTAACAAAGAGCCCAACATTAAACTGCACCGCGCGATCGACACCCTTTGGAACTTCATGTCTATGGGTCACAAGGTTGCACCCTCAGACTGTATTTTTGTGTTGTGCAGCAACGATACTCGTGTTGCTGAATACGCAGCCGAGCTCTATCACCAAAAGATTGCGCCATACATCGTTTTTTCTGGTGGTGTCGGACGCTTTACCGAAGGCAGCTTTGAACGCTCAGAAGCGGAAACCTTCGCTGCTATTGCCCGCGACTGTGGCGTGCCAGATTCAGACATTATCATAGAGAAACACGCAACCAATACTGGAGAGAATGTCCGCTTCACACACGAGTTGCTGACGGAGCGAGGGTTATCTCCCAAAAGGCTAACCCTAGTGCAGAAGCCTTTTATGGAGAAACGTACTTACGCGACCTTCAGTAAACAGTGGCCTGAAGCGGCGACAGAAATCACCGTGACATCAAAGTGGCAAGATTGGGTCGATTACTTTAATGAAGAGTTGCCGTTGGATATGGTTCTAGGCGCGTTGGTTGCCGATTTTGAGCGCATCAAGTCCTACCCTGCTCAAGGCTTCCAGATCGAAATGCCGATTTCCGAGGACGTTGATCACGCCTATTTAACGATTAAGAAGCTCGGCTTCGAATAAATAGCGATGAATGATAAGAAAACAAAAACGGTGGCACTTGGCCACCGTTTCTTATTCTTTTGCTTTGCATTTCAGCTATTGCCGAAGTATTAAGAAGCCTTTATTTACCAAGCGCTTCTTTATAGTGTAAGCGGCAAACAGACACATATTTGTCGTTACCACCAATGGCAACTTGGTCACCTTCAGCAATCGCAACACCGTGCTCATCAGTACGAATCACCATGTTCGCTTTGCGACCGCAGTGACAAATCGTTTTGAGCTCAACTAGTTTATCGGCCCAAGACAACAAGTAACGGCTGCCTTCAAACAGTTCACCCAAGAAGTCAGTACGTAAACCGTAACACAGTACAGGGATATGCAGCTTATCCACTACTTCTGTTAGTTGGTAAACTTGCTCTTTCGATAAGAACTGACACTCATCAATCAAAACACAATGACGCTTCTCTTCGTCGTTTAGCTTTTTGATCGCATCAAACATGTTGGTGTCATTTTTAAATAGTTGCGCTTCAGATTGCAGACCAATTCGAGAGCTTACTTTACCGATACCATAGCGATCATCCAATGCAGCCGTGAAGATCACTGGCGTCATACCGCGTTCTTGGTAGTTGAATGACGATTGAAGAAGCGTTGTTGATTTACCCGCATTCATTGCCGAGTAGTAAAAATACATCTGAGCCACAGAAATATTCCTGTTAAATAAAATTGAATATGAAAAGGTGAAATTAGAGAATTTTTGCTAGAAAAAAGGGCTGAAAATCAGCCCTTTTTATAAGATTTACTTACGACGCCAAGTCGTGCCTTCTGGGCCATCTTCTAGAACGATGCCCAACTCGTTGAGCTTGTCACGTGCAAGGTCGGCATTTGCCCAATCCTTAGAAGCACGAGAATCGTTACGCAGTTTGATCAACGCTTCGATTTCAGCCACTTCGTCATCGTTACCAGCCGCATCGCCTTGTAGGAAGGCTTCTGGTTCTTGGTGAAGAATACCGATGATGTCTGCTAGTTCACGCATCAATGCACCCAGTCCGCTTGCTTTTTCAATGCTCTCAGGCTTGATACGGTTGATTTCACGCGCCATTTCAAACAGTACAGAGTAAGCTTCAGGCGTATTGAAGTCGTCGTTCATCGCAGTAGAGAAGCGAGTTACGTACTCTTCGCCACCGGCAGGAGCTGCAGTAAGGTCTAGGCCACGAAGTGACGTGTATAGACGCTCTAGCGATGCGCGAGCTTGGTTTAGGTTATCTTCACTGTAGTTCAGTTGGCTACGGTAGTGACCAGACATCAAGAAGTAACGCACGGTTTCAGCATCGTAGTGTGCTAGCACATCACGGATGGTGAAAAAGTTACCTAGTGACTTAGACATTTTTTCTCTGTCTACCATCACCATGCCACTGTGCATCCATGTGTTTACATAGTCAGTACCATGCGCACAGCAAGATTGCGCGATTTCGTTCTCGTGGTGTGGGAATTGTAGATCTGAGCCGCCACCGTGGATATCGAAGTGGTTACCTAGAATAGACGAGTTCATTGCTGAACATTCAATGTGCCAGCCTGGACGACCTGGACCCCATGGTGATTCCCATGTTGGTTCACCTGGCTTAGACATCTTCCAAACAACGAAATCTAGCGGGCTACGTTTTGCAGACTCTACGTCAACACGAGCGCCAGCTTGAAGCTGATCAAGGTCTTGCTTAGAAAGCTTACCGTATTCTTCGAACTTCTTAACTTCGAACATTACGTCGCCGTTACTTGCAACATATGCGTAGCCGCGTTCAATCAGCTTTTCAACAAGTTCGATGATTTCAGTGATGAATTCGGTTGCACGAGGTTCTACGTCTGGACGCTTCATGTTCAAAGCATCGAAATCAGCGTGCATTTCGCCGATTAGACGCTCAGTCAGAGAGTCACAAGACTCGCCGTTTTCGTTAGCACGCTTGATGATTTTGTCATCGATATCTGTGATGTTACGAACGAAGTTCAAATCGTAACCAAGGTAACGAAGGTAGCGAGTTACTACGTCGAAAGAAACGAACGTACGACCATGACCAATGTGACAGAGATCGTATATGGTTACCCCACAGACATACATGCCGACTTTGCCAGCTGTAATTGGTTTGAATTCCTCTTTCTGTCTTGTGAGCGTGTTATATATCTTCAGCATGATCTCTATCTATTTTATGGATTAATCAAAAATAAGCTCGCAGTATAACAAGTCATACCTTAATAGGTAATCCCCAAAAGCAGGAATTACTTTAAACATCTGAGTTAAGTGAATGATTTGATGATTTGAAAGTCCGCTAACATGCGCTAGAATTCGAACTTCATATTAAAAAGACAGTAAGGTAACAATCATGATCATCCTTCACACAAATTTTGGTGACATCAAAGTTCAACTAAACGAAGAAAAAGCACCAGAAACAAGCGCAAACTTCCTACAGTATTGCCGTGACGGTTTCTACGACAACACACTATTCCACCGTGTTATCGATGGTTTCATGATTCAAGGCGGCGGCATGACTTCTGGCCTTAAAGAAAAGGCAACTCGTGCAACTATCAAGAACGAAGCAAACAACGGTCTTGCGAACAAAGTTGGTACGCTAGCAATGGCTCGTACTATGGAACCGCATTCAGCGAGCTCTCAGTTCTTCATCAACGTTAACGACAACTCTTTCCTAAACTTCCGTAGCGAAAGCCTAGACGGTTGGGGCTACTGTGTATTCGCAGAAGTTGTTGAAGGCATGGACATCGTCAACAAGATCAAAGGTGTTAGCACTGGTTCTATGGGTATGCACCAAGATGTACCTCTAGAAGAAGTGATCATCACTGGTACTACAATCGAAGCTTAATTACTTGCTTTCGATTAGGGCGTATTGACCTTTTGAGCTGATTTTTGCAGCGAGTTGCTGGGGATTTATACAAGGCAGAGGCTTTGATGTGTAGCTAGCCTACATAAGAAGCCGATAACGCAGTAGAAATAACCAGCAAACGCTGCCCAAAGGGTTCGGCTAAAAGCGTTTTACTCTTTGTTGAGGGAAATTTGCTTAGAATGACTAGGCTTCCTATCCCTCGCCTCGATTAAAACGCTTTTATCTCGAACAAAATTTAACCGCCAAAGGTCAACACGCCCTAGTATTAATAATTGATGAGCCGATAAAATCAGGATATAGGGAGCGAATCGCTCCCTTTTTTTAGACCTATGAAAACATATTTTATATCAGACCTTCACCTTGCTCCGTCGCGACAAGATATCACTGACTGCTTCCTGACCTTCATGAAGAATGAAGCCGTAGAAGCGGATGCACTTTATGTGTTAGGCGACCTTTTCGAATTCTGGATTGGTGACGACGATAAGAGTGAGTTCGCGACCTCTATTCGCCAAGCGTTTATTGATTTGGTGAAAACAGGCGTACCTTGCTACTTCACTCAAGGTAACCGTGATTTCCTTGTCGGCAAGAAATTTGCCAAGCAAACGGGCGTGAAGCTCCTAGACGAAGTATCGACCATCGATATCTACGGCCAAAAAGCGGTTGTGTTGCATGGTGATACCCTATGCACCGAAGATGTAAAGTATCTCGCCTTCCGAGAAAAAGTGCATCAACCATGGCTGCAATGGGTCTTCAACAGAATTCCATTTTTCATCAAGAAGAAGATCGTCTCGAAGGTTCAATCTGATATCAAAGATGACAAGCAGACTAAGTCTCTCGACATCATGGATGTGACACAACAAGAAGTCGAAGATATGATGGAACGAAACAACGTTGATCTAATGATCCACGGCCATACTCACCGTCCTGACATTCACACTTTTGATGCTAACAATTGCACTAAAACCCGTGTCGTACTTGGCGATTGGTATACGCAAGGCTCAGTGCTGGTGTTCACTCCGCAAAGTTTTGAACTACAGAATCGAGAGTTTAGCAATAGCTTTCAACATCAGTCTTAAACTTTCACTTTGATTATTATTGTCGGTCAGACTTTCTTAGATTGTGTATGGTAATTTCCACTGAATTAGCTATTATCTCTCTATCAGAAATAAACCGAACACAGTACCAAGTTGAAATATTCATACGTAGCGCGTCAACCAATACTCGATACAGATAAGAAAACCATAGGTTACGAGTTGCTATTCAGGGATGGTCCTAAGAACACTTTCCCTGAAGTAGAACCGGAGCTCGCTACTAGCCGTTTGCTTTCCGACCACTTTTTATCAACCCACTATAATACGCTGGGTGATAAGCTGGGGTTCGTGAACTTTCCTTATGCAAGCCTGATTAACTTGGTCCCTACCCTATTTCCAAAAGAAAGCCTCGTAGTCGAGGTTCTTGAAGACTGCGAACCAACAGACGAGCTACTTGAAGCCATTAAAGCTATCTACGATGCGGGTTATACCATCGCATTGGATGACTTTGTGCCAAGCAAAGCCTGGAAACGTTTCTTACCTTACGTATCAATTATCAAGTTTGATATCCGTTTGATCTCTATTGCGAAAGCTTCGATGTTCATGAACTCGCTCAAAGGGTTAAATATCAAGTTCCTTGCAGAAAAGGTGGAGACTTACGACGAGTATCAAGAAGCGAACCAAGCTGGCTTCTCCTACTTCCAAGGCTACTTCTTTAGTAAGCCGGAAATGATTCAAACTCGTGCGCTCAACCCTGCGTTTTTGACCATTGTTCAACTGTTGAAAGAGATCGCTAACGATCCTATCGACTTTAGTGAAGTAGAGCGTTTGATCACTCTTGATGTAACCTTGTCTTATAAGTTACTCGCTTACGTGAACTCGGCAGGCGGGTCAGCAACGACCATTCGTTCATTCCGCCAAGCTCTGATTTACCTTGGCGAACAGAAACTGCGTAAGTTTGTTTCACTTGTAGCGATCGCATCGGCGAAAGAAGATAAGCCAGATTCACTCTACGGTTTAGCGGTATTACGCGCACGTCAATGCGAGCTCTTAGTCGAGAAAATGAATGTGAAGGTTGAGCCCGGACAAGCCTTTTTGACCGGTATGTTCTCACTACTGGATTCGCTGTTTGACCAACCGTTGAAGCAAGTGCTGGACTCAGTGCCAATCGACGACGAGATTAAACAGGCCCTTATCCAACGCAAGGGCGTGTTAGGTGCAATTTTGGCTATGGTTATTGCTTATGAGCAAGCTCGATGGGATGAAGCAACGCGCATTCGTAAACTTCTCAAGCTCAGCGAGGCGCAACTAGGCCAAGCTTACGATGAAGCAACAACTTGGGCACAAGAGCTGCTGTCACCTGCATTGAGATAATTCACTTCTCATAACCGCTTCAATAGAAACTAAGCTTTGGTGAGCGATCGTTTCTTGGTAAACTCCTACGCATTCATTTATGGCCTCTTAATAGAGGCCATTTTTACAGGATTTGACTATGTCTTTATGCCCGTGCGGTAGCAAAAATACTTACCAACAATGCTGCGAATCAGCGCACCTTAATCACAGTTCAGCTGAAACACCTGAGCAATTGATGCGCTCACGTTATTCAGCGCACGTGTTGGGGTTAGTTGATTATGTTATTGCAACTTACCACCCTAGCTGTAATGCAGAGGCTCAAAGAGACGGTATTGCCGAATCTATCGATAGTGATTGGGCTGGCTTAGAAGTCATTGATACCGCCGCTGGCTCACACGAGAACGAAGGTTTTGTCGAGTTTAAAGCCTACTTCAATGAAGACGGCGCACAATACTGCATGCAAGAGCGCTCGCGTTTCGTTCGTGAAGATGGCCTTTGGTTCTATATCGATGGTGAGTTCCCAGATCAAGAAAACGAACATGAAGAGCTAACAGAGCCCGAGATTGACCCTCGCCTAAACGAAACCGTAGAGAGCTTCAAGATAGGCCGCAATGATCCTTGTATTTGTGGTAGCGGTAAGAAGTATAAAAAGTGCTGCGGGTAAGTCAAAAAATTAGAATGTTTGATTAAGTAAAGAGATTCCTGATGTCGCTTAGGCTCCTCGGAATGACGTAAAGTCAGAGGTTAGAAAAGTGACGCAGGGCTTAGAAATCTTGAAAACTTGAAAACTTGAAAACTTGAAAACTTGAAAATTAAAAAGCCCCGTAAACATGTTTGTTTACGAGGCTTTTGTTTGTCTTTTGCGTGGTTCTATTAATCTAAAGAGAACTTACTTATGGCGCTCTTTAAGTTTATTCACTACGTCGTTCATCGATAGGCCTTGGTCTTGAAGAAGAACCATTAGGTGGTAAATCAAATCTGCTGATTCACACACTAACTCCGCCTTATCGCCCGACGTCGCCGCAAGCGCGACTTCAACGCCTTCTTCGCCCACTTTTTGCGAAATACGCTTGGTGCCACGGGCATATAGACTGGCAGTATAAGAAGACTCAGGATCTGCGTCCTTGCGGGCAGCCAGTAGCTGCTCAAGTTGATGAAGCCACACCATCTGGGTCTCTTCTTGCGGATCGACATCCCAACATGTGGTGTTACCCAAATGGCACGTTGGACCAATTGGATTCACTTTTACCAACAAGGTGTCATTGTCGCAATCAAGTGACATGTTCACCAGTTGCAGAACATTGCCCGAAGTCTCACCTTTCGTCCACAAACGCTCTTTAGTACGCGAGAAAAAAGTCACTTGACCCGTTTCACCGGTTTTCTCAAGTGCCGCTGGGTTCATGTATCCCATCATCAACACTTGGCTCGATTGGTAATCTTGAACAATAGCTGGCACTAAGCCATCTACTTTTTCCCAGTTAATACGCTCTGATAATGCGCCTACTGCTGCTTTTGATAAGCTTGCGGTTTCAAAACTCATAGTCGCACCTCTACATCTTGTTGTTTTAAATACTGTTTAAGTTCACCAATATTGATGACTTGTTTGTGGAATACCGAAGCCGCTAATGCTCCGTCCACGTTAGTCTTTTTGTAGGCTTCAGCAAAGTGCTCCATCGCGCCTGCACCACCAGAGGCAATCAAAGGCACGTTACACACTTCGCGAACCATGTTGAGTTGCTCGATATCGTAACCGTTGCGAACGCCATCTTGGTTCATCATGTTCAACACGATCTCACCTGCGCCACGCTTCTGTACTTCCTGCACCCAATCTTTGGTTTCCCATTTGGTTGCTTTGGTACGCGCTTCATCACCAGTGAATTGATAAACCTGATACTTACCGGTCTCTTTATCGAAGTATGAGTCGATACCAACAACGATACACTGCACACCGAACTTATCAGCAAGGTCAGTGATCAGTTGAGGGTTAGCCAATGCAGGCGAGTTGATCGATACTTTATCCGCACCAAACTCTAGAATGCGCGCGGCATCTTCTGCTGATTTAATACCACCAGCCACACAGAAAGGAATATCAATCACTTCTGCGACACGTTTCACCCAGCTCTTGTCGACAACACGACCATCGCTTGATGCAGTGATATCGTAAAATACTAATTCATCAGCGCCCTCTTCTGCGTAGCGTTGTGCTAACGGAACGATGTCGCCAATGATTTCGTGATTACGGAACTGAACGCCCTTAACCACTTGTCCGTCACGGACATCCAAACAAGGGATTATTCGCTTTGCCAACATGCAAATGCCTCCTCTGCGGTAAACTTGCCATCAAGTAACGCGCGACCAACAATCACACCAGCAACACCGCTGCCTTTTAGAGCTTCGATATCCGCTAGGCTGCCGATGCCGCCCGATGATTGGAATTGAACTTGTGGGTACTGTTTACAAAGGTCAACGTAAAGCTCTACGTTTGATCCTTCTAGCGTGCCATCACGTGAAATGTCGGTACACAGGACATGTTTAAGACCCACTGTTAGGTAGTCATCAATCAGCGCTTCAATCGTCACGCCTGAATCTTCTTGCCAACCTGAAATCGCCACTTTACGTGTACCGCTTTCGTCGATGTTGATATCCAGAGCCAGTACGATTTTCTCAGCGCCGTATTTTTCCATCCAACCTTTTACAAGTTCAGGTTGCTTAACCGCTGTTGAGCCTACAACAACGCGCTGCGCGCCAGCTTCAAGTAGGTCGACCACGTCTTGCTCATTACGAACACCACCACCAATTTGGATATTGGCAGGTGTGCTAGCAAGTAGCTTTGCGATCAGGTCAAGTTGACGAGCGGTTGTGTCTTTTGCACCCGTTAAGTCAACGAGGTGAAGCCAACCTGCGCCAGCTTGGTGATACAGGTTAAACTGCTCTGCAGGGTCTACTTTGTATTCTGTTACTTGCCCGTAATCACCTTGGAATAAGCGAACTACTTGGCCTTCAATTAAATCTAATGCGGGAATAATCATTTACATTCCTTATATGGCAACGTTAGCCGCTGCCTAATCCTTATTACAATTCCAAGAAGTTCTGAATCAGCTTAGAGCCTGCTTTAGAAGAACGCTCTGGGTGGAACTGGACACCATAATAGTTGCCACTTTGCACCGCCGCTGTGAACGGGTTACCGTAATCACATTGTGCGATGGTGTAGTCACCCACTGGCATTGCGAAGCTGTGAACGAAGTAGAAATACTCGCCTTCTTCAATGTCTTTAAACAAAGGGTGATTAGGTGTCGAAGTTACTGTGTTCCAACCCATGTGTGGTAGTGGTAAATCGCCCGTTTCAAGTAAACGTACTTCACCATCACACAAGCCTAGACATTCAACTAACTCGTCAGCCTTTTGGCCTTTCTCTTGAGACAGTTTGCCTAACAGTTGCATACCTAAACAAATACCCAGCAGAGGCTTCTCTACTTTCTTCACAAGAGAGACCAGGTCGCGCTCTTGTAGGTTCTTCATTGCCTCACTTGCTGTTCCTACACCTGGCAGGAAAAGTTTGTCGGCGGCAAGGACGACTTCTGGTTCTTTTGAAATCTCAACTGCGTAACCCAAACGTTCAATAGCAAATTTGACCGAAGAAACGTTGGCACACCCAGTATCAATAATGACGACTTTTTGATCTTTCATTGTTTTTCCTTGCTAACGTTAGCCTTACAAGACGCCTTTGCTGCTTGGTAACTCATTACCTTCAACTTTGATTGCTTGGCGAAGAGTACGACCAAACGCTTTAAACAGGCTCTCAATGATGTGGTGATCATTATTGCCATCAGAAGAAAGGTGTAGCGTACAAGCCAGTGTGTCGGTTAGAGAGCGGAAGAAGTGAACCACCATCTCAGTTGAAAGGTCACCCACTTGCTCACGGCTAAATTTAGCATCGAACTTCAGGTATGGGCGGCCAGAAAGGTCTAACGCACACTGAGCCAAACACTCGTCCATTGGCAGGCTAAAACCAAAACGGCCAATACCACGTTTGTCGCCTAGCGCATCTTTCAGAGCTTGGCCTAACGCAAGTGCTGTGTCTTCTACTGTGTGGTGATCATCAATGTGTAGGTCGCCTTTCACAGTCAGGTTCATTTGGAAACCACCGTGTGTCGCGATTTGATCCAGCATGTGGTCGAAGAAACCCATACCTGTATCAATCTTATTACCACCGGTTTCATCAAGGTTTACTGCTACCTTAATATCGGTTTCTTTTGTCGTACGAATTACTTCAGCAACGCGAGCGTTAACCGTCAGATCTTTAACGATTTGTGGCCAGTTAAGCGTGCCTTCCGTTTCTGCGTCCGGGCCATATTGAATACCGCGGATTGCCATGTTCTCTGCAAGTTGAAGATCCGTTACTCGATCGCCAATCACAACAGAGTGTTGGAAGTCGACTTTACCCCCCTGCAGGTATTCTTTAACCAAACCTAGCTTAGGCTTACGGCAAGAGCAGTTGTCTTCGTCAAAGTGAGGACAAATAAGCACGTCATCAAACTTAACGCCTTGAGATTCGAAGAATTCCATCATCATGTTGTGTGGCGCATCGAAATCTTCTTGTGGGTAGCTATCGGTACCTAAGCCGTCTTGGTTAGTCACCATCACTAGACGGTAACCAGCATCTTGCAGTGCAAGCAGGCTAGGAATCACTAGCGGTTCAAATTTTAACTTGTCTAAACGGTCTACTTGAAAGTCGACTGGCGGCTCAACAATTAAGGTGCCATCGCGGTCTATAAAAAGTATTTTCTGTTGTTTACTCACTTGAACTTCCTTTTAATTTTAAATCTGGTGGCCTAGCTAAAATCAAACGCTAACCCAAAATATTGGTTTCATTTGTCAGTCGGCAATTAATAAATCTAAGACTGACAAATGTTATTACTGGTAAACCTTTCGTTACTGAAAAAAGTTACGAATGAATCCAAGTGTCTTTTCGCACTCTTCGCGGTTACCAATACTAATGCGAACACAGTCTTCGATTGGCGAGTTACGTAAAATAATGCCACTGTCCCATGCCGCTTTAAATAATTCGTCGCCGTTAGGGAATTTAACCAATAGGTAGTTACCCCAACCATCAAATACCGTCACTTGAGGTAAGCCCAATAAACCGGCTTGTAAATAAGCACGGTTCGCACTTAAATCCAGAACCTGAAACTTCGCTCTTGCAAGGCCTTGTTCTGAAAGTGCTTGAACGGCGATATCAGCAACAGGAATTGGCACTGGGTATGGTGCAATCACTTTCAACAATACATCGATAAGCTCTTGGTTCGCTAGCGTAAAGCCACAGCGTAAACCAGCTAATGCAAAAGCTTTAGACAAGGTACGAAGAATCGCTAGATTCGGGTACTGTGCAAGCAAATCAACGGTTGATGCCTCAGGGCAGAAGTCGATGTACGCTTCATCCATCACCACAATCGCTTTGTCTTGAGTCATTTCAAGCAGCTTGATGATGTCTTTACGATTAACCAAATTACCAGTTGGGTTATTTGGGCTACAAACAAACACCACTTTCACGTTGTCTAGTTGTGCTTCAATCGCAGGAAGATCCAGTTGCCATTCCGCAGTTAGAGGCACAACTTTACGCTCAACACCGATCGTCTCTGCACTGATTGCGTACATACCGTAAGTGGGTGGGCAGTAAAGAATAGCGTCTTCGTTCGGCTCACAGAAAGCACGAATCAGTAACTCGATACCTTCATCAGCACCACGAGTCGTCAGTGTTTGCTCTGGTTTCACACCTGCATATTGTGCGTAAGCGTCAATCAACTCTTTAGGCTGACATTCGCTGTAGCGATTAAGACGAGACAGGTTTAGGTTGTACTCGTTATCAAACGGAGATTCGTTGGCGTTTAGCCATACATCACCCGTGCCGCCAATGCGTCTTGCAGACAAGTAAGGTGTTAGAGCCTGAACTTGTTTTCTTGCTAACTTTTCCATGCCCTACCCTTAATTCGCTTTATTTAACTTTTCAACTCGGATAGTCACAGCGCGTTTGTGTGCATCCAAGCCTTCGGCTTCCGCCATTGTTACTACAGTTGGCGCTAGGCCTTTCAAACCATCAGCTGTTAGCTCTTGTACCGTCATGCGCTTAGAGAAGTCAGCCAAACCTAGGCTTGAATATGTCTTCGTGTAACCGTAAGTCGGTAATACGTGGTTTGTACCAGACGCATAATCACCTGCAGATTCTGGAGACCAATCGCCAAGGAAGATTGAACCAGCATTGTCTAACAATGGCAGCAGTTCACGTGGGTTCTTGGTTTGAACAATCAAGTGCTCAGGGCCGTAGAAGTTTGAAATCGCAATCGCTTGAGTGATGGATTCAGCAATGATAATTAAGCTTGAAGCCAATGCTTGCTGAGCAATGTTCGCACGAGACAACTCTTTCAGTTGTTTCTGAACCGCTTCTGTAACTTGATCAGCAATCACTGGAGATGGCGTTACCAATACTACTTGAGAGTCAGGACCGTGTTCCGCTTGGCTCAACAAATCCGCTGCGATGAAATCGGCATCAGCTGTTTCATCAGCAATCACCAACACTTCAGATGGGCCAGCAGGCATATCGATCGCCGCACCGCGGAAGTCATTGCTCACTTGGCGTTTCGCTTCCGTTACGTAAGCATTACCTGGGCCGAAGATCTTATCGACTTTAGCAACACTCTCGGTACCGTAAGCCATTGCAGCAACCGCTTGACCACCACCAACGTTGTAAACTTCATCGATTTTACAAAGCTTAGCGACATACAAGATTTCATCAGCGATTGGCGGAGGTGAACAAAGCACAACCTTACGACAACCTGCAATTTGAGCTGGTACACCTAACATAAGAACCGTTGACGGAAGTGGCGCGCTGCCACCTGGAATATAAAGGCCAACAGTATTAATCGCGCGAGTCACTTGCTCACACACAACGCCCGGTTGTGTCTCAACCTTGATAGGTTGAGGCTTTTGAGCTTCGTGGAACTTAGCAATGTTGCTATAAGCTTGCTCAAGCGCTTGCTTCATTTCTGGTGTTAGACGAGCACACGCCTCTTCGATCTCATTTGAACTGACTCGAATAGATTCTGGAGTTACACCATCAAACTTTGCAGTCAGCTCTTTAAGCGCGGCATCGCCTTCATTTCGTACTTTTGCAATAACATCAGAAACAGTCGCTGTGATGTTTGCACCTTCAGTAATAGCTGGACGCTCTAATACCGAGTCTTGCTGTGATTCACTTAAAGATTGCCAAACAACGGTTCTCATCGTCACTACCCCATCATTTTTTCGATTGGTAATACTAGAATCGAGCTTGCACCCAACTCTTTAAGCTGTTCCATTGTTTCCCAGAACAAGTTCTCTGTACTTACTAGGTGAACGGCAACTTTGTCTTTGTCTGTTGATAGAGGAAGAACCGTTGGATCTTCAGCGCCAGGCAGTAGTGCTTTGATTTGCTCTAGCTGAGAGGTTGGAGCGTGAAGCATGATGTACTTCGACTCTTTCGCTTGTTGAACACCCTGCATACGAGTCAGTAGTTTTTCAATCAGTGCGGTTTTGTCTGCGTCGAAGTCACCAACACGTTGAATCAGTGTTGCTTTCGATTGGAAGATAGCTTCTGCTTCTTTTAGACCGTTCGCTTCTAGCGTTGCACCTGTAGAAACTAAATCTGCGATAGCGTCTGCAAGGCCAGCACGAGGAGCGACTTCAACCGAGCCTGTTAGCATACAAGTGCTGAACTCAACACCCTGCTCGTCCATGTAGGCTTTAAGTAGTTGTGGGTAGGTTGTCGCAATACGTTTGCCCGCTAAGTCTTGTGGGCCGTTGTATTCTTCGTCTTTGTTGATAGCGATTGAAAGGCGGCAGCCACCGAAGTCTAAACGACGTAGTGTGCGGAACTCTGAAGGCTCTTTAAGAGCAACACGATCTAGACGAACTTCTTCTAGCTCATTTTCACCGATGAAACCAAGGTCAACCACACCATCCATGATAAGACCTGGGATGTCGTCATCACGAACGAGTAACAAATCGATTGGCATATTTAGTGAGTGAACCACTAGGCGCTCACCCATGATGTTAAATTTAACACCACATTTTTTAAGTAGGTCTTGGCACTCTTTACTTAAGCGACCTTTCTTTTGAATTGCGATTCTTAGGCGTTGTGTCTGCATTGCTGTATCCCTGTGCAAATATTTGAATTTATTGATTATTTAAAAGCGCTAAAACTAAAAAACCCTCGGGGACTTTGTCATCCCGAGGGTTTAAATCTAAATTCTTTTGACTTAACCTCCGGGAGTAATCTTGCTCCCGGGTATACGTAAATCTCCCCGAAAGACTAGATAGGGTGATGATGGTGATGAATGTTCATTACTAATTTACGCATACTTATCAGCTCTTAGGTTGTTTGCTGTCTTGTCTCCACACTAACTAAGCTGACATCCTTTTTCAACCATTTATTCGAACTTTTTTCACGAAACTTAAAATTAAATTAACAGGCACATCGAGTAGGGTGAGGCGTTACCGCCTCATCCCTCTCACAGAACCGTACGTACGGACCTCGTATACGGCTCATGCACACTTCCATTCAGCATATTGGCTGAACACATGCCCTGTCCTTATTGTTCCAAGATTTACCAACCCTTGGTCATTAAACCATTGATTTGGCATCGCATAGCTTGATAGGGGACTCGCTGCACTGACCCAACTTGTCATTGAGATATGTTGGAACGGCGGCTTATACCCTAACTGTTTTAACCTTCGGTGTAACCGTTGAGGCTTCTTCCAAAGTTTCAACTGGATACTACGAAGTCTTCTTCGTAGCCACCCTGCTAACCTTGAGAACTCTCTGCTGCTATTGGTGATCCTGAAGTATTGACTGAACCCTCTTAACACTGGGTTTAAAGCTTTTATGACTTGCTCAAGTGGCTTACCGCACCCTCGCTTTGTCAGTCGCTTTAACTTACTTTTGAACCCTTTCAGTTTCTTAGTTTGAATGCGGGTAAATTGACTCCCGATTTCTACACCTAAGAACTTCACGCCATCACGGCTGTGCGCTATATGTGATTTCGTCTGATTCACTGTGAGTTTAAGCTCTCCTTCTAGGATCTTCGTCGCTTGTGCAAGGGCATTCTCTGCTCCTGCCTTGCTACGACAAAAGATGAGTATGTCATCCGCATAACGAACGAGCCTATGGTCACGCTTTCGCATTTCCTGATCGAACGCATCAAGGTAGATATTGGCAATCAAAGGACTGATAACACCACCTTGTGGACTTCTAGCTCTGTCTCCTGCCAACTACCGTCTATCATCACGCCACTTTTCAGAAACTGTTTTATCAGCTCTAACACGCTGCTATCTGTGACTCGCCTTCTGATGCTCTTGAGGATCAACTCATGGTCGAGTTTGTCAAAGCACTTCGACAAGTCCATATCTACGACGTGCTGTAATCCGTATCGGCGGATAAACATCGTGGATTTGTTGATTGCATCGTGACAACTTCGATTCGGTCTATACCCAAAACTTGATGGGTGAAATTGCTCTTCGAAGATGGGGGTGAGGATATCATTGAGTGCTTGTTGGACAACTCTGTCCCTAACGGTTGGGATCCCAAGCAATCGTACCCCTCCGTCTTCTTTGGGTATCTCTACTCGTTTGACTGGCTGAGGTTTGTATTGCTTGGTTTTGAGTTCAGAGAGAGTTGATCGAGGTTATCACTCAGATTTTCAGCGTAGTCGCTCAGGCTCTGCTCATCTATTCCAGCCGCGCCTTTCGCTTTCTTTACCTTTTTAAACCCTTTATACAGCCTCTCTTTGTTGAGCAGATGACCATATAAACTGTAATAAACTCGCACTTTCTCTCCTTGGGTTGTGTGCTGTGTGGGGACAAGTGTTTCATGTCCAGTGTGGGTGTTATTTCTCTCTGCTATTCAGCCTTCTAGCTCAATGGCAATTTACTGAAGTGTGTCAGAGTTACTCCCCTATACGGTTTCTTAGCTCAGTATCTTGCTTCCACAATCAACCAAACTAGGAATACCCCGATAGCGATTCGGTTTGGGTATCACTGAAAAAAACATCTGTTCATCACAGACTTAAAGTGTACTTCCTCCCTTCGCAGCACTGAGTGCTTTTGGCATTTCAGTGCTCCATCAGACTTGATGCTGATGGTCAGCTAAGTTTTCTCCTCCACACCATTACTGGGCTTCTCGGGCTTAGCCTTACTCACTACTACGGATTCATCTGCCACCTCGCACCAACACAGCTCTTAGCTTTCGCTTCGAGTTTGTGCTTCCAGACTTTGGATGTGGTGTCAGGCTTCCCCAGTTACTGCACTGGCTCCCTGTTAACAATGCCACCCTCAAGCACAGCATAGGTCTGACTGAGTATAGGGCTTCGCGCTATTTCGGACGCTTACCCACCTATACTGCCGAAGCAGGTTTACTTGCGTTGTGTACTGTTAACTTCCTATCGCTTCCTTCAGACCCTGCCGTTAGCCAGCAACGCCCTTGCGATTCGGATTATCTTCCCCTCAGTCGGGGTGATTCAGGTTTCTTTCAACCTAACGGGTTTGCCAGCTTCGCTGGGCAAACAAAAAAGGGAGGCAAACGCCTCCCTGATAGTTTACTGATTAACTTTCAGTTTTAGCTTTTGCACGTCGCCATCTTGCAGCGAGAGAAGTAAGCCAATGCAAAGCATACAGCAACAAACGTTAGAGACGCTGCGCCAAATGCGATGCCAATTGAAGATGTCATACCTAGAGTGATGAAACCAATGCACGATACGAACGCTACAGACAACGCGTATGGAAGCTGAGTCGATACGTGGTCGATATGGTTACAACGAGCACCAGTAGAAGACAGAATCGTCGTATCTGAGATTGGAGAACAGTGGTCACCAAATACTGCACCCGCTAGAACCGCACTTAGCATAGGAAGAATCAGTGCGATATCCGATGCTGCTGCCATATCACCCGCGATTGGTAACATGATGCCGAATGTACCCCAAGATGTACCTGTAGAGAACGCCATAACGCCCGCTAGAAGGAACAACATAACCGGTAGCCAGTGGTAATCAATGCTGCCTGTTACTAGAGATGATAGGTAAGAACCCGTTTTCATGTCTCCGATTACAGAACCGATAGTCCATGCAAACACAAGAATCAGAATCGCGCCAAACATAGAGCTAGCACCGATCCACATTGTTCTTGCGATATCAGCCATAGATAGCTTTTGCTTGAATACAGTCGCTAGTGCCACTAGTAAGCCGATAACACCACCGTAAACAAGAGACTTACCAACATCCGTGTTTTCGAATGCACCTAGAAGGTTAAATGCTTGGCCATCAGCAGCCAGCGCTTGACCACCTGTGTAAAGCATTGCAGCAACTGTCGCTACAATCAGCGATACGATTGGCATAACAAGATCAGAAACTGAACCGTTTTCGCTTTCTTCGATATCTAGCTCTTCGTTTAGATCGTGAGCTTGCTTTTGATCGTTGTCACCTTCAAAACCACGGCCTTGAGATGCTTCGATTTCATGCTCACGCATCTTACCAACATCTAGACCGAACCAAGCCACTGCGAACACCATTAATAGTGCAAACACAGCGTAGAAGTTCATTGGAATAAGACGAACGTAAGCGCCCAGTGCAGAATATTCAGTCACACCGTGTGTTACTAAGATGCCACCAATAATAGTAATGATGTAAGCACCCCAGCTAGAAGCCGGCATGATCACACACATTGGAGCAGCAGTAGAATCGAGAATATAAGCAAGCTTAGCGCGAGATACGTAGAAACGGTCTGTTACAGGGCGAGAGATTGCACCTACCGCTAAGCTGTTGAAGTAATCATCAACAAAGATGAATACACCTAGGAAAGCAGCAAGTAGTTTTGAACCACGTTTGCTTTTAACGCGAGACTGAGCCCACTCAGCGAATGCACGAGTACCACCAGACAGTGTTAATAGTGCAGTTGTCATTCCAAGAATGATTAGGAATGCGATGATGCTCATGTTCCAAGTGTTGATGCCACCATCTTCGATGAAAACACCAGATGCTTTAGTAAACACGTAGCTCGCTGCATTACCTACTGAATAGTCAGCAAGTAAGATAGCACCCATGATGATACCGACACCCAAAGAAACCAATACACGGCGGGTAACAATAGCAAGACTTAAAGCCACAAGGGGCGGAAGCAAAGATAAAGGCGATGTTGCAAAATCTATTAAATTCATGATCTTCAAAAACCAGTTTTTTATTTGGCTAGAGATCTACTGCAGACAAACTTGATACGGCTTATCAAGTTCATGTTGAACTAAGCGAAAGGGAAGTGAACACTTCACCCAACCCTACAGTAGCGCTCCATAGTTTAAAATTAAGACTATGGCAGTGTTGTACCTATTGAGCACAACCCCAGCAAATTGCTTAGATATACAATTTACTTCGGCAATTACACCTTTCATTCCCGTTCATTGGCATCACCCCAACGGAAGTTACTTTTTATAATTGCACCTCTACGTGCGATAACATTATTAACCGTGTAAACCAGAGTTTAACAACAAATTAACCAAGGCATCGCATCAGGTAGCCGCAATTGTACTCATCAAGAGCAACAATGCAACATATCATTCCGAGAAAAATAGCTTTTTGTTAATGAACTAATCAATAGAAGAATAGTCTACACAAGTTAATTACTCCACCTGTCACATATCAGTTTTTAAGATAATCTTAATAATTATTATAAATTCGATAGAAATGTGCCTTTGAAATTTCAACTATTCATCTCATTTTTATATTTAAATATGTAATAGAAGAAATACTATTTGTTTTATTCCTAAGCTCTGTTTATTATTAGGATGATTATTTAGTTTACCTTGATGGAAAATATCATGTCTGAATTAACAAAAACTCTATTAAATATCCGTAGCCTTCGCGCATTCTCACGTGAATTAACTCTTGAGCAACTAGAAGAAGCGCTAGACAAGCTAACTATTGTTGTACAAGAGCGTCAAGAGTCTGAAGCTGAAGAACGTGCAGCTAAAGCAGAACAAGAAGCTAAGCTTTCTGCTATCGCTGAACAAATTGCAAAAGACGGAATTGATGTTGCAGATCTTATTGCAGCTCTTTCTGGCGAAGCAAAATCTAAAACAACTAAAGCTAAACGCGCTCCTCGCCCAGCGAAATACAAATATGTAGACGCAAACGGCGACGAGAAAACTTGGACTGGTCAAGGTCGTACGCCTTCAGCTATCCAAGAACAGCTAGATGCTGGTAAATCTCTAGAAGAGTTTGCTATCTAAGTTAAGCGTTCAGTTTAATGAGTGGGTAATCAATTACACACTTAGCAATAGAATTAATATTTAAGTCGACCAAAGTATTATTTACGGCTTCAATATATTCAGAAACAAAAAAGGCTCCTTTCGGAGCCTTTTTTATATTTTGTTACCCTTTAATGTTCTTTATAAACATAGATGCGCATTTGATAAACTCGTACGCATCGGATAAACAAAGTCTCTTATCTTTCCCAGTACGCTTCTTCTAGGCTATCTTCTCTTTCAGGAAGACCACGAGATAAACGTGGAGAGTGTTGAACTAACACTTCATAGCTAGCACGGTTTGAATATTTACAAACTTGTGAGAAAGAAGAATAGGTCAAAAATGAATGTTGGTGCTTACTTGAGTTTGGCACGTTTTCTTTGTGGTACTTATTCGCAGCCATATCATGTAATAAAGCCGATAAAGCAGCATCACCTGCACCATTCGTATTTTTGATTTTTTCTGGGCCACCCATGTATGGCGCAATATGCGAATACACTTTAGTTGGGTTTTCACATAACTCTTTATGTGCAGGACGGCTAAATTCAAAACGGTTAAATTCAGCAATTGAACCTGGAAGTAGAGGCAGTGATGTTTCACGCTTCGCTGCGTCTTCCGTGTAACCCGCCATGAATAGGCCAACAGGGCCTGCAGTACATAGAACAAGGTCTACCCACTCTAACGCTTTATCTGATGCAGCTAGCGGATCGCTTTCACCGGTTAGGGCTTCCGCTTCGTCTTCGTTCATTGCAACAACCGTTACGTGCTGCTCTAAGAAGTCTTTCCAGAATTCTGGATCATCTTGAATAACGAACTTAGTACCTAGTGTTAAAACAACAGGCACATCGTATTTCTTCGCGTATTCGATCGCTTTCATTGTTGCTTCAGGCATAGGGTCACCTGGCTTACAACGAACTAAATAAGCAGTTAATACTAAAGCAGAAGCACTTTTGAAGATCTTTTCAGGAATGCTTTCTGGTTTTAGTTGGTTCATTTGCCCTTCGCTAATTGCGAAAGTACGTTCACCATCTTCTGTAATTAATGCAAAGCAGCGACCAATTGCGCCATCTACCCCTTGTAAATGGTTCAGATCCATTCTGCTTGATGTATTACATAAATAACGGTAACCATAGCTACCAATCTTAATATCTTGGCTCATTACACCTAATAGTGTTGAACGGTCGTCCGCCAATACTGAATAGTTGTGTAGTGTATTACCAATTGTGCCACCAGCGTATTCATTGGTAATCAGGCACTGTTCTTTTAATTCTTGATATAAAGATTCAGCGGCTTCATCACCAATAACCAGTGAATGTCCCTTACTTAAACCATACTTCTCAATAAGTTCAGAACTCACTTTTGCTTCAATATCCACCAAAGTTTGGTCAATACCGATAATATGAGTACGTGACATTCTTTTACTGCTTTGAGCTTGGCTCACTAGAGGATCACGTGCGTGAACCGGAAAATAGTGCTTTGATTTACGTTGTCCAGGGAATTTCATAGGGCTAGTCTAAGTCAAGGGGAAATAGGTGGCGGATTCTACCGCGCTATATTTAACGCGGCAATCTTTCAAACTATAGCAAACGTTTGCTAGGGTATTTTTTTATTCGCCTTCCATAAAGCTTAAATCAGGCAGCATGCCCAAATGCTCGGCGTAACGCTTTTGATTAAACTCAGCGCCGTTTTTCATAACGTCAAAGACTTCGATAGCCAATGCACATGCCATTGCAGCAATAGCCTCTTCACGAGGAGTGCCTGTCATCATTAAACGCATTAGCGTCTCTTTTACTTTTACAGGTTCGCCATCTTCAAGCTGATTTTCAATAATCTCAATCAGCTCTTCTTCTTGCATAAATTCATTTTGTTCAGACATTTTTTTATCTCAGGTCTTGGATTTCGAGCGACTATGCCACATATACTTCTGACATCCTAGCGACTCACCTCGCTCTCATGCGATTCTCTAACAAAGTCAGCGCACTATTTGTGCAAATGAAACTGTGATTCCGGTCTCGGATCTGTCACGGCGTTTCTCTTTCTGTTAGAATCTGCGACCAAGTAATAGTAACGGTGTTTAGACATGTCAGATATCAGCTCTGGAAACAGCGAAAAGAAAGTAATTGTCGGTATGTCCGGCGGTGTAGATTCGTCAGTATCGGCGTATCTTCTTCAGCAACAAGGCTATCAGGTAGAAGGCCTTTTCATGAAAAACTGGGAAGAAGACGATAACGAAGAATACTGCACGGCAGCTGAAGATCTTGCTGATGCTCAAGCGGTATGTGACAAACTAGGTATCCACCTTCACACCATTAACTTTGCTGCAGAATACTGGGACAACGTATTCGAATACTTCCTTGAAGAATACAAAGCAGGCCGTACGCCTAACCCAGATATCCTTTGTAACAAAGAAATCAAATTCAAAGCATTCTTAGAGTTTGCTGATGAAGTACTAGACGCGGACTACATCGCGATGGGTCACTACGTTCGTCGTACTTTCCCTACTCAAGAAGAGCTCGATGCTGGCGTTAAACCAGAAATGCTACGTGGCCTAGACAGTAATAAAGACCAGAGCTACTTCCTATACACGCTAAGCTCAGATCAAGTAGCACGCAGCCTATTCCCTGTTGGTGAACTAGAGAAGCCTGAAGTGCGACGCATTGCTGAAGAGCAAGACTTGATCACAGCGAAGAAAAAAGACTCTACAGGTATCTGCTTTATCGGTGAGCGTAAATTCACTGAATTCCTAGGCAAATACCTACCAGCACAACCGGGTAACATCGAGACGCCAGAAGGCCAAGTGATTGGTCAACACCAAGGCTTGATGTACCACACACTAGGTCAACGTAAAGGCCTACATATCGGTGGCACTAAAGGTGGCGGCGGTAATGAAGAACCATGGTTTGTTGGTGAAAAAGACCTTAAGCGTAATGTACTTATCGCAGTACAAGGTAAAGACCACCCTCTTCTAAAGTCAGAAGGCTTGATCGCATCTCAACTTCATTGGGTAAATCGCACACCAATTACTGAAGTTATGACATGCACGGTAAAAACACGTTACCGTCAAACAGATATTCCTTGTACAATCATCCCAATTGATGATGAGAACATTAAGGTTATTTTTGATGACCCGCAAATCGCTGTGACCCCAGGTCAATCTGCAGTGTTCTACCAAGGCGAAGTATGTCTTGGTGGTGGTATCATCGAAAAGCGCATCTAATCAATCAAACGATAAACGATAGAAGACAACTAGGAGTTACTACGTGGCTAATACACTTTATGACCGTACTATTGCTTTCGCCGGAATTTGCCAAGCTGTGGCTTTGGTTCAACAAGTAGCGAAAGACGGCCATTGTGATAAAGATGCCTTCGAAGCTTCACTCAGTGCCATTTTAAATACCAACCCAGCGAATACCGTTGGTGTATTTGGACGTGAAGCGAACCTAAAGCTTGGCCTTGAGTGCTTAGTAAAAGATATCGATAGTACTCCAGCAGGTAGCGATATCACGCGTTACATCATCAGCTTGATGGCGCTTGAGCGTAAGCTATCTTCTCGCAACGACTCTATGTCTCAGCTTGGTGACCGCATTCAAACTGCAGAGCGCCAAACTGAACACTTTGATCTGTTTGACGAGCAAATGATCAGCAACCTTGCGAGCATCTACCTTGATGTTGTCAGCCCTATCGGCCCACGCATTCAGGTTTCTGGTACACCGTCAGTACTGCAACAGACATCGAGCCAACATAAGGTTCGCGCACTGCTTCTATCAGGAATTCGAAGCGCTGTGTTATGGCGTCAAGTTGGTGGCAAGCGTCGCCACCTTATCTTCGGTCGCAAGAAGATGATCGAGCAGGCTCAAATCTTACTAGCTCGAATGTAATTTATTAGCTCGCGCCTCGTCGCGAGCTTGTTTTTTGTATCAACACAACTCTCACGCAAACGATTGCGCAATGTGCGTGACAATTGAGATTGTTACTGGTATAAACCTCTCAAAATTTAGAAAACTCAATTCAGGAGAACACCATGGAACTGTCAGCATTGACTGCTGTTTCACCAGTAGACGGCCGTTACGGAAGTAAGACTATTGCATTACGCAGCATCTTTAGTGAGTTTGGACTACTAAAGTACCGCTCTATCGTTGAAATTCGTTGGTTACAAAAGCTTGCAGCTACTGATGCAATCAAAGAAGTACCAACGTTCAGTGCAGAAGCTAACCAGTTTCTTGATGAACTAGCCGCTAACTTCAGCGAAGAAGACGCTCTGCGTATCAAAGAGATCGAGCGTACAACAAACCACGACGTAAAAGCGGTTGAGTACTTCTTGAAAGAGAAAGTTGCGGGCGTTCCTGAGCTTCACGCAGTTAACGAATTCATTCACTTTGCATGTACTTCTGAAGACATCAACAACACATCTTACGCGCTTATGCTTAAAGAAGCTCGTGACACAGTGATTCTTCCAGAAATTCGTAACGTAATCGATGCTATCAAAGCACTTGCGAACGAGTACCGTGATATTCCTCTACTGTCTCGTACACACGGTCAGCCAGCTTCTCCTTCTACTATGGGTAAAGAGATGGCTAACGTTGCGTACCGTATGGAACGTCAATACAAGCAAATCGAAAGCGTTGAGATCCTAGCGAAAATCAACGGCGCGGTAGGTAACTACAACGCACACCTTTCTGCATACCCAGAAGTTGAATGGCACCAGTTCTCTGAAGAGTTCATCACTGAATCTCTTGGCGTAACTTGGAACCCGTACACAACTCAAATCGAACCTCACGATTACATCGCTGAGCTATTCGACGCTGTTGCTCGTTTCAACACGATTCTTCTAGACTTCGACCGTGACGTTTGGGGCTACATCGCTCTTGGTCACTTCAAGCAGAAAACTATCGCTGGCGAAATCGGTTCTTCTACAATGCCGCATAAAGTTAACCCAATTGACTTCGAAAACTCTGAAGGCAACCTTGGTCTAGCTAACGCTGTATTCGGCCACCTAGCACAGAAACTTCCAGTTTCTCGCTGGCAACGTGACCTAACTGACTCTACAGTTCTTCGTAACCTAGGTGTTGGTGTTGGCTACGCAATCATTGCATACACTTCAACGCTGAAAGGCATTAGCAAGCTAGAAGTTAACCGTGAAGCACTACTTGCTGAACTGGACAAGAACTGGGAAGTTCTTGCTGAACCAGTACAGACTGTAATGCGTCGTTACGGCATCGAGAAGCCATACGAGAAGCTTAAAGAGCTAACTCGCGGTAAGCGTGTAGACGGCGAAGGCATGCGTGCATTCATCGATGGTCTAGAAATCCCTGCAGACGAGAAAGTTCGTCTGAAAGAGATGACTCCAGCGAACTACATCGGTCAAGCAATCGAGCTAACTGACAAGCTGTAAGATTCGATTTTCGAATTGTAGAATAGACTAAGGCTTCCCATGTGGAAGCCTTTTTGTTGCGCGAAATTAAATCTATCGACACAAAAATCGTAAACATAAGAACACCAAGCCTTCTCCAGTTGATCTACTCGTCCCCTACTCATTCAATTTAATCACCTAGCGACAACTACACCTCGTATCTCATACTTCATGTCTCAACACTTGTTATCTTAAACGCCAAGATCAAAAAAGGCCTCCCGAAGGAAGCCTTTAGATTATTCTTATCGACTAGCGATGACTAATCGTATTCGACATTACATATTACGTAGAGACGCAATACGCTTATCTAGCGGTGGGTGGCTCATTAGTAGCTCAGTTAGAGACTTCTTACCGTTGATGCCAAACGCCATCATAGAACCTTCTAGTTGTGGCTCATGGCTCACTTTTAGACGCTCTAGCGCTGCAATCATCTTCTCTTTACCTACTAAGTGCGTAGCACCTGCGTCGGCATGAAACTCTCGATGACGGCTGTACCACATCGTAATGAAGCTTGCCAAGAAACCAAATACCAATTCCAGCACCATAGACACACCGAAGTACACCATCATGTTACTGCCACCCTCTTCTTCGTTGTCATTCGACGCAACAATGTTCGCGATAAAACGAGAAAGGAAGATAACGAACGTGTTCACGACACCTTGCATTAGGGTCATTGTTACCATGTCGCCGTTTGCGATGTGGCTAACTTCGTGCGCTAATACCGCTTCAGCTTCGTCACGTGTCATGTTGTGCAGCAGGCCTGTCGATACCGCTACCAATGAATCGTCACGCTTAGCGCCGGTTGCGAATGCGTTGATGTCTGGCGAATCGTAGATCGCCACTGTTGGCATACCAATACCAACTTGTTGAGCTTGACGGCTTACCGTCTCCATCAACCAATGTTCTGTTTCATTACGTGGGCTTTCAATGACCATGCCGCCAACTGAGCGTAGCGCCATTTTCTTTGACATCATTAATGAGATGAATGAACCGCCAAAACCAAATACCGCAGCCATTAACAGCAAGCCTGAGAGGCTTCCTGGTTGCATACCTGTAACAGCGTATACAATATTAAGAACAACACTTAGTACCAATACAACCGCAAGGTTGGTTGCAAGGAACAACATTACTCGCTTCATTACTTATCTCCGCATGAAAGCTGTTTTTATAAAACTTATTGTTATAGACAAGGCAGACAGCAATTTATTCCAACCTTGAGACTTATACTTACTTATACATATAGTCTTAGATTAAGAAAACAAGGTTAAGCATTAAATTGCAACATTTGATTACGGGAGTGGTGCATTTCTCAATTGTCCATTAGACCTAAGTAGTATGGTTAACCACCAGCGATCCGTTTAGAGTGTCAGTCAATTACTGTATTGGCTAGTTCATGGAACAAAAGGAAAGGATCATGGTTGAAGGTACTAACACTCAAATGGCTATCGATTTACTGTGCTGTCACCTAGGGATTACTGAAGAAGAAGCAAAGAAACAGATCGGTATTCTTACGCCACAAGCAGCGCAAACCAATATAACAGAGACACAGCAAGCACTAATGGGACTTACAAAAGAACATTAACCCCAAGCTTAACTCTACACAGGCTTAAAATAGCAAAAGGGCTGCAATCGCAGCCCTTTTCTTGTTTCACGTATAGCTTGAGAATTAAAGCTCAAGCAGTGGCTGTACATTAATGTACTTACCAATATTCTTAGACTTCGCTTTTGGTACGTAAGGGATCTCACCTAACTTTGGCGCACCTAGCTTATCTTCAAGCATCGCAATAATATCAGCGTAATGTTCAGTGCCTGGATTAATGCGGTTTGCTACCCAACCGACTAGGTTTAAGCCATCTGCACGAATCGCTTCTGCGGTTAACAAAGCATGGCTCAAACAACCCAGCTTAATACCAACGGTCAATACAACTGGAAGCTGCTCTTTCTTGACCCAGCTAGACAAGTATTCGTCATCTGAAACCGGTACACGCCAGCCACCCGCACCTTCAACCAGAACGATGTCAGAGTTTTGCTTATGCTCGTCTAGTTTCGCTGATAACACCGCTTCATCAATCACGACACCGTCATGCTTGGCTGCGATGTGAGGTGATGATGGTAGTAGCAACGCGTACGGGTTAACGTCTTCGTAAGCAATATCTTGCGTCGCCGCTTCTTGAAGATGCAGCGCATCACTGTTACGTAACCCTTCAGGGTATTGTTCACACCCTGCAGCAACTGGCTTGTAGCCAATTGTTGATAAATCTTGTGCGGCCAAAGCTTGAAGAATCGCTTTTGAAACCACAGTTTTTCCCACTTCGGTATCCGTACCTGCAATGAATAATGCATCAATCATAATTGAATAACCCCTAAACAAACTTGATATGTTGCTGGTAAGAAACCTTGATGGTTTTTGAACTCTCGATATTCCCGTTCAACAAGCTGCAACATACTGCGACTTGTTAAACCTTGTGATCGACCACTTACGTGATTAGCGCCGATGCCTTTAAGGTCGCGCATCAGTTCAAACGCAGTGTCGTACCAAACGGTGATGGTGGGCAAGTCTAGTTGATGAGCAGTACAGCTAGATTGCGCTAACGCAATTTTTACCTGATTGATTGTAATAAAATGGTTAACGTGTTGATGTGCGTCAATTTTGGACCATGACTTTTCCAGTTCAAACAGTGACCCATCAAGCAAAGTTGAGAAAATCACACGTCCACCAGCCGCTGTAACACGCTTCATCTCTTTCAAAGGCGACGATAAATCATCACACCATTGCAACGCTAAGCTCGAAAAAACGATGTCAAAACATCCATCTTCAAACGGCAATTGTTCAGCGTCAGCTTGTTGATATAAAGCCACCGATACACCGCAGCGTTGTTCTGCCGCTTTTAACATTCCAACAGATAGGTCAGCACACACTACCTCTGCACCACGCTTCGCTATCTGTTCGGAAAAATAACCCGTACCACAACCTAAATCGAGTACCTTTAAACCTGAGAGGTCGGCTGGTAACTTATCCAGTAGTCGGTGGCCAACATCGCGCTGAAACTCAGCGTGTTTATCATAGGTTGTTGCTGCTTTGCCGAAAGCTTCGGCAATCGCATTCTTGTCTTGGCCTACGTAATTATGCACGACTGCTTCTTGTGACATTTACTGAGCCTCATTATTTATTTCGGTGTTAATTTCGCTATTGGATTCAAAGCTTGATTCAAGATTTCTATCCACAGCTTGACGTAACGAGCCAGTTAATTGAAGAATCTGCTTTTGAGTGTGATTGGCAGTTAACGTAATACGCAGACGCGCTGTCCCAGTCGGAACCGTTGGTGGCCTAATTGCAGTGACCCAAACTTGGTTGCGCTTTAATTCTTCCGCAACGGAGAGCGCAGCCTGAGCTTCACCTATTACAAACGGCTTAATCGGAGTCTGAGTATCAATAAGACCTTGTACGCCATTCATCTGCTCTGCATAGAGAGCCCCTAGCTCGGTTAGCTTCTCGCGACGCCACTCTTGCGTTTGAATCATCTGACACGCATGAGACAAAGCCACCGCTTGTGAAGGTGGCATTGCCGTCGAATACACATGATGACGAGCAAATTGAGTTAAGTAGTCACCCACTTCTGATGAACACAAAATCGCAGCACCAGATAGGCCAAATGCTTTACCAAAGGTCACCACCAAGATATCAGGCGTTATTTGCGAAGCGTTGCAGCTCCCTGCCCCTTTATTACCCAATACGCCAATACCGTGGGCATCATCAACCGCTAGCCAACTGTCGTATTGATTGGTCAGGTTAGATATTTGATTGAGAGGAGCCTGGTCGCCATCCATGCTGAACACGCCTTCCGTCACAACCAAGGATTGCGGAGAACGGCTTAATAGCGACTCTAGATGTTGCGTGTCGTTATGCTTAAAGCGTTTCATTGTTGCAGGAGAAAGCATCCCCGCTTCCATCAAAGAGGCGTGGTTAAGTTTATCTTGCAGTAATGAGTCGTCTTTTTCGAGCAGAGAAAACAGCAAGGCTTGATTAGCACTGAAACCAGAGCTAAACAGAATGGCACGTTCAAAGCCGAGCCATTCACACAGCTGAGTCTCTAGGTTTTGATGAGCAGGACTAAAGCCAGTAACCAATGGCGATGCCGCACTTCCAGCACCATATTGGGAAAGACCCGTTTGCCATGCATCGACCAGTTCAGGATCGTTCGCCAGACCTAAATAATCATTACTCGAAAAATTGATGAAACTAGAACCTTCACTATTCAGCAAAGGTCCATTGCTGTTTTCGAGCACCTTGAGTTGGCGAGTCAGCCCTTGCTCATGGCGATGAACAAGGGCTTCTTTAATGCGAGCTTTAAACCGTGGCATCGTAGAACATGTCATCTTTAGTTGGACGAGCCGCAACGCGCTCCACCACTTGATCTAACAGTTCGTTTTCTTGAATTTCGTCTGGTTTTTGAGCCACTTCTTGGCTGTTGATACCCAGCTTCTTAAACAACTGCATATCCGTGTCTTCATCTGGGTTTGCCGTAGTCAGTAGCTTACAACCGTAGAAGATAGAGTTCGCACCCGCCATGAAACACATCGCTTGCATCTGTTCGTTCATGTTCTCACGGCCTGCAGATAAGCGAACCGCAGACATAGGCATCATGATACGAGCAATCGCAATCAGCTTGATGAAGTCGAAAGACTCAACATCATCGACGTTTTCCATCGGTGTGCCTTTCACTTTTACTAGCATGTTGATTGGTACACTTTCAGGGTGCACTGGAAGGTTCGCCAGCTCTACAAGAAGACCTGCTCGGTCATTGGTGCTTTCGCCCATACCGATGATGCCACCAGAACAGATCTTCATTCCGGCATCACGCACGTGAGACAACGTGTCTAAACGATCTTGGTAAGTACGAGTGGTAATAATGCTGCCGTAGAATTCTGGAGACGTATCAAGGTTATGGTTGTAGTAGTCCAAACCTGCGTCGGCTAGCTCGCCTGCTTGATCCGGCGTTAACATGCCCAGTGTCATACAGGTTTCTAGCCCCATGCCTTTCACACCTTTGATCATGTCAGTTAGGTGCGGCATATCGCGTTCTTTCGGGTTTTTCCATGCCGCGCCCATACAGAAGCGAGTTGAGCCTGCATTCTTAGCTTTTTGCGCCGCATCCAAAACACGCTCAACTTCCATTAAGCGTTCTTTGTCGACATCCGTTCGGTAGTGAGCACTTTGAGGGCAGTACTTACAATCTTCAGGGCAAGCACCTGTCTTTATCGATAAAAGCGTACTCACCTGCACGTGGTTGTGCTCTTGGTACTGTCTATGAACGACTTGAGCTTCAAACATTAAATCCATAAACGGTTTTTCAAGCAGCGCTGTTACTTCAGCAACTGTCCAGTCATGACGAACTTCCACGTGTCGATCCTTTTTTATTTTTTTGATGTTACAACTCTGTGTCTAGAGTTTGCATTTATGCTTGGCTAGTCTACCGACAAGCTTTAGACTGTCAACACATTGATAATATCAAAAGTTTACATCTGGTTATTTTTTAATCACACCAAGAATGGGAGTTACTATGGATCTCGCCTTTGATCGCCAGCATATCTGGCATCCCTACACATCAACGTTAACACCTCTGACCTGCTACCCAGTCACCAATGCAGACGGTGTTTACTTAGAATTAGAAGGCGGAAAACGAATTATTGATGGCATGTCGTCTTGGTGGTCAACCATTCACGGCTACAATCATCCAGATCTGAATGCCGCTGCTCATAGCCAAATAGATAAGGTTTCACACGTTATGTTTGGTGGTATCACCCACCAGCCTGCCATCGATTTATGTAAGAAGCTTCTCAACCTAGCACCAAGTAATCTTGAACATGTATTCTTGGCTGATTCAGGCTCAGTAGCCGTAGAAGTGAGTCTTAAAATGGCGCTTCAATACTGGCATGCCAAAGGACAACCTCGTTCGAAGTTCCTCACACTCAGAGATGGCTACCACGGTGATACCTTTGCAGCGATGTCAGTGACCGACCCTGACAACTCGATGCACAGCCTCTACAAAGGCTTTTTGCCTGAACACATTTTTGCAGATTCGCCGAAAACAGGTTTTTGGGAACAATGGGACGCTAACGACATAAACAGCTTCCGTGAAAAGCTAGCAACACATCATCAAGAAGTCGCAGCCGTGATCTTGGAGCCGATCGTTCAAGGCGCTGGCGGTATGCGTATCTACCACCCTGAATTTCTGAAACAAGTGCGCCTGCTGTGTGATGAATTCAACGTATTGTTGATTTTGGATGAGATTGCGACCGGGTTTGGCCGCACTGGGAAACTGTTCGCGTGTGAGCATGCCGATATTCAACCGGATATTCTATGCTTGGGTAAAGCGCTGACTGGCGGCTACATGACCCTTTCAGCAACACTAGCGAGCAAAGAGGTCACAGACACCGTATGTGGCGGTGAAGCAGGCTGCTTTATGCACGGGCCAACCTTTATGGGTAACCCATTAGCTTGCGCGGTCGGTGCGGCGAGTTTATCGATCATAGAGCAAGGACATTGGCAGAGTCAGACTCAGCAGATTGAACAGCTGTTCTCTGAATTGCTGCCACCTTTGCGAGAGCATGCACTGGTTAAAGACGTTCGCTGGTTGGGCGCGATTGGCGTTGTTGAAACTCATACGCCTGTCGATATGGAAACCATCCAAGCTCACTTTGTTGAACAAGGCATTTGGATACGCCCATTTGGCAAATTGATCTATATGATGCCTCCTTTCATTAGCAAACCTGCACATATTGAGCAGCTTATTTCAGCCATTGATAAGGCTCTTAATCGTCCTGATTGTTTCCAAGAGACCTAGTTTTTCTAAATAAACCTTAATGTGTTCAATATAAAAATTACCGATTCAGCCTGTGAAAAACAGGCTGAATTATCAAAATTAAGCCTCTGTTTAAGAAGGGGTTTATTAAAAAGATAATCACAATTCTTATTTACCCTCTCGACAAAAATAAATTCAAAAATTGTATTAGCGGCTGAATAAAATGTCGTCATAGAATGCGGGACTTTTCATCGCTCGCTAACTTTATGAAGACTCTGTTTCTCTTATTAATCGCTCTAACTTCACTCTCTTTTTCCAGCACAGCTGAAGAAACCACATTAAGTGCAGCCCAGCATAGCTATATCCAAAATAAACAGAAGCTAGTCATTGCGAAACCTATGTACCTGTTTAATCAAGTTTGGGAAGACTTTGTCGTCAATCGTAATCAAGATACGTGCGATAGCGTCCAAGGTATGCTTAGGGATTACTTGAATATAGAAGTGGAAGTAAAAGAGTACTTCTCTTCCAGAGCCTTATTATCTGCGATTGCTAGCGGTGAAGCTGACTTAACCATTGGCTTTGCGGAAACACGCAGAAGAGCTGAACAATTTGAGTTTTCAGACAGCTTATATGACATTCAAAATGTGTATTGGTACAGAGATGACGTCGCCAAGAATACGCCGCACGACCAACTAAAATGGGTATGCATTAAAAGTTCACTGTTCTGCCAACTGCTCAATCAGCAGGGAGTGTCTGACCCTATGGTTGTGAATAGCACTTCTGAACTGTTACCTGCGATAGCGAATGGTTTTGCCGATGCGACAATTTTAGATCTGACATCAGTACAAAGTTATTACTCCGTCATGACCCCGGGCGAATGGCAAGGTGCACTCTCGTTCAGCCAAGATCTGCCCAAATTTCCCGTTCAGATCATGATGAACCAGAATGACAGCGTAATGCACAGCATCATCGAAAGATTCATTCACGACAAAGAAAACGACATTGCCAATTTGTCTTCAGAACAGTTCTATCATTTTTACGATGATCTCGTGAACCAGATAATCCAAAGCCAATATGGCAAACGCCCTATTCGCTTTACTGTGACGGAAGGAATCTACCCGTATTCATATTTTGATCCTACTACTCAAGAGGCTGTGGGGTTTATTCATGATGCAATAAAGCTAATTTCGAGAAAACTCGGATTGAAATTTGAATATGTTCCGCCAGAAGGCAAAAACATCATCGATATGCTCAAGAATGGTGAGGTTGAGTTTTTGCCAGGCTTCGATGTAGAGAACGTAGATTCCTCTCAGTTTATCGCCAGCAAACCCTTCATGACATTCGAATGGGCGTTGATTGAAACTAACCGCGAGTCTTTAAATAAAAAGACCGCTATTTTGGATCGAACGGGCTACTTCATTCCAAAGTCGAGTTTAGAAGATCACTTAGCTGATGCTGTGATTTACAAAGACATGGACTCAATCATTACCGCGATGAGCAACGGTCAGATTACGCATGCCTATATTCCAAAGAGTATCGCTAACCTATACATTTTTAATGGTTACGATGCGCTGTTTAACATCGTTCCACAAACAGCTGAAGTTTCACTGCAACGTAAAATGGGCGTCATTTTAAATCCGAGTTCATCGTTCTTACAAAGCGTGATCGACTCAGCTATTTCAGTCACAACGCAAAATGAAATTGATCTTCTAACACTGAAGCATCACAACATCATCGCTCAATACGGATTCAGTGAAGAGCGAATCGTGGCGTATACCTTAGCAATATCCGGGGTGATATTCGCTTTGATTACGTTTGGCTTAATGAAGACTCGTCGACTGTCTCTATCCCTGTCACGAGCTCAACAGTCTGAACAACGCAGTTATGATCAGATCCAATGGCTAACGACCTTGCTAGATAACTTACCTAGCCTGATTGCGATTCACGATAAAAGCGGCCAGTTAGTTCTTTCCAACAGTGCTTTTGATAAGCAAATGGCCCACTGTTTTACACAGCAACACGATGAAAACCCAGAGTTTTGTTGGCTTAGAGATAACGATGAAAAAACAGGGAACAAATTAGGCGTTTGGAGCACCATCAAGTGTGACTGCAGTGGCGGCGAGCAGCACTTTCGTGTGATTCGTCAGTGTTTGGCCAACGCATCAGAGAAAGATCCTTACGTAATTACGGTACTTGATGATCTGACAAAGTGGGAAAAACAGCAGCGTGAGCTTGAGGTATCTAACAAGAAAGCGCAAGAAGCGATCAAAGCTCGAGATCTATTCTTGGCCATCGTCAGCCACGAATTGCGCACGCCTATCGCGGCCATGATTGGCCTGATGGAGCTGCTCAGTACCAAGATAGAAAACAAAGATGACATGGAGCTCCTTAGCAATGCTCAGTTGTCAGCTGAACGTTTGAAATTGCTGGTCAGTGACATTCTCGACATCTCCAAAATGGAGGCTAATCAACTTCATTTGGAGTCGAAGACAAGCAATATCTACGACGAGTTGTGCCCGATATTCAGGACATTTGAGAGCAATGCGCGACTCAACAATCTTAACTTTAAATTAGGCTGGAAAGTCGACTCGATATCCAGAGCAAGCTTGGATTGGCTGAGAGTCACTCAGATCCTTAATAACCTATTGAACAATGCGATTAAGTTCACCGAGAACGGCTTTGTGTTAGTTACGGTAAAAACATCGAGCGAACAACTGCAGCTTTCGATTACGGATACAGGCTGCGGTATGTCTGACCAACAGATCGCTCGTGCGTTTCAACCTTTCGCACAAGGCGACCGTAGCATTAGTCGACGCTACGGCGGCACAGGACTGGGAATTACGGTGGTTCAACGACTAGTTAACATGATGGACGGTGACCTCAAGATTGAAAGCAAGTTGGGGCTAGGCACTAAGGTTTCGGTGAGCTTACCAATTAAAGGAACAGCGAGCCCAGTTAAAGTGGTTACACCGATGCATTCTGAAGACAGAGAGATCTTGGCATGGTTTAAAGCTTGGAAAATCGATAATCAAATGAACGATTACAGTCAGGCTATTGAACGCTCCACACAGTGGCAGAACCTGTATCCAGACCTATTGCTGAGCGATATCACGGCTCAAGGCAAAAGCGTGACTCACGCTCCGGCGTCAGAGTACCACTTTACCGGAACCGTGCTTATCGCCGATGACGACCCAATCAACCGCTTGTTGTTTGCAAAACAGCTTAAGCGCTTTGGTTTAAAGACGATCATCGTCAAAGACGGTCAAGAAGCGATGGAAGAATTAGAAAACAGCGAAACATTGGTGGATATCATCATCACGGATTGCCATATGCCGAACATGGATGGCTATCAATTGACGGAGAAGATTCGTTCACTCGACAAGCTGAAACACTTGCCAATTATTGGCTGTACAGCCGAAGACTCGAAATTGGTTATTGAGAAGGCTGAACGTGTGGGTATGGATCAAGTGATCTACAAGCCTTATTCGTTTGAAGAGCTCGCATTCGCGATTGAGGAATTACTGCCCCAACAAGCGGTAGAAACGATCCAAGCTGATCAATCTTGGGCACAGAATTACAGTCCAGAAGAGCAGCTTCAAATGGCGACGGTTATTTTGGATTCGTTCAGCTCAGACAAAGCGATGCTGCTAGAGCCTAACCCAAACATTAAAGCGATAGCACACAGAATCAAAGGGTCGGCAAGCCTACTTGGCTTAGATTCTCTCAATCATGCAGCAAAGGATTGTGAGAAAAATGCAGAAGACCCTATGTATTGTCACAAGTTAATTGAAGAGCTGGACTTAGCGATTGCCTCAGCTCAAGCGGTTATAAACAGGTTAAATTCACTATGAAAATTCTCATCGTTGAGGATTCATTGTTACAAGCAACACAAATTCAGATCCTACTTAAACGCCACAGCGTGGATGAGGTTTATACCGCTTACAACGGCGAAGATGCGATAGAGCTATGCAAACAACATCGCTTTGATATTGCGTTCTGTGACCTTCAGTTGCCACAGATTGATGGTGTGTCATTACTGGCTTCTTCGGAAGCTCAAGGTTCGATCCAAACTGTCGTCATATTGAGTGCGATGGCTGATGCTGCGTTGGACTCAACCAAAAGCATGTGCAAACTCATTGGTTATAACGAAGTCGAAGCGATACCGAAACCGGTCGATGAAACGCATATCCAGCGTTTGTTGTCGTCGTATAAACGTATCCAAACCGCTAAGTCTATTCTGCCGACCGAAGTTAAGTTAGATGAACAGCAGACCATTGAAGCCTTTGAAAATAAATGGTTCACCAATGCTTATCAGACACAACATGACGTAGAACAATCGACACTGGTTGGTGTTGAGGTACTTGCACGCATCATGCATCCAGAATTAGGGTTGCTCACACCTTTCCATTTCATGGATACATTGCGTCAGCTTGGGCTGATGGATCGACTTTTCTTCACTGTGCTTGAGCTGGCTCTGAAAGATATCTCATCAATGCGTAAACCGATCCACTTCGCGATCAATATTGAGCAATCAACATTGAAGCTTGAGATCGCCGATCAAGTCGCGAGCTTATGTGACAAATACAACATTGATCCATCATTGCTGACTCTGGAGATCACGGAGCATGAGACGATCTTGCTCGATGCGCATTGCTATAAAAATATCGCAAAACTGAGCATGTTAGGGGTTGGATTATCGGTTGACGATTTCGGTACGGGTTATGCGTCACTGTCCCAACTGTCGAGCTTACCATTCACCGAGCTTAAGGTGGATCGGAGTTTTGTTAACAATATCAGCGAAAACAAAAAGAATCAGATTCTAACCAAAGCTTGCATCAATTTGGCAGAAAACCTAGGCCTTTCTTGTATTGTCGAAGGTGTCGAGCAGCAACAAGATCTTGAATACTTGAAGACTATTGGCATGACCAAGTACCAAGGTTTTATTGCTTCAAAGCCTGCGAGCTTTTCGGAATTCACGTCAGTAAATAATTTAAAATAAACATGAAATTAACTCAATTAAATACACTTATCGTTGATGACTCAGCGATAGTGCTATCAACTATTCGCAATATGTTGGTTCATATTGGCTTCTCAGAGCGTTTGATTTCAATTGCTAAGTCACCTCGCATAGCAATGGCTCTCACAAGCGACACAACCTTTGATGTGATCATTTGCGATTATAACTTTGGCAACACCATCAACGGCAAACAGCTATTCGAAGAGTTGAAGCAATCCAAAAGATTAAAAGACGACGGGATATTTATCCTAGTAACAGGCGAGAATTCAGCTTTGTCGATCCGCCCTATCTTAGAGCTTCGACCAGATAACTACCTATTAAAGCCGTTCAACCGAGAAACGTTGAAGCAACGTATTACCAGCTCTCTAAAAAAGAAACTGGTATTGCAGAATATCTACAAGGCTGAAAGAGAGAACAACTACCAAGCGGGTTTAAAATTCTGCGAAGAGTTAGTCGCATTCCATCCAGAATATTTCGCGACGATTCAACAGTTCCGCGGAAGCTTTCTATCCAAGCTTGAACTCTACGACGAAGCTAAGCGTGTTTATGAAAAAGCGCTTGATGAAGGCAGTTTCGATTGGGCTCAAGCTGGGCTAGCGAACAGCCTTGCGAACTTAGGCCAGCTTAATGAAGCACAACGCATGATCGAAAGCTTGATTGATTCAGCGCCCACCAGCACTTTGTATCGAGACCAAGCCGCTCAGGTCAACCTGATCAGCAACAAGATTCCTGCGGCGATTGCACACTTTAAGTTGGCGAGCGAACTCACCCCTGGAAACTCAGAGCGAGAGTTGGCAATCGCGAATCTATGCTTGTCGGTGAATGACTCGAGAACAGCACTGCTTCATTATCAAAACTATGTGCAGATCAACAGAGACACCTTCCGTGACAACTTGTACATGAAGTTGAATCATATTCGATTCTTGCTCTACTGCGCGTCTGACGGCATTGATAAGCAAGCGAATTTGGATCAAGTCAATTACCTGATTTCTAAGATCCCGACCGAGGCAAGATCAGGGCTTCAAACAGACTTGGCGCTGATTGCTGCTCACATTGCAATGGAATCTAAGCAGTATCAAAAAGCGGTGACGATTTTAACCGCACTGCACGACAAGAATGACTTCAATGCATTTCCTGTGATTTATCACCATGCATGGTTGTTGGATAGAATGAGTTGTGAGAACGAATTTAAAGTCGCTCAGAATCGCTGCGGCATGTTGATCATCAAGACAGCAAACGAAACCGTTGTGTCGAGTCAGATGACGATGTGTGCTGAGATGAAAAATCGCAACACAGAAAAAATGACATGGCTAAAAGAGAAAAACATCAGTATTAAGCAAGGCCAGTCAGATTATAAATTGGTGCTCGTGGCTTACTTAGACATTCATAAGCGCTGCCCGATGATCAAAAACGTCTGTATGAACATCGTGAAACTGCTTTCTGTGATTTGGCCAGATTCTATGGGTGCTAAGCAAGTGCTTACTATCATCAAGCAATGTGATGAAGTGATCACCCAGCTTTATACCATTGATGAGCTGACAAAAAACAACTATCAAAGCTACTACCGAAAGGCGCTTCTAGCGTGTAAGCAAGCAGATACTGCTGCTAACGCCAGCTTCTCGTTTATGTAGCAGTTCTTTGAATTAGCTTTTCTAAATAACTGTCGCATACAAAAAATAACGCCACATACAAAAAAGGCTTTGCCATTACAGCAAAGCCTTTTAAATAATCTATTTCGCGCGAGGCGCTAAATAATTAGATTAACCGATGTGCGTTACGCCGCCCATGTATGGTTGAAGTACTGCTGGGATAGCAATACGGCCGTCAGCTTCTTGGTTGTTCTCAAGAATAGCAACCATAGTACGACCTACAGCAAGACCAGAACCGTTTAGTGTGTGTACAAGTTCAGGTTTCTTCTCGCCTTTACGACGGAAACGAGCTTGCATACGACGCGCTTGGAAATCCCACATGTTTGAACAAGAAGAGATTTCACGGTAAGTCTCTTGTGCTGGAACCCATACTTCTAAGTCGTAAGTTTTCGCAGAACCGAAGCCCATGTCGCCCGTACATAGAATGACTTTACGGTAAGGAAGCTCTAGAAGTTGAAGTACTTTCTCAGCGTGACCTGTTAGCTCTTCAAGAGCTGCCATAGAGTCTTCTGGTTTAGTGATTTGTACTAGTTCAACTTTATCGAATTGGTGCATACGGATAAGACCACGAGTGTCACGACCGTAAGAACCTGCTTCAGAACGGAAACATGGTGTGTGAGCTGTCATCTTAAGTGGCAGTTCAGCTTCATCAGTAATCGTGTCACGAACCATGTTCGTTACCGGTACTTCTGCCGTTGGGATAAGCGATAGAGTCTTAAGAGGTACGTCACTTACTTGCTCAGTTAGTGGGCTTGTGTGGAACAAGTCTTCGCCGAACTTAGGAAGTTGACCAGTACCGTATAGGCTATCGTGGTTCACTAGGTACGGTACGTACATTTCTGTGTAGCCGTGCTCATCAGTGTGAAGATCCAACATGAACTGAGCAATAGCACGGTGTAGACGTGCAAATTTGCCTTTCATCACGATGAAACGAGAACCAGAGATTTTAACTGCGCTAGCAAAATCAAGACCGCCAGACATTTCGCCTAGGTCAACGTGATCTTTAACTTCGAAGTCGTAAGTCTTAGGTTGGCCCCAACGAGAAACTTCTACGTTATCGTCTTCATCTTTACCATCTGGCACTTCTGCGTCAGGAAGGTTAGGAATAGACATTGTGATCGTTTCTAGTTCAGCTTGAAGGTCAGCCAATGCTACTTTAGCTTGGTCTAGTTCTGCGCCTAAGTTGCCTACTTCTGCAAGGATACGCTCAGCTTCTTCATGGTCGCCTTTTGCTTTCGCTTGACCAATGGACTTCGATCGAGAGTTACGTAACGCTTGCAGCTCTTCAGTTTTCATCTGAAGGGACTTACGTTTTTCTTCAAGTTCACGAATTGTCTCTACATCAAGGGCGAAGCCTCGACGTGCTAATTTTGCCGCTGTTTCATCCAGCTCAGCTCGAAGTAATTTAGAATCCAGCATTGCTAATCCTATGCTTTAGTTATTTGAATATTCAGTAGTTTGCTACTGAATCACTGCTAAACCCCTAAAACTGGTGCTATTTCGACCAACTTTTAACGATTTAATATAAATTTTATGACTAGGTAACGATATCCAAAAAAGACTACTTTTCATAGCGTTTTTGTGGGCTTTTTGCGTCCAAATCCGCCAGATAATCTAGCTTCTCGCCAATTTTGGTCTCTAAGCCTCGTTTTGTTGGGAAATAGTATTGTTTCTCTCCCATTTCAGGAGGCAGATACTTTTCGCCAGCCGCGTAGGCACCCGGTTCGTCATGAGCATAACGGTATTCTTGTCCGTAGCCCATGTCCTTCATCAAAGTTGTCGGTGCATTTCGTAAATGATGAGGCACTTCGTACTCTGGAAGGTTATGCGCATCGGTTAACGCTTGCTTCCAAGCGGTGTAAACGGCATTACTCTTTGGCGCACATGCTAAATAAACAACCGCTTGAGCAATCGCACGTTCTCCTTCAGCAGGGCCAATACGAGTGAAGCAATCCCAAGCCGACATAGCGACCTGCATTGCCCTTGGGTCAGCGTTACCAATATCTTCAGAAGCGATAGCCAGTAAACGCCTTACGATATACAGAGGGTCACAACCCGCGGCAATCATTCGCGCCGACCAATATAGCGCCGCATCAGGGTTCGAACCACGAATCGATTTGTGAACCGCAGAGATTAGGTCGTACCAAATATCGCCTTTGTTATCGAAACGAGCGACTTTCTCACCTGCCACTTCAGCAAGCAACTGCAAAGTTATCGCTTTCTCGCCCTTATCGTTGTCTTCTGCCATGTCGTACAGCAGCTCAAGATAGTTGAGCGACATACGCGCATCACCGTTCACCAACTCAGCGAGACGGTCTAAGACGTTATCAGCGAAGTCGGCAGGCACATCACCCAATCCACGCTGTTTATCTTCAATAGCTTGGCGAATAACAAGGGAGATGTCGTCAGTATTGAGAGAAGTCAGTTTGTAGACACGCGCACGTGACAACAAAGCGTTGTTCAATTCAAAAGAAGGGTTTTCTGTAGTCGCGCCGATAAACGTAACCGTGCCATCTTCAATATGAGGTAGGAAGGCATCTTGCTGACTCTTGTTAAAGCGATGGACCTCATCCACAAACAGAATCGTTCTGCGTCCTGCTTGCTTGTTTTCTCGTGCTTTCTCAATAGCAATGCGAATGTCTTTCACACCCGATGTTACCGCTGATACACGCTCCACTTCTGCATTGGCGTAATTTGCAGCCACTTCCGCCAACGTAGTTTTACCGGTACCCGGAGGCCCCCATAAAATCATGGAGTGAATATGGCCCGCTTCCAGCGCTCTGCGAAGTGGTTTACCGGGGCCCAATATATGCTGCTGACCGATGTACTGTTCAACAGTTTCAGGTCTCATACGAGCAGCAAGGGGACGAAAATCTTCGTCCCCTGCAAAATCTAAGCTGTAATTACTCAATTGCAATCTCTTGATTCGTTGATGGCATAATGCCTATCGACTTACGACCAAACGATCTGCCTGTTTGGATCAATTTCTTTGGTCGTCGACCTCGACACCTTCCGGTGCCACAAAAGTAAAGCGGTCTGCTGATGGCTTACCTAAATCAACGTTACTGAAAGTAAACTCACCTTTCTGGCCATCTTGTTCAATCACGTTAAAACCCTGAACAATGCCCTTTTCGGTGATGTTAATCTGGAAATCACCTTGGTTAGAATCCACTGCCGTTGGTGTTAACGTAAATTGGTTACCCGTTTGCGCGACGTTGTAGTTATCCCAATCACTTTCTTGGTTGCGAGTCAGCAGTACGAAAGGCGTTTGCGATGTCGCTTGCTCTTGCCAGTAAATGCTCACTTGCTCAATGAACGGGCTGTAGTACCACAAGCTTTGACCATCAGATACCAATAGGTTTTCATCAGGGAACGTGGTTTCCCAGCGGAATAAGCTAGGGCGCGCAATCTCTACAGTACCCTCGCCTTCCATCACCACATCACCATCAGGGCTGGTCACGACTTGTTTAAAGTCAGCACTAAAACCTGCGTTCAATGCCAAACGGCTACTCAGCTCTTCTTTCGGAGAAGCAAACACTGAGAAGCTCATAAATAAAAGTGCGAATACTTTTTTCATCAATAATCCTGTTAAAACATAAGTCGGTCATATTCACGATTTGACCGACTTAATGGGCATAAGTTCATAGGGCGTGTAGACCTAATCTTTTGGTGGCGCTGGCGCTAAGACTTCTCGGTTACCGTTATGGCCCGGAGCACTTACGATACCTTGCGCTTCAAGCTGCTCTACAATACGCGCTGCGCGGTTATAACCGATCTTGAATCGACGCTGTACGCCAGAAACCGAACCACGACGTGAATGAACAACGTGTTCGACTACTTGATCAAACAAAGGATCAACCTCTTCATCGCCTTCCATCTTCTCGCCCGGAAGCAAGGTTTCAGGAGTTTGTTCACCGTTGGTGATTTCATCAATATAGTTTGGCTTACCGCGCGCCTTCCAGTTATTCACCACCGCGTGTACATCATCATCCGATGCAAAGGCACCGTGAACACGAATGGTATGGCTAGAACCCGGCGGTAGGTAAAGCATATCACCCATACCAAGTAGCGATTCTGCACCACCTTGGTCAAGAATGGTTCGAGAGTCGGTTTTGGTTGATACGGTAAAGGCAACACGCGTTGGGATGTTGGCTTTAATTAGACCCGTAATTACATCTACCGATGGACGTTGAGTCGCGAGAATCAAGTGAACACCCGCCGCACGTGCTTTTTGTGCCAAACGCGCAATCAGTTCTTCAACCTTCTTACCTACTACCATGATTAGGTCGGCAAATTCATCGACGATTACCACGATATAAGGAAGTTTCTCTAGCAATGGCGCTTCTGGGTCCATGCTGTCACCCGGTTTCCATAATGGATCATAGATTGGGTGACCCGCATCAGCGGCCATCTTAAGCTTATCGTTGTAACCTTTAATATTACGAACACCTAACGCCGACATTAGCTTATAACGACGTTCCATTTCGCCTACACACCAACGAAGGGCATTCGACGCATCTTTCATGTCAGTAACGACTTCAGATAGCAGATGAGGGATACCCTCATAAACTGAGAGCTCAAGCATTTTCGGGTCAATCATGATGAAGCGTACATCTTCTGGAGATGCTTTATATAACATACTCAAGATCATCACGTTCACACCCACCGACTTACCTGAACCAGTTGTACCGGCAACAAGAACATGAGGCATTTTCGATAGGTCAGCAATCACAGCTTCACCTGCGATGTCTTGTCCTAGAACCACTGTCGTTGGTGATTTCGCTTCTTGGAACTGAGTGCTACCCACTACATCAGAGAAGAATACCGTTTGACGACTCATGTTCGGCAGTTCTAGGCCCACATAAGGTTTTCCTGGAATAACTTCAACCACACGTACTGCTAATGCAGACAGTGAACGAGCTAAGTCCATAGAAAGGCCTGAGATACGGCTTACTTTCACACCTGGTGCCAAATCTAACTCAAATCGAGTGATCACAGGACCAGGGAAAATGTCGACGACGTCGGCTTTGATCTTGTAATCCGCAAGTTTCGATTCAACCAGACGAGCAATCGCTTCTAGTGCATCACGGTCAATGAAGGTTTCACGCTTTTCAGGGTGGAACAACAACTCAAGCGTTGGTAGAGGCTCTGCAGGCTTCGGCAAGTTAACATCTTGCTGAACCAAGAACGGGTTCTGTGCCGCCGCCATATTTGCTTGCGCTTCAGAGACAATGCTTTGGAATGCTTCTACGTCTTTATCTTGGTTCAGAGGCTCATCTTCTGTCACCTCTTCCCAAGGAAGATCAATCGCTGGCTCTAGGCTTTGTTCTGTTGGCTGTGATGGCTTTGAATGTTCTTCTTGGTAAGAGAAAGGTTCAAATGGCTCATCAGCTAATTCTGCATCAGATTGCTCGGTTTCAGTCTGATGAACTGCAGGAGCAAAAGTCTGTTCGTCACTCTGCTCTTCCGTTTCATCAAACGGTGAAGCTTGTGCAGAGAAATCTTCTTGTATTGTTTCTTCTGGCTCACCCATTGGTGAAGCATATAGAGATTCAGGCTGAACCTCTTCAGCATCAAATTCACTCGTTACTTCTGGCGAGCTGTTGATTTCTGGTTCTGTACTTTCAAGAGCCGTATCAGTAGGCGTAACGTCTTGCTGTTCATTCTGTATGTATTGCTGATAAGCGACCTGAGATTCATGCGCGTCAACCTGATCTTGCTCAGCAAGGTCATCTTCATACATAGCGGCGTTTTCCAGCTGCTCGATAGTGGCATTGAGCTGCTTAGAACGTTCAACACCTTCTTCTAAAGGCTCTTCTGGCGCTTGGTAAACCGGCGCTACAGGGATCGGCTCGGGTTCAACTTTAGGTTGACGCTGAATCTGAGGTTCTTCTTGAGCTGAAGCTTCTTGCTTCGTAGGAGCCTCAACTGGCATGTGAATGTTGTAATGACGCTTCGGTGTCGCTGCACTCTCTAGCGCACTTGCAGCCGCATCTGACGAATCATTAGTCGCAGAGAAGCTCAGTGCAGGATCAAGCGGATCTTGCTCTGTTGAGTGTTTATTGTCTTCTATAGCAGGAACGTCGCGGTAAGTTGGCTCTTGGTGACGTTCTTCAATTAAATCACGGTCTGCTGACTCTCTTAGTTGAGGCTCAAGCAACTCTTGGTCTTGGCCGCGCGCTTTGTTTACAACAGACGTGAACAGCTTGATCGCACGTTCACCCAACCATTCAACAATGCTTAACCAAGAAATACCCGTTAGTAGAGTAAAACCAGCGCCCCATAAGAAAAGAAGAACTAACGTACTGCCAAGAACATTCAGAGTCGGAAGTGCAAGGCTAGTTAATACATCACCTACAACACCACCTGATGAGAAGTACCAGATGTCGTCAAAGTTGATATCCGCTAAACCACAGCTAGTCAGAATAAGGACTGTGAGGCCAAGTAAGCGAGTGCCCCAAAGCATAAAATCGATCTGTTCATCTTCATTACGCTTGCGGAACAATACCCACGCGGCAACCGTGACTAAGATAGGCAGAGGGTAAGCCAGAGAACCAAATACAAAGAACAGCGTATCCGCTAACCATGCACCTAGGTAACCACCGGCATTTTGAATGTCACCACCCCACGCCGTTTGCGACCATGATGGGTCTGCAGGGCTAAAGGTTAATAACGCAACGGCAAGTAGAATAGAGAAGAGAACACCCAGAATCAGGCTGCACTCTTTGAGACGTTGAGAACCATTCAAACGAGGAGACTGAGGCTCTTCACTCGTTTTAATGATTGTTTCTACTTTATTACTGCTCTGCTTGAACATAAACCAACTTAATAATTAAACGGGATAAAAACATAACGAGCGGCACACGCCGCTCGTTTCAATGAAACTACTGTTGATTTAACCATATCAAACCGAAAAACCCAATTCCAGAAAGCAAGAAAGCGGAACAAAAGTCCGCTTTCTTTCATTTCACCAATTGTGATTAACGAGTTTTAATCACAAGTTGATTAGTTTGTTTCACTTCTTCCATTACAACGTAGGTACGAGTGTCGTTTACGCCTGGTAGACGCAGTAACGTATCACCCAGTAACTTACGGTAAGCACCCATATCCGATACACGTGTTTTTAGAAGATAGTCAAAATCACCCGACACTAAATGACACTCTTGGATGTCATCAAGTTTCTGAACAGCGGTGTTGAATTGTTCGAACACATCTGGCGCACCACGGTTCAAAGTAATTTCAACAAACACTAAAAGTGAAGCATCAAGGTACTGTGGGTTCAGCAACGCTGTGTACCCAGTAATGTAACCTTGACGTTCTAAACGACGAACACGCTCAAGACATGGAGTCGGAGAAAGTCCTACTCGTTTTGAAAGTTCAACGTTTGAGATACGACCGTCTTTTTGCAACTCATTAAGAATGTTGCGGTCAATACGATCTAGTTCCTTGGACGGCTTCTTATAATTGTCTGCCATTTTTTATTCCACCTTATTACTTCCTTGCAAAAAAATATACTACAACTTTTTAATATTCAGTATCAAATTTTATCTGAACATATCTATACTAGATATTAATTCGACAGAATTACCCTACACATAGATAAAACAACCAAAATAAAATGAGGAGTCAGGATGATCATTGGCGTACCTAAGGAAATCAAAAACCACGAATACCGCGTTGGTATGACCCCAGCTAGCGTGAGAGAACTAATCTCACACGGCCACCAAGTTTTTGTAGAAACCAATGCCGGTACTGGTATCGGTTTTTCAGACGATGATTACATCGCTGTAGGCGCATCCATTCTTCCTACTGCTGCTGACGTTTTCGCGAAAGCAGAGATGATTGTAAAGGTTAAAGAACCTCAAGCTGTCGAGCGAGCTATGCTTCGCGAAGGGCAAATATTATTTACCTATTTACACCTTGCACCAGATTTTCCACAAACTGAAGAGCTGATCAAGAGCAAAGCTGTCTGCGTAGCCTATGAGACTGTAACAGATAATATGGGTCGCTTGCCACTATTAGCACCAATGTCTGAAGTCGCTGGTCGCATGTCTATTCAAGCAGGTGCACAAACATTAGAGAAATCTAACGGTGGTTGTGGTCTTCTTCTTGGTGGCGTTCCTGGCGTTGAACCAGCAAAAGTTGTTGTTGTTGGCGGCGGTGTTGTAGGTGCTAACGCAGCACGTATGGCTGTTGGTCTTCGCGCAGATGTTACAATTCTTGACCGTAACGTAGATACACTTCGTCGCCTTGATGAAGAATTCCAAGGGCGCGCAAAAGTGGTTTATTCTACTGAAGACGCTATCGAGAAGCATGTTCTAGAAGCAGACCTAGTGATTGGTGCAGTACTAATCCCAGGTGCAGCGGCTCCTAAACTTGTTACAAAAGATCACATCGCTAAGATGAAGCCAGGTTCAGCGGTTGTTGACGTTGCAATCGACCAAGGTGGTTGTTTCGAAACTTCACACGCTACAACGCACGCAGACCCAACTTACATCGTTGATGACGTTGTTCACTACTGTGTTGCTAACATGCCAGGTGCCGTTGCTCGTACTTCAACTTACGCACTAAACAATGCAACACTTCCTTACATTGTTAAGCTAGCGAACAAAGGCTACCGCGAAGCACTTCTATCTGATAAAGGCTTCCTAGAAGGTCTAAACGTAATCCACGGTAAAGTGACTTGTAAAGAAGTTGCAGAGAGCTTTGACCTAGAATACGTAGACCCAGCAGAAGCTATCGCAATGTTTAACTAATGATGTAGTGACTAACTGAGCGTAAAATTTTCTCGTTGAAGCGTTCAGTTACAACACACATTAAAAAAGGTTCATCGCGGCTTTCCGGGGAAAGCCGCTTTTATCTTCAAGAAGAAGTAGTCTGTATCTCGATATCCATACCCCATTCGCTTGATTAACTTTATTTTGTTGTTTATCCCTTCCAATGTGCAGGTGTTGAGCGGATAAGTTGCCGATGCAATAATACCGTGAAGATAAGGCCTCAGTTTTCGTGCAAACTCTTTCAATGGCTTAATTCCACTCTCTTGCACTTGTGCCCACCATACCTCCCAGAGCCCCTTAGCATGTGCTTCTGATTTACAGTAACAAAGCTCTTTGAGTTGTGAGCCGAGTATATAAGTGGCCATCAAGTCCTTATTGATATTCAATATTTCAGTAAGATAGCTATCTTGTCGTGCATTTAAATTACCTCTGTTTTTCAGCAGTACCCAGCGTGAGCGCTTCACCCATTGCCTCGCTTTTTTATCCTGCTTGAGTTTGTTAGCTTGGTCGACTCTGACTCTATCCATCACCTCACGACCGAACTTAGCAACAACATGGAATAAGTCGTAAACGATTTTTGCATTCGGGCAGTGCGCTTGAACTTCAAGGTCAAAAGCCGTATTCATGTCCATTGCGACCGCTTCGATATTGTTACCATGCTTGCCTAACTGCTCGAAAAACGGTCGTATGTCCTTGCGGCTACGACCTAACCCTATCCAAATGACTTGGTGAGTCTTAGCATCAGCGATGACTGTGGCATATCGGTGCCCTTTAAAGATGGCGAACTCGTCCATGACGAGTTGCCTTAGCCCTTCCCATTTCACTGACGGTACCACTTGGCGAAGTCGACGTTTATCTATCTCTTTAATGGTGTGCCAATGAACGCTCGTTAACTGGGAGATATGCTTAATGGGAAGAAGAGGCAGTAGTTGTTCTATATAACTTTTTAGACGCGTCGTTATACGAGCATAAGGCTCTAACCAAGATAGAAACTCTGTTTTTATGCCGCAGTCACGACACTTGATCCTTCGAGTTTGAACGGAAAGCTCAACAGGAACATTGAACAACATGGCCTCTTTCACATGACGCCATTGATACTCATGGATAGCCTCAGCTTCAAGACCGCAAAGGCATTTAGCCTCAGAATTAGGTTTAAGAGTTAGTGTAACAAGTGATGCTGTCTGGTGAGACTTTACTATTTTAAAGCCTTCCCAGAATGAAGATAGGAAAGTATGATTCGGCATGAAAACGGTAGTTTGTGTATGATTTTTGTTTGGCGACTAAACCATATCACTTACTACCGTTTTTTTGTTTTTAGTTCCCGCTAATCCGCGATGAACCTTAAAAAAGCCAGTCCGACATTTGTTGAACTGGCTTAATTATATGGTCCGCCTCACTCTCAAGCCCTTAAGCTTAGAGTAGGCTCTCAGAATGAGGTGAACCATATGTCTTCTATTCATATTTTAGGTATCGACCTAGGTAAACACTGCTTCCATGCTATCGCACATAACCGTTGTGGGGTGGAGGTGCTTCGTCGTAAATTTAATCGCAATCAACTCTTAATCTTTCTTAGTAAAATAGAACCAACAACTATTGCTTTCGAAGCTTGTGGCGGTGCTCATTGGCTTGCTCGAAAGTGTGGTGAGCTTGGTCATCAACCCCGACTTATTCCTCCTCAGTATGTAAAGCCTTATGTCAAAGGCAATAAAAACGATTTCATCGATGCTTCAGCGATCGCAGAGGCTGCGAGTCGACCGACCATGAGATTTGTGGCTGTAAAAGTGAAGAGGCTCAAGTCATCGCAGCGATTCATCGAGTCAGAGATAGTTATATCAAGGAGAGAACCGCCACTATGTCGCGGATCGGCGCGATCTTACTTGAGTTTGGCCTTAGCTTTCCCAAAGGGCATGCAAAGATGAAGTCTCTGTTTCAATGGTTAGCAGAACAAACAGTATCACTACCAAAAAGCTTGCTATGTGAATTGATATCTATCCATGAACACTACAAGTACCTCAATGAACAAATCAAAACCCAAGATATCAAGCTTCAAACTATTGTTGATAATAACGAAAGTGCTCAATTATTAAAAACTATCCCTGGAATTGGCGATCTTACCTCCACATTGTGTATTGCTGATGTAAGCTCTCCGAGTAACTTCACCAATGGCCGCGAGATGGCGGCTTGGTTGGGACTTGTACCAAGGCAATTCTCAACGGGAGGAAATACCAAGCTACTTGGTATGAGTAAACGAGGAAATAAGCACCTCAGAAACTCTGTTTATCCATGGCGCAAGAGCTGTACTCTCTAGGCTAGAGACGACAGGGAAAGTGTTTGGAGAGTGGCTTGTGAACCTACGAGCCACCAAACCATTTAATGTAGTGGTAGTTGCATTAGCCAACAAGCTAGTGAGGATAGCTTGGCGGTGTTATACCACCGCCAAGCTTTTAAGGCTGTTTAGCTATAACCAAGTTTGCAACGCCAATGAACGTGATGACAAAAACGGTCAATCGGCCAGATTAAGAACCTGACACAAAAAATAGCAATCAATGCTTTGGGCTTTTAAGGATAATCTGGCGCGGATATCATCGTGGAGCTGGGAAGCTAGTGCTCCCAACAAGGACTCCGAATACATTAGCGCAAACCAACTCCGTTATTACTTAATTGTAGTTGCAATAACGGGGCGGACCATACATTTTTGTATCTATAGCACTATCGCTCGTGAACTATGATCAACGGCCTGCCTTATACTCTTGAGATTTATCGGCCACTCTTAACACCATGAATCAGCAGATTTCGAGGCGTGACACTGCGTTCACAAAACTCTTCGATGCTTGCCTCATAGCCTTGCTCTTGCAGGTAAAGAGCGCGATCCAAAGCTAGCCATATCTCCAATGGTCGCCTGAAAACTTGCTGAACTAAGCTCAGCTTCTCCATTTCCCAGAAAAGTTTCTCTCCTTGAGCAAAATAAAATTCAAAATCCATATCCGAACCAAGTGGTAACTCTTTCACTTCAGAAGCCCACAGACAAAACGATTCAAACCCTTCAGATAATTCTGATTTTTTGATGCTCGGCACTGGGATGTATTCATCGATGTTTAGCTCAGACTTAAGCAGTTGGCTAAAACCCAAACGATAGCTCATCTCTAACTGACGATGTCGCTTTACTCTTTCACCACCTGTAACCGTTTCTTGAAGTGGGATTCGTAAATCACTCTTGCTCAATGTCAAAGCCGAGCTTTTCGCAACCGAAGACATTGTTTGATAGTTTTCTTCACGAATAAGGTGATAACAACAAGGAGAGATAGTGACTGCTGGTAGACCATGTGACACAGATTTTTTAACTAACTCAACATGAAGATCGCCACAGGCGTGCAGTGCGACAGCGTGTTGGTTTGAATTAAATACCTCATCTGCACTTTCAGAAAACGCATCACCTTGAACAAACGTCATTTCTAAACGTTGTGCATCTGCAATCTTTTGCCCGCTTTCGCACAGCGATTGTTGCCATTCGAAGCTGGTCACTTTTTGCTTCGATTGTTGAGATAAGATTCGACCAAGGAAGCCTTTTCCAGAACACCACTCCAACCACTCTTTGCCATGATGATGTTCAAGCGAAGCCTCGCCCATCGAAACAATCTGTTGTAGCTTTCTTCCCGGAATACCATCTTCGGTACCTCGTGGAAGTGTTAACCCTTTAAGAGCTGTGGTAGTGAACTGAATGCTTTGATTCGCCTCCTCTAACTCGGGAAGAAAACCAATAAGCTCTTCGGCCAACACTTGAGGCTGCTCTTTTAGAATCTGAATATTCTCAATACTCAATCTATCCAACCAATCGACAAGCGGGCGATTCACATCAACCCAAGGTTGTTGCTGAGTTTGGCATAGGTGGAAAGGCTCTGAACGCCAGTAAACCTGGTGCTCTAACAAGAATGAGTCGAGTATTTTAAATCGTGAATGCATGCTTCCCCCTATGGTGCGAGGATTGTAGGGGTAACAAACGGAAATGGAAAGGCTCGATATAAAAGAGAGCAGTAAAGAGAGTTCGAAATCAGATAGAAAAACGGCCTGTAGAGACAGGCCGAATTAGAATCTAGATTTGCACGTTGAGATTAACGAACAGGTAGCTCGATATCTTTAAACATCTCTTCAATCTCTTCATTGGATTTCAAAGAAATAGCCTGTTCTACCACAGGGCGAGTTAAGTGCGGTGCAAAGCGCTCCATGAAATCAAACATGTAAGAACGCAGGAAGGTGCCCTTTCTAAAGCCGATGCTTGTCGTACTCGCACCAAATAGGTGGCTTGCATCAATGGCAACCAAATCAGTATCTTGTTCATGGTCAATCGCCATACTCGCGATAACACCAACACCAATGCCCATGCGAACATAAGTTTTGATTACATCCGCATCTGTTGCGGTAAACACAACGCGCGGTGTTAGACCAACTTTGTTGAACGCGGTATCAAGCTCAGAACGGCCAGTAAAACCGAATACGTAGGTCACTAGAGAGTAAGCAGCCAGATCTTCAATGGTAATATTTTGCTTTTGAGCAAGAGGGTGATCTTTGGTTACTACGATTGAGCGATTCCAATGGTAACAAGGCAGCATGATCGCGTCTTGATAAAGGTGAAGTGCTTCAGTCGCAATCGCAAAGTTTGCAGTCCCTTTCGCAACGGCCTCAGACATTTGACTCGGTGTGCCTTGATGCATGTGGAGCGAAACTTTAGGGTAACGTGCTGTGAAACCTTTAATCACATCAGGAAGAGCGTAACGAGCTTGGGTATGAGTCGTTGAAATGTTCAATGTGCCCATCTCTGGATGAGTATGCTCACCCGCAACCGCTTTAATACTTTCAACACGAGCTAAAATCTCTTGAGAGATACGAATGATATCCTCGCCAGCTTGAGTCACCTGCGTTAAGTGCTTGCCGCTTCGCTCAAAGATCTGAATGCCCAGCTCATCTTCAAGTAATCTAACCTGTTTACTGATACCTGGCTGAGATGTGTATAAACTCTCTGCGGTCGCAGAAACATTTAGGTTATGGTTTACAACCTCAACAATGTACTTCAGTTGCTGTAACTTCATATCTAACCTCGTAATCCTTTACTCATTTCTGTGCTAACATATTTGCAAAGAGAGCGTTATAGTCTCGTGTAATATAATTAATAGTTATAACGCTTCAAGCACAAAAATGACAGAAAAATTGAGCTTTTATAGCTTAACAAACAAAAACATCACTAACGCTTTGCAACCCACTCCTCATTCTCATACATTAGTTGATAAATTTTGATTGCCGATTGCGCTCAACAAGAGATAATCAGAAATTGCAATTTACGAGTGCCGATACATAATGGAATCGTGTATCCTCTCCAGTTAGCTATAGAAAACAACAAGCAGACACAAATATATGAATATTGGTTTAATAATCGCCTTAGTAGCCGTTCTTTTGGTGTTGGTTTTAGGCTACAACATCATGCTTCAATACAAAGTTAAGGTAGAAACAGCGAAGAAACAGGAAGCTTCTCGTTATCTAACCATTATTGACGGAACTGAAGAGCTGATTGGTAATGCCCACCATATGCCGTTTAGCCAAGATCTTCTTGTATGCTTAAATAATCGAATTCTTGATGCATTAGAAAATATGTATCAGCTCGACCCTAAAAATAAGCAACTCGCTCAACGTATCGAAAGCGTGAAGCAGCAAATCACTCAGCTTAAAGAGAACTACCAAGGTGGCGAAAGTACAGCTTTCCGCGTACCAAGCAGTGATAAGCAAGCGATCATGATGCTTAAGCTAGTCAAACGCCTTCGCGATACAGTCCGTAATGAACACAACAAAGGTCGTTTTGAAACCCAAGCTTATGTGGTTGAGAACGCTCGTCTCGAGACAATTCAAATTCGTATTAACATCGAGAACGTTATCAAACGTGCAAACGACTCAATTTCACGCGGCCAACCAGGCACAGCAATTCAGTTACTGCGTAAAGGCATTGATGCGTTAGCAACCAAAAACGACTCATACTCTAATCAAGCAAAAGAGAAGCTTCAGCAGATGCTTAACGACCTTGATCAGAAGCGCCAAGATAAAAACGCGCAAGATTTACAACAGATGGAATCTAAAGAGCGTGACGACGATATGGATGCTCTATTCGGTCAGAAGAAGAAATGGTAATCGTCTAACCCAAACAAGAAAAGGCCGCCTTATTTGCTTAAATAGGCGGCCTTTTTTGTACCTAGTTAATTTCCTTTCTCCGTATAGGGAGATCTAGTGAGCTGTGATAAAATCCCGCATTATCAACAAACTTTCCCCGACCATGTATCAAGAACTATTAGCTCCAATTCACTCCTTTCTTAAAGCCGAAACGCCAGATTCATGGATCGATGAAGCCAAAAAGCCAGAAAACCTTCACATCATTCTTCGTGACCACATGCTTTGTGAGCTAAAAGCGGCTCAAAGCGCCCTGTTTCTTATCCGTAAGTACGCGGTTGATAAAGAGAGTGCCAAGCAACTGAATGAGTGGATCTTGCCATACGAGCAGTTTGCTTATCGTCGTATCGGAGATCTAGAGTCACTTCGTGGTAAAAGCAACGTATCAAAGCAAATCACAGCGAAAGAAGGCTGTAATTACGGAGCTGACCTTATCGATAAAATGGTTCTACTGATTAAAGAAGAACTGCATCATTTCTATCAAGTGATGGAGTTGATGGAAAAGAAAGGCGTGACTTACCAACCGATTGAAGCGGGTCGTTACGCGAAGGGGTTGATCAAGCAAGTTAAAACTTACGAACCAGATGCTCTGGTTGATAAGCTGATCATCGGTGCGTTTATTGAGGCTCGTTCTTGTGAACGCTTCGCTAAATTGGCTCCTTTCTTAGAAGAAGACATGGAGAAGTTTTACGTGTCTCTACTTCGTTCAGAAGCGCGTCACTATCAAGATTACCTTGAACTAGCAGAGCAGATCGCAGGGAAAGATATCTCTGAACGTATTGCTCACTTTGCTCAAGTAGAAGCTGACCTGATCACTTCAGACGACAGTGACTTTAAATTCCATAGTGGTGCGCCGGTTTAAGTTAAGCCAACCGAGCCCAAACAAGCTCTGTTTCTCGAAAACAAACAAGAAAGCCAGCAATTTGCTGGCCTTCTTTATTCGTATCGCTAGCTATAAGAGAAACTTAAGCTAGAGTACCGTTAATCTCAGCAAGAACCGCTGCTGGGTCTATAGCTTGAGTAATTGGACGACCGATAACTAGGTAGTCAGAACCTGACTCAATCGCTTTAGAAGGCGTCATGATACGCTTCTGGTCACCAACATCAGCACCTACAGGGCGAATACCTGGAGTCACTAGTTTAAACTCCTGACCAAGTGCACCTTTCAACAATGAAGCCTCTTGTGCTGAACATACCACACCGTCTAGACCAGAGTTTTTAGTAAGAGAAGCCAAGCGCATTACTTGCTGTTGTGGCTCTAGGTTTAAACCGATACCCGCTAGATCAGACTGTTCCATACTGGTTAGTACAGTCACACCAATAAGCAGCGGGCGATCTTTACCATACGGTTCTAAGATTTCGCGAGAAGCCGTCATCATGCGCTCACCGCCACTTGCGTGTACGTTCACCATCCATACGCCAAGTTCAGCAGCAGCGCGCACTGCTTTTGAACATGTGTTAGGAATGTCGTGGAATTTAAGGTCTAAGAATACTGAGAAACCACGCTTATGTAATTCACGAACAAACTCAGGGCCAAACAAGGTAAACATCTCTTTGCCGACTTTTAAGCGGCAAGATGCTGGGTCAATACGATCAACAAAGGCTAACGCATCCGCTTGGTTGTCATAATCCAAGGCTACAATGATTTTTTGGTCGTTCATTTCATCTCCTAACGCAGTTAACTTTCTACAAAACATTTACTCACCTACACATAGCGGGTGATAAATAACAGTCATAAAAATGCAGCCCGAAAGCTGCAATTAAAAATTTGGTCTTAAAATGACCACAAATCTATTCACCATCAAGCCCACGAATAGGCTTGATCGTTCCCCACCCTTTACATGAAGGGCAGTGCCAATACATTGAGTGTGTTGAGAAACCACACTGGCGGCAACGGTAATGAGGCTTAACTTTAAGCTGCTCACCAACCATGGATTGAAGCGTGGTTAAACTATCTTTCGCTCGACCTTCTTCTGCTTCTGCTAGGTGATAATCGATTAATCGATAGAAGCCTTTCATGGTTGGGTTTTTAACAAGTTGCTTGGTCAGTAGCTCTTGAGCAGAGCCAACATCTTCATGGTGAGCAACTAATTGAGCAAGCATCAGTTCCGCAGATACGCCGGCTTTCTTCTGAATACACGCTTTAAGGAATTCGACCAGTTGAGCTTCTTGTCCAAGCTTGTGGTAACACTCAGCAAGGGTTGGCAACACCTCACTAATGAAGTCGATATCTTGCTCGAGTACCGATTCAAGACAATCGATGGTCTTTTGGTAATCTTCGTTCGCTAAATGGAACTTACCTAAAGCAATGCTAGCACGAACACATTTAGGGTCCTCAGACAGAGCCTTCTTGAAGTGTTGCAGCGCTTTAGAGCGGTTACCATCAGCTTGTTCTTGCATCGCAAGCTCACACCAGAAATGCGCGACTGTGGCACGCATCTTCATTTTCTTCTTACCGAGTTTAACTAAGATATTTCCGTAATGGATAGCTTTGTTCCACTCACGTGTTTGCTGATAAATAGCAACCAACTGTTGCAAAGCACCTTCTTTATGATCGGGTTCTTCTACAAGCTGTTCAAAGATTTTTTCGGCGCGATCAAGAAAGCCAGAGACCATATAGTCTTTAGCTAATTGTTGTAGTGCGAGGTTTTTCTGATCGAGCGTTAACCCCGAACGAGAGATAAGGTTTTGGTGAATGCGAATAGCGCGGTCGACTTCGCCTCTTGAACGGAACAAGTTGCCCAAAGCCAAATGAGTATCGATGGTTTCATTGTCTACTTGAAGTAGCTCGATGAAGTGATCAACCGCTTTGTCAGATTGGTCTGACAGTAATAGGTTCAAACCCGTCACGTATTGACGGGAGATCTGGTGTGATTGTTTTTGTTTTTCTTGCTGAGCGTTACGATTACCCATATACCAACCATAAGCGGCTGCGATAGGCAAAAGTAAGAACAGTAACTCTAACATCAAATATAGCCTTTAAGCTTTAGTATCAGCAGCGACCTGCTTTGATTGCTTATTGAGTTGCTTCTTCAAGCGATGAATTTTTAGCTGAGACCGCATGTGCATGTTACCAAAGACTAACCAAGCAAGGCCAAAGCCTGAAACGAATACAACACCTAATAAACTTGATAAATGGAAGTCACCTTGTGCAAGCAGATAGTTGAAATTCACAGTTGTTTGGTTTTGAGAGCCTAAAGCCAGTGCAATTAGGAAAAGTGCGATAACGGCGACTATTTTTATAATTTTCATAGTTCATCACTCATTGGTTGGTTAGCTGTACGATTATGCAGGAAAATTACTAATCAGACCACCATATTATGGTCATAAAAAAGCGGCATACATTATAGTATGCCGCTTTTCTTAATTCCGATAAGTAGGCTACATTCCTGAGTTTACTCGTTCACGCAGCTCTTTACCTGGTTTGAAGTGAGGAACGTATTTACCTTCTAACTCTACTTTGTCACCAGTCTTTGGGTTACGTCCAACACGAGGCTCACGATAATGCAGAGAAAAGCTGCCAAAACCGCGAATTTCGATTCGATCACCACTTTCTAGTGTTGAAGCCATATGCTCTAAAATGTCTTTTACAGCGTCTTCAATTTCTTTTGCAGAAAGATGCGTTTGCTCAGCGCACAGTCTTTCAATCAATTCAGACTTAGTCATAGTTACCCTCGTTGGTTTTCTTTTTAGAAATTATAGACCTATCGGAAAAATAAGCAAAAAAAAAGGAGCCTTACGGCTCCTTTCTTAGCGAAAAATTAAATTATTCGCCTTTAGCAGCTTTGAATGCGTCTGCCATTGCGTTACCGAACGCGCCTTCTTCAGACTTGTTCAGTGAAGCCATTGCTTCTTGCTCATCAGCTTCATCTTTAGCTTTGATAGATAGGTTGATTACGCGGTTCTTACGGTCTACACCAGTGAACTTCGCTTCAACGCTGTCGCCAACGCTTAGGATTAGAGATGCATCTTCGATACGGTCGCGAGAAACTTCAGAAGCGCGGATGTAACCTTCAACGCCTTCGATTAGCTCGATAGTAGCGCCTTTCGCGTCAACTGCAGTAACAGTACCGTTTACAAGAACACCTTTCTTGTTGTCAGCAACGTATGCGTTGAACGGGTCGTTTTCCATTTGCTTAACGCCAAGAGAAATACGCTCACGCTCTGCATCTACTGCTAGAACAACTGCTGAGATTTCGTCGCCTTTCTTGTACTCACGTACAGCGTCTTCGCCAGCAACATTCCAAGAAATGTCAGATAGGTGTACAAGACCGTCGATACCGCCTTCTAGACCGATGAAGATACCAAAGTCAGTGATAGACTTGATCTTACCAGTAACTTTGTCGCCCTTAGCTTGCATTTCTGCAAATGACTGCCATGGGTTAGCTTTACACTGTTTCAGACCTAGAGAGATACGACGACGTTCTTCGTCGATATCAAGAACCATAACCTCAACTTCGTCGCCAACATTAACAACTTTAGAAGGGTGGATGTTCTTGTTAGTCCAATCCATTTCAGAAACGTGTACTAGACCTTCAACGCCTTCTTCGATTTCAACGAAGCAGCCGTAGTCAGTTAGGTTAGTAACACGACCAGAAAGCTTGTGACCTTCTGGGTAACGCTTAGCGATTGCTACCCATGGATCTTCGCCTAGTTGCTTAAGACCTAGTGAAACACGAGTGCGCTCACGATCGAACTTAAGAACTTTAACTAGGATTTCGTCACCAACGTTAACGATCTCTGATGGGTGCTTAACGCGCTTCCAAGCCATATCTGTGATATGTAGAAGACCGTCAACACCGCCAAGGTCAACGAATGCACCGTAGTCAGTAAGGTTCTTAACGATACCTTTAACTTCAGTACCTTCTTGTAGAGTTTCAAGAAGTTCGTCACGCTCAACACTGTTTTCAGATTCGATAACAGCACGACGAGAAACAACAACGTTGTTACGCTTCTGGTCTAGCTTGATTACTTTGAACTCTAGCTCTTTGTTTTCTAGGTGAGCAGTGTCACGGATAGGACGTACGTCTACTAGAGAACCTGGAAGGAAAGCACGGATACCGTTAAGTTCAACAGTGAAACCGCCTTTAACTTTACCGTTGATGATACCAACAACAGTTTCAGCTTCTTCGCAAGCTTTCTCAAGTACGATCCAAGCTTCGTGGCGCTTAGCTTTCTCACGAGAAAGTTGAGTCTCACCGAAACCATCTTCAACAGCGTCTAGAGCTACGTCTACTTCAGCACCAACTTCAACTTCAAGTTCGCCAGCAGCGTTCTTGAATTGTTCAGCAGGGATAGCAGATTCAGACTTAAGACCAGCGTCTACAAGAACGAAACCGTTCTCGATAGCTACTACAGTACCTTTAACGATGCTGCCTTGTTGGAATTCTGTTTCGTTTAGAAACTCTTCAAAGAGTTGAGCAAAAGATTCAGTCATTATTTAATCTTCAATAATTAAACGTCCATGGGTATCCTACCGCATGGGGTTGATAAATTCGCCGGTCATCATCCTTGCGACCAACGTTCTTGCCAGCCGGGTAGAATTACCCAGCTAGTTTCGATTCAATATAGTGTAGTGCTTTTTCTACTACCTGCTCAATATTCATTGAGGTGGAATCAAGCACTAGAGCATCCTCTGCAGGGCGAAGTGGCGCCACTGGGCGATTACGATCTCGGTCGTCTCGCTCTTGGATCTCGCTCAAAAGGTCGTCAAATTTAACATCTAACCCCTTCTGTTGCAACTGTTTAAGGCGGCGACTCGCACGCTCTTCAGCACTTGCATCTAAAAATATTTTCGCTTCAGCTTCAGGGAACACAACCGTTCCCATGTCACGGCCATCAGCCACTAGGCCAGGCGCTGCACTGAATGCACGTTGACGACGAAGCAGAGCTTCACGAACGCGAGGTAAAGCAGCAACTTTTGAAGCCGCCATGCCAGTCTCTTCTTTTCGAAGCTCACCCGACACGTCTTCGCCTTCTAAGATAACCTTAACTAGGTCGCCTTCAGCAATAAACTGTACGTCTAAGTGAGTGGCAAGCGGTACTAAAGCATCTTCTGATTCAGTATCTACACCGTGATGAATTGCCGCTAACGCCAGTACGCGATAGATCGCACCTGAGTCTAGAAGATGAAAGCCTAGCTTATCTGCTAGCAACATACACAGGGTACCTTTACCTGCACCACTTGGTCCATCAACCGTAATCACTGGGCTTTGAGAAGGCATCTTTTACTCCACGTTTTGTCGTAAGTTTTATTCTGTACTAGCGATTCGCCACTACTTTATAGGCGGCATATTATAGAGAAAAATTGGAAGTCGAGCGAGGTAAATCTCAGATAATTCAGAGTTGATGATGCATTGACGAATGCAACCGACTCAATATCCACCAGCTTAGGTCAATAAGACACGTACACATTTTCTATAGGTATAAAAAAGCCTCGCAATAAGCAAGGCTCATGATTTTGCACTTCGTTGCGCAAAGAAGTGTTCGCTCAAAGAGGCTTAACCAATGATGGCGCGAACCGCTTCTAGGTCTTCTGGGGTATCGACACCCGCTGCAGGCGCTTCAACCACTACGTCTACGTGGATCTTCTCTCCGTACCAAAGTACGCGAAGTTGCTCTAGGCACTCAATACGCTCTAGGGTACTCGGTTCCCAATTGATATACGTATTGATGAAACCCGCTCGGTAAGCGTAGATACCAATATGACGAAGCAAAGGAGATTCCGCAGCTGTACCGTTGTTCGCGTAAGCATCACGATCCCAAGGAATCGTCGCACGACTAAAATACAGTGCGTAACCGTCTTTATCCGTCACGACTTTTACAGCGTTAGGATTAAACACTTCATCAGCGTGAGTAATTTCTACGCCTAACGTTGCCATTGGTGCGGTGCTGTTTGCGAGGTTATTCGCCACTTGATTAATAATGGCAGGCGGGATAAGTGGCTCATCACCTTGAACATTCACTATGATATGGTCATCAGGAATCTTCATTACCTCAATCACTTCAGCTAAGCGCTCAGTACCTGATTCATGATTCGGTGATGTCATACAAACGGTTGCACCAAATGCTTTCGCCGCTTTTTCAACTCGAGCGTCATCGGTAGCGATAATAACGTTATCAGCACCTGCCTTCATTGACTGTTCGTATACCCATTGAATCATCGGCTTGCCGCCAATGTCAGCCAGAGGCTTACCTGGCAAACGGCTCGATTGGTATCTTGCCGGTATAACAACCGTGTAAGACATTACTTGCCCTCGTCCATTGAAAGAGTGCGAGCTTCAGGTTCAAGAAGAACAGGAATACCCTCTTTGATTGGGTAAGCTAAGCGATCGATTTTACAAACAAGCTCTTGCTTGTCCTTGTCCTTGTCCTTGTCATAAGTTAGTTTACCTTTACATACAGGGCAAGCAACGATCTCAAGCAGACGGTGATCCATAGTATTCCATAACCTCATTTATTCTTTTTAAAATTTGCTGTTGTGAATCTTCGTCGAACTGCGCAGAAACTGGAAGATACCACCAATTTTCCTGAGCATATTCTCCGCATTTAACAGCGTCTTTTTCTGTCATAATCATATTCATACCTTTCTTTGCTAAGGTATGAAGTTCATCTTTATCAAAATCCTGATGGTCAGCGAAGCCTTGTGTGAAAACCACATCACCATCAAGATCGTCTAATGTTTTAAAAAAGCGTGGCGGGTGACCGATTCCTGCAAAAGCCACCAGCTTTGGTAATTCAGCGACCGATACTTTCTGACCCGTTTTTAGGTTCACAGCTTGGCTTGGTTGCAAAGACATTGAGAACTCTCGCCCTTGCGCCTTTCCGCCATTGTTAATCAAGAAATCAACATCATCTAAACGTGATACTGGCTCTCGTAATGGACCAAGTGGAATTAGGCTCTCATTACCGAAACGTCTTGCACCATCAATAACTGAAAATTCAATGTCGCGCTCAAGTGCATAATGCTGCAGGCCATCATCAGTAATAATGACATTAACACCTTCACTCAGCAAAGCCTTCACGGCATTTGCACGTACAGGGTCAACCGCAACAGGACAACCGGTTCGCTTGCGAATCAAACGAGGTTCATCACCCGAGTGTTCGGCTGGCGTATTTTCATCTAGAACGAGGGGATAATTTGGCGCTTTAGCTCCATAACCTCGAGACACCACACCAGGTTTAAAGCCATTGGCTTGCAGCATCTCAACCAACCAGATCACAACGGGTGTTTTACCATTGCCACCAGCAGTTATGTTACCAACAACAATTACAGGTAGAGGTGGTCGATAGGTTTCTTTCTTTCCAGAGAGATAAGCATTACGACGCTGCCCACTGATCATTTTGAACAGCTGGCTCAATGGCCACAGAAGTGGCCAAAGTAGATATTTCAACGGATGATTGTTAAACCAAATCTTTTCGATCACAACAACGACCTAATCTTATCCGCTGAACTGAATTCGATGCAGCTGCGCGTAAGCACCATCATGTTCAATAAGTTCTGCGTGTGCGCCTCTTTCTACAATTTGGCCATCATCAACCACTAAGATCTCATCGGCTTGCTCGATAGTCGATAAACGGTGAGCAATTACCAACACAGTCTTATCTTTTTGTAGTTCTTCCAATGCAGACTGAATCGCTCTCTCTGATTCAGTATCCAATGCAGAGGTCGCCTCATCAAGAATCAGTACAGGTGCATCTCTTAATAATGCACGTGCTATCGCAATACGCTGTCTTTGACCGCCAGAAAGGCTTGCGCCATTTTCACCAACAACGGTATCGATGCCATTTTCCATGCCTTCGATAAACTCACTCGCATGAGCAAGCTTGGCTGCGTGTTCAATCTGTTCGCGAGTATATTGCTCTTCTGCAGCATACGCGATGTTGTTCGCGACCGTATCGTTAAACAGGTGAACATTTTGAGAAACAAGAGCAAAGTGCTCACGTAGATTTCTCAATTCGTAATCGCGAATGTCGTGTCCATCCAATTCGATAGAGCCTGAATCGACGTCATAGAAACGAGTAAACAGGTTAGCGATGGTACTCTTGCCCGAACCTGAGCGGCCGACAAGTGCGACTGTCTTACCTTTCGGTATATTAAAGCTGACCTTATCGAGTGCAGGCTTCTCTGCACCATCATAAGTAAACGTCACCTCTTTTACAGCAACCTCACCAGTTACCGTTTTAGGTTTCAACGTACCTGTGTTTTGCTCAGTATCTAGATCCATCAAACCAAATAGTGTGGTACTTGCTGCCATACCGCGCTGGAACTCAGACGTTACGTTAGTTAGCGCTTTTAGTGGACGCAACAAACCAAACATTGCAGAGAACACAACAGTGAATGTACCCGGCGTTAGTTCTGCTTTAATAGAGTCGACACTCGCCAAGAAAAGAACCACCACAATCGCAACCGAAGCGATCATTTGAATGATCGGGTTCGCAGCGGCTTGAGCGGTGATTAACTTCATGCTTTGTTGGCGCATCTGGTTACTTACTTTGTCAAAGCGGTGTTTTTCTAGATCCTGACCACCGTAAGTAAGAACCACCTTGTGGCCTTTCAACATTTGCTCAGCTGAAGAAGCAACGTGGCCCATGCTGGTTTGCATGTTTTTAGAAATCTTTCTAAATCGCTTCGATACAATGCTGATCGCCCACGCAACAAGAGGAGCAACCGCGAATAGAACCAAAGACAACTGCCAGCTGTTCCAGAACATCAATGTTAGCAAACCAATAATACTTGCACCTTCACGTACAATGCTTACTAGCGCTTTGCTTGTTGCGGCAGACACTTGCTCAGAATCGTAAGTAATTCGAGATAGCAGTGCACCTGTCTGTTCTTTATCGAAAAAAGAAACAGGCATGTGCATGAAATGACTGAAAATTTTGCGACGAATCTCCATAACCACATTGCCAGAAACCCAGCTCAAGCAATAGGTTGAGACAAAACCACTGACACCACGAATGAACATCATGGCAAAGATAATGATTGGAAGCGTGCGTAAAAAGTCAGATTCAGCATTACCAAAGCCTTCATCAAGTAACGGCTTTAGTAAGGAAATCATATAGGTATCAGAGACGGCATTTATAATAAGCGCAATAACCGCAACACCAAGGCCAGCCTTATATAATCGAATATAAGTCCAAAGTCTTTTAAACGTGACCCAGGTAGTTTCATCTGTTTGTGTTGACATAGAATCGCTTAATTTTCTCACAATAATCTATCTATTCTACTCCCTTACGGAGCATCTGCCTATACCACTGCCTCCCTTGTTCCTCTCTAATCGTATGATATTGCCAACCTTCTTGAGTTAGAGTGATGGTTATTTGTCCGCTTTCTCCTGTATCAAGCCATGCGCTCCCCACTTCTTGATAGCGTGCAATCACAGATTCGCTCGGCATTCCCCATTGATTCCCTTTAGCTAGAGAAGCTATCGCCAACTGAGGTGACACAGCCTCAATAAACGGTTTGATAGATGACGAACCACTACCATGATGCGGAACCAACATAACATCACTCCTGAGTCGTTCACCTTGACGAGCAAGTAACCACTCACTTACCAGTTCAATATCACCCGTTAACAGCATCGAAAACTCTGAGTCTGGTTCATATAGTCTGACAACACACGAATGTGGGTTATATGCCCTCTTCACTCGTTGAGGAGGCCACAGCACCTCAAACTCAATACCCTGCCAGTCCCAAGCCTCTCCAATAGTACATGCTTGAATATTAGACTGAGCTTGAGTGGTAGATTGGGTTTGTAGGTTAATGTTCTGACTGGTTCTTACCCACTTAGGATCGTAACTCTCAAGTAATGCCGGAAAGCCACCGGCATGGTCAGAATCAAAGTGGCTGATTATCACACCTTCGATACCTCTTATGCCTCTACTGTTCAATGTAGGGATCAGCAAAGATTCGACAATCGACCCTCCCGGCCATACATTACCAAGGTCATAAACCACAACTTGATTGTTCTTCTCTAAAACCAAAGACAGTCCATGTCCAACATCCAAGATATCGATGGTGAAACTATCGGGTTTGGATTCGCCAAGTTCCCACCACAATACAACTGCAGAGACGGTTAATATTGATAACTTCGACTGGATGTATCGGCTAACAAAACCGAAAAACACGATCAAGGATACAAATAGCCCACTCGTGTGGTTATCCACCTGAATCCAAAACTGTTCAGAGAAAGGGAGACTGAAAACCAGAGGTTCAAGCGACAAATCAACGAGCTTCCACAACTTAGAGGCGATGCCATAAGTTAAAGCTCTCGCTTCAAGAAAAAATTCGGAGAATAAGCTAAAAAACATCGCCAGAAACAGCAATGGAATCGTCACTATCGACACCCAAGGCAACAACAGCAGGTTATAGACAACAGAGACCAGACTCACCCCTTGGAAAAACAACATCGAAAAGGGAGCAATCAATAACGTCAGCATAAACTGTATCTTGATGAGCACAAATGCTCGGCCGATAAAGGTGGGGCTTGAAGAAGATGAGTTGTTGTTCATAGCAATGTAGAGCACCGCGCCCAACGCACCAAAGGATAGCCAAAAGCTACTCGATAATGCTGAAAATGGCCAAATCAACAAGACTACACACAAGCTCAATGCCACATAGCGAATCAAACTGATACTTTGCCCACGCCACAGAAAGTAACTCGCGAGAACACACATCACCAGAGCTCTAAGTGTCGGCAAAGTAAATCCTGCAAACCAACTGTAGAAATAGGCCAAACCAAGACCAAACAGCGTGGGCAACCAGAGCAGTGAAGGAGAAACCAATCGGACGGCCTTCCCCAATTGATAACCAATACCAAAAGCAATCCCAATATGGAGCCCTGAAATAGCCATCAAGTGAATTAACCCACTACTTTTAAGCAAGTCCCACTGCTGAGGATGAATCAGATCTCGATAACCAAAGCTCAGAGCCACAATAAGATCAGTGTTGGCCAGTCTATTTAGCCGTTGGAGAGTGCTTTCAAACCACTGATAACGTAGGTTGGTGCTAGAGTGGATCCGATATCTGGTATCTGCTCGGTAAATTACATTAGCCACCACTCCTGTACTGAATAGATACTTTTCCAGATCAAAGCCCACCTCGTTGAGCTTGCCCCAAACGGGCTTTATTGAAGCCGACAAATAGACTTCATCTCCGAGCGTTAACTTAAAAGGCGTAAACAACCGCAATTTTATCAATTGAGGAAAGATTAATTTTTCGCCGCCAATTGATCTGACTACTATTACGCTTTCAAAACCGTGGCTATTTTCACTAAAAAGGCTAACAACCGACGCATTTATGGTAGTATTCTGCCCTGATTGGAATAATCGATTCGTTTGTATTTCAATTGCATTCCCTAGGCAGATAACTAGTATCAATGCTGTTACTGGACCTCTTGCACTCCGGAAAACGCTATACTTTATTGATGCTATCAGTAACAACAGCATCAATGGTGCCCAAACCCAATGTGGCATCACAGGCCAAAAGCTGGCAGACACAACTGTCGCAGCGAATGAAATCAAGAACCAAGTGTTAAACAAGAGAGTAGCTTCCTCCTATGCCAAGAAAGTTTATCAAACGATTTATGCCTGACCATGAGCTCATCAAGCGTCAGAAAGCATTGAAAGTTTTTGGCAATGTTTTGTACAACCCCAACTTATGGTGCCTTAATCGTCGCTCTGCGGCTGGCGCGTTTGCTGTTGGGTTATTCATGGCGTTTGTCCCTCTACCAAGTCAAATGATTATGTCTGCAGGCCTCGCTGTCGCATGTGGCGTTAATCTACCGTTGTCTGTCGCTCTTGTTTGGATCAGCAACCCGGTCACCATGCCTGTGCTCTTCTACTTTGCGTACAAAGTCGGGGCGTTTGTGATGCATGTGCCACCTCAAGCCTTTCATTTCGAGCTGTCTTGGGACTTTATCTTGGCGCAAATGAGCACGATAGGACCTCCATTCCTACTAGGTTGTCTGATTTGTGGCGTGGTTTCAGCGATGATTGGCTACTTTGGTATTCGCGGCTTATGGCGTTACTCAGTAGTGAGAAGCTGGAAGAAACGAAAAGCAAGGTACTGAACGACCTACTGTTTTTAGTTCTACCCTTGTATCCGATCCGAGTGAAACGAAAACAAGCATAAATCAGATGAAGAGCTTACCTCTGCAACATTGGCATGTAAGAAAAGTCTTAAGAAATGCAATGTGAATTCAATAAAAAAGGATCCCATCGGGGATCCTTTTTTGCATCTAGAGAAATAGATCTTGTCGGTTATTAAAGACCAATGTGATTTAGAGCTGCCATTATTTAGAACTTAACACCGAGGCAGGGTTCAACTTCGCCGCTCGTGATGCTGGGTACCATGTCGCCAATAAGCTCAAAACAATCGCAGTACCGGACACGACAATAACATTCGTCATGTTCAGCTGTGATGGCAAGAAATCGACAAAGTAGATATCGCCCGACAGGAACTGATGATCAATCAACTTTTCAAGCCCCTTGATGATAGTGGTTAGATTAAGCGCGACCAATACACCAATTGCACTACCAACTAGACTGCCTAACACACCCGAGAAGACACCCTGCCAAACAAAGATGCGTTTCACCAATCCATCCGAAGCACCCATGGTTCTTAGTATCGCAATCTCTGATGCTCTGTCTTTTACTGCCATCATCAAAGTAGAGACAATGTTGAAACAAGCCACACCAATTACCAACACCATTACTAGGTACATGATGGTGCGAACTAGCTGAATATCTCGGTATAAGAAACCAAACTTCTGTTGCCAACTACGCAGGTACACATACACATCAAGCTGATTTCCGACTTCACGCACAATCGAGTTGGCATTCAGTACATCGGTTACTTTCAAAGAAACCCCTGTCACCGCTTCACCTAGGTTTGCGTAAACCTGAGCATCACCAAGAGGGATCAAAGCCAAGCTGTGATCAATCTGGCCATTAAGAGTCAGCAGACCCACCACTTTGACTCTAACTCGTTTTGGCGCTTGAACCTTCACCGTTCCATTCACCGTTGGAATCATCAGGGTTAGGTAATCGCCGACTTTCGCACCGAGCACATTCGCGACACCCGAGCCCAAGATGATCTGCTGTTGTCCTGCCTTAAATTCACTCCAAGCTTGTTTATCGATAAACTTAGACAGGCTTGATACTTCTTGCTCACGCTTAGGATCAACGCCGCGTACTTCGATCGCTTTCAGCTCTTTGCCCTTTTCAGCAAGCGCTGTAATTTTCACATAAGGCGCTGCTGCCACAACCTTGTCGTGTTTCTCGGACTGTTCAATCACATGCTCCCAGCGAGTGACCGGTTCATTCACGCCCTCAAACTCACCGTGTGGAATAACAGAAAGCACACGCGATTCAAGCTCACGCTCGAAACCATTCATGGCCGACAAACCAATAATGATCACCGCCACACCAACCGCAATGCCAATTGTCGAAGACAAGGAGATGAAAGACACCATCTTGTCTCGCTGCTTAGCACGACTAAAGCGGCCGCCAATCAATAGAGATAAAGAAGAAAACACTTAGCTCTCCTCTTTTTCTACGTTAACTAACAAGCCATCTTGCATATGAAGTTGACGATCCATCTTGCCCGCAAGTTCACCATCGTGAGTCACCACCAAGAAGGCAGTATCGTATTCACGGTTCAACTCACGCATTAAGTCGTAAATAGAAAGCGCTGTGTTGTGGTCAAGGTTACCCGTCGGTTCATCAGCTAAAACTAAAGCAGGTTTATTTACCAATGCACGAGCAATTGCCACACGCTGTCTTTCACCACCAGAAAGCTCTGAAGGTCGGTGATCAACACGATGACTCAGCCCGACTTTATCAAGTAACAATTGTGCTTCTTGTTTTGCTTTCGCTGGTTTCTCACCGCCGATAAGTAACGGCATAGCTACGTTTTCTAGTGCAGAAAAATCAGAAAGCAGATGGTGGAATTGATAAACAAAACCTAGATGTTGGTTGCGAAGCTTGGCCTGCTTGTTCGAACTTAAAGACGCTAAATCTTGACCAAGAAAACTCACACTGCCCGCAGAAGCATCATCTAAAGCGCCTAATATATGCAGTAGCGTACTTTTACCTGAACCAGAGGTACCAATGATCGAGACCAGTTCGCCTTTCTCAATGTCAAAGCTAACACCTTTAAGGACTTCGGTATCCAACGAGCCTTCACGGTACGTTTTACGGATATCATTACATTGAAGAAAATTACTCATAACGAAGGGCCTCAGCAGGTTTCACAGATGATGCACGATAAGAAGGGAAAACAGTGGCAATCAAGCTAAGTGCAATAGCCAGAACCACAACAACTGCGATTTGAATTGGGTTAATCATGATTGGCAGTTGACCACCAAACGAGAACAGAGCAACACCCATCGCCTCTAAAATAGCATTCAAGTTCATGGCTAATACAACGCCTAAAACGCCGCCCGATAGCGCGCCAATCACGCCGCTACTCGCACCTTGAACCATAAAGATACCCATCACTTGACCATCAGTCATACCTTGGGTTTTAAGAATCGCGACTTCAGACTGCTTCTCCATCACCACCATAATCAGCGCAGAGATAATATTGAATGCAGCAACACCGATGATCAGCCCAAGCATCAAGCCCATCATATTCTTTTCCATGCGCACAGCTTGGAACAGCTCGCCGCGTTGGTCACGCCAATCGCTCCACAACCAACCATCAGGCAACGGTTGATTGGATAGCTCCGCGACTTCAAACGGGTCATCAAAAAACAGTCGCCAGCCTGAAATCGTGTCCGACTTGTAACGCATCAAACGCCCTGCATCTTGAATGTTGCTGACCATGAGCTGAGCATCAATATCCGACCCCGTATTAAAGATACCGGCTACGGTGAAATTTCGTTGGCTAGGAATACGCCCCAGTGGTGTGTATTGACTCGCGCTGGTCACCATTAAGCGAACTTTATCGCCCATGGATACTTTCAAGTTTCTCGCCAAAGTATGACCAAGGAACAGCTGATATTGCCCAGCTTCGAGTGAAGACAAGCGACCAGCAATTAAGTGGTCCTGAAGTGGGTCATCGGAATTTGGCTCGATACCGATTAAAAGACCAGCCGACAATTGAGCCGGGCTCTGAATCACCGCCTCACTGCGTACAATCGGTTCGACGTGGCCATTAAGCGAAATTTGTTCTGCGAAACTTGGGGCTTTTTCAGAAAGCGAGGTCGTGCCTCCTTGCTCGTAAACCACAGCCTGAGGAAGAACGCCAAGGATTCGGTCTTTTAACTGCGCTTCGAATCCATTCATTACCGATAAAACAGTAATCAAAGACAGCACACCAATGGTGATACCTGCCGTCGACATGTAAGAAACAAAACGGCTAAAGCGATCACCTGAACGGCCTTTCAAATAACGCAGGCCAACAAACATTGAAATAGGATGAAACATACTTTGAACCATCAAAAAGGGATGCGGGTTAATGTAACGGGTATTGCTGTTACTGTGTAGGGGTTAATTGAAAATATAGAGTGAATTAACTCAATTAGTTAGGCTTCAAAAACAGAACCTTGTCAAATAGCGATATTTCAAACAACTATTTGAGACTTTCAATTAACTGACCTTGATTACTGCGGCCACATAGCGATAATCAATAGATCACTTCAAGGAACTAACGCATGACAGAACAAGAGTTTTTCACCGTTCACCACAGCCTTACCGCTAATATAGAACCAATGGAAAGTAACTTCACTTTACCTTCTCAAATTCAGTTCGAATCCGAGATCCCTGCCCCTTTCGTTGTGGCGAGTGAATTTAGCCAATTGGACCTGTTAGCCGACAGTGCTCGCGCTGAACTGAAAAACAGCGACTTGAAGAATGTCACCAGTTTATTGGATGCACAAAACTCTAAATTAAACCTGTTGTTGAGCTTTATGTTATCGCAGCAAGATGAAGAGAAGTTTCGTACTCACACCTACTCTTTCGGTGCGAGTCAATTTTCCTGTTTTTCAAAAACAGATATCGAAGCGGGACGTTTGGTAAAAGCTAAACTGTTCCTAGAGCACCCTGCCGCGGCCATTTATTGCTATGCGGAAGTGTTTGCAAGCCAACCTAAAGATTCAGGTTTCGAAATCAACTTCAAATACGCTCATCTTCGCGATACCGACCAAGACCTGCTAATCAAAGCGGCACTTCATCAACAACAGAAACTTTTGCGTCAACGCTCTCTAGAACGAGATAACAAGTAAATTAACATGACCAAACAATCTATTTTTACACTACCTACACTCAAAGGAGCCGGTGACAAAAAGCACATCGGTAACCTAGTCGGTTCGTCTCTCGCTCTGGCCATTGCTAAACTCGCAGAGCAGCACAACAGCCATACCGTACTTGCAGTGCCAGACCCACAAGTGGCACTTAAGCTACAATCTGAAATCGAACAGTTTACAGCACATGAAGTTGCACTATTCCCAGACTGGGAAACACTACCTTACGACAGCTTTTCGCCGCACCAAGAGATCATTTCAGATCGTATCGCACGCCTTTACGCCTTACCGACGTTAAAAGACGGCATCACGATCGTACCGATCAGCACGCTACTTCAGCGTCAATCACCGCGTGACTTTTTGCTGCAACACACCCTAATGGTAAAAACAGGCGATCTCTACTCTTTAGAGAAACTGCGCCTGCAACTTGAAAAGTCTGGCTATCGTTACGTTGATCAAGTGTTTGGTCCGGGTGAATACGCAAGTCGTGGTTCGATTCTTGATCTGTTCCCGATGGGCAGTAAAGACCCATATCGCATCGACTTCTTCGATGATGAGATCGATACCATTCGTACCTTCGATCCTGAAAACCAACGTTCTATTGAAGACATCTCTGAGATCCGCCTGTTACCTGCTCACGAATTCCCAACCTCGGAAACGGCGATTGAAGACTTCCGTATTCGTTGGCGCCAACAGTTTGATGCCCGCCGCGAACCCGAATCGGTTTATATGCAGGTATCTAAAGGCACTTGGCCTGCTGGTATTGAGTATTGGCAACCACTGTTCTTCGATCACACAGAAACGCTTTTTGACTATGTTGCCGATGAAGCGCAACTCTTAGTTCTTGGTGACGTAGAAACCGCTGTTGATTCTTTCCTGGCTGATGTCGCTCACCGATACGAGCAACGTGGCGTTGATCCATTACGACCACTGCTGACACCTGAGCAACTTTGGTTGAAGAAAGACGAACTATTCGCACACTTCAAACAGAAGCCACAAGTCAACCTAAGCCTAGATTCGATTGAAGAGAAAGCAGGCCGCACTAACTTACCTGTCGTGCCATTGCCTGATCTCAGCGTTCAACATCAAAATAAAGAGCCTTTGGCTAACCTAAGAAAGTTCACAGAAACCTTCGACGGCAAAGTGGTGTTTTCAGTTGAATCAGAAGGTCGTCGTGAAGCGCTGAGTGAACTGCTTCGTGGTATTAAGGTACGACCAAGCGAAATTGAAAACCTCGATGGTGCAATTAAAGCGAAAGACAAGTTCAGCCTCATTCTTGGTTCAGCTGAACACGGCTTTATCCATGAAGAACAAAACATTGCGCTTATCTGTGAAAGCGACTTACTTGGCGATCGTGTTGTTCAGCGTCGTAAGAAAGATAAGAAAAGCGTCAACAGCGACACCGTAATTCGTCACCTTGCGGAACTTAAACCGGGTCAACCTGTTGTTCACATTGACCATGGTATTGGTCGCTACATCGGCCTGCAGACTCTCGAAGCCGGTGGCATGAAAACCGAATACGTAACCCTTGAGTATCAAAACGATGCCAAGCTGTACGTACCTGTTGCTTCTTTGAATCTCATCGGACGCTACTCTGGTGGTGCTGAAGACTCTGCACCACTGCATAAGCTCGGTGGCGAAGCATGGCAAAAAGCACGTAAACGTGCGGCTGAAAAAGTCCGAGATGTGGCCGCAGAATTACTTGATGTTTACGCCAAGCGTGAACTGAAACCGGGCTACAAGTTTGTATTGGACCGCGGTCAATACGCAACCTTCAAATCTGGCTTCCCGTTTGAAGAAACCGATGACCAAGCGATGGCAATCAATGCGGTTATGTCTGACATGTGCCAAGCCAAAGCCATGGACCGCCTAGTGTGTGGTGATGTTGGTTTTGGTAAAACAGAAGTGGCGATGCGCGCGGCATTCGTTTGTACGGATAACAGTAAACAAGTGGCGGTGTTAGTTCCTACTACCCTACTTGCTCAGCAACACTTCGAAAACTTCCGCGACCGTTTCGCCAACTTGCCGATTCGTGTCGAAGTTCTGTCTCGATTCAAATCAGCCAAAGAACAGAAATTAATCATGCAAGATGTCGCAGACGGTAAGGTTGATATCTTAGTCGGTACTCACAAACTGTTATCGAGCGATATTAAATTCAAAGATCTTGGCTTGTTGGTTGTCGATGAAGAACACCGCTTTGGTGTGCGTCAGAAAGAGAAAGTAAAAGCGATGCGTGCGGATGTCGACATCCTAACGTTAACCGCAACGCCTATTCCACGAACGCTAAATATGGCGATGAGTGGCATGCGTGACTTGTCTATCATCGCAACGCCGCCTGCACGACGCTTAGCAATCAAAACCTTTGTTCGTCAAAGTGATGATGCCGTAGTGAGAGAAGCGGTACTTCGTGAAATCATGCGTGGTGGACAGGTGTACTTCCTGCACAACCAAGTTGATACGATTGAGAAAACGGCTGAATCACTACAGAAACTGATTCCAGAGGCGCGTGTGACGGTCGCTCATGGTCAAATGCGTGAGCGCGAACTAGAACGCATCATGAATGACTTCTACCACCAGCGCTTTAACCTTCTGGTGTGTACAACCATCATTGAAACCGGCATCGATGTTCCAACAGCCAATACCATCTTAATGGACAGAGCCGATAACCTTGGTTTAGCACAGCTGCACCAATTACGTGGTCGTGTGGGTCGTTCTCACCACCAAGCTTATGCTTACTTGTTAACGCCACACCCTAAAGCAATGACCAAAGATGCGATTAAGCGATTAGACGCGATTGCCTCTCTTGAAGATTTAGGTGCGGGCTTCACCCTTGCAACTCACGATTTAGAGATTCGTGGTGCAGGTGAGCTATTGGGTGATGAGCAGAGTGGTCAGATCCAGTCGGTTGGCTTTACCTTGTACATGGAGATGCTTGAACAAGCGGTTGAGGCATTGAAAGAAGGTCGCGAGCCTTCACTTGATGATCTATTGCGTGAGCAAACAGAGATAGAAATGCGCTTGCCGGCTCTATTGCCAGACGACTATATCCCAGACATCAACACACGTTTATCAACCTACAAACGTATTGCGAGCGTGAGTGACACCGATGAATTGGCTGAGCTTAAAGTTGAGTTGATTGATCGCTTCGGTATTCTTCCTGATGCAACCAAGAACTTATTGTCAGTTTCTGAGCTTAAGTTAGCGGCCGCGTCTATTAAAGCGAAGAAAATTGAGGCTCACGATAAGGGCGGATTCTTAGAATTCTACCCGGATGCTGACATAAACCCGGCCTACCTTGTTAAACTGTTGCAATCTCAACCGCAAAAGTTTTCAATGGAAGGACCAACTAAGTTCAAGTTTACGATACCATTGGTCGACAGACGGAAACGAATTCAATTTGTTAGTGATTTATTGGGCGAATTCAGACAGAACTTGCTGCCTTCAGCATAAGACCCAATCCACTTGCACATATAAATTATCCAGCCGGTAGTTCGGCTGGAAGACGGAGTAAAAATGAAAAGACTGATCCCACTGCTACTATTGTTCGTCTCACTGCCAAGTTTGGCGCAGAGACAATTTGATATAGAAGTGATCATTTTTAAGCGCGCTGTTGATGCAGAAAAAGTAAATGAATCTTGGCCAAATACACAGCCTAAGATTTCACTTGAGCGCGTTGGTTCATTTCAAGGTACCCAATACCGAGCGAAGAAAGGCGTGCAGATGCTTCCTTACTCGGAATACAAGTTAACACCTCAGAAAGACAAACTACGTAAACACGCTGGCTTTGAAGTTCTGATGCACACTGCTTGGCGTCAAGGCGATCAAGGTAAGAGCTCAGCACCTGTTTTCCACATTCAAGCAGGTAAAGACTTCTCTAAACAGTTTAATGCCGACGGCTCTGAGAAAGGTGCGGTCACTGCATCAAACCCGGATGGTTTCCAAGAAGAGACCATTGATAAGCCGCTTTACGAGTTAGATGGCAAGCTGCAAATCTACGTACAGCATTATCTATATGCTGAAACGACGCTGGATTTGAAAGCACCAAGCGTTCGTGAAGTGACTCTACAAGAACAGCAAATCGAACTCGACTCGCCAGTAAGTGGTGCAGAGAGCAATGTTCAGGTGGGTAACCTTACAGAGATCTCTCCGACCGTTGAAGTGCAAGAGTTCCTTAAGAGCTACCGTATGGACCAAAAACGTCGCATGCGCAGTACAGAGACTCACTATCTAGACCACCCGCTTCTTGGCATGGTGATTCAAGTACGTCGCGTCGCTCAATAAGCCACGTAATCAGTCTTCAGCTAGCAGCTAGCAGCTAGCAGCTCAACTATTCTTATAGAGAGTGGAACTTGATATAAAGAATTGAAGTTGTATTAAGCATTGAATACGCCCTCCATTGTGAGGGCGTTTTATTAGCCGTTACATGTTATTTGGTGCGTCCTATGAGCCCAGACTTTCAGATCAATACACAGAATCTAAGCCTCAAAATCATTGAAGCCTCAGATGCTCAAGAGTTTGCTCAACTGATCAAATCTTCTCCGAGTTTATTACCTTGGGTAGACTGGTGTCATGATGAGTTTTCTATCGTCGAAGCCGAAAAATTCATTCTGGCAACTCGCCTGAACTGGGTGAAAGCCGATGCGTTTGGTTTTGGTATTTTTGAGCGAAAAACCGATAAGCTGGTCGGAATGGTCGCGATCAATGAGCTTTACCACACCTTCAATATGGCGAGTTTAGGTTATTGGGTGGGGGATAATTTTCAAAGAAAAGGCATTGCCAAAGAAGCGATGCTGGCCTTGTTTGAGTTCTGCTTTGCTCAGCTTAAGCTAACGCGCCTAGAGATCGTTTGTGATACCGAAAATCTACCAAGCCAAAAGCTGATAGAAAAGTGTGGTGCAGAGCGAGAAACCATCGCAAAGAATCGATTTCTGTTTAACGGAAAACCGAAAGATGGCGTCGTTTATTCTGTGCTACCTCCAACTTATTAATAGCAAGTACTAGTTCAACATTTGCGATGGCACGTAAGCGACACGATCAAAAAAGAGCTCCGAAGAGCTCTTTTTTATTAGTAACTTGAAGTTATTTATCAGGCTTAGCTGATTAGTGAAGCTTTAGGTTTGGACGAAGTACGCGGTTAATACGACCAACCAACATCATCAGTGATGTTTTGATCAAGCCGTGAAGCGCCATCTGGTGCATGCGGTACAAAGAGATGTAGACCACACGAGCAATACGACCTTCAACCATCATCGAACCTTTAGTCAGGTTACCCATCAAGCTACCTACCGTAGAGAAACGGCTTAGTGAAACCAGTGAGCCTTTATCTTTGTAGATGTAGTCTTTCAGGTCACGACCATTCAGCTTAGCAATGATGTTGCTGAATGCGCAGCTTGCCATTTGGTGAGCCGCCTGTGCGCGTGGTGGAACAAATGAACCATCCGCTTGTGTACATTGTGCTAAGTCGCCGATAGCAAAAATGTTGTCATCCAGTGTCGTTTGCAGCGTGTTTTTCACAACCAGCTGGTTGATACGGTTAGTCTCAAGACCACCAATATCTTTCATGAAATCTGGCGCTTTAATACCAGCAGCCCATACCATGATTTGTGCTGGGATCTTGTCACCGTCTTTGGTTGTTAGACCATCAGCATCAGCTTGCGTCACCATAGTATTCGTACGAACGTTTACACCAAGCTTCGTTAACTCAGAGTGTGCTGCGCTTGAAATACGAGGAGGAAGAGCTGGAAGAATACGCTCACCCGCTTCAACTAGGTTCACGTTCAGCTTGCTTGAATCTAGATCACCGAAACCGTAAGTACGAAGCTCTTTAACCGCGTTATGCAGCTCAGCAGAAAGCTCTACACCTGTTGCACCCGCACCAACAATCGCGATGTCTACCGTACCTTGGCCGTTCTTAGCATGAAGCTTTAAGAACTGGTTGTTCATTTCAGTACGGAAACGGTGCGCTTGTTCTGGGCTATCAAGGAAAATACAGTTATCACGAACGCCAGGAGTGTTGAAGTCGTTCGACGTTGAACCTAGTGCCATAACAAGAATGTCGTATTCAAGTTCACGGCTTGGCATCAGCAGTTCACCGTGCTCATCTTTCAGTTCGCTCAGTGCAATCACTTTACGTTCACGATCGATGTCGTTCAGGCTGCCCATTTGGAAGTCGAAGTAATGGTTTTTTGCATGTGCGCGGTAGCTTAATGCATCAACACCTTCATCCAGTGAGCCAGTTGCTACTTCATGAAGTAATGGTTTCCATAGGTGGCTTGCTTTACGGTCTACCAGAGTGATCTGGGCACGCTTCTTACGACCTAAAGTTCGGCCTAGCTTAGTTGCTAGTTCTAAACCACCAGCACCGCCGCCTACTACGATAATTTTTGTCACAATGACAATCCTCTACAAAATGAATAAATGGGGTTCGGTCCGATTGCTCCAACCGATAAATTCTATGTATCTACTCGGCCTTGTTGATAAGGCTGTGACATATTGGATAACCGCGAAAAAGAATAACGACAGCTCACCGAGTAGTTAGAGGGATTACAAACAACAAACATTCGTTTGTCGCTCTGCTCACATGGATAAAAAAGGCGTCTAGCTGAGAGATAGAACGCAAATTATGGGCAAGTTTTTCACTCGCTCTCAATTTTTTTTGATATTTGTCAAAATATTTTGCTTGGGAACATTATATATAGCAAAAAGATGACCGCAACAAAAATCCTTACCCGCAATGAGGATTCGCGGCTAATTAGTTAACGTTTGCGCAAACTTATCTATAAATGCGCAAACCAACCGATAAAACATATACAACTGCTTTATCAATACCAATCTCTAAGATTCAGATGTGAAAAAGCAGCACCCAAATAAGTGCTGCTTTTATAAAATAACCGGAGTGATTAGGCGTTCTTAAACGCTTTCATTGCCTGAAGGTGCTGAGAGATCTTTTTGAATTTATGACTCTCTTTTTCATCCCAGATTACGTCGTAGTAATCTTCGAGCGCAGCGGCTGTTTTGCTATTGTCATGAATCTCATCTTCACGAGAAAGCACCACTAAACAGCGACCTTTGTTCTTCATACGATATTGAGCGACACACTTAGTAGCGATGTCTTCGTACTCTTCTGGACGGTCAATGCGACCTACCATGTTGTTCTCAGGGTGCAGATTCGGGTTGAAGACCACCTGCTTAATACCGCATAAGAAACCAATGCGCTCAGACCAAAAACCACCTAAACCAACACCACAAATAATTGGATGCGGATCATCGGATTGTTCTATCACTTTATGCACTTCTTTTAGCAAATGCTGCATATCGTGTTTTGGATGCAAAGTACTGTAGTTAATGAAACGAACGTCATCATCAATGAATTGCAACTGCAGTATTTTTTCGTGATTGCCCGGGCTTGTTGAGTCGAAGCCATGTAGATAGATAATCATTGTACCTCCCCCGTTGAATATTGGTACGTTTTGATCAATCTAACACGAAAAACAAGGTTTTAAAGGGAAGACCACCGAAATTATATTTTTCACTTCCTAAACGTGATCCTAGCTACATAAAGTGTGACTTAGAGCCTCGGCTTCGCGCAGATAACTTTCATCACCCCATAACTGGTGAGCGAGCAAATACCATAACATCGCCATCATTTGGCTTCTTGGTAACCATGCTTCTACACCATCAAGCCAAGGCTGAACATCATGAATGCCTCGCAGCTGACAATACTTGTTAACCGCTTCCGAAACTGGCGCACCTGCAACCGCAATGGTTAAGGTTAGATCAAGCCTAGGGTCGGCTAACGCTGCGTATTCCCAATCAATAATCTTAATCTCGTCGATGCTTCTTACTAAGTTGTAACCACCTAAATCAAAATGGCACAAAGATAGATCAACGCTTGGAATACTTGGAGCGGTTCGCCACTCTTGGTAAATTTTGGTGCAGGCTTCGGTCTTATGAATCGCGTCAAGCTGAAGCCAGTAATGGTCGACCCTTGCTGTAAAGCTGAATGGTTGGAGCGGCAATCGCGCAGTGTTAACCAGATGCACAGAGATCAGCGTTTTCAATAGGTCATCAATGTCTAACCCTTCATAAAGAGTCTCACCATCAATCCATTCAACCAATAACCCTTGCTCATTCACCACCATCGGGCTTGGGCCAATACCAAGACGCTCAATCGTCGAGAGCACTTGATACTCTTCATGACGAGAGATAAAGAAGGCTTTGGTGATCGGTGTGATTGGGCGCCACACATAGGCTGTGCCATCGGCTGAAACCAGCTTCCAACATCGATTAGTCAAACCGCCTGTCAGAGTCTGTGCTCTAACTGGTGGCTTTGAAAAGTAACCATCAAGCGAACTCAAACTGGTATCAAGAAGCTTAGCCTCAGACCAAGAAAAGATTGCCATTGCTCATTCCCTATAAACGTCTTTGTTTCCCTACAAAAAAGACACTGACCAAAAGCCAGTGTCTCTTAATTCACAGCACATCATGTACTGCATTGGCGAGTGACCAATCTATTCACTTTCAATAGTAAGTGTCGTAGTTGGCAGTTAAGCGAAATTAAAGACCCAGTAGGCTCTTAGATTGTTGCTTACGGATTTCAGTCTCGTCAGCCCACTCAATCAAGCCAGACTCAAGATCCATTAGACGCATAGTCATTTTGTAGTATACGTCTTCATCGCTACCGTCTTTCTTAACGATGCTTGATAGGTTGCCGTACAACATGTACTGAGCACCAACCATTTTACCGAACTGGATTGCTGAGCTTTGGTTTACTAGCTCATCATTGTTTTGGAAGTTCAGTTGGTCACGAACAGACTCTACACGGTCCATATCAACGAAACGGAACTTACCAGAGTTCAGCATCTTAGTACTGATTGTGTCAGTGATTGACTCAGTATCGATGTGCTCACTTGTCTTGTTCTTGATACGCTCAACGAACACGATTGGACGCTGTTCACGAGTAATGTAAGACACTGAACCAGAAGCCATCATGCTATCAACCATTTCACCCGCAATCGTTTGAAGGTCAGTTGAACCGAAATCGATTGTCGTGGTTTCTACTGCTTGTGCATCACCGTAGCTTACCTTGTTCGAACAACCGCCTAAAATAACCGCTAAACCTAGTAGCGCAATGACACTCTTTTTCATTTTGTTTCCTCAACTTATCATTGAGTGGGGTTACCCACACTCTTAAATTCTTGTCTGTGCGAATCAATGAATCCGCTTTCTGAAACTCTAGTCGATGTTAACTAAAGCCAGTTATCACTAAATATATTCTAATCGAGCTTACTGCTCTCGGAACTGAACTCGGAACTGAGTTGCCTTCGGGTTTACCGACACTTCCGACAACGAAAGACTTTCAAAGCCACGAACAATCGCTTGTTTCCAAGGGCCTTGTTTTAGGTTGACCTCAAGCCCAGCATCGTCGTACCAGTAAAAACGATAAAGGATATGTTGATCGCCTTTATAGTTACTGTTTAAACGAACGATTCCTCGCGTATGACCGTCGACTAGATCGGTGCGGATATCTTCAACCTGTAAACGGCTACCCAATACCTTGTCACCAAAGAAAACGTTCTGAGTCAGACTATCAACCCTTACTCCAGCTGTATTATCAGCACAACCAGCCAGAGCCATAACCGCTGCTAAGCTCACTAACCACTTTTTCATTACAGCCTCCCTAGCTGTTTATGCCACATTGTTGCGTTATTCCCTTGTCGAGAAATCCAAACCAAGGTGGTCTGCCCTTCTCGAATATCAAAGTCATACGTTTTAGCGCCCGCTTCTAACGTATATTGACCGCTATTTGCTACAAACGTGCTGCTCTTAATCTCAGCAGGTAAAGATTGCCAACTGCGCGTGTCTGGTTGCTCTGTCAGTGTGTTCCACACATTGAACAAAATGTTACCGACATCATCGCCCTTGGTTGCTTCTTTACGAATGCGATCTTTCGCGACTACACGCAGCGCTTGGCGAATAACAATTGTCGTCATGCGCTCAGATAAATCGTTCTGAGCCATCGCGTTTACATCCGTAATCAAGTGTTCTTGTAACGGTTGTCCGCTGATTCGTAACGCAGAAAAACGCTCTACGTTTTGGCTCGGGTAATATGGCAGCGCAAGAGAATATATTGCCCCTTGATCGCGACTGTCATAAACAGGTAAATCCAATCGCCAACTGTCCATTGCTTGCACAGCGCTTTGCTCTTGAAGAACAATCACACGTCCTTGGCCGCCAGCAAGCTTAGACGATTGCTTATAACGCTTTTCAAGTGTCTCTAAATCTTGTCTCATTCCTAAACGAGCGGCTGTCGCCATCGTTCTGTCGATGATCTCTTGGTTCTCCGGCATAACCGCCAAAGCACGTCGATAATCTACATAAGCGCTGTTTAAATCGTTTGAAGCTTCATAAAGCAATCCAGACAAAAACATCAAATACGCATTTTGAACCGATTGCAGCTTCTTACCCGCGTCTGGGTAATTGGCAAGGATGCTACCAACATTGGCAGACAAGCCTTGCTTCTTCGCATCGTTAGCTGCTCTTTCTAGCTCAGCTTCACGTTGCTTCTTTGCTTGTTCTTGAACTTGGTTGGCGCGACGCATTTCAATCACCGCACCTTCTAAATCGTTTTTCTTGAGATAATTCAAACCGAGGTAGAGATGAAGAAAGCCTAACTCGTAATCAGGCGGCACATACTCGGTAATGTTGTCGTTAACAGCCAACGCACCTACGCTGGTTGCACTGTCTGAAATAGAGATCACGGCTTTGTTTTGTTGATCTTTTACGGCCTGATCAGCCAGTTCAAACGAAGACTTACTCTCAGGGTACCTTTGATCCAGTAGGTTAATTCTGCCTCTTTCAAAGTTATCAAGGATGTCGCCTGCTGCGTAATCTGGTAACTCTTGTTGAGCCTCTGAATAATCCCCAGATTTCACTGCTTGATAGATAGCTTTGTTTTGCGCGCTGTAATGACTGAACAAACTGCCTGCAGACATACTCGCACAACCCGCAGTCAACGCCGATAACAGGGCAATGGAAGCGAATCTAAACTGTTGCTTCACTTATCGTCTCCGTGCATGTTTAAAATGCCAACTTTGTTAGGGTCTGTTGACCGTTGTCTCATTATCAAAACGAAACGTGTTGTTAAAAGGATCTCAAGCAAGTGGATACCTTGCTTTTTAGGCTCTACCTAATCGATGCCGATATTCAGACAACAGATAAAACTTAAAGTTGGCATACAAACTACAAATTTTCCAACTAGCTAATTATGTTACTTAACTCGTTAGCTTTTTTAGCTAACTCATTAATTAACCCACTAGCTCATTAGCAGAGGGCCAAGCGGACGACCGCCCACTAAGTGCATGTGAATGTGGTAAACCTCTTGGCCACCGTGAGAATTACAGTTCACGATAAGACGGTAACCATCTTCTGCGATGCCTTCTTCTTTTGCTAACTTACGAGCGACAGTAAACATACGTCCCATCATCGCTTCATCTTCTACTTCAACATCATTGGTCGTTGGAATCAGCTTGTTCGGGATAATTAGGATATGACTAGGAGCGCGAGGGTTAATATCGCGAAACGCCGTTACTAAGTCGTCTTGGTATAGCAGATCTGCAGGAATTTCTTTATTGATGATCTTACTAAAGATGGTTTCTTCAGCCATGTTTTTCTCCGATAAAACATTTACTTTTTAATGTTTTGAGTATGCGCTATGCCGCAACAAACCACAATAAATCCGCTTTAAAGCATAATAAAAAACACCGTTCAAATCAAAGAAAACCAGTGTTAGCTCTCAAGAATGGCATGTTGATTATAACTGAGGGTTATTTTTGCCGTATGCGTCATAAAATGCGTAAGCGGAGCTCAATAGAATGCTGACAATTTTGTTAGTTTTACTTTGACCTGACATTAGGTCTGCATTTTTATTAGGGAGAAAGCCATGAAGGGATCTGTGATCAAGCGTATGTACGCTGGTTTCGCACTGATCATCATCATGTTCGCAGTCACGATAACCATCATGATGAACAGCATGAATCAGATACACAGCAATTTTGAGAGTGTCTCAGAAACCTCATTACCGCTTGTTGCGCTTTCAAATCAAACAAGTGTTCAATTGCTCTCTGCTGACAAGTCATTCAAAGACTTCTTAACCACACAAAACGCTGAACGCATGTCTGCAATGCGCACAGAGTTTGCTGCATCACAAAACTCTTTTTCTGAAGTTCTAAGCAATCTAGAAGCGGCAAGCCAGAACGACTCAACACTCATCGAACGCATCGCACAATTACGAGCGATGGAAGAACGCTACTTTACAGAAGCAGACGAAGCGATGAACAACTACGTCGCGATGTTTGAAGCACAAGAACAAGTACAAAAAGCATCACGTGACTTTCAACGCCTGCATTCAGAATTAACGGTTGGCATGAAAGAGTACGTTGCTGACCAAAAAAGTATCTCTGTAAAAGTGATGGCGAAGAGCTACTTCATCAAACTGCAAGACGCTGAGGTAATCACTTCAGATGCACTAGCAAGCTCTGATGTCGCCTTCGTACAGAAAGCCGTTAACCAAAACAAGAAAGCCGTGACTCACCTAAACTATGCCTACCGTGGCTTAGCGACACAGCTTCCTGCACTTAAAAACGTGTTCGATGAATCGGTTCAGAAATTCACTAAAGACGTCGGCCAAAAAGGCGGCGTGTTAGACAAACACAACAACTACCTACAAGCGAAACAGGCGCTGTACGTCAACATCGCAAACCTAGCGGTTGAAGTAGACCAAGCGATGGCGGTATTAGATTCATTCAACGTGACTGCCGAAGAGCAACTTAATGCTTCACTGGCAGACGCAAGCAGCATTTACGACAAAGGCCTATTCAACGCAATTGCGATTGGTATTGTTGTAACGGTATTCGCTGCTGCAATCGGCTACCATATTGCACACAGCGTAAGAGAGCCACTAACTCGCATTCTAGGGACATTAGAAGGCCTAACTGAAGGTGACATGACTCAGCGTATCGACATTCGTTACGACAACGAATTCAGTCGCGTGAGCCGTCACATTAACACCTTGGCCGACAACCTACACAATATCCTCGTGAAGTTGAATGACGCTTCAGATGACTTAACTAAGACGGCAAGCGTCAACCAGAAGACGTCTTCTGAAACGCAGGCTCAACTGAACAGTCAACGCGAACAAACCGCGACCGTTGCGACAGCAATGACAGAGATGTCTCATTCTGTACAAGAAGTGGCGAACAGCGCGCAAAGCTCATTAACCATGGTTCAACAAGTAGAATCAGCGTCTGAATCTGGTCGTCAGATCATGAACACCAACATCAGCACCATCAACCAACTAGAGGTTCGCTTGAACGAATCTGTAGGCGCAGTGGGTGAACTGCAGCAGATGAGTAGCCAGATCGGCTCAATCCTAGATGTGATTCGTGGCATTGCAGAGCAAACCAACCTACTCGCACTCAACGCAGCCATCGAAGCAGCGCGTGCTGGTGAACAAGGTCGTGGCTTTGCGGTCGTTGCCGATGAAGTTCGAGTGCTTGCACAAAAGACGACACAATCAACGTCTGAAATCGAGACTATGATCAGCAACCTACAATCAAGCTCGAAAACGGCGAGCAACGTGATTGAAAGCTGTATGAGCGATATGGACATGTCGGTTCAACAAGCATCAAGTGCGAACAGTGCGATGGAAGAAATCCAAGCATTGATTCTAGAGATCAGCCACATGAGTACACATATCTCTCAAGCTGCCGCTGAGCAGAGTGAAACGTCTGGCGATATTGCACGTAACATTGAAGACATCAACCACATCGCAGATAAGAGTTACCAAGCGATGTCATCAATTGCAGAAGCCAGCCAAAACCTAACGATTCTGGCAAATCAGCAAGGTGATTTAGTACATCAATTCAAACTATAGATAAATGAAGAATCGATAGATATTTAGTGAGATTCTTGAGACTTCTTACCCAATAGTGGTAACTAATTGAGCTAGGGCAACTTTTATCAAGGGTTGCCCTTGTTTTTTATGAGCTTTGTCATTATATGATTATTAAGGCTTGCTGCTTCCCGTTTTTTCTTTCACCTTTATGAGCGAGCCGCTATTAAGGAATTTATATGGCTGTTCATGTTGGCATTATCGATCAAGACCCCATTCGCTTGCTCACCCCTCTACTTGATAACCGAACGGTCAGCACTCACATCGTGTTTATCGGCGACAAAAATCAAGTCAGTATGTACAAACGTTTAGACAGCGTTTTGCAGAAGCGCGACATTACCAGTGAGTTTTTCGAAATTCCGACCATCGTAAACACGTCCGTTATTAAAGAATCTATCCAAACTCTTGCCGAAGACCTCAAAGCACGCGGCCAAGAAGTGAAGCTCAACGCGAGTTGTGGCCTACGTCACCGCCTACTTTCTGTTTACGAAGTATTCCGTACTTACCACTGGCCAATCTTCGTGGTTGAACCAAACAGTGACAAACTTTGCTGGTTGTACCCTAATGGCAAAGAAGACGCACAAGTTCAAGACCGCATTACTATCGACGACTACCTAACAGTATTTGGTGCTCGTGGTGAATTCAGCGATGTACAGCTGTCTCCGCAACTTGATCAGAAACTTTATGAACTGGGTGAACGTTGGGCAAGTAACGCACTCGAATTAGGCCCTGGCCTTGCGACCTTGAACTACCTAGCAACGACCTGTCGTAAAGAACAGAAACTTGATGTTGGACTATCTGAGAAGCAACAAGGCTACCGTGAACTGAACATGCTGTTGAGTGATTTAGTTGAAGCTAAGATTGCGACGTACGACAACGGTATTTTGACCTTTGCCAACGAAGACGCGCGACGCTTCTCAAACGGTGAATGGTTAGAAACTCTGGTTCATAGCACAGTGAAACAAATCCAAGATGACATGCCGACTATCCAAGACCGTTCGTTGAATGTTCAGGTATACCGTCAACTTGGTGAGCGTGAGGTTCGAAACGAGCTTGACGTAGCATCAGTGGTGAACAATAAGCTACATATCATCGAATGTAAGACCAAAGGTATGCGTGACGATGGTGATGACACCTTATACAAACTGGAATCGCTGAGAGACCTGCTGGGTGGCCTACAAGCTCGTGCAATGCTAGTAAGCTTCCGCCCTCTTCGTCATAACGATATCACGCGAGCAGAAGATCTTGGTCTTGCACTGATTGGCCCTGACGAACTGAAAGATCTTAAAACACACCTAACGGCATGGTTTACGGCTGCTGGCGGTAATGAAGATTTAGAGTACTAACAACCAATAGACTCTAAGAGTCAGACTCTCTTAAGCAAATCTAAAAAAGGCGAATGACCATTAAGTCACTCGCCTTTTTTGTTGTCTGTTTTCTCTATTGATTACTTTCAGACGGCACATAAAAAATGGCCGCATCATACGATGCGGCCATTTTCAAAATTTAATGTCACTTGAAGACTTAATGCTCTCTAAAACTCAGAGCACTTTAAGACTTAAAGCATTTTACGAGCGGCTTCTACAACCACTTTGATTGAACGTGCTTCAGTTACTTTTAGTGTATCGTGATCAGGCGTCTCTTTTTGAGTACGGTTGATGATTACACCCGCAACACAACCTGCTTTCAGACCAGAACTTGCACACATAGTTAACAGCGTTGCAGATTCCATCTCAAAGTTTAGAACGCCCATGTCTTGCCACTCTTGCATAGAACCTTGGAAACGCTTAACAACGCGACCAGAGAACGTATCGTAACGCTCTTGACCAGGGTAGAAAGTGTCACTTGAAGCTGTTACACCCATGTGAACTGCAGCGCCAGACTCTTCAACTGCTGCTTTCATTGCTGTTGCCACTTCGAAGTCAGCTACTGCAGGGAACTCCATTGGAGCAAAGTGCAGGCTAGCGCCGTCTAGACGAACAGAACCAGTTGAAACAATCATGTCACCCACGTTTACGTGAGGTTGGATAGCACCAGTAGTACCAACACGAAGGAAAGTGCGCACACCCAGTTGAGCTAGCTCTTCTACAGCGATAGAAGTAGATGGACCACCGATACCTGTTGAACATACAACAACTGGCTTGCCGTCTAGTTCTGCGCGGTAAAGTGTGTATTCACGATGGCTAGCAAGAAATACTGGATTCTCCATCTCTTCTGCAATTTTTTGTACACGAGCAGGATCACCAGGGATGATCGCAAGAGTAGCACCGTTAAGATCTGCTTCAGTAACACCTAAATGGAAAACAGCTTGAGACATAGTTCGCTCCTTTTGGCTTATTGGGCTTTTTACCCTTATTTAAGCTCATAGTAAATTCGTGGGGTACGAACACACTCTAACCAAGCTCACCACAAAATGAAGTGACAGCCGTCACATGAATGATCGCAACAAGTTTTCAAGTTTCACGAAAAACCGATTGGCATCACAAAAATAAGCAATCCATACGCCTGTGTTGCATACTAATGAGACAAAAAGCGCCTTTAACGTATTACCGCAAAAGGCGCTTTTTATTAAGAATGCTCTATGTCGGTGAGCTCGATTTAATCCGCTTTAGATTTGAATCGAAGCAGACGCAATGCGTTCAATGTGACCAATGCAGTTGCACCACTATCGGCTAACACTGCAACCCACAGACCGGTAATACCGAACAAGCTCGTCACCAAGAACACACCTTTCAAACCGAGCGCGAGAGCCACGTTTTGACGAATATTATTCATGGTTGCTTGCGATAGCTCAATCATCGCTGGCAGTTCCGTTAAGCGGTTATGAGTCAGGGCTGAATCCGCCGTTTCCAAGGCAACATCAGTCCCTCCGCCCATCGCGATACCCACGTTGGCGGTTTTCATCGCTGGCGCATCATTGATGCCATCACCGACCATCGCAACGTGCGATTGTTGAGAAAGCTCTTCAACATAAGATACTTTGTCGCTTGGAAGTAGGCTCGCCTTGTACTGCATACCTATCTTGCTACTTATAGCAGCCGCACTGCGTGGGTTGTCACCCGTCAGTATGATAGATTGAATACCCAAGTCGTTAAGTCGCTCAATCGCAACCTTAGCGTCACTGCGTAACGTATCTTGCCACGCAATCAAACCAATCGGTGTAACTTGATCTACTGACTCTTCTTGATGCTTAAACTCTAAAGCAATAACAACCGTCTTGCCCTCGCCTTCTAGATCTTCTACCTGAGACATAACCTCAGTATCAAGATCGAAAGTCACTTTAGAAGGTGCTAGAACTTGGTATTTAATACCATCGACATCACCTTCCACACCGCTACCAATCAGCGCTTTCTTGTTGTGCGATTCTGGGATCTCAATATTCAGCTCTGTTACTTTCGCCACTAGCGATTGCGCCAATGGATGAGTAGAGCCGACTTCGATAGCACCAACCACACGAAGCATCGCGTCTTGTTGCCACCCTGACAGTACCTGAATATCGGTTACCTGAGGTTTACCCTCAGTCAGTGTACCCGTCTTATCAAACGCAATGGTTTGAATCTTACCAAGCTGCTCTAGTGCTGCGCCGCCTTTAATTAGCGCGCCACGTTTTGCTGCTGCCGCTAAGCCGGAAGTAATAGCTGCTGGAGTCGAGATAACCAAGGCACACGGACAAGCAATCAACAATAACGCTAGACCACGGTATACCCATGTTTCCCAAGGTTGAGCAAACAACAGTGGCGGCGTGATAATCACCAACAAGGCAACCAACATCATTAACGGCGTGTACCAACGGCTGAACTTATCAAGGAAACGTTCCAGCGGTGCTTTACGAGATTCCGCCTCTTCAATCAGGTGAAGAATACGGTCAATCGCATTTTCACCTTGCTTAGAGGTGATAGTAATACGCACAACTTTATCGACTACCACAGCGCCCGCCATGATGCTGTTACCTTCGATGTGTTCAACCGGAACAGATTCACCAGTTAACGCACTTTCATCAAAGCTCGCTGCGTCAGTCATCAGTTGACCATCAGCAGGCAAGCGAGAACCCGCTGCCACTTCAATGACATCACCAGGGACAAGTTCGCTTACCGCCACCTCAACACGTTCACCGTTGATAATCTTGGTCGCATTCTCTGGCACTAATGCCATTAAAGCTTGAACGCCACTTCTTGCTCTTGATGACGCAAACGCTTCTAGGCGCTCACCAATCAAGAACAACAGCAACACCATCGCCGCTTCCGCTGTTTCACCAAGGTACAAAGCACCGAGCGCAGCGACACTCATTAGGGTTTCGATGGCAAAAGGCGTACCCGAGCGAGCCAATTGCACGGCTTTCTTAGCTACTGGGTATAAACCGAGTAAACAGGTGACAGTGAATAAGCCTTCACTTAATTGAGGAGAAGTACTTTTCAGAAGCGCAGCAAACAGCATTGCAGCTGCAATCGCTATGATCTGTAAATTGGGTTGAATATGAGCTTGCCAAAAGGTCTCTGGTTGTTGTTTTTCTTTCTTAGAACCCACTTCCGTTAATGGGAAGCCAGTTTTGATAGAGACTTGTTCAATGGTGTCAGCAAGACTTTCATTATCGAATTTCACAACCAGTTTTTCGGTAGCAAAGAGAACCTTCGCTTGAATCACACCGTCAATGTTACTGATCGCGTTTTCTATTTTTCTTGCACAAGCTGGGCAGTCCATTCCGGCAACCAACCAACTTTTTGAAAATTGGGCATCGAGAGATAAAGTTGAGGGCTGACTGTCTTCTTCTCCACTGTCCGATCCACAACAATCATCTCCAGACGACGATGACGCCGCTGCAGAAGAGCTGCAACATCCTGACGAAACGCCAGCTGCAGTGATGCTTGAAATTTTAGGGCTAGAGCAACCGGCTCCCACCGCTTGAGGTTGAACGTCCACTTTTGCTGAGCGGCACGCTGCGTGTTTTGCGCACATAATGTATCTCCTTAATACTCAAAAGCCTTGAGGCCGTTGTCGTTTAAGCACAACAACGGAACCTTAAGTTCATCGAAAGTATAAACCTTGGAGGTAGCTCCAAGGTCAAGGAGAAGTTATCGTTTAATGCAATTTATTTAAAAGTCTCAACCAAGTAGGTCGCTCTTACTGAGGCTTAAGCTCGGCACACTCTTCTCTATTTGCGGATACATCATCAATCAGGACGGCATCGTGTGAACAGAAAGGCTGTGTATTCAAACTCACAATAGACACATCATCTTCAACAGGGTCGACCTGAGATCCTTCCATCAACTCTGAGATATGGTAACGAAGCACCAAGATACCCAACAAGCCAAACAAAATATTACCCAGCGCTTGTCCGTACAACACCCCTAACGCGCCATACCATTGTGAACCTAAGTAAACGAATGGCAGAGTACCTAGTGTCGCCTTACCTAAGTTCAACGCCGTTGAATAAAGAGGCTTACCTAGGTTATTGAATGAAGTGTTCGCGACAAACAGTGCGCCGTTAAAGGTAAAGGTCAGTGCTACATAAGTACAAAACGCAGCAACAATAATGGCCGCATCACCTTGCAGGCTGAAGCCTTGAATTACATAACCTTGCATGAAGTACAAAAGAATACACACAGCGATGGTGTACACCGTGGTTACTAACAGCGAGTTATTCAGCGTCTCTTTGACTCTGTCCATTCGCTCGGCACCAAAGTTCTGACCAATGATTGGCCCGACTGCGCCAGACAAGGCAAAGATCACAGCAAAGCACACTGGCGTTAAACGGCCAATCACAGCAAAGCCTGCCACGAAGTCTTCACCGTATTGCGCAATACCGGTCGTCACAATCGCATTACCGATCGGTGTTGCGGTATTAGTGATAATTGCGGGAATAGCTATGGCTAGAATTGGACGAATATTGATGCGCCACTGCACCAGTGAAGGCGGAGCTACCAGCTCATGGCTGCGAATCAAAGGATAAAGCGAGAAGAAGAGAACCGAAAAGCGTGCAACGACAGAAGCGATGGCCGCCCCTTCGATGTTCCAACCAAAACCAAAGATGAATAGAGGGTCCAAGATTGCATTCACAATGCCGCCAGACAAGGTCGCCCACATCGAACGCTTTGCATCTCCTGCAGCCCTTAAACCGGCACCCGCCGCCATTGCCAAGGCTAGGAATGGTCCACTAGGCAACAAAATCTGGAGATAAGCTTGTGCACGTTCTGCCGCCAAACCTTTAGCACCAATCGCCGCGAGTAATTCAGGGATGTAAGCGTACATAATCGCAGTGACCGTCGAACTGATCACAAACGCGGTTAACATGATACTGGTGCTGAGATTTCTTGCGTGGTCTCTGTCTTTAGAGCCTATCGCCTTTGAAACCAACGCGCCCATTGCAATAGAGGTACCGATAGAAACGGAGGTAGAGAAGAAAGTGAGAGTACCAGCAAAACCGACTGCGGCGGCCAATTCGACTTGTCCCAACATACTGATAAACAGCATATCGAGTAAATCGACCACAAACAGTGCCATCAAGCCAACAGAGCCAGCCCCCGACATCACCAAGATGTGGCGCATCGTTGAACCTTCTACAAACTTTGCAGTTTGGTTTGACATGAAACCTCCAAAAGCTGGAACACCACAAGTCAAAGCTTCGTCATTTGAGCTCTATGACAACAGATCTACAAAAACTCTACGAAGAAAAAGGCGCTAGTGCGCCTTTTGTCATTTATGGGTGTTGAGAAAAATAATCGTTCTTAACACGTCACTATACAGGATGTTTGAAGCATTCATCTAAGTTCTTGCCAATTGCTCTTAAAACATCTGTTCGGGTGATAATTCCGACCAACTTTCTGTTGTCGATCACAGGGTAAGCTTTCGGTTTACCCACTTGCATCATGTCCGCCAATTCAATAATGGATAGATCTGGCGATACCGATAGCACCTCTTGGTACATGCAATCGCCAACAATGTGTGTGTCTTGACAGAAGTAACTGACCTTAACCAGTTTTTCTAATAAATCTTGCTCTGAAAGGAAACCAATTACTTGTTCATTATCATCAATAACTGGGCCGCCCATGTGATGACTGCGCATCACTTTGTCTAGCGCCAGACTTAATGGCATGTCAGGAGTGAATGTCACAACCTGCTGCGTCATGTAATCTTTCACTTTAATTGAATGCATTGCGTTCTCCCTAAATACTTTCCGTGATGTCTTTATCTATCTCGTTAACTTAATTGTTGTCTAAAATCTTGATTTTACTAAATGGATTTCAACAATTTTATTGATAGGCAAAACCTAACAAGCCTTAAAAACGAGACAGCAAAAGGCTCGGGAGAGTTTTTGTGGCACAGAAAAAAGAAAAAAAAGAGCCCTTACAAAGCCTTACTTTCTCTTGCTTAGCCTTACTTAGCCGAACTAGCCTGAATAGATAAACCCTGTAATCTTCACCACACTAATAATTAGAAAGTCCCGATTTAGGTAGTTTATGCAACACGACAACAACATGTACGCGTACGTTTATTCAGGTAACGATGGTACAGAAAACACACTCATCGCCACTGTCGATAACCAAGAGCAGCCACTTATCTCAAGCTGTGTTCACGAGATAAAACGCATGTCGAGCTTGGCGATCGATTTGGCGGCGCAACACAACCTGAAAGTGAAGCTCATCAAATATCAAAGAGAACAAGAGATCGACTTCGGTCTCTTCGTAAAGTAGTCCGTCAAAAGCACAAATTTGGTGGAATGATCATAGGCAGCGACTGCAACGGCGTTACGGACGCTGCCTCAATAGCAATAACAATGGCTGCCTAATTCGATCTGACAACCTTAACTGTGAAGCGTTATAATAAAGACAACGGTGCCTTTGCCGCTTTCCATTGTCCTAACACGGTCCACTATGCCCTCTCCAACCTCAAATCAAACTTATGTCTCTAAGTATCGCTCAAAGCTAAAGGCCTACTTCAACGAGTTATTGGATTTCCAATCGCGTATTTGGGTTGTGCATATTTTTGAAGATTCCATCACTGACCAATCATTTGTGATAAACGAAGATAGTTTTAAAGAGCCGTTAGAGTGGATGAAAAAACGTGATTACCAAGCCAAGATGCTTGATCGTGTTGATAAGATGAAAATCTCACAAGTGATTGAGATTCAATTTGAAGATAAGATGCACCGACTGATGCGAGTTAAATAACCTCTAGTATCGGTTCATTGTCGGCAATGCCTATATCAGAAAGGTGCTCACGACCAATCATACGCAAATGAACCAGAAACATATGAAGCAGCCACAAAAATGTATGGTCCGCCCCGTGATTGCAACTACAATTAAGTAATAACGGAGTTGGTTTGCGCTAATGTATTCGGAGTCCTTGTTGGGAGCACTAGCTTCCCAGCTCCACGATGATATCCGCGCCAGATTATCCTTAAAAAGCCCAAAGCATTGATTGCTATTTTTTGTGTCAGGTTCTTAATCTGGCCGATTGACCGTTTTTGTCATCACGTTCATTGGCGTTGCAAACTTGGTTATAGCTAAGCAGCCTTAAAAGCTTGGCGGTGATATAACACCGCCCAAGCTATCCTCACTAGCTTATTGGCTAATGCGACTACCACTACATTAAATGGTTTGGTAGCTCGTAAGTTCACAAGCCATTCTCCAAACACTTTCCCTGTCGTCTCTAGCCTAGAGAGTACAGCTCTTGCGCCATGGACAAACAGAGTTCTGAGGTGTTTATTTCCTCGTTTACTCATACCAAGTAGCTTGGTTTTTCCTCCTGTTGAGAATTGCCTTGGTACAAGCCCCAACCAAGCAGCCATCTCGCGGCCATTGGTGAAGTTACTCGGAGAGCTTACATCGGCAATACACAATGTGGATGTAAGATCGCCAATTCCAGGGATAGTTTTTAATAATTGAGCACTTTCGTTGTTATTAACAATTGTTTGAAGCTTGATATCTTGGGTTTTGATTTGTTCATTGAGGTACTTGTAGTGTTCGTGGATAGATATCAATTCACATAGCAAGCTTTTTGGTAGTGATACTGTTTGTTCTGCTAACCATTGAAACAGAGACTTCATCTTTGCATGCCCTTTGGGAAAGCTAAGGCCGAACTCAAGTAAGATCGCTCCGATCCGCGACATAGTGGCGGTTCTCTCCTTGATATAACTATCTCTGACTCGATGAATCGCTGCGATGACTTGAGCCTCCTCACTTTTTACAGCTACAAACCTCATGGTCGGTCGACTCGCAGCCTCTGCGATCGCTGATGCATCGATGAAATCGTTTTTATTGCCTTTGACATAAGGCTTAACATACTGAGGAGGAATAAGTCGGGGGTGATGACCAAGCTCACCACACTTTCGAGCAAGCCAATGAGCACCGCCACAGGCTTCGAAAGCAATAGTTGTTGGTTCTATTTTACTAAGAAAGATTAAGAGTTGGTTGCGATTAAATTTACGACGAAGCACCTCCACACCACAACGGTTATGTGCGATAGCATGGAAGCAGTGTTTACCTAGGTCGATACCTAAAATATGAATAGAAGACATATGGTTCACCTCATTCTGAGAGCCTACTCTAAGCTTAAGGGCTTGAGAGTGAGGCGGACCATATAATTAAGGCCAGCACTCGCTGACCTTCTCTTAATGATTTTTCGAACCGCTTTACACTTATGACCAAGTGCTAGCGCGCACAATACGCATCCCAAAGGCGGATTGCTTTTGTGTAGGCTTCGGTTTTATCGTGCGTTTCAGCGAAAAGAATCGCCGTCATACTGTCGACAACCGTGTTTGCCATCAATTCCATCTCATCTTCCGGCGTACCCAGTACACACTCGCTCGGCAATGAAATATCAGAGTTCATAATCTCTTCCCAATAGAAAGATTCAACCTTGTCAGGAGAACTCATCCACACTGTTTGGCTAACCTTAGGGTTGTATTCCGACTCGCCGTTCATGCCTTTAAATGAAATCACCGAGTGGGATTTATTGCCAATTACATTCTCTACTTCTGCATGAAGTTGTGGGAAGCCAGGGTGGAAACTGCCGCGCAAACCTAAACGACCACCGCCAGGGTTTAATGCACGAACCACAGTGTTGATTGGCGTACGCAAACCATAACGGTGTTTCCAACCAATCATCGTTTGAGCTTCCGGCGCAAAGTTGGCGAGAGGTAAGTAAGCAATACCATCCGCTTCTAAAATCTGCTTGGCCTCTTGCGGATCAGCTGCACTACGAACACCAACAAGGTCGAGGTGAGTCTCTACGTGTGTGCGTCCACTTGGCTTGTCCATGTAGCCATGCATCAATACCTTATAACCATCGTCAGCCAGTATCTTCGCTGCCAATAGATTCCAAGGCTTACCACTCGCACTATCATTACGCTTACCCGCATAGCAAGGCCAATCAATGTCGGCACCCAAGTCAGGTACACGAGATTGAAATGCTTTTACAAAGCCTGCAATTTCTTCATTGGTCTCATTCTGCACACGAATCAACATAAGTAGCATTGCCATTTGGTCGTCGCCGACCTCACCGCTTAAATACTCATCCATGATGCGATAGGCTTGTTCGAACGATAAAGGCTTGCGCCCTCTTTCCCCTCGTCCAACAGTACGAATACACTCTAAAATACTACTCATTGACTATTAATTCTCTTCCGTAGACATCAATAAAATTTAATACCTCTTCGATTCTATGACACCAATAGCGCGTTGCATAGCGATTCAAGTACTTCTCATCGCTATCCCACTCCACTTCCTCAATCTAAAGGCAACTGAATTCGGAGGAGAAAAGGAAACGGACTGCGGTTCTAAAAGTAAACTTAGTGGTGTAAAATTGGCGTATGCAATACTAACCGCCAGATTGAGTAGTACCCAAATGACTGTCAAAAAAACACTGAGCCAGAAGAAACGTGAATCTATCGTTGCTGCCGCTATCGCAGAGTTTACCGAGCGTGGTTATAAGGCCACCAGCATGGATAAAATCTCTAGCCGAGCAGAAGTGTCGAAGCGCACGGTGTATAACCACTTCGCCAGTAAAGAGCTACTACTGGATGAGATATTAGACAGCATTTGGAGCAAAACGCTCGCGGCGACCCATTTCCCATACCAAGCAGAACAACCACTGGCCGAACAACTTGCGTCTATTGCCAACCAAGAGCTTGAGCTTTTAGAGTCCGAAGGCTTCATCGACTTATCTCGTGTGCTGTTCTCTGAGTATTTCCATAACGCTGAACTTGCTCATCAAGCGATGGAGAAGTACTCCCAAGCCGAGAGTGGCCTGACGATTTGGATCAAAGCCGCTTTAGCTGACGGTCGTTTAGTCGAGCTCGACCCACTGTTTGCCTCAACTCAATTCATCGCCTTGCTTAAGTCGTTTGCCTTTTGGCCGCAGATCATCGGCCATGCACCGTCACCGGACGCACAACACAAGCAAGTGATCATTAACTCTAGTGTCGAGATGTTCCTTAAACAGTATCAAGCGTAATACTGGCGGTTAATAGGAATTCAACCACAATGAAACCATCACTGGTATCCATGGTGATTTTCCCTATACTGCAACCCAATTTCGTGACTCACGATTCAACAAATTCAAACTTTAGGTAGCCCTATGATTACTTTCACCACCAACTTTGGCGATATCGAGATTGAACTCAACCTTGAGAAAGCACCTGTAACCTCGAAAAACTTCCTGAAATACTGCCAAGATGGCTTCTATGAAGGCACCACATTTCACCGTGTGATCGAAGGTTTTATGATTCAAGGTGGCGGCCACACTATCGACATGACAGAAAAGCCAACGCGTGCACCTATCGTGAATGAAGCAAACCGCGGTCTAAAGAACGTGATTGGCTCTGTAGCTATGGCTCGAACCGACGCACCACATTCGGCAACGGCGCAGTTCTTTATCAACCTTGATGACAACGATTTTCTAGACCACACATCAACGACCAACGCTGGCTGGGGTTACGCTGTGTTTGGTAAAGTGTCGGCAGGTATGGATGTGGTAAATAAGATCGCAGCAGCGCCAACGACTATTCGTTGGGGACATGAAGATGTGCCGTGCGAAGACATTCTGATCTCGAAAGTCACCATCAACGACTAAATCAGATTCAATAAGCTACGAGCTATAAGTAGCAAGCAAGAAACAACTCTCAAATGGTGGGCCCCCTTCTCACCATTTTTACTGTCCATGTTATCAATTGCTCTTATATTTGTACGGTATATTTTCAATACCTACCATTCCCCTGCTATTAATCAGTATTAATGACGTGTTATTATCGCCGCTCGCCGACTATGAAAGTTGAATGCGATTCACTATACATTGGACGTAACACCAACCATGACTCGACACTCTTTTCTGACAGCAGCCTTCTCTTGCTCTGTTGCCAGTTTCTCTGTATCAGCCTTTGAAGTTGATACCAGAGAATCACAAGAACCTGAACTTGATGACCAATTTCGTGTCATTGCGATCCCCTTTTATGATCCAAGTGTCGACACTGGGCTTTCTGTTATTCCCATCTATAACTTCTATGCAGATGGTGAAACCAAAAATGCATCAACGTTATCAGCAACACTGACTTATACCCAGAACGACAGCTACTACATAAAAGGTAATGCCGACCTTTTATTGAACGGTGATTCCCTGCGCTTTACCGGTGAGATGGGCTTTTCAAGCACTAACATTACCTTGGTCGATTTGGTCGATACTAACCACCAAGAGTACAGCTTCGATGGTGACTTCTACTTTAAGGTTTACGACAACATCTACTTGGGTATGGGTTTAGACTACTCAACGGCTCGCTATCTAGCAGATACACCACGCGACAAACTTTTGCTTAAACTCACAGGGTTCAGTGAAGAGTATGAAGCGGACACGGGTGCCAAGCTTTCATTCTTATGGGATGAGCGAGAGCATTACTACTACCCGTACCATGGCTTCTTATTTGAGCTGACGTACGAAAACCACGGCGCGTGGCTTGGAAACGATGAAGACGCGACCTACTCTTCGCTATTCACTGACTATCGTTTTTTCTACAGCTTGACTCATAATGATAACCACATTATCGCTAGCCGATGGGTAACGCGTTACCTACTTGATGCCGAGAACGCCCCAAGCAGTGCCTACAGTACCTATGGTCGACAAGGACGAAACGTTCAACGCGGTTTTGTTGCCGGCGACCACATCGCCTCGCACATGACCAATCTTGAAATGGAATATCGCTACTCGATTTCAGGCTCGTCGATTAACTTCTTGAACAACGTAGCCGTCGTAGGTTTAACGGGTATAGGCAAGGTGTTTGGTGAAAGACTTAACCCGAAAGACCCTTATCATAGCTTTGATGATGGAGACCTTCTGACCATGGTTGGCCTTGGATTGCGCTATCGACTAATGCGCCAAGAACGCATCAATGTACGTATGGACTTCACCTACAACAACGAAGATGAAGTGCTGGCGTATTTTAGTTTGGGTGAGAACATTTAGCCTAGCTAACCTAAGCTCTGTACTTGCTAACTATTGATATTCCGTACCAAGCCTGTCGCGATTCGATTCGTACAGGCTTGATGTTTTTAAAGCCTCTCAAAATGACTTACCAACGCGAACGATAAGTACGATGGCATGCTCGGCATGTGTTGTTGGCCGCATCTAAACCACGTTCAGCCTTGCTAAGATCCTGTTCAATACTCGCTTGTTGTAACTCCGCAAAGCCTTGGTTCATCTGTAGCATCAGTTGATTGAATTTCTCCGGCTTACTCCACACCGTTTCTTTTGCCTTGCCACCCGTGTCGCTCTCAGAAAAACTGCTGTTCAATACAATTCCATGTTCAACCAAACTCTCACTTAACTCCTCAACCTTTTTCCAATCTGTATTTCGGTTTCCTAATTCTGAAGACACTTGTTTATTGAGTTTTTCAATTGAGCTGAAAGCCTGTTGGCGATTATTCACAACTTCAGTTGCAGCAATCGCCATTACAGGCACGGCGATAAGCAAAGCGATAGTCAGTTTTTTCATAGTGTTATTCCTATTCATTGGTCAGTTGATTTGTTGCTCTTTCAATCGCGAATCGATGAGATGCATTTAATTTACACAACAATAGTTGTGTGCGCAACTGTTGTTGTGTAAATTGATCTCACTTTGAAAATGACAAGCAGGAAATTGAACAATGAAAATTTGGGATCTACCAACTCGACTCTATCACTGGCTGCAGGCCGCTCTGTTTATTGGCCTTGCTGGATCAGGCTTTAGTGGCAATGGCCCGCACATTTATCTAGGGCTCGCACTGTTTAGTTTGATTCTGTGGCGCTTGGTCTGGGGAATGATTGGTAGTGATACCAGCCGGTTTTCGCAGTTTATGAGTTCTCCTCGATCTGCTTGGCAATACCAACGAGGCCGAGTTCAACCTAAGCCGGGGCATAATCCTCTAGGTGCTTGGATGGTTGTGGGGATGATTACAACCTTATTGGTCCAGTGCATCACTGGCCTAGCGATAGCGGGGTTCTTCGACACATTGCCGTATTCAGAAGTCATCATCACAGACGCTGTTTTTGACCTACTCGTCACCGCTCATGCTATTGCCGCACGTATGTTAATCGCTTTTGTAGCACTGCATTTATTGGCTATCTTGGTCTACAAACTGCACTCAAAACCTTTAGTGCTCGCTATGATCACAGGCAAACAAAATCAATCGTTATCTACCGCTCATTTCGGAAATGGCACTCAATTGGCTTTTTCATCAAATAGAAAAGCTTTGTTGGTGCTAATTGCGTCGGTATTAGTTACGATGGCAATAGTTGTTATGTCATAAGAATTAGGGACTAACCAATGCCAGAAGAGTTTGATAGACAGAATAGTTTTGGATGGATGATCAATGTGATCGCCAACAAAGCGACCAAAGATTTCGATCTTGAGCTAAAGAAACACGGCTTAAGCATCGCATTGTGGCCAACCCTGATGTGTTTATGGGAAGAAGAAGGCGTTACCCAGCGTGATATTGCCGCTAAGTCGAAAGTAGAAAACTCAACGACAACACGAACCTTAGATAAGTTGGAAAAGCTTGAACTAGTAGAACGCAGAGCGGATCCACACAGTCGCCGCTCTTTTAGAATCTACCTAACAGAGAAAGGTAAAGCACTTGAAGAAGTGTTAATACCCATCCCTGTGAAGTTGAATGAGGAGCTAATGGCCGCGCTTGATGCAAAAGAGCAGCAACAGATGATCGGTTTACTTAAAAAAATGGTCGCCGCTGTCTAGCTCAATAACTTAATAGTTCAATAGCGCACGCTAAAGTAACCACTTAGAAACTGAATAAAGCCCTCGCCCTCAACGAGGGTTTATTTTTTCCGCGACCATTTGATATAGCAAAACAGCGAAGCAATGATCACCGCTCCACCAATCAGTTTTTGCACCTCAACCGTTTCACCTAACATGCTCACACTGAGTAGCAGTGTCCATACTGGTTCTAGAATCATGATAAGTGCCGCCACTTCCATGTTCACCGAGTGTTGCCCTACCGTTTGTAATAGGTAGCGAATAGACGTCGCGACTACCGCCGACACAATGAACCAGAACACTAACGTTTTGGTGATTTCAAATTCCGGCTGTGTCGTCATAGACGCAAACGCCAAACCACTGACTCCTACTACGAAAAGCTGAATACAAATCGAGGCAATTGGCTTGATGTTGGTGATCACACGCTTGTTCATCACAAAATGAATCGAGAGCAACATTGACGCTAACAAGAAGTAGATCTGGCTTTGCTCAACATGCCAACCGTTGGTGAGAGTAAGCAGCAACATACCAAGGATTGCGATAGGAAATGACATCCAGAATGCACGATTTGGCTTAACTCGGAATAGAATCCAAGAGACAAACGGCGCAATAATCATCGCCAAGCTCATGATGAAAGCCCCTTCCGATAAACTCTCCGTAACCGAAACGGCAAACACCCACACCTGAAGTGAAGCAGACAAGAGTAAACCGACACCACACAATGATAGAATCTGCTTAAATGACAGCTTGCGAATATGATGAATACAGAATGGCATTAGAATCAGGCTCGCGATAACAAAACGCACACCAATGAACACAGGGCCCGGCATTTCCATGACCACCAGCTTAGATGCAATCCATCCTACCCCAGCCAGTAAAGTGGCACACAAGAGGTAAAGCTCGCCACGCATCGCTTTTACGTTCATCATTTTTATTCGTTCCAATAACAAAAAAGCAACCCGACTCTGCAAGGTTGCTTTTTATAAACTCTTAACAGGATCAAGATACTATCTTAATACTCTGTTTCAGGCAGCAGTTTTTAGCCTGCGTATTCAGGGTAATCCGTTAAGCCTTTTTCAGCACCGCCAAACAGCGTGTTTGGATCGTGCGGAGCTAGAGGGAAACCATATTGAATACGCGCTGGTAAGTCTGGGTTTGCTACGAATGGACGACCAAAGCCAACCATATCTGTCACGCCTTCAGCGACGGCTTGTTCGCCACGCTCACTGTCGTATTTACCTGCGTAAATCAGTACACCTTTGAATGCTTCACGAACCGCAGCTTTGAATGCTTTTGGCGTTTCAGGCGCATCGTCCCAGTCTACTTCAGCAATGTGCAGGTAAACAATCTTGTATAGGTTTAAGTACGCGGCTGCCGCTGTGTACGTTTCAACTGGCGTCGCGTCAACCGTGCCATTTAGCGAAGTAAACGGAGCAAGACGAACACCAACACGGTCAGCACCAATCGCTTCAACCATCGCTTCAACCACTTCACCTAAGAAACGTAGGCGGTTTTCAGTTGAACCACCGTATTCGTCGGAACGGTTGTTGGCTTCAGAATCAATAAATTGGTTAATCAAATAGCCATTTGCTGCATGAAGTTCAATGCCATCAAAGCCTGCTTCGATTGCATTAAGCGCCGCTTGACGGTATTGCTCAACCACTTCTTTGATGTCTTCTTTGGTCATTTCACGAGGTTCAACCACATCAACAAACCCCGGCTCATCAGTGCCGTTATCGATGAAGACTTTTACGTTTTCCGCTTTGATAGCAGAAGACGAAATTGGCTGTTCACCACCGATGTTATCTGGGTGTGTTACACGACCTACATGCCAAAGCTGAGCGAAAATAACGCCGCCTTTTTCATGTACTGCATCGGTTACTTTTTTCCAACCAGCAATTTGCTCGTCAGAGTAGATACCCGGTGTCCAAGCATAACCCTGACCCAATGGAGAAATCTGTGTGCCTTCTGCCACAATCAAACCCGCAGAAGCGCGTTGAGCGTAGTAAGCCGCCATCATTTCGTTTGCTGAGTTACCAGGTTGCGTTGCACGAGAGCGAGTCATCGGAGGCATAACAATACGGTTTTTTAGTTCGATATTACCAAGTTGAATTGGTTGAAATAGTGCGTTTGTCATTGTCATTTCCTCGATTAACCTAGTTGAATCAGTTCGATTTGGTAGCCGTCTGGGTCAGTGATAAAAGCGATGTGTGTTGAACCACCTTTTACAGGGCCCGCTTCACGAGTCACATTACCACCCAGCGATTTAATCTTGTCACATGCCGCGTAAATATCTTCCACACCCAATGCTAAATGGCCAAATGCGTTGCCCATTTCGTATTCGTTGGTATCCCAGTTGTAAGTCAGTTCGATGGTTGTGCCACCTTGCTCGTAGCCAACAAAAACCAACGTGTAGCGGTAATCATTATTGTCATGACGCTCAAGCTCTTTCATACCCAATACCTTGGTGTAGAACTCAATAGACTTGTCTAGATCAGCAACTCGAATCATTGTGTGTAGGAATTTCATATTTCACCCTTTTTAAGCCCAGCAACCTGAGCCGATATAATCGTGAGCGGAGCTTATCCACTTCTTTGTTAGGGTTAATATACGATTCGACAGCAAATAAATTAAATTATCATAAATTCTCATTGTGATAATTTTTTGTTATGACGAGTTCAATACAGATGGTTTGCTATGGAGATATGTGGCAAACAAAAGAGAGGGCTGAAATCAGAAAGTGGAACGCCAACTGTTTAGCGATTTAGACATGTCATTCGTAGTATTGATGATCTGCTCTCTGAACCACTTATGTGCCGGATCGGTGTTCTGCTTTTTCAACCAGATAAGATAATGAGAGATAGGTTGGTAATCGAAAGGCGGTTTGAACAACTGTAAACCAAGACGTTCCTGAAACTGGATCGCCATCGAGAGCGGCGCAACTGTGATGTAATCAGTCTGACTACACAGCATTAGATTACTGGCCATAGAGCTGCCGTGAATCACAATCTTACGCGAGGATAAGTCTAACGAAGTGTAGTGAGTCAAACTTCTTACTTGGCGACGTGTTCTGGCTAAAACCGCATGTTGCTCACTCAGATATTGCGCCTCGGTGATCTCACCTTTGATCCTAGGGTGTCCATTTCGGCAAACGATCACAAACTCACTGTCGTAGAGCTTCTCACTCATCATGCTTGGATGCTCAGGCAATACAATGTCGATCATCAAATCAAATTTCTGAGTTAATAGATCCTCATGGACTTGATCATCACTATCCGGTTGATCATACACCTCAAGAGATAAGCCTTGATTGGGTAACTGAGAAAATCGATCGAGCAACATCCACTTTAAATGCTCGGGAACCGAAGCCACAAACCTGCGCTCTGTACTCGCTTCATCAAACCCAGCCATACCTTGAAACACGCCGTTGAGCTCGTGTATTGGCGCTTTGATTTGCTCATACAAGCTTTGCGAGTAAGCCGTAGGCACAACCCCTCGGCCACTGCGCACAAACAACTCTTGGCCAATTTCATTTTTCAGTCGGCCGAGCGCTGTGCTGATCGTCGATTGATTGGTATTCAAATGATCGGCAGCCTTACTCAAGCTGCCTTGCTCCATCACCGCAGAGAACACAGCCAATAAGTTAAAATTCGGAATGTCATTACTCATGGTTCAGTGCTCATTTAGGCGATAGATTCAATTATCTTATCGTAAAACCGATAGAATAAAACAGCGAATGCTCATTGAGAAAACGAAACTGAGAAGGAAGCATCATGCGGTAAAGAGCAAAAATGTAAGAACAACTCACTCTTCCGAATAGCTGCCACATTCACCAGATTGGAGTCTAACGCTCTTCGCTGTGCCAGTAACGCTTAATCCATCCAGATCCCACATAGACTGGTCGGAGTATTTAATATTTCTTACCTGCCTTATTGATACTTTTATAGCCACTTCTATGATCCAGGCTAATTAAATAGACATATTTTATAAGCCGAGTTTGAGCCTGTTCAAATAAACCCACCTCACCTTTAAACAACCAATCAATTCATCGTAATTACGATAATTCAATATCGCAATAATGCGTAGATAACACCAGTTACACTTCCTATTATTTCGCCAACAAATCAATTCTTAACCTAAACAGAAAACCTAAAAATGTGTAGATGATGGTGTTGCACACATCACGGACGACGGCCTTAAAACCCAATGCAGCAAACGAACCTATCAATGGTTGACGTTACTTAAGAATGATTTCGCCAGGTGTTTTTAACACTCTATTCGCGAGAATGCGTTGTCTACGTGGTCAAAGCGATTTTTAATTGTCATCTAGTACTTTTGACTCCGTAGATCTATGCGGTTACGTGAGTTCAACACCTCTTTCAGATGTCATCTAAAAGTCTTGTACCAAGGCTGCACTTTCTCTCTCCTTATTTAGGTTGAGATATGAAATTTCTTAAAATTGTTCTGCAGAAAGTTGGGGCCGTCGCGATGGTTCTCATCAAATTCTGTCTATTTATGGCACTCATGCTAGCGGGTGCGTGGGCACTGGCTCCGATGGGTAAGATCCACTCCAAAGACATCGATCTCTCTCAGTTCAATAACCACCCGAACGAAATGATGATGAACTTCTTTCAAACCGAGTTCTTCTCTGGCTACCTATTCTCTGTAACGCTTGCTGTGGTTCTTGCTGCGATATATGGCATGTGGCAAGTCCACGAGTTGGGTGTTCATAAAGCAAAAGAACACAAAAGTGCACACGTTCAAATCGTCTTCGCACTCTCTCTTTGTGGCCTATTCATTAGCAAAACCTTCTGGGTTATCGCTTTGGTTATCGCCCTTGCCAACTGGAAACACATTGGTCAGTCGATCAGTGACGTGATTCGCCGTGGTATTCAACCTAAGTCTTCCGAAAATGAGTCTTCTAGTAATGAGGCTGTAAAAGCTGAAGGTTCGTCCAAGGTAAATAATGAACACAAGGTAAATAACGAGCAAGCAGCAATCGACGAGCAAGAGACAGAAAAAGCAACGTCTGAGCAGGCACCAACCAAACACGAGGCCGCATAATGAAAGAGATGATGATTCCATACATTTTGATTGTATGGTCCCTATTTGCGACTGGCGCATTAAAGAAGACGATTAAGAACTACACTTGGGCTGCCATTGGCGGTGCTGTGATTCTTGGATTATTGGCTATCGTGTCTCGCCTGTGGGCACCGGTTGATATGACCAACTCATCGACAGTGAAAGCACCACACGCTGTGATGTCTCCAATCTTTGGTCAGCAAATCGATAAAGTGTTTGTCGACCACAACCAAATGGTAAAAGAAGGCGACATCATCTACACACTCGTTGATATCGATTCTGCTGCAGACAAAGCGAAGATCGAATCTTCTATCGTGCAGAAAGAAGAAGAGATCAAACAGATGACTCGCGATTTAGACCGCGCAGAAACATCGCCAGAGATCTTCAACATGCGCGACGTAGAGAAATACAATTCAGACCTTCGTGTCATGCACGCTGAACTGACGTCATTAAAAGCCGACCTGCAGAAAGTTAACTGGGCACAAGAGAAGAAAACCATCCGAGCTGAATTTGATGGCCAAGTCTCTATCGTGAACATTGCGGAAGGCTCTGTCATGGGCAACATGCACCTTTATAACACCAGTAAAAAGTTCTTAGAGATGCGTATCTCAGATCAAACATACGGCTATGTTCAAGTAGGTGACTTTGCTGAGTTCTTCGTAGACGCTTATCCGGGTCACGTGTTCCGAGCAAAGGTACACAGTTTTACCGCGGGTACGGGTGAAGCAAGCATTTCACCACTTCAAGGACCACAAAGCGTTGGCCAACACGTAGTGCAAAATGGCAATGGCTTAGGCCGTACAATCGTCCTCGAAATCTTTGAACCAGAAGGTTACAACATCCCGATTGGCGCAGCGGGTTCGGCTTGGATTTCAGCAGAAAAGCCGCATCCATTTTGGGGCTTCATTGACGTGATTGGCGCAGCAACCGTTCGTCTACAATCGTACAAGTCTTACCTAGGAGCTTGGTAAACAAGCTACGCGTAAGAGTTAAATAAAAGACAAACAAAAATACCCCGCTCGTCGGGGTATTTTTGTTGCAGCAGCGCATAACTCTCAAAATTAACAAACGAAGAAACAGCATACCTCTCCTTTAAAAATACACAGTTAATCGACTCCTTCCCTTAAAGATGCACTCTTAATCAAGTGGTTCTCACACCCAACCTCAACAGCCACAAAAAACAAATCACAATTATAAAAAAGTGGCAATCAAACCAACCACTTATTTATGGGAGCAATGTTTTAATTTCACCAATAACCTTGTAATTTCCGTTCAAAAAACACCCTCATTACAAACAGTTACAAAATATGCGATCAAACTGATGTAAAAACGAACTGTTTCATCTAATCCCACATTAAAAGTGTGATTTCCTGCCATTCTTTGAAATAAATTTGTGATTAAATACGATAAATATCAATTAGAGATGGAGGAATAACGTGTCAGCAAAAGCGTTCGGTGATTTTTATTGTTACTTACATTGCCTCAATTTACTTTCAATCAAAGAGCAAGGAATAACGTCAAAAGAGTACCTAGATGATGTGCGAAAAGAGCCTTTTTACTACCGTGGCGGAACCTCTAAAGAAGCCCAACAAAAGTGGGCGGAACGCATCTTAGATTCGATCTACAAGTATCATGGAGCCCAGGGTGACGGACCAAACGGACACAATGATCTTCTGGTTCGAGAAGGAATCGCATCAAAAGCTCGCTATAAGGTAAAAGAAGGCGCGGAATTCAATGTGAACCCAGGGCTGAATGAATCGATCTCGATCCTAGGTATCATCGGTAGCCAAGTACTTGAACGTATACTGCCGTCCGCAGGAACGAAACTAAGTGAAGCGTTAACACTGCTTTCCAGAGCAAAGAATTTATCAAACTCGGCACCTTTTAAAATACAAGTCGGCAGTTACGATGTTGTTGCTCCCAAGGCCGATTATACAGTGCTAAGTAAGCTCGAGAGTGCGCTAGAAAATCGCAAAGTGGTCTCATTTGAATATGAAGGAAGCCGTTGCGAAGTCGACCCTTATGCCTCTTTTGTTTACCAAAAAGCCTTTTACCTCGTTGGATTAGAGCGTTATAAAAAAAATGCTGAGAGCAGTTCAATGCCCGGTAAATATCGCACCTACACTGTGCATAACATTAGCCATGTTGAGCTTCACTCAGGTCAGAACTTCTCTATGGGTAACCAAGAGAATTTTTGCCTCACAACTTACCTCTCAACAAGCAAAGGTAAAAAGGTCAACGGTGGTGAAACCTGTGAAGTGCTTTTAAAAATGACAAGAGATACTGATGGCAAAAACCGATTTGTCGACGAGTACAAACTCAGTGAATGTCAAAATATAGAAGAGACAGCTCAAAACCACTACATCGTAAAAGCCCAAGCTCAAGATAGTGTCGATTTCAAAAGATGGCTTATTAACAATGCCGATTGCGTTGAAATTCTAAAGCCAAAGCAGCTACGTACTGATGTAATACAAGATATTAAACACGCAATGAACGTCTATGCACATTAAGTTCAAACACCACCACATATGAAGTTCAATATTGGATCCTCCAATATTAAAAACCATTATAAATACAACATAAGCCAGTTATAATAAACACAAATACATAACAACGAACAATAGCATTCTAAATGCTACTCGATAATATTAAATTTAGTAGTTTTTGTTGTTTTAGACAGAAAATGTCAGATTTTGTTGCCACAATACTATTCCAAATAAAAATACAATTAGGCTTAACCGTGATAGACACTATAAAAAGATCATTTATTGATGAGCTTTATCACCTTAATTATAAATCAAACAGCTTAGTACATCGTCTTCCTTTTTATTGGTATCGACCTTTAAAAATATTTAGCCGACTGCTTGCGTTACCTGTTATTTTATTCTTCATGGTGTAAAAGTAATGAACCGTAATTTATCAAAGGTAGAATGGATTCTGCTGGCAATAGCTGCGATTTTTCTAAGCTTAAGCTTATTCCTCTACTACTCACTCTGTAAAAACCTATTCTATGGTGGCTTCAATGACATCATTGAAATCATTGTCGTTTTAGGGCTATTTTACTGCTCATTTGTTGCCGCAAACTACAGTATTACCATGCTTGCCGAGAAGTACTGCAGCAGGAGAAACCGTTATGAAGAGCTTTAAGTTACTTCTATCAATGTCGACTTCGCTTGCGTTATGGATATTCGTGCTATTTTACTTTTTCTCTAGCTCAATCAATACCAATACGGGATTAAGTATGGCGCCAACCTTTGAAGGTAAATACTGGACAACGGTAAGTGTCGTTCGACCGGGGCGATATACGCCAGAGTATGGCGATGTCATTAGGTTTCGACATCCACCTAAACATCGAAGTGAAAATATAACCTTTAGAAAGAGAGTGATTGGAATACCTGGAGATACTGTCACATTAGACAATGGTGATCTTTATATCAATGATAATAAATTATCCCATGGTGTCACTAAAAAAGAAAATGGGTTTGTTTATATAAAAGAACAAATAGGTAACAGCCAATATAATGTTAGGTATCTCAAAGAAGATTCAAACATACTTGAAAACAATATTACTTGGCATGTACCAGAAGGAAAGTTATTTGTTCTTGGCGACAATCGAGACTACTCATACGATTCAACCTATGAGAGCTTTGGTTATGTCGATATAAATAGCGTTAATGGTGTCTATAACAAAGTTCTACTCAATGTTGCCAATGGAAATCGCAAGTTCAATTGCTCCTTAACCATGGTCGAGAGCTACTCGCCTTTCCAAAGAACATGTTAGAAAGCACAGATATTAAATACACACCAAGCGACTAGCGCTGCTCAATCAGCAATAAGCTGAAAAAGAAAAACCGAGCTATTCAATATAGCTCGGTTTTTGTCATACTCGCGATTTATCTTACGAAAAAGGCAACGGAATCAGTTCTAGTCCGAGTACGCCACTGATGCTCATCACTACTAGCAGAGAGACCTTGAAAACGGTCTTTGACCATTGAATGTAGTTGAGGCAATCAACTTTGCGGAATGTCACTTTGGTCCACATAAAGCAAACGGCCGCCGACACCGCTAGGTATTCGTAACCCGCTTCTCCGAGCAAAAAGAGCCCCAGAGCAACTGCGCCAAACGCGACTACATACGCTTTCATGTGCTGATGTGCTTTGTCGACCCCCTCTTTCACCGGTAACACAGGAATGCCTGCATCACGGTAGTCTTGAATGCGGAACATAGCAATCGCATACGAGTGTGGCATCTGCCATAAGCAGAACATGATGAACAGTAGGACGGCTTCTAAGCTCAGATAGTTCGTCACGCCAAGGTAGCCAACCAATGGTGGAACCGCGCCAGAGATGCTTCCCACTAAGGTGCCGTAAACCGAATTACGCTTGTACCACATGGTGTAGAAAAAGACGTAGAAGACGTAGCCAAGCAACACCACCACCGCAGACATCGGATTAACGAATTGAAACAGCAACGCCGTGCCTGCCAACAACATGACTAACGAATAGATAAATGCCACGTCTGTGTTGATGTTACCCTGAACCAATTCACGGTTCTGGGTACGTTTCATTTTCTGGTCGATATCTCGATCAAAGATGTTGTTCACCACACAACCTGATGCAATCACAAGCCCTACACCCGCTAATGTCGTCAGTAACAACATCACACTGGCTGGTTCTGTTTTTGCAGCGAGGAAGAACCCCGCCGCAACAGAAATCAGGTTGCCGAAAATGATGCCCGGTTTGGTAATAGACAAATATTTTTTCAGCATACCTTGGCCTACAACTTCATGTTGACGTTCATGTTGTAGATGATCCATACCGAGCCAGCGATAAGAATCAATACAACAATGGCAGTAAACATCAATGACACCAAGTTCCAACGCCCATCGGAAGATTTCGCTTCCATATGCAAGAAGTACTTAAAGTGCACAAAGATTTGCACCAGCGCACAACCGAACAAGATCACGTAAGTTTCCGTGCTTGGTAGCGCATGTGACCACACAATGTAGAACGGAATAATGGTCAGAATTAGTGACGCAATAAAGCCTTTTACATAATCCGTTGCACCGCTGTCTAGATGCTGTTCCATTACATCACCCCCATTAAGTACACGATGGTAAATACACAAATCCAAACAATATCAAGGAAGTGCCAGAACAAACTCAAGCACTGGAAACGCATCGACATGTTGTCGTTCAAGCCTTTGGTTGAAAGCTGGTGATACGCCACCGCCATCCAGATAAGGCCGAACGTTACGTGCAAACCGTGTGTACCAACCAAGGTAAAGAACGCAGAAAGGAACGCACTCTCTTGAGGACCATAGCCTTCCGCAATCAAGTGATGGAATTCATAAACTTCCATGCAGATAAAGGCTAAGCCCAATACGAAAGTAACTTTGATCCATCGCTTCAATCCGGTCACGTCTTTGCGCTTCATTGCGATCATGCCAAAGCCAAAGGTGATACTACTGAACAGCAGCATCATGGTTTCGACAAACACGAACGGCAGTTCAAAGATGTCTTTGCCTGTCGGCCCTGCGATTGATCCACTCTCAAGCACGGCATAAGTCGCGAAAAGCGTGGCAAACAGGACACAGTCACTCATCAAGTAAACCCAGAAGCCAAATAACTTGTTGCCCGCGGCTTCGTGGTGATGATCATGCGAATGTGCAAGATCATAAGTGTGTGACGGAGTATTAGCTTGCATACGTCGTCTCCAAATCATCTTTGTTTTCGTTGTTATCACTGTCACTGTTACCACGACCTGAGTTGCCGCCTTTCACTGACTGTTTCTTAGCTTCCTCAAGCTGTGCACGTCGAGCCGCTTCAATCGCTTTGATCTCTTCAACTTCCACGTAGTAGTCCACATCGTCGTTGTAGCTGTGTTGAATACACGTCACCACGATGCCCACTAAGCTTGCTGCTGCTAGCCACCAGATGTACCAAATCATTGCGAAGCCAAATGCCAACGCCCATGCCGACACATAAATACCTGTCGGTGTGTTCTTCGGCATATGAATACGTTCGTATTCTTCTTCCTGAGTTGGGTCAAACTCGCCACTTTGCTTTTGGTACCAGAACGCGTCTAGTTCATCGCCCTTAGGCAGTTTTGCAAAGTTGTAGAACGGCGGTGGTGACGATGTTGCCCATTCAAAGGTACGTCCACCCCATGGGTCACCGGTTAGATCTCGGTTTTGGTCGCGGTCACGAACACTCACGTAAATTTGAACGAACTGACAAACAACACCCATCGCAATTACGCCTGTACCTGCAGCAGCAACCGCCAGTAGAGGGAAGAACTCAGGGTTGATGTCTTGGCTCAAACGACGCGTCATACCCATAAAGCCCAGAGCGTAAAGCGGCAAGAACGCCATTAAGAAACCAATGATCCAGCAGTAGAATGCGCGTTTGCCCCAAAGCTCGTTCAGAGTGAAACCGGTCGCTTTCGGGAACCAGTAACCAATCGCTGCAAAACAACCGAATACTACGCCGCCGATGATCACGTTGTGGAAGTGAGCAATCAGGAATACCGAGTTATGCAGAATGAAATCTGCGCCCGGAACCGCCATCAATACGCCCGTCATACCACCTACAGTAAAGGTGATTAGGAAACCGACCGTCCACATCATTGGTGTGGTAAAGCGGATACGACCTTTGTACATGGTGAATAGCCAGTTGAAGATCTTAACCCCGGTTGGGATAGAGATAATCATGGTTGCGATGCCGAAGAAGGCATTCACATTGGCGCCAGACCCCATGGTGAAGAAGTGATGCAGCCAAACCACAAACGCTAAAATAGTGATAGCCACCGTCGCCCATACCAGTGAGGTATAACCAAACAGTTTTTTGCGAGAGAAGGTTGCAGTCACTTCAGAGAACACACCGAAGATAGGCAAAATTAGGATGTACACCTCAGGGTGTCCCCATGCCCAAATCAAGTTCACATACATCATCACGTTGCCACCAAGGTCATTGGTGAAGAAGTGCGTGCCGATGTATCTATCCAAAGTCAGTAACGCGATGGTGACCGTTAGGATTGGGAAAGAGATGATGATCAGGATGTTGGCACACAGAGATGCCCAAGTGAATACGGGCATCTTCATCATTGGCATAGATGGAGTACGCATGCGCAAAATGGTCGCGAAGAAGTTCACACCCGTTAACGTGGTACCCACACCGGATATTTGCAGTGCCCATATCCAATAATCGACCCCGACTCCCGGGCTCGCCTCAATGCCAGACAACGGCGGATACGCCAACCAACCCGTACGGCCAAACTCACCCAAGCCAAGCGACATGTTGGTTAGGATAATACCCACCACAAACAGCCAGAAGCTCAAGTTATTCAGATAAGGGAATGCAACATCACGAGCACCAATTTGCAGCGGCACAATGATGTTCATCAGGCCAATAACCAAAGGCATCGCAACGAAGAAAATCATGATCACGCCGTGAGCCGTGAAGATCTGGTCATAGTGATGTGGCGGTAAATAGCCTGTCTCACCCGCTGCAGAAAGCAATTGCTGACTACGCATCATGACGGCATCGGCAAAGCCACGAACTAACATCACCATCGCGACCGCAATGTACATGAAGCCCAATTTTTTGTGGTCTACAGAAGTAAACCATTCATTCCAAAGGTATTGCCACTTACCGGCTTTTGTTACCGCATACACCACTAAACCACCCACTAAAGCGATCATGGTTAACGTGAACAAAATAATGGGTTCGTGGTAGGGAATTGAGTCTAGAGTTAATCTTCCAAACATGACGATTATCCTTGGGTTTCCGGCAAACAGTTCATTGAACCAGGGTGCTGGGTCACGACATCAGTGAATAAAAATGGTGGGATACTGGAGAACAAAGTCACAGGTTCAGCGATACTAGGCGCAGCCAATGAACGGAACTGTTCCCAATCTTCAATACGATCAGGACTTGCTTTCACTTTCTCTACCCAGTTTAGAAACGCCACTTGATCAGGCATCGCTGATGCAGTGAATTTCATCTGTGAGAAACCTTTGCCACTGTAGTTCGATGCAAAACCTTTGAAGTCACCTTCATGGTTAGCGATCAGGTTCAGCTTGGTCACCATTCCCGGCATCGCGTAGATCTGCGAACCAAGACGCGGGATAAAGAACGCGTTCATGATGTTGTCTGAAGTTAGCTTAAACGTCACCGGTACATCTTTCGGGAACGCAACATAGTTAACCGTCGCAATATTTTGCTCCGGATAGATGAACAGCCACTTCCAGTCCAGAGAGACCACTTCGATCACCATAGGTTGCACATCACTTTCCAAAGGCTTTGAAGGCTCTAGTTCGTGTGTTGTTCGCCAAGTGATGGTGGCAAGAATCGCGATGATGATGATTGGAATCGTCCATACCACCACTTCGATCTTGGTTGAGTGCGCCCAGTCAGGTGCATACTCTTCTGTGGTATTACTTTCTCGGTATCTATAAGCAAAGTAGATCGTCATCAGAATCACGGGGATAACGACAATCAGCATCAGCAATAGAGCTGTGATAATCAGCTCCTTTTCCTGAACGCCAACGCTACCTTTTGGGTCGAGCAATGCGGAGTTACATCCTTCGAGCATCAGGACGGTTCCCACCAAACCAATCCTCGACAGATTTGCTCTCGATAAAATGCGTTTATATCTTGAAGCTTCCATTAACTTTCTCGATGGTTATCCAGCCTCAGAACAAACGCTCGAGTACTGGTTGTCATGGTCATTAGAATATTTATGTGTTGAGCATGTGAAACGACGCATCTCAAAGCGAAACTGAATTAAACCCATCTCAGCACAGTTAAAACTGCCAAATTAAAACGACAGCACAGCGCAGCCGAAACATTGCCGCACGGTTAAAACCACACAAAAAATATGACTTAATTGTCACACTTTGAAACACATTGTTACATTTGGCGCATTATGAGGAGTCGAAATTGAAAGCTCACCAAACAAACTTGGAAACTAACCTTCCAGTTATGAAAGTAAGATGTGGGAAATTGATGCAATTCAGACGCACAATATGAACGTGCCACAAGAGTCGAACCATGTTCGGAAAAGGATTAAAGCGAAACGGGAGAGAAAAAGTAAACACGCAGTAGAAACAACAATGATTGATTACATTAGAAAGAGCGAATTAAGCAAAATGTGATGACTGTCAAATTTATGAATTCACATAGGATTTAAAAGGTATTTAGAAAAGGAATCATTTCAGACAGCAACCCATCAGGCACTCGAATGACACGTTGATTTTTATGATAATAATGTCAGCTATGTGCAGCAAAAAACGGCCAAAGATGAAGATAAAAAGCCAATTTTTGGGGTATTAAGATATGTTTTAAGCGGGTATTACTCCCCTCAAGGGAGAGGAGTAATAGTCATTAAGAGAGAGATTATGCTGTAGCTGTGACGACTTTCTTGCGCTGATTTTTAGTCATCAAGTGATAAACCACGGGTACAAAGTAGAACGAGATAAGAGTGGTTAATACTGTACCGCCAACAATCGCGACCGCGAACGGAGGCCAGAAGCCACCACCTGCAATGATCAGTGGCATAAAACCACCAACGGTTGTGATCGTGGTTGAGCTGATATGACGAGTACACGACATCACAGCTTCTACCACCGCATCCACATTGCCTGATGAAGCTTGTTCATCGAGTTTCAATTCCGTCAGAATCACGATGGCGGCGTTAATCGCTAAGCCCGCAATCCCAAGCATGGCGATGATCACCGTAAAGCCAAATGGATAACCGAAGATCCACACCGACAGCAAACCTAGGCCACCAGCCAATCCTGCTACCATGAAGATGATGCTACTCATTCGGAACGAGTTAAACGACATCACCACTACCAACACCATCAATACCACCACAACGGCGACATTCGAGATAAGGCTGTTGACTGAATTGTCACGCTCAGCGGATTCACCACCAAAACCAATCGTATAACCCGATGGCATCTCATAGCTTTCTAAGCGTTTCTGGAACTCATTAAGCACGGTTTGAGGTAAAACCCCCGCTTCAATGTAACCTTCAATAGTATTCACTCGTTGCCCGTTACGACGAGTAATCGCGCCGCGACTGGTCGTCAGTTCAAGCTCTGCTAAAGTTGAAACGTTAATCCCCGTCGAGTAGACCTCAGAGCTGATTGGCAAACGAATATTACTTAAGTGCGCCAAGTTTTCACGCGCATCATCCGCAACACGAACACGAATCGGCACCGACTCACTGCCCTCAATTACAGATCCACTTTCACGACCAGTCAACGTAGTTTGCAGCATGCCAGCAAACTGATTGAGTGAAATACCGTTAAGTTTCGCGGTGTCTTCATCGACCTTCAGCCACACCTTAGGCGTACCCGGTTGCAGTGTTTCCCTTGTGTGGGTCACATGAGGAACACCCGCCAGAATCAGGCGAACATCTTCGCCAATCATTTTCAGTGTATCGAGGTTTTCACCATAAACACGCAGCTCCACTGGCGCAGTAAATGGAGGCCCTTGGTTTAGCTTACGTACCAAGATTTGTGCTTCCGGCACCTCATTATCCAGCACCTTTTGTAGCTGCGGAATTAGCGCATTGGCTTGGTCAAAGTTCTCTGTTTTCACCATCGCTTGCGAGAAGTAAGGCGCGTTGTTTTGCCTTGCTTGCAAGTTGTAATAGAAAGATGGGAAGTTAGCGCCCACTAGCCAATCAATGCGTTCCACTTCTGGATAGCGATGAATGATATCGTCTATTTTTTCAGAGGTATTTTTCGTCGCATAAATGCTGGCTTGAGGCGGCATGTACACCTGAATCTCAAACATATCTCGGTCTGATGGCGGGAAGAATTGCTCTGTCAGCTGAGACATACTCCAATAGCCAGTAAACGGAACCAACAACACCAAAGCAATAGTGATGATTGGATGCGTTACACCAAAGCGGACAGAAGACGAGAACCAACGTGTTAAAGCAGGAATTCTTAAGCCCGTCATGTACCAATGGTGCTGGCCTTTCTTATCAACGTCGCTGAGTTGTTTCGGTAATAACTTGGTCGCCAAGCCTGCGATTAAGGTGTGCGAGATAATGTAAGAGCCGATCAACGAGAAAGAAACGGTAATCGCAATACCGCCGACAAATTCACCCGATGCACCCGGCATCAAAATGATTGGTGCAAATGCCAAAACGGTAGTCAAAGTGGAACCCAACAACGGCACCCATAAATGTTTCAACGCATTCATGGTTGCTTCGGCTCGCTGTTGCCCTTTGAGGCGGTAAGCTTGAATGGTATCGACCATCACCACCGCGTTATCCACCATGATCCCGAGCGCTACGATTAAGCCCGTCACCGACATCTGGTTGATTGGCACACCGGTCATTTTCATGATCGACAACGTAAGCAGTGAAGTTAATGGCAGAGAAATCGCCACCAATATTGCAGCGCGGACACCCAAGGTGACGAACAGCACAATTAAGATCAAGCCAAAACCGATCATCAAGCTCTTGCCTAAATCGTCTAAGCGGGTTTCGGTATAACCTTGTTGGTTGAACAACACAGTGACATCGATATTGCTGGGCAATTCTTGTTGGAATTTCTCAATCAGAGCATTCGCTCGTGATGTCCAGTTATCGACACGAAGATCAGGATGCATTCTTGCCGCGACAATCACACCTGGCTCACCATCAATAATGGCAATCTGATCTTGTGGGGTTTTCTCACCCCGTTTCACAGAAGCAATGTCTTCCATACGGATGATGTGACCTTTGCTATCAGTGGCTATTGGCACTTGCTTAATGCGTTCAATAGAATCGAGTTCAGATTTAATTTCTAAGCCAAAGCGAGAATAATCACTCACTAATTCACCTGCCGAGTTCTTAGCGTCTGCCCCTTCTAGCGACTCAGCAATATTGGCACTTGAGCGCCCTAACGCCGCTGCATCGGCAGTACGCAAGCTGATTTGAATCTCTTCTTGTGGCATCCCGTATTCATCAACGAATTCAGTACCCGACAAAGTTCTTAGTCGCTTAGCGAGTTCTTTGGCATAACGACCCAGCGTTAACCTGTCAGGCTCGCCTGAACCAGACCAAGTTAGAGATGCGATGGTCGTGAAAGCATAGGTGTGGTCACTGTCGAGATCGGGAGAATGAGAGCCCGCAGGCAAAATGGATTCGATGTCAGATAGCTTGTCGCGAGCTTGAGACCAAACCGGCTCTGGCTCGGTGATGGTGTCATTCAATTCTAGCGTGACAATAGACACGCCCGGCCTTGAGGTTGAGCTCACCAGTTTAACTTCACTCAGCTCACGCAGCTTATTCTCGATCACCTCAGTAACTAAGGTTTCAACTCGCTCGGCACTGGCACCGGGAAAACTGGTGGTAATGTTGGCGTAACGGTTGATGATGACTGGATCTTCTGCGCGAGGCAGCGTCATGAACGCAGAAATACCACTCACCATCAGCAGTGCGGTCATCAAAATAAGCAGTCGAGTATTGGAAATAGTCTCTATGATTTTCATACTATTTCCTATTCAGCCGTCACGCTGGCTGGCTTCACTGTTTGTCCGGGAACCAAACGATGTAAACCACTGGATATCACCTGCTCGCCTTCGCTGATTGCACCGCTCACGTAGGCTTGTTGGTTGTTGGCAAACAATACCTGCACGCTTCTACGTTCAACCTTATTATCTTGACCAATAACGAAGATATTCCACACACCACGTAGGCCGTCAATCAAACCCGTTAATGGAACCCAATAACCTTGATCATCAATTTGCTCATCAAACTGAAGATAAGCAAGCTGCCCTTCTAATACTGAAGCTTGCTCAGGAAAAAGGTAACGTAAACCGACACTGCGAGACCGAGTGTCGACCATTGCGCCGGGATTCAATAGCTCCACGGCATAATCTGTTCTCCCAACTCGGATGTTAGGCGCAGAAAGCGAGGTAACTTTTTGCATTTGATGTGCAGGAATACCAATGAACGCTTCTTTACCTTCAGAGGCAAGCAGTGTCAGTGTTGGGTTGCCCACATTCACTACATCTCCCAAAGAGACAAAACGCGTTGCAATAGTGCCCGAATAAGGCGCAAGCACTGTCGATTTCACCAGTTTCAATTGATTGCCTTTTACCGAAGCATCAATGCGCAGTAAGTTGGCTTGCAACACGCGTTGTTCACTGGTTAACGAATCAATTTCCGCCTCAGCACTGAAGCCTTTTGCTTTCAATGAACGCTGACGCTTTAAGTTCGCGGCAACAAGGCTCAGTTGAGCTTTCACTTCTTCGGCTTGTGCTTTCAATTGGCTAGACTCGGTTTCCAATAGTTGGGTATCCAATCGAATCAACGGCTGACCAATTGTGACTGTGTCACCGACATCCACCAGAATCTCGTTTACTTTGCCCGCCAGTTCGAAACCTAGATTAGCCTGCTGACCCGCCTTAACCACACCCACATATTCACGCTGCACTGCATAAGAGGAAGACAGCGCCAAGGCCATCGTTTCCACAGTTAAAATGGTTTGGACGCTCGAAGCCGTTTGATTGGTTGAATCAACCGACTCTTGGGCTTGTTCCTTTTCGCCACATCCAACAAGAAAAGCCGATAGAGACAACGCCACCGCACTTCCCTTCATCAATTTATACATACTCACTGTTCCTATGCAGTACTCAATCATGTTCTTTTTTTAGACTAACCAAACCAAACTAGACTGTCTAGTTTGATTGTGTTAAAAATAAGTTTCATCGTTAATGATTGATAAAACCATCACAAAAAGCATAATGCTTAGCGCAGAACGAAATGCATTGAACTGAGCAACACCAAGTACCAAGCAAGTAACGAGAAACAGCACGTGACAAAAATCATCAAGAGTGAACAGAAGAGATCGCAGATCCTAACCGCAGCAAGCCAGCTTTTCTCTGAGCATGGCTTCAAGATCAATATGGATCAGATAGCGAAAGCAGCGAACGTTTCAAAGCAAACGGTCTACTCTCACTTTAAAAACAAAGACGAACTTTTCGAAACCTGCATGCAAACCAAATGTGCGGAGCGCGAACTCAGCCCTGCAGCCTTTGATATGAATGCCACTTTGGAAGAAGAATTGGTGAAGTTTGGTGTGAAGTTTCAAGATTTGTTACTTGATGAGCAATCTAGACAGACCTTTCAGAATGCGGTTAGCCAATCCAACACACATCCAGAGATCGCCTCTATTTATTTAGAAACAGGGCCACAGAAGACCACTAAGTTACTCGCTGATTATTTACAATCGAAAATAGATTCGGGTGACTTAACGCTTTCAACATCAAGTTCACCAATCATTGCTGCACGCCAACTGTTGCTGATGTTTCACGGCAAATCGGCGTATTGGGGATTCTTCGGACACGATAGCGGTGAGTCACAAAATGAAAGACTTCACTACACGCGTGAATGTGTCGCACTATTCTTAAATGGCAATCAGCCTCGTTAATAGCTCATAGTTAATAGGTCATAACTAAGTTTCTCATAGCACTTAGTCCGCATTCTGGGCTGATTCAAGAAGCAGTTCATAGAAACGTTTTGCAGCTGGGCCTGTCTTCGCACCTTTCGGCAGAGTCAGATGCAGCGGCACTTGATAGCCACTGCCATTTTCCACATTTAACACAGTGATCTTGTCACTTCCTCGGCTATCGACAATATGTTTAGGCAGCCTGCAGTACCCTACACCCTGCTCTACCGCACCAAAGGCATGGTCGAAATTATCGACCGTAATACGCTGACTTGACTTCAACCAGCCCACATCCTTTTTCTCGCCCAACTTTTCAACCGAACCTAAATCTCTCACCACAATTTGTGGCAACGACGACAGCTGGTTGAGCGATATGGATGACATGCTAGCCAAAGAGTGCGAACTTGCGACAACAGGTTCCATCTTGGTAAATCCAAAGGCTTCTGCCGAATAATTGGTAATTGGCAGGTTGATGATGGCAACATCGGCTCGCTCTTGAGTGACCACTTCGATGGTCTTCGACAGCGATGTTTCAACCACTTGGATTGAGGTGGTGTTGTTCTCTGCCATAAACGCAGCCATCGGCTTATAAAGGCGCTCAAGGCAGCACAAATGATCAACAGCGACTACTATTTCAGATTCCACACCCTTTGCTAACTGTTCACTGATCAGCTCAAGCTCTCGCGCTTGTTCCAGCATGCTGCTCGCCCTACGCAGTAAGGCTTTGCCATCTTCCGATAACACAGCCCTGCGACCTTCAACCTGCACCAAAGACACACCCAATTGATCTTCCAATTTTCTCAACGCATAAATCAGCGTGGTGTGGCTCTTATTCAATTGCAGTGCCGCCGCCTGAATGCTGCCTGCGCGGTCTATCTCATAGAGTGTTTGCCATTGGTCGAGGGTGGTCTTTAATCTCATCGGTCTAAAATCCTGACAGTTAATGGTAATATTATAAACTTTTCTGTCTGTTTTTTACAGGTAATATCTATTTCAACAGGCAATATAAATCTCAACAACAAACGAGAATGGCTTGTTTGTCTTACACACCTATTTTTAAGCGAATTTTGTTAAACGAAATTTGTTAAACGGAGAAACACCATGAAACTACTACAAGTTGATTTTGAATTTAACGGCCCTTTCGGTGAAGAAATGTCGAACGCACTCGTAGACCTAGCTAAGTCCATCAACAACGAACCGGGCATGATCTGGAAAATCTGGACAGAAAACCAAGCCGAAAAACTGGGCGGCGGTGTCTACCTTTTTGAAGATCAACTCAGTGCTGAGGCTTACTTAGCCATGCATGCTGCTCGCTTGAAAGAGATGGGCGTAGAAGAAGTTCGCGGCGTGATTTTTGACGTAAACCAGCCATTAACTACCATTAACAAAGGCCCAATCAACGGCTAATGGAATGAATAAAGAATTAGCGAAAGGCACGAGATAGAGAGATAACAAATGAACAATAAAACGTTTTTAAGCCTACACGGCATCATTTACGCAGGGTTTGCCTTCGCGTTGTTTTTCCTACCGACGGTCATGTGGCCTATGTACGGCGTGGAAATTAATGACAAGTACGCTTATTTTCTATCTCAACACACCAGTATCTTCCTTGGTGGTATTGCTGCGATAACATGGTTATTGCGAGATATTGAAGCGGGCATCAGTGCTAAAAAACTCATCCAAGGCTTGGTTGTCACCAATATGCTGGGTGCCATTATCACTCTGTATGCCGCTTTCACGGGTATCTTTGTTGGCTTTGGTTGGAGCGATCCTGCGTTCTTCCTTTCGCTATCAGTACTGAGCGTATTGCAGGTTCGCAAGCAAGCTTAGTGAGTGTGATTTATAGGTAGCACAAACTAAAAAACACTCGGTATATGCCGAGTGTTTTTATATTCATCTTTCTATCAAGATTAAAGTTAGATTCGCTAAATAAGAGGTAATCTTGATGTCTGACTTTACTATTTGCTAGCAGACGATGAACGACCAAGCATACGGCTCAGTGTGCCATCTTTGTCCACTAATTGGTGTTTCAATGCACCCAAAACATGCAGAGCAAACACCACCATAATCAAGTTCACCGCATTCACGTGAACGAAAGAAGCCGCAGACTGCAACCACTCCGTTTCCTCACCAGCAGCAATCAACTCAATGCCGAATAGCTCTAATGCACGTCCACCAGCAACACTCATCACGACGCCAGAGATTGGCATCGCTAACGTCACGAGTAGCAAGAAATGATGAACGCCTTTCGCAGCAAGTTCTTGCGCTCTTGTTAATACAGCCACACTCTCAATTGCCCCTTCTTTCAAACGCCATACAAAGCGTGAAAGTGCGACAACTAAAACAATCAAACCTAACGATTTGTGCAGCCCCATTAACTCGCCTTTTTCGGGACCTCGAGGCATGCCTTCGAATTGAAGTCCAATAACAAACACAGCGATAAACAAAATGCCGGTAAGCCAATGGAAAATAACCGTCTGTTTCGATAATGATTTATTCATAATGACCACTCTATGTCTCTGACCTAGGTGTTATTTTTACTCATTATCATTACACTTAATATGGTCTTTTCGTAAAGTTACGTAAAGACCAAGAAACCGCTACATACCGTTATTTTGAGTGCTCGACGTAAATCAATTCATCGGTGTTAAAGCCACGCTCTTTCGACATCGCTTTAAACTTCTCCATGACCTCAGATGAGACTTCCGGAGTTCGAGAAAGCAGCCATAAATAATCGGTATCTGGGCCAGAAACAAACGCGTATTGGTAGTTCTCTTTATCCAGCTCGAACACCACATAAGCGCCATAGAATGGACCAAAGAACGACACCTTCAAATATCCCTGATCGCTGCCTTCGACAAAATACGCCTTACCTTCCGCTTCATTCCATTCGCCATCTTCATCCGAATAGCCGCGGTTAATCACCTTCACGCCACCATCATCACGCAGGCTATATTCAGCGCTAATGCTATTGAGGCCTCGCTCAAACGAGTGGTCCAAACGAGCCACCTCGTACCATTTGCCTAAGTATCTATCCAATTCAAACTGTTGAACGGGCTTTACTGTTTCGGGCATGCCCACGCATCCACCCAACAGAATGACACTCAGCAGCAATAATATTTTCTTCATCCTAACCTCGACTTGTTTTCATAGTAATTCGAGTAAGTCATGTGAGAGCCCTAACTTACATCCTTGGTAATACGTTAAATCCATTTTTATAGTTCATATAACAGTAAATTATTCAGAAGCTTATGGGAATTGTTTCGTTGGTGAATGAATCAGTGATGCTTCATTGCCGCGCGATATTGAGTCGGTGTGACCTGTTTATAAGATTTAAACTGGCGATTAAAGTTAGCTTGGTTGTCGTAACCCACCTTCTCCAGAATCAAACTAATAGGCAGTGATGTGTTGAGCAATAAATCACACGCCACGTTCAACCTAATTTTCTTTAACCGTTGGCTAAAACTCTCATTGTAGTGCTTTTGAAATAGCCGCCTAACGCTACTCTCACTGATATAGAGATGCTTGGCTAAATCGTTAACTGAGATATCGCGAATAAAGTTGTTCACCAAGAAGGCTTCAACCTTGTCCAACTTATCGCTAGCCTCATCTTCATCATCCGAATTGAAGACAGGGTTTATCAACTGCACCACGTCTTGATCCTCAAGCAAAAGCGCAAACAGAGAGAACAAGGTCAGCAGTTGTTGATGTGGCGACTGATCCATCACCTTGTTTAACAGTTCCGTCGCTTTCTCTGCGGTAACAGGCGAAAACTGCAGCCCTTTCTTTGAATCTTCCAACAAAGCACGCAGCGGTTCGAGCTCACGGCAGCACGCGATTAATTGCTCTATCCAGTCTTTGCGAAACCAAACCACATGCGTTTCACATATTCGTGAGTCGTCTGCGCTCTCTTCTGAATAGATAGCATGTGGCAAATCTGGGCCAACCAAAATCATGTGATTGTGGAACACATCGCTTTGGTGATGGCCGATAAAGCTATGTCCAGCAAAGTGACGATGTATCGCTATCTCGTACTCTTCATGTCTATGCCAACCGTAGCTTTTACTGTTCTCGACAATTTTCTTATAGCGCCATGATGTGCCAATTCGTTGTGGCACTTTTTCCAAGTAACCCTTCATTGCGATGCTCAGTGACTTTTTAATATTGAAAGTATACGCATCAAACCATTCAAATGAGCACATTGACTGAAAAGTATTGAACATTGCGCTAACGATACTCATCCGGAGGTCACCGATAAATATACTGCAGGTGAACTTAATCAGGAGAGCAACTATGGACACTTTATTATTAAAAATCCGCGCTATGATTCTTGCCACACGTCAGCAGTGGATCGGAGAGATCACCTACAACCACAACATTAAGGGTGCTCACACTTGGAAACTCTATGGCTATAACTCTTATGAGGAATACAAAAAAGATCTGCGTAAAAGCCTAAGGCAAGAGTCGTAAAAGCTCATTCAAACGACAGCTTGTTGATTAATCGCAGTTTTTATTTGTCATTCATGTAGAGTTTCACACTGGCCACTCGCTTTCTATACTTATTAAACAGTGGAACATGGGATACATAAGAATGAACAACAAGCTCACTTTGCCACACACTGCATGGATTGTATTACTCGCTAGCTTAGGCGCTGTTTCGCCCGTATTTGGACAAGACAACACCGTTGTGCAGCAGAAAGCAACTGCCCAAAGCCAAACTGCTGATCAAATCTTTACTAATGCCGACATCTACGGACATCGTGAATCGTATGTGTGCGAGCAAGGTTTGAATGCGACACCTCATAAGCATTAATTCTGATCAATAGAGTGCCTAATTAAAATACACTAACTACAGTCCTGCATAATCATCGACTTCAATATCTCTCTAATAGAAGTGAATACATTGTCAATAACACCAACATTCTGAATAATATCAACATTTTCAACCCATCCTAGATGTTCATGTTCTAAGACTAAAGGAACTAATTTCCCTTCTTCAACTGCCGACTTAGCAATAGGTGCAGGCAAAATTGTCCAACCTAAGGAAGCTTTAGCCATCTCTAAGAGAACATAGTAGTTATCGGCATACCAGATATCAGGAGAAATAGGTAACTGTCGAAATTTGTTCTCATTATTCTTAGATTCTATTTTCAGCTGTCTATGTAGCTTTAATGAGTCTTTAGTAAATTGAACACTTCCAGCTAAGGGGTGCTGTGAGCTCACATAAGCCTCGAATTTAATTGACCCTATATTCTCAGAGTTCATTTTATTCGGTTGTAAATGCTGACTGAATACAACACCCACCTGTGCTCGATCGTTAGACACCAGTTCTAAAACATCATGACTATTAGCAATAAGTACTTCGAGTTGTAACTGAGGATAATTGTTAACTAACTGGGGGAGTAGAGCGGCTAGTTGCGTATATGGAGCTCCTTCATCTAAGGCAATGGTAACCTTTTTCGACTCATTTACACCGAGTGCTTCCAATTGCATCTCAAGCCGATTGTGTTGCTCGACAACAGCTAAGGCATATGGAAGCAAGTTCATTCCTGCTTCGGTCAACTGAGGATAGCGACCAGTTCGATTAAACAAGATCTGATTACAATCAATTTCCATATTAATAATATTTTGACTAATTGTAGATTGTGCTTTGCCTAGCTCTCGCGCTGCTTTAGAAAATGAGCCAACTTTCACTGTAGTCGTAAAAGAAAGCAGTTGCTCCAATTTCAACATATCGTCCCAACCGATGGATTGTAATTTTCATAAAGATTAAAGGTCAGTGATAATTCTTGCAATAGCTTTATCAGACTTACTAATTTTTGGAGAATTAAATGAATGTACTAGGTTATCTACAACGGCTCGGCAAAGCCCTAATGTTGCCTATCGCCACCCTCCCAATTGCCGGGATTTTGTTACGCTTGGGGCAACCCGATGTATTTGATATCCCTTTCATTGCAGAGGCGGGCAATGCCATTTTTAGCCAGTTGCCGCTCTTATTTGCCGCAGCCTTAGCTGCAGGCCTGAATAAAGATAATGATGCAGCAGGAGCGATTGCTGGTATTGTTGGCTACTTTGTATTGACCGAAGCTCTTGCTGTTTTGGACCCGAGCCTAAATCTAGGTGTCTTTGGTGGCGTCATTATGGGTATAACTGCGGGCGAGTTATATCGTCGCTTCCATACTATTCGCCTTCCTGAGTTTTTAGGGTTCTTTGCTGGCAAACGGTTTGTTCCAATAATCACCGGAGTGAGCGCATTAGTGATAGCTCTCATCATGAGTGCCGTATGGCCGACAGTCAGTTCCGGTATAGACATCATGAGTAATTGGATGCTTGAGAGTGATATTGGAGGTAAGTTTGGTTATGGCTTCGTTAATAGGATGCTGTTGCCCATTGGTTTACACCATATTCTAAACTCAATTGTTTGGTTTGGTATGGGCGAATATGAGGGTGTTACAGGTGAAATGCTACGTTTTGCTGCAGGTGACCCATCAGCAGGCCTAATGCTATCTGGTTATTATGTCGTGACTTTATTTGCTCTACCTGCTGCCTGTTTAGCTATTTACCAATGCGCGCACAAAGATAAAAAAGCTGCAGTTGGTGGAATGTTAGCCAGTATCGCGTTTACCGCATTTTTAACAGGAATAACAGAACCGATAGAATATACATTCATGTTCTTAGCACCAGTTTTGTACTTCTTCCATGCAATATTAACTGGTCTAGCATTAGTTATAGCTGCTGCACTTAATATTCATATGTCATTTGGCTTCTCTTCTGGCCTAATTGATTACTTCATTTTCTTTAATGCACCTGCCGCCAATAATGCATGGATGCTACTTCCACTGAGCCTAGTGTTTGCACTTATTTATTACACACTATTTGTATTTGCAATCAAACGTTTTGATATCAAGACACCAGGCCGAGAAGATGAAGTAGAAGCAACGGTTGTTGCATCAAAAAATGAAGATGAGTTAGCACAACAATACTTATTGGCCTTAGGTGGTAAATCTAACTTAGAGTCAATTGATGCATGTATTACTCGCTTACGTTTAACGCTTATTAACCCAAGTTTAGTTGACGAAGATACGTTGAAACAACTAGGGGCAAAGGGAGTCGTCAAAGTGGGTGAAAAGAATTTACAAGTAGTTCTGGGACCCCTTGCAGAAATTATGGCTGGTAAAATAAAAAATACGTCAGCTTAACGAATCAAAGGGAATTCCCTCCCCTTTGCTGCACTCTAGTCAAGTGCGGGAGGGCTAATCAGCCCTTCGATTCAGGTGGTCATTTTATGGCCACCTTCTTCACTCTAATATCTTCAAAACGGGACACATCGAGTAGGGTGAGGCGTTACCGCCTCATCCCTCTCACAGAACCGTACGTACGGACCTCGTATACGGCTCATGCACACTTCCATTCAGCATATTGGCTGAACACATGCCCTGTCCTTATTGTTCCAAGATTTACCAACCCTTGGTCATTAAACCATTGATTTGGCATCGCATAGCTTGATAGGGGACTCGCTGCACTGACCCAACTTGTCATTGAGATATGTTGGAACGGCGGCTTATACCCTAACTGTTTTAACCTTCGGTGTAACCGTTGAGGCTTCTTCAAAGTTTCAACTGGATACTACGAAGTCTTCTTCGTAGCCACCTGCTAACCTTGAAACTCTCTGCTGCTATTGGTGATCCTGAAGTATTGACTGAACCCTCTTAACACTGGGTTTAAAGCTTTTATGACTTGCTCAAGTGGCTTACCGCACCTCGCTTTGTCAGTCGCTTTAACACTTTTGAACCCTTTCAGTTTCTTAGTTTGAATGCGGGTAAATTGACTCCCGATTTCTACACCTAAGAACTTCACGCCATCACGGCTGTGCGCTATATGTGATTTCGTCTGATTCACTGTGAGTTTAAGCTCTCCTTCTAGGATCTTCGTCGCTTGTGCAAGGGCATTCTCTGCTCCTGCCTTGCTACGACAAAAGATGAGTATGTCATCCGCATAACGAACGAGCCTATGGTCACGCTTTCGCATTTCCTGATCGAACGCATCAAGGTAGATATTGGCAATCAAAGGACTGATAACACCACCTTGTGGACTTCCTAGCTCTGTCTCCTGCCAACTACCGTCTATCATCACGCCACTTTTCAGAAACTGTTTTATCAGCTCTAACACGCTGCTATCTGTGACTCGCCTTCTGATGCTCTTGAGGATCAACTCATGGTCGAGTTTGTCAAAGCACTTCGACAAGTCCATATCTACGACGTGCTGTAATCCGTATCGGCGGATAAACATCGTGGATTTGTTGATTGCATCGTGACAACTTCGATTCGGTCTATACCCAAAACTTGATGGGTGAAATTGCTCTTCGAAGATGGGGGTGAGGATATCATTGAGTGCTTGTTGGACAACTCTGTCCCTAACGGTTGGGATCCCAAGCAATCGTACCCCTCCGTCTTCTTTGGGTATCTCTACTCGTTTGACTGGCTGAGGTTTGTATTGCTTGGTTTTGAGTTCAGAGAGGAGTTGATCGAGGTTATCACTCAGATTTTCGGCGTAGTCGCTCAGGCTCTGCTCATCTATTCCAGCCGCGCCTTTCGCTTTCTTTACCTTTTTAAACCCTTTATACAGCCTCTCTTTGTTGAGCAGATGACCATATAAACTGTAATAAACTCGCACTTTCTCTCCTTGGGTTGTGTGCTGTGTGGGGACAAGTGTTTCATGTCCAGTGTGGGTGTTATTTCTCTCTGCTATTCAGCCTTCTAGCTCAATGGCAATTTACTGAAGTGTGTCAGAGTTACTCCCCTATACGGTTTCTTAGCTCAGTATCTTGCTTCCACAATCAACCAAACTAGGAATACCCCGATAGCGATTCGGTTTGGGTATCACTGAAAAAAAAAAAAACATCTGTTCATCACAGACTTAAAGTGTACTTCCTCCCTTCGCAGCACTGAGTGCTTTTGGCATTTCAGTGCTCCATCAGACTTGATGCTGATGGTCAGCTAAGTTTTCTCCTCCACACCATTACTGGGCTTCTCGGGCTTAGCCTTACTCACTACTACGGATTCATCTGCCACCTCGCACCAACACAGCTCTTAGCTTTCGCTTCGAGTTTGTGCTTCCAGACTTTTGGATGTGGTGTCAGGCTTCCCAGTTACTGCACTGGCTCCCTGTTAACAATGCCACCCTCAAGCACAGCATAGGTCTGACTGAGTATAGGGCTTCGCGCTATTTCGGACGCTTACCCACCTATACTGCCGAAGCAGGTTTACTTGCGTTGTGTACTGTTAACTTCCTATCGCTTCCTTCAGACCCTGCCGTTAGCCAGCAACGCCCTTGCGATTCGGATTATCTTCCCCTCAGTCGGGGTGATTCAGGTTTCTTTCAACCTAACGGGTTTGCCAGCTTCGCTGGGCAAACAAAAAAAGGACTGGTATCTCTACCAATCCTCTTTAGGGGGTTTTTCTACCTATGGAAGGCAGTAACGCTATTACTCGTAATCAGTCGCGTACGTATCTTCGTATGTGTGCGAGTAGAATTCGAATAGGTTGCCAAACGGGTCTTCTAGGTAAACCATTTGTGCTTGTTTTAGTTCGTCTTCTGGGTGGTAACGGTGAATATCCATGCGTACCTTACCGCCAAACTCTTCAACGCGCTTGATAGCTGAATGAAACTGTTCTTTCGGAAGTTGTAAGCAGAAGTGGAAGATGCCTAGGCGAGAAAAATCTACTTCATGACGCTCTTCACGGTCAACCATCTCGAACAGCTCAACACCGATACCGTCTGAAGTTACTAGGTGTGCAATGTTGAAGCCTTTGAAGCCTTCGCCAAATACTGCAATACACATGCGGCCGATTGCTGATTCGCGCTCTTCCATCACTTTGGTGTTGTTCATTACAACTCTTAGACCTAGAGCCTTAGTGTAAAACTCAACAGCTTGGTCCATGTCGCCTACCATGATGCCTACGTGATTCATTTTCATAACTTTCTCCAATTCGTTTTTTATTCTGTGCTTTTCGAAGTCTAGCTTCGGTATTTCGTTTCGATGAAGAGAGTATAGGGAGAGACCGTGATTAACTGAAATTATCATAAATTATATTAATGATAATATTTCGTTATTTACAGATTGATAGGGGATCTCAGCTCACTTAAAGAAACACTGTCTACATAGATGTTCACGCTATACATAGATACTCACACTAGAAATAGACGTTAGCGCTAATAGAGATAAACCAAATGTAGAGGACAGCCTAAAGAGCATAGCTCCTCAAATGGGTGATGCTGATGTTTGATGGGTTTTGTTAATGTTTTTTGTTAATAGCTTTTATCGATAGCTTTCTTTTATCAAAGATAGGATTTGCCTATTGAATCTATAGAAATGTCCGATTTCACTAATTTACGGTGCAGATGCAATATATCTCCATCGACGCGGGATAGCGTTAAACACTACAAATTAGAAAGAGAGTCCAACATGATCAACACAGAAATCAAACCATTCAACGCAACAGCATTCAAAAACGGCGAATTCGTAGAAATCACTGAGCAAGACGTTAAAGGCAAGTGGGCTGTATTCTTCTTCTACCCAGCAGACTTCACGTTTGTATGTCCAACTGAGCTAGTTGACCTACAAGAAAAATACGCAGAGCTTCAATCTCGCGGCGTAGAAGTTTACTCAGTATCAACTGACACGCACTTCTCTCACAAAGCATGGCACGATACTTCTGACAAAATCGGCACTATCGAATACTTCATGGTAGGTGACCAAACAGGCAACATCACAAACAACTTCAACGTTATGCGTGAAGGTCAAGGCCTAGCAGACCGTGCTACGTTCCTAATCGACCCAGAAGGTGTTATCCAAGCAATGGAAATCACTGCTGAAGGTATCGGCCGTGACGCTGAAGACCTATTACGCAAGGTTAAAGCAGCACAATACGTAGCCGCTAACCCAGGTGAAGTTTGCCCAGCTAAATGGAAAGAAGGCGAAGAGACTCTAGCTCCATCTCTAGACCTAGTAGGTAAGATTTAATCTAAGCCTATCTAAAAAGAACAAATAAAACGGTTCTACAGGCGCGCTTCGGCCCCCCTCCTAAAGGGCAGTTGCGCGCCACCCTTTCAAAACATCAACACCACAATATTTGCCGACTTGCGCCCCCTTTTTATTTTCCTTTTTCAGCAAGAAGGTATTGGTCAATACCAAGACACAGAATTTAAGAGCAGGCACGATTATGTTAGATCAAGCAATGAAGCAGCAGCTAAAAGCATACCTAGAAAACCTAAAAACCAATGTTCAGTTAGTGCTGAGCCTTGATGACAGCGATACCGCAAACAAACTGCAAGACCTAGCGAATGATATCGCCTCTCTCACAGACAAAATTGAAGTAACTCGCGATGACAGCGCAAGCACTCGCAGCCCTATCATGCAGGTCGTGAACCAAGAGAAAGGCACTGCGATCGGTTTCGCTGGTTTACCAATGGGTCACGAGTTCACATCTCTGGTACTGGCACTGCTTCACAGTGGTGGTCACCCAATCAAGCTTGAAGCTGACGTTATCGAGCAAATTAAAGAATTAGATCAAGAGCTTAATGTAGAGATTTTCATCTCACTATCGTGCCAAAACTGTCCAGAAGTGGTCCAGGCATTCAACATGATGTCGGCAATTAACCCTCTGGTTAAGACTACCATGATTGACGGCGCTGCATTCCAAGAAGAAGTGAAGTCTCGCGACATCATGGCAGTACCAAGCGTGTTCATTAACGGTGAGCTATTTGGTCAAGGCCGTATGTCATTGGCTGAGATCCTTAACAAAGCTGATTCTGGCGCAGCTGAAAAGAAAGCAGCGAACCTAAATCAACAAGCACCATTTGATGTGTTAGTTGTCGGTGGTGGCCCAGCTGGTTCTTCAGCAGCAATTTATGCAGCACGTAAAGGCATTCGCACGGGTGTAGTTGCTGACCGATTCGGTGGCCAAGTCATGGATACCATGGCGATTGAGAACTTTATCTCAGTGAAAGCGACAACGGGTCCTAAGTTGGTAGCTAGCCTAGAAGAGCACGTAAAAGAGTACGGTGTTGAAGTCATGACTGAGCAGCGCGCTGCCAACATCATTGCTGCAGAAGACACGGAAGACGGCTACATCCACGTTGAGCTAGAGAGCGGCGCAACACTGCGAGCTCGCACCGTCATCACAAGTACAGGTGCACGCTGGCGTGAAATGAACGTTCCGGGTGAGCAAGAGTACCGCAACAAAGGCGTTGCTTACTGCCCACACTGTGACGGTCCACTGTTCAAAGGCAAGAAAACAGCCGTTATCGGCGGTGGTAACTCAGGTATTGAAGCCGCTATCGACCTAGCAGGTATCGTGGAACACGTAACCGTGCTTGAGTTTGCAGACACACTGCGCGCTGACCAAGTGCTTATCGACAAAGCGAACGCAACGCCAAACATCGAAATCATCAAGATGGCTCAAACCACACAAGTGTTGGGTGATGGCAACCGCGTAACGGGTCTGGAATACAAAGACCGCAACACAGACGAACTGAAACAGATCGAACTCGCGGGTATCTTCGTTCAAATCGGCCTAATGCCAAACAGCGAATGGTTGAAGGGAACGAAGGTAGAACTATCACCACGCGGTGAGATTGAGATTAACGCTCATGGCGCAACATCTATGAAAGGTGTATTCGCAGCAGGTGATGTAACAACCGTGCCTTACAAACAGATCATCATTGCGATGGGTGAAGGTGCTAAAGCAAGTTTAGGTGCGTTTGACCACCTAATCCGTAACTCAGCTCCGGTTAAAGAGGCTGAAACCGCTTAATCTTTTAAGCAAACATTCCTTAAAACGTTCTTGTTAACTTGCGAGTTATTAGTAACTTACTAATTATTGTTAACCACTTAGTCGATTTTTAGACACCACTCCTATGGATTTAGGAGTGGTTTTTTTATTTGTAGCGAAGCTTTATGCTGGTTGATAAAGCATAAAGGCAACCACTAGTGCGAGGCTTCCGCCCAAACAACGGTTTACCACCATCATCTGTTTTGGTGATTGAAGCAGCTTTTTAAGCATAGTGCCGCAATAAGCCCACACCAACATGCACGGTACGCCCGTGATCACCATGCCTGCAATAATGGTCACCACTTGAATCAAATAGTCTGCGTTCGGAGTGATGAACTGAGAAAACACAGTTAACGAAGCAATCCAACCTTTAGGGTTCAACACCTGAACCAACACACCCGACACAAAGCCCGAACGATTATCGGTGGTGCTCTCTTCGATTTGCATATTGGCAATCGACCACGCCATGAACAGCAAATAAGCCGCGCCCGCGTACTTCAAAATGTTATATAGCTCTGGGTAAAGAGTGAATAGGCTCACCAAACCGACACTGGATCCTGCCAGTACGATGATGATGCCAAAAGCGTTCCCAGAGATAAAAGGCAAAGTTGCAGCAAACCCATAACGACTTGAAATCCCAAGTAATGCGATATTCCCTGCCCCAGGTGTAATTGCAATCGATGTTGAAAATAGCAAGAACGCCAGCATTAATTGAGAGCTCATTTCCTCTCACTCCTAATAAGTAAAGTATTGATAGGGAGAGAGTTTACAGATTCGACTAGGAATTAAATTGCTATATAGGCTAATATTAATGCAAATTTGAGCAAGATTTTTCTAAAATTACCATGAAACAGAAAGAATCCACCAAAGAAGTATTAGATGACACAGATATCGCCATCTTAGGACATATCCAACAAGACGGTCGCATGAGCAACAGTAAGCTCGCCGAGAAGGTAAACCTCAGCGAAACCCCATGTTGGCGCCGTTGGAAACGCATGGAAGAAACAGGCTATATCGACGGTTATGCCGCCAAGCTCAATCGCAAGAAATTAGGCTTCCATGTAGCAGGTTTTACCTTAGTCACGCTAGGCAACCACGAAGTTGAAAACACAGAACCATTCGAAGAGTTTGTTGAAGTCACGGATTGGATTCCGATGTGTCACTGTATCGCAGGCGGTGCAGACTACATGGTGCAAGTATTAGCAAAAGATTTGGAAGAATATTTTGAGCGTATTAGCTCAATAAGACGAGTAAAAGGCGTGAGCGCGATTCAATCCAACATCTCAGTGAAAGAACTGAAAAACAGCTATCAACTTCCTCTTGAGGACTAGCTCACTTCTCCTGACAGTCCTTTTCTTTCAGCAAAACAAAAGCCTAGCTCCCTAGATTTCTAAAACTTAGGGACTGGGCTTTGTTTGAAACGAATATCGTTTAATTACGCTTTCTATTCACAAGGGTGAGCTAAATGAATCAGCGCTAAGCCACCAAGAGACGTTTCACGATACTTTTTATTCATGTCTTTACCCGTTTGGTACATGGTCGCGATGACCTTATCCAACGAGATCAAAGATTTGCTATTGCGTTTCAATGCCATGCGAGACGCATTAATCGCCTTCATCGCACCCATCGCATTTCGTTCAATACACGGTACTTGTACTAGGCCACCAATCGGGTCACACGTCATACCGAGTGAATGTTCCATTGCGATTTCCGCAGCAATGCAGATCTGCTCGTTACTACCACCGCGCAGCGCAGTTAAACCAGCAGCCGCCATAGAAGATGACACACCGACTTCACCTTGACACCCTACTTCGGCACCTGAAATCGAAGCGTTGGTTTTGTACAAAATACCAATCGCACCCGATACCGCTAAGAAGTCTTTGAGCTGCTTGGTATCCAACTCTTTAATGAAGCGATGGTAATACATCAGTACCGCAGGAATCACGCCCGCGGCACCATTGGTTGGTGACGTCACCACTTGGCCACCAGCCGCATTTTCTTCACTGACAGCAAAGGCAAACAAGTTAATCCAATCCATAATCTCCATTGGATCGTTTTCAACGGCTGCATTCGCTTCTAGCTTTTTCAATAGGTTTGGCGCACGGCGAGTGACATTCAACCCACCATCAAGAATACCTTCAGTTTCAAAACCACGTTCCATACAGCGCGACATCACACGCCAGATCTGATCCGCCTTTTCCGCAATCGTACCTGCATCTTGGAAGGCCGACTCATTTTTCAGAATCATTCCACCTAGGCTCATGCCGTTGTCTTCAGCTTGTTTCAGCATTTCATCGGCGTTCTTAAAAGGGTAAGTCACTTCTACCGATTCAGTTTTGGTACCGTTTTGCAGCTCATCTGCAGTTGCGATAAAACCACCACCGATCGAGTAGTAGGTTTCATCGATAATCGCATTTCCAGCTTGATCAAACGCGGTAATCATCATGCCATTTTCATGCAGGGGCAGATTGTCTTCATGGAATAACATGTCGGTTTGGTAGTTAAAGCCAATCGCGTGGCTGCCACTCAATTGCATTTCACCACTGTCGATAGCGCGTCGCATCGCTTCATTAGCACTGGTGATCTTAATCGTATCTGGCTTATTGCCAAGCAAACCCAAGATGGTCGCTCTATCGGTGTGGTGACCTATTCCGGTTAACGATAACGAACCATAAAGATCGACCTGAACACGCACCACCTCTGTGATTCTGTCTGCGACTAATTGAGTGAAATGGAAACCCGCAATCATTGGGCCGTTAGTGTGTGAGCTCGATGGCCCCACACCAATTTTGTAGATATCAAAGATCGATAACATAGATATACCAGTAAAGAATCGGTCAATTAAGAAAGAGCGGCATAAAGCCAATCAGGAATAACAGTACAAGCAGCAATCGTCACAACCGCAAAGACCAACAAGCCGTAATGACTCGCGGTAGGCTTAGCGAACAAATGCTTTTGCTTGGCAATAAATTCGTGTTGTTGCTGTGTCACCTCTCCCCAGAATCGGCTCACAACAATACCTAGAACTAAGAAAACCACCGTACCAATTAAGGCAAACCAAGGCCAAGATATACCACTGTATTTGGCAATAAATACCACTACGACACTGCCGATACTGCCCGCTATAACGCCTTTTTCATTCGCTTGCTTGAAAAACAACCCAAGGATGAAAGAGCCAAGGCGAATACCGACAAAAATCGAAGTCAGGCTGGCAATGGTTTTGAGTACAGATTCGTTAGAAACCGCAAGTAAAGCAGGCACAACAACCGAAGCGGCAGAAACGAGGCTCATTTTTCTTGCCACCGACTCATAGTGTGCGTCAGAGGCTTGCTTACGGAAAAAGCGCTTATAGAAATCGAACGTTGCGACTGTCGCCATTGAGTTATAAGTGGAATCCAGTGTCGACATCGCCGCTGCCGACAATGCAGAAATCACAAGCCCAACAATGATTGGGTTAGTGTGGTTAAACACGAAATCGAGAATCACTTCATTACTGTTCTCAAAACTGGTGTCTTGATAAAAGACACTCAACAGAACGCCCATCACAGCAAAAAACAGATAGATAAAGAATGCGCCGTAACCACAAAGCAGCATGGATTTTTGCGCTGTCTGAACGTTTTTTGTCGCCAGTGTTCTTTGGATAATCAGTTGGTTAGTGCCATAAACGCTCAGATGTAAAAAGCTCACCGCCACAACACCCGCCCACAATGTGGTGTCGACGCCTAAGTCAAAATCGAGGTTGATGATATTCAGATGCTCAGGAGACAACATCTCGCCCGCATCGATTTTCATCAGCAATAAAACAAAGATCGCAATGCTGCCAATAATCAATACTGCCGACTGCAGCATGTCTGTCCATATGACGGTTGAGATGCCCCCCGCATAGGCATACAAGGCCGTAAACAGGCTGATGTAAATGATCGCCTCGGAGATACTCACCGGCAACACTTGCACCAAGATCAATGCCACCGCATACAAAATCACCCCTGCCGAAATACACTGAACCACAATGAACACGATGGAATTGATCGTGCGAGCAACAACGCCAAAGCGGTGCTCCAGGTATTCATAAATCGAGGTCAGGCCAAGTTTGTAAAACACTGGAACAAAGAAAACCACAGCGAAAAAGATCACTATTGGGTAATTCAGATGAACGCTCATCGCTTCCATGCCTGAGCTATAAACCCAGCCCGGCATACCCACGAACGTCATCGCACTGATGTAGGTTGCAAGAATCGACACACCCGCCGTAAACCAACCAAATTGTTTTCCACCAGTCGAAAAGTCGCCACCAACGCTATAGCGCTTATTTACTAAGTAGCTGATAAATAAAGTACTTAACACATAAAGAGCAATAACCACAAAACTTGAGTACGTAACCATTTTTAGATTCCGTTTATTGTATTCTTCTAATCATTCGCCGCCAATATTACTCAAAATTGGATATATTCCCTCAAAAACCCACAGTAAGTGTGAGTATTGTCACTAATATAGACGAATAAACGCTCAAAACGCCCCAAAAAGCCCAAACGAACGATCTAACGGGATCCAGATCACTAAAATACACAAAATGGGTACGCACTCATTTTAAAATTGACTTTGATCACGGATCTAATAACCACAAAAACTCTATTATCTCTCCCGAAACGAAGACGGTGTAGTGAATATCAATAACCACTGCACAATAATCAAAACTAAAACCACCCTATATAAAATAAAGGTTTATCGGTCATGACTACTAAAAAACACATGAGCGAAGTTCCTATGATTCAAAGGGTAGCTGCTTATCTTGCAATTCTAGTGGGCTACTTTTTCTATTGTTATAACTTTGTAATTATTGACTACGTACGCCCATACATCGTTGATGCGTATGATGGTATTAACTTGGCGGATACCGCTCAGTTCTATACATGGCAGTCGGTTGGCGCACTTATTGGTGCCCTAAGCTGTGCATGGGTGGCATCAAACTTTGGTAAGAAATCGACTCTTATTGTCATCACTGCACTAAACGGTGGCGCAACCATCATCAACATGATGTTTACCGACTACGCGATGTGGGCAGCGATGCGTTTCATCATCGGTATTTCTTTGGGTGGTTACTTCACAGTAGCAGTAAGCCTGATGATCGGCCTATTCACACCAACCGTGCGCGGTAAGTTAACGGCATTCGCTTCTTCTATGTTCTCTGTTGCGCTAATGGCAATGGGTGCATACGCAGCGTTCATTTCTAGCATCGACGCACCTTGGCAGAGCCTAATGTGGGTGGGTGGTATTCCTCCTCTAGTTGCTGCTGCACTGATGATCTTTATCCTGCCTAGCGACAAGAAAGTGATCGCCTACGGTGAAGAAGATCAAGCCGCGGCGGAAGCATCTAACGCACCAGCGAAGAAAGGCTCTTGGGGTGAAATGCTAAGCGCGCCTTACCGCAAGCTAACGATCACTTGTCTATTACTGGCTGGCCTTAACTTCTACGGCTACCAATTCTTCTCTGGCTTCGTGACAACGTACCTAAAAGATGTTCGCCAATTCGACGGTGCGACCATCGGCATCATCTTCTCTATCTCGGCATTCGGTTCTCTATTCGGTGCTTGGGTATGGGGTGCAATCGCCGATAAATACGGCCGCAAAGTGAACGCGTTTGGCTTCATCCTTGCGGGTGTTATGGCTTCAGTATTCTTTGTCGCACCAAGCGACGTGATGATCGGCAGCCTAAACATGCTGGCTATCCTAGGTCTTATCTACAACTTCGGTCTGTCTGCTTCTGCGGTATGGGGTGGTTACTTCTCAGAGTTGTTCCCTGCTCACCTACGTAGCTTTGGTGCAGCTCTATTCCACGGCGGTCGTATCATCGGTATGTGGGCGCCAATGGTGTTGGTATTCATTCAAGAACGTAGCGACCTTGCTACAGCAATGTGGGGCTCACCAATCGTATGGATTGTGGCTGGTCTACTGTGGCTATCACTACCAGAGACATTGAAAGGCGGCATCTTCGACAAGAGCAAAAAAGCGGAAACAGCAAAAGCTTAATCCCCTTTAGTTGAAAACTCAAAAAGTTGAACGCCTCTAAAGACACGAAATAAACATCAATCCGGCTGAGTAGTCAGCCGGTAACAAAATCCAAATCGAGTCCTGTTCCGAATGTTGACTCGACAACAAAAAGAGAATGAATTATGTCTAAATATCAAGAAGCTAAACGCATTGTTCGCGAATACTTTGATGCAATGGAAAACGCAACTCACGAGAACGTTGCTGAAGTTTTAAAAGCACACACTTCTGAAGACTACTTGTGGCGCGGCGTTTACCCATTCCGTGAGCAAGAAGGCGCTCAAGCTGCGGCTGACGTTTTCTGGGCTCCAATGATGAAATCAATGACACGCATGCAGCGTCGTCAAGACATCTTCATCGGCGGTAACAACGAAGTTAACCCAGATGAGATTTGGGTAATGAGCATGGGTCACTTCATGGGTCTGTTCGACGCTGAATACCTAGGCATGCGCCCTACAGGTAAAATCATGAACGTTCGCTACGCAGAATTTAACTGTGTTGTTGATGGCAAAATCACAAAGACTGGCCTGTTCCTAGATCTACTAGGCATGATGGACCAAGCGGGTTGCTACCCACTGCCACCATCAACTGGTAAACACTTCGTATACCCTGGTCCACGTAACCACGATGGTCTGTTGTTTGAAGATGCAGATCCAGAAGAAGGCGTTGCAACACTAGCGCTTGTAAACAAAATGGTTGATGACCTTTCAGCTCTTAACGACAGCGGCGCGATGGGTTGCCCACCAGAAGTGCTAGCGAAGAGCTGGTCAAAAGACATGATTTGGTACGGCCCATGTGGTATCGGCGCGTCTTACACCATTCCTCGCTACCAACAACAGCACCAACTTCCTTTCCGTAACAACCTGAAAGATAAGAAGTTCAACGGCCACGTTTGTCGTTTCGCTGAAGGTAACTTCTCTTGTTTCTTCGGTTGGCCAAACCTATCAAACACACCAACAGGTGGCTTCCTAGGTATGACTGGCGGCGAAGTACGCGCAAACATGCAAGTGGTTGACGTTTACTACCGTGACGGCGACAAGCTATCTGAAAACTGGGTTCTTATCGACCTTCCTTACTGGCTGCAACAGCAAGGTCTAGACGTTTTCGAACGTACTTCAACCATCATGAACCCAACGCTATAACTGTGTCCTATTGTCTATCTAGTCCATACCTACACTAGATAAACATGACTGCCGAGGGCTCCTTCTCGCCCTCGGCAACTTGCTCCACCCAAGATAACCAACTTGTGCCTAACGGATGGGCACACCCTGCCAAACCATTACCTATATAACGGGCTTGAAAGCACGGCGGCTTTCTACGGCCTGAATAAAGAGAATAACAATGAAAAAGTCGATTCTTTCAGCAGTGATCCTGATAGCACTTACTTCGGGTTCTGCTTTTGCTGCACACACTTTTACCAATGACGCAGGCGACAGCCTGACTCTAGATGGCCGTTTTGACGTTCGTTACCAAGACAAAGGTGGCGACCATAACGGCGAATGGAACAGTGGTAGTTCTCGTTTCGGTCTTAAAGGTCAAATGGGACTAGATAACGACTGGACTGGCTTTGGTCATGCCGAATGGGGTTACAACTCAGGTGCTAACGGCGACAATATTTATGACCGACTTCTATACGCTGGCGTAGAGCACGAAAAATACGGCAAGATTGCTGCGGGTACTAAGCAATGGTCGACCTTCTACGATGTGGCTTGGTTTACCGATATGGGTCGTGTGTTTGGTTCACGTGGCTCTGGCTACTACAACCTATCTGACTGGGGTATTGCTTCTGGTACAGGCCGTGCTGAGAACTCAATCACTTACCGCAACAACATCAGCGACAACTGGAAATACGGCTTCACGTACCAAACCACTCGTGAAGATGTTGTCCTAGCTGACGGTTTAACCGCGACGCTGAAAAACGGTATGGGTGCGTCAACGCTTTACACTGTGATGGATGGCTTAACAATTGGTTTAGCTTACCACCAGAATGAGTTTGATGATGTTGATGCCGGCGTGCAAAACATTAAAGATGGCGATACCCAGCGCATCGGTTTATTAGGTGTAAACTACACCAATGATGGCCTATTTGTTGGTTTCACCTACAGCCAGGGCTCAAACTGGGAAACCACCAGCCAAGCTGAATTCTACGACCACCGTGGTGCTGAATTCTTCACGTACTACCACTTTGAAAACGGTCTGCGTCCAACCTTTAACGTTAACTACTTAACAGATACAGACGACAACGCTAATGGCTACGAGCGTCAGCTGATTATCCCTGGTCTTGAGTACCACTTTAAGAAAAACAAGTTCTTAGTGTGGACGGAATACCAATTCGACAACGGCAACGACAAGTCAGTGGGTAACCGCTACGAAAACAGCGATGACCAATTCGCGGCGGGTATTCGTTACTACTTCTAATGGCTGAATAAGGCGTTAGATAAGTAAGACGTATTGAACAACACTGTCCAACTAAAGCTCTACAATCTGCTGATGCATGTACGTAGAGCTTTCTTTTGGGTCATACCCAAGGTAATACCCAACAACCTCAATTAGCCCTTATCTTTCATAACATTCTCATGCATTGCTTTTTTGAATACGTACCTATCTATGATACTCTGTAGGTCGTTAAATTGGCTTAAAAGCATGGTCTATGAACTCACCAAAACACTCCACGGCGTCAAAGCCAACCGTTACCTCAAAAGATGTCGCTAAGCTCGCTGGCGTTTCTCAATCTACCGTTTCTCGTGTATTTGTTCCGGGCAGTTCGGTATCTGAAAAGACCAAGCAGAAAGTATTTGAAGCCGCGAAAGCACTCAACTATCGCCCTAATGCCTTTGCTCGAAGCCTAACCACCAACGAGTCTAAATTGATTGGCTTGGTCTTCCCTGATGCTGACTACCCAATTCACATGAAAACCCTGCAGCTTATCTCTACTGAGTTACAAAAACAGGGCTATTCTGCGGTGCTTATTCCGTGGCAAGTCGATGGTAATGACAACCACTCGATTCCTAACATCTTCCAGTATCGAGTTGATGGTGTGATTGCCGCTTCTGCAACCTTCAATAAGTCACTTTATGAAGAGTGTGAAGAGTTCGACATCCCAATTGTTCAGTATGCTCGCGTGGTTGAAGGTACTAAGAGTAGTCATGTGGTGAGCGATAACTATGCGGCAGGCCAAGTTGCTGCTCAGCATTTGCATAGCGTTGGAACAAAGTCAGCGGTTTATCTAACAGGTAACGTACCGACTTACACCAATGGCGAACGTGAAGCGGGCTTTTGTTCAGAGTTCGAAGACCTAACTGGCAAGCAAGCTCGTGTCATTGAAGCGGATTATGACTACCTTGATTCACTGGACACGATTCGCGCGATGTTTTCCGAGCCGACACAGCCGCAAGCGATTTTCTGCGCGACAGATAACCTAGCAATGGCGGTCATGGATGTAGCGCGCTTAGAGTTCAATCTGCGTATTCCTGAAGATCTGCAAGTGATTGGTTTTGATGATATTCCACAGACTCAGTGGTTAAACTACCAACTCACCACCTTTAAGCAAGATTTCAGACGCCTTGCCCGCGAGTCAGTGAAAATTGTCGTTAGCCAAATTCAAGAGCAAGACACCAGCTTGGTTAAGTTGATGGTGCCAGTGAAGTTCATAGAGCGAAAAACAACGCTAAAATAGAGCTAAATTTAAGACGCATTCCAATAAAAATCCCGCTCACACAGAGCGGGATTTTTTTTATTATGTTTAACTAATTCCCCACACCACCGGTTTTCTCGGCCGGAGATTCAGGAGTGACCGGCGGCCACTCTTCGAAGGTCGCTAAGTGTTGCTGAATAGCAGCTTGAGCAGGGCCAAATGCCCACATCTTCTGCCCCATCCATTTCAAGTACATACCCGACTCTTCAGCTGCTCGCTCGTAAGGATCACGACGCAGGTTGAACAGTAGTGGTGCGTTAAGTTCTTCTTTCGGGCCACTCCAACCGTGATTCTGAACCACGAAATGTGCTTTCCAATCTCCGACTCGAACGGCTTGTAGCTTGTCTCGTTCGTAGTAGTAAATCTCTTTACGATTCGACTCGCCTTTTTCCGTCAACATATCGACTTGGTTGTAACCATCGAGATGTGCTTTAAAACCATCGTGACCTTTCAACATTTTCTCTTTCAGATCTGTTGGGCCACCCGCCGCTGCAATCAGTGTTGGTAACCAATCCATACCGTCAAAGATGCCATTGCCGACACTGCCAGCTGGGATTTTGCCCGGCCAACTCACCAATGCAGGAGCACGAACACCACCTTCCCATGTTGTGCCTTTTTCGCCATGGAACGGTGTCATACCGCCATCTGGCCATGTCATGATTTCAGGGCCATTATCGGCCGTAAAAATGATGATGGTGTTATCTGCAATGCCGAGCTCTTCCATTTTGGCAAGCATCTCACCAACGTGATCATCGAGATCTTTCATCACCACTTCTTGCAGTCCCCACCCGTTCTGGCCAAGCATGGCTTCGTACTCTTCAGAAAGATGCGTCCAAACGTGACCTCGTGATGGGCAATACCAAGTAAAGAATGGCTTCTCCGCTTCAACCGCCCTTTCGATGAAGTTGATAGCGTGTTTATTGACTTCATCATCCAGTGTACGCATACGCTCAATCGACAGCGCACCATCATCCTCAATGGATTGTCCGCCCTTACCATCCGCTCTTGAATAGATCACGTTACGAGGTGCAAAGGCATCTAACGATCCATCTTTTGGCCAATCAGGGTCTTCGGTGTATTCCATCGCATTCAAGTGATACAACCAACCCCAATACTCATCAAAACCGTGCATTGTCGGTAGGAATTCATCTCGGTCACCTAAATGATTTTTACCAAACTGCCCCGTCACATAGCCCATGCTCTTGAGCATTTCTGGAAGCGTTGGGGTATCCGCACTCAAACCCACAGGGCCACCCGGTAATCCAACAGAGTGCATGCCCGTTCGTACTGGTAATTGCCCAGTTAAGAAGGCGGAACGACCCGCAGTACACGATGGTTGAGCGTAGTAATCGGTGAGTAACATGCCCTTCTCGGCAATACTGTCGATATTCGGTGTTTCACTGCTCATCACGCCATTGTGATAGGCACTCAGGTTTGAGATCCCCACATCATCAGTGAAGATAACAAAGATATTTGGCTGCTCTTGAGCTGACCATGCTGATAGCGAAAAGCTACTCAACACACTCAGGATAAGAAGATGGAAAATCCTTTTCATAGAATGTCCTTATACTGTTTCAGATTGCTCGTTATGAATCATTTTTAAACCGACTAAACCAAAGCCCAGTTCCAAGATCAGATAGACGAAAAGTAGCCAATGCGGCATACCATCCACCACCAAACTGATGACTCGTCCGGCAGCTAAACCCAACATGAAAACCACCAAACTATAGAGCGCTGGCAGCCGATACTTTTTGAACAGTGCGCCAAACACCCAAAACAACGCCAGAGCCAAATAAAGCCCCATTACTGCACGAAAGATATGAGTCACATTGATAGGGCTCGCGTCGATCCCAAAAAGGTAATCAAGAGAGACAACTGGCGCATAGCCGTAAGACAACGCAATGGGTGTTAGTCCCACAACTGCAACTAACAGGAAAATACTTTGTGGCTTCATACCCTTACTCTCAAAATTTGGCTCTTTAAAAAAAACATAGTCTACAATCAGGGATATACAAGTTGCATATAATCAAAGTAACTCAAAGATCTAATCATTCATTAAGGCGCTTTTTCACATCGAATATAGGGATATCAATATGGCTAAGTGGCATTACCTAATCGCACCAATGTTAGTTGTCAGTTCAACCGTTATTGCTCAAGAAGCAAGCTCAGAAACGAGCATGAAAAAATGGCAGCACAGCATTGAGATCTATGCTCAAGCTCTGAATATTCGTGGTGATACCACCATTGGAAATCTATCTAGCGATGTGGATGTAGACCCAGCATTCATCATGGATAATTTAGATATGGGCGCGATGCTTCGCCTTGAAGGCATTTATGACAATCAATGGGGTTACTACCTTGATTACAGCTTTATGGATCTCAGTGCTAAGTCCAACTCGGTCATAGGCAATGCGGGGCTCCTCAATGGTAAACTTGAGATTAGGCAAGGCGTGTTAGAGGCAAAAGGTTTCAAACGTTACCAATACGATATTGGTAATATTGATTACATGGTCGGATTACGTTGGTGGGACAACGATATTGATTCGAAGCTCTATACAAGCAACGGAACAACTTTGAACTCAAGGTCTTTGGAAGAAGATTGGATTGATTATCTTATCGGCGTTCGTTGGACCAAAGCACTCCACAAAAATTGGACCGTACACACCAGCCTAGACGTCGGGCTTGGCAGCGATACCAACTTCACCAGTTCATTACTTACCGGGGTTCGCTATCAAATCAACGACTGGTCAGATTTAAATATCGCGTACAAATCCACTTGGGTTGATTACGAAAACAAAGGCACTTATGAATACGATACAGCGACACAAGGTTTCTTAGTGGGCTGGGCTGCTCACTTTTAATCCAACCTTAGCGGGTGATTGATGAACCTCTCCCGCTAGATTTCGCATTAGGCGTTTAATACTTATTAAAATGTTGCCTCCACATGATCTAAGTTCCGGCGATAACTCAATCGCTGGAACTCACTCCAACGAATGTGAACCACTCCATTAAAAAATAAAAACACCTATAAATCAAACACAAAGACTCACCAACGTATCAGTCACAGATCTAAAAAAATATCTTTTTTGAACTAGAGAACCAATCTTCAAGTTTTGATTAATTTAATCTTTATTGAATATCTCACACATCATTTGAACAGTGTTTTTTATTTTTAAAATGTCGCTAGAATCCTCTCCCGAAATTTACAAACTTCGGGAAATAATATGAAAAAACTACACTTAGCAGCACTGACTTCTTTGGTGGCGATGGCAGCCACTTCGGCATTCGCGTCAAATGAGATGTATGTATTAGGTGGTGTCGCGATAGACAACAATGACATTGGTGGCGAATTCACATTCGGTAGTCAGATTGTACAAAGTAACTGGTATATTGAATCATCACTGCTCTTAATAAACGCCAATGACAAATACGGCTATACCAATAACCCAGCAATCACAGTCGAGCAAGATTTAGATTCCTTACTTGTTTCAGTAGCACCTATGTACAAACACAACATCAACAATAATTTTGCTATTTACGGCAAGCTAGGGGCTTACCATATAAAGTCAGAAATAAAATCAACATACGGAGACGGAAGAAGCAGTAAGAGCTCTACAGTTAACTTCGGCGCAACTTACGGGATTGGCGCAGAGTACAAGTCTCAAACGCCAATATTCGGTCACTCTCTATTCCTAGCTCGTGTTGGATATGATTGGTATGAGTTCCGTAGTGGTGACGCTTGGCATAACAGAGATTCAACCTTCGGTATCCAAGCTGGCTTTACCTTTTAAGCGTTATAAAACCATTAAGATAAATAAGCCTTGTGCTAAACAAGGCTTATTTAACGACACACTCTTTCTTCATGATCGTTAGACCAGCATCGAGAGTTTGCGCCCATGCTTGTTCAACTTGATCATTATAGTGTGGGTCGTATTTCTTGACGGTATTCAGTAAGGAGTGAAACCACTCGTTGAGCTCTTGTTCAGAAATGTCCATCCCGAGATCTTTGTGTTGCTTACCAAGCCTTTTTACGGAGCTCCGCACACTGGGTAAACCAGAAGAGTTATAAATCAGGATGATTGAGGCTTTGAGCATCTTAGTTTGTTGCTCTAACCCTATGTTTTCAAAACGCTCTGAAAACCTAGGATTATGCTCACAGAAATCAGCCAAGAATGTTTCTAGGAATTCCTGGTCGATTCTGCAACGCTCAAAGCTCTCATAAAACAGTTCGTTTGGTGTCATCTAGCCAATCCTTTGCAATGGTTCGTTCACCCTGAACAACCGAGATGACTTAATTATACGCCACTGTGGCATAAAATGAACTATGCCTTAAACCGAACTGAGGCATAAAACAAACTGAGGAATAAGGATAACTAAGGCATAAAGTGAGTTGCACAGATCTTGTTTCCATCAGGATCTCGCAAGTAAGCCATGTAAAGTCGACGCTCGTCAGAGCCTCTCGCTCCCGGACCATTTTCAATGCTCGTGCCGCCATTTTCTACACCAACACGATGCCATTCATCCACTAGCTCAGGAGAAGATGCTAAGAAGCCGATCGTCATACCATTACCGTGCGTTGCAGGCTGACCATCTATCGGTTTGGTTAAACCTAATACACCGGTTTGGCTCACGTAAATACAGCGACCTTTAGGGTCGACAGAACCTTCGCTGTAGCCGAGCACCTTCATGATTGGGTCATAGAAAGACTTCGCGCGTTCAATATCTTCGGCTCCAAGAAAAACATGGCTGAACATAACTAACCTCTTCTTATAGTGAAAGAACATCCTAAACTAGACCCTTAGTTCCGGTTTGTCTAGAGGCGCCTCTACTACAACTGCTGCTTCATCCATTGAGCAAAAACCTGGAACTTGGTGCGTTGTTCCATCCCTTTCGGGCACACCAAATCATAACCCTTACCAGATTCAATACTCATCAATGGAGCCACTAACAGCCCCTGCTCTATTTGCGGTTTCATAAACTCTAAACGCCCTAATGCGACGCCCATCGACAATATTGCAGCATCCATTGCTAGGCGGTTATCACTGTAGTAGTCGCACATTAGCGTGCAATCGACATCACTTTGCTTTTCAGCTAGCCAACGTTGCCAAGAGGTGACATCTCCACTATGAATAAATTGCACACCCGCTAATTGTTGCGAGCCCTTCTCAAGGTTAAACCTCTTGGCATATTCAGGACTACACACCGGTGTTCTAACCCCGGAAAAAAGCCGCTCACTGTAATGATTGGGGTAGTGACCCTCGCTGTAAAAAATCGCCACGTCATAAGGTTCAAATTGGAAATCAGATTGGTTCTGTTTGGTTTGCAGTTTCAGGCTTAAGCTTGGGTAGAGTTTTCTAAACTCAGGCAGTCGTGGCATCAACCAAGAAGATGCAAAATAAGGAGAGGTTGCGATATAAAGCTCACCACTCAGCTCACCCGTTTGAATATCCATCAGCTCTGAGAATATCGATTCAAAAGAGACATTAAGCATAGATAGAACTCTTTGCCCTTCCGGTGTGAGTTCCAGCTTGCGAGTTTTGCGCACGAATAAGCTGAATTTCAGCTGTTGCTCCAACTTTTTAATACGATGACTGACGCCACCCTGAGTTAAAAACAGCTCATCAGCAGCTACAGTAAAACTCAAATGTTTGGCAGCGACACTGAATGTGTGCAGCAATGACAGCGTTTGTTGTCTGTTCTCAAACAACCCCATGGATTACCTCTACTAATTCATCTGCAGCCAATACTGGTTTGCCGGCTTAGTTACTCATCATATAGATTAAACCACGTAATCTACAAATCTGATGGTGAAGAACATGAAACAAGAACAGAAATTGAAAGTCGTCGTGATTGGTGGTGGTTCAAGTTACACCCCAGAGTTAGTTGAAGGCTTGTTAAAAAGTCATCACGAACTGCCTATCTCGGATCTTTGGTTAGTTGATATCGAAGCTGGACTAGAAAAAGCACAGGTGATTGCAGATCTAACTGAGCGCATGATCAATAAAGCCAACTGTCAAATCAAAGTGCATCTCACCACTGACCGAAAATTAGCTTTGAAAGACGCGGATTTCGTCTGTTCGCAATTTAGGGCGGGTCGAATGGAAGCAAGATTACGTGACGAGAGGATTGCTCTGAAGTATCGCATGATAGGACAAGAGACCAACGGTTTAGGTGGTTTTTCGAACGCCTGTCGCACTATCCCCATTGCATTAGAAATCGCAAAAGAGATGGAAACACTGTGCCCTAATGCATGGCTACTTAACTTTACCAACCCATCAGGCATGGTCACTGAAGCGTTGGTTAAGCACTCAACCATCAAAACTGTCGGCTTGTGTAATGTCCCAGTGAACATGGAGCGCGGCGCAGCCAAAATGCTTGGTGCGAAACGTGAAGATATGACGATGCAAATTGCGGGCTTAAACCACTTAGTATGGGCTCGTAAAGTGCTTCACGAAGGCCAAGATAAACTTGGCGAGCTGATCGAAGAGCTTATTGTGGGAAATGACCAAATGATGCCGAAAAACATCCCACCTTTCGAGTGGGACGGTGAGTTGATTCGCTCACTCAACATCGTTCCGTGTGCTTACCTACGTTACTACTACCAGTCACGAGATATTCTAGACAAAGAGTTTGCAGCTTCAGAGAGCAAAACTAACCGTGCCGACTTAGTCGCTGAAGTTGAACAACAGCTGCTTGAGATCTATCAAGATCCGAAGCTAGACACCAAACCTCAATTGTTAGAAGAGCGTGGTGGCGCATACTACTCTGAAGCAGCCTGTGAGTTGATGAGCAGTATCTACAACAACAAACGTTCTATCATGCATGTAAACACCCGCAATAACGGCGCGATTCAAGGCTTGCCGAATGATTGTGCGGTCGAAGTGAGTTCCGTGATCACCAGTAGCGCAATCTTGCCACTGAACGTCGAGCCTTTTGACAGTGATACGCTACGCTTGATCCAACAAATGAAAGAGTTCGAAACCTTAACAGTGAAAGCGGCCATGACCGGAGATATTGCGTTAGCCAAGCGCGCTCTGATTCTAAACCCTATTGTCGATTCAGGCTCACACATCGATGAGGCTTTACTAGAAACGATTCGTGAGAACTTAGACTTCATGCCTGCATTTGCTCACCGACTCGCTCAAAGTGAGCAATAACCCAGCCCATATTAGCTCAGTTTACGCTGGGCTAATTTAAGTCGCTTAGCCCAACATAGCCAAAAGAATCTAACCATGAAACTGATACTCAACGCCGATGATTTCGGCCTCACAGAAAGCGTGAACCTTGGCATCATCGACTGCTTTAAAGCGGGTATGGTCAAATCCACCACCATTATGATGAACCAACCAGGCACACAACATGCCATCGAACTGTATCACCAAGGTATGGTTCCTGAAGTGGGGCTGCATTTTACAGTCACAGCGGGTAAACCCATAAGCTCACCAGAACTCATACCCAGCCTCGTCGATCATCAAGGGTACTTTTTAGATAAAACAACCCTACTCAACAAAGCAGATGTTGTCGAAGAAGAGGTGGTACTTGAGCTTAATGCACAATACCAAGCTGCACTTGATGCCGGTTTAAAAATCAATCATATCGATAGCCATCACTTCGGAGGCGTCTTTCAACCTCTTAAAGCTGCATTTACTCGGACCGCCAATGATATCGGCCTGCCCGTGAGACGAATCGACAATATTGTGAACGGGCAAGATTCACTTTTAGTGCCAACGCCAGATGCGTTTGATATGCGATTTTTTGATGACGGGGTTTCACTAACCGGCTTGCAAGATTTGTTGTTGAGCCACCAAGCCATGATGCCTAACGGCACGGTCGAGTTGATGTGCCATCCCGCGCTTTTTGCCAGTGACGAACTGAGATCACTCTCGAGCTATCTCACTAAGCGAGTGGAAGAACACGCCTTATTGACGAACCCGGCCTTACGACAGTGGCTCTCTGACAATGGTATTGAATGTATTGGATTCGATCAGCTTTGAGCTAAGGTTTTAACCTAGCTTAATCAACAATGCGCTGAGCACCCTGCCCTTGGTCATGCAGGATGTCTTCAGGATTTAATAGATGGCACTTCTGCATGCTCAAACAGCCGCATCCGATACAGCCTGTAAGGTTCTCTTGTAGTGAGCGAATTTGCGCCATCTTACTGTCGAGTTGTCCTTGCCATTTCTTCGCCACTCGCTCCCAATCACGCTTGGTTGCGGTGTGGTTCATCGGCAAACTAGACAGCTCTTCAGTGATCTCTTCAAGCGTAAACCCTATTGACTGGGCGACTTGAATCAAAGCGATTCGACGCAGCATCGCAGATTGATAACGGCGCTGATTACCATTGGTTCGAATAGAAGCAATTAACCCTTTGGTTTCGTAAAAACGCAGCGCTGAAGGTGCCACACCACTGCGCTCCGAGAGTTGGCCAATCGTTAAATACACGATGTTTTTCATGTTGTTTACTTTCCCTGAATGTATTGCTGATAGATTCAAATCCATTCTGGATTATAGCTAAAGTTAACCTTAAGTTTAGCCATATTGACTAAATTACGTTCACAACACGCAAACATCTTTACCTGACACAAAAAACAGCCGTCAAATGATGGCTGATTTAGCTTAGTGTGAAATATAAATCTTATATTCAGACCTTCTTCATGATCATTTTAAGATTGTCGATCATCTCTAGGTTGGTCATCTCCCCCGTCTCCATATCGAAGTTATCGTAGAAGCTCGGCACTGACATCGAACCTTTCACGTCAGCATCGAAGTAAGGCGCAGAATTAACCGCAGAAGACAACACCGAGGTCGCACCGCCCGGGCCCGGAGAGGTAGCTAGCATGACCACAGGTTTGCCTTGGTACACTTTCATATCAATGCGCGATGCCCAATCAAATACGTTTTTAAAGGCCGCGGTGTATGAGCCATTGTATTCCGCAAAGGAGATGACTACCGCGTCTGACTCTCCAATCTTCTCAAAGAAGCGTTGAGCGTGTTGATGAACACCTGAATCTTGCTCTCTTTTCTCGCTGTAAATTGGCATCTCGAAATCATTAAGGTCGAGCACCTCGACTTGCGCGCCTTCGACTAAACCTGCGGTGTACGCTGCAAGTTGTTGATTAATTGATGTTGTACTGTTGGTCGCGCCAATCGCTAATACTTTCATTATTTATCCTCAAATTTGATTAGAAACATTTCTTTAAAAGTGAAAAAGGTACGTTGAGTGTGAGCCCAAAGTAGGTTTGTAGGGCTGCAAAGTAAGACGCCTCGTCCTCTAATAACCACTCTTCGGTAATGCCATTTTTTGTCACCTTGATGGTTTGGTTGAGTAGCGTGACAATCCCATCGTCAATAGGCAGCGCCGCAATACAGTTCGATGTAAAAATCGATTTCGGGCTGTTAGAGGTAAAGAAGTTGCTCGACTCTAAATCGTTCGCACACACGTGAGTCATGTCTAGGCTGTATACCTTCATCCACTCTTCGCCCTGCTTGATTTGCAGTAGCAAGCCGTATAGCTCGTCTTCTACGAAGCGGAAGGTTTGTAAGTCATTAGATTGTTCAAGACCGGCTTCTAGCAGCAATGGAGCACGTGGTGTAAAAGTGCCAAAACCCGCATCCACCAACCACTGCTTGTCATCGATGGTCACCATGGTCACTCGATGGCTGCGCCCTGTCGGCTCGCCTGCTAGGTGAACACGGCCAAGCAGGCTTCTCGCTTCAAAGCCCAAGTGCGTCAGCACGTTCAACAACTGTCCATTTAACTCTTGGCAGTAACCACCTCGCTGATTCACCACCAGCTTTTCATGCAGTGCCTCTGCTGAAAGCTGAATCGGTAAGCCCTGAACCACATCAAAGTTTTCAAACGGGATATTTCTGTGTTGATGTTGATGAATCGCATTTAGGCTTTCGATTGCGGTGTCACTTGGCTGAGATAAGCCGATTCTTGAAAAATACTCGGTGATCTGACGCTGTTCCATACCTAACCCCTGATTCGTTTTCATCACCTAATGACTGACGTCTTCCAAGCTTACAATGCTCAAAAATGACAAGGTGATTGTTTCTGTTTTTAGATTGGGGATGATAATAAAACCTCAAGTTAACTTGAGGTAAAGCGATATTTTAAAAAAATAGAAAATAATTTAAAAGCGCTTATAAAGCAGATAATTACGATGGTTGGAGTATGGCGTTATATGACACAGGCAAAAATAAGCACACCCACAAATGCAGTAGGTGTGCTTTATTGAAAGGTTATTTACTTAAGTTTATTTAGTGAACTGATACCAGAATAAGTCACGCCCGATAGCTCCGCCATTTCGCGATTCCATGTTGCCAAATCATGAGGGTTAAATTGATTCAAATGATCATGCCCACACGCCCTCGCTATCACTTGCATTAATTCTGTCGAGGCTTCGAAAAAGTTCTTAAGCTGATTCGATGCCTTCTCGACATTTAAACGCTGGCGTAAGTCGGCCTTTTGAGTCGCAATACCCGCCGGACAATTATTGGTGTTACACATTCTCGCCGCCACACAATCTATCGACTGCATGGCACTGTTCGAGATAGCGACACCATCTGCACCAAGCGCCATGGCTTTTACGAAGTCCATCGGAACACGAAGCCCACCGGTAATGATTAAGGTGACTCTGTCACTTACGCCTTGCTTGTCTAGATAGGCTCTGGCACGAGCAAGCGCTGGAATGGTCGGCACACTGATATGATCACGGAACATCTCTGGCGCCGCCCCTGTACCGCCGCCACGTCCATCCAAGATAATGTAATCGGCACTGGCATCAAGCGCGAACTGAATGTCTTCTTCGATGTGATTGGCACTTAACTTAAAGCCGATCGGGATACCGCCTGTCACCTCTCGAACTCGGTCAGCGAACTTTTTGAAATCCTCGACTGTTTTAAGGTCGACAAAGGTGGGTGGGGAAATCGCAGCCGTGCCCGCTTCAATGCCACGCACCTCCGCGATTTTGCCTATGTTCTTCGCGCCCGGTAAATGTCCGCCCGTTCCGGTTTTGGCACCCTGCCCGCCTTTAAAGTGGAAGGCTTGAACGTTTTTGAGCTTAGCTTCATCGTAACCAAACTGAGCACTGGCTAACTCATAAAAATAACGAGAGTTTGCCGCTTGCTCTTCGGGTAACATACCGCCTTCACCTGAGCAGATGCCCGTCCCTGCAAGTTCAGCCCCTTTCGCCAATGAGACTTTTGCTTCTTCAGATAGCGAGCCAAAGCTCATATCAGACACAAACAAAGAGATGTCCAATTTAAGCGGCTTCTTCGCTTTGGGGCCAATAATCAGTTCGGTACCAACGGGCACATTTTCTAGCAAAGGCTTGGTGGCCATTTGCGCGACCATCACTTGAATATCGTCCCAGTGAGGCAACAAGTGTCTTGGCACACCCATAGAGGTCATTGGCCCATGATGCCCGACCTTGGATAAACCATCACGCGCTAGCTGATGAATAAACTCGACGGTAGGCTCTTCTTTGGTTGCGCTCGCAGCAGGAGACAAATCTGGCGCAGCCGCTTGAATATGAACCTCTGGGCCTTCTTGCCCAACTTGTTCAGCAGTAAACTGTTTATGAGTGCCATCGCAGAAAGGAAGGTTGTTGGAATACTTACAGCGGCAAAGGTTGGCGTCTCCGCTCTCTTCGGCGACAAAGCTTTTCGGTTTGAAACCCGTACCGGCATGGGAACCGTCACAAAAGGGCTGACTTTTAGATCGGCCGCAGGTACAAAAGTAATACTCTTCTCCCTCTGTCAGCTCGACTTTGACGGGTTTATTATCCGCGATTACTGGACTCTTCATAGTTCGTTCACCTTTTCTTTTTATGATTTGATGACTGAAGCGATGACTTGCTCACAAGAGTAAAGTAAAGGTGAGATACGCGGCTAATTCAATAAATGAGACAAATAGACAAGGTGGGTAAACCGACTAAAAACAGTCATGACCGACTCAACAGAAACAAAAATGGCCACCCAGTAGGCAGCCATTGTGTGTGAGAGCTTAGTCTAAACTAATGCATGAAGGGTTAATCGAACAGCTCGATGACCAGCTTATTGTCTCTGATCACTAGATTCGGTTCCGACGATTTAATCAACGACTCTTGAACCTTGTTGCTGTCGAGTTTGTAAACGGGAGACTGAGACAAAGCAAAACCGATCATCGATACCGCAGGTTTGAGTAGTGTCTCTATTTCTGGCGAAAGCTGTTTGCCCTTTTCTTCAAAGCGCTCTAATCGCAGCGACTTTAGATACACCTCGCCGCTTTCCTTGTCGTATTCAGGAATCGCGCTGAACTCTAAGTCTAAATCCAACCCCATGTTAGGCATATTGAACACTTGAACTTTTGCATTGGTATTCGCCAACACAGACACGCGTTGCGCATCGGCTCGGCCAATTTGTACTTCTAGATCATCCACAGCCACTTGTGCGTACATCACACTTTGCACACCAACCTCTTGTTCGAGCATCACGGAATCTTCAAGGTACTTCGTCATTTCTTGTTCGGTAATGCTATAGCTAACACAACCACTGAGCATCAGGACTGCCACAGCTATAATCAAACGGTTCATTAACTTTGTTGTCATTGGAGATAGGCTCTTATTTTTTAAATGCATGGAACGGATGTTACCTCGAGATGATACTGTAAATTAGTTGTCACAATAACAGTGTCGGATAACTGGGCAGAATGATCCACCTAAATGGTTATGTCGTATCAATGGGAATTGACAAAAATGGTAAGGAAAACAATGACTGCATTAACGATATTTTACGATGGAACCTGCCCACTTTGTGCAAAAGAGATGGCAGGGCTGACTAAGTCTGATTCCAAAAACCGGATCCAGACCATCGATATCTACAGTGAAGCGTTTTCAAACTATCCGCAAATAGATGCCGAGGCAGCCAATACAATCTTGCATGCACTGGACGAAAACGGAAAGCTACTGCTCGGTTTAGATGTGACTTATCAAGCGTGGAAGCTAGTAGGAAAGGGCTGGCTTTATGCCCCATTACGTTGGGCGATTTTCAAGCCAATGGCAGATTGGTGCTATCTACGGTTTGCCAAGAATCGATATAAAATTTCGTTCTGGCTAACCGGAAAGTCGCGTTGCAACGGAAACAGCTGCACTAAATAGCTGTACTAAATTGCATTGGAATTAAGACATGCCGCTAGCGACTTTGTAGTACACGATGCCAAACAGAGCTGCGAACACCAATACCGTAACGGCCACTTTCAACCAAATAAATTTCATGCTTTGTCCTTTTAATTCTGTTTACTGTTCCACGCGACAAGTTATCACAGCAAAACATAACGTTGTGTAATGATTGATAGAACTTTGTAGTCAACCTTGATTCCCAGAGAGAACCTTTATGTCCGCAAAAGAGAGAAACCTTCCCACACATCGAATTTCTAGATTCAGTAAGTTTGCCTCACTAGCGACAAGGGTAGCGGGTAATGTGCTCACGGAAGGCACCAAGCAGATAGCACAAGGCAACAGGCCCAAAGCAAAAGACTTACTATTAACGCCACAAAACATTGCTCGCTTGACCGATCAACTCGCACACCTGCGCGGCGCTGCGATGAAGTTAGGACAAATGCTGTCAATGGATGCGGGCGATGTCCTAGAACCTGAATTAGCCGACATTCTCTCTCGCCTGCGCTCAGACGCTGACCCACTGCCAACAAAGCAGCTCAATCAAGTCTTAGAAAGCTCTCTCGGAAACCATTGGAAAACCGAATTCCTTTCCTTCAACTTTAAACCGATCGCCAGTGCCTCCATCGGTCAGGTTCACCAAGCCTATAGCGATGCGGGGGACAAACTCGCCGTCAAAATCCAATACCCAGGGATTCGAAAAAGTATCGACAGTGACGTAGACAACGTCGGCACACTGCTCAACATTGTTGGCTTGATACCAAAGTCGGTCGACTACAAAGGCTTGTTAGAAGAGGCAAAGAAACAGCTCCACGATGAAGCAGACTATGCTCGCGAAGCTGACTACGCGACTCGTTATCATGATGCATTAAAAGCGCACCCTCACTTCGTCGTACCTAAGATTCATCCGCAAGTCTCTTCAGAATCGGTACTCGCTATGGATTTCATCGAAGGCGTCTCAATAGAACAGATAGAAGGTTACGATCAAAGCACCCGTGACTTTGTAATGCACAGCTTGCTCGAGCTTTTGTTCAGAGAATTGTTCAATTTCAAAATGGTGCAAACCGACCCCAATTTCGCCAACTATCTTTACGTTGAAAACACTCGCCAGATTGGGCTATTAGACTTCGGAGCAACCCGTGAATACAGCGACCGCTTCAGCGAGGGTTATCGCTTAGCCTTTTCATCGGTGATTAATAACAATGAACAAGGGCTCAACCAAGCGTTAGAACAAATTGGATTCTTCAGCGAGACGATTCTTCCCGATCAACGCCAAGCGATTCTAAACCTCGTAAAAATGGCGTGTGAGCCGATGTTGGTTGACGAAGAGTACGACTTCAAAGCGAGTGGATTGGCACAAAGGCTTCGTGAAGCAGGCACCATTTTGAGCATGGAGCAAGAGTATTGGCACACACCGCCCGCCGATGCGCTGTTCCTGCACCGAAAAATTGGTGGCATGTATCTACTCGCGGCTCGCCTTGGTGCAAAAGTGAATATCAGTCGTTTGGTCACTCCATATCTTATGTCAGAGAGCAAAAGCACAACTAAGAACGATAGGGAAAACGACAGTAAATAATGAGCAAAGTGATCATTTCAACGTGCTCAAGAGTAATAACCATTACGCCAACTAAAATGAGCCAAACCTATGAAATGTTCACTACTTTGCTCAACCGTATTGATTACCAGCCTAACAAGCTCTTTCGCTTTCGCAGCGAGTTGTCCTGAGATACTTAATGGCAAACAGCGCTTGTTAAACTCAACCGAAGAAATCGCCCTGTGTGATGAGTTTCAAGGCAAGACTCTCTTGATAGTTAACACTGCAAGCCAATGTGGCTTTACTTCGCAATTTGAGCAACTCGAGCAACTTCATCAAACCTATAAAGACCAAAGCTTCACGGTTATCGGCTTCCCAAGCAATGACTTTCGCCAAGACAAAGGAAGCGAAGAGAAATCGGCTAAAGTGTGTTATCTCGACTACGGTGTGACCTTTCCTATGATGGCGCGAGCTTCACTGTCTGGCAGTAGCGCCAACCCAGAATTTGCCGAGATACAGCAGCAAGCAGGTGTAACGCCCAAGTGGAACTTCTACAAATTCTTGATCAGTAAAGAAGGCAAAGTGGTCGCCACCTTCCCTAGCTCAACATCTCCAGTGAGTGCCACACTCAAAAACGCGATTGAGCAACAGTTATGAGGGCGGATTACATGGCGACAACTCAAACCCGCAATACCATGGCCAAGCTAGGTTATATGGGGCTAATCCCGTTTCTATTTGGCCTACTGCTGTCTCTGACCGACAGCCAACTCCTAGGCCTGAGTGGCGAGACACTCTTCATCACCTACAGCGTGGTTATCTTGAGTTTTCTTTCAGGAATCTTGTGGGGAAATGGCATCGAAAACTTCGAAAGCCAAACCAGTAACAAGGCGCTGATTCTCAGCAACGTGATTGTATTAATCGCATGGTTGGCAATGTTGCTTGGAGAGCAAAAAGAGTTTCTCACTACCCTGATTCTGATCCTTGGCTACATTGCGGTTTGGCGAGCAGAAAGAGCTATGAGAGAAGAGAACCAGAGCCAAGGCCCCGATGGCTACTTTGATATGAGAACTCGGCTCACCTCTAGCGTAGTATTAATGCACGGTATCGTGATGCTGACCTAGAGCTACGAGACTGTCTTTGAACTGTGAGCCTTCGATTAAAAACCGTTAGCAACAATCTAGATGATGAGCTGCATCACTAACCTCGGCTCATCATCACCGAAATAGTTTTCTTCTTGTTTGATCGTGGAAAACCCCATTGACGCGTAGAGCGCGCAAGCGGATGTGTTATTTGGATCTACAGTGAGCAAAAGCCTAGCGTCTCGCGGCAACTGCTCAACCGCATGTTGCATCAATTTCCGGCCAATTCCCATACCACGATAATTCGGGTCTACCGCTAATGATAGGACCCAAAACTCATTCTGCGTGTCCGTAGATGTCGTTAAGGCATAGCCCGCAATCTTTGAGTCTTACTTAGCAACTAATAAGCCTTTTCCCCAACAATCAAATGCCTGACGAATGAAAATTTGCGGATAGGCATGGTCACCAAACAAAGCATGTTCAAGCTGGTAAATTTCAGCCAGTTCCTGTTTTTCCGCACAGACAATATTCATAAATAGACCTTTATAGATTTGACTCCAACCTTGTTATAGCTGACCTTCCACAGTAGCTAGCCAAGTTGGCAATTGCTCCCTAAACCAGTGGATGTATTTCGAAGCTTCAGGGTTGTTACGCGAGACTAATATATTCGTGACTTCGACTACGATCCAGCTTTTCGCGATGATCAATTGCCTTAATAGATCTTCTCGGGAAATCAGATTGTTATGAAGTAGGTACTGGTCAACAATAAACTCATAGTCAGACAAAGTCCCCATACGAGAAACGAGCGGTGCCAAATCGATAGCTGGGCTGCCATAACCAAAACGCTCCCAATCAAATAATACGAGCTCACCATTGTCTCTTCGGCCCCAATTACCTTCGTTCGCATCACCAGAGATCAAGGTTCTATGGTCGAACAAAGTACCACTCAATTGCTGAATACGAAGTAAGCTGTCTTGAGTCACTTGAGGTAAATTCAGAGACATGAGCGCAGCTTCAGTGGCACAGGTACTCCATCTATGCTCTTTCACTGCAAAACTCAGCGAATATTGAGACTGATGAATGCGAGATAGTTGCTGATACACCTCTGGAGAGGCTTGAAGTTCATTTAATGTCAAAGAGAGTGGTATGTTCTCGATAAAGAGGTCGTTCCCTTGTACAGCCAACAATTTAGGGCTGTGTACACCAGACAAGTGCTGTGCAGCGTTTTGGTAAAAAGAAATCTCAACCTCACCCGCCCCTTGCTTTCGAATACAAGGTACGCCATTACGATTTACAAGAGTTACCTTAGCCGAACCCATTTTAGATAGATCTTTGTTACTCATTAGAGATCCCTGAGAATACAATGAAACACCTTACCGTTATCGCTTATTTACCAAGCGCGACTCTATCAATAACCATTGCTGAGCAAAAGGCAAAAAGTTCTTATGAGGTATGAATTTACGAGCGGCTAAGTTCTGTTTTAAATACACCTCTTCCAACGCCCAAATATGGTGGTCAGCAAAAATGCCCCAAGCATAGACTCCATCACAAATGCTCGTTTTTGAAAGTTCATTAATGGACAAGTAACCGCTCACAAATTCGACCGACTTCTTCACATCCATGTCAAACATGTACATGCAAGCCCGGGCTATTTCGTAGGCTGGTGGCATGTATTGAACTAAGTCCCAATCGATAATACCACTCACCTTAGAATGATTATCAAAGAAGAGATTATATTGATGAAAGTCGCCGTGAATCAGTACTCGCTCAGTTTTGGTCTTATAAGAGTGAACACTTTGATCACTTGCTAAAAAACAACGTTGCTGCATAGACCTTCGTCGCGCCCAGGCATCCTCCACGTTTTGCTCCCCTTTTGCTTCGATAGCAGCAATGATCTTATCAAGACGCTGTAGCCATTGCTCTCTATCCCATGACAGTTGGATAACTGGAAACATCTCGTTTTGCATTCCATTTCTAGGGTAGAGACTCAACTGACGATGAAGCTTCGCAAGGATAATACCGGCTTCGAATGCATGCTTGTCTGTCAAAGCATGCTTCTCAATCAAGGAGCCATGAGCCTCTGGAAACAACGCGTAGTATTCACCATTGACCTCAACAAAACTTTGGCCATATGAAGTGAGGCAGGGCGAAACAACAGTGGGTACTTTTTGAGATAAAAAGAACAGCAGTTTATGCTCATTAACTATACGGCTGACATCATGAGCCCTGTACTTCCTCAAAAAGAAAGCTGGTGTGGATTCAACCTTATACACTGTATTGTTTGCCCCAAGAGTAACTTCAGTTAGCGACATATGGGGTTTAGTTTCTAGCCAATGAGAAAGGATATCTGTGCTTACCATATTGCTTTCAGCCCTAATTCGTTACTGACGACTCACCAACAGATTCGCACCGGATAGAGCAAGAAAAACCGAGCACGCTTTGTTGAAACGCTTAGCCATTTGCGGCTTGGAGAACCAGTTTCTGAGGTATAAACCAAAGGCAGCGTAGATAGATATCGCGAGTAGCTCTAACACTAGGAATGTGCCACCTAGAATGAAGAACTGTGTGTTTACATTGGCTGAAACATCAACGAATTGAGGCAGGAATGCGGTAAAGATAAGTATCGCTTTGGGGTTACCAGCTGCAAGGGCGAACTCTTGTTTAACTAGACCAAACCAATTTTTATTGCGCTCGATGTCCGCGACAGGGCTGGCTTGTGAACGCCATAAGTTGAACGCAATCCAAAGCAAATACATGGCACCAAACAACTTGATAAGAAAGAACAAGGTCTCAGAAGTATAAAGCACCACGGCCAAGCCAGACGCCGCCAACGCAATCATTCCTGAGAAAGCAACGATTCTACCTAACCCAGCTATAAATGCGGCTTTAAAGCCATAGCAACGGGCATTATTCATCGACAAAAGATTGTTTGGGCCAGGCGTCATATTCAGCGCAAAGCACGCTGGAATAAACAGCAGCAACTTCCATATTTCCATCGGGGTGTCCTAGTCGTCATGTATTACGTAATTGAATCATAAAATGCGATAGAAGCTTTTATAACAGTATTTTATGTACTTTGTAATAGGACAAAAAAGCGCCTCTCGGTATATATAACCTCTCAGCTAGTTCTCAAAGAATTTTTCATATTCTGGAGTCGATAGGTTTTCAGCAACGCCCATTTCACCCAAGAAGTAGATTGCGCTGGTTATCGTATCTATCGTTGGGTTCGATTCGCGTTCAGGAAAATCCCCCGCAGAAGAAACTGATTGTGGTTCGGATATTGAACTACAGACAAGGCTGCTACAAACGCTGTGTTGCGTTTCCAGAGATGAGAGCTCTGGGGCATCAAAATGGTGAGACAATAAATCTTGGCTGACAAGCTCAGCAGAAGCATACGATAGAGTTGAGCAAAACGCTGAAAGTACAATCCACTTATTCATATATCTTTCCATAGTTAGCATTCATTGAATTTATAAATACTATCTAACTCAGCCAATAATGAACAGTGTTTTATTTAGTTTGCGTGCGAATGCTTTCCCGGTGTGAGCTTATCAAGTAGAGCCTGAGGGATAACGATCACCGAGTATTTCACAAAGACCACCAGCGTGATTAAACCAACAGCAGTACCCAGAATAAAGTCATGAACATCAACCAAAACCAACCCCAAAAGTTGATCACTAACTATCGCCACTAATGCGATACTGACTGCCATGACCCACTTGCTATGCTCGTAAGGCAACGGTTCCATCATTTGGCTTACAATATACAAAAGCATGAGTCGCACAATATAAGTGACGCAAAGAACAGTGATAACACCCCACACTCCATAAATAGGCGCTACCGTAAAATAGCCTATGGCAGCCAATACCGCACAACTACTTTGTATCCACATCTGTGATTGACTTGAGTCTCCCGCACTTTTAATAACAGTAATCGCTAGCAGTGAGACCACAATAACCCCAGCCTGATGATAGCTGCTTGGTAAAATAAGAGAAATGAAGCCCGGAACAGTTAAGATCATCAAGCCCCCTAACACTATGGCTAGGTTAACTCCGATTAACGCTCTGTCGCACACATTTTGCTGCCGTCGGGTAGCTGAAGCATGGCGACTCGGTTTGGAAACCACCAAAGCGCGTAAGGTTGCAGCAGCAAGCCTAAAATTAACGCAAACTTACCACTAACCGCATAAATGGCCAGCTCCTCTACTCCAACCAAACTTGCCATCACCCAGCGATCTAGCCCGGTGATCATGTAAATGGATGCCCCGCCAACCAAAGTTGGTAACCCAAATTTCAAGATCTTCGCTGAATATTGAAAACAACCTAAACTGCCCATTTGCTGCCACTGATAACTCACCAGACAAAGCATCAATAGCACACTGGAAGCAGCGGCAGAGATCAGCACGCCATCAATGCCATAACCCGCTTCAAGCAAGACAAACGTCATAATAGCCTGAACACCGGCTTTCAATACATTGAGTTGGCAGAAACGTTTCGCCATTGAGTTCATACGCATCAAAGTAAGCGGGATGGATATTGCCCCGTCAAGCATCGTAGGAATGAGTAGAAGAACGATCTGATAAGGTTTGAACTCAACAGGCAACATCAGTAGCAACAGAGGCATGCTGAGCGCGATGAGCACGCCGCCAAGTACACACACCACTAAACTAAGCGTAAAGCAGTTAGATACCAGCTTGCGCTTTTCATCGCTTTCAGCAACGCCAACGTAACGATACATGGCGTCGACAATACCGAAGCTGAACAATATCGTCCCAATGTCTGCCAACAAGACGATGGCTTCTAAGGAACCATACTCTGCCAACGTCATATTGTGCGTAATGTACGGGATCATCACCAATGAGATCCCTTTCATCATTAATATGCCGATGGCGTAATAAGCCGACTGCTTTAATGAACCCATAGTCGTCACCTATTCCTTACCAAGCTGGCTTTAGGAAACTTTTACAGTCTCCAATTAGGTGTCGCAATGTGCGTTTTTGAGGTGACATGACCAAAGAACGGAAACTGTAGGCAATAGCCTGTCTGTTCTGTTGTAAACCTCGATAATAGTCAGCGTAACCTTCAAGTATTCTCGCCTTGGCAATATTGAAGCTAGACTGCGGTAGGTTCCAACTTTCGCTATCATCTTGATAGCGTTGGAGAATGGATTCTATGGACTGCAAGTTCCTAAGTTTGAGAGTTTCAGTTTGGGTCACTGAGGTGGCTCTCATCAGGTAACCAACCTGCACTGAGTTCAACACACCTATCTGATGATTTTCACTCATTCTGAGCCATAACTCCCAATCTTCACCGTACTTGATGTCTGCATTAAAGCTGTCTGTTTTAGAGAACACCTCAGCCTTGACCATAACGGTCGAGGTCCCAATCACGTTGTTTTCTATGATGAACTCTAAAGGGTTTTCGATATTGATGAACAACTCGTCTTGGTCTTGAAATTGTGACCAATAACTAAAGCAGTCAACAATGACTTCGTAATCTTCAGTTAAGTGTTCGTAATTGGTAAAGCTCATCGCCAGATCAGGGTATCGCTGGTGAAACTCAAGTTGGCGTTCGATTTTTTCTGGAAACCAAAAGTCATCCGCATCTAAAAATGCGATGTATTCACCGGTCGCTTTCTCAATACCAAGGTTTCTAGCTTGAGGCGCGCCAACACCTAAGGTCGATAATTTAATAATGCGTTCGTCGTGTATCGTCGCAAGATAGGTCGACGTCCCATCGTTGCTGTTGTCGTCAATAATGATCAATTCGACGTCTTGATGAGTCTGTTTAAGCACACTACCGATCGCTTTCGGTAGATAGTCTAAACAGTTGTAGGTAGGAATAATGATACTTACTTTAGCCATAATGACGCTCTCGCAGTTATACGTTATATGACCAACATTGCATGTTCTGTGCCGATCGCTTATCTCTACTGGATTGCTTTTATATCAGCGACCTACAAGCCTATTCGCAAAATGACGACGAGACGTAAACAACGGAGAAACTCAAAATTCCAATTTGATTTCCATTTTGAGAAAACCGGCTCTATTTGAGCGATAACCGCAGGAAAATCATCCCTATCCCCTCTAAAACGCCCTTTAAAACCCCATTCAATCTTGGTTCGTATTTTGCTTTATTCCTTTTAATGACATGGATTTGAGGAGTAAGGAATGAAGAAAGTAGCATTTGTGGCGCCAACCTACCCAGTACTCAGTGAGACATTCATTCAAACAGAAGTCGAGTCTGTGAAAGCTTGTGGGCATGATGTTTGTGTAATGACGTTCAAAATTGAAAACAGTGATAAGCAGTTCGACTACGACATTGTCGAAATAGGTAAAAATGTTCGGATGGGTAAAATCCCCAGCATTAACTGGGTAGGGTTCATCAAGGCTGTTTCTTTTGTCTCCAAGCAAAACAGCATGCCCAAAAGATCGCTTTTCGTTTATGGCTTTAAACTGGCTCTGCAATTAGCAGAAAAAGACATCGATCATGTTCATGCACACTTCTGCCAACACACAACCGCGCATGCCATTGTTGCCGCGAAACTTCTCAACATTACTTGCTCGTTTGTCGCCCACGGACACGATGTGTACGAGTTTGCTTATGATATTGAACACAAGATTTCATCGAGCGATTTCGTGGTTGCGGTCTGCAAAGACATGCTCACCGATTTCAATAACATGGCAAAAGGCAACATCAAACTGCTGCATTGTGGTGTGAACACCAACCAATTTAAGCTGCAACCCAAAACGGATACCAAGCTTCTGCGCCTTGTGTTCCTTGGTCGACTCGTCGAGCAAAAAGGCATTCATTACTTGATAGATGCGTTGGCACCGATTGCTCAACCTCTGAATATCCACTTGGACATCGTTGGGACTGGGGATATGGAGCAGCAATTGAAAACCCAAGTAGATCAACACGGACTAACTCAACATGTCACCTTTCTTGGCGCACAACCTCACGAATGGGTAAAAGAGAACCTACCCAATTACGATAGCCTGATCGCCCCATTCTGCTTTTCAGAAACAGGCTGTGTCGACACAGGGCCACTCGTGTTAAAAGAAGCGATGGCTGTGGGTACGCCCGTGATCACGACCAACATTATGGGATGTAAGGAGATTGTCACGCCAGAGACTGGATTTTTGGTCAATGAGAAAAGTGTCGAGGAATTAAGAGATACCATTGAGCGTTTTGCACAGCTCAGCAGCAACGACAAAACAGAAATGGGGATGAAGGCAAGAACAAGAGTCGAGCACAACTTCAATTCATTTAAACAGGCACAACAGCTGTCTCACTGGATAGAGAACCCAGCTTAACGCCATAAGCAATAAGCAATAAGCAATAAGCAATAAGCGTTATAAAATGAGGCAGGAACAAAGCGTTACATTGATGCACACTGTAACGCTATGGCTGTGATGCTTTAACTATCGAGCCTTCTTATCCGGCGCGCAAAGCTAAGATTTCGGTGAGATCGTCAGTCTCTGAATATCGACTCAGGTTTTGCTCTTTAGAAGAAATCGCCACAATAGACATGCGGTCGGCCAGTTCGTTGCCTTCAATACCTACGTGACCATTAACGTGGTGGATGGTAATTCGAGAAGCAAGTTCTTGATAAAGCGCATAAGCAGGCTTGATGATATCGAGGTTTTTGATCTCGTCGCCCTGCTTCGTCCAACCTTTTTTCTCCCAACCTGATGCCCACTTAGTGATGCAGTCTATCGAGTATCTCGAGTCGCAATAAATCGCCACAGACAAACCGGATTGCAGCTTTTCTTGCGCGAGGATGAAGGCTTGCTTTAAGCCTTGCAGCTCTGCGGTATTATTCGTGCCCATCGGTTGATACAAGCCATACCACAACTCGGTTAGCTCATTATTCAAGTAGACCGCTAACCCCGTTCCTGCTTCACCAGGGTTTGGCTCACAGGCCCCATCGGTAAAGATCTTGATGTCAAAAGGCATATCCGTAATTTGCTGCTGAGAAAGAGGCGGAACCTTCGCTTTACTGGCTGTACGTGGCTTCGCAAATGCAGGCTTAGTACCTGAACTCGACTGAGATGCAGAAGACGCTTTACCACCGAAAGCAGACTCAGCTTCGCCTAGTGTTGGAAACGATTTATATCTTGCGCCTGCAAAGCCATCGACTTGCGCTTTACACTCGTTCCAAGTGGTAAAAATACCCGGTGTGCGACCTTTCCAAACCACATAATATTTCTTAGCCAAATTAACTCCTTACCAAAACCTAAATACACAGATGGTGAATCAATACATTAGAAGTCACCGCGCCATGCGTTGCAAGGTCAATCAGTCAAAAACAGGTCTAAAGAAGCTACGCTCATAGCTAACAATGCAATCGACTTCATCGGCATATTCAAAGGCCTTGATACACTCAGGATCGCTTAAAGACTGAATTCGGTACTCTTCATAAGCCGCCAAGCTATCAAAAGAGAACAGCGCCAAGGCTATATTGTTCGCGCCCTCTGATGGCAAGAAGTACCCATTTTGTTGACCGCCAAACTTAGCCACCAACGGAATCCACATTTTTGCGTAGGTCTCGAACTCCTTAATCTTTTTAGGATCAATTACATATCGAACATAACAAGTAATCATATTTATACAGCCCTTAAATTATGAGGAAGAAATAAACCTATATGGCAATTAAGAAAAAAGATAATCAACCGCGACAAGATTGTAGAACAAGAACACCGCCATGCTGACACCGATCGTTAGTAGTACATTGCCGGTTTTCCATATCAACAGACCTGTCACCACCGCGCCAATCAGGTATGGGTTCTCTAGGCTTGGCCAAAATGCTTGTTCTGGTGCAAACACAATCGGCCCCCAAATCGCAGTCAACACTGCTGGGCTTGAATAACGTAGCAAGCGTCGCGCTGTTTGGTTTAGTCGAAGCGGGATTGCAGGTTCTAGAAACAGATATCGGCTAAAGAACACAATCGCTGTCATGAGTAATATCGTTAACCAAATCATCTCTATTTCCCTTCCACTGCTGGCTTGTTGCCATTGTTTCGCTCTTGAAACGACTCACTGAAAAAGCCCGCTAACATGCCAGCAATCGCTGCAACCATGAGTCCACCTTCAACGTTGTTGACCGACATAGCAACCGATGTAACCAGTGAAACCACAACACACACGACAACAGGTAAAGTTCTGATTAATGGAAAAACCAACGCGATAAAGGTCGCAGCTACCGCAAAGTCGAGACCGATTTCATTGAGTGACGGGATTTGGCTTCCTGCGACAATGCCAACGAAGCTCGCGATATTCCAAACCAGATAAAAACCGCCTCCTACACCCGCCGCGTACCAACGATTAAACTCTTGTTGAGATTGCCCACTGCATATCGCAAACAGTTCGTCGGTGAGCCAAAAACCGAGCAACAAACGCCAACGCGTAGGAAGGTGACTGATTTTGTCGCGCATCGATACGCTGTATAAAAAATGCCTTGAGGTGATGAACAACGTGGTCAGCAACATAGTGCCAAGGCCAATACCCGCTTTGAACATGCCCGCGGCGACCAGTTGCGCTGAGCCTGCGAACAGAATCGCTGACATCGCTTGTGCTTGCAGTTGATTCAATCCGGCGTCTATCGCGTATGAGCCCGCAAGAATTCCCCACGGGATCACGGCGATACTCAGCGGCATTCCAGCTAAAACGCCCTTCCATAACTGAGTGCGCCTATCCATTTTTTGATTATCCATATGATTCTTTTCTCTCTTCACATTGGCTATTCAATGTAAAAACACCTGAGTGGGTTCGATTGTACAAACTTGCTCGATTTCGCGACCGAATTAACGTGTACGATTTAAAGCATTTTGATGTATTGCCCCGGCGTGTAGCCATTGGCTTTTTTAAAGTGTCGATGAAAATGGCTTTGGTCGTGAAAGCCACATTCTTGAGCGGTATCAGAAATCGTATGCCCTTGCTTCAGTAACTTGCGAGAAAGCCTCAACCGAGACTGAATCTGATACGCATGTGGCGGAAGACCGAACTCTTTTTGGAAAGAGCGCACCAAATGAAACGGGCTTAAAGCCGCCAGTTTAGAGAGTTCTTCTAAGGAGACATCGGCTTGCGGAAAATCATCTAAAAACTCTTTCACCAAAACAAGCTGACGCTGAGTTTTTCCATCCAGTTGAGGCTTAAGGCTCGATTTCCCATGTCGGCTAATCAGCTTAACCAACATTCCGTACATCAAGGTTTCGCGTAACAGGCGATTATCCGATTCATCAATCGCGTTGAACACCAACCTCAACTGATTAGCGAGTTCAGGGTCTTCAACCACAGCTCTAGGGAAATAAGGTGCACCATAATTGGGTAAGTTAAGCTCTTGAGTGATTTTGGCGAGTTGCTCAGGAAGTGGATACATCGCACGATACGCCCAACCACCTTCAGTGGCAGAGTGTCCGCTGTGAACTTCGTCGGCATTGACCAGAATGATGGCATCTTGTGGTGCAACATGATGCCCGCCCGTTCGATAGAAACGTTGAGCGCCCTGCTCGATAACACCAAGTGTATAGCCCTCATGGCTATGGCGTGAAAAGTTCTGCTTTTCATATTCAGCATTAAGAATTTCAAGGCCACCGAGTTCTTCTGTGATCTTATATTCGGCCTTTTCTTTAGAGCGTTTCTTGTTCTCCATAACAATTCCCAAGCCTGTTAATTATCGAGCGACTTATCAGTCTACTCTATAGGCTCTTTCAGCTTTTGTACAAAATTGCGCATTTGGTCGTTAATGCATTTTTTGACCGAGGAATTAAACGGCTCAATAAAGCGTTCTAATTGCGAGCAAGATCGTGCTCTTTAAGCAGTTGGCGAAGAATTGACAAATCAGTGACTTAATCATGCTCATAATTCCCGCCAACTATTGGTAACTGTTCAGAGATATGATGAAGAAAGCCTTAGCATTGATCTTTTTCTTGAGCCTTACAGGCTGTACGCACAATCAATCCAAAGCACTAAGCATGAACTCCTCGTCGGTTAATACATACCCACAGTCGATGTCGAACCTGCAACTGTGCGACACCTTGTATTACGGGCGCTCGAGCAATCAAACACTGGCGGCAATTGGCAGTGAGTTTAATCGAAGAGGATTATCGAAGAGTTGGTGTGATACCGAAACCAACAAACTTTATCTGACAAAGACAATTGATTGGGTAGCTGAACAAGTCGAAGATAAGGAAGATTCAGAGGAAGAAGCATCTGCGGTTGTGTTGCCTGCGAATTAAATTAGGAAATTAGAACTGAACGTCTCTTCGCACTTAATTACCTCGTTTTGCTTAGGTAACTGTGTGACCTATTTTTACTCAAAAACTCCCAAGTTAACCTTGCTGCGTTCGAAGAAAAACAACCACCTCTTTTCGCCACACAAATATTACGAGGGTACTCCGGCGCAAGAGGAATAACATTTACGCTGGGATGAGATTCTGGAACGGCAAGCTCTGCAACAATAGAAACACCTAAGTCCGCTCGAATCAAAGCAAGTATTGAGGTCAGTTGAACAATGGTGTGTTTTTCTTTAAGGCGAGATTTTGATAGCTTAAACCATTCTCTAATGAGCGCCTCGCTGCCCCCTTTACTCAATATAAAATCTCGGTCTTCGATATCCACAGCCGACAAAACTGGCAACTGGGATAAAGGGTCATCTTCATGGACTAAAGCCACCATTCGGTCAGTAAAAACTGGGATGATATCTAGATCCAAATATTCTTTATCAACCGCGATTGCAAAATCTACGCGCCCCTCTCGCAATGCCAATAATGCTCCCTCGTCAGTAAACTCGCTTATTTCAATTTTAATTTGAGGTAAGTGTTGGCTGATCGCATGAATTAGGTTAGGTAAAATATGCGTGGACGCGGATGCGCCAAAAGAAGCCACTTTCACCTGTCCAGCACCATCTTTTTGAATAAGTCGAAGCTGTCTCAATAACACTTCTTCCTGTAATTCTTGCTGTTTAGCGAACTCAGCAAATAGCCTTCCTTCCTCAGTTAACAGTAACGGACGACTGTCTCTTCGAATTAAAGCGAAACCTAACACATCTTCAGCACGTCGAAGTGCTTTGCTCGCAGCGGGTTGACTGACTCCTAATATCTGAGCGGCATCAGTGATACTTCCGAGCGCTATTAGCTGTAGAAGTAATTTAGGAGCTAATGATGGAATGCTCTCCAAGTCTTCAACCATTTATATAACCTCAAGTTATTTTGATATCTATCTCTATGCTAGCAGACTACTTTTTCCGAAAAATAGAGACTAGTCACCCGGAGAAAACAAATGACTATAGAAACATGGCTAACCTTCTGCCTCGCTTCACTTATCTTAACCATGACGCCAGGTCCCAGCATTTTGTTGGGAGTCATTCATTCAATGAAATATGGCGTTAATAAAGCTATTTTTACGGCACTAGGTGATATCTCAGCAAACTTCATACAGATGATCATTGTTGCAATTGGACTTGGCGTCATAATGTCAGCGTCTGAACTAGCGTTCGCCGTTATCAAGTGGCTTGGGGTCACAACATTGCTGTATATGGGTATCAAGATGTTGTTTGATAAACCTGAGTGTGAAGCACAAATAGTCAACAATCCTCCCACCGCGATTTCAGGCCACAGACTCTATTTAAGTGGGTTCTTCGTTGCAGCAGGCAACCCCAAAGCGATTGTGTTTTTCACCGCATTCTTCCCCCAATTCATTGATCCAACCAAACCCTTGTTATCACAAATGTTGGTGATGTGCCCCACAATGGCAGTGTTGGATTTTACGTGGGTTATGATTTACGCCATATCTGCCAAGAAACTTCTTGGATTTATGCAAGATCACCCAACATACCTGAATAAAATCGGTGGCTCAGCGCTGTTAATCGCAGCGGTTGTACTCGCTGTCACAAATCACGGTTCCAACCTATAGTCGAGCTAGTAAAGGAAAAAAAGTAAATTGGATTTCATTTGAGAGGAAAAATCGTCTGCTGTAGTGCTGCCTGCAGATTAAGAGGATAGCGTATTTAACATCCTTAAATACGCTAACAGTACTTCTGGCAAAAGAACTGGGGCTAACTAATTAATATGCATGCCTTTGCTCACATCAATATGTATTCGCATTGAAAAATGTTAACAAGTGGTTAATTATCAGTATCCATTATTACTATAAGGAAATAACAAATGAAATGGATACTTGTTGCATTCGTCAGTGTTTTCTCTGTGTTCACATACGCAAAAGATTGGAAGCAAATCCGATTTACGGTGGAAGGAGCATACCCACCATTCAGCTGGACGACACAAGACGGCCAATTAGAAGGATTTGAAGTCGACTTGGCTAATGCTCTATGTGTTGAGCTACAAGTAAAATGCGTCATCTCAAAAACTGACTGGGACGGGATTATCCCTTCGCTTTTAAGCAGAAAAAACGACGCAATCATTGCAGCGATGACTATCACTGAAGAGCGAGAAAAGAAAGTTAACTTCACCATTCCATATGCCAAAGTTCCTACTCGTTTTGTGATGAAAAATGATAGAGAGATCAACATGAATGATGACAGTCTCAATGATCTTACTATCGGGGTTCAACGTGCCACCATCGGTGACAAATATCTTTCGGAGATCTATCCAGATGTCGATATTCGCCGTTACGGTACATTCGATGAGGCCTTTACCGATTTGTTAAACGGTCGTCTCGATACTGTATTTGGCGGCTCTATGGGGCTCAACGCGGGCTTTCTTGAAACGGAACAAGGCAAGGACTATCACTTTACGGGTCCTAAATTTACAGAAGAAAAATGGTTCGGGCGTGGTATTGGTGTCGCAGTACGAAAACAAGATAATGAACTCAAAGATCTTATTGATGACGGTATCCAGCGCTTGATCGACAATGGTCAGCATCAAAAAATCGCAAGTAAGTATTTTTCATACAGTATTTACGAATAGTATGGTGGCTTTCAAACAGTGTAGACAATGATTGTTTGCACTTTTTGACAGGCTTTGCATTGATAGGATTTTGAAAATATTGAACTGGATAATCTGAAAGATTTAGACAATATTTGAAGAAACGATTTAAAAAGCTTCAGATAGCAAAAAGCCGCTCATTAAGAGCGGCTTTTTATATGGTGATGCTTGCAACGTAGAGTAAATTGCAGGCTTCAGAAGGTGATGCTTGCAGGATAAGTCAGCATAACTCGAACAAAACATCAAAGACTTACAATACTATTTGCAGCATAAGTTCGCATAACATTGCATCGAAAGTCTGCAAATTTGAACAACGACTAAGATTCAACGTAGTAAATTTACTACGCTCCAATTAATCCTCTAGCAGGACATAATCGACAAACATAATCGACATGTGTGTAACAAACTTTTGGACAGTTCCGAGTTGCGCATTTACTAATTTAGCAAAGCATAATAAATTAGATGAGATATGGCAAAACTCGCTTAGCCGAGTATCGCTTACGACTGAATTGAAGCAAAAACAGACCTGAATTAGTACACCAGACAGATGTTTTTGCTTCACACAAGAACGTCTATATATTTTTACCTTGATCGCAAAACTGTGTGAGGGTGGTCACTCTTGTCTTGAGATCGTCAGCTTTGTACGTCAATACGATGCTACCATCGCCAACACCATAAGTAATCGTCGCTTTGGGGTTCACTTTTAGGTCTTCGATATTGATGAGACTGCCCTCCATGGTGACAAAGACATGATTCAAATCCGACTTTTCTGTTACTTGACACGCCCCTTTAGCCACACTTTTATCATCAATTTTTACATCACAGTTCACCGTTTTTTCGGCATCTTTCTCTACATTCTGGGAAAAGGTCACTCCCATACTGTATGCATCGCAATGTGAACGATGAGTACGCGTTATCATAAGTTGCTGAGACTGTGTTTGATTAACGGTGAAATAGTAACCTTTCTCTTGATTGCTGCTTGATTCCCACGAGCAAGATTGATTAGTGTGATCGCCACATAAGTCATCATGTTTCGTTGTTAAATATTTCACATACCCCGCATTCATCTCGTCAATTAATTTGTCATAGGAAAATTGGCCACCAGCTTTGACCTGATTTTGATAACGCCATAGTAACTCATCCCTTAGATAAGACGATTCAGTGCTAATCGTCCCTGGCTCATTAACCGTTGTAAATTTTTCGGGAAAAACAGTAACACCGTGATTGGCATAAAACTCGACGATTTTTCTCTTACGACCAAAATCGGTCTGCAACAAATCGTCCCAATGCTGAGCGTTCTCTATCGTATATCTCTGTAATTTTTCACCATATGCCGTTGTAAACGTCAATATCTCAGGGAGTTTTTCGAAAAAATAGGGCACATGCTGTTTTACAACGTAAGGGTTTTGGTACGCATCCAACGTAGTTTTATCATCACTAAAGCTGTAGTCGAGATGGTGTTTTTTAAATGGACCTATGCTGTAGTTTAATCTACCAATTTGATGGCAAGATATATTGAATTGCTCATATGTCGGATCTTCTCTTAACTCATGACATGCTCGAAAAGATGCCGTTGTTACTAATTTATAAGGGTCTAGTTCTTCTGCGTTCCTATGAAATAGTTGAGGTTCTAAATCAAATACAATATTTCTTTTCCCTAAATACTCTTTGTAAAGCGCTTTATACTCTTCTTCACTCAATGATGAAGAAGTACAACCATTTAAAAGCATCGCAACAATGAGACCAAGTCCTCTAAACAACATAATCATCCTTAATATTTGAGTTCTAGACAGATTATACATATAGAAGTGATAGGTATTAGTAAGTATATAATTTATTTTTAATAAATAATTAATAAGGTGACTTTTTAGCAGTTTCGAATTTTGTGATTACGGCTAAATTCAGTTCATGAAAGTGGTTACCTCTTTGTATGGACATACTTTGGTATTATGAAAAGCAAGTCAAATGATGCTTGGGTGAAGTCAGTGTTTCACGTTCGAAACACATTTTGCGGCAATGTCGCGTTACGAATCGAAACAACACTAAACCCATTTGCATGAGAATATGGCCAAACCCTATCTCATTAGCCAATTTTTATGAACCACTACAGTTCTATGTTGTTGTCTTTGTGTTCTGAATCGATTAACTGTAAAAATTGATGACACTCAAGTACTAGTACTCTGCCGATAAGTTAGACTATGCCTCTTTACGAGGCAACCACACTTTAGGCGGTAGCGTATAATGACGCAGTGGACACTTACCACAAACTTTTTCGGTCGAATTTTCAAGAATCAGCTTGTCGTTGAGATCAGTGATGTAGGTATACAAGCTGATTCAGACGGAGAGGTGAGTTTCTTCAAATGGGAGGATTTGGATAGCGCCCCAAGTTTGAAAGCTACAATCGCTGGCGGTTGCTTAAGCTTTAGTGTTGGCGGTAAGCAACACAGCTTCTCTATGTTAAGCTATCTACTCCCTTTTAAATACCCACACAATTTTTTTCCTCACTGGGCTAATCAAAATGCAAAGCATTTGGTTGGGTTCTTAGATTCAGTGGAGAATCAATGCCAATCCAGATTTCTTCGCGACTCATCCATACAGAACATACAGAGCTTTGCCAAAACAGAACACAAGCGGTGGCGAGGTTGGAACAAAGCTTCGGGTCTATCCGACTCCGCAAAAAATACAGCAGCCCAGGTAAGTCGCATTGCTAATTGGAAAACGGCGGATGTTGAGCGTATTAGAAGTGAGTATGTGGAGCGCGAGCTTAACGCTTTTGATTCATTTTTTAACAGCGTGGAATCTAACCCGCTCACCACTAAGCAAAGAGCTGCTTGCATCACCGACAATGATAATAACCTTCTTTTAGCTGGAGCTGGTACAGGTAAAACTAGTGTAATGGTTGGTAAAACTGGCTACCTAGTGAAAAGCGGGCAAGCGCAACCAAACGACATTTTGATGCTGGCGTATGGTCGAATAGCTGCGGAAGAGATGGATGAGCGCATCAGGGAAAAACTAGGATTTGAAGATGTAAAAGCGAGTACCTTTCATAGTCTGGGCGTGAAGATAATTTCACAAGTTGAAGGCAAGGCGCCAAGTTTATCGCCCTTGGAGAGTGACGTACGCGCAAAAGTGAAGTGGATGAATGAGGCTATTGCCTCTCTGATGCAAAATGTTAGCTATAAGAAAGCGTTACTAGATTATTTCAGTGCGTATTATTTCGTAGATAAAGATCCATTTGAGTTCAAAACCCAAGGCGAACACTTAAAGTATCTCAATGATAACGATATCCGCACGCTGAAAGGCGAGAAGGTTAAAAGCTTTGGTGAAATGGTGATTGCCAACTGGCTTTATAGAAAAGGCATCAATTATCAATACGAAGCTAAGTATCGAATCGATGTAGCTACGGAGCAATACCGACAGTACGAACCCGACTTCTATCTTCCAGATTATGATATTTATATTGAGTATTACGGTACGGATGAAAACGGAAACCCTCCACCATATATCGATAAAGAGAGATACCAACAAGGCATTAAGTGGAAGAGAGAAACGCATTCCAAGTATGGAACAGGGTATGTTGAACTGTATTACCATCAACACCGAAATCGCTCGATGTTAGAAATTTTGGAGCGAGAGCTAATCACTCGCCAAGTGAATACAAATCCACTGCCCAATAATGAGTTGTTCGAAAGTTTAGAGAAAACAGGCCTAGTCACAGAACTGGCTCGCCTTTTAGGTTCGTTAGTTGATCTGTATAAAGCTGCTTGTCTTGATGAAATTGGTATTCAAAAAATAATAAAAAACTCTCTAGACCCCAAGCAAACAGCTAAGGCTTTGGAATTGTTGATGCCATTGTACCAGCGCTACCAAGATTACCTTTCAGAAGAGAACGTGATTGATTTTAACGATATGATTTCAAAAGCCTTGTCGTATGTCGAAACAGGTCAATTCGAGTCGCCTTGGAGTTACATACTCGTTGACGAGTTTCAAGATATCTCAGAGCCTAGGGCAAGGCTTGTAAAGGCACTTCGAGACAATAAAGAAAACTCTTCGTTATTCTGTGTGGGTGATGATTGGCAGGCAATCTATCGCTTTAGTGGTGCTGATGTTCGCTTAACGACAGACTTTGAAAAGTACTTCGGTGCAGCGTCTAAAACGACGCTTGATATGACCTTCAGGTTTAATAGCGCTATCGGAGATGTGGCAACGCGTTTTGTTACTCAAAACCCCGTTCAGCTTAAAAAAGAGATTAAGTCTTTAGTTCAGGTTAGCAAACCAGCGGTAAGCGTCATTCGACAGGGAACCGAGGAACAAGGGATAACGGCATTAGATAAAGCGTTAACATCGATTGCAAACCACGTACACCAATCCAACTCGCCACATAAAAACAAAGTCTATTTACTAGCAAGGTTTTGGTACCAAATGCCAGATGCTAATTACCTACAGTGGTTAAGACAGCGTTACCATATGTTAGACATTGAGAACCAGTCGTTCCACGCTTCTAAAGGTAAAGAAGCGGACTATGTTGTGGTTATGGGACTGACAACAGGCAAACATGGTTTCCCCTCCGAGAAACAAACCCCTACGCTTATTAATGCGTTATTACCGCAAGGAGATACGTTTGAACACGCAGAAGAGCGGCGATTATTCTATGTGGCGCTAACCCGTGCGAAACACAGAGCATACTTAATCGCGGACATGACCGATGCAAGTGACTTTGTTACAGAGCTGATTAAAGGAAACTATCCAGTAGAGACTAATGAGTTTGATACTTCCTTAACGCAACTGAATGCGGACAAAATGGTTTGTCACTCTTGTAAAGTTGGCGTTCTCAAGCCACGAGTTGGCCAATATGGTAAGTTTATGTCTTGTACACTTTACCCACGTTGTAAGCACAAGGAAACGCCTTGTGATAAGTGCGGTAGTGCCATGAGTCGTGAAACTAAAGATGATTATCAAGTTTGCATTAACTCCAGTTGTGAACATGAGCGCCCAATGTGTTTGAATTGTGGTAATGAGATGAAATTGAGGCGTGGTAAGTATGGTGAGTTTTGGGGGTGTTCTACTTATCGTAGAAACGTTGAGAATAATTGTTTGAACAAAATTAACGTCGATTAGATAGCGAAACCCAGAAACAACAAAGGGCTATCAGCCACTAGCTTTCTAGCCGTTTTAATATGACGCTCCCAACAGGATTCGAACCTGTGACCTGCCTCTTATGAGGGGCAAGTCAACCGCTCGATGGTCATCGTTTTGGGCCAAACGGTGTGTTCGAAAAAGCGTAAGAGAACACAAGTAAAAGGTTGTTGAATTTGACCATCTATCTAATTGTTGAAACACACAATGGGGCAAAGGTGTGTTTGCCCCGATCGGCTTCAGCACACCTCTGGACAGAAATCAGTTTCGGAAAATTGAACATTAGCAATTCATGGATAACTACAGGTATGGGTGAGTGACTCCTCCCGTCTCACTGATGAAGAACAGTCTCTTTTTAACGGTTACTATTATACTTATAGTAACCGTTAAGCTTTTGATGAGTTAGAACACAAAACTTAACATAATGGTGTAGAGCACAGCATCTTTATCATCAAAGCCAGTCATTGGATTAAATTGCTCGATAAAGGGGCCATTTTCTTTGCGAGCTTCGAAGTATTGAACCTCACCATTTATAGAAACATTAGGTAACACATCATAATCAACTCCTATTAAATAACTATTGCCTTCTAAGTGCTCGTTCGAGTCAAATTCTGCACCATAAACAATATAAGGCGTGACTGAAGTAAGCCTGTATCCCAAGCTTGCGTACAGTGATGATGAGAAATCATTAATTTGACCTTCACTTGTAAATACAGCTTGGCCAAATTCATATTCTGCACCTAATGACCAAAGCTGAATATGTATGTTTTCTTCTTTGTACTCAAATGGAACAGTAATTTCAGTCAATGTTCCTGGGATTTTAATTTTAGATGTACCAGAGGCGGTTTGATCAAAATTAGAATCGAGGAACGAGAAATTCCAACGATAGTGTTCAGCGCTTAATTGAAAGTTAGCACCAAACGTTCGATTGGTTTCAAACTCTAAATCTATACTCGAATTAAACTCAATATCATTTTTGTCTTTCACACCAAAAAATGGAGAGATGTATAGAGTCGTTTCGTCGCTCACATCATATGTCCAGTTGACTTTTATACCGTTGAAAGCAGTAATACCAAGAATAGCGTTATAAACCTCAGATGGGGGTCTAGCGGTCATGTATGCTTGGCCCACATAGTAATATTCAGATGAGAGGAAAAGGGGAATTCGTAGACGCCCAACATTGACATCGTAGTCGTTGAATTCATAACCAATATAAGCCCACTCCAGCTGAGGGTCACTCCATTCAAACCTTGGTACTTTCACAACCTGAACCGACGCTTTAAATGAATTGTAAAAGTAGTCCAATTGAATACCAAAAGTTATGTCACAATCGTAACAGTTCTCATCAGTAAAACTTCGAGTCAACACTAATGGGTTTTTATTGTCTGATTTTGTCCAAGATGTTGAACCAAAGCCACTCAAGGACAAGTTATCGGTGAGTTCAATGGCCGCCAAAGCCGGAGAGGATATTGAGGCACAGAGCATTGATATCATTATTCTTTTCATTTTATTTCTCCGCTTTTACAACGTAAAGTACATTGGCATTTTGAGGGATTAAAGATAGAGGAGAGTATCCAATGCGGTATGGTTTATCACCAAGCCAACCCACTAAACTGTTGATTGATGCAGTTTTGATTTCTCTTGGATGACGAGCTTTACCAGAAAAAGATAATCCCGCCCAGTGAGCATTCATTTGAGCTGCGTTTTTTCCAAGTAATAGCTGATAAAAGCGCTCTCTCTCGGCGCTGTTTTCCGGCCAATCAGATAACTCTACACGATTGCCATTCAGACGTTTAGTTTTTCCTCTGTATAGCTTTCTAGCTTTGTTGATTGATATCTTCTCAAACCCTGAATCTAAAGAGAATATGGCGTAATCTTCCGCTGCATGAACAGGGCTTATCAAGAGTAAGCTCCCTAGTAAACCGATAACTGCTGATAGCAGTGCTCTGCATTGGAGTGTTTTTAATGTTTTTTTCCAATCCATTGGTTTCTCCTAACTAATCGCGCTGTCTATTTGATGAAATAATTTTTCTTTCCTAACGGGCTTTGCTACGTAACCATCCATTCCGGAATCAAAGCACTTTTGTATATCATCATCGATAACGCTGGCGGTTAACGCGATAATAGGAGTTTTGCATAAGTTTAATTTTTCTTCGTGTTCGCGAATATTCTTCGTTGCAGTGAAGCCATCCATCACCGGCATCATGCAATCCATTAAAATAATGTCAAAGCTATTATCCTTCTGGTACATATCCACAGCGATTTGCCCGTTGTCTGCGATTTCAAATGTATACCCTGCTTTCTTAAGCATGACTGACGCGACTTTTTGATTGACACGATTATCCTCGACCAAGAGAATTTTCTCAGACTTCGTGGTTACTTGAACTTCCTCAGCTTCTTCTGGTCGTGTGTTCTTAGCAGAATTTGTCTTGTGTGTGGGGGCGGTTGTTGAAGAGGTGAGTGCTTGCTTTACATTATGCGCAGTCGGCAATGGCATAGCATCCACAGCAGTAAGGACTTTCTCTTTTAACACTTCGAATTTGAAGGGTTTTGGGACGTAGTCGTCCATCCCCACATCGAAACATTTTTGAATATCGTCATCAATAACACTGGCAGTTAGGGCGATGATTGGGATACGACGCGTCGCTTTGGTCTCTTTTTCGATGCGTCGGATATGTTCTGTCGCTTCAAAACCATCCATAACGGGCATCATGCAATCCATCAGTATCGCGGCGTAATTAGGGGTAGCGGTAAACATGTCCACCGCTTCTTGCCCATTATTCGCGAACTCAAATTCGTATCCACTTTTTCCGACATGCAACCCGGCAATCTTTTGGTTTATTTTGTTGTCTTCAACAATCAATATTCTATGTTGAGCGGTATCGGGTTGTTGGTTGGCTTCTAATAATTCAGCTCGCCCCTGCGTATCGCAAAGCTCTATAGCTTTTATCAGGCGTGAGCCAAGTAAGGGCTGTGACACTTGAGCGGTAATACAGTTGCCTATATCAGCAGCGTTTCCTAAAAAAGAGCGAATTAAACAAATCGTCGCGCCGCTCTCATGAAGTTTATCTAGGCTGTCAGAATAGCCACTCGCTTGAAAATCATCGTCTTCAGCAAAAATGACCGTGATTGGCTTTGCTTGCTTGGTCGCTGAAATCTGCTTATGGATGCTATCGACACTATTCGTTTGTTGAGTCACCTTCAAACCATAAAGATTGAGGTCGCTTTCTATGCGGTCGGAGAGTCCATTATCGTTACCCAGAATGTAGATATTGGCTGAGGCAGTGCTTTGCTTTGCTTGCATCATGTCTATAGGTAGCGTTAGGTCAAAGTAGAAGCAACTGCCTTCGCCTTTCACAGAATCGAGTTGTATCTGCCCCCCCATCAATTCGACAAGTTGGGTACTGATAGCTAGGCCAAGTCCGGTACCTCCAAATTGTCGGGTTGTGGAATCATCTTCTTGAGCAAACGGTTCGAATATTTGTTTTTGTTGCTGCTTATCGATGCCAATCCCCGTATCACGCACCGCAAAACGCAAGGTGACATTGTCATCGGACTGATTCAGGGTCTTAACTGATAGAGTAGCACCACCTTTTGACGTAAATTTAACCGCATTCGACATAAAGTTCATCAAGATTTGTCTTAACCGGTGATCATCGATCATCACTCGTGCGGGGGTATCTGGACTGATATCTACGTTCACAGAGATCTTTTGTTCTTTCGCTTTTGGCGACACAATCGATGCGATGTCGTATATCGACTCTCGAACAGACGTTGAGTGAGGGCTGATTAATAACATACCAGACTCTATTTTAGAGAAGTCTAATATATCATTAATTAAACTCAAGAGCAGCTGAGATGAAGTCTCAATGGTATCAACATAATCACGTTGTGTTGCTGTTAAGGGGGTATCAGAAAGGATTTCTGAAATGCCAATGACGCCATTAAGTGGTGTCCGTATTTCATGGGACATGTTGGCCAAGAAGCTACTTTTAGCTTTACTTGCTTGAATTGCGTGCTCTTTAGCTTCTTCCGCGTTTCTTCTGGCGTTTTCTGCCTCTTCCTTTGCAATGGTGAGCTTTTCTTTTGCCAGCTCTCGTTCGAGCGTTAACTTTTCTACTTGCTGAGCAAATAGGCTAAGTTCGTCTTTACCTTGGATCAGTTGATATAAACAAGGTCTATTAGTTTCATCCTCATTTTTTAAGAAATCCAAGACTAATTTTAAATTATTGGTGACCTGCCTTGCCAAGCTGAGAGCTAAGCCCATAACGATGGCCGCAAGTACGGCAACGATGGAGATGAAGAGTGTTCGCTGTATTTTTGCCTCAGAGATGGACTCATCAACCTCTTGCTGGAACTCTTGTTTGATAACATTGCCAAGAGTTTGTAACAAGCTGAGTCGTTCTCTCATCGCTTCGAGACCAACAGACATCTGTTGTGGAGTAAGTTGCCTAAACATATTAAGGTTAAGCAACGCATTTCTAATCTCTTGGCTTTGAGCAAACACTTCACTTCTAAAGACTTCGACCATTAGGGAAACTTGATTTTCATTCGCGTTTAAAGAGACAAATCGCTCTAGAAACAATAGTTGCCTTTCGCTCAATGTCTCTATCTGCTCGGCAAGCTCAGGGTCGTATTCTTGGCTGCTTTGGAATATCTCGATTAATGAGGAACTCAGTTTGAACTCTTCCTTAGACCAAAACATTAACCATTCAAGTTGTTGTAATGCCGTGAGATGTTGTTGTATTTCGAGCTTAGTCTTTTCGAAGGGGACTTTTTCTGTTTCAAGCAACAACTGTTTGTATAAATCGCCCTGCCATTCCAGAGCATCCAATTTATCGTAACTATCAGTTGCCTCTATTGTTAATAAAGTCGCTTCACTGAAATCATCGACCAATTGATTCATTTCCTCAGAAGCGTCTAAAAAAATGGTAGGTGAGAGAATTTCTAATTCTGTTTTTACCTGACTACTTTGCGTAGAAAACTCATCCTGAGTGGAGGAAAGTGAGCTTTGATACAAAACTGAAATGTCTTGAAGATACACAGACAATAGATTAGCTCGTTCAAAATCGGCTAATTGAGTAGTTAAGAAATAAACTTGTCTACCAGCAAGGAAAAGCAGCAAAGAAATGGGAAGCAGAACTAGGCTAAATATTTTATGTTTAACTGACAGGTTATTCCAGACTTTGGTAATCATATATGAGGGTCCATCCAAATGATTCTTTTAAGTTTTTATTTTAGGGTGGAAATGTTGAGGTGGATACCTTAAGCAGCATAATTTATTGAAAGTGTGCGCAAGGATATATAAACCATTGGTTTTGGGATAACGCTAAATTCCTTGAACTTGAATGCCGGAGGAGCTTATTTAGAATTATGATTATAGCTTTTGATTGCTTACCCTTTCTTCAAATCGGATTAGATTTGGTAGGGGAATGCACATTAACAAGATGTGAATGAGTATTTACTCTGTGTGATAATGGGGCAAAAATGCGCTAGCTGAGATCAAGCTAGTATTGAGATCAAGCTAGTATTGTGATCATCAAGCGCTTAATTACCGAAGGCGCTTGTCAAAATTCGATAACTAAGAGCTTTCTTTACTTTCCTGATCTCCACCATCATCATCGGCTACGGTTAAACATATCTTCTCAACCTGGTTTAACGTTGCTTGATCTACAGCACCACTTTCGTATAAGTCGTTTACTGTCTCATGCACCATATTCAAAACATCACTCATCTCATACTCACTTTACTACTTAGAAAAATTTTGTCTTAACAGTTTAATATCAACATGCCCAACAAAAAACCATCAAGCCTAAACATGATGGTTTTGATTATTAACTGCTTGTTCAGCAGGAAGGTTGCTTTCTTCCTGGCCTATTCTTAGCTGCCTATTCGGCAGGACACCACGAGCTTAATTCTATTTCTTGTTGTTGATGTTTCTTAGCTGCCTATTCGGCAGGACACTGTAGAATATAGTCTCTAACCTTCTGATTCTGCGTGCTTAAGGTCACAATTTATCAAAATACCCTTTTTCTCCTTACTTCTGTAAGCCCTTGTTTTTACTTCTCTAAAAAAGAGCTTTAGAAAAAGGGGTTAAAAACGTAACTCAGGTACTGTGCCTTTTCTTTCTTGATTGGTGGCTAAACCATAGCTGTTAAAGTTTGCTGCATCGCGCTCACTAACAAGCTCCTTTTGTACAAACAAAATATAACTTTCCCCTGATGAACCGCTGGAGATTGGGATTCGATGAAAACTATCGATGGCACGCTCTTCATTAGTGGCTGGTAACGATGGTTCAACACCAGATAGTTCGGATCTAGCCATGCTACGTTTGATTCGACGTTTCTTGGAGCCCAGAAAACTTTTCCCAATCGTTTGATTACGGGTAAACCTCACCTCAACCGCAATGTCAGGCACCTCACAAACACTGGAGATCTCAAACAAACCTTCATTTACCATCACAGAGAAATAGGGCTGAAAAGAGAGTCCAACCATCATATCTTTATCTTCGGCAACAAAAGCTATGGTTTGACCAACCGTAACATCACTCCAGTAGGGAAAGCTCACACCTATTTTATTCATGGCTTGTCGGTTATTCACCATAAACAAGTGCATTTGGGAGATACAACGCCCTGCTAACAGCTCATAGTCGGCTTGTGCAGGTATGTAACGTATTAAGAAGTAGTAACGCTTAGTCATAGCTCTCCCTTACTTAGCCTTCGTTTTAGACTTTGAACTTGAGCAATTGAATAGGCCGCCTTTGATCAAGACAGACATGATAAAATGAACATCATTGGGAATGGCCTGAGTAGCAGTCATGCTTTCAGTCCAATTCTCGGTATTTCTAAGCAGCTGATAGAAATCGTTCTTAAGTGTTACGTGTCGCCTTGCTATAACGTATTCTCTATCAGCGCCATACTCATTCACTCTTAATGGCTTATCTGCGTCTTCATGCCACCAATCGTCAATCGATTGCAAAGCTGCACCAATTTTTTGACCATGAAATGCAACAGTTTCCTGTCCGTTCAATAGTTTTATGGTGGCAAGCTGCTTAGTAGGAACACCATCTTCTTGGCTATCTAAAAACTCTTGGCTTGGGTAAACCTCATCTCCCCAACCAACTCCAATTTTAGCTTTGACATCCATGTAGGAGTATTCGGTTGGGTCAGAAAGGGCTCGCATCAAATAGGCTGTGAGCTTTTCTAGACATCCTGCTGAATCTTCGTCCCAATGACCATACCAAGAAAGCCTTGTTGCGTTTTCTATAATCAAGGTTTGTGAATCACTGGTGGTCACTTCTATCGACAATTGTCGACACTCTCTGTTTCTCCAAAGCCAAGTGCCAAGCAGGATGTTCTTTGCGTATCGATGAGCTAGCTCCTGATACCCATTGAGCTCTTTGTAAGTTTTAGCCAGTAATGAAAGTTTACCGCGTACTTCACCGTCACTACAGATATATGGGGTTAGAGAATTGGCTCGAATTCGAAGGGGGAATGCACAGTAGATATCATCTACACCCGGCTTTACATAACACTCTTCAATGAACGGACGATTGGAATAAGCTAAATCTTGTGGAGCAACATTCTTTTCAGCAAACTTGTCTCCCTTATATGCTTCTGCATAACCCCCTTTTGGTGCGCGCAACCTAGTTCTATCAATTTCAAGGGGACACATCTCACCACTTTTCGAAAGATGGTAGAAATATGCTTTGCCAGCGGAAAGAGAGCGTACGTAGTTCAGCTGAGTACAAAGTTCCATAAACGATTAATCCCTATAGTTTTTTATAAGAATAGTTTCGCTACTGCATTCTATCGACCAAAAGGCATGGTTTAAAAAGTGATCTCTTCCACTAAAACGTACTTCTATTGGATTCACTTTTTTAGCTAACCCTATCGCATTCTCTGCATAAGCGTGATAATTGGTGATTGAGTTGCACCGTTTAGTGGGGCGTTCTAACAAATAGTAGCCAATAGAAACTGGCAAATTATCAGCGTCTTTCGTTATTAAATGCTCTAGGTCATCAAAGTCACTCGGCTGGTTCTCACTTGGATATAACCATCGTCCGTATGCTGGCAACCCTTTTATGACATGGAAAAGCTCGCTCTTACTGGTAAACGTCCTTAGCCACTCAATCTGCGTCGATAGCTGTGGTTGGTATAATGCCCCTCCGGCAAAAACTACGGGAAGAGCTGTTTTAAGCGCTGACTTAAAATCTGAAATACGACTATCACTATGGACTCTGATAACTAAGTCTATTTCAATATCCGCCAATCGTTCTGTGCGGATAGCAGGCCGTTTTACGCTAGAAACCGTTCGCGCTTTGGCGACTGAGTTAGGTTCTGTAAGCTTAGCTGTCGGTTGAATGTTCTCGCTTCGAACATAAAAAGAGAAACTCGAAAACTCAAACGGGGAATCACAATTAACTAGCTTGTTAAACTCTCTTTGATAGCGGTGCATAAAACCCCAAATAGCCGTCAAAGAAGGAGCACCACACAGATATGGGCTACTCATTGCGACCGCATCTTGCACTCTCATTGATGACAAATAGATATACTGCTCACCCGCTACCTTATCTTCATTGCCATTTGGTTTACTAAGTTGTTCAAGTACCCATACAATTTGGGCTTTGGCGACCTGCATAAGCTTAGGGTGATAGGCAAACTTTGCGGCATACGTATTATTCTGAAACGTGAGATGCAAGCGACGGTTAAACTCATTAGCTAAAGAGCCTAGATCCGATTCTGGTAGCGCCAAAAAGGCTTGAGCTAAAGTGTCATCATGTTCCAATTGCTGTTGATTAGAGTCAGCATCAACGATATCTCTTAACTCAATTAATGGTAGCATCCACAGGGCTATCTGCTTTCGCAATATCTTACTTCTAACCTTACGAGCGTTCTCTCTTTGCTTCTGTGTTTTTGATGGCTCTGAACCAATTAGATGATTTAACACCTGACAACTTTTAGCGTTAGTTACCTGATAGTCATCAAAGTAGTGGCCACTCTTTTTGCGACTTTCAGTTAACGTCCCACCCTGCGCTGGTTTGACGTCTAGCGGGTAGTTTAGGACTTTCATATGCCCACCTAAACTGCCACACAGATTCCCGATACTTGCCGAGTTTGGCAATGACGAAGACACAAAGCAGAGCTTACTTTCCTGACTTCGCGATCTCACTTCTAGCTCACTTTGGATGGTATGACTGACCACTGGGGTCACCGAAACATAATCATCCCCCCATGGAAACCGTAGTTGCTTGCTGTAAGTACTGACTCTGTCAGGGAGGCTATTTTCAGGTAGCTGTTCTGCCATTGTGTTTTGTAAGCGAGCAAGTGACTTAGTGCCTAAACCAAAACCTTTAAGCAGCTCGAGCCAAACAGGGGTTTCTTGCTGAATAAGTGAATGAAGACTCACGGACTGTGATTGCCAACGAAAAGGATTCAATAACCACAATGTATGGCGATACACCGCAGAGTTATGCGCCCACCCCAAACGTTGCTCTAATACTAAGCTTGAGATAAACGCCTCGGTTGTAGCAAGAGGTTGTGCAATTATCCGCTGATCTTTAACTCGGCAGTCTGGAAACTTGAGATTATGAGTATGGAACCATTTGATTTCATCAAGGGACGCCTCTAGGTTCTCAGCCGCTTTTAAATGCCTTTTAGCGCGGGTAATATCCAACCAATCCGAGCATCTATCCGCTTGATGGCTTGAACTGAGATTGAGCAAAATCGTTAACGCTTCTTTTTCACACCCTTCAACACAGACATCTTCCGTATAGGCCATGAACATCTTCTTTAGCGTAATCTGCTTTACTGTCTCGTCTTCAATTGCTAATAAGTCTCTTAATTTCGTCATAATTACCACTCAGGTAGATACACACTTAAACCATCACTTTCAGAGCTCATTCGAGTCAACTTTGTCTCGATGACACTTCTTAAAGTAAATGCCGATTCATGACTTGCAATTTTGGTATGCATTCGCGGCCTGATAGCGGCTTTGATCTCACCAAACTCATACAACCGATATACCTCATCTGTTGTACAAGAAAGCAATGTAGAAGCTTCTAAGGGGCTGAGCAGTACATCACCGATATTTCCTTTCGCGCTTGGAGGCACTGTTGCCATTAGCTTTGTAAAGTAAGCTAACACCTGTGTCAGTACGATATTGTGACTCAACTGCCGACTGGGTAACTGACGGCAATCTTTAAGCAGAGCACCAAAAGCTTCATTGAAAAACATCTTCTTCCAATCTTTTACTCGGACGAGCTCTGCCTTCTCTTTCAAAACATCGAGGTCTTGCCACAATGACGTTGGCCAAGCGCCACAATATTCAATGAATGACTCAAAACAGAGATCATCATCAAACTCACCATAGCGATTTACATACCAAAGTAAAAAACCATAGCGCTCAGATAACGTCATTTCTGTTTTTAGTAATCCCAAGGGTTTTGAATCATTTCCCGATAACCATCTAGCGACCAAAAGCTCAGCCTCTGGCGCATCTTCGACTGGCGAGTTTCGGAGTTCAAAACCACATTCACATTGGCTACTACTCTCGGTACTTTGGTATTCAAGCCTCGACTTACACTCAGGGCAGTGATGAATCAGTTTACAGCCATGATGCTCACAGGCTTGGTGAGAGATAAATTGCCACTGCTGATGAATGTAAGGAGCTTCGCCAATACATAGGGGACAAATAGGCGTGAAGCGCTTACGAACAAAAGCATAAGGGTAATCAGCCCCGAACCTATGTACAGCTTTATATTGCGGAGAGAATTGAGATTTTGAATGTGATAGCGCTAGGCGCAATACACCAAAGTTGTTGAGCTTTAATTGGTTCTCAAGGTGGATAAGAACCCGCACTCGCATTTGGCTTGTGGTTTGAGCGTGGTAGATATTGACTCGTTCGAGCTCTAAGGGGAAAGCACCAGCAATCGCCTCATGCTGATCCATGGTGTCGAACCAGATATCTTCGGCGAAATGAGAAAATCGCTCGTAGCCTTGTTCTTGCGATAAACGCAACAAGAAGCTTTCGAGCGATTCGTCAGGGTAAAGTTGAATATCCGCTTTCACATGCCACCACTAAAACTTAGAGTATCTAAGTTTTAGTGTGAGCCTAATTCCCTGAAAAGCAAATCTAGTTATGTGAATTTGTTAAGTGGTTGCGAACTTTAGTCAAAATCATCCAAAGAACCAACCACTTGGCCTTCTTCTACCGCTCCTAATCCATACTTACCGACAATAACATCACACTTCATTTCTACGGAGATAGTCATCGTTCTTCCAGGTATTCCACTTTCTCTTCGATGTTCTCCACTAGCTGCAACTATAACCTTTGCAGAAAAACCCTCATCAAAAGTGGAACTATCAACATGTATGTCGTCTATATCTCCAAAGATCGTATCGGATTCAGCCCTTCCACCTGAAGTTCCTTCCCCATTCAATAGGTCATAGGAATTATTCTCTATTGCCTCTCTACTATATTCTTCCAGTCGATCACTAGTAACGAGCTCAAAGGGTTCATCTTCGAAGAGGTTCTGTAGGTGATCAAAAATTAGGTCAGCTGATAAGTCTTCATTTTCTGAGTCTTCACCTAAAATAATTTGTTCCAATCTTTTCGCAAGCCCATCATCGTAGTAAACATAATTAACTCTTTCTAACGAATCATTATTAAATTTTTCATCTGCTAAGACTTCTTCAAAGTTCTCATATCCAAATAACGCCGCTACAATTTCGCCTGACGCTTTCAAAGAAAGTTGAACATTATCTTGGCCAAGGCTTTCCTCTATTTTGAGCATAAGAAAATAAACCGATGGGAAGCGATGTGATGCTAGTGTAGCTCTTGCTTTAGCACTGTTACTTTCAAACCGGACTCGTTCTAATTCTGCTTGTTTGGTCTTTTTATCTAGTTCCAACTCCATCGCTTTAGCATTACTTTGAGCTTCTTTGGTTTTAGCCTCTTGTTCTTTTTCTTGGCTCAATGCTTCATTAGCTTTAGCTTCAAGACGCACCGTTCGTTGTTTTATGTGCTCAAGTATTTCATTTCTTTTATCGATATCTTGCTGAACAAGTTGTTCCAAAAACTGTTTATCTGGGTCAGCCCTAAGTCTGGCTTTACTCAAACTTTCTTGTTGATCAACTTTATCTTCTTCAATCTCGACGGCTTGTTGATGCAGTTTATCATTAACCGATTTTTGTATCCTTTTCACGCACAGTGACAACCAAGGGAAAGCAAACAAGTAAAATAGAGTCACTAAAAAAGGAAAGACAAAAAGGCTATTCCACCCTAGGATCGATGTCCTTGAAAGGTAGATGTAAAAAGCGCCAACTCTCTCAGTAGCATTTCCTTCTCCCCAAAAAAGCAGAGCAACATAATTCCAATTACATACAAACCAAGAAAATATGAATGTTCCTATAAATGGGTCACTCACTCTTGTTTTTGCCGTTCCTGCTATGGAGGAACAAAAATCTTCGATTAACTTCATCATTTCTATAAAGCTCTAATTAATGACATTGCCCAAACTACTTTATTGCTTCTCAAATTTGATCTCGCAGAACCTTAATCATCACTTTTTCATGATTCTGAATATTTTCACGTGCCACACCATCGGGTCCCCAATCGTCATAACTCATCATGATGGCTTGCTTTAAACTCTCTGCACGATTGTTTTCTTTATAGAATTTCTTCTTATCTTGAGGAGAGTAATTGCTAAGTCTTGAGTTGCTGCTTGGCGAAATAAGGCAAAGGTTACCGAAACGATCCACGTCCTGCATCTTACTTGCACCAGATGGGTCGGTTTGTGGGAAGTAGTGCTCAACTGAAGTCCTGAACGCAAAATGAAAGCTTGTGAAGTGGGCTCCTAGAGTCTCTTTAGTAATGTCGCCAACTGGCTTCCCGTCTGATAGGTTGCGCCAAAGTAGGTAATCCAAACGGTTAAATACGAAGTTCTGAACACCTGTACCTTGATGTAATACACCGACATTGTTCTCTGTAAACTCAAGTTGAGAGCCACCACAGATCTCATCAAAATACTTGTCACTCTGCTTTTCAAGTGCAGCTAAGTACGAACTACCATCAACTTCCAATCGGTCTTCTGTAGCGAGATCGTTCAATACCCGTAAAGCGTCATTCAACCAACGCTTATATACCAAAGCAGGATTCGATACATGGAACATTGCCAAGATCATACGAATCTTTTCGTTGTTATCGCTACTGAAGGCATTTGGGTACTCTGGACTCAAACTATTTTTGTTTATGTAAGAGCTAAGTCTTAACAAGCTCCACTTACGCTTTTCATCGTGCTGGTCAGGCTTAATTACGTAACTATCAAACAGAATTCGGCATTTAAGCAGTTCATAGACAAAAGCTTTAGCGCCAACCTTCAGACCATCATCTTTAGAGATAAATGCGTCGATCAACTTCTTATCATCAAGCGAAACGTTCTCTTCCATCTTCATCAATTTTAAGACATGAAGTAAGAAGTTTGAGAAGTCGATAACCGAACCAAAGCGTTCTTCTTTCTCTCGCTCGTCATCGTCAGTATTTGAGCGAGATGCCTTGTTACTGATGATTTCTCGCAGCGTCATTGCATCTTCTTTTTGCTGCTTGCTCGTGTGCTTTTCTTGAATCGCTTCAAAGCTTGTTGGCATTGTCTGCCAATCTGAGCCAAATACGTCTTTTCGTAAGTCCGATTGGAAACCCATTTGGGTATAGCGCGTCATATTCGCACAAGCATCCCAAACAGTGGAAAAGCAGCCTCTTTCCTCATCATCACCAAGCGTTGCCATGAATTTTGCTTTCAATACTTCATGCTTTTCTAGCTGCTCACCACGGTTATTCATGATCTCAAAGTAGTGGTTAAGATCGGTTTGTGGTGGCACGACGACTCTAAGGATAGTGACGCTTTCTAATAGATAATCAAAGAACTGTTGAGTCTTCGCTTGTGCATCTAAGCCTTTGGTTTTGAAATAACGTTTAATGATGTTGAAAGCAGCATGGATGTTAGGCTCTTCTGACTCACCATTGGTTCTGCCTGTATATATGTCATCTAATGCTCTGGAGGATTTTGGACGACTATCAAAGGTGAGATTAATGTCTAACCCTTCTAGCTCATTCTCTGCGAGCACATTACGATTTTTGAGGTACGCCAACAAGATAGAGAGCGTTGTATGTCTTTGCTGTCCATCAATGGTTTCGTATACCACATTCGATTGGTGTGAATGCGTTGTGCGCTGATAAACCACAAGGCTACCTAGATAATATTTTACTTGTTTGGCAGTAGCGGTTTCATCAGATTGAGTTATAAGCCCTGCAGCATCACTGATATCTTGGATAAGCTGCTCAATCTCTGTCGCGCCCCAAGCGTAGTTACGCTGATAGATAGGAATGACATATTGGGTTTTGCTGTCGAAAAGTGCTCTAACGGATAACTGCTCTACTTGGTTCGAATCACTCATTTACACTTCCCGATTTCATTGCGTCAATAGATGCCTGCACGTTCTTCGCGTTCTTGAACTTAGGCTCTTGAATGTAAGGAGGCTGAAAGTTCAACACCTGTTGAGGGTGAACAGCTTTGCTGATTGCTCTAAACAGCCCACTACGATCCTTAGCGTGGTTATCTACCGACTCCATACCGATACGTTGTAGCTCAAGGCGAAGGAAATAACTCCAGCGATAACAAACCTGTGCGGCTTTCTCTAACTCCACATCACCGAACTTGTCGTAGTAATACATCACCACACACAAAAATAGGTTTCGTACATAGCTATCCCCTTTACGGCTACTGCCTTTGTACTTAGCGTGCTTATCGACGAATGAAGATAGCCTTGCATCATCACCAACGAACAAGGTCGAGTGAATCGCCATGTAGTGCTGAATGTACTCAAAGAAGCGCTTGCCGTTGATCATCACCTGATCCACTTGGAACGGATAGCCCTTGGTTTGCTTGTCCCATTTACGTGCAGGATCGGCATTAAAGGTTTCAATCGCATAATCAAGCGCAAGCATAGAATCTACATAGGCGTATTGAGTGCTGTCTAGGTTAATGCCTTTGAATACATCAATGTTATGGCGACTGAACTGTATACCGTAGTCACCATCAATCCAGCGGCGTATACGGAACAAGAACTCTCCCATGATAGTGTGCAAATTCGCAGAGTCATCATCTGGGTTAACGCCCTGCTCCCACAAGCTTACATGGTGTAGGCGCTCTGTTTGCTCTGTCGAGTCCATCATTTCACGTAGATGGTAAGCTTTGAGCAGATCATGAGGTGCAAGCGCTTTACCGCGAGCATTTTGTGAATCGAAAAACTGGAAGGCTTCACTGAGATAATCTAGCGTAACTTGAATAAGCTCGCACTTGTTAAGAACGAAATCGAGTAGTTCCTGCTTTTCTGTAGATGAAAGACTTGCTACTCGCTCAGAGATGACTTGCGCATTATTCTTAAGGTTTTCGATACTGACTGATGATTCAAATTTGTGCTCAAGAAGCGTTGATGAGATACGTTTCTGTTCAGTATCCAGAATGGTGCAAATTAACGTTAGGGTAAGAAGACGCTGCTGACCATCAACGATGTTGAGAGCCTGATTTTCTTCGCCACTTTCTGAATCTTTATCTTGATGCAGTACCACCGTACCAAGCCGATAACACGGCTTAGTGCGGTGGTTAAAGATGTCATCAATCAGTTGATTTACGTGCTTTGGCTGCCACTTGTATGGGCGCTGGTACTCAGGAATTGTAAGCCTTTGTTCCAGTAACTGAGATATCGTTTGAGGCTGATTGAAGACAATTGCCATGCTTACACCGCCTGCTCAACAATAGCGTCAGTGAGGTGTAGCTGCGTGCTTTGAGACTCTTCTAAGCGAGTTTTTAGAAACTTACATAGATCTAATAGTATGTCGACTAACTCAACTAACCTTTTTTGCTCTTCAATACCAATAACTGGAATAAGCAAATCACGGCATTGTTCTAAAGACAGATTGTCTTGCCCAGCAGTCCCTTTCACTTCTTTTAAAACTGAGTTTAAAGTCAAGTCACAAGATAATACGTAATAAAGGTAACGGTTGAAAACTACATCTACTGGTTTAAAAACAGCTAATGCCTGATTCATATTCCATTGTGTATATTGATCAGTAAGAACCGTCACTTTACCTAAAGGCGGTCCAACAATGTTCATTATCACATCTCCAGGGCTTGCCATAGATCGCTTTAGTTTTCCTTCATGTACACCTTGAGAAATAAAAATTGGTCTGTAATCAAAGTCTAATTGATTATCTACAATGTTATAAACTTTTAAGAAAGGCACATCTCCGATTTCTAGTAACTCTGTTTTACTTGGTGTTGTTCCCTTTGTAATGAAATCACAAAAACATCGGGCTTTTAACATAACCCTGTTAGTATCAACTTCAACTTTGGTATTTGCTAGTTCAGCCTCTATGAGCTTAAACTCCTTGGCTGAAGCAGTTAGCTTTTGTTGCTCTAGGATACTATCCAAATGATTTGAAACAGGTGTATCAGAATCTAGAGGCTTTGATAGCTTACCCATTACCGCCAGTTGCAAGATGGTTTGTTTTAGCTGTTCGATGCTCGCTTCTGTGGTGAACAGAGTATCGAAGTGCTCGCTGATGCGCTCCCAGTTTTGCATTAGCTCGTCGGCATCAGCAGAGTTGGTGAGCGTGTCTAACAGCGTTGTAACCAGTACCTGATGCGCTTCAATGCTGGCTTCGGTTTGTTGCTCTAGTTGGTCGCAGAGAGTCATGAGTTCATCGACTTTGGCGACGATGCGGTTTTGTTCAACTTCAGAAGGAACAGCAAGCACAAAGTTATTCATAGCTTTTAAGCCGAGGTTTTTTATTGTGCTACCAGTAGCTGCAGAAAAAGCATAATTCCTAAAGTAAGGTGATTCTATTAAACGCTTAATGTAGTCCTTTGAAATACCTTGGAATAAGTTAAAGTAGCAAGCACTCTTTCCAAGCATTACTGCTTCATTGTTATAGAAACCAACATTACCCAGCGTTCCATTGATTGAAACTAATACAGTTCTGTCATTCAAATCTTTTTTATGTTTCAGATATTGTTCTTCGGAGACTCGTTTTGTTTCAGGTTTGATTTGTATCGAACCATTCGACAGATTATTCCCATTGACGAAAAAATATTCACCATTTTCAGAATATTCGGGAGTACCATGTAAGCCATCACCTAAAACTGTCACGAGATGAACTAGTCTTCTCCACTCCCAACCAACAGGAAGTTCAAACGGAGCTTCATCACTACCAATCTGTTCCGTTTTTAAAGGTTTTCTTATTTTCTTTTCTTTGATTAGGCTGTCTTTTTCTTTCTCTATTCTCTCAAGCAAAACAGAAGCAGGCTCATCATTCGAATCTTGCGGTACCAACTTACCGCGCACCGCCAATTCTAAAATCAGCTCACGTAGTTTCTTCACGCCATAAAGCTCACGCTTTTTGCTGCTACCGCGACCAGAGGCAGATTTGGTTTTAACGGTTGAAGTCCAAATGTCGATATTGTCTGTAATCAACTGGTTCATCGAGGTTTGTTCTACACTCATTATTTACTCTCACCTGTTGTTTCTGATGTTGAATCTACAGATGATTTAAGCGCACTGCCTAGAATGTCTTTCAGCAGATTACGAAGCTGTGAGATCTCTTGCTGTTGCTGTTGGTAGTTTGCGAGCAGCTCTTGTGGATCGTGGCTTATCACTTCACCTTGATATGGGTTTTTAATATCTAGGTTGAAGTTACGCTCAATGATGTCGCCGATTGGCACTTTCCAAGCGTGGTTGTTTTCAACGCGGCTTGCAAAACCGTCTTCTTCATTGCCCCACCAATCAATTTCTTGTTGGAACTCTTCAAACTTCATTGGTTTGGTTTTGCTGTAGTTCTTCACGCCTTCTGGGTATGGGTGCTCGTAGAACCATACGTCTTTAGTTGGCTTGCCTTTGGTGAAGAACAGAATGTTGGTTTTGATGCCTGTGTATGGGTTAAATACCCCATTAGGTAAACGCACAATGGTGTGCAGGTTACATTCTTCGGTAAGCATCTTTTTGATTTTGGTTTTAACGCCTTCACCAAACAATGTGCCATCTGGCAGTACTACGCCTGCTCGACCGTTGTTTTCATCAAGTACTTCAATAATAAGCTGTAAGAACAGATCGGCAGTTTCACGCGTCTGCATTTCTGCCGGGAAGTTTTTCTCAATGCCATCTTCTTCGGTACCACCAAACGGCGGGTTGGTCGCAATCACATTGATGTTGCTGTCCCAGCTTGAAAGCGGCTTGTTGAGCGTATTGCCGTGTTTGATTTGCACAGGTACTTCAATGCCGTGCAGCATCATGTTGGTGATACACAGTAGGTGTGGCAGTTGTTTCTTTTCGACACCGTGGATCTGCTTTTGCAGTGTTTGGTGATCCGCTGCAGTCTTCACGTAGTTGTCTTTCACATGGTCAAACGAACACGCTAGGAAGCCGCCCGTACCCGTTGCTGGGTCCATAATCGCTTCGCCCAGTTTTGGGTCTAAACGATTAACGATGAAGCGTGTAACAGCACGTGGAGTATAGAATTCCCCCGCGTTACCTGCACTTTGTAGGTCTTTTAAGATCTGCTCGTAGATATCACCAAATAGGTGGCGCTCTGAAGAGTCAGTAAAATCAATTTCATTCAGCTTGTTGATCACTTGGCGCAGCAACGTACCGTTTTTCATGTAGTTAAACGCATCGCTAAAGGCTTCTTTCACCACAAAGCCTCGCGGGTTTAGATCAACAGGTGCAGTTAAGTTTTTCAGTTTGTAGAACAAGTCATCGTTTACGAACTCAAGCAGCGCTTCACCGGTAATGCCTTCGGCATCTTGCGCCCAATTACGCCATAGATATTGTTCTGGGATTGGTGATTTGTAGTCGTCCAGTTCTAGTTCTAACTCTTCTTCTTGAGCGTCAAATACTTTAAGAAAAAGTAACCAAGACATTTGACCAAGGCGCTGTGCATCACCGTCGACACCCGCATCTTTACGCATGATGTCTTGAATGGATTTGATAACTGAACTGCTAGACATGTTTTTCTACTTTTAAACAACTGAAATTTGTGGCGAATTATAGCAGAACTAGGTCAAAAAAAATGAAGTTAGTTCTATGAAACCATAGATATAAGATTCATTAATCTATAGCCTGAACTTATAAAATCATAATTATAATCATAAATACAGTTGGCTAAATAATGAAAATAGAATGCCCTCGTTGCCAGAAGGACAATGAGATTGAATTTGCAGAAAACATATCGTGTTCAGAGTGTGAGAAGAGTTTTAAAGGGTTTAAGTTCAGCAAGCGAAAGCTCGTTTCTGCTAGCTCCGCTTTACTGGTTGGAGCCCTAGGAGGTTACGCTGTTGAAAGTGGGTTAGACAAAGAAAGGTATCCTCTCGAAGTGGAATACGCGATTGTCGATACTTGCGTGAATTCTAGCAAAAACATGGTGTCCGTAAGTTGGTATGAAAGTAAACGGGAAACTTGTTTATGCGCATTAGAAAAAACAGAAAATGATGTGGCATATTCAGACTACAAATCAGATCAAGCTATATTTCTTCGCACATTCAAGCAACACGCCAACAGATGCTCATAAAAAGAGAGGCAGCATAATGCTACCCCTCCTTTAATTATTAGCGCTTAGGTGTGTTTCCGCGGCCATCGCCTGATGGTTTGCCCGTCGTGCTTGGGTAATTTGGATTCGGCTTAGCGCCACCTTTTGGTGTACTTGAAGCGGGTTTATTCATGATGAACTCCTATTTCCCTTGTTTTTGGTTGTGAGCAGCTGCGCGTTGAGCTCGGCCAGCAAAGTCGCCTTTAGGAACTTGCCCACCGTTTTGTTTTGCGGCATTACCTTGAATGCGAGCAGCGGCTTCTGGTGTCATTGGTGCTTTTGATTTAGTCATGATTTTATCCTTAAAAATATCGTTATTAATGTGTCTTCGCTAAGACCAGGTAATATTAACTAAGGGGTTGGGGAACTATGGGGACAACTACAAAACAAAAGCAAAAACAGATTCAAAATACTTTAGACGCATTAGGTTGGAGCCATCATCGGTTTGCTGATGTACTCTACGAAGAGCTCAATGATAACGACGATTTTAAAGAAACAGACAAAGAGAATATCCGTAAGCTTGGTCAAAACATCAAAAAGCAGCTAAAGCGTGATTCGACGCCTGAAGAGCGCCTTAATAAGTATTTACAAGTACTGTTTGAACACCCTGACTACCAAGCCCTCAACTTAGGCAATATTTTACCTAGATATATTGATCACAACTGCATAAGCGGAATGTTAGCCGATCAGCTTGCACTACTCTCATCTGAACTGGATCTCTTCGATGAAGACAAAAAAGGCCGCTAAATTAGCGGCCTAAAGGTTTTCGTATCTACACGGTGTGAATATTGTTAAGCAGATTGGTAGATAGCAGCTTCCAGTTCATTAACCGCTTCTAAATATTGCAGTTTGCCACCAAAGCCTTTCTTAATGATTTCTAACGGTCTGCCCATTTCATCGAAAGGTTTCACTTTAAGAACATGAATGTTTTCGATCTCTTGCACACCTTCATCAGCATACTTATCAAGAAGGTTGTTCAGCACCTGCTGCGCTGTATCACCATATTTAGTGAAGTAGTTACGCTTCTTCACGTTATCGGCGCGCTCTTTACGAGTTAAAGCGGGTTGATCGTAAACGACATGGCAAATCATATCGAATGGGTCCATGTCTTTACCCACTTCGTCTTCTAGCGCTTCCCATAGAATACCGGCTTCGGCTAGCTCATCGATAATAGCTTGCTTGCGGTCAGATTCGTTCCAACGCTTGGTGAACTCATCTAAAGAGGAGAACTGTTTCACCATAGTTTTACGGGTGTAATCTTTAAATGACTCGGTTACAAGCTTACCGTCTGAATCGTAATATTGGACACGTTCAGCGAGCGCTTTTACTGGAACTCCATTCACATGGAATTTGCGAACTCGATTCTCATCATCCCAATCGTCTGCACCGCCTGTACTTTCAGGGGAGTTTCCAAAATCTTCGCCATAGGTAGCCTCTGGCTCTTGAATTGAATCAGGGTCAATGTCTTCATCACCGAACGGGTTATCAGCATCGACATCATCAACACCGTCGATGATGTCATCTAAATCGTCTTCATCTTCAAACTGCTCTGGCGTAGTGACCTTCACGCGTTCCGGAGTTCCGTCGAAGCGTTCATCAGCAAACAGTTCTGTCGCTTTTTTGAAATCCAAGATAGTGAACCAAAGCTTGCCATAGCGATCATCAATACGAGTACCACGACCAATGATTTGCTTAAACTTGGTCATCGATTGAATACCTTGATCAAGCACCACTAGCTTGCAGGTTTTTGCATCAACTCCCGTCGTCATTAACTCCGAAGTCGTGGCAATAACAGGGTACTTTTTCTTAGGATTGATGAAGTTGTCTAGCTGATCTTTGCCAATGTCATCATCACCCGTAATTTTCATTACGTATTTATCGTTCTTCTTAACCTGTTCTGGATTCAGGTTTACTAACGCACGGCGCATGCGATCAGCATGATCGATGTCATTACAGAACACGATGGTTTTGGCCATTGGGTCGGTACGTTTCAGATAGTTGGTGATGGTTTGTGCGACAAGCTCGGTACGCTCATCAATAACCATAGTGCGATCAAAATCTTTTTGGTTGTAGATTCGATCTTCAATCACTTCGCCATTTTTGTCAGTTTGCCCTTTGGTTGGTCTCCAACCTTGGACGTCCACATCAATATCGACACGAACTACCTTATAAGGGGCTAAGAAGCCATCCTCAATACCTTCTTTAAGAGAGTAGGTATAAATTGGGTCGCCAAAGTACTCGATGTTAGATACTTCATCGGTCTCTTTTGGTGTTGCCGTCAAACCGACTTGAGTCGCACAGCTAAAGTATTCAAGAATTTCACGCCAAGCGCTGTCTTCTGAAGCACTACCACGGTGGCACTCGTCAATGATGATTAAGTCAAAGAAGTTAGGGTCTACTTGCTTGTAGGCTTTTTGTTCTTCTTCTGGCCCCGTAAGCGCTTGATAAAGGGCTAGATGAACCTCAAAGGCAGGGTCGACTTTGCGACCTGTAATCTTGGTCATCGCCGTCCCAAACGGTTGAAAATCATTAGTTTTAGTTTGATCGACAAGAATATTTCTATCCGCTAGGAACAGAATTCGCTTCTTGGCTTTGGCTTTCCAAAGTCGCCAGATAATTTGAAATGCGGTGTAGGTTTTACCTGTACCCGTCGCCATGACCAGTAAGGCTCTGTCTTGGCCAGCAGCAACGGCCTCTACTGTTTTGTTGATAGCTTGAAGCTGGTAGTAACGCGGTGATTTACCGCTGCCATCATCATGGTAATCTTGGGTGATAATTGGCAGATGTTCTTCTTTATACCCTTTCCAAGCACAATACTTTTCCCACAACTGTTGAGGTGTTGGGAAATCCTCTAAACGAATTTCCGTTTCAAGTTGAGTTGGGTTGGTTAAGTCTCGGAAAATAAAACCATCACCATTCGATGCAAAAACGAATGGCACCTCTAGCAGGCCAGCGTATACCATGCCTTGTTGCATGCCTTTGCCAACTTCATGCTTATTGGCTTTTGCCTCAATCACTGCAAGCGGCATACTAGGCTTATGATAAAGAACGATATCAGCTGATTTTACTTTCTGACGAGCAGCAGCTTGGCCTCGAACAATCACTTTACCATCTCGCAGCTTCACCTCTTGGCGAATCTGAGTCATATCATCCCACCCTGCCTCTTTAATCGCAGGAAGTATGAATTTGGTAATGATGTCGGTTTCAGATAACTTAGCTTTATTAATGCTGCTGACCATTAGGATTACTCGTAGAGAGACTCAATAGCTAATCAGTATATCGTAAAGCCTATATAAATCCGAGTGCGCATTATTCACGGTGTGATTAAGTGAATGTTGCGATAACTCTTTGTTTAAAATCACCTAAACGTAACTCATCATAACCTTCGAAATCAGAGTAAAAAGCGTTTTGAACCCCATCGATTTTTGACCAGTTTAGTTGAATTGAGGACTCCCCAGATACCATAATCTTATCGTTCGACAAATCTGTAGGAGTAAAACTCTGCGCCTTATCTGATTCATCAGTCTGTTCATTCGATTTAATAAATAGACACGACTCTGGAATGTCCTGCTCTATTCTTTCAGCAAACCCAATCAAACTTTCTTCGGCAAAGGTATACAACCACGCTTCTTGATTGGGTGAATCATTGATTCTTAAAATTCGCCCGAGCACTTGCCTAAAATAGAGTTCCGTTTTTACCGAACTCATATGGCAGCAAACTTGAAGCCTTGGAATATCCGTTCCTTCACTTATCATCCCAACGCTGACTATCCACTGAACCTTTGAGTGACGAAACGACTCAATTTCGTGTAACGGATTATCATGATGATAAGTCACTATGCATGTTGATTGATTAAAGTGCTCAACAAGTCGCTTTTGAATGTCTTTAGCGTGCTTAATAGAAGCGGCAACTACTAAGCCTCCAGCACTTGGAGACTTTTGCCTTAACTGAGCTAGCTTTTGGCACCCACTATTTAATATGTAATTCATAGCGTCTTTGTTGTGAATGACGCTTTGATAAGAGACATCGGATTGTTTAAGGCAATCAAGAATAGAGGCGAAGTGTTGACTGTCACTGCCAGCCTTAACGCTGAGGTGTTCATTATCTATTAGAACAACTTTAGGGCGGCGGCATACCTTATCTTCAACAGCCTGTTGCAAGCCGTATTGATAATCGCAAACAACCTTACCCTCAGGGTCGGAATATTCAGCCATGACAATCGGTAGTCGATCAGAACGCCAAGGAGTACCCGATAGCGCCAGAGTGTAACGAGCAAAGCCTTGGATCTTCGAGACAATTTCTAGCCCCCATGAGTTTGACCGCCCCTCACCATCAAACGAACAATGGTGAATCTCATCAAATACGACTAAGACTCGATATTTACTGACGGTGTTCCAAAAGTTCTGTTCTAAAAAACGGATTGATTGATAGGTGTAAGAGCCCCCAAGAGAACCCAAGCCTCCATTAAAGGAACATTCTAGTTTCCATGAAAAGGTCTTTTTCATCCCTTCCGCAACAGTCAGTGAAGGAGAGAAACACAGCACTAAGTCAATCATGCCTTGTTCAAATAACCTACTCGCCACCTCGGCGGCCATAACGGTTTTACCAGCTCCAGGAGTCGCTTGGCAGAAGAAGTGTGAATGCTTGTTTGAAGTGAATTTCTCGATAGCTTGAGCTGCACACTCGGCTTGCCATGCTCTTAACATTGAGGAGCCTTACTTTGGGCGACTTGCATCCAGTTGGTTAGTGCATTAATTTTGCCTAATAGCTTGGCTGAGCGTTCTCTTGCCGCATTAAATAGCGGCTGCATATCTTGCTTGTTATTTGGGAAACGCGTCAATAATGATTGGTACTCCTCAATCTCGCCTAGAGTAATCGCCAACTCGCCTTCATGTTGCTTCTTCTCTTGCGCTAATGCATTTAGAGAGCACTTTGGAGTTTGATCATCCATTGAATCGACCTTAGCTTGCCTATTTCTAGCTACTCTAGGCTCAATTGTGAGCGCTTTGAATTCGTTAGTTTGATGGTAGCGTTTGTCTCTACGAGCCCCAATGACAGAAAGCCAGCCTTTCTCCTCAAATGATAGAAGTTGCTTATAAACATACTTCCGCGCATCGTCCTTGCTCGGGAAGGCTGAAGCACTGTTTAGCAAAGCATCTCTAGCTTCTGTGACGGAGAAATTATCCATCCCTTTTTCAATCAATAGGTTAAACATGTGAGGGTTAATTCTGGTTACTTTCTTCATGTGACTCTTACAGGCAATAAAAACTTAGGATTGCTAAGTATACAAAAATCAGTAAAACTTAGACAATCTAAGTTATCTAAAGGTTGAAAAGAAATGTGTAAGTGCAAAAAGACAACCCCATCCCTGCGAGGCTCAAAGCTGCGCGTAAAAAAGCCAAGATCACCCAAAAAGATTTAGGGGTGAAAATCGGTATGGAACAAAGTTCTGCTAGCGGTCGTATGAATCATTACGAAAAAGGCAGGCATGTACCTGATATTGGTACGCTTGAGCGCATGGCTGAAGAGTTAGATGTGCCACTAAACTACTTTTTCTGTAGGAGCGAATTGAGCGCTGAGTTAGCGTGCGCCATTGATAAGATGAGTGATGAAGAGAAGGTGGTGCTGTTGGAGAACCTAAAGAGCGAGAAGTAATACTTAAGCTTTAAGTCCATTTTTGCTCAATAACATACTCAATGGAATTGCATCCGTAAATCGCGGAGCAAGTATCTTATCTTCTACGGCAATGGCATTCAGGTTGTAAGACGATCCAGAGTCAATTTGATGAAGACGAAGCTCCTCGATAGAACAATTAAAAGGGTTGTCCAAGTAGGGGAACTTAAATGAAAAGGTACGTGACAATATCTCTTTGTCTATCGTATCAACGTTCTCACTGAAACTCATAAGTAGTGCGTCTTTCAAGAAGTGCTTTAACGCTCGGCACTCCCCTCTACACATAATAAACAAAGGATATAACACTTCATTTTTTGTAAGCACCGGCGGTTCATCAAAGCCCATTCTCGCACTCAAACCAGCGACAAATTTAGCAAAGTGCTTTTTTTGCTCCAAGTCAAAACTATAAGATGCCGTTCCACTCGAATGGCTGTTAGCTTTCAACAGCTTGAAATAGTTAATCTTTCGTCTCCAACTTAATCGTGAGTTCCATTGCGGCTCTGTCGCTATCACATCAGCATAAGGCATACCAACCAACACAAACGAGACTTTTGCTTCTTCACTTATGTATTTGAACGTATTAGCAATAGCCTGCCTTTCTTCTGCTGTAGAAAACTCCACAAGCTCTTGAATTTCATTGACGATAATCAGCTCAACAGATTTACGTTTAAGTTGCTTTACGACAGCCTCACCAAGAGCAATTTCATTACGTCGTCGGGTACCTCTTCCACCTGACTTTCCATCTAAATCGACTAAAAACTGCGTAAGCGTGTTCTGTTCATTTATGCGGCTTGGAACTCTAGTGCTAAGAACAGGTTGTTTACTCCAAGTTGAACTCGGCGGAAAGCGTGATAGATAGTTGTTAATCAAAGCCGTCTTTCCACTTCCGGCCTCACCAGTTAACAAGAAAGACTCCGGTTCACCGCCAAGGGAGTGATTAACACGAAGCTGATCGAAAATGGAGTAGATTTCAGTTATAGCTGGATACTCGATAAAGCTGGTTTCAAAGAATTTTAGTTGCTCAAACTGTCTAGATGTTAAGTTCAAATCAATACCCCTCAATATCTTCAAAATCATCATCAGCTACTTGTTCTGAAACATCGAACACGACCGCAGCTTCTTTTTTGGCCGGAGCCGTACTGATTGAGCTTGGTCCCTCTGAGCCCACATCATTAAATTTTGCTAATTTCGAAGTGTTACCCGTTTTAGGCAAGCTACCCTTATTACTTTTGGCACTGCGGAACCTATCGGTTTCTTCCTGAATACGCTTCTTCATATACAGAAATGTATCCACAAGCGCCTCATCATCAGCAAGCTGCTTAGTGTTAAGCCTGCGTACTTTTTGTATGCGCTCATGTTCAAAAAGGGACAGTCCTTTTGTATATCCACAGTTGTCTACCGCTGGAACTTTTATGTACCTCTTTTCCGATTCTAGGTAAACATGGATGTAGCTGATATCAGAGGGGTCTGTTTTGGTCCTAACAAAAAGCTTTTTACCATTGTTAGATGCCCAATATTTACGGTATTCAATAAGTTCGGAGGACTGATAACGTAAGTTATGTAGTCTAATCCCTACCACTCCAATAGTTCGGTGTCTAAGCAAACCTAGCTCAACTCTCAACTGCTCCTTCTCAGCACCAACGTAGTAGGAGGGAGTCCATTCCGATTGGTTCCACTTGTGGTATGGAATATCACGTTCTCTTGAATCTGGTGCCATGTGGTAATAATCGACAATCCATTTATGAAGTAATTCAAGAAATACAGAAACTCTAACCACCGCATCCTTCTTTGGGTTGTAATCTTGTAGTTGAGTAGGGTTGGTGAATGTTTTTCCAGGTAGTGAATTCACTAACCCTTTATTCATCTGATCAAACAGCTTTTCGATCCCTGACTTTCGCCAAGGTTTAGCTGCTTGACTGTATTGGATGTCAGACACTAGAGGCCGTAACGAATCTTCCAAGCTTTGACTCCAAAATTCAGCACCATTATCGACAACTAAACAGTCAATTTTGCCGTGACAAGGCCATTCATTATCAATGGATGGATACCTTTGCTTTACCCAACTCTTATCTAGTAGCGAGTTCAATAGCGCCTTTCTGACAGAGTCAAAACTAGGCTCTCTAAAGTTGATACTGCACCCAACGATACATTTACTGAAGCGGTCATATAGCATCGTCAGATAGGGTCGTCCCAAAGGAATATCTAGCTCGTCATCAATCAAAATTACTGGGACTGGTGTATGGTCAATTTCGACATACTCCATTGGTTTGGTCGAAACTACTTGCTGACCAACCGAGCGAAATTCTCGGTCTGCGTATCGTTTACCAAACCTTGCAATCGCTACCTCATAAGGAGGTAAGTCGTGTATTCGATTGTAAAAAGAACGTTCGGAAATTGGTTTTATTTTCCCCTCGACAATCCCACGATTTAATTGAATCACTCGACTCTTATAGTATCGGTATGCTTCAGCAGCACTTAAGCGTTCACGAGTCAGGTATACGCTGTTAATTGCTTCATCAACTAAAGATTGAGAATCGAACTCTTTTTGTCGATTGCCTTTAAACGTATGCTTAGGAATAAGCGCACATGGGTCTTTACCCACTTCAAAGTAAGATTTTTTCCAAGTTGCTAAAGTTCGCCAACTCGGGGGAATGAGTTGTAATTCCGATTCCACAAGAGTTAAGAGAGGGTTCAAGTTTTTCTCGGTCCATCCGCCTTTTAAACGCTTCTCTACGAACGCGATGATTTTGATACGACGGATAACTTCTTGCTGTACCTTCGGTGATTGAGAATCAATAGTTGAGGAGATTTCAATAGGTTCATGAATTAGCTCTATTGGAAGCTGCTGAGACTCTCCCTCTGAAGCTTCAAATTCATCAAAGAACCCAAATATGTTGTTAGAGTCCGATGGCATAGTTAACACCAAACGTAGGTTTCGAGGCCAAAGCCAATATTGTTGAGGTCTGTTTTGATTTGCCCCGAAGAGATCCAAGGAAGAGTAGAGATAAGTGTGTCTTGCTCCGATAAACCGAAATACAAAGACACCTCTTGTAGCTGCACCATTTGTTTTCGTTGAATAAACGCCAATACTAGCTTTTGAAACTCAGTCACGGTTCGCAATCCGGAATAACGGTGTAGTAACTTAAAGTTATCTAACGTCGGTCCCATTCTAATTTGTTTCTCCGTAACCAAAACTAAGCGTCTGTTGAACTCATTCAACGCAACCCTTTGTTTCTCTTCAAATCTATTCCTGAAATCAGGTTTGAGAATCTGACTAGAGTGTTTTACTTCGAAGAGGGTTGACTGCTCGTTGTGATCTGTTACTAAAAAATCTGGGGTATATCGGCACTTACGATTATTGAATTGATAGTGGAAGCCAAAAGGTTGAGAGGTAAAACTTTTAATGTTTGCGTTATATTCGAGGTGAAAGCAGAAATCGAACTCCAAAATGGAGAGAGTGCGAACAACAGCATCATTCTTCAAGCTCATGAACTTACAGATGTTGTGTACGTGAGATGATTTCTTGGTTTGGTCGAACATAGCAAATCACTTTTGTTGTAAACCTACAACAAAAAATAGACTATGAAGACTTATGGTGCAAATATGAAGACTTATGATGCAGAAATGAAGAAAGCCTGCAATTTATGCGAACATATATTGCAGGCTTCAGAAGGGTGGAAGCCCCAGCCACATCCCGGCACACACGTCGCCTGCTGCGGCTGCTCCCTTCCAGGCCTGACCGAGTTCACAAGTTAGTGTTGCGGGAGGACCAGAGCCTCCATAGATTCTTTTTCTAAGAGGCTTGCCTCAAAGAGTGATTGGATTATTAAGCATCGCAGCAACCATTGCAAGCACAAAGCGACTCTTTTTAAACAAATGTGGTTTAAGTGATTACCCTTTACCCAACACACGGTAAAAGTGTCGGATAAAGCATCACCTTTGTCCTTGTTTCATAACACATTCATTCAAGCTGCCAGTGCTTAGCTCTGTTCAGGAAAAACGAACCATTACCGACTCACAACTAGAGATCGGCGTCTTCGTTCTCTTCCGTTCGAATGATGTAGTCTGTCATCCATGCAGTACCCAACAAACACAACCACACCACAAACACAGGGCTTGGTACTTCAATGCTTGGCGTTATCACCAGAGCAGCAAAGCCGACCGTGGGCAGAGTCCAACACAAGAGCTTGTTCCAACGGAAAGTTTTCAATCGATTGAGCGTTTCCATCGATGCCATTATACCCGTGACACACAAGGCCACCAAAGCTGCATAAGGTAAGTCGGCTATCCATAATGGCAATATCAAGCCCAATGACCACCAGCTGTGTCGACTCGCGGGTTTCAGATGATTCGCTGCCCACCAAATCACGATAATAGACAGCGTCTGCAGCGTGGTGATCCAAGGTGCGCCATCAAGCTTTCCTGCCGATTGCGTAACCATGATCCCGACCTGTAAGGTGGTGACAATCAAACCTGAAATAATCACGACGGACAAACTGCTGCGTCTTGAGAAAACAACCATAAGCAGTGGGAATAGCACCCATGCACTGACTGAAAGCGTGATTGGCTGTAAAGGAAGGGTTAAACCGTAAGTCGTCATGGCTGCAAGCAAAGCTAAACCTGCGATACCACCCTGCGGCAGAATCCATAATGCAGGAATGACCATAGCAAGCACTGGGATGTCCCCTTCACTTAAACTGATTGCTCTAGCGCAAACAACGGCTAATAATGTTGTAATTAGAAATTGAAATGTCGAAAAAACCATAGCTCTCTCCTTCTACCGATCCGTGGTATTAATGAACTAGGAACATTTAGTATGGACCAATTTTTGAGCCAAATCTTTGCTGTGATTCACCAAATTCCATATGGGAAAGTAACAACTTATGGAGACATAGCACGTTTTTCAGGATTTCCGGGCTATGCTCGACATGTAGGAAAAGCGCTGGGGAATTTACCAGAAGGTAGCAAACTGCCTTGGTATCGGGTGATCAACAGTAAAGGCGAGATCTCTTTGAAGGGTGATTCGTTTGATCGCCAGAAGAAACATCTGGTTGAAGAAGGGATTGAAGTGAGTGACGCAGGAAAGGTCAAACTCAGAATATACAAATGGCAGCCCTAGAGCTGCCATCTATCGAAAGACGTTAATTAAGATGCCTTAACAGTGGCATCCATTTCTAATTAACGAACACCAACCAAGCGTAGGTCTGCTTGTTGCGTGTTTTCTACATCTGTAATCACTGACTTAATCGTGTCCGTTGTGAAACGCAGTTTGCCGTCAACATGAATCGATGCGCGCATGTTGTAACGGTGGTTAGGTTGAATTTTGTTGTTGTCGTAGCTCAGCTCGAATGCGAACGGTACTTGCTTACCGTCAGTGGTGAATTCTTGAGTTGCGATAACAGTCGATGGTGCGTCAGCCAGTGAAATATCTTCTAGCGTTACGGTAACCACTGCATTCTCTGGCAATGCAATTCTTTCGCGATAGCTTACTGTTCCTGAAATCACTTGAGTGTTCTCTGCAGCCACTTCCTGAGAAGCGTTCGTTTCTGATGTTGCTTGGCAGCCAACAAGTAGGCCAAACGATACTAAAGACGTAATAAGAATTAGAGCCTTTTTCATATTCAATTTCTCTCAACATGTTTGCCGGACTCGGCAAATCTACCCACCAATTATAAGAGAGCTTTCATACTCTGTCTTGAAACCCTATGATTTATTGACAGATATCTGACTAATCTTAATGATTAACACCATAATCTGACATCCATTTTACGAAGAGGAATGCTGGCGATGAGTCAACCTTTACAAGAATTACTAAGTTTACTTCAGCTAGAGAAACTGGAAGAAGGTTTATTCCGTGGGCAAAGTGAGAACCTTGGCCTGCCACAAGTTTACGGCGGTCAGGTATTGGGACAAGCGCTTTCGGCTGCTCGTTACACTGTTCAAGATGACCGCAGTGTTCACTCGTTCCACAGTTATTTTCTGTTTCCCGGCGATCCTGAAAAGCCAATTATTTACGATGTTGAGAACCTAAGAGATGGACGCAGCTTCAGCACACGCCGTGTTAAAGCGATTCAAAATGGCCGCCCTATTTTCTATCTCACGGCTTCTTACCATGGTGACGCTCCAGGTTTTGAGCACCAGAATGAAATGCCAAACATCCCCGGGCCAGAGAACTTTGCCTCTGAAACTGAGCTCGCGAGCCACATTGCTGAGTTCTTGCCTGAAAAGCTACGTAAGACTTTCTGTGGCGAAAAGCCGATTGAGATGCGCCCAGTAACGGTTGTTAACCCGCTAAAGCCTAAAAAGACCGAAGCAAAGCAGTACCTTTGGGTGAGAGCGAACGGCGCGCTGCCAGATAACCAACTTATTCACCAATACCTGCTAGCTTACGCATCGGATTGGGGATTCTTGGTGACGGCGCTACATCCTCATGAAGTTTCTATCATGACGCCCAACTTCCAAGTTGCGACGATTGACCACTCAATCTGGTTCCACCGTCCATTCAAGATGGATGAGTGGTTGCTTTATGCGATTGAAAGCCCGACAGCGGCTAACACTCGTGGCCTAGTGCGCGGCGAGATCTATAACCAGAAAGGTGAGCTAGTAGCGACTGCTGTTCAAGAAGGTGTGATGCGCTTTACTAAGTAATGAGCCGACGCTTTTTACCAACACAGCACTGCACCACCAATTAATAAGGGGCTAGGTATCATACCTAGCCCCTTTTCTTTTTCATTACGTCAACGAAAAGCCGTTGTTCAAGAATCAGTAACTTCTATTCAGCTTCAAGCGTAGGCTCGAATTCACTTTGAACTCGCGTTTTAATGCCGTCTCCCGCATCTCTAAGCAGGTTGAATGGTGACAGCACTACCCCTTTCACAGCACCTTCGGCAGCGCCCTGAGCGAGTGCTTTACTCTTATCTGCTAGTAAGTTTGCTTGATCCAAGATACCCGGCACTTCGGCTCTCAGCATTTCAGATTCAGCCACAACAACAGGGATAGTTTGTTCGCGGTAAGATTTACTTTCCGCAAGCATTGGTGGCATCACATCGACACGGTAGCGTTTCAATTCAGTCAGCGTTGGTGGGATAACTTCGGTTCTTACCTGCTCAACTTCGGTGCGAACGTTTTTCACTTCATCCAAAATCGCGGGAATTTTGCCATCAACAGACGAAACGGTTTGGTTAACTTGGTCAATGGTCTTTCTCACTTCATCAACCGTGTCTAACACCTGAGGAGCCAACTCACTCACATGCTCAGCAAACGCTAACATTTCTTCGACTTTTAACCCTTTGGTGAGGCCTGATAAATCCTCGATAACCTGAGGGTAAGTATCGACGATTTCACCGACTTTATTGGTGAACGAGTAGATGGTGTAGCCCAAATAAAAAATGGAGACAGCTAACACCAATTGGATAGCGGTAGAGACTTTTGCAAACATGAATAATCCTTTTCTTTATCGCAGAGGCGATGTCTAAACTGAGACAAGATGTAGCGTGGTGCTAAGGCTAACTATAGTGGTAATGCAGTTGTGTATTTCAATGGTTCCATAGCAAACGTTGAGGTCACATTTGAAATCCCATCAATGCTGTTAACTAAGCGCTTATAGAAGTCATCAAAGCACTTCATGTCTTTAACCTGCACCTTCATCATATAATCATACTCACCAGCCATGCGATAGAACTCCATCACTTCTGGAAAGTCCGACACAGTATTCACAAAGCGCCCATACCACTCATGAGAATGGTCACTGGTCTTCACCAATACGAACGCGGTAAAAGAAAGATCTAACTTCTCAGGATTCAGCAGCGCCACTCTCTTTTCGATGATTCCGTTCTCTTCAAGACGCTTGAGACGCTTCCAGCAAGGCGTTGTTGTGAGGTTAACGGCTTCAGAAATATCGTTCAGTGACAGCGTGCTGTCTTCCTGTAACAACCCTAATATTTTTTTATCTACGGCATCTATCACACTTTCACCAAATCGCATTTAAATAGAATAATTTTCTACATTTTAGTCAAAATAAAGCAAATATGGCAAAGTTTTTCTCTCCAGTTCTAGCTACATTATAACCATACCAATTACAAAGAATTCCTACACAAGATCAGGAGAACGCTTATGTGCACTGACCATCAATGGATTAACAACGCGATTCGTAAAATTGAAGCCGACTACCAACGCTCAGCGGATACGCACCTTATCAAACTAGACCTTCCAAGCATCGAAGGCATTGATATCTACCTTAAAGATGAAAGCACACACCCAACAGGCTCTTTGAAGCACCGTTTGGCGCGTTCTCTGTTCTTATACGCTATCTGTAACGGTTGGGTTGGCCCAGAAACAACAATCATTGAATCGTCATCTGGTAGCACGGCTGTGTCTGAGGCGTACTTTGCTCGCCTACTTGGTCTTCCATTTATTGCGGTAATGCCAAAATGCACAGCGAAAAAGAAGATTGAGCAGATTGAGTTCTACGGCGGCCAAGCACATCTTGTTGATCGCTCAGATGAGATTTACGACGAGTCTCGCCGCTTAGCGACGGAACTTAATGGCCACTACATGGACCAATTTACTTACGCTGAACGCGCAACTGACTGGCGTGGTAACAACAACATCGCGAACTCGATTTTCAATCAAATGCAGATGGAAGATCACCCGGTTCCAACTTGGGTAGTAATGAGCCCGGGTACAGGTGGCACTTCCGCAACGATCGGCCGTTTCATTCGTTACCAACAACATGAGACTAAGCTTTGTGTTGTCGACCCTGAGAACTCAGTATTCCATGAGTACTTCAAAACGGGCAATACCAATGTGAAAGGCAACACATTCAGCAAGATTGAAGGCATTGGTCGCCCACGAGCAGAACCAAGCTTCATTCCAGGTGTGGTTGACGAAATGCGTAAGATTCCAGACGCAGCAAGCATCGCTACCACACATTGGTTATCTGACATTCTAGGTCGCAAGGTTGGCGCATCTACGGGTACGAACATGTACGGTGTGCTTCAACTGGCAAGCGAGATGAAAGCGCGCGGTGAGAAAGGCTCTATCGTGACTTTGCTTTGTGATAGCGGCGAGCGTTACCTAGACACTTACTTCAATGACGAGTGGGTGAACAACAACATTGGTGACCTACAGCCTTACGCTGCGAAGTTGGAAGCTTTCTCGCAAACCGGTGAGCTAGCGTAAGCGCGAGAATAAGCACCCGTTCCAAAATAAAAAAGAGCCCTTAATGGGCTCTTTTTGTGTGTCATCGGTGACCAATGACACGAGATTATTCTGGTTTTTGCTTCGCTTCAAAAGCGGCCAGTTGTTCTGGTGTTGCTTTTGGTTGGTGGTTTTGTTTCCACTCATCGTAAGTCATGCCGTATACACGCTCACGAGCGTCATCGATATCAAGATCTAGTCCTTGTTGCTCAGCTTCCGCTTTGTACCATTTGCTGAAACAGTTACGGCAGAAGCCAGCCAAGATCATCAGGTCGATGTTTTGTACATCTTTGTTGTTGTCTAGGTGTGCTAACAAGCGACGAAAGGTTGCTGCATCCAGCTTGTCTTGTTCTTCTTGAGAAAGATCTTTGTATTTAAATTCAGCCACTTTGGTGTCCCTTAATAGTTTTCATTTTTTAATGTGTTGAGCAGATATTGTTATACAAAAAAAGCCCGCATTTCGCTAGGAGCAAACGCAGGCTTTTCAAAACATTCATCAATAAACCAAGCCTATTACACCTCGTGTGATGGGCATTTTTTGTCACTACACCGATAAACCGGAACTCCCATGAAACAATTTCAAGCCATACTTTTCTTATTAGCGTCTATCATTTTTAGCTCAGTCACTTATGCGTCTCCTACCGAAGGAGAGCAATACACACTTCTAAAGAATCCTTATTCTACAGACCATCAGATAGACAAGTTTTTCTCATTAACCTGCACACCTTGTTGGCAGATGACTGAGCTACTCAAAGATAAAGAAGCTTCTGGCGAACTAACATTGCACCGTACTCACGTTATTTTTAATGAATCGACACAACAAGCGGCCAGCCTTTACTACACGGTATTGGTTCAACAGCCGAACCTATCTCACGAAGTGCTCAATGAACTGTTCTTGATGGTTCAAACCAAGAGCCCACTCCAACCGACCGACATCGATACGTTTTTTAAAAAGCATAAGCTTGTGAAGCTAGAAGATATGACGGAAAGCCAACAGCAACAATGGGCCAAGTTGATGGAAGAGGCAGCATCGAAAACAGAACAAACCGCCATTGCTAGCATTCCTACTTTCATCGTCAATGGCCGCTACATGGTGAACTTGAGAGGTCATCGCTCGATGGATGAACTGCTTGAAACCCTCAAATACCTAAGGATTCAATAGATAAGCTTGTCTTTCTAAACTCATATCTCATATCTCATATCTCATATCTCATATCTCATATCTCATATCTCATATCTCATATCTCATAAGCAACAAAATGTATGGTCCGCCCCGTTATTGCAACTACAATTAAGTAATAACGGAGTTGGTTTGCGCTAATGTATTCGGAGTCCTTGTTGGGAGCACTAGCTTCCCAGCTCCACGATGATATCCGCGCCAGATTATCCTTAAAAGCCCAAAGCATTGATTGCTATTTTTTGTGTCAGGTTCTTAATCTGGCCGATTGACCGTTTTTGTCATCACGTTCATTGGCGTTGCAAACTTGGTTATAGCTAAACAGCCTTAAAGCTTGGCAGTGGTATAACACCGCCCAAGCTATCCTCACTAGCTTGTTGGCTAATGCAACTACCACTACATTAAATGGTTTGGTGGCTCGTAGGTTCACAAGCCACTCTCCAAACACTTTCCCTGTCGTCTCTAGCCTAGAGTACAGCTCTTGCGCCATGGATAAACAGAGTTCTGAGGTGCTTATTTCCTCGTTTACTCATACCAAGTAGCTTGGTATTTCCTCCCGTTGAGAATTGCCTTGGTACAAGTCCCAACCAAGCCGCCATCTCGCGGCCATTGGTGAAGTTACTCGGAGAGCTTACATCAGCAATACACAATGTGGAGGTAAGATCGCCAATTCAAGGATAGTTTTTAATAATTGAGCACTTTCGTTATTATCAACAATAGTTTGAAGCTTGATATCTTGGGTTTTGATTTGTTCATTGAGGTACTTGTAGTGTTCATGGATAGATATCAATTCACATAGCAAGCTTTTGGTAGTGATACTGTTTGTTCTGCTAACCATTGAAACAGAGACTTCATCTTTGCATGCCCTTTGGGAAAGCTAAGGCCAAACTCAAGTAAGATCGCGCCGATCCGCGACATAGTGGCGGTTCTCTCCTTGATATAACTATCTCTGACTCGATGAATCGCTGCGATGACTTGAGCCTCTTCACTTTTACAGCCACAAATCTCATGGTCGGTCGACTCGCAGCCTCTGCGATCGCTGAAGCATCGATGAAATCGTTTTTATTGCCTTTGACATAAGGCTTTACATACTGAGGAGGAATAAGTCGGGGTTGATGACCAAGCTCACCACACTTTCGAGCAAGCCAATGAGCACCGCCACAAGCTTCGAAAGCAATAGTTGTTGGTTCTATTTTACTAAGAAAGATTAAGAGTTGATTGCGATTAAATTTACGACGAAGCACCTCCACCCCACAACGGTTATGTGCGATAGCATGGAAGCAGTGTTTACCTAGGTCGATACCTAAAATATGAATAGAAGACATGTGGTTCACCTCATTCTGAGAGCCTACTCTAAGCTTAAGGGCTTGAGAGTGAGGCGGACCATATAATTAAGCCCGACAACGAGTAAGTTGTCGGGCTTTATTAATTAGTGTTGCTGCTAATCAGCGTTACTAAGCAATCAGATTAACCGTGGCTGGTTCTGCCCACGTTGTCATGGCTTAGCTCTTTGTTTAGAAGCGCTTCTACGTGACCCGGAGAACGTGTTGTGCCAGAAATCAATCGATACATCGCAGGGATTACGAACAGAGTAACCAAAGTCGCAAAGCCCATACCGAAGAAGATAACCGTACCCACTGCCACTCGGCTTTCATAGCCCGCACCCGTTGAGGTAATCAATGGAATTGCGCCTGCTAACGTAGTAAATGCCGTCATCATGATTGGACGTAAACGTCGAGCCGAAGCATCAATGATCGCCTTTTCAAACTCGATACCACGGTCGCGAAGTTGGTTGGCAAATTCTACGATCAAGATACCGTTTTTGGTTACCATACCGATCAACATGATCATACCAATCTGGCTGTAGACGTTGAGCCCTTGACTCATCACCACTAAGCCTAAGAAGCCACCAAAGATCCCCATAGGTACGGTGAACATCACGACTAGTGGGTTAATGAAGCTTTCAAATTGCGCGGCCAGCACCAAGTACGCGACTAGCATCGCCAGCGCAAATACCACTAGGATACTTGATTGGTTCTCTTTGAAGTCTTTTGACTCGCCAGAGTAGCTCACTGAAATATCACCCGGTAGCTGTTCAATCGCTTGTTCATCAAGGAAATCGAGTGCGTCACCCAGCGTGTAACCTTCCATTAGGTTCGCTTTGATGGTCACCGATTTCTGCTTGTTGTAGTGCGATAAACGAATCGATGAAGCGACTTCTTCAATGTGCGTCAGCGTATCAAGCGTTACTAGCTCGCCAGACTGAGTTCGCATATAGATTTGGCTTAAATCGTTGGCGTTATTGAAGCTGTTCTCATCACCACGCAGGTACACGTCGTACTCTTCACCACGGTCAACGAAGGTGGTTTCACTGCGTCCACCAAGCATGATTTCTAACGTATCTGAAATATCTGAAACGCTAACACCTAACTCTGCTGCACGCTGCTTATCTACGGTTACCAATAGCTCTGGTGTTTTCTCAGAGTAATCGATGTCCGCGCCTTCCATCATTGGAGACTCTTCAGCGGCTTGCTTTAATAGCTCGGCCCATTTTTGAAGTTCAGTGTAATCAGAACCGCCAAGTACAAATTGAACTGGCTCATTTGAACCACCTTTGAAGCCAGGCATAAATGGGAATACACGCACATCAGGAATGCCATTCAAAGATTTGCGAACTTCGTTCAACGCTTCTTGTGCTGTAACGTCACGCTCATCCCAGTCTTCTAGGATCATGATAACGAAGCCCGTTTGGTCGCCCGCATTACCACCAAATGCTGGTGATTGAATACTGAATGACTTTAAGAATCCTTGACCAAGCAATGGCATTAAGCGCTCTTCAACGATGTCCATGTTGGCAGACATACGGTTGTAACTGGTTGCATCGGCACCACGAACGAACGCAAAGATAACACCACGGTCTTCTTGTGGCGTCAGTTGCGACGGTACTTGTTGCATCAAGCCATAACTACCGCCCATACACGCGATAATGATGATTGGAGCTGCCCAACGCCAGTTTAGAGCACGACGCAAGACCGAGCGGTATCCAGACTCAAGCTTGCCAAATACGCGCTCGACAAACAGGTTAAAACGGTTTGGTTTAACGTTCGCTTTTAGGATTTTACTACCTAACACTGGCGTTAACGTTAATGCGACTAGCGACGAGAAAATCACCGACATCGCGAGCAATACAGAAAACTCGGTAAATAACAGGCCAACCATGCCGTCCATGAACGAGATTGGTAGGAATACCATTACTAATACAAGCGTGGTTGCGATTACCGCGAAGCCTACTTCACGTGTACCTTTATAGGCAGCAAGCAGCGGTGACTCACCACGTTCAATGTGGTGGAAAATGTTCTCAACCACTACAATCGCGTCATCTACTACCAGACCGATAGACAGGATAAGTGCCATCAAGGTAATCAGGTTGATAGAGAAACCAAAGTAGTACGCCGCAATAAACGACGAGATCAGAGATACAGGCACGGTTACCGCAGGAATAAGTGTTGCACGTGCTTGACCAATAAAGATGTAAAGCACAAGGATAACCAAGCCACCCGTGATAAAGAGTGTGTTGTAAACTTCTGAGATTGAACGGTCGATGAAGACTGTTGAGTCATAGTCGACCGCCAGACGAGTACCATCTGGCAAGAACTTTTGAATTGCTTCGACTTCTTTATGGACTAAGTCAGCCACCTCAAGTGGGTTCGCATCTGACTGAGGCACGATACCCATACTTACGTTAACAACGCCGTCACTCTTAAAGGTCGAGTTCTCGTTTTCTGCGCCAATGTAAACATCCGCTACGTCTTTCAAATAGATAGGTGTGTTATCAGAGGCACGTTTAACGACTAGGTATTCGAAATCTTCCGCTTCAGTGTAAGAACGAGCAGTACGAACCGACATCACAATCGCATCGTTACGAACTTCACCGCCCGGGCTTTCAATGTTCTCACTGTTCAACGCAGATGTGATGTCCGAAGTCGTCACGCCACGACCCGCCATCTGCGCAGGTTTCAGCTTGACGTACATTACTTTGTACAAGCCACCTGAGATATCCACCGAGCTCACGCCAGAAATCAAACTAAAGCGGTCAATCAACACACGTTCGGTGTAATCGGTTAACTGCGTTCGGTCCATCTCCGTCGAGCTTAAGTTGATGTAAACCGATGCTTCGCCACTACCGTTGTTCTTATAAACAATTGGGTCGTCGGCTTCATCGGGCAATGAACGCTGCGCACGAGCTACGGCATCACGAACATCACTCACACCGGTATTGAGGTCGTAACCAAGCTCAAAGGTAATGGTGATACGCGACATACCGTTACGGGTAGTAGACTCGATCTCGTCAATACCACTGATGCCGGATAACTGGTCTTCAAGGTTGGAGGTTATTTGGCTCTCAATGATGGTAGCCGAAGCACCCTCATAACGAGTACTGATCGATACCACCGGGCTTTCAATATCTGGCATCTCTCGAACCGCAAGCTTATTGAAAGAGACAAGACCAAACACAACCAATAGTAGGCTCAATACGACAGCCGCTACTGGTCTCTTTACAGAAACATCAGATAACAACATTAGTTAGCGCCTTTTTGTGCTTTTTTATCACTTGCAGCATCCGCTGGGCGATTAACAGCAAGCTCTTGAACCAATACGCCGTCACGCATGTTCACGATACCTTGCACCACGATCTTCTGACCAATCTCGATACCTTTGTCGATCACAACTTCGTTATCAATACGAGCCCCAAGGAAGACTTCTGTACGAGTTGCTTTGTTATCTTCGTCGATAACATAGACAAAACGCTTCGTACCTGAGTATTCCAACGCTTGTACAGGGATGATCGGCGCTTCAACCGGTGGGAAGTCCATATCCGCTGCCACTAGCATGCCTGGTTTTAGATAATCATTATTGTTGTCGAAGTGAATTCGAACTCGAAGGTTCAAGGTTTCAGCGTTAATACGAGAATCAATGCCTACGACAGTACCAGTGAACTGAGTGTCGCCCCATGCACTGGTACGAGCCGTCACTTTCATGCCTTTTGATAGCATAGAAAGATAACGTTCAGGGATCTGAAGGTCTAATTGCATGACTGAAAGGTCATCTAGAGTCACCAGCTCAGTACCTGCTGTCACCATTTTGCCGCGGCTAAAATCGATAAAGCCGACTGTGCCTGAGAATGGTGCACTAATGTGAAGATCTTTTAGGTTGGCATTTGCAGCAGCTAAACGAGCATTGGCGATTTCTACATTGGTTTTCTGAGCGTCAATTTCAGTTTGCGTGATCGCGTTACGTTTCACTAGGCGTTGAAATTCCGCTAGCTTACGTTGCTCGTCTTTTAGATACGCTTGCGCTTCTGCAACTGCCGCTTTTGCCTTATCGTCATCTAACTGAACCAACATCTGACCTTTAGTCACATCTTGATTAGCTTTAATGTTAATTGAGTCAACGCGTCCAGCCACCTCAGAGGTAATGATCACAGATTGTTCTGCTTCTAACTTACCGACCAACGAAAGAGATTGGCTAACTTGGTGAATATCAACCTGCTCAGTAACAACAGTGACAGTGCTAGGGCCCATACGCTTTGCAAGTACGGCCGGAGACGCCATAAGAATAGACAAGCTAAGCAGGGTTAAAACAGATTTATGCTTCATAATAATGGTCTGCAAGTAAGGTTATACCAATCACAGTGAGCGAGTGGTCAGAAATAGCGCAGGAAAAAGGCTTGAGAACAAGGCAGGATTTTCGATAAGTAGTTATTCTACAATCAAAAATTCTAACGCCGTTATCGAGCATTTTAACAAGCTAAGATGACACCTTGATTTACTACAATTGGTATTATTATCTATAAATGAAATTAACCGTATTCTATCAACTAATGAATACTGTAACGTCAAGAAGTGTAAATCTAGATTAAATTCCATTTACGTTTCATCACGCTTTAGACACATTGAACACAATACAGAAATCCAGTCACCTCAAGGTGTTACCCCTCAGTACGTAAACCTTAGTACAGATGTTCACTTCACGAGCAATATGCGTACTTTTCGCCATCTTTGCCCAAAAAGGCAGCATTTAACACAAAACCATAAGAAAAACCCTTTACACGTTTAACGTGTTTGCTATGATGCGCTCCGCACTTGAGAGATGCGTTGGGAAAAACATCTCTTTAGCCTATCCATTATGAGTTAGGAAAAAACACCCTGGAGGGGTTCCCGAGTGGCCAAAGGGAGCAGACTGTAAATCTGCCGGCACTGCCTTCGATGGTTCGAATCCGTCTCCCTCCACCATATTTCTTCTTACCTCTTTTAAGAGTTAAGAGAACAACCTGATTGATGGGCTTATGGGAAAACATCAATTTAGGCTTACTTTGTGAAGAGTAAGACACACCCTGGAGGGGTTCCCGAGTGGCCAAAGGGAGCAGACTGTAAATCTGCCGGCACTGCCTTCGATGGTTCGAATCCGTCTCCCTCCACCATATTCTTCTTACCTCTTTTAAGAGTTAAGAGAACAACCTGATTGATGGGCTTATGGGAAACATCAATTTAGGCTTACTTTGTGAAGAGTAAGACACACCCTGGAGGGGTTCCTGAGTGGCCAAAGGGAGCAGACTGTAAATCTGCCGGCACTGCCTTCGATGGTTCGAATCCGTCTCCTCCACCATATTCTTCTTACCTCTTTCGAGAGTTAAGAGAACAACCTGATTGATGGGCTTATGGGAAAACATCAATTTAGGCTTACTTTGTGAAGAGTAAGACACACCCTGGAGGGGTTCCCGAGTGGCCAAAGGGAGCAGACTGTAAATCTGCCGGCACTGCCTTCGATGGTTCGAATCCGTCTCCCTCCACCATATTCTTCTTACCTCTTTCGAGAGTTAAGAGAACAACCTGATTGATGGGCTTATGGGAAAACATCAATTTAGGCTTACTTTGTGAAGAGTAAGACACACCCTGGAGGGGTTCCCGAGTGGCCAAAGGGAGCAGACTGTAAATCTGCCGGCACTGCCTTCGATGGTTCGAATCCGTCTCCCTCCACCATATTCTTCTTACCTCTTTCGAGAGTTAAGAGAACAACCTGATTGATGGGCTTATGGGAAAACATCAATTTAGGCTTACTTTGTGAAAAGTAAGACACACCCTGGAGGGGTTCCCGAGTGGCCAAAGGGAGCAGACTGTAAATCTGCCGGCACTGCCTTCGATGGTTCGAATCCGTCTCCCTCCACCATATTCTTCTTACCTCTTTCGAGAGTTAAGAGAACAACCTAGTTGATGGGCTTATGGGAAAACATCAATTTAGGCTTACTTTGTGAAGAGTAAGACACACCCTGGAGGGGTTCCCGAGTGGCCAAAGGGAGCAGACTGTAAATCTGCCGGCACTGCCTTCGATGGTTCGAATCCGTCTCCCTCCACCATATTCTCCTTAATTGGAAAATCGAAAAGCCAACTAATTGAGTTGGCTTTTTTCGTTTCTGAACGCTTTATTGGTAAGCCCTGCCTTATCAAGGTTAGACTTAAAGTCGCTTCTGTCTAAGTTCAACACTTCAAACTTCTATCCGTCGATGTCACAACAAGATTGAATCTCTTTAAGATCACTGAGCGCTCAGTCTCTCCAGACTTCCATGTGGCGTTCACATACCAAGTAAGCAGCGCAACCTAAGCAGTTTGTTGATACATACTCCTCACACTCATCCGCTATTTGTTGTTTCTGCTGTAGTGGTATTTCAGGTTCTAGTATCGGCTCGAAAAACTCAGTCGTCACGATTAACACCTCTATTTCGGTTAGATACCCCGATTGAATATCTAAATAGAATGAGTAACTTACGTTCAGCTTAACTCACCATTAGCACAAAGTATCACTCTAAATAATTGTCGTGATGATACTTTTATTACAAACGCGAATATCGACAGAACTGCATATTCTGTAAGCTGAAAGCATCCGCCCTTCTTAAAATTTACACTTCCAAACAACCGGACACAAAAAAGGTTCATCGCGGCTTTCCGGGGAAAGCCGCTTTTATCTTCAAGAAGAAGTAGTCTGTATCTCGATATCCATACCCCATTCGCTTGATTAACTTTATTTTGTTGTTTATCCCTTCCAATGTGCAGGTGTTGAGCGGATAAGTTGCCGATGCAATAATACCGTGAAGATAAGGCCTCAGTTTTCGTGCAAACTCTTTCAATGGCTTAATTCCACTCTCTTGCACTTGTGCCCACCATACCTCCCAGAGCCCCTTAGCATGTGCTTCTGATTTACAGTACCAAAGCTCTTTGAGTTGTGAGCCGAGTATATAAGTGGCCATCAAGTCCTTATTGATATTCAATATTTCAGTAAGATAGCTATCTTGTCGTGCATTTAAATTACCTCTGTTTTTCAGCAGTACCCAGCGTGAGCGCTTCACCCATTGCCTCGCTTTTTTATCCTGCTTGAGTTTGTTAGCTTGGTCGACTCTGACTCTATCCATCACCTCACGACCGAACTTAGCAACAACATGGAATAAGTCGTAAACGATTTTTGCATTCGGGCAGTGCGCTTGAACTTCAAGGTCAAAAGCCGTATTCATGTCCATTGCGACCGCTTCGATATTGTTACCATGCTTGCCTAACTGCTCGAAAAACGGTCGTATGTCCTTGCGGCTACGACCTAACCCTATCAAATGACTTGGTGAGTCTTAGCATCAGCGATGACTGTGGCATATCGGTGCCCTTTAAAGATGGCTCGTCCATGACGAGTTGCCTTAGCCCTTCCCATTTCACTGACGGTACCACTTGGCGAAGTCGACGTTTATCTATCTCTTTAATGGTGTGCCAATGAACGCTCGTTAACTGGGAGATATGCTTAATGGGAAGAAGAGGCAGTAGTTGTTCTATATAGCTTTTTAGACGCGTCGTTATACGAGCATAAGGCTCTAACCAAGATAGAAACTCTGTTTTTATGCCGCAGTCACGACACTTGATCCTTCGAGTTTGAACGGAAAGCTCAACAGGAACATTGAACAACATGGCCTCTTTCACATGACGCCATTGATACTCATGGATAGCCTCAGCTTCAAGACCGCAAAGGCATTTAGCCTCAGAATTAGGTTTAAGAGTTAGTGTAACAAGTGATGCTGTCTGGTGAGACTTTACTATTTTAAAGCCTTCCCAGAATGAAGATAGGAAAGTATGATTCGGCATGAAAACGGTAGTTTGTGTATGATTTTTGTTTGGCGACTAAACCATATCACTTACTACCGTTTTTTTGTTTTTAGTTCCCGCTAATCCGCGATGAACCACAAAAATGTATGGTCCGCCCCGTTATTGCAACTACAATTAAGTAATAACGGAGTTGGTTTGCGCTAATGTATTCGGAGTCCTTGTTGGGAGCACTAGCTTCCCAGCTCCACGATGATATCCGCGCCAGATTATCCTTAAAAAGCCCAAAGCATTGATTGCTATTTTTTGTGTCAGGTTCTTAATCTGGCCGATTGACCGTTTTTGTCATCACGTTCATTGGCGTTGCAAACTTGGTTATAGCTAAACAGCCTTAAAAGCTTGGCGGTGGTATAACACCGCCCAAGCTATCCTCACTAGCTTGTTGGCTAATGCAACTACCACTACATTAAATGGTTTGGTGGCTCGTAGGTTCACAAGCCACTCTCCAAACACTTTCCCTGTCGTCTCTAGCCTAGAGAGTACAGCTCTTGCGCCATGGATAAACAGAGTTCTGAGGTGCTTATTTCCTCGTTTACTCATACCAAGTAGCTTGGTATTTCCTCCCGTTGAGAATTGCCTTGGTACAAGTCCCAACCAAGCCGCCATCTCGCGGCCATTGGTGAAGTTACTCGGAGAGCTTACATCAGCAATACACAATGTGGAGGTAAGATCGCCAATTCCAGGGATAGTTTTTAATAATTGAGCACTTTCGTTATTATCAACAATAGTTTGAAGCTTGATATCTTGGGTTTTGATTTGTTCATTGAGGTACTTGTAGTGTTCATGGATAGATATCAATTCACATAGCAAGCTTTTTGGTAGTGATACTGTTTGTTCTGCTAACCATTGAAACAGAGACTTCATCTTTGCATGCCCTTTGGGAAAGCTAAGGCCAAACTCAAGTAAGATCGCGCCGATCCGCGACATAGTGGCGGTTCTCTCCTTGATATAACTATCTCTGACTCGATGAATCGCTGCGATGACTTGAGCCTCTTCACTTTTACAGCCACAAATCTCATGGTCGGTCGACTCGCAGCCTCTGCGATCGCTGAAGCATCGATGAAATCATTTTTATTGCCTTTGACATAAGGCTTTACATACTGAGGAGGAATAAGTCGGGGTTGATGACCAAGCTCACCACACTTTCGAGCAAGCCAATGAGCACCGCCACAAGCTTCGAAAGCAATAGTTGTTGGTTCTATTTTACTAAGAAAGATTAAGAGTTGATTGCGATTAAATTTACGACGAAGCACCTCCACCCCACAACGGTTATGTGCGATAGCATGGAAGCAGTGTTTACCTAGGTCGATACCTAAAATATGAATAGAAGACATATGGTTCACCTCATTCTGAGAGCCTACTCTAAGCTTAAGGGCTTGAGAGTGAGGCGGACCATATAATTAAGCCCCTGCTGATTTCTCAGCAGGGGCTTTCAATTATTTGGTGTCATTCCGAATAACTACATCATATTGATGTTGAGTTAAATCTTGGAATTAGCCTTGAATACCAACAATTAACCAAGGTGCATTGTCAGTTATTAGGTCACGCTCTAGGTGCCAGATATCTGTGATATCTTCTTCAACGCCATCCGCAGTGTCACGGTAACGACCACTAAACTGAAGGCTTAGCTGTGCTTTGCTACCATCGTGGTCTGCACGAACGATTTCAGCATCAACGTACATTACGTCTGTGTGCTGATCACCGTCTAGCTTATTACGCTCAGCTTTTAGGTCTTCAAATAGGCTTGGAGATACGTATTCTTCAATCGTGTTTAGCTCGTTGTGGTTCCATGCACCTTGTAGTGTACGGTAGTGCTCACGAGAACCATTGATGAATGCCGCTTGATCAAAGCCCGGTGGGTAGTTATGTGGAACATCGCTTTGTGCACCAAAACCGAAGCCACCAGCAGTGCCTTGTGATTGAGGTTGTGCTTGCTCGAAGTTATGAACATTTGGTTGTTGCTTAGGTTGTTCAAACTTGTTCTGACCCATGCCGCCGAATGCTGGCTGTTGGCCACGTGCATTCTGCTGATTCATTGAGCCCTGCTTCGCACCCAACATTCCGCGTAGGAATTTGAACGCAAGGAAAGCAATCAGACCCATGATCAGAATATCCATGAACTGGATACCTTCAAATGCGCCACCAAAGAATGCTGCTAATAGACCACCCGCAAGTAAACCACCTAGCATACCGCCCATAAGCCCTTTACGGCTAGAGTTAGCTGCTGTGTTCTTACCCGTTTGATCTTGACGGATCGAATTCGTGTTTTGTTGTTTTGGTGCTGGAGCCGTTTTAAAGCTTTTGCCAAATGACTTACCACCACCAAACTTTTTCGCTTCCGCGATTGGCGTCACCGCGACTGTTACCAACAGGATCGCGACTAGTGAGAAAAATCGTTTCATTATTATCCTTTATAGGTTTTTTATCTTTCGACACCTTAATCATACTCGTTAACAAAGAACAATGAAATATTCACTGTGTTTACACATGTATCATAATATTGCGGCTATTAATTGATTACTAAATTAGCGAAGGGATTGACGGCACTCTGGGGCAGCATTAAAATATTGAACGATGTTCATTTAATAGAAAGTACCCATGGCAAGACGAAACGATCATACTCGCGAACAATTAGTGCAATTAACCTTAAAAACGGTGACCGACTTCTTAGAAGAGCACTCTTATCACGAGTTAAGTCTACGTAAAATTGCCAATATGATTGGTTACGTTCCAAGTACGTTAGTGAATGTATTCGGTAACTACAACCTACTGCTTTTACATGTGGTAGCTCAAACATTAGATGAACTGGCGTCAGAATCTGCTGTAGCTGTTGAACAATCGAGCAATCCTCAACAAGCTCTATTCAACCTTGCCTACTGCTACCACGATTTTGCACAGAGAAACCCTCACCGTTGGCAGCTTATCTTTGAGCACAACATGAACGGTGAAAACCTTCCTGAATGGCAATCAAATCGCATCGATAGAATGACAGGCATGCTAGAACAGTTGCTAGTAGCGATTGCTCCTGAACATACTAAAAGCGAAGTTGTTAAAGCCAGTCGTGTATTATGGTCTGGAGTACACGGAATTACTCTTCTTAGCGTTGATGATAAATTTTTCGCCTCTGAGCCCATTGATGGTAAAGAGCTGATCAATAACCTAGTCTCAAACTACTTAACCAACTGGTAATCATCCAAGGAAAGACAATGAACAACAGCAGCCAATCTTCGCTGTTAACGCAAAAAAGGTTCCTCCCCTACTTTATTACCCAATTTCTAGGAGCCTTTAACGACAACATATTCAAAAATGTCCTGTTACTGTTTGTTGCTTTCGCAAGCGTAGACACGCTGCCTATTTCTAGCAATCTATTCATTAATTTGGCCGCAGGCCTTTTTATTCTGCCCTTCTTCCTATTCTCTGCTTTAGCCGGTGTACTGGCCGACAAATACGAAAAATCGTGGTTTATCCGTAAAGTTAAGCTCCTTGAAGTAGTGATTATGTCACTGGGTGCGATCGGCTTTATTTACGAAAGCTACGGAATATTACTTCTGCTCCTATTCCTTATGGGAACGCAAAGTGCTTTCTTTGGCCCGGTGAAATACGCCCTGCTTCCACAACAGTTAAAAACAAAAGAACTGGTATCAGGTAATGCTCTTGTCGAGACAGGTACATTCTTGGCGATCCTGATTGGTACTCTAGGCGCAGGCATCATTGCGTCTGAAGAAGGCGCGAAGCTCATTGCTGCGGTGTGTATTGTTTCATTCGCTGTGCTTGGCTATGTATCAAGCTGCTTTATCCCACAAGCGCCAAGTAATGCACCAGACCTTAAAGTAAAGTGGCAGCCTGTAAAACTAACTCGCGCGACACTGGCGATTGCCAAAAAAGACCGCCCGACCTTTCGAGCACTGATGTCTATCAGCTGGTTCTGGTTCCTTGGTGCGGCTTACCTAACTCAGTTTCCCAACTTCACCAAACTGCATCTAAATGGCACTGAAAGCTCAGTCGCCTTTTTACTGGCATTGTTCTCGGTAGGCATTGCAATCGGCTCTTTGGCTTGCGATAAGTTATCTAATCACCGAATTGAAATCGGCATCGTGCCAATGGGCAGCTTAGGTATCTCGATCTTCGGTCTTTTGATGGCGATATCCATTCCGGAGTCTTTGCCTGACTTTAGCTCTTTCCACCAATTCGTCACCCACTCAGAACTTTGGCCACTGTTTGCTTACCTTCTGCTACTGGGTATCTCTGGTGGTATCTTTATTGTTCCTCTGTATTCACTGATGCAGTTACGTGCCAAGCCAGATGAACGTGCCCAAGTGATTGCCGGACTCAATATTTATAACTCACTGTTCATGGTGGGAAGTGCGGTTTTAGGTATTGTTTGCCTTAGTGTTCTAGAGCTTTCTATTCCACAGCTGTTCGCGTTGCTCGCGATAGGCAACACTTTGGTGATGCTGTACCTGTTTTATCAGGTGCCTATCTACGCTTTCCGCTTTTTTACGTGGGTGGTCACTCACACCATGTACCGAGTTAAACATAAGAACTTACATCACCTGCCAGAAAAAGGCGGCGCGTTGATTGTCTGCAACCATGTGAGTTATATGGATGCACTGCTGCTGAGTGCGGTTTGCCCTCGCTTGATCCGTTTTGTGATGGAAGAGGATTACACCAAGTTGCCGCCAATTCGACGCTTCTTGAAAAGAGCAGGGGTTATTCCAATCTCCGCGACCAACCGCAACTCGATTCGAAACGCTTTTAAAGAAGTAGAGCGTGCCTTGCATGAAGGCCATATCGTGTGCATTTTCCCAGAAGGAAAGTTAACCTCTGATGGAGAAGTTGCTGAGTTCATGCGTGGTATGGAGCTGATTATCAAACGCTCCCCTGTCCCAGTGATTCCAATGGCTCTCAAAGGATTATGGGGCAGTTACTTTAGTCGTTACAAAGGTCGTGCCTGCAAAGGGTTACCAACTCGCTTCTGGACCAAGTTAGAGATAGAAGCTGGCGAGCCTATTTCACCTAAACAAGCATCTTGTGAAACTCTTCGACAGTCAGTGTATGACCTTCGCGGCTCACTACGCTAAATAACCAACTCTTTATTCATATCAGCTGAACAAACGTTAAGTTTTCCTTAACGTTTGTTCAATTCATTTAGACTTACTTATCATTTTATTGAACGTATAGTGGTCTCATCATAATAACGCCACAACCAAACAAGACTCTAAACACAATGAATCTAAAAAAGTCTGTTCCATTTTATCTTGCTGCTCTGTTTTGCTTAACCCCATGGGTGAGTTCACCAACGGCACTCGTGATCGGTTTCCTTCTTGCGAGTTTAGGTTTAGTCCCTGAGCACCTAGAAGTAGGCAAGCTCACCAAGAAGCTCTTGGCCTACTCGATTGTCGGCTTAGGTTTTGGTATTCAGTTTGAAAAAGCACTGGCAGTAACAGGCGACGGTATCGGTTTGATTGTCACGACCATCATTGGCACACTAGTCATTGGTTGGTTCTTGGCGAAACGAATGGGACTAGACCGCACAACGGGCTACCTTATCTCTTCTGGTACCGCGATTTGTGGTGGTAGTGCGATAGCAGCTGTGGCACCTGCGATTAAAGCAGACGATGAACAGATTGGCTTGGCGTTAGCCACTGTATTCGTGTTGAACTCGGTCGCTCTATTTTTGTTCCCGATGATTGGTCACGCGCTTGAACTCAGCCAACAAACATTCGGAACTTGGGCAGCCATCGCGATTCACGACACATCTTCTGTAGTTGGCGCGGCTTCAGCGTATGGCGAAGAAGCACTGACGACAGCGACCACATTGAAGCTCGCTCGTGCACTTTGGATAATCCCAATCGCTTTGGTCAGCTCGATGATCTTCAAGAACGATCAAAAGAAGATTACGATTCCTTACTTCATTTTCTTCTACTGCGCTGCTATCGCTGTCAGTGACTTATTGCCACAGTTTGAGATGGTGTATCAGGGGATCTTTGATGTGTCTAAGCGTGCGTTGGTTGTGTGTCTATTCTTGATTGGCTGTGGCATCTCTGTAGAGAAACTGAAAGCGGCCGGACCAAAGCCATTGATGTTTGGTATTTCGATGTGGGTGATGATTTCTACAGGTTCGTTAGCTTGGTTAACCCTCGCTTAATCTACCTAAAACTTAGCCGCTCGTAAAAATGGCGAACAACAAAACAAAAAGGCAAAGCTCGTATGGGCTTTGCCTTTATCGTTTGTCATCTATATTGACTAAACTACTATCCAAACAGGGGCTTATCACTCTTCTTGCTCTCTCTTTTCATCAAAACAAGTACCACAACCAATACAAATGCGGTGAGCTCTGCCAACGATCGCGTAAGCCCAGACGAAGTCACTGCTTGGCCTATCTGCAGTAAAACCGCAATGATGAGGGCAATTTTCATAATAAGACCTTATTCTATAATCCGTTATTTATAGGGCTTATTATGATGGATGGTTATAAAGATAATAAATTCTGTTTTGAACTATCTAATTGCTAAATTAACTAACCGTCTTCCAATCTAGCAAACCACAAACACCCTCCAGAGATGTGCGGCTTTCTAGTTCCTATGCTGAAACAACCAAGATCTTAAGCCCGACCTAGATACCTTAATGCCCTGCTGCTCTTGCTCAGGCATTTGATAATACTCGATAGGAAATTTGAATCGCTCTAAGCTCCCTTGTAACTGTTTTGCAAACCAGTCTTTGGTCGGTAGTTCATCACAGTCAACGATCGCAATCGGTCTAAAGCCAAATTCACTGTCTTCAATAGGGATCACAAAGGCTTGTTTAACTTCAGGTAATTGGTTGAGTGCTCGCTCAATTTCTTCACAGTGGATATTCTCTCCCCCAGAAATAAACTGGTTATCAGCACGACCAATAATCGATACTTGTTCGCCATCCCATTCGCCGAGGTCTTTGCTATCGAACCAACCTTGGTCATCCACCAGTGGCGTTAAATCACCTTGATAGTAATAACCAGAAGCAAGCGTATTTCCGCCAATAAAGATTCGTTGATCTTCAATTTTCAACTGGCGTTGGTCGAGAACAAAACCTGCAGTATTACTAGAATCGACTTGCTTCGCGGTCACTGTTGAAGCCGCTTCTGTCATGCCGTATCCAAGCCAAGTTTCAATGCCCATTTGTTGAGCTTCAAGCCCTAGCGCTTCTGGGATATGGCTACCGCCTAAAAGCACATGAGTTAGAGTAAGTGCTTGCTTACTCTGCAATAACCTATGTAGTTGAGTAGCCACTAAAGAGGCATGACTGCAACCTTCGATGTCTGACTCAAGCTTACCTGACCCTATTTTGATGCAGCCACCAGCCGCCAACCAACGATGGACAATCGCCAATCCTGACACATGGTACATAGGTAGGCTAAGCAACCAAGTGTCAGCTTGTTCAAAGCTGAAAACGTCGAGTAAACCCTGAGCTGAACATAAGTGTTGCTGCAGCGTGTGAGCCACCGCTTTCGGGTTTCCGGTAGAGCCAGAAGTAAATACGATGCTCGCAAGGTTTTGAGGATTAAAATTAGGATTTTGCGGTGTTGTTGGTTTGTCATCACCATCGATCTTAACTTCGTTCAAGCAAGGTAGCGTCACCAATACAGTCTTGAGGTCAACAACATCAGAATGATCTAACCCACAGCTATCTAATAGCCAAAGGTAACGTCTGCCTAGCTGACCATAGAGGGATTCAAGCTTCTGCGTTAAACGAGCTTTCGGCTGAGGCATGGTAAACGCACAAACCACACCCAAATTGAGTGCGGCAAGATAAACCGGAATCACTTCAGCTTGGTTCTTACCGACAATCGTCAGTACATCACCTGCAGATAGGCCTTGATGAGATAGCTGTTGTTGGTACTCACTCACCAGCACAGACACTTGCTGCCAAGTGTAAGCGCGGTTAGGAATCACTAACGCTGTTTGATGTGGGTTCTGCTGCGCCCACTGTACCCAGAGCGGGTGATGATTAGATTGTGGGCGCATCATAAGATAACCAAGTTATAGATTGAGAACGGTCTAAGCCAACCGAAGAGTCGGCCTAAGAAGACCAAATCAGTTGCTGCTGTTCAAGAGTCGCAACAGGAAGTTGGCAACTTGGCCATGACACTTCTAGCTGTTGTTGATACAAGCCAATCGTATCAAGCCCCGGCACTTCATTAGGTAAGTATTGCTGTGCTAATCGTGCAATCTGAGTTAAGCCAAGACTCGACTCAATGCTTGAGCTTAATACTGGTTTAATCCCAAGCTTCTGTGCACGCTCAATAATTGCCACACAGCGCTCTACCGAGCCAATCAAGGTTGGTTTAATCACCACAGCCTTAACACCGGTTAAGTCGCTGAGATCAAACTCTGGGCTTCTTACCGCTTCTTGCAGGGTTTCATCCCACGCAATTGCAACGCCGTGGTCGATGGCAAATGCCAAGCTGTCTTCTGGTTTTTGGCAAGGCTCTTCAATAAAGCTAATACGCTGACGCAGTGACGGCGATATGTACTTGATGAACTGCTTTGCTTTTTCTGGTTTCCAAGCTCGGTTAGCATCAAGCCTTAGCGTTAAGTCAGGAATCGATTCAAGGAATAAGCTCACCAGCATACCATCACGGATCGCTTCATAAAGGCCAACTTTTACTTTAGCGACCTTCTCACCTTCCATCTCATTAAGCACCGGAATAAGTTCATCAGGGTCACCGGTACATAAAGGTGCAGCTCGGTAGTTACCTTCCGCGTTGAGTTCGCCTCTCAGCTCCATCAATGCCATTGAAAAGCCAAACGCCACTGACGGATATAACTCATCGAATGAGGTGTGAGGCTTATTGTGACTCCAAAGCTCTAGCTCGTTTTGCAACTGAATACCGGCTTGCTCAGCATCTTCTTGACTAAAACCTGGCAAAGGCGCAACTTCACCAAAACCAGTTTTACCATCACACTCAAGTTGGATGATGTAACCAACGCGCTCGTTCAGCTTATTGTCACGCAGCACCACACCGCTATCCATAGGTAATTGATAACGGTAGAGTTTAGCGTGACGCTGGGAATTCATTGAATTCATAAGATTTCCTAAAAAACGGGAATATCAAAACAAAACGAGCCGCTATTTAGCGACTCATTTTGAAGAGGATAAAGCTATGGGTTACGCGGGAATTTGTCGAAATCAGGTCGACGTTTCTCGTTAAATGCGTTTCGGCCTTCTTGGCCTTCTTCTGTCATGTAGAACATCATGGTTGCGTTACCCGCCAACTCTTGAAGACCGGCTTGGCCGTCACAGTCTGCGTTTAGTGCGGCTTTCAAGCAACGCAGTGCCATTGGGCTGTGTTGAAGCACTTCACGACACCAACGAACGGTTTCTTTTTCTAGGTCTGCGACAGGAACAACCGTGTTCACGAGGCCCATGTCCAATGCTTCTTGAGCATCGTAGAAACGACACAAGAACCAGATTTCACGCGCTTTCTTTTGGCCAACGATACGAGCCATGTAAGAAGCACCCCAACCGCCATCGAATGAACCTACTTTAGGACCCGTCTGACCGAACTGAGCGTTTTCAGCGGCAATAGTAAGGTCTGCCATCATGTGAAGTACATGACCACCACCGACTGCCCAACCCGATACCGCTGCGATAACTGGTTTTGGACAAGTACGAATTTGACGCTGGAAATCAAGCACGTTCAGGTGGTGTGTACCTGAATCATCTTGATAACCGCCGTAGTCACCACGGATACTTTGGTCACCACCAGAACAGAACGCCTTCTCACCAAGACCCGTCAAAATGATTACGCCAACCTTCTCGTCATAACGAGCATCAGCCAGTGCATTGATCATCTCTTTTACGGTTTGTGGACGGAACGCATTGTGGACTTGAGGACGCGCAATCGTGATTTTCGCAATACCGTCGTCAGACTTATGGTACTGAATATCTTCAAATTGACTGCTTTCATCGCGCCAGTTAACTGCTGCGTAAAGTTCTTCTTCTGTGATGCCTACTGTTTTAGCCATGGTGATTCCCATTGTTCTATTAGAGACCACGACTAACAAATAGTCGTGACGGTGTTGCTCTGCTTTTGATAGTGCTTGATACGAGAGAATCGCTCAGTCAGATTAACGACGACTGGCGATACATTGGATGATCAGGTTGGAAAACAGCTCAGGTTGCTCAAAATGAACATTATGACCAGCGTAATCAACCTGACTATATTCAAAGCCACTATTCTCAGCTAGCTCCATGAATTTACGATCTTTTTCACCACACACATAATGCAATTGATGCTCATGAGACTTCAATGTGGCACGTAAATCCGGTTGCTTAGCTAACGAAGTAGATAACAACATATTTGCTACGGATACTCCAAGGTTACCACTACGCTTTATGACCAAAGTTTGTCTTTGCTCATGATTTAGTGAAGAAAAGACGCTTTGTTGATACCAATCGTCTAAAACATCTTCAATCGACTGCTGCGCAAAGCGGACAGCCCATTGCGTATCATGTACTAACCTTTGTGCTCGTTCTTCATCACGCTCCAGACCAAAGTTGCCACCTTCAATAATGACTTTCTCAAGATTGAGTGTTTCGAAGCAAGGGCTTGTCACCCCATACATGGCAAGCCTGCCACCCATAGAGTAGCCAATCACCACGATAGGGTAATCCGCAGGAAGATCGTTGAGCGCAAGTTGAGAAGTGATGCACTGAACGATTTTCTTGCAGCAATGATCAAAGCCTACCGGATCGATAAAGCGACTTTGTCCGTGCCCGGGCAAATCTATGCAAAGACGAGGAAAATCCTCTAGATATGGATGACATGCGCTCCAATCATCCCCGCTTCCGAGTAAACCATGTAGAAAAACAAGCAAAGGTTCGTCAGAAGATTCTTGTACAGCTGGGTAATAATTGGAGTAAAGCATGTAAAGTCCTTAGGCTAATGCCTCGGTGAGCATTGAACTGAATTGTTTCAGCAAAGTAGACGCTTGTTCGGGAGGCGTCTTAACTTCAACGAGCAAGGTACCCTGACCCTGTTCGAAATGTTGTTCGACAATCGTTTGATAGCAATTCAAAGTTTCTGGTGCCGCATAACCAAGCTGGAATTGCGCAGCGGCATGTTCAAAACCGAAACCATGGGGCATTTGATATAGAGATTGTTTTTGCTGCTCAGGAACGGGCAACAAGTCAAAGATTGCACCGCCATCATTGTTGGTCACAACTATAACCATCGGCGTTACATTGTGAGTAAGCAGAGCCAGTGAGTTGAGGTCGTACAACAAAGAGGTATCGCCAATCAACATAATCAAAGGGTTCTTGTTGGCTTTTACCACGCCCGCAGCCGTCGCCACCAAGCCATCAATGCCTGATGCGCCACGATTACTGTAAACTTGATTCGCAGATATTGATGACAGCATATCCACCAGCCTTACCATCAAACTATTTCCCACAAATAGCTCTCTGTCTTTAAGTCTAGTCGACAAGTCAACTGCAACGCTCAACTCGGTTAGCTGGTCATTATTGGATATTTGCGCCAACGCTAATTGTTGAACCGTATTCGCGATTTCGACCAAAGGTGCCGCCCAACCTGCATGTTGACCTAACAAGGTAGGTAAATGCTGCTCTGACACCCATAACTCGATATCAGCAACGATATGGGTTTGAGGCAGATGATCTTGGTTGATTCGGTGCGAATCCGGTGACACAACAATGTATTGTGATGAGCAGAATGATGATGCTTGTGACTTTATCCAATGATTAAGGCGCTTAGAAACAATGCGCTCACCGAACTGAAGAATGAAATCACATTGGTTAAGTTGTTCTTTCGCTACGTCACTCTGCATCCACAGATCATAATGTTTCCAATCACTTGTGACACCTGATTGAGGATCGCAAAAAACTGGCCAACCTAATGCTGCGGCAAACTGCTGAGCTTTTGTCGCTTGTTCAATATCTAGCGAACCGAGAATAACCACACCCTTACGCCCAAGGTACTCACCTAGAGCGATGGGTTGCATGTTCAATTGATTAGGTAAAAACGTTTGGCTGTAACAACTTATTCCCGATTTCCACCCAGCGACACTAGAAGTGTATTCCGCATACATTTCCGCGCTATTCGCAGAATATAGAGGTTCTGGAAACGGACAGTTGATATGAATCGCACCACCAACATTACGTTGTTTCGCCAGCACGTTATCAACTGATGTCAGTAGCCAGTTCAAAGAAACTTGTGTACTCGGGCTTGGTAGGTTTAAAGTACTTTCAACATGGGAAGAAAAGATACCCTGTTGCTGAATCGCTTGATTAGCACCACAGTCGACCAAGTCGATGGGTCTATCAGAGGTCAGCAAGATCAGTTTTTCTCGTGTCAGCCCAGATTCAGCCGTCGCAGGAAGCAGGTTTGCGACAGCAGTACCGGAGGTCACAATCACGGCAACGGGCTTATCGCTGGCTTTTGCTAAACCTAGCGCAAGAAAACCAAGCCCACGTTCATCAAAGTGCGTATGTAAGGTTAGCTTAGGGTTGGCTTCAGCTTCGAGTGTTAATGGTGTTGAGCGCGAGCCCGGCGCAACACAAACATGTTCAACGCCACTGCGTGCTAACTCTTCAAGTAATGTGTGACACCAAACTCTGTTTAATACGGCTTGGTCGTGGTTCATGACGCCACACCCAATGGTGGGTGATCAGAAATGAGGCTGAGTAAAGTCGACATCTTCTTGTTCAGCTCTTGCCACTCATGCTCGGCAACCGATCCCGGCACGATCCCCGCGCCAGCAAATAGCTGTACTTGATCGTTTACAATCAAGGCACTGCGAATCGCCACGCAGAATTCCGCTCGCTGATGACTGATATAACCCACAGAGCCTGCATACCAACCTCGAGCAAACGGTTCGTGTTCAAGAATGAAATCCATCGCCTCTTTACGCGGCAAACCCGCTACCGCAGCAGTTGGCTGTAAGGCAGCAAGTAACTGCACACCATTAACGCCAGTATTAAGCTGAGCATGGATATTGCGCTTAAGATGCTGCACCTTACGCAAACGCACTAGGCGAGCGTCTTTTTCAACATCGACCGTTTGAGAATGAGGAGTGAGACGCTCAATGATGTCGTCGACCACATACTGGTTCTCGTTGAGGTTTTTGCTGTCTTGAGAAAGCCAGTTGGCCAGTTCCATATCCTCAGTAGCACTCTCTCCGCGACCAATGGTTCCAGCAAGCGCTTCTGTATCGAGCTCAGTACCGTGTCGGCTATATAAGCGCTCTGGTGTTGACCCAATGAAACTATGTTTAGAATCTAGCACCAACATAAAGTGGAAACTGTGGTGATTTTGCAGATAACTGGCTTTAAGTAATTGAGCTGCGCAAATAGGCGCGTCGAGTTGCAGTGTAGTTTTACGCGCTAAAACGACTTTTTTATACTCTTCGTCGCTAATGCCTTTGAGCACTTTATCGACAAGGTTGTCCCATTGCTCTCTTTCTGGAACGTGGTTAATCTCTTCGATATGAGCAGATAACGGTGCCAATATCGCCGCTTCAACAGATAGCTTATTTAATGCATTGATAGAAGCAACGCGATCAGGAGATAAGTTAACGGCCAGTGACCAAGTATTGTCAAAGCGGATCAATTCAACCTGAGGAAGGAAGAAAAACGATTCCATGCAACGGCGATTCTTTGCGGTATGCCCGTCAAATGAGCGCCCACCCCAGATGCGTTGATCTTCACCTAAAATCGCATACGCGGGTGCTGGGTCAGAAAATGTATGTAACTGCCCGAGCGCAACAACCTCTTCACGAGTGTCGCGTGACTGCCAGTAGAACTTAGGAAAGAGCGGTTGAGCATGAAGCCATTCAATAAATGCAAACGATGGGTTTTGCGTTAGAACTTCAACACAACGAACTTCGCTTACTTGGGCATTTTGTACTCGCTCAATCAAAGCGGAGATAGTTTGCTGGAAATGTGACAAATCGACCTCGTTCACATCTAAATTATTATTATATTAGTTTGATACTTTAAGGAGAGCACCCACTTAGATCAAGAATGTACTGTATCTTTTCAACATTCCTGTGATTTTAAGCGATCCTACCCCTTTATTCATTTTAGCCAATAACCAAGAAAGCGATTAATTAAAATTTAGAAAACAGTGACAACAAAAAGACCAAACGTGACACTGAAATGCGACATTCATCAGATTTTTATTCTATCAAACGCCATTTTGCGGTACTTTAATAAAGTATTTAAATTAATTTCAGGAAATCGGCAATGCAAAATATCGGGATGTCGTCAAAACTCAACAGCGTATGCTACGAAATCAGGGGGCCTGTACTCAAACATGCTAAGCGCATGGAAGAAGAAGGGCATAAAATACTAAAGCTTAATATTGGTAACCCCGCCCCATTTGGTTTTGACGCCCCTGATGAAATCCTTGTTGACGTAATCCGTAACCTGCCGACATCTCAAGGTTACTGCGACTCAAAAGGCATCTACTCAGCCCGTAAAGCGGTTGTTCAACACTACCAGAAAAAAGGCCTACGTAACCTTGACGTAGAAGACGTTTACATCGGTAACGGTGCGTCTGAGCTTATCGTTATGTCTATGCAGGCGCTACTGGATAATGGTGATGAAATCTTAGTTCCCGCTCCAGACTACCCACTATGGACAGCATCAGTGGCACTTTCTGGCGGTACTCCGGTTCACTACATGTGTGATGAAGATGCCGATTGGTATCCAGACCTTGATGACATGCGCGCGAAGATCTCTCCAAAGACTCGTGGCATCGTTCTTATCAACCCGAACAACCCAACAGGTGCGGTTTACAGCCGTGATTTCCTGCTGCAAGTTGTCGAGATTGCCCGTGAACACGGCCTAATCATCTTTGCTGATGAGATTTACGACAAAGTACTTTACGACGGTGCGGTACATACCTCTGTCGCAACGCTTGCTGAAGACGTATTAATGGTCACGTTCAACGGTCTGTCTAAGGCTTACCGTGTATGTGGTTTCCGTGGTGGTTGGATGTTCTTAACGGGTCCTAAACACCTAGCAAAAGGTTATGTCGAAGGGCTAGAGATGCTCGCCTCGATGCGTTTGTGTGCCAACGTACCAATGCAGCATGCAATCCAAACGGCATTAGGTGGCTATCAGAGTATCAATGAGTTGATTCTTCCTGGTGGTCGACTGCTTGAGCAACGTGACCGAGCATGGGAACTGATTAACAAGATCCCTGGTGTTTCTTGTGTGAAACCAAAGGGCGCGATGTACCTGTTCCCTAAGATCGACACCAAGATGTACAACATCAAAGACGATCAGAAATTCGTACTCGACTTCCTGAAACAAGAGAAAGTGTTATTGGTTCAAGGCACTGGCTTCAACTGGCCTAAGCCTGATCACTTCCGTATTGTGACTTTGCCACATATTGAAGACCTTGAAGTGGCAATTGGTCGCCTAGAGCGCTTCTTGCAAACTTACAGCCAAGACGATCTCGTCGACGCTAAATAAACACTACGAGTGATGGCTACAATTTGCTGTTTTAAAAGACTTTAACTTGTATTCAATCACTTCTATGCTTAAAAGGCTCCTGTTTGGGAGCCTTTTTTGTATCCGCTGTCTCGTACTGTTTGAGTTAACATAAGGTACGAGTGGAGCACTGTTTATACCAATCACAGTAAGTAAGTGTTCAGAAATAGCGCAGGAAAAAAACTTGAGAACAAGGCAGGATTTTTTGGTAAGTAGTTATTCTACAATCAAAAATTCTAACAAAGTTATCGAGTTTTTTAACAAGCTAGGATGACCAGTTACTTACTACGATTGGTACTATAAGGACGCTTATGAAACAGAGCCATTTCTTCGCCCATCTCGCACGCATGAAACTAATCCAACGCTGGCCTTTGATGCGCTCAGTCTCAAGCGAGAACATTTCAGAACACAGCCTACAGGTCGCTTTCGTTGCCCACGCCTTGGCGCTTATCAAAAACAAGAAGTTTGATGGCAAACTCAACCCAGAACACATTGCCCTACTTGGCATGTACCATGACACCAGTGAGGTGCTTACTGGAGATCTACCAACGCCGGTTAAATACTACAACCCAGACATTGCCCAAGAATATAAAAAGATAGAAGCCGCAGCAGAGCAAAGACTGCTTTCGATGCTGCCAGAAGAGTTTCAAGACGACTTCGCCCCCTTCTTAATTTCAGGAACAGCCAGTAAAGAAGAACAAAGCATCGTAAAACAAGCCGATACTATCTGTGCTTACCTCAAGTGTTTGGAGGAGCTCAGTGCGGGCAACCATGAATACGAGCAAGCCAAGCGCCGACTCGAAGAGACACTCGAACAGCGTAAAAGCCCAGAAATGGACTACTTTCTCACCACATTTGCGCCGAGCTTTGAATTATCACTAGACGAGATAAGCTAGCTGGGTATAAGTTGTTTTTAATTAGCTAAATAAAATCAATTTGATAGGTGCTATTTTGAATTCTCAACTCGAACCACCCTTTGTACTCGAACAAGAATGGCAACATCGAAATGACGATGAACATAAGATAAGACGTGACGATCACCGTAGCCCGTACCAACGAGATCGTGCGCGCGTGCTTCACTCTGCTGCTTTCCGTCGCCTACAAGCTAAAACCCAGATTCATGGCACTACGGTGAACGACTTTCACCGTACACGCCTCACCCACTCGCTCGAAGCAGCGCAGCTTGGCACTGGTATTGTCGCTCAGCTTAAGAAGAAGCAGCCCGAGTTTAGAGACCTACTACCCTCAGACAGTTTGATTGATTCTTTGTGTTTAGCTCACGATATTGGTCACCCACCCTATGGGCATGGCGGTGAAGTGGCGCTGAACTACATGATGCGCGATCACGGCGGCTTTGAGGGTAATGCCCAAACGTTTCGCATTGTCACTCAGCTAGAGCCTTACACCGAACACCATGGGATGAACCTGTCTCGACGCACGCTACTCGGGCTAATTAAATACCCTTCTCTGCTCAGCCAAGTCCAAGCGAGATTACAGTCGGAACCTGTAAAACATCAGCGTCAGTTAAGAGCAAAAGATTGGATGCCAGCAAAAGGCATCTACGATCATGATGAAGAGCTGTTCAATTGGGTACTTGAGCCGCTTTCAGCTAACGACCAACAGCTTCTCAAACAGAAAAGAAAATCACACACCGAGCCTCTTGAGCACAATAAAACCAAGTACAAATCACTCGACTGCTCCATTATGGAGTTGGCTGATGACATCGCTTATGGCGTGCACGATTTAGAAGATGCGATTGTGCTCGGTTCAGTGACCAAAGCGCAATGGGTTGAATCTGCTTATCCTCAATTGAAAGAGATGGCCGACCCTTGGATTTGCGAACACCTAGATTCAATTACTGAAATGCTGTTTTCTGGAGAGCAATACCGCCGTAAAAATGCCATTGGCGGAATAGTTAATGCGCTGCTGACCAGCATCTCGATTAAGCGAGTGGATGAAGATTTTGAGAATGTGCTGCTTGCCTACAATGCCGTACTTGAACCAAGCATGGACGCCACGCTTGATAAGCTGAAACACTTTGTCAGCGAGTTCGTGATTCAAGTGCCACAGGTTCAGGTGATCGAATACAAAGGTCAGCAGATCATTATGGATATGTTTGAGGCATTCAGCGCCGATCCTGAACGCTTGTTGCCACTACCGATCAAAAAGCAGTGGCTACTGCATGACGATGAATCGAGAAAGATGCGAGTGATCGCTGATTACATCTCATCAATGACCGATGATCTTGCGCAGAAAATGCATCAGCAATTGTTCTCCGCTCATACCGAGTTTTAGCTGCTGATTCATTCGACTAAAGCAGCTTAATCTAGGTAGTTTTTCTCAAATACACCGGGCGGCATTTGATTAATTTGAAATTGAATCATTTGGTCAAATGCCGTTAGCAACGGACTGAAGTCTCGGTCGCCCTCTAATAAACTCAACAAGTGGTATCCGGCTTCTACCGTCGACAAGCTGTTTTCACTCGGCGCCTTACGGATTCGATAGTTACCTTTAAGATCTTTGGGTAGGTGAACGGTTTCCAGCTCGTGCAAGTTACTCGACACCTGCCACATCTTGAATGCCTTCTTCCACGTACCATCCAATAAAATCACACGCATTTTTTTGCTTGGGTGTGTTGCAGACTCAACAGACACAGAATGCTCACTTGGATACAAAATCACGTGTTGGTAATCCTCATCGTCCAGCAACGCGTTCAGTTTTGTATTATCTGAAAAGTCTTCCCCAACAAGCGTCACGCTGTTTTTTAGAGATAACGAGAGAATACGCGCGGTTCCCATCGGGCGATGCTCTTCTGATGAGTGCTGAAGAATGATAAGCTCAACGTTCGATTCTAGTGGCGTAACCCACTGACAAATACAAGCTTTCAAAGCCTTGCTGCATTGGCGGCAATAACGAGACATGGATTTAATGTGTACCCTGTTTTAATTTTCACTTCACTTTTATGCGTCTTATTCCAACTAGAGCCTGTGCAGGCTTGGGTAGTTTGGAATAACAATGCGATTGCCGATGGGCAATGGTGGCGGATCCTAACAGGAAACTTTTCACATACCAACTACTCGCACCTTGTGATGAATTTAGTAGGCTTGTGGATCATCAGTTATCTGTTTCAACCGAGCAAAACACAGCTTGTTGTTGCTTTGCTTGTGATTAGTTTAGTCATGGGATTAGCGCTGTTGCTGTCGAGCATTCAAATCTATGTGGGTTTGTCGGGAACCTTACATGGGCTGTTTAGTTTATTCGCACTCAGAGAAGCGTTAAACGGCAGAAAGTCGAGTTGGCTGTTAGTGGCAGGATTAGTAGCTAAGATAGCGTGGGAGCAGTTTGTCGGCCCTTCTAGCACGACTGGCGAGCTGATTAATGCTCGCGTTGCGATTGAAGCCCACCTAGCAGGAGCACTGGCTGGAGGCTTCATGGCTATCGCTTCATTCGTAATGAATAAAAAAACCGATCAAAGCTGAATTCTTTCGCGGTTCTTTTCAACCGTTGCCTCACCTATCCCTTTCACATTAACCAAGCTATCTGCCGAGGAGAACTCTCCGTTCTTCTCTCTGTAATCGACGATCTCTTTCGCCTTCTTATCACCCACGCCCACCAATAATGCTGATAGCTCTTCTGCTGTCGCTGTATTGATGTTTACCGTGATCTCAATACCATCGTAAAGCTCAGCCTTAGTCGGGCTGTCTGCAAACACGGCAGAGCTGAGAGTAATAAGAAATGAAATCAGTAGTGTTGAATATATCGCGCGCATAAACCGTTCCTTTGTACAAAAAACGTAACTTATGCATTTGTAACGAGAGAGAACACAATCGCTAGATAAAAATAAAGCGGGTCACCTAAATGACCCGCTTTGTTATACATCTTGTTTTCATCAGCTTGCTTGTTGGCTCACAAATCTCTTTTATCACCCAACCATCGCATGATGAATCTCGGTAGTCAGTCGTTAAACAGGCTTAACTACCAAGGTAATCGATGCTTACTGACCTTGACCTACTACGTAGTATTCAACGTCTGCGTTTTTGCGTAGTACGTTAAGTACGTTAGTTAGGTCTTGCTGGTTACCAACACGCTCTAACTGTGCACCAATTTGAGTGCTGTAAGCTGGGTTGATTTCAGCTGTCACTTTAGAAAGCTCAACAACAACGATGTTGCCGTCTTGGTCTTTCGATTGACCGAACACCGCTTGGCCTTCTTCTGGTTTCGCTAGAGCGAATACAGAAGCTGCTAGTGGAGAGTTACGGTCAATGGTTTCAAGTTCAGTGAACTCAAGGTTATTGTCCGCAAGCACTGCTTCATTGCCAGCTTTAAGTTCGTTCACTAGAGAAACACCTAGCTCAACCGCTTGTTGCTCTGCTTGTACCGCAGACAGTGCAGCCACAACCTGACCTTTCACTTCAGCTAGAGGAAGAACAGTCTCGTCACGAGTCTCTTCTACACGAACAACAATTACGTGCTCAGGAGCTACTTCGATAACTTCAGAGTTTAGACCGTCTTCTTTCACTTCAGGACTCAAGATAGCTTGCATTACTGCAGGCGTCATCAGAACTTCTGGCGCATCAGCTTGAGAGATAAAATCAGTCGTCGTAATCTTCGCATTAATCGCTTCAGCAGAATCATCTAGAGAATCTGGGAACTCAAACGCTACTTTTTCAAGTTCAGTTTGTTGCTCGTAGAACTGATCAACTGCATGTTGGTCTAGAAGCTCTGTCTTAATCTCTGCCGCTACTTCTGCGTAAGGCTGAGCTTGAGACGCTTTTAGTTCGTCTAGCTTAATGATGTGGTAGCCGAAATCAGATTTAACTAGGCCAGTCGTGTCACCAATATTCTCAAGAGCGAAAGCCGCGTCTTCGAATGCTGGGTCCATAACATCACGTTCGATCCAACCTAGGTCACCGCCAACGTCAGCACTGCCAAAGTCGTCAGATTTCTCTTCCGCTAGCGTAGCAAAATCAGCGCCTGCATTTAGTTCGTCTAGGATAGACTGAGCTTTCGCTTCGTCATCGCCTTGAACTAGGATGTGGCTAACTTTACGTTGCTCTTCAGTTGAGTACTTGTCTAGGTGCTCTTGGTAGTATTTCTGCGCTTCTTCATCGCTTACTTCAAGCTGAGACTTAAGTGCTTCAGCAGAAAGCTCAATGTAAGATACCTTCGCTTGCTCTGGACGAGTGTAAGCTGCAGGGTTCTCTTGGTAGTACTGTTCGATCTGTTCGTCAGTTAGCTCGATGCCTTTCGCAAGGTCAGCAACAGACAGTGTCACTGTACGAATGTCACGAGTTTGAGCAATCAGTTTGCTTTGCGTGTCGATTTCGCCTTCAAGAACAAATTCACTGCCTTGAAGTGCAGTCACAAGCTGGTTGCGCATTAGGTCACGACGCATGTATTCAGCGAAGCTTTCTGCGCTGAAACCTGCACGACGTAGTGCTGATTGGTAAACTTCTTGGTCGAATTGACCAGCCGTTTGGAACTGAGGCATTTCTAGAATCATGGTACGGATTTGAGAATCACTGATTCGTAGGCCTAGAGACTCTGCTTGCTGCTCAAGTAGAACGTCGTTGATCATGCGATCAAGGACTGATTTACGGAAAGACTCTACGTATGCAGGGTCTGCAAGCATTTGAGCAAAGTAATCGCCAAGTTGAGATTGCATGCGATTACGTTCGTTTTGGTAAGCTTGTTCGAACTCACCACGAGCAATTTCTGTGTTGCCAACTTTAGCTGCTGCGTTGTTACCGCCACCGGTGATGTAGCTGCCTACACCTGCGAATACGAATGACAGGATAATCAACCCAAGGATAATTTTTACCGCGATGCTATTCACGCCTTCGCGTAATCGATCCATCATAATTTAAGTGCTCTCCGGATATGAAGCATTGGCTTCAAAATAAAAATCTATTCACGCGATATTATCAGAAAAAGAAATGCGCATCAGTAGGATGCGCATAATTTAAATAAGTTCAATGTGCTTTGCACACTTACTGTTTAAGAATGAAACATCATTTTTCAAACAGTAAACGCATTTTACAGCCTTCCCCTCGCAAAACCGAGGTTTCAGCCGTAGAAATTAGTTACATGCGTCTTTAAGTGCTTTACCCGCTTTGAAGCCAGGTACTTTAGCTTCTGCGATTTGGATCTCTTCACCAGTTTTTGGGTTACGACCTGTACGAGCAGCACGAGTACGAACACTGAAAGTACCAAAGCCAACAAGTGCAACTTGGTCGCCTGATTGTAGCGTTGTGCCAACTGCTTCGATGAAAGCGTCTAGAGCGCGACCAGCTGAAGCTTTAGAGATGTCTGCGTTTTCTGCGATTGATTCTACTAGTTGTGTTTTATTCACTGTTTTTCCCCTATGTGTCATCTGTGACTACTTCTCGATGACTGTACGTTCCATTTTGGTTTTAATTTAGCCGCAAGCCTTATTGCAAAAGGGCTGCCGCTTTAGTCAAATAACTTAGCGTCCAAAAAAAACGCTGACAAGCCTTTTCGAGCCTATCAGCGTAATTCTTTACTTATTTTTGCTATGCATCACTATTTTTTCACGTCAAACTCGACCCCTGACGGATCTCGTTCTAGCGCGACTTTCAGTACTTCATCAATCCATTGGACCGGGATCACCTTCAGGTCAGCGATTACGTTGTCTGGAATCTCTTCCAAATCACGCTCATTGTCCTTAGGAATCAGTACAGTTTTGATGCCGCCACGGTGTGCAGCAAGCAGTTTTTCTTTCAAGCCACCGATAGGTAAAACTTCACCACGAAGGGTAATTTCACCTGTCATACCGACCTCTGCTTTAACCGGGTTACCCGTTAAGCTAGAGACAAGTGCCGTACACATTGCGATACCCGCACTCGGGCCATCTTTCGGTGTAGCACCTTCCGGTACGTGAACGTGAATGTCGCGTTTTTCGTAGAAATCCGAGTTGATACCCAGTTTTTCAGCGCGAGAACGAACCACGGTCATTGCCGCTTGAATCGACTCTTTCATCACGTCGCCAAGTGAGCCAGTTTGCGTTAGCTTACCTTTGCCCGGCATTGCTTCAGTCTCGATAGTCAGTAGATCACCACCCACTTGAGTCCACGCTAAGCCCGTTACTTGACCAATACGGTTGCTTTCATCCGCTTTACCGAAGTCGTGACGTTGAACGCCTAAGTACTCTTTCAGGTTATCAATGTTAACCGTTACAGACTTAAGGTCGCTGTCTAGCAAGATGTTCTTCACTGCTTTACGACAGATCTTAGAGATTTCACGCTCTAGGCTACGTACACCCGCTTCACGCGTGTAGTAACGAATGATGCCGATGATTGCAGAGTCTTCAATCTCAATTTCATGAGGCTTAAGACCGTTGCGTTGAACTTGCTTGTCCAGTAAGTGGCTCTTAGCAATGTTCAGCTTCTCATCTTCTGTGTAACCAGATAGACGAATCACTTCCATACGGTCCAGTAGAGGCCCAGGAATGTCCATCGAGTTCGATGTTGCCACGAACATAACATCTGACAGATCGTAATCTACTTCTAGGTAGTGATCGTTAAATGCGTTGTTTTGTTCTGGATCTAGTACTTCTAGAAGCGCTGAAGACGGGTCGCCACGCATATCAGAAGACATCTTATCGATCTCATCTAATAGGAACAGTGGGTTCTTAACACCAACTTTAGACATCTTCTGAATCAGTTTACCCGGAAGTGAACCGATGTACGTACGACGGTGACCACGAATCTCAGCTTCATCACGTACGCCACCTAGTGCCATACGTGTGTACTTACGACCCGTTGCCGCAGCAATCGAACGACCTAGTGAGGTTTTACCTACACCAGGAGGACCAACAAGACAAAGAATTGGGCCTTTTAGCTTATTGATACGGTTTTGTACCGCCAAGTATTCAAGAATACGTTCTTTAACACGCTCTAAGCCGTAGTGATCTTCGTTTAAGATCTCTTCCGCTTTCGCTAGATTCTTCTTAACTTTTGAACGCTTAGCCCAAGGAACGCCCACCATCCAATCAATGTAGCTACGTACTACTGTTGCTTCAGCAGACATTGGCGACATCATTTTCAGTTTTTGCAGTTCTTGCTCGGTTTTTTCACGAGCTTCTTGAGGCATCTTCGAATCTTCGATCTTCTTCTTCAAAGTCTCGAATTCATCAGGAGCGTCGTCCATCTCGCCAAGTTCTTTCTGAATCGCTTTCATTTGCTCATTCAGGTAGTACTCACGCTGAGATTTTTCCATTTGCTTCTTAACGCGGCCACGGATGCGTTTTTCAACTTGCAGGATGTCAATTTCTGACTCCATTTGGCCCATCAAGAATTCCAGACGTTCTGTCACATCTAAGATTTCTAGAACGTGCTGCTTGTCTACCAGTTTAAGTGGCATGTGCGCAGCAATCGTATCAGCAAGGCGAGCTGCCTCATCAATACCGTTCAGAGATGTTAGAACCTCTGGTGGAATCTTTTTGTTTAGCTTAATAAAGCCTTCGAATTGATTGATCGCACTACGAACAACCACTTCTTGTTCTTTTTCGTCAAGTTCTGAGGTTACAACGTATTCTGCGTCCGCTAAGAAAAACTCACTTTCTTTGAATTGGTGAATTTTTGCACGCTGCTGACCTTCGACAAGTACTTTAACAGTACCATCAGGGAGCTTTAGTAACTGAAGAATGGTAGCGACAGTACCTACTTTAAATAGGTCGTCAATTGAAGGCTCATCAGTGTCCGCTTCTTTCTGCGCTACAAGTAGTACTTGTTTGTTAGCTTCCATTGCCGATTCAAGGCAAGTAATCGATTTTTCACGACCAACAAACAATGGAATAACCATGTGTGGGTAAACCACTACATCACGTAGAGGTAGCACGGGGATTTCGATACGCTCGGAACGTTCCAAGTTCATATATTTCTCTCTTCCGCTTTAACTTATAAAGCAGTATATGGGGCTTAAACGACTGGATTCAATGGAAGAATAAAAAAAAGGAGGTAATTGCTTACCTCCTTTTTCAATTTGAGTGACTTGTCTAAAAAAGACCTACTCTGCAACAGCTGCTTGGTTATCTGAGTTGCTGTAAATTAATAGTGGTTCTGACTCACCATTAATTACCGACTCATCAATCACAACCTTGCTTACATCAGTTGAAGATGGCAGTTCGTACATAGTTTCTAGTAGAACACCCTCCAAGATAGAACGTAGACCACGAGCACCTGTTTTACGGTTCATTGCTTTCTTAGCAATGGCACGTAAAGCGTCTTCACGGAATTCTAGCTCTGTATCCTCAAGCTCAAATAATGCAGCGTACTGTTTTGTCAGTGCATTCTTTGGCTCACAAAGGATTTGGATTAGCGCTTCTTCATCAAGCTCTGTCAGTGTTGTTGTAACAGGTAGACGACCAATGAATTCTGGAATTAGACCATACTTCACTAGATCTTCAGGTTCTACTTGAGTGAACAATTCACCGATAGTTTTGGTTCCGTCTTTTGAACGCACTTCTGCGCCGAAGCCGATACCTGAACCTGTTTCTACACGCTGCTCAATCACTTTATCTAGGCCTGCAAATGCACCACCACAGATAAATAGGATCTTAGACGTGTCCACTTGCAAGAATTCTTGCTGTGGGTGCTTACGACCACCTTGAGGTGGAACTGAAGCAACTGTACCTTCAACAAGTTTTAGTAGAGCTTGCTGTACACCTTCACCAGACACGTCACGCGTGATTGATGGGTTTTCAGCTTTACGAGAAATCTTGTCGATTTCATCGATGTAAACAATGCCGCGTTCCGCTTTCGCTACGTCGTAATCACATTTCTGAAGCAACTTCTGGATGATGTTTTCAACATCTTCGCCCACGTAACCGGCTTCGGTTAGTGTTGTTGCATCTGCCATTGTGAAAGGAACGTCTAGGAAACGAGCCAGTGTTTCAGCAAGTAGCGTTTTACCACTACCAGTAGGACCGATAAGAAGAATGTTACTCTTACCTAACTCTACGCCTTCAGCCGTTGTATCACCATTGCGTAAACGCTTGTAGTGGTTGTATACCGCAACTGCTAGCACTTTTTTCGCGTATTCTTGACCGATTACATAGTCGTCAAGATGCTCACGAATCTCACGCGGCGTTGGCAGCGATTCCGATTCTTTCTTAGGAAGAACATCTTTAATTTCTTCACGAATAATGTCGTTACAAAGATCGACACATTCATCACAAATGTAAACAGAAGGACCTGCGATTAACTTGCGAACTTCGTGTTGGCTTTTGCCACAGAAAGAGCAGTAAAGCAGTTTACCGCTACCACCCTCTTTGCTTTTATCTGTCATTCGCTAACCTCTTAGCCTTAACTCTCTATGCTTGAGTGTATATCAATTTGAATCACTTTGCGTTAAACAATTGCCCTGCAATTATTGACCGCGGTGATTAAGAACTGAATCCACTAAGCCGTATTCTACTGCTTGATCAGCAGACATGAAGTTATCACGATCTGTATCGCGCTCAACAACTTCTAGAGGCTGCCCCGTGTGCTCTGCCAATAGTTTGTTTAGCTTTTGTTTGATCGTTAGGATCTCTTGCGCGTGAATTTGAATATCAGACGCTTGGCCTTGGAAGCCGCCAAGTGGCTGGTGAATCATTACACGTGAGTTTGGAAGCACGTGACGCTTACCAGGAGTACCACCTGCTAGTAAGAATGCACCCATAGAGCAAGCTTGACCCATACATACTGTGCTCACGTTTGGCTTGATGAACTGCATTGTGTCGTAGATAGACATGCCTGCTGTTACGCTACCGCCAGGTGAGTTGATGTAAAGATAGATATCTTTGTCTGGGTTTTCTGATTCCAAGAAAAGCAGTTGCGCCACGACAAGATTTGCCATGTGGTCTTCCACTTGACCTGTTAAGAAAATGATACGTTCTTTTAATAGACGAGAATAAATATCGTAAGAACGTTCACCACGGGAAGTCTGTTCAACCACCATAGGAACTAGTGCGTCCATAATCGATGGCATTGTGTTTTTTTCTTGGTAGCTCATATTCTTATGTCCCTAAAATAAATGGCCCGAATGATTAAATCATACGGACCATTGTTAGCAGAATTGTTGACCGTACGTCAACCTTCTACGTCAGATATTACTATATTAAGCAGGTTGCTGATTCATTAGCTCGTTGAAGCTAACTTCTTTATCAGAAACTTGAGCTTTAGCGATGATTGCATCAATAGCTTGCTCTTCTAGAGCAACATTGCGCATGTTGTTCATCATTTGCTCGTTTTGCTCGTAGTAAGCAATAACTTCTGTTGGATCTTCGTATGCTGTAGCCATCTCTTCAATGATAGCTTTAACTTTCTCGTCGTCAGCTTTTAGCTCTTCAGTCTTGATTACTTCACCAAGAAGAAGACCTACAACTACGCGACGTTTAGCTTGCTCTTCGAACAGCTCACGTGGAAGTTGGTCAGCAGCTTCAGTGTTGCCACCGAAACGTTGAGCAGCTTGTTGACGTAGAACACCGATTTCTTGATCGATAAGAGCAGAAGGTACGTCGATGTTGTTTTCGTTAACTAGACCGTCGATAGCTTGCTCTTTGATGCGGTTCTTAACAGCTTGCTTAAGCTCACGCTCCATGTTCTTACGAACTTCAGCTTTAAGGCCTTCAACACCGTCAGCAGCGCCGAACTTAGAAACGAATTCTTCGTTTAGTTCTGGAAGTTCACGAGCTTCAACTTTATTCAGCTTGATAGAGAACTTAGCCGCTTTACCTTTTAGGTTTTCAGCGTGGTAATCTTCTGGGAAGTTTACGTCGATTTCGAATTCCATACCTGCTGTTTTACCAACGATACCGTCTTCGAAGCCAGGGATCATGCGACCAGCACCCATCTCTAGTGGGAAGTTCTCAGCTTTACCGCCTTCGAACTCTTCACCGTCGATAGAACCAACGAAGTCGATAGTTGCACGAGAACCAGCGTCAGCTGCAGCTTCAACTTCAGTCCAAGTTGCTTGTTGCTTACGTAGAGTTTCGATCATCTCTTCAACGTCTGCGTCTTTAACTTCTACTGCTGGTTTCTCAACAGTGATGTTTTCTAGACCTTTCAGCTCAACTTCTGGGTAAACTTCAAAAGTTGCGTTGAATACTAGGTCAGCGCCTTCGTTGTTTTCAACTGGTGCGAAAGTTGGTGCGCCAGCTGGGTTGATTTTCTCTTTAACGATCGCTTCGATGAAGTGACGTTGCATTACTTCGCCCATCACGTCTTGACGTACTGCTTTGCCGTACATTTTAGCAACCATCTTCATTGGCACTTTGCCTTTACGGAAACCATCGAAACGACGGTTTTTCGCGATGTTGCGTAGTTCAGCTGTAACTGCATCTTCGATGTTAGCAGCAGGAACAGTAATATTAAGACGGCGCTCTAGGCCTTCTAGCGTTTCAACAGTAACTTGCATTATATAAACCTCAAAACTGGCTCAGTAATCTGAGCATATGAGCCGTAACTTAGCTTTAATTCAAAAGCCGACGTTGTTGGCTGCATCCTTGTGTAGTGCTCTATCCGAACACCTAATTTAAAATCGAGCATTGATGTCTGAATTGATTATTCAACCAAACACCAGACTAATCAGCGATATCTTCGTTCTTCACGCGCCAATTAAAACGCAACAAAGCTTGTTTTCAGAAACAAGAAAGGTATCTCCGATTAGCCTCAGGACAGAAATTTTAGACGCGACATTCTAGCGATCTGTTTAATCTCTGTCGAGCCGTTCACCTCTGCTTGATGATGAATGCTCTAAATTCGTCCAACTAAATGATACAAAAACGATCAAAACATCACTTAGCACAACAGAAATGGGGACAATAGCGACTTTTTCAAGGGAATCGAGGGCTTTTTTTCCTAAAAACCTTAAAAAGAGATCTTGCTCTTGTTTTACCCCTCAGAGTCGATAACTTTTTCAACAATCCCCGTTACAAACCCTTAACCTACACCCATCTGTTCACTCTCGGCTTTCAGCAAAAACTACCGCTATTTGCTACCATAAACGAGAGAAGACAGGCTTGATTGTCTACCAAAGAAATTAGCGGAGAGCCTTCATGTTTCAAGCTTTTAGAATCCCAATACTGTTAATGGCCACATACAGTTTACTGATGGTGTTTGGCGGTCATTGGGTGTGGAGCACAAGCCATGAAAGTTTGTTAAATGATCATCAATCTAACTTAGACCGTTTTTCCGTTCACGTTGCCAGCCAATTGGACAAGTTCGCCCACATCCCAGAACTACTTTCAAAAGATAAAGAGCTGATCGATGCCCTACACTCGCCAAGCAATTCTGCCCAGATAGAGCTAACCAACCGCTATCTAGAGCACGTCAACACAGTGATTCAGGCATCCGATACCTATTTATTGGATAACATTGGCACCACTATCTCGGCCAGTAATTGGGACTTAAAGCACTCATTTGTCGGGCGTAATTTCGCCTTTCGCCCTTATTACCAACAAGCCATTCAAGGGCATGAAAAACAATACTTTGCCTTAGGCTCAACCTCGGGCAAGCGTGGTTACTATTATTCTTACCCTGTTTCCTATGCCGCTGAAATCATTGGTGTAATTGTGGTAAAAATGGATTTGTCTTTGATTGAAGCAAGCTGGCAAGGCAAACAGAGTTTTTTTGTCGCTGATGATAAAGACCAGATTATTTTCATGTCGAGCAATCCAGAGTGGCTATTCAAAAGTCTTCAACCTCTTGATGCAGCACAGCAAACTCGCATTCGAGAGAATCAACAATACCTCGATACTCAAATTGAAAGCCTGCATTTCTCTGGCGACCTAGAAAGCCCCACCAGCAGTATTCGCTCGTCTCACCGCTTAGTTAAAGAGAAGTTCTTCACCTCTTCACGCTTTCTACCTGATCCTGGATTAACGGTTAGGGTCTTCTCTCCCACCCACTTGGTTTGGTGGGACTTGGTCGCCTATATGGTGGTGTTGAGTTTGGTCTTTGCGATCATTTATCTGGTCATCCAACTTAATCTGCACCGTCAACATAGGCGTGCTCAGATCGACAGGCTGCAGTCAGAAGCTAACCAAAAACTAGAGTTTCAAGTACTCGAAAGAACCTCTGAACTACACGTTGAGATCAAGCAACGTATCGAAACCGAGCGGGTACTCAGACACACTCAAGACGAGCTCATCCAAGCGGCAAAATTGGCGGTATTAGGTCAGATGTCAGCAAGCATCAGCCACGAACTGAATAACCCACTCGCTGCGATTCGTAGCTACGCCGACAATGGCCGACTTTTTCTCGCCAAAGAGAAAACCGATCGTGTCGATGACAACTTATCGCGTATTTCAGCCCTCACCGATCGCATGGCGAAAATTAGCCACCAGCTTCGCTCCTTTGCTAAAAAGTCGACCGCGGAAGAGCTGCACATATTACAGATCCTCCCTGTATTGCATTCATCTAGGGAATTGATGAAGCCACAACTCAAGAGTGAGCGAGTCAAGACCAATGAGCTGCCTGAAACCTTTGATGCATGCATACTCGCCAATGCCATCCAGCTCGAGCAGGTCATTATTAACCTACTCACCAACGCGATTCAGGCGATGGAAAGCCAAGACGACAAGCAGTTGGCTATCCTATTAGAAGTTAAAGAGACAGATGAAGCCAACACGCTACTGATCCACGTCGATGATAATGGCCCCGGCTTTACTTCCTCTTCGAGCGGAAACTTTTTCGAACCCTTCCATACGACAAAGAAGAATGGCTTAGGGCTTGGGCTATCGATATCTCAACAGATAATCAGCGGGATTAACGGCAAGCTCACGACAGGAACAAGTCCACAAGGCGGTGCTCGATTTAGCATAGAGTTACCCGTTATGAAACAACAGTAAGAGCAACAGAAAGAACAAGAACAGCAAAGAACAAAAAGAATAAAACCCAGCACACGAAGCAAAAATAACAGACTGAGATGAGTCCGTTCAAATACGGCCTAATAAACAAACTCAGCGATAATCAGCATAAAAGAGTAAAGGAACAACTATGTGTCACGTCTACTTCATTGATGATGAATCTGACCTAAGAATGGCGATTGAACAGAGCTTCGAACTCGCGGATATTGATGCCGAATTCTTTCCCGATGCGGAATCGGCCCTGATCGCGATTCAAGAGAATGGATTGCCTCACGTGATCATCACTGATATCTGCTTGCCGGGTATCTCTGGGCATGACCTGCTCAACACCGTCATGCATAAAGACAAAGAGATTCCCGTCATTATGATCACTGGCCATGGTGACATCTCGATGGCGGTGCAAGCGATTCAAGACGGGGCCTATGATTTCATTGAAAAACCGTTCGCTAATGAACGTCTTATCGAAACCACCAAACGCGCAATAGAAAAGCGCCAACTGACCTTGGAAAATCTTGAGCTTAAGCGTTCGCTCAAAGCCAGCAAAGCGCTGGGCCCGAGAATCATTGGTGACACGCAATCCATGACCGAGCTGCGTTCCATCATCACCCATGTTGCCGACACCAATGCCGATATCTTGCTCTTTGGTGAAACAGGCACAGGTAAAGAGCTGGTTGCACGTTCTCTGCATGAACAAAGCAGCCGCCGAGAACAAAACTTTGTCGCGGTCAACTGCGGTGCGGTGCCTGAGAACCTCATTGAGAGTGAACTCTATGGCCACGAGAAAGGCGCGTTTACTGGCGCAGAAAGTAAGCGTGTCGGTAAGTTCGAGTTTGCTCAGGGCGGCACCCTATTTTTAGATGAAATCGAATCCATGCCGATGCAAGCACAAATTCGTTTACTGCGTGTATTGCAAGAACGTGTCATCGAAAGGGTTGGTTCAAACGGGTTAGTTCCCTTAGATATCCGCGTAATTGCGGCAACCAAAGTCGACTTAAAAAAAGCGGCTGAAGAAGGCACCTTCCGCCAAGATCTTTATTACCGACTCAATGTCGTCACCCTAGACTTACCCCCATTGAGAAACCGACAAGAAGACATCCCTGCCCTTTTCCACCACTTCCTATTGGTGGCGGCGGCTCGCTATGGCAAGACAGCCCCAGCACTTCCTCAAAAAGAGCTTCATGCCCTTCTCGCTCATGATTGGCCGGGAAATGTTCGAGAATTACGTAATACTGCAGAGCGTTTTGTGCTTTTAGGTAAGCTTTCTCACTTATCAGACAGCATCAGTAAAACGGCTCAAGAGCTGTCCTTAGCTGAACTGGTATCTGACTTCGAAAAAAACACGCTGAAGCAAGCACTTATTGAATGTAATGGCAGCATAAAAGAGACCATGGAGAGACTGCAATTACCTAGAAAAACCCTCTACGACAAGATGCAAAAACACCAGCTAACGAAAGAGTCTTATAAGGTAGAACCAAACTAAATTAGATTTGCGAGCAAGATCACCTATACTTATTTCAATAACAGGATGTTATGCAATAAATATAATAAGGAAGTGGTTATGGGTGAGAAAACGAGAGTACCATCGATTACTGACACTTTTGAGATAGATGGCATTTACTATACAGATCATCACGTCGATTTAAATACGCCAGAATTAGAAGCCAAACGCGCTTTGTATGAGCAGATAAACCCTCAATCAAATCGTGGCAGAAATATAGATGAGGAGGTCTAGCGACCTCCTCATTTTTTATGGATTAAATTCCATGTCAGTGAATGGTTCAAATAGCTACTTGGAGCAAATAGCTACTTGGAATAACTACGTGGAATAGTTACTTGGTTATGATTTCCGGTCCCATCAATGTGGTCGGTAACCATGTAGATACCCACGGCACGTAAGTGACGATAATCAGGAATAAGAACATCACGCCCACCCACGGCAGTGCCGCTTTCACCACGTTCATCATCGACATCTTGGCGACCCCGGCAGTCACAAACAAATTGAGCCCGACAGGCGGCGTTATCATCCCTATCTCCATGTTCACTACCATCATGATACCTAGGTGGATTGGGTCGATACCGAGTGCAATAGCGATTGGGAATACCAATGGCGCAACGATGATCAGCAAGCCTGATGGCTCCATGAACTGACCACCAATCAAGAGTAAAACGTTCACTACAATCAAGAAGGTGATCGGCCCTAAGCCCGCAGAGAGCATAGACTCAGTGATCATTTGAGGAATGCGTTCTTCGGTCAGTACATGCTTAAGAATCAGAGCGTTGGCAATGATAAACAGCAGCATGATCGTCAGCTTGCCTGCATCGTAAAGCGTGTCTTTAGTGTCTTTATGGAAAAACGTTTGGAACACTTTTACCAGCGCTGGTTTTGTATTGTTCTTGTCCGCAAACGGACCCATATCTTTGTAGATAAAGTTGGCAATAAAGAAGGCATACACCGCTGCGACGGCCGCCGCTTCTGTCGGTGTAAAGATACCGCCGTAGATACCACCTAAAATGATGACAATCAGCAGCAAACCCCAACTCGCATCTTTCGCAGCTGCGAACATCTCACCCCAACCCACAAATGGCTGTGCCGGAATCTTCTTAATCCGTGCTGCAATGTAGATAGCAATCATCAGCATCACACCCGCCAATAGGCCAGGAATAACGCCACCTAAGAACATACGACCTACCGATACATCGGTCGCCGCTGCGTATACCACCATCACGATTGACGGTGGAATCAAGATCCCTAAGGTACCCGCGTTACAGATAACCCCTGCCGCGAACTCTTTTGAATAGCCGTTTTTGATCATGCCCGCAATAACAATACTACCGATAGCCACTACCGTTGCAGGAGATGAACCAGAAAGGGCTGCGAACATCATACATGCCACAACCGACGCCATCGCCAAGCCACCGCGGAACCAACCCACCATTGCGATAGCAAAACGGATAATACGTTTCGCCACGCCACCAGTAGACATGAAGCTAGAGGCCAAGATAAAGAAAGGAATCGCTAAGAGTGTGTAGTGGCCAGCAAAAGCATTAAACAGCGTTTGTGCGACTGAAGCTAATGACGCATCTGAATGCATCAATAAGAATATTACGCTCGATAAACCGAGGGAAATTGCAATTGGTACACCGACCAACATGAAAGCAATTACCATTAAAAATAGAAATAACATTGCCATGATTAGTCTTCCTTACCGTTAGATTTTGTACTCGACTCATTCGCTTTGTTCTGCGGAGTCGAATTCAATACCGCTGTCGCATCTTCGTCAGAGCCCGCTAGCACGTCCGCTTTCAACGCATCCAGCTCTTCTTCGGCTTCGTGTCCTGCAATCATGCGATCAAGCTTGCCCGTTACTACTTGGTAAGCAACTTGAGCAAAACGGAACGTCAGCATTGCCATACCAATCGGCAGCGCCATATAAGGAATAAAACGTGGCAGTTTCTCGTATCGCTCGCCTTCATTCAGCCAATCAGCAAGAAACTGAAGTATCTCTGGCATTGGGATATCATCAGTTTCATACCATGCGCGATCGGTCGCGAATGGATACCAATAATTCCAAGAGCCGATAAGAAGTAAGATTGAAAATGCTAGGCAGCTTGTCACAGCGATTAGCGCATACACTTTGCGTAGCTTTTCTGGGGCAAGGTTGATGATCACATCAACACCGATGTGGAAGTGTTTTTTAACGCCATAAGATGCGCCCACTAACACCATCCAAGCAAACATGAACACCGTCAGTTCCAGTGCCCATAAGATGTTGTCATTGAATGCGTATCGAAATACCACATTGGCAAAAGTAAGTAGCGTCATTGCGCCAAGGAAAAATGCGATTAATGACTCTTCAATCACATCCGTAACTCTTCCGACTTTGGAAAAAAGAGAGGTTTCCAGTGCTGATTCGCTAGAATTTGGTTGTTCCATTTGAGGCTTTTCCATAATTGACTCCGCTTATAATTGTTTTAATAAGGAGTGACGAATACTCGCCACTCCCTTAGCGGTGTTATTGGTTTGAAGCTAACGCTGCATCGATAAGGTCTGAACCGATGTCTTTTTCAAACTTCTTCCATACTGGTTGAAGCGCAGTTACCCATGCTTCACGCTGTTCAGGCGTAAGCGTACGAACCTCACCACCCGCTTCGATGATGTTGTTTTTGTTCGCTAGGTTAACTTTTGAAGATTCTGCGTTACGCGTCTCAGACACTTCTTGAACGATAGTACCAAGCTGTGTACGTACATCTTCAGGTAGGTCTTTCCAGAAGTCGTTTGACGTTACGACTAGGTAATCCAAAATGCCGTGATTGGTTTCAGTCACGCCGTCTTGTACTTCAAAGAACTTCTTACCGTAGATGTTTGACCATGTGTTTTCTTGGCCATCGATAACCTTAGTTTGCAGGCCACCGTACACTTCTTTGAAAGACATCTTCTGTGGGTTAGCGCCTAGTTGTTCAAACTGAGCCACCAATACATCTGATGCTTGAACACGGAATTTCAAACCTTCCGCATCTTCAGGGTTGATAAGAGGTTTGTTCGCCGACATCTGTTTCATGCCATTGTGCCAAAACGCTAGACCCTGTAGGCCACGACGTTTCATTGCATTCTTCAGTTTTTCACCAGATTCTGAGTTTTGGAAACGGTCAACAGCGTCTACATCTTCAAATAGGAACGGAAGGTCAAAAATGCGGTATTTCTTGGTGAACTTCTCAAATTTAGACAGCGAAGGTGCCGCCATTTGAACATCACCATTTAACAGGGCTTCCAGTACCTTATTATCATCGTAAAGCGTCGAGTTAGGGAAAACTTGCATACAAGCTTTACCATTCATTTCAGTGTTTACTCGCTCTTCTAGTAGAGAAGCGGCAATGCCTTTCGGGTGCTTATCAGTATTAGTTACGTGACTGAATTTAATCACGATTTCACCAGGGTCACAGTTTGCAGCAGCATTAAAACTTGTGAGTGCCAGAGCAGATACAGACAGTAGGGTAAGAGGCTTAAACATTATTATTCTCCTTAGTAAACAAAGCAGCCCTTCAATGGGAACTGCGTGCTTTCACTAAGGCAATTAGCGCGCCATATTGATACAAAGCATTAACAACCCTTTAACCACAAGGCTTCATCATAGTTGCCAACATGAGTCGTCCACTCTTTGCAAAATTTAATGGGTGGAAAATGACACATAGAATATTTATAAATGGGTGGGAGTTGACCAAAGCATCAGTGATAAATGAGGTCTGACCAAAAGCCCCTTTCACGATGATGCCTTGAAGTAATTTCAACCTATCCTGTAGAGTGCTGCACAACTTAGTCAGATTTACTGATCCACTACTTACCAAGAGTTGCTACCCATGAGTCAGATCTACCATCACCCAGTACAGATTTACTACGAAGATACCGATCACTCAGGTGTGGTTTATCACCCTAACTTCCTTAAATACTTTGAGCGTGCGCGCGAGCATGTGTTGGGCAGCGATAAACTGGCGGAGTTGTGGAATGATCATGGACTGGGGTTTGCGGTATATAAAGCCAATATGACCTTCCAAGACGGGGTCGAGTTCGCTGAGATCTGTGACATCCGAACTTCTTTTGAACTCGATGGCAAATACAAAACCTTATGGCGACAAGAAGTGTGGCGTAAAGATGCGATTAAACCTGCCGTGATTGGTGATATCGAGATGGTTTGCCTAGATAAAGACAAACAACTTCAGCCTGTACCCGCTGAAGTATTAAAAGCGATGCTTGGCGAAACGAGTTAGGCAATATTACGAGTGGCTGAGAGCGCGAGTGGCTGAAAATACGAGTAGTTGAGAGTGCACCTTGTTCCAGATTAGAAGCTCAAGGTTCTAGTGTAACGAGCGTAAACTCAGCCAAGTAGCTTAAATTTGGGGAAGCACTTCATCTCTAATTGCATAGGAAGCGTTGCACCACCAAGAGTCACGGCAAATCGGAACTGGTTATCCAGCCTTCCTAAACTGCATTGCCAATCTGTTGAAGCATTGCCTTGTTCAGCAGCATCCAACCCAACTCCGTTAAGTACAATGATTTCGTCATGTAACTCTGGTTGTAAACCCGATGAATGAAGTGGCAGTGTTTGTTGAGTTAGATTGGAAAAGTCGAACGAAAAACTTTTCAATGATGTGGCTAACCCCTTTCCTGTCGCTTTGATATACGACTCTTTCAGTGCCCACAAATCAAAGAAACGCTCTCTTTGAGATACCTCATCCAGCCCGAGTAAATCGTTAATCTCAAATTCCGAAAAGTAATGCTTCATTATCGCAGTGATGTTGGTCGAACTTCTTGCATGTTCAATATCCACCCCAAGCTGTAGTGGTTGCCCTTTCGTGTGGCAGACAGCAATCAGTAAATGCTCTTGGCTGTGGCTAATATTGAAATTCAGTCCGGTTTTGTGTTGTTGCTCTGCGATCAAGCGTGGTTTTCCTTTCTCACCATATTCAAACCGCCACTCTTCAGCCGCTAAATCAGAGTAGAACGACAACACCTCTCGCAAATAATTACGAACATAGAGCGCTTGGATCTTAGATGAAGGCATTCGATAACGCTCCACCTTGGCGACTTCATCGTCAGTCAGTTTCTGTTTAAGGCGCGACACATGATCAGTACCTTCATCCAAATCGCTTAGAGAACAAAGCCACAAATCAACGACTGGTGTTTCCATCTTTTTAGCACTCACTTATTAAAAATCACTCTTCATAAAGCCATCAATAAAACATCAAAACGAACAAATTTAACTCACCTATGTTTTGAGAGAAACATAGAGAATTTGGGCAGGAAACACCCTTCATATGCGGACTTAAAACTAATTTTTTAAATAATAACAAATTAAAACACAGATCACACTCAGCCTTACGGAACAGGCATCTATTAAATGTTACTTACAAAAATCTGACATAGATCTCACCAAGTCAAAATATAGAGTATAAACACTAAAAAACAAGTCATACCCATTAATTATCAATAAGTTAATTACATTAAAAATACAAAATTCAAAAACACACAAATTTCATCTGGTCTGAACAGATCATAGTGGCCTCTGGGAGCATTGTATCGGCAACTCACCTCGGGTAGCCTGCTCAACCATTAAACAAATTCACACGTTTTCATTGCGGATAACTGCTTTCCGTTAAGCGGTACTTTGGACAGGATTTAAATGGACATTACCCTCACATTCGAATACCCCCTTCACGCATGAAACACGTTCTCAACGTCTGCAAGTCAATGAACTTCGCACTCCCTATTTCAGTTAGGTGGCCAACTTTCGGCAGCCTTACTCTTCAGCTGCGTTTGCCAAAATCTGTTTCAGATTTATTTTCGATTCAATTAAAAGCGCAGCCTCAAAACACGACATCGCCCTCAGTGATTTCAAGTGGAGACTCATAATGAGCCAACCCGAAAAAAATACACCGGAATCAGTCGACGACACTCGACTTAATAAACGTCTTAAAGACATGCCTATTGCTATCGTTGGTATGGCAAGCATGTTTGCTAACTCTCGTTACTTAAACAAGTTCTGGGATTTGATCAGCGAAAAGATCGATGCAATTACCGAAGTGCCAGATACGCACTGGCGTCCAGAAGATTACTACGATTCAAATCGTACAACGCCAGACAAGTCTTACTGTAAGCGTGGCGGTTTCATCCCAGAAGTCGACTTCAACCCAATGGAGTTCGGTCTTCCGCCAAATATCCTAGAACTAACTGATACTTCACAGCTGCTTTCTTTGATCGTTGCAAAAGAAGTACTTGAAGATGCCAAACTGCCTGAAGGCTACGATCGCGATAAGATCGGTATCACGCTCGGTGTTGGTGGCGGTCAAAAGATTGCTCAAAGCTTGAATGCTCGTCTTCAATACCCTGTTTTGAAAAAAGTCTTCAAAAGCAGTGGCATCAACGACGAAGACAGCGAAATGCTGATCAAAAAATTCCAAGACCAATACATCCACTGGGAAGAGAACTCATTCCCTGGCTCATTGGGTAACGTAATTTCAGGTCGTATTGCTAACCGCTTTGACCTTGGTGGCATCAACTGTGTAGTAGACGCCGCTTGTGCAGGTTCTCTAGCCGCAATGCGCATGGCTCTTAGTGAACTGGTTGAAGGCCGCAGTGAAATGATGATCACTGGTGGTGTGTGTACTGATAACTCACCAACCATGTACATGAGCTTCTCGAAAACGCCAGCATTCACCACTAATGAAACCATTCAACCTTTCGACATCGACTCAAAAGGCATGATGATTGGCGAAGGCATTGGCATGGTTGCTCTTAAGCGTCTTGAAGATGCAGAGCGCGATGGCGACAGAATTTACTCAGTGATTAAAGGTGTTGGTTCATCTTCGGATGGTAAGTTCAAGAGTATTTACGCGCCTCGCCCTGAAGGACAAGCAAAAGCACTAAAACGCGCTTACGATGATGCTGGTTTCGCACCGCACACGCTTGGTCTTTTAGAAGCACACGGCACAGGAACAGCAGCAGGCGATGTTGCTGAATTCGGTGGCTTAAACTCAGTATTCAGTGAAAACAATGAAGAGAAGCAACACATTGCATTAGGCTCTGTGAAATCTCAAATTGGCCACACTAAATCAACCGCAGGTACTGCTGGTTTAATCAAAGCAGCATTAGCATTGCACCATAAAGTACTGCCGCCAACGATCAACGTGTCGAGCCCGAATCCTAAACTGGACATCGAGAACTCACCATTCTACCTAAACACACAAACGCGTCCTTGGATGCAACGTGTCGACGGCACACCACGCCGTGCAGGTATCAGCTCATTTGGTTTTGGTGGTACGAACTTCCACGTTGTTTTAGAAGAGTACACGCCAGAGCACGCTCGCGGTGACAAATACCGTCAGCGCCAAGTGCCGCAAACTCTGTTGTTCAGCGCAGAATCTAGCCAAGCACTGATCAACGAGCTAAAACAGGTTTCAACTCAAGCTGCTGATGCTGTGTTCAAGTTGGAAGCACTTGCAGAACAACACGCTCTACGCGAAGTTGACGCTAAGCATGCTCGTCTTGGTTTAGTTGTGACTGACCAAGCAGACCTTCAAGCGCAACTGACTCAAGCGGTTTCAATGCTTGAGAGTCAAACCAAAACACATTGGCAGATGCCAAACGGTACTAGCTACCGCGAATCGGCACTGATTGCTGAAAACGGTGCAGGTAAAGTGGCAGCGCTATTTGCAGGTCAAGGTTCGCAATACCTCAACATGGGTCGCGAGCTTGCTTGTCATTACCCTGAGATGCGCCAACAGCTTGCTCAAGCGGATCAAGTATTTGGTCAGCACAAGAAAACAGCTCTGTCGCAAATTCTATTCCCAATTCCAACCTTCACACCAGAAGCAACCAAAGCTCAAGAAGCGGTACTAACCAACACGGCGAATGCGCAAAGTGCGATTGGTACTGTTTCTATGGGTCAGTTCGACATCATGACTCAAGCTGGCTTCAAAGCAGACATGGTCGCAGGTCACAGCTTTGGTGAGTTAAGCGCACTATGTGCATCGGGTGTTATCTCGCAAGACGATTACTACCAGTTAGCTTTCGCTCGTGGCGATGCGATGGCAGCGACACCTGAACAAGGCGACAGCGGTACTATGTTTGCGGTCATCCTAGACGCAGACAAACTTCCAGCCGTTGAAAGTTGCATCAGCCAATTCGAAGGTATGAGCATTGCCAACTACAACGCTCCAACTCAACTGGTTATTGCAGGCCCAACAGCGACGGTTCAACAAGCAGCACAAGCGCTAACAGAACAAGGCTTCAAAGCGATTGCTCTGCCAGTATCTGGTGCTTTCCACACACCGCTTGTTGCTCACGCTCAAAAACCATTTGCTGCTGCAATTGATAAAGCTTCATTCAGCGCTCCAACGCTGCCGCTTTACTCAAACGCAACAGGCAAACTACACAGCAAAGACGCGAAAGCGATCAAGAAAGCATTCAAACAGCACATGCTGCAATCGGTTCGTTTCAGTGAGCAAATTGAAGCAATGTATGAAGCAGGCGCGCGCGTATTTGTAGAATTCGGTCCTAAAAATATTCTTCAAAAGCTGGTTGAAAAAACATTGGCTGATAAGAACGAAGAACTTTACGCAATCAGCATCAACCCAAGCCCAAAAGGCGACAGTGATCAACAGCTTCGTTTAGCTGCGGTTCAACTGTGCGTGGCAGGTGTTTCATTGGACAACATTGACCCTTACCAAGCTGACATTGCTGAACCTGCAAAGGCATCACCAATGAACATCAAGCTGAATGCAACCAACTACATCAGCCCAGCTACTCGTAAGAAGATGGATCAATCATTGGCTTCGGGCAACGTCACCGAAAAGACTGAGATTGTTGAAGTGAAAGTTGAAGTCGAGAAAATCGTGGAAAAAGAAGTGATTAAAACAGAAATCGTTGAAGTACCTGTGGCTGCTCCTCAAGCTTCAAATGTACAACAGTCAGTTGTTCCAGTACCAAGTACACAAGTAGCAACAGTAGCTCAGCAACCTCAAGTGGCACAACCTGCATCGGCGACTATTCAGCCTGCAGCTCAAGTAACGGTAGATGAGTCTTCATTGCAGTCGTTCTTCAATGCTCAACAACAAGCAGCAGAAGTACATCAGCAATTCTTGGCGATTCCTCAGCAATACGGTGACACGTTCAACACCCTAATGTCTGAGCAAGCGAAAATGGCAACAGCTGGCGTAGCCATTCCTGAGAACCTACAGCGTTCTATGGAGATGTTCCACCAGCACCAAGCAGAGACTCTAAAAGCTCACGCTCATTACCTAGAGATGCAAGCGCACAGCAACAGCTCTGCACTTAATATGCTGACGCAAGGTTCAGTGCAAACGGCACAACCAACCTTCGTTGCGCCAGTAAATGCCCAGCCAGCGATTCAATCTCCAGCTACTCCAACAGCTATAGTCCAACAGCCTGTAGCTCAAGCACAAGCGACTCCAGTACAAGCTCAGTCTTTTCAAGCTGCGCCGGTTCAAAATACAACAACTCAGAAAACTCCAGTACAGAAAGCCGTTCCTGCACCGCAAGTAGCGGCTCAAGCGGCAGCGCCTGTTGCAGCTCAACCTGTGCCAGTTAAAGCGCAACCGGCTCCTGTGGCTGCGCCAGTAGCAGTACAAACAGCCGATGCTGAAAAAGTGATGCTAGAAGTGGTCGCTGAGAAAACGGGTTACCCAACGGAAATGCTTGACCTAGAAATGGACATGGAAGCAGACCTTGGTATCGACTCAATCAAGCGCGTAGAGATCCTTGGTACCGTTCAAGACGAAATGCCAAACCTACCTGAGCTGAACCCTGAAGATTTAGCTGAGTGTCGTACTCTTGGTGAAATCGTTACTTACATGAACAGCAAGATGCCAGCATCAACGCCTGCTGCCGCACAGCCAAGCGCAACCGCTCCTGTTCAAACAGCTAACGGTCTTGATGCAAAAGTCGTTCAACAAACCATGCTTGAAGTGGTTGCTGAGAAGACAGGTTACCCAACGGAAATGCTTGATCTAGAAATGGATATGGAAGCAGACCTTGGTATCGACTCAATCAAGCGTGTTGAGATTCTTGGTACGGTTCAAGATGAACTGCCTACCCTTCCAGAGCTAAACCCTGAAGATTTAGCTGAGTGTCGCACTCTTGGCGAAATCGTTAACTACATGAACAGCAAGCTTCCAGCTTCTGCTCCCGTGTCTTCACAAGCACCAGTAGTTGCTCCGGCAGCAGCTAGCAATGGTCTAGATGCGGCTGTCGTTCAAAAAACCATGTTAGAAGTAGTCGCAGAGAAAACGGGCTACCCGACTGAAATGCTAGACCTAGCAATGGATATGGAAGCTGACCTTGGTATCGATTCAATCAAGCGTGTTGAAATTCTAGGTACGGTTCAAGACGAGCTACCGACTCTTCCAGAACTAAACCCTGAAGACCTCGCTGAGTGTCGTACTCTAGGCGAAATCGTTGCTTACATGAATACTAAAAGCATGAACAGTAAGCTTCCTGCTTCTGCTCCAGTAGCAACTCAAGCATCTGAACCAGCGCAAGCAGTATCAAACGGTTTAAACGCAGAGCAAGTTCAAAGCACAATGCTGAGCGTAGTAGCGGATAAAACCGGCTACCCAACAGAAATGCTCGACCTAGCAATGGACATGGAAGCAGACCTTGGTATCGACTCAATCAAACGTGTTGAGATCCTTGGTACGGTTCAAGACCAGCTACCAACACTGCCAGAGCTAAACCCTGAAGACCTAGCTGAGTGTCGTACTCTGGGTGAAATTGTTGACTACATGAATAGCAAGTTGGCTCCTAGTTCGGAAGTAACGACAGTAGCACCTGCTCCAGAAGCAACTGCAACCGCTGTACAAAGCGCGAGCAACGACCTAAACCCTGTTCATGTTCAATCAACAATGATGGAAGTGGTTGCCGACAAAACAGGTTACCCAGCAGAAATGCTCGATCTAGCAATGGACATGGAAGCAGACCTTGGTATCGACTCAATCAAACGTGTTGAGATTCTAGGTACGGTTCAAGACCAGCTACCAACGCTGCCAGAGCTAAATCCTGAAGACTTAGCAGAGTGTCGTACGCTTGGTGAAATCGTTACCTACATGCAAAGCAAGCTATCCGCTGCTGCACCCGTAGCGACTCCAAAAGCTGAATCAGTCACGCCTATCGCAGAAACAGCGACAGCGGAGCTTCCTCCACACAAGGAGGTAGCGCTAAAAAAGCTACCAGCGGCAGATAAACTCGTCGATTGTTTCTCAAAAGACGCTTGCGTCGTGATCACCGATGATGGTCACAACGCTGGTGTTCTAGCAGAAAAGTTGACCGCTAACGGCATTCAAGTTGCTGTAGTACGTAGTGCTCTTTCTGCCGCGTCACCTTTAAACAGTGAAATCGCAAGCTACACACTCAACAGCGTCGATGATGCTGGTGTGACTGCGGTAATTAACGACATCGAAGCAGACCTTAAAACGTCAAACAAAGTGATTGCTGGTTTCATTCACCTGCAAGCTATCGTTGATGCAAAACAAAGCAACGAGCAAGCGGTTAACTTGAATGCAGACTCAAGAGCTTCACTGACGACAGCGTTCTTATTCGCTAAGCACCTAAATGGTCAGCTGAATGCCGTTTCAGGTCGCAGCGTGTTCTTCACGCTAAGCCGTATCGATGGTGGCTTTGGTTACCTAGATACTAAGCAATTAGCAAATGCAGAACTTAACCAAGCCGCGTTGTCTGGTCTAACTAAGACACTGAGCCATGAATGGTCAAACGTGTTCTGCCGTGCATTGGATGCTGACGCTTCTATTGATGCTCGTCACCTATCTGAGGCTATTACAGGCGAACTGTTCGATATCGATACCAACACGGTTGAAATCGGTCTTAGCCATGCGGAAAACGGTGATTCTGGTCGTGCAACATTGATCGCTGCAACACCAGGTGCAGCACAAACCAAAAACGCAGGCGCTCAGCTCACCAAGAGCGACAAAGTTCTCGTAACGGGTGGCGCTAAAGGCGTGACGTTTGAATGTGCACTAACGCTTGCTAAGCAATGTAAGTCTCACTTCATTCTTGCTGGTCGTAGTAAACACATTACATCACAAGAGCTACCTCAATGGGCTCAAGGCAAACAACAGACTGAATTGAAACCGGCAGCGATTGCTCACCTACAAGCAACGGGTGATAAGCCAACGCCGAAGAAAGTTGATGCCTTACTAAAACCTGTATTGAGCAGCCTTGAAATCAATGCAGCACTAGCTGCTTTCAACGAGATTGGCGCAAGTGCTGAATACCTAAGCCTAGATGTATCGAACCATGAGTCAGTAGCGAAAACGCTGGCAAACTTCAACGACATTACAGGTCTTATCCATGGTGCAGGTGTACTGGCTGACAAGCATATTCAAGATAAAACACTTGATGAACTGAACATGGTTTACGGCACCAAAGTGGGCGGACTAGAAGCGGTTCTTGGTGGTCTTGATAGCAGCAAGCTAAAGCTGATTGCGATGTTCTCTTCGGCAGCGGGTTTCTACGGAAATACAGGCCAAAGTGATTACTCGATGTCTAACGAAATCCTAAACAAAGCGGCTCTGCAATTGTCTGCTCGTAACCCTCAAGCGAAAGTGATGAGCTTCAACTGGGGACCGTGGGACGGTGGCATGGTAAACGCAGCACTGAAACGTATGTTTACAGAGCGCGGTGTGTACGTGATTCCTCTTCAGGCAGGTGCTGAACTATTTAGTTCTCAACTACTGAACGAGACTGGCATTCAATTGCTGGTTGGTACGAGCATGCAAGGTTCTGACAACAAGGAAGCTGCTGTAAAAAAGCTTAATGCGGAGTCTGTGCATCTTGCAAAGAGTCCGCTGAATACAAGCATCACTGTGACACGTCATCTTGACCCGAAGGCATTGCCTTTCATTCAAGATCACTGCATTGCCGGTAACCCAGTGTTACCGACAGTGTGTGCCATCCAATGGATGCGCGAAGTAGCAGAGCAACTGTTAGGTGTGAACGTTAGCGTTCACAACTACAAACTGCTTAAGGGTGTGATTTTTGATACCGATGAAGTACAAGAACTAAAACTGGTTCTTTCCTCTGACGCTAAATCAAAAGCTCAGCTAAAAGCGGTGATCAGTTGCCAAGGGCGACCACAGTATCAAGCTCAGTTGCAAGTTGCCTCTGTGCAAGGGGCTGAAGATGCTCAACAAGCGTCAGAAAAGCGTTTTGAAGCTAGCACTTCAACACCTGTAACAACGGCACAAGCTCTATACAGTGACGGCACTCTGTTTCACGGACCAAGATTGCAAGGTATTACCTCAGTCGAACGCTTTGACGACTTAGGCTTATTGGCTCAATGCAAGTTGCCTCAGATTGAAAACAGCGACTGCGGATCGTTTATTCCTAAGCAAGGTTTTGGTGATAGCCAGCCATTCGCGGAAGATTATTTACTGCAAGCCATGTTGGTATGGGCTCGATTGAAATACGGTGCAGCAAGCCTACCGTCTGCAATTAGTGAGTTTATTTGTTACGCACCGATGCACAATGGTGACCAAGGTTGGCTGGAGCTGAGCGTGATAAAAAGCATGGCTCGTTCACTGCAAGCTGATATCTCGCTTTACCACCAGGATGGTCGTTTAAGCGCAGTAATGAAAGGTGCCAAAGTCACCATCAGCAAGGGCTTAAATGACGCGTTTTTGCCGAAATCTAGCTCAGCAGTATCGAAGAAAGAGTCTAATAAGAACGCAGAAAAGGAGCAATTGTCATAGTGACTGTTCCTACTAATAAAGCGATGCCATTACGCATCGCTCTTTTAGCTCAGCCAGCAAACGCGGCTGAGCTTTCTGCCGACTTATCACCTTCGCTTCCTGAGATGATGACTGTTGTGATTGATGGCAGTTTTAATCAAGCGCTTACTCAAGCGATTGAGGCAGTCAATCAAGGTAGTGCTGTTAAGCTTTGTTTGGATTCTCTCGCTCCATCATTGGTGATGTTGAGTGCACTGACCGCTGCTCAGAACAAGATTCATCCACACGCTTATCTAGCGAGTTTTGCAGATGCAACTATCGAAGATAGCGTTGAGCTTGCTCTGGATATTGCACGCCGCCCCGCGACAGATTTAAGCCATCAACAGCAATACTCAGCACTCTCTGCTTCGCAGCAGTTTGATGAATTGCTGAATATGGTTAATGCGATATCGAGCCGTTCATCAGCTAATCATTACTGGTTCACTGAGCCGAACAAAGCACGTGTTGCTTCATTGACCTTCAATGACGATAGCCAAAACGCCACCAGCCTGATACTGACTCAAGCGACCGGTTTGCAAGAACCAAAAACCTTGCTATCCAGCGAACGCTTAATGTTTGTGGTTTCTGGCAATGACCAAGCTGAATTAGTTTCTCAGCTAACCTCGTTAAGAGAAGAGCTTAATTGCATTAGCAATTCAGCGGACAGCGAAATTGCTATCGCCACCTTAATGCATTCAAACCTAAGTCACTTCCAAAACGTTCAGCACAATGCTGGCCTTAACGCGAACATCGTGATTCAGGCGGCTTCAATTGAGGCTGCACTACAAGAAATCACAGCGCTAGAAAATGCGTTGCCAAAAGTAATGGCTGACAATAGCCAATACAAGACTCCAGCGGGCAGTTGTTTCTCACCGAAGCCTCAAAGCAAAGGTGGCGTTGCATTTGTTTACCCAGGTGTTGGCACGGTTTATCCCGGTATGTTGCGTGAATTTCACCACCATTTCCCACAGTTATTTGCTCGTTTAGAACGTGAAGGTAACTTGAAAGAGATGCTGCAGGCCGAGAAAACTTACGCTGACGACTCGCAAGAAATGTCGCTCAGTGAGTTGGCAATTGCAGGTGTGGGCAGTAGTTATCTGTTAACACAACTGCTGTGTGATGAATTCAAAGTGCAGCCAGATTTCGCCTTAGGTTACTCCAAAGGTGAAGCCTCGATGTGGGCAAGCTTAAATGTTTGGAAAAATCCACATGCGCTGATTGAGATGACTCAAACTAGCCCAATTTTCACCACGGCTATTTCTGGCGAACTCACAGCAGTGCGTCAAGATTGGCAGCTGAACAGCGACGAAAACATCCAATGGAATAGCTTTGTGGTTCGCAGTGATGCACAAGCGATTGAGGCTCTGTTACCGGAGTTTCCACGTGCTTATCTTGCAATCATCCAAGGCGATACTTGTGTACTGGCCGGTTGTGAAAGCACATGCCGTGCACTACTCAAAAAACTGGGTAAACGTGGCATTGCAGCGAACCGTGTTACCGCAATGCACACCACACCAGCGCTAAGTCAGCATAACCAAGTGCGAGAGTTTTACACGCAACCACTGTTCGACGAGTTGCCAAAGCATATCCGCTTTATCAGCGCAACAGGTCTACCGACGGGCGCACCAATCAATATCGACAGCGATAGTATCGCCCTTTCGATTGCCGACACTTTCTGTTCAACGCTGGATTTCACCGCGTTGATCCAGAGTGCACGTCAGCAAGGTGCTCGCCTGTTTGTTGAAGTGGGTGCCGATCGTCAAACCAGCACATTGATCGACAAGATCAATCGTAGCGACAACGTAGCCGACCAGTACAGCTCAATCGCTTCCAATGCCAAAGGCGGTGACGATGTTGTCACGCTCATCAAATGCATTGGTCAGCTCATTACTCATCAAATCCCACTGTCTGTCGAGCCACTTATTCAAGGGTTAGAGCAACAGATCACCGCCGCTAAACAATTAAGCGGTGTGGCTCAAGGCAGCGCAGTGAATCATCAAGGAGAGCTAGTATGAGTTCTCAATATCAGGCTCAAGCCAAGACTAAGCAGCAAGTGAAGTGCAATAAGATCGCGATTGTCGGTATTGCCAATCAATACCCAGAAGCTGATACGCCAAAAGATTTTTGGCAAAACTTGCTGAACAAAAAAGATTCTCGAACCACATTAAGCGCTGAAAAGTTAGGCGCTAAACCTGAAAGCTATCAGGGCGAGCAAGGTGAGTCAGACCGCTTTTACTGTGATAAAGGCGGCTACATCGAAAACTTCAATTTCGACAGTAATGGCTACCGTTTAACAGCCGAGTCATTTAAAGGTGTCGACCAGAGTTTCCTTTGGGCTTTGGATACCAGTCGTAAGGCTTTAATCGACGCCGGTATTGATCTGAATGCCGATGTTTTAGAGCGTACAGGTGTGATCATGGGAGCGCTTTCGTTCCCAACAACACGTTCGAACGATCTGTTTCTGCCGATGTATCACTCGGTGGTCGAGAAAGCACTACAAGCTAAATTGGCTAATGACCAGTTTTCACTGCTACCAACCAATGAAACGGCTCAAGACCTCAACCCGATCAACGGTGCGGCAGCACACAACGCCTCTAAGTTAGTGGCTGATGCATTAGGTCTAGGCAACGTGCAACTTAGCCTAGATGCGGCATGTGCAAGTTCGGTGTATTCATTGAAGTTAGCGTGTGACTACTTAAACACAGGCAAAGCCGACATGATGTTGGCAGGTGCGGTATCAGGTGCTGACCCATTCTTCATCAACATGGGTTTTTCCATCTTCCACGCTTACCCAGACCACGGTGTTTCGGTTCCGTTTGATAGCAACAGTAAAGGTCTATTTGCTGGCGAAGGTGCCGGTGTTTTAGTGCTAAAACGTTTAGCTGATGCAGAGCGTGATGGCGACAACATTTATGCGGTAGTGAGCGGCATTGGCTTGTCGAACGATGGCCGTGGCCAGTTCGTATTAAGCCCAAACAGCAAAGGACAAGTACAAGCCTTTGAACGTGCTTACGAGGCTTCAAACCTAACACCAGACAGCATCGAAGTGATTGAGTGTCACGCAACCGGCACACCATTAGGTGACAAGGTTGAGTTGACCTCAATGGAGCGATTCTTTACTGAGAAGTTGAATGGTTCTAACCCGCCATTAATTGGCTCTGCGAAGTCAAACCTCGGTCACTTACTGACGGCAGCAGGTATGCCAGGGATCATGAAGATGATCTTTGCGATGAAAGAAGGCGTTCTTCCACCAAGTATTAACTTAGACAAGCCACTGTCTTCACCAGAAGGTTTATTTGGCTCACAGACGCTACCAACACAAGTCCAACCTTGGCCAAGTAAAGCGGGTAACCAAGAGCGCTGTGCGGGTGTGTCTGTATTTGGTTTCGGTGGTTGTAACGCTCACTTACTGCTTGAAGCGTATTCAGATACGAGTCATGTAAACCAGACTCTAGAGTCAGCTTCTCCAAGCCTACAGCCGTCTAATTTAAGCATTACTGGTCTAGCGTCTCACTTCGGTTCTCTGCAAAGCATCAATGCGCTAAGCACTGCGATTGAGACCAACAACGATGCTTTCATTGCTTTGCCTAAGAAACGCTGGAAAGGCTTAGACCAACATCCAGAACTACTGAATCAGTTTGGTTTGCACGGCATTCCAAACGGAGCTTACATCGATCAATTCGATCTCGACTTCCTTCGCTTCAAAGTGCCGCCTAATGAAGATGACCGTTTGATCTCTCAGCAGTTGTTACTGATGAAAGTTGCAGATGAAGCCATCAAAGATGCCAAGCTCGTAGCGGGCCAAAAGGTTGCAGTACTCGTAGCGATGGAAACAGAGCTTGAGATGCACCAATTCCGTGGGCGCGTAAACCTGCATAGCCAACTGGCTGACAGCTTTGCCAACATGGGTATTGAGCTAACACAAGATGAATACCAATCGCTAGAAACCATCGCGATGGACAGTGTGATGGACGCAGCCAAGCTGAACCAATACACCAGTTTCATCGGCAATATCATGGCTTCGCGTATCTCTTCATTGTGGGACTTTAACGGCCCTGCCTTTACGATTTCAGCCGCTGAGCAGTCAGTTGCACGTTGTATCGATGTCGCACAAAACTTGATGTCTCAAGAATCAATGGACGCTGTTGTAATTGCAGCCGTTGACCTTAGTGGCAGTGCAGAACATGTGATTCTGAAGAACAGTGTGAGCCCTGTGTCGCTTGCTCCTAAATTCGGACAGCCGCAAGAAGGCAGTTGGAATGTGGGTGAAGGCGCAGGTGCAATCATTCTTGTTGAAGAGAATCAAGTAACAAGCAACCAAGATACAGCTTACGGTAGCATCAATGCATTGGCCTTTGGTGCAAGCGAGCGTAACAACGCCGTTACCGATGAATTGCTGACTCAAGTCGGCATGAGCTCGAACGATATTTCTCTGCTTGAGCTTAACCATGCTCCTGAATCTACATTACATCAGTCTTCGTCTCTAAGTTTCACGGACACAAAAACGACTCAAGCGAGTCAACGTGTTGGTCATTGCTCCGCTGCTTCTGGCATGGCGAGCCTACTACACGGCCTGCTCAATCTGAACCTTGCACCTCTGAATCCAAGCATCAGCTCTAAGAACGCGATTGTTGCCAACATCAGCGAAGGACAATGTTCACAGCTACTACTAAGCCAATCGAGTATTGAATCTCAATCACTTTCTGTTCGTTTAAGGAGTGAACTGGCAAGTGATGCTAAGCGTCAATTGGTTAAACAAGTGACTCTCGGTGGTCGCGATATTTATCAACACATCGCAGAGACACCAATCGCTAATCTAGCGCACATTCAACAAAAAGCTTCTGGTAAACAAGCAGCAAGAGTGGCGTCGGTTCCTACGACAGCAAGCATTCAAGCAGCGATTGCGCCAAAAGAGTTAGAGAAGAAAGCATTAGCGCAGAACGCGCTAGAGCCAGTCATCGAAACTCCTACATCAGTATCCCCTACTCTGGCGCCAACTCGCCACAGTCAGCTAACAGGTAACCACAGCAATATGACTCATGTCCTATCCGCTAAAAATGGCGTATCAAACATCAACGCTAATACGGATGAAGCACCACAGCTATCTGTAACACCACACAACCAAGCCTTTGCTCAAAACCAGCAGGCGGCACAGCAAGTTCACAAAGCCTTTTTGCAAACACGTGCACAAGGCCTGCAGATTGCCGATGCTCTATTAAAAGCACAGCTAAACGCAGTGACGTCTGGTTTAGATAGCAATGCCCTGATTCAACAAACGAGTGGTCAACAAACGAATGGTCAACAAACGGCAGCTCAATCTGTTCAAGCTCAACCGGATCAGGTTCAGGAAGCGCCAGTCAACGTACTTGCAACGCCAACACCAGTAAAACCAATCCGTAAGCCGTGTATCTGGGATTACGATGATTTGGTTGAGTACGCGGAAGGTGATATTGCGAACGTGTTTGGTCCTGACTACGCGATCATTGATAGCTACTCGCGCCGTGTTCGCTTGCCAACCACTGACTACCTATTGGTATCTCGTGTTACTAAGCTCAACGCGACAGTGAACGAGTACAAGCCAAGTACCATGACCACAGAATACGACATCCCAGTTGATGCGCCGTATCTTGTCGATGGTCAGATCCCTTGGGCTGTTGCAGTTGAATCTGGTCAGTGTGACCTAATGCTGATCAGCTACTTAGGCATTGATTTCGAAAACAAAGGTGAGCGTGTTTATCGCCTACTTGATTGTACGCTGACCTTCCTTGGCGACTTGCCTCGTGGTGGCGATACGCTGCGTTACAATATCTCAATCAACAGCTTTGCTCGCAATGGCGACACGCTGCTGTTCTTCTTCTCATACGAATGTTTCGTTGGCGACAAGATGATCCTGAAAATGGACAACGGCTGTGCGGGCTTCTTCACTGATGAAGAGCTAGCTGACGGCAAAGGTGTGATTCACACTGAAGACGAAATTAAGGCTCGTAAGCTTGCGACTAAGCAACGCTTCGACCCAATGTTACACTGCCCTAAAACTCAGTTTAACCACCAAGAACTGCGCCACCTACTGACTGCCAACATTGCAGAGTGTTTTGGCCCGACTCACCAATCTGATCGCCACCAACCTTCTCTATGCTTCAGCTCAGAGAAGTTCATGATGATCGAAAAGGTTAGCCGTGTTGAACCGCAAGGCGGCACATGGGGACTTGGTCTGATTGAAGGTCACAAGCAGCTAGAGCCTGAGCACTGGTACTTCCCTTGTCACTTTAAAGATGACTCAGTAATGGCTGGCTCTTTGATGGCAGAAGGTTGTGGTCAACTGCTTCAATTCTTCATGATGCACCTTGGCATGCACACGCTTGTTCAAAATGGTCGTTTCCAACCGCTTGAAAATGCGCCTCAGCAAGTGCGCTGTCGTGGTCAAGTTCTACCACAATCGGCAGAACTGACTTACCGCATGGAAGTGACCGAGATTGGTCTAAGCCCTCGTCCATACGCGAAAGCTAACATCGATATTTTGCTGAACGGCAAGGTGATTGTTGATTTCCAAAACTTAGGTGTGATGATCAAAGAAGATGACGAATGTACTCGTTATCTGCCTTCTTTAGAAACAGCTGTCGCGACCCCTGTTATCGAAAACTTGGGCCATACACCAGCAGTGAACCAACAGGCTTCAGCAAATGCGCCGTTGATGGCACAAATTGAAGACCTAGAAACTGCACCAAATAAAGGCGTAGTTCCTCTTCAACACGTTGAAGCTCCAGTAACGCCTGATTACCCAAACCGTACACCTGATACGGTTCCATTCACGCCATACCACATGTTCGAATTCGCGACTGGCGATATCGAGAAATGTTTCGGCCCTGACTTCTCTATCTACCGTGGAATGATTCCACCACGTACTCCGTGTGGCGATCTGCAGTTAACCACTCGTGTCGTTGAGATCGACGGTAAACGTGGCGACTTCAAGAAACCTTCATCGTGTATCGCTGAATACGAAGTGCCAGAAAATGCATGGTACTTTGATGAAAACAGCCACCATACCTTGATGCCTTATTCGGTATTGATGGAGATTTCGCTGCAGCCAAACGGCTTCATCTCTGGCTACATGGGCACAACACTGGGCTTCCCAGGTGAAGAACTGTTTTTCCGTAACCTAGACGGCAGCGGCAAAATGCTGCGTAACGTCGACTTACGTGGCAAAACCATCACCAACGATTCTCGCCTGCTTTCAACCGTAATGATGGGTACCAACATCGTACAGAGCTTTAGCTTCGAGCTGAGCACAGATGGTGTGCCTTTCTACGAAGGTACAGCGGTATTTGGTTACTTCAAAGGTGCTGCACTGAAGGACCAACTGGGTTTGGACAACGGTAAGGTGACCCACCCTTGGCACGTTGATAACAACCGTACACCGGATGTAAACATCAACCTGCTAGACAAGACGACTCGTTACTTCAATGCACCTGTCTCGTCTACTGGTGAAGTGCAAGAGCACTACAAATTGGCTGGCGGTCGTTTGAACTTTATTGATACCGTGCAGATCACAAGCGACGGTGGTAAAGACGGCCTTGGCTACCTATACGCTGAGCGCACGATTGACCCAAGCGATTGGTTCTTCCAGTTCCACTTCCATCAAGACCCAGTAATGCCAGGTTCTCTAGGTGTCGAAGCGATCATCGAGCTGATGCAAACCTATGCGCTAAACAAAGATCTTGGCGCTGGCTTCCGCAATCCGAAGTTTGGTCAAATCCAATCTGAAGTGAAATGGAAATACCGTGGTCAGATTAACCCTCTGAACAAACAGATGTCTCTGGATGTACACATCACTGCGATTAAAGACGAAGACGGCAAGCGCATCATCGTTGGCGACGCAAACCTGAGCAAAGATGGTCTGCGTATTTACGAAGTGAAAGACATCGCGATTTGTATCGAAGAAGCCCCTGCTAGCGATAAAGCTTCTGGTATCAAGAAAGCATAAGCCGCCATTAGAGACAAAGAATTAGGAAAGAATTTAGTATGACAACTCAAACTACAATTAATAACGAAAAGCTATCTCCGTGGCCTTGGCAGATTGAAGAGAACACAACTCACTTTGATAGCGCGGCAATGTCGACCATCTTAAAAGACTTAAGCCTTGCTTGTTACGTAGTGAACCACCCAGAAAAAGGCTTAGGCGTAAGCCAACAAGCTGAAATCACATCGGGTGACTCAGCAAGTGCAGCGAACAGCCAGCCTGTTAGCGCATTTGCTCCTGCACTCGGAACACAAAGCTTGGGCGACGAAGAGTTTCGTCGCTGCCATGGTGTAAAATACGCGTACTACGCAGGCGCAATGGCCAACGGCATCTCATCAGAAGAGCTTGTAATTGCGCTTGGTCAGGCGGGTATTCTTTGTTCATTTGGCGCGGCGGGCTTAATCCCGTCGCGCGTTGAGCAAGCAATCAACCGTATTCAAGCAGCGCTGCCAAACGGTCCTTACGCGTTTAACCTGATTCACAGCCCAAGTGAACCAGCACTAGAACGCGGCAGTGTAGAGCTGTTTTTGAAGCACAAAGTGAAAACGGTTGAGGCGTCAGCCTTCTTAGGTCTAACACCGCAAATCGTTCACTATCGTGCTGCTGGCCTAAGCCGTGATGCTAAAGGTGAAATCCAGATCGGCAACAAAGTCATCGCAAAAGTGAGCCGTACCGAAGTGGCAAGCAAATTCATGCAGCCTGCTCCGGTGAAAATGCTGCAAGCCTTGGTTGATGAAGGTCGAATCACAGCAGAACAGATGGAGCTAGCACAGTTGGTTCCAATGGCGGATGACATTACTGCAGAAGCGGATTCTGGTGGTCACACCGATAACCGTCCGTTAGTAACACTGCTACCAACGATTCTGGCACTGAAAGAGCAAATCCAAGCTCAGTACCAATTCAAAACACCGCTGCGTGTTGGTTGTGGTGGTGGCGTAGGCACGCCTGACGCGGCTCTAGCTACATTTAACATGGGCGCTGCTTACATTGTTACCGGTTCAATCAACCAAGCGTGTGTTGAGGCTGGCGCGAGCGAACACACACGTAAGCTGCTTTCGACAACCGAAATGGCTGACGTGACTATGGCTCCGGCAGCAGACATGTTCGAAATGGGTGTGAAGCTGCAAGTGGTTAAGCGCGGTACCTTGTTCCCAATGCGTGCAAACAAGCTTTACGAAATCTACACACGTTACGACTCAATTGAAGCGATTCCAGTTGAAGAACGTCAAAAGCTTGAGAAACAGGTATTCCGTTCAACATTGGATGACATCTGGGCTGGTACAGTCGCGCACTTTAACGAACGTGACCCTAAGCAGATCGAACGTGCTGAAGGCAATCCGAAACGTAAGATGGCGTTGATTTTCCGTTGGTACTTGGGGCTTTCTAGCCGTTGGTCAAACACCGGTGAACAAGGTCGTGAAATGGATTATCAAGTATGGGCTGGCTCTGCACTTGGCGCATTCAACGCGTGGGCAAAAGACAGCTACCTAGATGATTACCAACAGCGTAATGCGGTCGACCTTGCTAAGCACCTGATGCACGGTGCGGCTTACTTAGCACGTGTTAACCTGCTGAATTCGCAAGGCATCAAGCTAGATCCAGAACTAGCACGCTGGAAGCCAACTCAAAGAATGGCATAAATGGCCGAGATGGGCTGTTTGACGAGTAACTAATTACTCAGCGACACGAAACAAAAAAGCGACCTTATCGGGTCGCTTTTTCTTTGGACGTTCTTACCTAAATTAGATAGACGATTAAGACTTCTGCATACGCTTTTTCAAGCGCGCTAAGTCAATTGCACTTGAGCGTACAGTAAGCTTGATGCACTCGTAGTCGTACTCTTCCTTCACCACACTCATGTTTGAGCGAATTTCGCCGATGATGCCTTGTCCTGAATAAGGAATCGTGATCTCTTCTTCGATCATGCCTTGTTCAGCCACACCCACAATGTACTTGTGCAGTTTGGTGATATCGAGCGGGTCACGAGTCGAGGTCAGCATCGCATCTGGGAATTCTTCAATCAGCTCTAACTGTTCTTCTTCGCTCAGTCTATCGCACTTGTTCAGCACCAATAGTTTTTCGCTGCCTTCAACGCCCACTTGTGCTAATACTTCGTGTACCACATCAAGCTGCGCGCGGAATGAAACGTCAGAAGCATCAACCACATAAAGCAGTAACGAAGCATCGTGCGCTTCTGCGAGCGTCGAGTGGAATGAAGCAACAAGATCGTGTGGCAGTTTCTTGATAAAACCCACCGTATCTGACACTAGGATACGCGGCTGAGTGATCGGCTGAAGTGCACGAACCGTGGTGTCTAGGGTTGCGAAAAGCTTATCCTCACCGCTCACTTCGGTTGCGGTCATAGCGCGCATCATCGAAGATTTACCCGCGTTGGTGTAACCAACTAGAGCAACAGTGAAAAGCTCCGCACGCCTTGTGCGTCGGGTCTTCATTTCATCTTGTACGCTTACTAGCTCACGCTTAAGCGCAGCAATTTGGTCACGTACGTTACGACGGTCTAACTCTAGTGAAGTTTCACCGGCGCCCTGACCCATTTGACGCTCTTTATCACCCTCAGCCGTTTCACGAAGTCGTGGCACTAAGTAATTTAGACGAGCGATATCAACTTGCAGACGAGCAGTACGAGTACGAGCGTGACGGCTGAAGATTTCGATGATGATGCCAGTACGGTCAAATACTTCCACACCCAAACTCGCCTCAACAGTGCGCAGTTGAGATGGGCTTAAATCACAGTCAAAGACCACAACATCAGCGGCACCGTATTGGAAATTGCCCGTTGGAAGATCATCAAAATCTAGCTCGTCGATTTCTGAATCAAATAGACCTGATTCATCAAGGAAGTCTTCATCTTCGGCTTCTTCAATCGAACCTTGGTAACCGGTTAGGTGTGCAATTTCCGCAAGCTTACCAGCACCCAACACGTTTTGTCGTTGTGTTGAACTGTGGTGCTGTGATTGTGTACCGACCACTTTAAACCCTAGGGTTGTTACTAAGCGAGCAAGTTCGGCAAGAGACTCTTTTGCTTCGTCACCTTTGAAGTCCGGTGTCGTAATAGAAATAAGTAAAGCGTTACTAGCTGAGGGTTTTGCTGTTAGTTTCATGTATTCTTCTGTTTATGCACTAATGTGCAACCTAGTATTTGGTCTAAAGTAGCGCGATCCTACGCTGTTCTCGGTCAGCTTTATAGAGCTAACGGAGGCTAATTAGCGATATTATTGCAGTTAATCCATTTATCTCGTTTATCCCTCTGTTTTCGTGAGGAAATAAAACAGGCTAAAACAACAAAAAAGACAGCACCACGTTACTTATTAGTAATTAGTGATACTGCCTTTGCTTAAGCTTAGACTCTCATTGAGCTACTGTCTCAAAAACTAAAAATCAATTCTCGCTTCAGTCTGAGCATCAAAGAATACCGCCTTTGATAAATCAAAATGCAGCGGCGCCATTTGCCCAACTGACACTTCAAATTCCGGCGACAAGCGACAAGCCACTTCTTGGTCGTTCACTTTTACCATCGCAATCGTATCTGGCCCTGTCGGTTCCAATACTTCCAGCTGTAAATCTAGCTTGGTCGTTGCCGACACATCTTCACTTTCCTGCTCGGTGATGTGTTCAGGACGCAGGCCAATCACTACTTCTTTACCATCTTGCTCACGCATGCTTTGTGGCAAGCGAATATGGTGCTCTTGCTCAGCTGTGCCCGTTACTTTGATGATCGGATTCTGCTCATCATCCAAATCCACCATGGTCTTAATGAAGTTCATTGATGGTGAACCCATAAAGCCAGCCACGAACATGTTATTCGGCTTGGTGTAGATCTCTTGCGGCGTACCAAGTTGCTGCAATTCGCCGTCTTTCATTACTGCGATGCGATCCGCCAGAGTCATAGCTTCAATCTGATCATGGGTCACGTAGACAATGGTGGTGTTCAGCTTTTGGTGCAGTCGTTTAATCTGATGACGCATTTCAACACGCAGCTTGGCATCCAAGTTAGAAAGCGGCTCATCGAACAGATACAGCTTAGGACGACGTGCCAAAGCGCGCCCCATAGCGACACGTTGACGCTGACCACCAGAAAGTTGCGACGGTTTACGATCCAGCAACTGTTCGATTTGCAGCATTTCCGCTACTCGGTTTACCTCTGCATCAATCTCTTGCTGTGGCATCTTACGGATCTTCAAACCGAAAGCGATATTGCCGCGTACCGTCATGTTTGGGTAAAGTGCGTATGACTGAAATACCATCGCGATGTCGCGGTCTTTAGGTTCAACCTGGGCCACGTCAACACCGTCAATCACGATTTCACCCGAGCTAATATTCTCTAGCCCAGCAATGGTGTTCATTAGGGTGGATTTTCCACACCCCGAAGGGCCGACAAGTATCAAAAATTCCCCCGAATCGATACTGATGTCGATGCCCTTTAACGTTTCGTTGTCCGCGTTGCGATAGGTTTTACGGATCTGTTTTAAATCTAATGTTGCCATGGGTAATTATCCTTTTACTGATCCTGCCGTTAGGCCACGAACAAAATATTTTCCTGCGAAGACATACACCAACAGCGTTGGCAGTGCGGAGATGATCGCGGCAGCCATATCGACGTTGTATTCTTTAACGCCCGTGCTGGTGTTGACTAAGTTGTTTAATGCCACGGTGATTGGTTGAGTCTCTGAGCCTGAATACACCACCCCGAACAGGAAATCGTTCCAGATTGCAGTGAACTGCCAGATCACCGTCACCATGATGATAGGTGTAGAGATCGGTAATAAGATCTTAAAGAAAATGGTAAAGAAGCCTGCACCATCCAGTTTTGCCGCCTTGATCAATTCATCAGGAATCGAGATATAGAAGTTACGGAAAAACAGTGTGGTAAATGCCATGCCGTAGATAACGTGCACAATCACCAAGCCAATCGTAGTGTTCGCTAAACCCATCTTGCCAAGCATGGTTGCCATTGGCAGTAGTACCACTTGGAACGGAATGAAGCAGCCAAAAAGCAACAAACTAAAGAACAGGTTTGAACCTCTAAATTGCCATTTCGTCACCACATAACCATTGAATGCCCCAAGCAATGTTGAAATCGCAACCGCAGGAATCACCATTTGGAATGAGTTCCAGAAGTAGCCTTTAATGCCTTCACATTTCACGCCCGTACAAGCGGTGTCCCACGCTTTATACCAAGCATCGAACACCCACTCTTTCGGCAAGCTCATCAAGTTACCCGCCTTGATATCAGGCAGAGTTTTGAATGAGGTCAGCACCATCACGAACAATGGCATTAGATACACTAAACAGAAGAAAAGCAGTGCTGAATAGATAAAGGTTCGTGCAAAATTGATGTTATTCATCATGACTTTTTCTCCCTAAGTTCAGAGTAAAGATAAGGCACGAGAATCGCTAAGATACCGGCAAGCATCATCATGGCACTGGCGGCACCAAGGCCGACTTGTCCACGAGTAAAGGAGTGTGCATACATGAATAGCGCAGGAAGATCCGATGAATAGCCCGGGCCACCCGCTGTCATTGCGGTCACAAGGTCGAAGCTCTTAATCGCAATATGTGACGTGATGATCACCGCGCTGAAAACCACTGGGCGTAAGCAAGGCAGAATGATTTTGAGATAGATAGTAGGTAAGCTTGCTCCATCAATTTGAGCGGCTTTGATGATTGATGAATCGATGCCGCGAAGACCCGCTAAGAACATTGCCATCACAAAGCCTGAAGACTGCCACAGTGCCGCGATAACCAAGGTATAGACCGACATTTCAGAGTCGACTAACCAATCAAATTTGAAGTCAGTAAATCCCCAATCTTGCATCAGCTTTTCAATGCCAAGACCCGGATTAAGAATCCATTTCCACGCCGTACCTGTCACGATGAATGACAAGGCCATTGGGTATAAATAGATGGTACGAATCGCGCCTTCTTGGCGGATGTTCTGGTCAAGCAATACCGCCAAACCCACACCTAACAAGATAGCAATCGCCATGAACAGAAAACCAAACACACCGAGATTGGTGATTGAGGTTATCCAGCGATCGTTGTCCATCAGTTTTTCATATTGAGCTAAACCAACAAAGTTAAAGCTCGGTAGAAATCGAGAGTTGGTGAACGACAGCGCTGCCGTCCAAAAAATGTAGCCGTAGATACAGACCACGGTCACTAACGCGGTCGGCGCCAGTACAATTTTAGGTAACCAATGTTGCAACCTGTCAGCAAAACTAGGCTTGGGTGCAGGCTGGCTCCTTATGGGTTTTGGAGTCGACTCAGTCAAAACATGCTCCATAACTTATCCTTGTTGCACAATCGAGCCGATGGCCTACCTCTCGGCACCACATCAGCATCACGCATATTAGAATTGGGAATGAAGAGTAGATAGGCTCCCTACGAGCCTACCCACCCTGGGGGTTTGGTGTTAAAGCAAATGAGATTAGATAGCCGCTTTCACTGCTTTCGCTAACTTAGCTGCCGCTTCTTTTGGATCGGCATCTTTCTCATTGAAGAAGTTGGTCACAACGTCATAGATAGCGCCTTGAGCGTAGCTTGTCGTCGCTAGACCGTGAGCCATACTCGGAACTAGATCGCCAGACTCCGCACTTGCTTTAAAGGTTGCCATTGAATCCAACGCACATTGGTCGAACTTAGACATGTCCATATCGAGACGTACAGGGATAGAACCTTTGTTCAGGTTGAAGACTTCTTGGAAATCTTTGGTAAGAATGGTTTTCGCTAGATCTTGCTGCGCTTTTTGGTTTTCTTTGTCGCTTAACTCAAAGAAGGCAAAGCTATCGATGTTGAAGGTAAATTGGCCGTCAGTACCCGGAGCTGGTGCGCAAATGTAGTCTTTACCCGGCACTTTGCCTGCTGCAGCAAACTCACCTTTCGCCCAGTCACCCATGATTTGCATCGCGGCTTCGCCATTGATAACCATAGAGGTTGCGACGTTCCAATCACGACCCGGAGAATTGCTGTCGATATAGTCACGCATTTTTTTGAACTTGGTGAACACTTCCACCATTTTGTCGCCAGATAAAACGTCCATATCAAGATCAACGAACGCTTTGTTGTAGTCTTCACTGCCTAGTACATCAAGTGCTACCGCTTCGAAGACTGTCGCGTCTTGCCAAGGTTGGCCACCGTGAGCCAGAGGAATAAAGCCAGCCGCCTTGATCTTGTCTGCCGCCACAAAGAATTCGTCTAATGTGGTTGGAACCGTCACACCTGATTTTTCTAATACAACAGGGTTAGCCCAAAGCCAGTTAACACGGTGAACGTTAACAGGAACCGCTACATATTCGCCGTCCCACTTCATCACTTTAGTGACAACTTCTGGCAGTAGTTCATCCCACTGCTCTTGTTTTGCTGTTGCATCGAGAGACGTTAGAAAACCTAAACCACCCCACTCTTGAATATCATGACCTTTGATCTGCGCTGCAGACGGTGGGTTACCTGATACTGCTCGCGTTTTCAAAACGGTCATCGCACTTTCACCGCCACCACCAGCCACTGCAAAGTCTTTCCATGTATGGCCTTGTTCTTCAATCATCTCTTTCAGTACCGCGGCAGATTTTGCTTCGCCACCGGCAGTCCACCAGTGGAGCACTTCCACTTCACCAGCTTGAGAAAATGTTGAGGCAGCAAGAAGAGATAGAGTAAGTAGGGTTTTATTGATTTTCATTATTATCTTCCATGTTTAGCGGACTCGACGTCCGGTTCAATACAGAGTCTACTTATTTTGATTTTTAGGATTGAAACAAAAGGTAAGCCCAATGTAACACAATTGTTACATTACACATCTAAGCCTCTAGGGATATAGACTTTGGCCTCTAAGCCGCCTTGAGGAGAGTTGCGAATAATGAGATCTCCGCCGTGTCCGTGCAGGATATTTCGGCAGATCCCGAGCCCTAAACCGTGTCCTTGGTCGTCGGTCGCAAGCCTAAAGTAAGGTTCAAACACCAGCTCAAGTTTGTCTTCAGGAATACCTTTTCCGTGATCTTGAATCGTCACGATAACCCACACTGAATCACTGCTGATATCGACCTCAGCTGATGTCCCATATTTCACAGCGTTGTCGATAAGGTTGGTTAGCACACGTTTAATGGCTAATGGTTTGGCGACTAACGGTTCAACCACAGTGGGCTCAAACTCAACCAAGGTTTGATGTTGGTTGTGAAGTTCAATCACGGAGAGCATCATCTCATTGAGGTCGATAATAGCGTTGTTTTCGTGAAGGTCAGTGTCTCTTACCGCTTGTAAAGCGCCCTTAACCATCATCTCAAGCTCATCCAAATCCTTGTTGAACTTGTCTTTCTTAACTTCGCTTTCCAACAGCTCAGCTCTCAACCTAAGCCGAGTTATGGGTGTCTTTAAGTCATGAGAGATAGCAGAAAAGAGATGCTCCCTATCGGCAACATAGCGACGAATACGCTGCTGCATACGATTAAACGCCCGAGTCGCCGTGACCAGTTCAGTCGCCCCCTCTTCGTTAAGCGGCGGCTGTTGAATATCCATACTCATCTCGTTAGCAGCCCTTGCGAGCTTTTTAAGCGGGCGCACTTGGCGACGAATCATTAAGTAGGTCAACACCAATAGAATCAGCGTTGATGAGAGCAAAAAGATCACCTGTTCACGGCCGAGAATAGTGTCATCCAGTTTTACGTAGGGTGCAGGCAACAGTGCGGCAATGTACACCCATTCATGACTAGCTAATTCAATCTGAACAACCAGTATTGGAGGATTAAGAGGCTCTAAGGTTAATGTGTGATGCGCCCACGATCGAGGGAGATCGCTCAAGTAGATGTCATTTTTAAGTAATCGAAGGTGCTCTGGGCTAGAGAAATCGACGCGCACCGATTCCACCTTATTAAGCTTGCTACTTAACACGCTTTCTATGGCTTCTATCGAGGCCATTTTTAAACGAGTATCGGGAATGGGCTCAACAATCAGCGCCTCTTTATTGAAAGAGACGAAGAAACGCGTCCCGCCCATATTTCGAATTTGGTCTAACACGATATGGCGATATTTGACGGGCAGAGACTGGAAGAAAGTCACTGTTGAAGCAAACATGTTCGCCATGCTGGATGAGGCCGAACGAATCCCTTCCAATTCCTTATGTTTAGATTCGCTGTACCAAATAGAGGTTGCGATACCTTGAGCAATGACCACCGCCAACAAGGTTAATAACAAGGTTCGAGCAACCAGGGAATTTGGCTTTAAACTTCTCAACCACTTCATACGGACTTCTTACTCAGTGCTCATAATGCACAGGCACAGCCAGAATATAGCCGTTACCACGCATGGTTTTGATGTAGTGAGGATATTTACCACTGTCGCCTAATCGGCTTCTCAGGCGACTTAGCTGTACATCAATACCACGTTCAAAAGGCAGCGCTTCACGGCCTCTAGTGGCGAAAGAGATAGTATCTCGGTCTAACACTTCATTAGGGCGAGTAAGGAACAACATTAACAATGAGAAATCACTGCCCGACAAGTCCATCTCTTCTGAGCTTTCATTGTGAGAAATTCGATGAGCGAGCGTATCGAGCGTCCAGTCACCAAAGATGATCTGCTTTGGCAACGCATCACTCGGTTTGTCATCGACGACTTGAACGCGGCGCAGTAATGCTTTGATACGCGCCATTAATTGACGAGGGCTAAACGGCTTAGCGATATAGTCATCTGCACCAATTTCCAAGCCAATGATCTGGTCGGTTTCATCCGATACCGCAGTCAGCATGATGATCGGTACATTCGATTGTTTGCGGACGCGCTGACACAAAGTAAAACCGTCATCACCGGGTAGCATCACATCAAGAAGGATCAGGTCAGGGTAACCTTGGCTTTGCAGGTGAGTTTCAAGTTCAACACCATCTCCAACAGAGGAGACATCGAAGCCTGATTTTGTGAGGTACTCTTCCAGCAGCTCGCGGATTTCTTGATCATCATCCACCACGAGAATTCGACTATTTGTTGGCATCGCCCAAACCTATTAAATTTACAACTTATTCACATAGTCTATAGGCAGGTTGAGCATTTGATTATTGATATGTTTGTAAAATTAGAAGAACAAACAGACAGAGATCACAACTAAGTGACCTCCATCCACTCGTTTGAATAGGCGAATCGATTTACGACGAGCAGCTGATCTCCATCGCTTTACCCCACTCAGGTGGTAACGCGGCAAGATGTTCGTAGTCAGGGTGTTCCGCATAAGGATCGGCTAGTACCACCATCAATGCGTCAATATCACTGCTATCACCACGCTCGGCTTTATCTATCGCAAGCTGAGCTAGGTAGTTTCTGAGGATGTATTTGGGGTTTACCTGCCTCATATTTTCACAGCGCTCTGCCACTGAACTCTCTTCTAGTTCACAGCGTTGCAAATAGTTATCCAGCCATAGTTTTGCGGCATCACGATCGATAACCAAATCAATCACCTCCTGCGCAGGCAAGGTATCTAGGTTAGACAGCGTTCTAAAGAACCTTGGGTAATCGACTTTGTTTTGCGACATCAATTCGAACATAGATTCAAACAAACGGCTGTCGCCTTCATGTTTTGCAAGCAGCCCAAGCTTTCTACGCATCAACTGGCTGAAATAACCGTTCATTTGTGGCTCATACTGTTCTAACGCTGCCTCTAAATCAGCTTTCTCCACCAGCGGCGACAGAGAGTGAGCCAGAGCTGACAGGTTCCACAATCCAATTCTAGGTTGTTGATTAAAGGCATAACGACCTTGGTAGTCGGAGTGATTACAGATCAACCTCGGGTCATATTCATCTAAGAATGCAAACGGGCCGTAATCAAACGTTTGTCCAATAATCGACATGTTATCGGTATTCATCACCCCATGAGCAAAGCCATTTGCTTGCCACAACGCAATCATCTCTGCGGTACGGTCAACAATCTGATTAAACATAGCAGCGTAGGGCTTGTCTTCATCAAGGCATTCAGGGAAGTGCCACTCGATGACTTTATCAGCCAACAATTTATGCTCGGCCAACTGATTGGTATAAAACAGATGTTCAAAGTGACCGAAACGAATGTGTGACTCAGCAGCACGCACCAGCAATGCGCCCCACTCTTGCTTCTCTCGATAAACTGGTGTGTCACTGGTCATCATAGCCAACGCACGTGTCGTTGGGATATTAAGCCCAGCCATCGCTTCACTACATAAATACTCGCGCACCGTTGAGCGAATCACGGCGCGCCCATCCCCCATGCGCGAATATGGCGTTTTACCTGCTCCTTTGAGGTGTAAATCGAACGTTTCACCACTTTTCGCGACAACTTGCGCTAATAGCAGACCTCTGCCATCACCTAAATCAGGATTATATGAACCAAATTGGTGGCCTGCGTATTTCATTGCTACAGGTAAAAACTGCTCTGGTTCAACGTTGCCCGATAAAGTTTCAAGCAACTCCTCAGAGACGTCCTCAAATGACGGAAAGCCGAGTTCACTCGCAAGGTTTTGGTTCCATGCAAGCCATTGGACATTATTTAAAGGTGTAGGTTGAATTGGGGTATAGAACAGTCGAGGTAACGTCGTAAATCGATTGTTAAATGAAATTGAATCCCAGACAGACATGAGAGATACACTGTAGGTAATAGATAACTTAAGATTATCACAGTTTGATAACAACTTCAGATCAGGTTAAACAATGAATCTATTTGAAGAAATGGGATAACACGTCAAAGCGATTATTCAGGGAAAATGGTTAATCAGAGAAAGGTACAGCGAGAAAAGGTTAAGTGGCTAGCCTGATGAGAAAAGCCACGTTTATGAGATAAAGAGTTCTGACTTTGAAGACTTTTTAACAAGTGATTTCATAATAAAAACTGAAAATATAGAGCCATTAAGCTGACTACATTAGAGCAAGAATACCCACTAGAGAAAGGGTAGAGAAAATCCAAGTGCGGCTGATAACGCCAAAGTTACTGTGTTGAATCATTTCTTGATGCTGCATATGTCTCTCCTTGAGAACGTGATGGTGTAACTACAATATATCGGCTTTTCACCAAAATCAGCAAGCACATTAATATTAACCTTTTATGACAGCATTAAGAATTTTCTGTAACTATTCAGCCCTCTGATAAATCAAAAAGTTATGCTCGGCTTGTCGTCGAAAGCAGCGCGCCAGCACCAATAAACACGCCCCCTGTAACACGATTGAAAACCTTAGCTCTGCCTTTCGCAAACAGCCAGTTTGAAGACTTCGCACCTAAATACGCGTACACCAACAGCCAAGACAACTCCATCACAGCAAAGGTTAAAGCAAACACCGCAAACTGGGGAAGCAAAGCGAGTGACGGGTCGATAAACTGAGGGAAAAGTGCGGTAAAAAACAAGATCGCTTTCGGGTTACTCGCGCCAACAATAAAACCACTTAAGTAGTGTTGCACCGCGCTTTCTTTAACAAGTTGAGAATCGGTTTGTTGACTGGATAGATCGTCGTAATCTTGCTGGTTAGAACGTAAAGACTTCCAGCCAAGATAGATAAGATACGCAGCGCCTGTCCATTTAATGACATTAAACACCACTTCCGATGAAGCAATGATCACCCCTAAGCCTGTGAACGATAACGTTAAGATTCCAGTGATCGCCGTTAAGCTACCCAGCGCAGTAAATATTGATAATTTAAAACCCGATTGCACACCTTTGGTCATGCACAATAAAGAACTGGGGCCCGGCGATGCCGTTAAAATCAGTACTGCCAACAAATAATAAACCCATGTATCAAAGCTCATCGCGAATTCTCCTTAACTCACTAAAACGGCTAAACATTAGCCACCAATATGTAATAGCTATTCATATTAGGCAACTAAATATTGAACATTATTTATTCTGCGTTGATGACTTAACCCCAAAACTAAGGCAATAAAAAACGCCATGCATTGCGGCATGGCGTTTAAATTAAAACGTTTCAAATAGAACGTCTTACTAAGTACTAAGCTAAAAACTAGCCATCATTACCTAGTCTTTGTAGATAGAGAACTCGTCAGCGCAAGCCACTAGCTGCTCGCGAGTGATCATGAATACACCGTGACCACCGTTTGAGAATTCAATCCAAGTGAATGGAATCTCAGGGTACTGATCCATCATATGAACCATTGAGTTACCCACTTCACAGATCAGAATACCATCATCAGTTAGGTAGTCTGGTGCATTAGCTAGGATACGGCGAACCAATTTCAGACCATCAGTACCCGCCGCTAAGCCAAGTTCTGGCTCATGAGTAAACTCATCTGGCAGGCTGTTCATATCTTCTTCGTCCACGTAAGGCGGGTTAGATACGATCAGGTTGTATTTCTCTTTCGGCAGATCACGGAAAAGATCTGAACGGATTGGGAACACTTGTTGCTCCATGCCGTGATCTTGAACGTTCTGCTCAGCAACTTGAAGTGCGTCAGTAGAGATATCAATCGCGTCTACTTCAGCATCTGGGAATGCATGAGCACAAGCGATAGCAATACAACCACTGCCCGTACACATATCCATGATGCGAACTGGCTCTTCAGTTAACCAAGGTTGGAATTGAGCTTCGATCAGCTCACCAATTGGAGAACGAGGCACAAGAACGCGCTCATCAACGAAGAACTCAAGGCCACAGAACCAAGCTTTGTTGGTCAGGTAAGCCGTTGGTGTACGATCATTAATACGCTTGATCACACGCTCAACGATACGCAGACGTTCACTGCTCGTTAGACGAGAGTTCATTACATGCGAAGGAACATCAATCGGCAGATAAAGAGTAGGTAAGATAAGTTGTACTGCCTCATCCCACGCGTTATCAGTGCCGTGACCATAAAATAGGCCAGCTGCGTTAAAGCGGCTAACAGTCCAACGAATCACATCTTGAAGCGTGTGTAGTTCTGATACCGCTTCTTCTACAAAAATCTTATCCAAAATTGTCTCCGAAAAGCGCTACAATACTGCTAATTACGTTTCTAATTAGAATTCATAACCTGATGAGCAAAAAAGACACCGACTTCGATGACGATTTCGCCCTATTCAACGATGCAGTAAAGGGCGTTAAAAAGTTGCAACAGGATACCATAGTCCAGCAGCCAAAAAGAAATGCCAAGCAAAAAGAAATTACTCGAACGGCAAGACAAGCCAGTGATAGCGAGTTTTATTTCTCAGATGAGTTCATTCCACACCTTAGCGAAGACGGCCCTACACGTTATGCGCGTGATGATGTCTCTAAATACGAGGTGAAGCGCCTGCGTCGTGGTGTCTACGTACCAGACGTGTATCTCGATATGCATGGTATGACTCAGCAAGAAGCCAAACGTGAGCTTGGAGCAATGATTGCGCACTGCGTAAAAGAGAGCGTGGCGTGTGCCTGCGTTCAACACGGCATTGGCAAACACATCCTTAAGCAGAAGGTGCCTTTGTGGTTAGCACAGCACCCAGACGTGATGGCTTTTCACCAAGCGCCATTAGAATTTGGCGGTAACGGTGCGTTGCTGGTACTGCTTTCGATTCCTGAGAAGTAATGCTGGTTTGCAAATCGCTTCATCACCAAAAACCAAAAGGGCATCTCAAATCATTGAGATGCCCTTTTCACTTTAGCCTTCCAATTAAAAGGTTTTCTTCACCTTCACTATGGATTGATGTTCCAAAGTAACTCACCTTTCTGTGTTTCAAGGTTAAAGTCGATGCAGGCTAGGCCTGACGTTGGGAACATCGGCGGAGCCATACCAGTGGCAAATTCTGCTGTTAGGTAGCCCACTAGAGGTAAATGAGAAACAAATAAAATGGTCTCTAGTTTTTCTACTTCAGCCATTGCCAAGGTCAAATCAAACACATCGTCGGACATTCCATAAGGCGTAATATCATCACAGGTTTCTACTTTCGTGCCAGAAAACGCCTGAGAGATCTCTAACCACGTTTCTTGTGCCCTTAAATATGGGCTCACCAGCACTTTATCGAATTGACTAATCCCCTGCTCATTTGCAGCTTGTGCCACTGCAAGAGAAGCCATTTTCCCGCGCTTGGTCAACGCTCGTTCTGCATCCGAATCCGCAAAATGTTCTGCTTCACCGTGGCGCATAATGAATATTTTCATGTTCAATCCTGTCTTCGTAACATGTCGAAAGTCGATATATCCCATATATCAGCGAAACGCTACTTAGGTTTGGCTCTCAATCCAGAGAAACCGCAGTCAATATAAATAATTATATCAAGTCACTTGCCAAAGAGTTCGACTTTCTTAACAATCTTGTTAAAAGAAAATAAATTACTGATAAAAATCGATAAAAGTGATTTAGAAATCGCCAAAAAGCACTTCATATCCCAAAATATGATTACAAGGTTTGCACGCCGAATCATCGGGTACATAATTTAAAAACCACCTTCTCTGGAGATGCTCCTGTGCACTTAAGCCCAAATGATGAACATCAATACCGTTACATAACCTTAAATAACGGGTTACGCGTACTGTTAGTTCAGGACCAAAATTCTCAAAAAGCAGCAGCCGCATTAGCCGTTAATGTGGGGCACTTTGATGACCCTACAGACCGAGAGGGTTTAGCTCACTACTTAGAGCATATGCTATTTTTGGGAACTGAAAAGTATCCAAAGGTCGGAGAGTTCCAAAGTTTTATCAGCCAACATGGTGGTAGTAACAATGCTTGGACGGGAACAGAGCACACCTGCTTCTTTTTTGATGTTGAATTGAATGCGTTTGAAACCGCACTCGATCGCTTCAGCCAATTTTTCACTGCTCCCCTGTTCAACGAAGAAGCATTAGATAAAGAACGCCAAGCCGTTGATTCAGAATATAAGATGAAACTCAACGACGATTCGCGACGCTTGTACCAAGTTACCAAAGAACTGGTGAACCACAATCACCCATTCTCGAAGTTTTCTGTCGGTAATATCGATACGTTGGGCGACAGGAATGGCGAGACGATTCGACAAGAGATCTTATCGTTCCACCAGCAACAATATTCTGCAGACCTAATGACACTCACGCTGTCTGGCAATCAATCCTTAGATGAGATGCAAGGCTGGGTTGAAGATCGCTTTAGCTCGATTACCAATCACAACCTACAAGGCAAGAAGGTGGAAGTACCGATTGTTGGCGAGTTGAGCACAGGCGTTCAAGTGCACGTCGAGCCGATAAAGGAAGTGCGTAAACTCATATTAACCTTCCCTATGCCAAGCATGGACGAGCACTACGGCGTTAAGCCTCTGTCGTTCTTTGCACACCTTTTAGGTTATGAAGGCGAAGGCAGTTTGATGATGCAGTTGAAAGAGAAAGGTTGGATTACTTCTCTCTCAGCAGGTGGCGGCGCAAGCGGCAGTAACTACCGTGATTTCACAGTCAGTTGTTCATTGACCATCGAAGGTTTAACCAAAACCGATAACATCATCCAAGCGGTATTCCAGTACATCAAGTTGATTGAACAACAAGGTATTGAAGAGTGGCGTTATCTAGAAAAGCGCGCCGTTTTGGAGTCCGCTTTCCGCTTTCAAGAGCCAGCAAGACCACTTGATGTGGTGAGTCATTTGGTGATCAACATGCAGCACTACCAAGAACAAGACGTAGTGTATGGCGACTATAAGATGTCGCACTTCGATGACGAATTACAGCGTTCTTTGCTTCCCTACTTAACCGTCGACAATATGCGCGCGACCATTGTTGCCCAAGGTTTCGAGTATGACAGAGAAGCGAAATGGTACTTTACGCCCTACTCTGTGACACCTTTTAGCTCAGAGCAAACCCAATGCTTTATGTGCATCAATCCCGGTTGGAAATTTGAGCTACCAAGCAAAAACCCGTTTATTTGCTATGACTTGGATCCTGCAGAGCTCGAAGGTGATGCTAAACATCCACAACTGTTAGAAGAGTTGGACGGATTTAAGCTATGGCACCTTCAAGACCATCAATTTCGAGTACCGAAAGGTGTGGTGTATATCGCTATTGATAGCCCGCACTCAGTGGCTAGCCCTAGAAACATCGTCAAAACACGCTTATGTGTAGAGATGTTCTTAGATTCTCTGGAAAAAGATACCTATCAGGCTGAAATTGCAGGTATGGGTTACAACATGTATACCCACCAAGGTGGAGTCACGCTGACGCTGTCTGGATTTAGCGAAAAGCAGCCACAACTGCTCAATATGATCCTTGAACGCTTCCAAGCACGCGACTTTAGTCCAACACGCTTCGAAACAATTAAGCATCAATTACTCAGAAACTGGAATAACGCGTCACAAGATCGCCCTATCTCGCAGCTGTTTAATGCAATGACAGGTATCTTACAGCCCAACAATCCTCCTTATGCGGTGTTGATTGAAGCGCTAGAAACGATTGAAGTCGATGAGTTGTCGTCATTCGTTCAGTCTATTTTGGCTGAACTTCATGTTGAGATGTTTGTATATGGCGACTGGAAAAAAGCCGATGCACATAAGATGGCTGAGACGCTAAAAGATGCCCTACGTGTTCAAGACCAAGCTTATGAAGAGTCACTGCGACCATTAATCATGCTGGGTGAAAACGGCAGCTTCCAACGTGAAGTGGTCTGTAATCAAGATGATTCAGCTATCGTGGTTTACTACCAATGCCCTGATATTTCACCTCAGAATATCGCGTTGTACTCATTAGCTAACCACCTTATGTCGGCCACTTTCTTCCACGAAATACGCACAAAACAACAACTTGGATACATGGTTGGCACTGGCAATATGCCGCTAAACCGACACCCAGGTATTGTGTTGTACGTGCAGTCTCCTAATGCGGCTCCAGCTGATTTGTTAGCTTCAATCGATGAGTTTCTCAATGCCTTTTATATGGTGTTATTGGAGCTGAATGACTACCAATGGCATAGCAGTAAGCGTGGTCTCTGGAATCAGATTTCAACTCCCGATACAACATTACGAGGCCGTGCTCAGCGCTTATGGGTTGCGATTGGCAATAAGGATGGGGAGTTCAACCAGAGAGAGCGTGTGCTTGAAGAACTCAAGGGGCTCACTCGCTCTGACATGATGCGTTTTGTGGTCAGCCAGCTCAAGCCACGCACGGCCAATCGTTTGATTATGCACGCTCACGGTAATGCGCATCAGGACGAAGAGAAGCTGTCGGCGGGTGTGGAAATAGGCTCTATTGATGAGTTTCAGCTGCGCCCGAAAGATACTGAGCTTGGCTAATAAGAGTTTATAAGAGTCAATAGGTTGATGTGAGAGCATCAACCTTTTTTATTGGGTGAAGCACAAAAGCAGATCTCCTATTACGCTCCTTCGTCGCTTTAGGAGATGACGGTAGTTTTGATTACTATGCATTTAGCTACAATCTCCCTATTCACACTAATAGCTTACTTTCTATCTCTCTTTAGTCATTCCCAAGAGGGAGGAACGACCGAGTTGGGAAGCTCCCATACCGACCAGCTCTACCAGACAGAACACATTACTCTCCCCCGTCATTCCCGAGAAGAAAGAGTGACTGGCTCAGGAATCTTACAAACCACACGATACTATCTAGTCGAATATTCCCCCCTCTCTTATCATTCTCTCGATGTAGAGACGACTGAATCAGGAAGCCTTCGCACCACTCAATATTTCGCGGTCAAACACATTACTCCCCGTCATTCCCGAGAAGGAAGAATGACTGAGTCGGGAATCTCATTCCTTTCGCTCGCCCATTAAACAGAAAAAGCCCGCATCAATAGCTTGATACGGGCTCAATAATTAGCGTACTAGAGAGTTACTTGTAAAAAGACTCATCCAGACCAGCTCGTGTCAGTAGGCCATCACATGGCGCAAAACGATCGCCGTACTTCTTAGCGAAGTCGTTCATCATCTCAACCAGTGACTTAATACCGATTTGATCCATATAACGGAACGGGCCACCTAGGAACGGAGGGAAGCCGATACCGAAAATAGCACCAATATCGCCATCTCTCGGGCTACGGATAATGCCATCGTCTAGACAACGAACCGCTTCGTTGAGCATTGGTAGCACACAACGCATTGCGATGTCGTTGTCACTGAGCTTAGGTTCAGGTTGCAGCTTAAGCAGTTTGTAAACTGACTTATCGACTTCCTTCTTCTTACCTTTGTAGGTATAGAAACCTTTACCACTCTTACGGCCTTTACGATTGTCGTTCAGAAGAATGTCGAACACATCAGGACCTTGGAAACGATCGCCTAATTCATTAACCAGAATCGGAATGATCTTCGCACCGATATCAACACCCACCTCGTCTAATAAGGTGATAGGACCAACCGGGAAACCGAAGTCCAATAACGTGCTATCGAGTTTTTCAATCGGCTCGTTCGCTAGTAATAAGTGCGCGGCTTCATTCATGTACGGAGCAAGAATACGGTTCACATAAAAACCTGCCGTGTCTTTAACAACAATCGGCGTTTTACCTTGTTTCTTCGCTAATGCCACCACCGTCGAGATTGTCTCTTCTGACGTTGTTTCATGAGGGATAACCTCAACTAGCGGCATTTTCTCTGCAGGGCTGAAGTAGTGAAGACCGACCACGTTTTCCGGTCGTTGCGCTTTCTCTGCAATCTTATGGATTGGTAGCGAAGATGTGTTGGTCGCGAAGATCGTTTCTGGCTTGGCATTTTCTTCAATGTCTGCAACCATCGACTGCTTAAGGTCGAGATCTTCAAACACCGCTTCGATTACTACGTCAGTATGGTTGAAGCTCGTAAAGTCGATACCACCAGAAAGCTGAAGCATCTTACTTTCTAGGCCTGCACGGCTCAGAATACGACGCTTACGCTGCTTATCGAACAACTTGTAGTTGTAGTTAAGCGCATTTAGCACGCCTTCATTTGATACGTCTTTGATACGCACAGGTACTTTCGCTTTAGCCACGCTCACATGGCTGATACCTGCGCCCATAAGACCGCCGCCTAAAACGCCAACACGCTTAACCGCTTTCGGCTCTGCATCTGCACCGTGTTCTTTCTTCATTTCAGTCGTTGCAAAGAAGATTGAACGAAGGGCTTTTGATTCAGAAGTCATTACTAACTCAGAGAAACGCTTCGCTTCGTACTGAAGACCTTTTTCAAAGCCGTTCTCTAGACCATAACGAATCACATCAAGAATCGCGTCAGCTGCTGGGTAGTTACCACGAGTTTTCTGGTTCGTCTTCTTCGAAGCTTGTTCAAAAATCACTTTGCGGCCAAGGCCATTACGCGAAATCAGTTTCTCTTTAGTCGAAGCTTGGCTTTTAGACGCTAGACGCTTACCTTTTTTGCTGCCCGTATTCTTTTCAACAAAGCTTTTCGCCACTTCAAGCAAAATAGTATCTGGCACACAAGCATCCACAACACCAAGCGATTTCGCTTTCTTAGCGCGAAGCTGTTTACCTGTGAGAATCAGATCGAGCGATGGTAGCAAGCCAATCAAACGAGGCAGACGCTGCGTACCACCAGAACCCGGTAATAAGCCTAACTGCACTTCTGGCAGGCCAAGACGTGTCTTATCGGAATCGGTACATACGCGGTAGTCACATGCTAATGCGAGCTCTAAACCGCCACCGAGACATGGGCCATGAATTGCCGCGACGACTGGATAAGGAAGATCAGACAGCGCTTGGAACATCTCTTGACCTTGGCGAGCAAGAGACTGCGCTTCATCAGCGGTTTTACACGCATCCAGCATTCGCACATCAGCACCAGCAATAAAGTTATCTGGCTTAAGAGAATGAACGATTAGGCCTTTAACTCGGCTCTGCTTTTCTTTTAGCTGCTCGAAGATGGCTTTCATTTCTTCCGCAAAAGCCGCTTGCAGTGTGTTCATTTTCTCGTTTGGCACATCGATCGCTAGCCAAGCAATATCTTGGTCATCGATGTTAAGAGAGAATGCCGTCGCTTTCTTTTTGGTTGATTCAGTCGCAGACGTTGAATCTGGTTGAGCGACTGTTTCTTTTTCTGTTGTTGCATCAAGAGTCGTAGACATTATTCTACCTCCAAGATCATTGCTGCACCTAAACCACCAGCTGCACAAGCTGTGTTCAGTGCCAAGCCGCCACCGCGACGTTTCAGTTCACGTAATGTTTGAGTCATCATACGCGCGCCAGTTGCTGCAAACGGGTGACCATAAGCAATTGAACTACCCAGCACGTTGAACTTCTCCATATCAATCTCACCGATCGCTTTGTCGCGGCCAAGATTTTTCTGAGCAAACTCGTCACTTGCAAACATTTTTACATTCGCCAGCACTTGCGCCGCGAATGCTTCGTGCATCTCAATCAGCGTCAAATCTGACAGTTCTAGGCCTGTATTCTTCAATACTTGAGAAGTCGCGTAAGTCGGGCCCATCAGCATATCTGTTTCAACACCAATGGCTGAGAACGCGTAGCCACGAATATAACCAAGCACTTCTAAGCCTAGCTCTTTCGCTTTACCTTCGCGCATCAACATAACCGCAGCGCCGCCATCAGTAAGAGGTGTTGCATTGGCTGCCGTTACGCTACCGTATTTTCTATCAAATGCAGGACGCAGCTTGGCGTAGCCTTCAACGGTTGAGTCGTGACGAATGTTGTTGTCTTCCGCTAGGTATTTTTTGCAAGGCGCCGGGAATGCCGTCATCACTTCATCTTTAATCTTGCCTTCTTTCCATGCTTGAGAAGCCAAAGAGTGAGAACGGTGAGCAAGTGCATCTTGAGCTTCGCGAGTAATACCGTGCGTCTTCGCCATCTGCTCGGCGGTTTGACCCATGGATAGACCAGTCGAGTATTCAGCAACGGCTGGCGGTACTGGCATAAGGTCTTTCACTGAAAGGGTTTTAAGAATCTTCAGCTTTTGCCCCATGGTCTTGGTTTTGCTCAGCGCTAATAAATTTGCCGCTAACTTTTTCGAAACACCGATTGGCAATACAGAAGACGAATCCGCACCACCCGCAATGCCGACATCAATCGTGCCCGCCATAATGCTCTCGGTCACGTTGACTGCCGCTTGGAAACTGGTCGCACACGCTCGTGTCACACTGTAGGCATCGGTATTGATATCCATACCTGTGCCCAACACGATTTCACGCGCGATGTTTGGTGCTTCTGGCATCTGAACAACTTGGCCGAAGACGACTTGTTCAATAAGCGCAGGATCGACATCAGTTCTTGCAAGCATTTCGCTCACAACCATTTTGCCTAAGTCGACCGCAGGCACTTGACTAAATTCTGTGCTCTGACGAGCGAATGGGGTTCGTAATCCAGCGACAACGGCAACACGTTCTCCAGAACGCGTTTTGACTTCCTGTTTGCCCATGGTTTCTCCTTAAAGTTAAGAGGTCTGACCTGAAGCATTGTAAAGAAGTTGTTAATTAAATCAAACAAGCGTTTAAATAAACGTGATACGAGTATCTCACTGTTTGAAAATATAACTGCACATTCAGGCGAACCTTTTTGGGGGTAAGGTTGTCGTAAGAGACTAAACTATTGTAAGCAAATACTGTTATCGCTTTGTAGAGATTGGTTTTCTTGAGGCAAAAAAAAACCACACAAAGCTGTGTGGTCGGAATGTGTATAAAGCAATTAACTTGACGCCAATTGAAATAATCAGTTTCCTGATTAGGAGAAAGTAAAGTCAGCCTTCAAAAGGAAGTGTCGTCTTGCTCAACATGCTAGCCACGAATGACTAACTAGACGACAAGGTGTACTATAACGGGTTCGACGCCTTAGATTTTGAAGTAGATCAATTTTAATGTGATTTTACGATTTCCTGCCGATCGTTAGATCTAAAAACGAAACAGAATATAAAAACGAAGCACAACGTGTAGAGGACAGCTATACGCAGAGCAATTATGGAGGCTCGTGTGTCAATAATAAAAATGTTTGGAAAGAAAACAGCCAAGCGTCCGGTCAACTCTGATATGGACAAACAAAGAAAATACGAAGCACTCGTGCGTGCCTATCATCGTGACCTCTTTCGCTACGCCTATTGGTTATGTAAAGACAAAAGCATTGCCGAGGATTTAGTGCAAGAGACTTGCCTTCGTGCATGGAAGTCACTCGATAGCCTACAAGATGAAAAATCCGCGAAATCTTGGCTGATTACCATCTTGCGCCGCGAGAATGCTCGACGTTTTGAACGCAAACAGTTTGATCTAGTTGATATCGACGATCATGGTAACGATGCTAGTGTCAGTGATGACCCGCACCATCAGCACCTGTGGTTGCAAGCTCAGATCATGAAACTTGAAATTGATTACCGTGAGCCTCTCTTCTTGCAAGTGATTGGTGGTTTTAGTGGTGATGAGATCGCAGATATTCTCGAACTCAACAAAAACACGGTGATGACACGTTTATTCAGAGCTCGAAATCAGTTGAAAGAGATGCTGGATACAGAAGAGGCAGAGAGGGGGCAACATAATGGATGATTTGGAATTTCGTCGTCGTGTATTGTCGGAACCTAAACAGCGTACACAAGATATTATTGATGCGGCAGCAAACAGCGAAGCCAATAGTAACTTCTTAGACGATGTACTATCGCTTGATAAACAGATCCACTCTGCGATGAACGTGGATGTGCCAGACGATCTTGCTGATCGCATTCTATTCAATCAGACCTCAAGCGAAGAAAGCAAAGTGGTAAGGCCGACGTTTGCGAGACGTGCAATGGCAATGGCTGCCTCAGTGGCATTTGTTGCTGGGTTATTAGTTGGCCAAGTGAATTGGGGAAATGCATTCGTTTCACCCGCTCAAGCGAGTTTGGTTGATACCGCGATGAAGCATGTTGTTGATGAAAAGAGCTTTGTGAGCTCCATCGATGAACAGGTCACATCGCAGCAGATCAACGCAAAAATGAATCCATTTGCTTTTCAGTTTGATGATGCTTTCCCATACCACGTTTATTACCTAAACCACTGTGGCTTTGGTAAATCCAACGCGGTACATATGGTCTTCCAAGGCGCAGAAGGCAAAGTAACACTGTTTTTAACCGGTATTCCGACAGACAAACCTATCGACTTTGATGAAAAAGGCATGTCCGGCTCGGTAACACCCGTCGATGGTAGCAGCTTAATCCTTGTGGGTGAAAATGGTGAGGATGTTTCCAAAATCGCCGAAAAGCTGACAAAAATGATCAAACCGATGAGCTAATTCGCTCTTAAAGCCCCGTCACAAAAGGCCCAGCAATTATATTACTGATATTGCTGGGCTTTATTTATAAATAAACCGGAAAACCATTCACCCCACCAATACCTCTAGAGTTAAAACTCTAAAAAACAGCATTTCGCACCATTTTCGTGCCAGATAGGCGTCATTTCCATAATTTTCCACTCAAAATTTCCAATGGTCGGATTTGTATATCGTATACTTGCGAATAGGATCAGCCACCATTGAGCAATTGCTCAAATTAATCGCCCTGTAGAGGCGGATATATAAAGGAATAAATGAATGACTACCAACAACACGCGTCTGTTTAAAAAGTCTCTTTTAGCAGTAACAATTACACTGGCGTCTTCGCAAGCGATGGCAGCAGGTTTCCAACTTAACGCACAATCAGCAACCGGCATCGGCCGTGCTTTCGCTGGTGATGCTGTTATCGCAGATAACGCGTCAGTAATGGCACGTAACCCTGCAGCAATGGCACTATTTGATAGTGTTGAACTTTCTCTTGGTTTTGAAAGCATCACTTCGATGATCGAAGTTAAAGATGCGAAATACTACCCAGGTGGTATTACCGCAAACCCTAATGCACCCTCAGCTAATTACGATGATGCTGGTGACACATCAATCGCGCCAAACATTCACCTGATCGTGCCTGTTAACGATAAATTCGCTTGGGGTGTGAACGCATACTCAAATTTTGGTACGAAGACTGAATTCTCTGCAGACTACGCAGGTAACGAGTTTGGTGGCCTAACAGATGTACAAAGTGTTAACTTTGGTCTTGCTGGTTCATACCGTCTAAACGAACAATGGAGTTTTGGTGCTGGCCTTGACCTTATCTACGGTAAAGGTGAGCTTCAGCGACCAAACCCTCTTGGCCAGCCAGGTGATGCTTTAAATGTTGATGCTGACGGTTGGGCGCTAGGCTTTAACGTAGGTACAGTATTTGAACTAGATGAAAACAACCGCTTCGGCTTAGCGTACCACTACTCTCCAGAGCTTGAAGCTAAAGGCGATATTAGTTACACAGGTACTGAATATAAGAACGATACCTTGTTAATGCCATTGCCAGACCTACTAGAGTTCTCTGGTTACCACCGCATTGAAAATACAAAATTTGCAGTACACTACTCTGTTCAATGGATCGGCTGGAGCTCATTTGACAAGCTAGAAGCTAAAGATGCTGGTGTATTAAATGACTACGAATGGCAAAATGGTATGCACTACGCTATTGGTGGTACGTACTACCTAAACCAAACTTGGACATTACGCGCAGGTTACATGTACGACACAAGCGCACAGGATGAGCTAACTTCAATCTCTGTTCCTGACTCAGACCGTCAGTGGTTCTCAGCAGGCTTTACATACCACCTAGATGAAAAGTCAAACATCGACTTTGGTTTCACTTACCTGATGGGTGATGATGTTGACGTGAACGAATCGACAGAATTTGGTCCAATCACCGTTTCATCTATTTCTGGTACGACTCATGCCGATGCTATCCTTCTAGGTCTACAATACAGCCGTAGCTTCTAATATAAGCTAGGTCATAAATATCCAAAGGGTCGCTTTATGCGACCCTTTTTTATAGCCTAGGTTACTGACCCACATCAATTTAAGCTTACAGCTGTAGCCTGGAGGGGCCATATATGACTACAAGTGTACGCTCAAATTTCGCAACACAGACGAAACATTCAGACTATTTACCTAATAATCAGTCACAATTGCTCATTAAATCCCTAAAACACTGTTTTATTCGAATTTCATTTTTAAAGTAATGACTCTAAAAGTAGAATCACGCCACTAAATACTTATGATTCAGCGAACATAATAATGAAAATGAATAAGACTCTTCTATCTGCAGCAGTGGCAGTTGGACTACTTTCGACTTCTACCGTAACTCAAGCGGCAGGTTTTCAGCTTGCAGAATACTCGGCAACAGGTCTTGGCCGTGCATATGCTGGTGAAGCAGCAATGGCTGACGGTGCTGACGCGCAATGGCGTAACCCAGCAATGTTGACTTACCTAGAAGGCACTCAGGTTTCTGTTGGCGCTATCTATGTTGACCCAAACATTGATATCGACGGCACATCTACTTCAGTTGGTGGTGCTTCAACGACTCCATCAAATTCAAGTGATTTCGCTCACAGCGCAGTGATCCCAAACTTCTATGTTTCTCATAAGTACAACGAAAAATTTGCTTTAGGTTTTGCTGCAGGTACTAACTACGGCATGGAAACAGATCTAGGTAAAGACTTTGGTGGTGCTAACCATGGTAACGAAGCAAGTGTTACCACGATGGAGCTGAACCTAAACGCAGCTTACCAAGTACTTGAAAGCGTATCTATTGGTGGTGGTGTTCGCTATATCATGGCTGAAGGTAGCTTTGGTGCTATTGCTAGCCCTCAATCTCCGTTAGCTGGTACCACTTTAAAGTACATGGAAGGCGACGATACTGCATGGGGATGGCAAGTTGGTACAGCTTGGCAGATCAATGAAAATAACCGCCTAGGCTTTACCTACAAATCGGAAGTAGACCTAACACTTGAAGGCCACGCTAACGGTGTCGCTTTTGATGCTGTTGCTGGCGCTTTAGGTTCTCCAGTGAAGTCAAAATACAACGGCTCAATGGAACTAGCATTACCAGCTACCGCCGAACTTGCAAGCTTCCATCAACTATCAGATAAAGTCGCTGTGCATGCGAGCGTAAACTGGACTAACTGGAGCAGCTTTAAAGAGCTAGTGGCTGATATCCCTGAATTTGGTCCTGCGCGAACCCAAGATATCAAGCAAGAAAACTGGGAAGACAACTACCGCTTTGCTGTAGGTACTACTTACCAAATGACGCCTAAGTTAGCTCTACGTTCTGGTATTGCATACGATACTTCAGCTGTAAGCGAAGAGCACCGTACAGCAACTATCCCAGAAACAGACCGTACTTGGTTGAGTATTGGTGCTGGCTACCAATGGTCTGAGCGACTAACTCTAGATGCTGGCTTCACGTACATTCTAGCTAAAGACGCAAAAATGGTTGAAGATGACGCAAGTTCTGCCCCATTTGGTGGTGACTTCGAAGGTGAAGTAACAGGTAGCATCTGGCTAGTTGGTATCCAAGCTAACTACCGCTTCTAATCTGTTTGACTTAATTTGAAGTCATACTAATTGAAAAGGCTCGATGTTGTTTCCAACATCGAGCCTTTCTTTTACCTGTTATTCAGGGGCTTCTATTTAGTAATCTTCTAAATAGCCATCAATGAAGTCTTCTTCATCAAGGTCAACCTCTTCTGGTTCAATCTCCGCTTTAAAGTCACGACGTTGAATATAAACATCACGCGTTAAAGCGTATGGATCCGGAGAGTCATCTAACAAGGCTTCTTGCGATACTAACTGAGCTCGAGTTTCCATTCCCTCAAATGCCCACTTGCCTAGACTCGCCCAAAAGTTCAAGAAAGACAAAGGTACATACAAACCATCGACAGTTTCAGTTACTTCACGTGTTGTTAATGGGCCATAACCCGGCACCATGAAGTACGGTCCATTCCCTACTCCATAATGGCCAATCGCATCAGAGAACGACTTGTCATCGTATTTGGTGATCCCTGCTTCGCTGGCAATATCGATCAAGCCTAACAAACCAAAAGTCGAGTTAATCCAAAAGCGGTTAAAGTGGTCGAGTGCTTTCTCGCCATTGCCCATAATGAGGTTGTTCACCATGCTTGATGGCTCGTCTAAGTTGGCTAGAAAATTGGAGATACCAGAACGAACCGGTACAGGGGTGTAGTCAACATAAGCGAGAGAAACAGGACGAACCAAGTAAGGGTCTAGATATTCGTAGTTGATATCCCACATCGCTCGGTTGAAGCCTTCAAAAGGATCATTTGGGTGGGACTCTTCGACGTATTCAGAGGTTTCGAAATTATCATCGTTAACGCTCTCATCTGGTGCGCTAGAGCAGCCCACAGTCAAGCTTGCGATAAAGAGTAAACTCGAGAGTCTTAAAACACTGATAGACATATCACCTTTTCCATAAGGAATTCAAATAATAAAAAAGGCCAGCAATCGCTGGCCTCAATTGTTTAGCTAAGTCTATACCGTTTATCAACAAATCGGAATAGCTAACACCTATGCAAAGTGATGATTAATATTGCTTATTGATATCAATGGTCACTGGAGCCCCCAGTTCAACCACTTCACTTTCACCGTACCAATCACCGTCGCGTGTTGAAACGTTACCATCAGTATCAAGCCTAGCTCTAACCATCAGAGTTTCAAGGCTAGACAGCTTCTGACCTTCCATCATGCTGTTGCCATCATCAAGCACAACGGTTCGAGGGAAAGTACCCAATGGGTAACGAGCAGCAGCAACAGGCATTGGAGAGCCATCAGCTCTGTGTACTGAAACAACTAACACTGAGTTTGGATCCGCGTTCACATCACCAGATAACTCAAGCGTTACTGCAACAGTCTTGCCTTGGTCAACACCCATGGCATTGCCCATTTTCTGCTGAGCGCTTTCGATACTGCGTGAAAGCATTTCGTAACGACTGTCTTGAGGACCAATCATCTGTTGCATGATGCTCCAGTACTTCACAGCACCAGGGTAGTCTTGACGCTCAAATGCATCGAACGCTAGTAATGAGAACACACGAAGGTCAACGTAATCGTTTTGAATCAAACGGCTCAGAAGCAGACGAGCTTGGTTTTGGTCTGCTTCATCAGGAGAAAGCATCAGCGCTTGTGCGAAACCTAACTGAACATCTTCATTCTTAGGTTCAAGCTTGTACGCTCGTTCCATTGAATCTTTAGCTGTTTCAGCGTCGCGGTTAGCCAGAGCAATTCGACCTAATAGTAACCAACCCGTCGAATCTTCCGGTTGATAATGCAAACGAGTTCGAAGAGCTAGCGTCAAATCTTCTAGTTCGTCATCCGTTAGCGCGCCACCTTCCGATGACATTAGCTTTTTAGACAATTCAGGAAGGTTCGAGCTCACTTCTTGCCAGTGTTGAACTTTATCCAATGCACCGAACTTAAAGTACATACCATAAGTTACAACAACGACAAGAATGATCGACGGTACAACTACACCAACCGTTGAGATATGAGTCTTCTTCATCTCTTCTTGCGCAGGTACATCATCAAGCAGAGATTGTTTCAAATCAGCGATCAGCTCTTGCTGGTTATCGACAAGACCTTCTTCTGCTTCTACTTCTAGCTCAACTAGACGATCTTTATAGAATGCTTTGTTCAACTCGTCGCGAAGCATTTCATCGTTGTTCGCCTTCTTGTTAATGAAGGGCAGAACAATTAAGAAAATTGCCGCTAGCGAAAGGATAATGGTAGAAATCCAAAATAGAGTCATTACTGTTTGTCTCCGTCGTTCTCTTCATCGAGTAACGCTTTTAAACGTGCTTCTTTGTCTGCATCCCAGTCTTTATCTGACTCTACTGCCGCTTTCGATTTTGACTTTCTGCTGCGTAAGATGATCAAACCAAATCCAAACACAACCACGGCAAATGGACCAATCCAAAGGATTGAAGTTGCTAGTGTCAGCGGTGGATTGTAAGTAACAAAGTTACCGTAGCGAGCAATCATGTAATCAATGATGTCTTGCTTCGACTTACCGTCTTTTGTCATCTCGTACACTTTTTGGCGTAGATCGACCGCCAGTTCAGCGTTCGAATCACCAATGGTGTTGTTCTGACATTTAGGACAACGAAGCGTATTGCTCAACTCTTTGAACTGTTGCTCTTGGTCAACGTTATCAAATTCATGAAACTCAATTGGCGCAGCCGAAACTGTCGCTGAAATCGCAAACGTAGCGAATAGAGTAATCAGTGCCTTCTTGATCATTTCGCTTCCTCCAACAAGTCTTGATACATCGGCTCAAGCGTCGATGCCCAGTTGGTTGGATTCACATCACCCACATGGCGGTAACGAACAACGCCGTTAGCGTCAATTAGGAATGTCTCTGGAGCGCCATACACACCGAGGTCTAGACCTAGCATACCGTTGCCATCAAAAAGACTGATTAGATAAGGGTTACCTAGCTCATTTAACCAACCAACCGCTTTGTTGCGGTCATCTTTGTAGTTAAGACCAATAATCTTAACGCCTTGATCAGCGAGCTTATTCAGGTAAGAGTGCTCTGCATAACAAGTAGGACACCAAGTCGCCCACACATTAAGAAGCAGCGGCTCACCTTTAAAGATCGCTTGGTCATGCAGCTTACCTGGTTGCTCTAGATCTTCTAGGTCAAACTCAGGGACAGGCTTACCAATCAATACGGATTCAAGCTTAGTCGGGTCATCGCCCGACTGATTGCGCATTAATTGCGTTGCAAAGATTCCAGCTAGAACCATGAACGCAATCAAAGGAATGAATAAAATCTTCTTGTTCATTCGAATTAAGCCTCCTGCTCTTGAGCCGACTTTTTGGTTGGCTTACGGAAACGGTAACGACGGTCACTGATAGCGATAGCACCACCAATCGACATGATCAAAGAACCAGCCCAGATCCAACGTACAAACGGTTTGTAGTAGATACGAACAGCCCAAGACTTGTTGTCGTCCAAACGCTCGCCCATTGCAATGTATAGGTCACGTGTTACGCCACGGTCAATCGCAGCTTCTGTCATCATAGACTTAGCAGTAGTGTAGAAACGTTTTTCCGCGTGAAGCGTGTTGATGTACTTACCTTCTTTAGTAATTTCAAAGTCAGCAATGTAACCATCGTAGTTTGGACCATCTTTGTCACGAACGCCCGTGAACAGGAAGCTGTACTCTTCAAGCTGGTAGCTTTCGCCAGGTGCCAGACGAACATCACGTTCGATGCTATAGTTTTGCACCATTGCGATACCAATCACTGTTACCGCTAAACCGATGTGACCACACACCATCGCCCAGTGGCTACGAGGCAACTTAGTTAGACCTTTCATAAACGTATGACGGTGAGTCGCACGCTCATGCAGCTCAAAGCCGTGCATGAAGATGATCCAGAATGCCATTACCCAACCAGCAAACGCAGTACCACTGAAGCGGTCAGCCAATAGAGCAACCATTAACGCACTCAAGCCCAATGAGAATGCACCTGAAATCAGCATTGGTTTAACAAGCTTAGACAGGTTGTCGCGTTTCCAGCGGATTAGAGGACCGATACCAAGCAAGAACGAGAACGGAATCATCAACCAGAAGAACAGCATGTCAAAGAATGGAGCACCGATAGATACAGAGCCCAAGCCTAACTGTTTGTGAACTAGAGGTAATAGCGTACCTACTAACACAACCACTAGGGCCGCGATCAATAAGATGTTGTTACCAAGCAGCGCGTTTTCACGAGAAACCAGATCGAAATTACCACGAACACGAACCGATGCACCTTTAACAGCAAACAACAGCAGTGAACCACCAATAACGAAGACTAGGAAGCCAAGGATAAACATACCGCGAGCAGGATCCGACGCGAATGCGTGAACCGATACCAAGATGCCCGAACGAACTAGGAACGTACCTAGTAAGCTTAGTGAGAACGCAGAGATCGCCAGTAAAACGGTCCAAGCTTTAAACGTGCCACGCTTTTCTGTTACCGCAAGCGAGTGCATTAGTGCTGTACCTGCCAACCAAGGCATGAATGAAGCGTTTTCTACTGGATCCCAAAACCACCAGCCACCCCAGCCAAGTTCGTAATAAGCCCACCATGAACCTAGTGCGATACCTACCGTTAGGAATAACCAAGCTGCGATTGTCCAAGGACGCGACCAACGAGCCCATGCCGTATCTAAACGACCGCTCATTAGAGAAGCGATTGCGAAAGAGAACGCAACAGAGAAACCTACATAACCCATGTAAAGCATTGGCGGGTGAATAATCAAACCCGGATCTTGCAGTAGTGGGTTCAAGTCACGCCCATCGACAGGGAAGAAAGGCAATGTACGTAGGAACGGGTTAGACGTTACGATAATGAACAGCAAGAAGCCGACAGTAATCAAACCCATGATAGCCAATACGCGAGCCACAGACTCTTGAGGCATACCACGGCTAAACGTCGCTACTGCAACCGTCCAACCCGCTTGGATAAGAACCCAAAGCAGTAATGAACCTTCGTGAGCGCCCCAAACCGCCGTAATTCGGTAGTACCAAGGCAGTTGGCTATTCGAGTTACTTGCTACGTATTGAATCGTAAAATCATTGGTGTAGAACGCGTAACACAAGATAAAGAACGAAATCGCTAAGAATCCGAACATACCCCACGACAACGGTCGTGCGCTGTTCATCAATAATGTGTTATTTCGAGCGGCTCCGTACAGTGGGAGCACGCTCAGCAGCAATGCAAGTCCCAAGGACAGGATCATCGCAAAATGGCCGATCTCGGCTATCATTGAGCTTTTCCTTCTTTTTGTTCAGTCGTGTATTGCAAAGGCTCATGGGTTTTCTTCATTGCTTCCGCAACTTCCGAAGGCATGTACTCTTCATCGTGCTTTGCCAACACCTCAAACGCTTCGATTGTCGTTGCATCTTTAAGAACACCCTGAGCAACAATACCTTGGCCTTCACGGAAAAGATCAGGAAGGATGCCATCGTATAGAATCGTTACTTTAGGGCCCACATCTTGCAAATCAAAGCTTACACGTAGTGATTCATTGTCACGGCTTACAGAGCCGACTACGACCATGCCACCAATACGTAGGCGTTGACCAACTTCAGGTTTTTTACCGTCTTTGCCGTTAACCAGCTCAGTTGGCGTGTAGAACAGATCCATGTTCTGGTTAAGTGCGTAAACCATCAATCCAACAGTCGCACTGATACCAAAAAAGATCGCTAAGACAATGCCCAGCCTCTTTTTGCGTCTTGGGTTCATAGAGTGTTCTCCATATTTTTTGCTGCATCGATACGAGCTTGACGATCAATCTTAGCTTGTACTTCATTTAGTAATTGCTTACCACGACGAACGCTTACTACCAGTAAGATGATCATCGCGAGGAATGTGATTCCAAATGCACTCCATACATATGAGGCGTAGCCCCCCATGGCAAAGAAATCACTCAACGATTCAAAATACATAATTACCTACCCTACTACGCTTTTTCGGCCGCAAGCTTGCGGACCCATGGACGGTGACTCTCTTTACTGATGATTTCGTTACGGAAACGAACCATAGTCACAGCACCAAAGAAAAAGGCGAAGCCGAAAATGTTAAGAAGAAGCGGCCATAGCATGTCACTTGAAATAGAAGGCTTGTCGAATTTAGTGATCGTCGCGCCTTGGTGAAGTGTGTTCCACCACTCTACTGAAAAGTGAATGATAGGTAGGTTGATAACACCAACGATTGCCAAAATGCCTGCTGCTTTCGCGGCTGTTTTTTGGTCGTCAAACGCGTGGTGAAGTGCAATCACACCCAAATATAAGAATAGAAGAATCAGCTCTGAGGTTAAACGTGCATCCCAAACCCACCAAGCACCCCACATTGGTTTACCCCAAACCGCACCCGTTAATAGTGCAATGAAGGTAAATACAGCACCAATCGGCGCCATAGCCAGTGCGGCCATGTCTGATAGCCTTACCTGCCATACCAAACCGATAAATGCAGCAATCGCCATCGACATGTAAACGCCCATAGACCAGATTGCAGACGGAACATGGATGTAGATGATTCGGAAACTGTCACCTTGTTGGTAATCTGAAGGCGCGAATGCAAGCCCCCACACGGTACCGACGGATAGACACAATAGCGCTAGGATCGAAAACCACGGCAGAAGTTTACCAGCAAGCTGATATGAGGTTTCTGCTTTGGCATAGGGATGGAGCCATTTCCACATGTTGTAATCTCACTCTTACTTCATATTGCTTACAGCTATTAAAGCTATAATTATAATAATTTATTTTGTCTTGCTTTCAGTTTTGCTGACTCTATGAGTCCAATCGACACATTTGGTTCACATTAGCTATACGATAACGGAACCCTTATCAGTTCACACTCACTCTAAGTGCGGCACTGATCGCAAAAGGTGTCAGAGTCATCGCACCCATTAACATCGCACCAAGCACAGCTAGCTGGCCATTGTACGCAACGCCCAATGCCGCAGCGTCAATCGCTGACGTCGCGAAAATCAAAATGGGGATGTAAAGCGGCAGAATTAACAGGCTTAACAGGACTCCGCCCTTCTGTAACCCAACGGTCAATGCAACACCAATCGCACCAATAAAGCTCAATGCGGGTGTACCTACCAGCAAGGTCAACACAACTGAGAGCCATGTATCAAAATCTAAAGACAACAAAACAGCCAACAATGGGCTGATTAGAATCAATGGTAACCCGGTCAACAACCAGTGTGCTATGACCTTGGACAATACTACCAACTGCAACGGGATGGGCATAAGCATCATCTGTTCGAGGGCACCATCTTGAAAATCATCGCGGAAAAGGCGTTCCAAAGAGAGCAGTGCAGAGAGTAAAGCGGCTACCCAAACAATACCCGCAGCAATGCGCGCAAGTAGGTTGGGCTCAGGGCCGATACTTAAAGGGAAAAGCGTAATAACAATGATGAAAAACCACAGAGGGTTAAAGATATCCGCTTGGCGTCGGAATGCGATAAGCAGTTCACGTCGGATAATCGTGGTCATAGAAGAGATCATATTACTCACCCAACTTTATTTTTCTTAGTTTCGGGCTATCAGCAAACATATCTTGGTGCGTGGTTAATAACACGATGCCACCGTTGTCTGCATGCTGAGAAAAAAGAGATTCGAGAACTTTCACGCCCTGCTTATCAATCGCAGTCAGCGGCTCATCGAGAATCCACAACATTTGTTTGCTCAACCAAAGACGAGCCAACGCCACTCGGCGCTGTTGACCTGCAGAAAGCTGCCCAGCAGGGACATCTTCTCTACCTGCAAGACCTACTTGAGCCAGAGCATGGTAAAGGTCTTCCTTGATCGAACCACCACTGTGAATCGATTGATAGAAACTTAGGTTCTCATAAGCACTAAGCTCGCGCTTCACGCCCGTTTGGTGACCAAGAAAAAGCAAATTTTGATGATAAACATCTCGACTCGATTCGATGGACTCACCATCCCAAGAGATAGTGCCGTCATCGCGATCACCTAGCCCTGTAATAATCCTAAGGAGTGTCGTTTTCCCAGTACCGTTACGACCTTCAACCTGAACCAGTTCACCTGGTTTTAATTGAAAAGACAACGATTCAAACAGAACCCTGTCGTCACGAATAGCAGTTAAATTTGAGACTTCTAGCATAGGAAAATTTAGTCGAGTAATGAGAGGGCTATAGTAGCACACCAACATGGTGACAAAACAGGACTAGGCGTTTTCGATAGAACAAACTCCGTAAGAAACTGTTACCACCGCATCACAATTTACACATTTAAATCAACAAACAAGATATTGTCGTAGATACAAGCACTTATAAACATCGTTCTATATACAACAGACAGGCATAAAAAAAGAAGCCGAAGCTTCTTTTAAGAGGAATGCGTGATAAACATCAAGTGCTCGATACGCAATAAGCGCTCAATTTATCGGCGTCGAGGAGGGTCTCTGCGATCATGAGAAGACGCAGGTTGTTCATCAAATGATGAAGGATTACTTCTTAGCGAAGGAATTTTCTCTTTGCCAGCGAGCTTATTTTGCAGAGACATCATTAGCTCAGCTTCCGCTTTTGGCAATTCGCATTCTTCGATCAGTTCGTTAATCCCAGCACCAAGTTGAACCATTTTCGTTGCACGCGTGTACAAACGTCCATCGGTATCCGCATGTTCCAACTCAACAATACGTTCATTCAAGTGCTTGATCAGATCTTGTTGCTCAGTCACTTTCTGACCAAGACCAACCACAACAGAGCGAACCTCAAGTAATTGCTTACTCGATTTTTGTAGCTCTTTGTCCAAGTTACGAACTTGAAGACGTGACTGATCAAGCTGCTTTTGAATCGCACGTTTTACTTTGCTAATCAAAATCAGGATGAATAACGTAAAAACCCCGACTCCGGCAATCAGAGCAACTGGGGTTAAAGGAAGCGCTTCAAACATTACAGGTGAGCCATCTCATCCCATTCGTCTTCGCTTAGTAGTTTGTTTAGATCTACTAAGATAAGCAGCTTGCCATCACGGTTGCTTACACCTTGGATGAACTTCGCGCTTTCATCAGTACCAACACTTGGTGTTGTATCGATTTCAGAAGAACGTAGGTAAACCACTTCAGCAACGCTATCTACTAGAATACCAATTACTTGACGCTCAGATTCGATAACGATGATACGAGTGTTGTCTGTAATTTCACCTTGCATCAAGCCAAAGCGAGAACGAGTGTCGATAACAGTAACAACATTACCACGCAGGTTAATAATACCTAGCACGTAGTCTGGAGCACCCGGTACCGGAGCAATTTCGCTGTAACGCAGTACTTCACGTACTTGCATTACATTGATGCCGTAAGTTTCTTCTTCTAGCTGGAATGTTACCCATTGAAGTACTTCGTCATTAGTTTGATCTTTTCTTACTTCAACTTCACTCATTTGAGACATAGATAATCCTCTTGCCGTCGTTACCGACCACTATTATTAACTTGATGCTTTTGTTGTACCAATCGTAGTACTAGCTCAATGCTTTTACATCTAGCCCTGCATTTAGCATGGCGATTAATGCTTCGACATGGATCAAAGCACACATTTTTTCTTTTACCATACCAGCGAGCCAAGGGCGTTTTCCCGCCGTTTCTCGCCAGCGTACTTTATCTGTATTCAGCAACTCGGTGCCTTTGAGCTCAGTGCCCGCAAGGCCCCACAAGCTTTCTCCAAGCATCACTATATATTGATAGTTTTCTTTGTATTCGTCACCTGATAGTTTCTCAGACATCACCCATTTTGCGGTATCGACCACATCTAGCTGACTATCACGATTGGTTTGCAACCCCAAATACCAAGTCGGTTTACCAATAATGTGATTGACCTCTTCTAGGCGATGGATACCACCGAGTTCTTCAAGCGGCACCGCAAAGGTCACACCATTCACATCAAAATACAGTACTTGAAAATCTTCTGTTCGAGTTTGGCTTTCCCAAGAAGTAAATTGGTCAGCGCCTCCAGCTTGAGTTTCAAGCTCAACAACTGGCTCGATAAAAGGAGCTTCAAGCTCAGGTTCTATCACTTCAGCTTGTTCAGTTTTTACTAACTCAGATTGAGCGGCGAACTCAACTTCAATTTGTTGTTCTTCAATTGACGGTGATTCAGCCAAAGGCTCCACAGCAATTGATAAATCGGTTTCTGGAAGATTCCAATCTTGAATTTCTGGTTCTTCAAACACTTGAACAGATTCGACCGCAGCATCAAACATTTGCATGTCTGTTTGCTGAGCGATTTTCTGAGTGTTCTGCTCCATCAACTCATCAAGATTCAGTTCATCAACCACATTGGTTGCTTCTAAGCGACTCAGTAGCTTTTGAACATCCTCAAGATTAGGCACTTCAAACTCAGCTGCGCGAATTTCTGCGTAGCTTGAATGATGACTCGCCAATTGGCGCTCTGGCTCTGGCTCTGGCTCTGGCTCTGGCTCTGGCTCTGGCTCTGGCTCTGGCTCTGGCTCTGGCTCTGGCTCTGGCTCTGGCTCTGGCTCTTCAGATTGTGATTCGTCGTTAGACTCGTCAACAAAAAAATCATCTGATTCAAAGCTTTCATCGCCTAACAGCGCGGTAAAATAGTCATCCAGTGCTTGTTCACTCGATAGATTTGGTCGCGCCATTGTTGATTCTTTATTCGCGCTCATTTATCGCCAACCTTTCGAGATAAATAAGCAGTTGTTTGTAAGCAAATACACCACGACTACCCGATGCAAAATGAGATGCTGGCAAGCGCTTTAGGCTCGCGTCTCTAAACTTGGTATCAATCGGCACAGCAGACGTCCAAACTTGGTTCGGATAATCCTCTTTGAGCTGCGTTAATGTTTGCAGTGAAGCCTTGGTTCGCTTGTCGTACATGGTCGGGACAATTGTCACCTTAAACGGTGTTTTACGAGACTTCTGCATAATGGTTAGAGTGCGAATCATGCGCTCTAGGCCCTTCATTGCGAGAAACTCAGTCTGTACCGGAATCAAAATACGGTCGCTGGCCGCCAACGCATTCACCATCATCACACCAAGAATTGGCGGACAATCGATCAACACGTAGTCATAATCATCTTTCAACGCCGCTAAAGCACGCTTCAAGATTAACCCCATGCCGCTTCGATTTCCCATCACTCGGTCAAGTGTTGCCAATGACATGTGTGCAGGAATGATATCGATGCCTTCTACGTCGGTTTGCAACGTCAGTGGTCTTACCGTTTGCGCAGAAAACTCACGAAGCTGAAACAGATCGAACAAGCTCGACTCCACCGCATCTGAGTCGTAACCCAGATAGGTGGTCAGTGATGCATGTGGGTCAGTATCAACCAACAGAACACGAAGCCCTTTTAAGGCAAGCAAGCCTGCCAAGGTCACTGTCGTGGTTGTTTTACCAACACCACCTTTTTGGTTTGCAACACTCCAAACAATCATCTCGATTTACCTAAGCTAACCCAACTTCAACCAAGATCCTTTCCGCGATGCGGTCTAGAGGTAGGTCTTCAGTAGAAATGCCAGCTTTTGCTACAGCTTGAGGCATACCATATACAACACAGCTATCTTCGTCTTGTGCCCAAATTGTCGAGCCCGCAGTCTTCAACATACGCGAACCTTCTCGACCATCTGCGCCCATACCGGTCAGGATCATAGACAGGACTTTGTCGCCGTAGATCTTGGCAGCAGAGCCGAAAGTAACATCCACACATGGTTTGTAGTTCATGCGGTCGCCGCCATCGATAATTCTTAAGCGGGCAGAACCAGGGCGTCCATCAACCATCATCTGTTTGCCACCCGGCGCAAGATAAGCCACACCAGGCTTCAACACGTCACCATCTTGAGCTTCACGCACTTCAATCTTACACAAGGTATTCAATCGGCTAGCAAAAGCAGCAGTAAAGGTTGCAGGCATATGCTGAACTAACACAATCGGATGTGGATAGTTGGCAGGGATGCGGGTCAAAATCTTCTGTAGTGCAACAGGGCCGCCAGTCGACGTACCAATTGCCGTTAGCTGATACTTCTTACCCGAAGCCCTAAACTTGGCTGCTGATGCAACTGCAGGCTTCACAGATGAAGTAGCAGCCGAAGTCGCTGCTGACATCGGTTGGCGTAATGGCGTTGATGTTGAAGTCGTTGCAGTAGCTCGCGGTGCAACAGGTGTACGACGCATGAATGCACGCTTAGCGGCAATCTGAATCACACGCTGTTGAAGCAATGCGACTGCGTCATCACGGTTACGAGCGATGTCTTCAAACTTCTTAGGTAAGAAATCTAGAGCACCGGCGTCTAACGCATCTAACGTTGCTTTCGCGCCGTCATGCGTTAACGATGAAAACATCAAAATAGGCGTTGGAGACGCAGCCATAATTTCACGAACGGCTGTGATGCCGTCCATGACGGGCATTTCGATGTCCATCGTAATCACGTCAGGTCTTAGCTTCTTTGCTTTCTCGACCGCTTCTTTGCCGTTTACTGCTACATCGATGACTTCTAGGCGAGCCTCTGAATTGATGATCTCGCTAACGCGACGACGAAAAAAGCTCGAATCATCAACGACTAATACTTTAATCGCCATATTTATCCTTAAATTAAATTCTTGACGCAGCTGCGTACTGCTTCAACAAGTCCGGCACATCTAGAATCAATGCAATGTGTCCGTCACTTGTGATTGTCGCGCCTGCCATTCCTGGCGTGCCTTGCAGTAGTTTATCAAGTGGCTTGATGACTACTTCTTCTTGACCGATCAGTGTATCGACAACAAAACCAACACGTTGGCTGCCCAGTTGTACGATAACAACATGGCCGTGTCCTTTGCGTAGTTCAACAATACCCGCTTTAGGCGCAAGCCAGTTTTGCAAGTAGAACAACGGAATAGACTTGTCACGAACGATGATAGTCAGTTGACCATCAACCACGTTAGTGCGGCTTAAATCTAGGTGGAAGATCTCGTTTACAGATGCCAATGGCAACGCGAATGGGTGACCAGCAACACCGACCATCAAGGTAGGTAGAATCGCTAGCGTCAGTGGAACCTTGATCGTGATCTTGGTGCCCTGTCCCATCTCTGAATCGATATCAATTGAGCCATTCAGTGTGTTGATCGCTGTTTTAACAACGTCCATACCTACACCACGGCCTGAGATATCAGAGATCTGCTCTTTGCTTGAGAAGCCAGGAGCAAAGATTAGGTTGAAACACTCTTTGTTTGATAAGCGAGACGCAGCGTCTTCGTCCATCAGACCACGTTTAACCGCAATAGCGCGAAGCTTATCTGGGTCCATACCGCCACCGTCATCAACGATAGCCAGTTCAATGTGATCGCCTTCTTGGGAGGCAGACAGAATCACTTTACCCGTTCTCGATTTACCGGCAGCAACACGATCTTCCGGCATTTCAATACCATGGTCGACAGAGTTTCTCACCAAGTGAATCAGGGGATCAGCAAGAGCTTCAACTAGGTTTTTATCAAGGTCCGTCTCTTCGCCGCGCATCTCAAGAACAATGTCTTTCTTCAAGCTACGAGCAAGGTCACGGACAACTCGTGGGAAGCGACCAAATACTTTCTTGATCGGCTGCATACGAGTCTTCATTACCGCACCTTGTAGGTCTGCAGTAACAACATCTAAGTTAGAGACAGCTTTCGACATTTCTTCGTCGTTGCTGTTTAAGCCAAGGCTGACAAGTCGGTTACGAACCAATACCAATTCACCCACCATGTTCATGATGGTATCGAGTGTTGATGTATCGACACGAACAGTTGCTTCAGCTTGTTGCTTCTTCGCTGGCGCTTTCACTTCAGCTTTTGCTGGAGCGCTCGGCTTCGGTTCAGCTTTAACCGCAACTGGGGCAGCAGGCTTAGGCGCAGCTTGTGGTGTAACTGGTGCAGGCTTCACTTCTGCAGGTTTAGTCGCTGCATCAAGCTCTTCAATTGAAGGCCCGTTACCTGAACCATGCAGTTGGTCTAGTAACTTCTCGAACTCTTCGTCCGTCATCAGATCATCGCCTTCAGACATCGCCGAAACAGGTGCTGCAGGAGGCGCTGGCGGTGGAGGAGGCGTTGAACTTGCCGCAGTCGGGCTCTTACCCGCACCGTGCAATTCATCTAATAACTTTTCAAATTCGTCGTCAGTAATGTCGCCACTGTCTGCGACTGGCTGAGGTGCAGCTGGCGCTGGCGGCGGTGTTGGAGCAGAAGCCGATGTTGGTGAACCACCTTTACCATGAAGTTCATCAAGTAGGCGTTCAAACTCGTCTTCAGAGATATCATCAACAGAAGACGCGCTGATGCTTGCGCTTTCAACAACAGGCTCAGGCGCTGCAACAATAGGTTCTGGGATTACAGGTGCTGGTGCTTCTACTGGTGCAACTTCATCAGCAGACTCTGGTTTGCAGAGGCGATGAAGCTCATCCAATAGAGATTGGTCAGCTGGTACTAGAGGTTCCTGATCTTGCACGGCTCGAAACTGTACATTAACTGTATCTAGCGCCTGCAGCATAGTATCCATCAAGCCTGATGTTACGCTGCGTTGGCCGTTTCTTAGAATGTCGAACACATTCTCAGCACCATGACAAGTATCCACCAGCTCAGTCAATGCTAGGAAACCAGCACCACCTTTTACTGTATGGAAACCACGGAAAATAGCATTTAATAGGTCTTTGTCGTCAGGGTTATTCTCAAGCTCTACCAGTTGCTCTGATAGGAGTTCAAGGATCTCTCCTGCTTCGACTAAAAAGTCCTGAAGAATATCTTCGTCTAAATCGTAGCTCATACGTTACCTTTAAAATCCAAGACTGGATAACAAATCGTCGACTTCATCTTGAGATGCAACAGCGTCTTCGCGCGCTTCCGGGTTCATGATTGGACCCTCAGGAGCAATAGATGCTTTCTTCTCTTTTTCAGGCGTTGGTTCGATTTGATTCGCCCCGAATACGGTGAGAATCTCTACCAAACGTCCTTCAACCTCATTTACCAAGGTAATAACTTTGCTGATTATCTGCCCAGTTAAATCTTGGAAATCCTGAGCCATCAAGATTTCAGTCAGTTGTCCACGTAGTTCAGTACTATCGCCTTCTACTTGGACAAGTAATCCATCAATGCGGTGACATAAAGCTTTAAATTGTGCCAGCTCAATGCGGCCATGCATCAGTTCATTCCATTGAGGCCTTACTTGAAGTAAACACTCGTGTAGGTTGTCTGCAATTGGCATACAGCGATCGACAGCGTCCATCGTTTTATTCGCCGCAACTTCCGTTTTATCAATGACATACTGAAGGCGATCCCTAGCGTCAGGGATTTCATCATTTGCGATAACGCTGATGCGCTCGTCAAAGTTGAATTGTGTCAAAGAGTCATGGAGGTCGCGAGTCAGACTACCTATTTCTTGAAGCATTGGATTGCCTTGAAGACTATAAGTATCTTCATAAATGCTTCTAACAAGAGAATCAGCACCTTGCTGCTCATCGTTCTCAAGCAGCTCTACTAATTTTTTTGCTTGTTCTAATGAAATCATCCTGAGTTCGGCCTTACTCCGCATATTTTGTGACGCTTCAGCTATAGAGATAAACGGGAAACTGAAAAGTTAATGTCCCTCTAGAAGCGCCTAAAACAGGTTATTATGAGTGCTTATAAGCGCTCAAAAATCTTATCTAGTTTCTCTTTCAGAGTTGCGGCAGTGAAAGGCTTCACAATGTAACCATTAACACCCGCTTGCGCTGCTTCGATGATCTGCTCACGCTTCGCTTCAGCTGTGATCATAAGCACTGGAAGGTGCTTAAGTTCTGCGTCTGCGCGAATGTGTTTAAGCAGGTCAATACCTTGCATGCCCGGCATGTTCCAGTCAGTTACCACGAAATCAAATTCGCCTTTTTTCAGCATAGGTAACGCGGTCAAGCCATCATCTGCTTCTTGAGTGTTGTTGAAACCTAAGTCACGAAGTAGGTTTTTAACAATTCGGCGCATCGTTGAAAAATCATCAACAATGAGAATTTTCATGTTTTTGTTCAAATTAGCCTCCACTGAATAAAATCAGTGTTGTTAGTCGTTCTGTGTCCAAGCACTTAACTTAGTGCGTAAACGCTGCATAGATTGGCTCAGTATTTGGCTGACACGAGATTCGCTGACACCTAGTACTTCCCCAATCTCTTTTAAATTGAGTTCTTCGTCGTAGTAAAGCGAAAGCACAAGGCCCTCCCTTTCCGGAAGCTGTTTTATCGAATCGATCAAAGCTTGGCGGAATGACTCATCAGCAACCCCTTGAAAAGGCGCATTATCTTGAGAGTCTTCGTTCGGAGATATTACATCATCTGAAACGCCTAAATCTTCGATCCCAACCAGTCTTGAGCAATTAATGTCAGTTAAAGCACTGTGGTACTGCTCTAAACTGAGTCCCATGTGCTTTGCCACTTCGGCATCGCTTGGGTCGCGGTTGAGTGTTCCCTCTAATTCCGCGATTGCACTACTGATTTCTCGATTGTTTTTATGAACCGATCTCGGTACCCAATCTCCTCGGCGAATGTCATCTAACATTGCCCCTCGAATTCGAATACCAGCATACGTCTCAAAGCTTGCGCCTTTGGTACCATCATAGTTTTGTTGCGCTTCAATCAAGCCGATCATGCCAGCTTGAATCAAGTCATCAACCAATACATTAGGCGGTAATCGCCCCAACAAGTGATGAGCGATACGTTTAACCAACACAGAGTACTTCTCAAAAAAAGCCTGTTGGCTATTGTGATTAGCGTGTTGGTCGTAAGTAAGCGCTTTATTCACCAAATGGTTCCTCTACAAATTCAGTACGGTTCAGCAGCCTTTCAACAAAGAACTCCAAGTGTCCGCTTGGTGTTTTTGGTATTGGCCAGGTCAATGCTTTGTTAGCCAAAGAGCTGATTGCCAATGCAGCTGGAGAGCGAGGGAACGCATCGACTACGATCTTCTGTCTCTTGACTGATTGACGTACTTTATCATCTAAAGGAATACATGCTACGAGTTCGAGGCTCACATTCAAGAAGCGCTCTGTGACCAAAGTCAACTTTGCAAATAATTCTCGGCCTTCGCGGTAGCTTCTGACCATATTTGCAACAACTTTGAATCGCTGAACCTGATGTTCTCTGCTCAAAAGCTTAATTAGCGCATATGCATCAGTGATTGAAGTTGGTTCATCACAAACCACAACCACTACGTCTTGCGCCGCTCTTGAGAAGCTAATCACCATGTCCGAGATACCCGCAGCGGTATCAACTAACAAGATGTCCATCTCGTCTTCAAGCGAACCAAACGCTCGAATCAAACCCGCATGCTGTGCATGTGATAACTCAGTCATGCTTTGTGTACCCGATGTCGCTGGAATAATTTTAATTCCGTGCGGACCTTCGACAATCGCATCCTTAAGTTCACATTCACCTGCCAACACATGTCCGAGGTTTCGTTTAGAACGAATTCCCAGCATGATGTCGACGTTCGCAAGGCCTAAATCGGCATCCAGTACCATGACTTTTTTACCTTGGCGTGCCATACAAATAGCCATACCTAAGGTCACGTTAGATTTACCAACGCCGCCCTTACCACCCGTTACAGCAATAACTTTTGTGAGTGAAGGCTTGGTTAAGCGACGGAGGCCGCTAGCTTGATCATGTATCATATTTTCGTTCATATTTATCCGCCGCCTAGAGCCCTTCAGAATCGCTGTTCCAGTAATGAGGTTCATTCTCTGTAGATTTTTCTAATAACTCATTTGCCTTAGCAATCATGTACTTTGGCTGAGCTATAACGATATCTTCAGGAACTCGTTGACCATTTGCTATGTAAGCAACTGGTAATGCATTTTGTATTACGACACTGATGAATTCACCTAGACTTAGGGATTCATCCAGCTTAGTCATGATGCACCCCGACAACGGGATTCTTCTAAAGTGTTCAATTGTTTCTTGTAGCACTTTGCGCTGCGCGGTTGCTGGCAACACAAGGTAACTATTAATAACGGAACCACTCTCTTGCATCAGTGTGTCTAACTGCTCAGATAGGCGAACATCTCGTTGTCCCATGCCTGCAGTATCGACCAGAATTAGGCGACGATTACGTAACTGATATATTACATCGGCCAATTCACTAGAATCTTTAGCAACTCTTACAGGACAACCCATAATTCGACCATAAATCGATAACTGCTCATGTGCACCTATGCGATATGTGTCCGTTGTCACTAGTGCTACATTGTCGGCGCCATATTCCATGGCTGCACGTGCAGCGAGCTTTGCAACCGTCGTTGTTTTACCTACGCCGGTCGGGCCAAGCAGAGCCACAATACCGCCGCGTTTTAAAATATCTTTTTGTGTCACAGAGATTTGGTCAGCAACAAGCGCCAACAACGCCTTCCAAGCTCGTGCGGGTTTGGTATCTTCCGGAATATAGCAAGCCATTTGATCCGCAAGCTCAGCCGAAACACCCATACGTTCGAGGCGTTTGATAAGCATGGCTCTGAGGGGTTCACGACGCTCAACTTCTTGCCACATTAATCCAGATACTTGATGTTCTAAAAGACGGCGAATCGAGGTCATCTCTTCGCGCATCGTTTCCATTTCAGTATCTGAACCTTTGGACTGAGTATTCTCACGACCACGATCATAGCGAGTAGGATCCAAGCGAGGAGCTGGGCGCTCAACTCGACGGTCTTCCGCAATCAGTTTGGATAAACCCGTTTCGCGAGCAAATGCAGAATCGAGGTTACCGCTCGATTGCTGATTATTTTGCGACAAGTGACTGTTGCCTGATTGGCGATTCAGTAGGGCTGACAACGAATCTTCGTTTTCAGCACGATGTTGTGGCTCGTCGTCTGCACCATGACTGTACTGCTTAAGCATGTTGGCAAAGCGTTTAGTCATTGAGCGACCACCTTCAGTACTCGACTGAAGGCTAACCTTGTCATCGTCTAGTTGACGTCGCCCGGCAGGAGCTGCGGGCGCGGCCATTTGCGTATATTGGCTTTGTGCAGGCTGCTGAGGTTTATTTAGTCTCTGGCTCGCTGTCGACGGGCTGGATTCGCCATCAATAGCGGCAACAATTTCCACGCCACCTGCGACCTTTTTGTTAGACATGATCACTGCTTCCGAACCAAGTTCTTCTTTAACTTGGAGCAGCGCAGTTCGCATGTCTTTTGCAAAAAATCGTTTAATTTTCAATTCGATCGTCCGTTCTAATTAGGCGGCTTAATTACCAACAGCTTGTACTATGCGTATCTGCTTTTCGTCCGGTATCTCTTGGTAAGATAATACTCTCAAGCTTGGGATCGTGTTTTTCACGAACTTAGCCAGAGTGGAACGCAATACACCAGAGGTCAGTAACACCGCTGGCTCACCTTTCAGCTCTTGCTCTTGTGTGGCATGGCTGAGGGAAGTCTGTAAACGTTCGGCTAAACCAGGTTCAATACCAGCAGATTCTCCGCCGGATGCCTGCATGGTTTGATGCAAGATTTGTTCCAGCTCAGGGATCAAGGTTATAACAGGCAATTCTGGCTCTATACCATTGATTTCCTGAACAATTAGTCGTTTCAATGAGATACGAACAGCCGCGGTTAGTATGTCAGGTTCTTGACTCTTACCTGAGTACTCCGACAAAGTTTGGACTATTGTTCGAATATCACGAATTGGAATGGCTTCATTAAGTAGGTTCTGAAGCACTTTCACAACCACACCCAGTGGTAATTGATCTGGTACAAACCCTTCCACCAGCTTAGGTGTTGAACGGCTAAGCATCTCAAGCAGGTTCTGAACTTCTTCGTGACCAATCAACTGCGATGCGTTGTTGGTGAGCAATTGGCTGAGGTGTGTTGCCAGCACGGTCGATGAATCTACAACCGTGTATCCGAGGGCTTGTGCGTGTTCACGTTGCTCCTCACGAATCCATACCGCTTCTAACCCGAACGCAGGATCGATTGTCGGCTCACCATCGATCATTCCGTATACTTGGCCCGGGTTAATCGCGAGCTCCATATCTGGCTTAATCTCAGCCTCACCTACCGCAACACCCATTAGAGTGATTCGGTAGCTGTTTGGTGTCAGCTCTAGGTTATCGCGGATATGTACCGCAGGAATCAAGAAACCAAAGTCTTGAGACAGCTTCTTACGTACGCCTTTAACGCGTTCTAGTAGTTCACCGCCTTGGTCTCTGTCTACCAATGGAATCAAGCGGTAACCTACTTCTAGGCCAATAATATCAACGGGTTGAACGTCATCCCAAGAAAGCTCTTTCTGAGAGCCTGTTTCTCCACTGGCTTCAACTGCCGCCGGAAGGTTTGGCTCCAGTGCTTTCTTCTTCTGTTTCTTATCGATGTAATACGCACCCGCGCCCGCAACAATAGCTAAGCTCAAGAACGAGAAGTGCGGCATGCCCGGAACAATACCCATGATGCCAAGGATAGCGGCAGTGATCATCAGAGCTTTTGGATTGTCGAACATTTGGAAGACAAGCTGCTGCCCCATGTCTTCATCGGTATTTTGACGCGTTACCATCATCGCGGCAGCGATAGAAAGTAATAGCGATGGAATTTGTGCAACCAGACCATCACCGATAGTCAGTAGCGTATAGATTTCGATTGCTTCACCAAAACCAAGGTCAAACTGAGCCATACCAATGCTCAAACCACCAATGATGTTGATGAATAAGATAAGGATACCGGCAATCGCATCGCCTTTTACGAACTTAGAAGCACCGTCCATTGAACCGTAGAAGTCAGCTTCTTTGGTTACTTCAAAACGTCGCAGACGTGCTTGATCTTGGTCGATCAAACCCGCGTTCAAGTCGGCATCGATTGCCATCTGTTTACCCGGTAACGCATCCAAGGTGAAACGTGCACTTACTTCCGAAATACGGCCTGCACCTTTGGTAACAACCATGAAGTTAATGATCATCAAGATCAAGAACACCACTAAACCAACCGCATAGTTACCACCGATAACCACGTTACCGAAGGCTTCAATTACGTTACCAGCCGCGTCGCCACCTTCGTGACCATGCAGTAAAACCACACGCGTAGAAGCAACGTTCAAGGCTAATCGAAGTAGTGTCGCAATCAGAAGGACTGTCGGGAAAGCGGCGAAATCCAAAGGTCTGCGGGTATAAACCGAAACCAGTAACACAACCATAGACAGTGCAATGTTGAAGGTGAAGAACATATCCAGCAAGAACGCAGGAATGGGCAACACCACCATAGCAAGCGTTGCAAGTACCATAACAGGTGCGCCAATCGCAGGCATGGCACGGTTAGGGATTTTCGGTAGCTTGTCCGCAAAAGGCAGGGTGAATTTCATAAATCTAGACAGGTTCGCTATGTTGTAGCTATCTCACCAAGCGTATTGACGCTCAGATCTAAGCTATGTTGCTATGTTTAATAAAAAACAGGTTTATAATGCACAGGTTGATAATACACAGGAGTAATAATGAACCAGTTATTATGTTCGGAATTGATATAGCAAACACTGTACCAACATCTTACGTCAAATTATCGCCATCACCTCTTAGAGAAGAGCAATAACTATGTCCCTATTATCAGGGTTCATCACGCTGAGCTCAAGCAATTGATCTAATGACGTAAATCAGGTGGGATCGGCATATTAGAATCTTGCAGTTTTGGTCTCTCTCCCCCGCGTTTTCGATACTGTTTCAGTTGGAAAACATAGGCGAGTACTTGGGCTACTGCTGTAAACAGACCGTCAGGAATTTGTTGTTCGAGCTCTGTTGTGTGATAAAGCGCCCTCGCCAATGGCGGTGCTGGGACAATATAGATATCATTTTCGCGGGCAATTTCACGAATCTTCATCGCCATATGGTCCACACCTTTGGCGACCACAATTGGCGCTTTATCTTGGTTCTGCTTGTATCGCAAAGCCACCGAGAAGTGCTCCGGGTTAGTGACGATCACGTCCGCTTGAGGTACATCGGCCATCATTCGACGCTGAGCCGCTTCCCTTTGTAACATACGAATTCGACCTTTAACCTCAGGCTTACCTTCAGTGTCTTTGAATTCGTCTTTCACTTCTTGCTTTGTCATCTTCAGCTGATCGGCGTGTTGCCAGATCTGGAATGGGATATCAATAGCCACCACAATCAACAAAGAGCAACTGATCAACAGAATGAAATTAAGCAAGATATCCAAGGCATGGAAGATGTTTTGCGGATACACATCCATGCTCAGCTGCATCAAGTCATGTTGAGAGGCTTGAATCAGATAAATCGCCATACCCGACACAAGCGCTACTTTCAAAATAGATTTGAGCAGTTCAACCCAGCTTTGTAGGCCAAACATCCGCTTAATACCGCTGAGAGGGTTGAGCTTAGACGCTTTCGGCATCGCAGCTTGCATCGAGAAGTTAATCCCGCCGACACCCGCCGCGCCAATGACGGCAGCAACGAACAAGGTGATTAGAATTAAGAACAGCGGAAACAGCAAGTTCACCAATGCACCACCAGCGATTTCTAGGAGTTTGTTGGTGTCAAAGATCTCGTCGCGACTTAAAGAGAACAAGCGCTGCATGGCCTCGAACAAAGCCTTCGCCATCGATTCGCCAAACCACATTAATGCAATCGCACCGACAATTAATACCGACGCTGACGCTAGCTCTTTTGACCTTGCAACCTGCCCTTTCTCTTTGGCCTGTTGCAAGCGTCTGGGCGTGGCGTCTTCTGTGCGTTCTTGACCGTCTGACTCTGCCATTTCAGTCTCCTAGCAATCTAACCGGATTAGACGACATATCTGTTGCTCGCCTTGCATCCAGAATAGCTCATAGTGACTATACAAGCCGCCAAGGATGTACCAACAAAGTAACAGACCCACGAGTAGCGCAAATGCAAAACCCAAAGAAAAGATGTTTAGCTGAGGTGCAGCACGCGTCATTACACCAAACGACAAGTTAATCGTCAGCAGCGCAATAATTCCCGACAGTGACATCGCCAACGCTGTTTTGAACATGATGCCGAGCCACAATGCCAGCTCTCTAAAATCCACTGAAGTCAGAGAGCCACTGCCAATCGGCAAGGTTTTAAAACTGAATACCACCAGCTGTAACATCTTCAAATGACCGTCGGTCGCCAAGAAGAACATGGTCGCAAGTAGCATAAAGAGTTGGCCAAGTACTGGCGTGTTCTGCCCGTTTGCTGGGTCGACCATCGAGGCGAAGCCCAAGCTCGACTGCATACCGAGGATTTGACCGAGCATAACGAAGGTTTGAATCATGAACTGAGTGACAAAACCCATCGCCACACCAATCACGATTTGCTCAAAGACGGTTAGAAAACCTTGGAAAGAGAGCAGTTCAATCTCTTTGGGAACAGCAGGAATCGCGGGCATCACTGCAAAGGTAATCGCTAAACCTAAATACAGACGAATACGCGGCGACACAAAGCGTGCACCGGTGACCGTCATCACCATCAGCATGGCTGAGATGCGAGTGTAGGGCCAAAAATAATTGGCTAACCACTCTAGTACAAGGCTCGTTGGGTATTCCATATCGGTTTAATACAGAACTTGAGGTAAGCGTTCGATGAGTTCAAAAAAGAACTCCATCATCATCTGAGTCATCCAGTGTGCAAACAGCATCAAGGCCAATAAGGTCACGATCAAACGCGGCAGGAAACTCAATGTTTGTTCGTTGATCGAGGTCGCCGCTTGGAAGATAGCCACGACCAAACCGATCAGCAGGCTGGGGATAATAATGGCACAAACCATGATTAACACCATCCAAAGTGCGTCTCGGAACAACTCTACGAATATTTCAGGATTCATTATTCCCCCAGCTACAAGGCAAAACTGCCGGCGAGTGTGGAGAGTATCAAGTTCCAACCATCAACAAGGACAAACAGCATCAACTTAAACGGCAAGGATACAATCATCGGTGACAACATCATCATACCCATCGCCATCAATACCGACGCCACCACTAAGTCGATAATGAGGAATGGCAAGAACAGCATAAAGCCTATCTGGAAAGCCGTTTTCAATTCCGATGTGATAAACGCAGGGATCAATACTGCCATCGAAACATCTTCTGGGTTAGTCACTTCAGTCCCTGAGATTTCAACAAAGGTCTCTAGATCTTTAATTCGAGTCTGTTTCAGCATAAATGATTTGATCGGGCCTTGGGCAACATCAAATGCCTGTCGCGCCGATATTTGTTCATTCAAATAGGGCTGAACTGCTTGCTCATTAACCTGATTGATCACGGGTGACATGATGAAAAAGGTCAAGAATATCGCGATACCAATGATCACTTGGTTGGACGGCGTTTGTTGCAAACCCATCGCCTGACGCAAGATAGACATCACCACCACGATGCGGGTGAACGAAGTCATCAATATCACCATTGCAGGCAAGAAGCCAAGCATGGTCATTAACGCTAGGATTTGCAGGTTTATCGAGTAGTCTTCACCACCATTGGCATTGGTTGTCATGGTGAAAGCAGGAATACCGCCCCCATTACCCGTCAAACTGCCAGTGGTCATGGTGGTCGATTTGGCTTGGTCTTGTTCCATCGTGCTGATGGTGACCGATTCTGAACCCGCGGTGTTGGCAGGGATTACAGTGCCGTCTTCAGCCTGTGCGAATACCGACACACTGAATACTAGGGTACAGAGAAGAGTAAGCTGAACCAGCAGCACTTTTACCGCGCGGAAAGCTCCGGCATGGCAAAAGTAAGATGAGTTCAAAAGTCCGTTATTTGTTTGCATCTTTTTTCATGAGCTGGGAAAGCTGACTTGAGAATGTACTTTTTTCCAGCATCTCCTGAGTAAGAGGTTTATCAAGCTTAGAGATCAGCTGAATAGAATGTGTGGTAATGCCCACCAAGAACTGCTCATCACCCGCTTGCACGATAGCGATACGTTCTTTTGTGCCCACAGGGATTTGTCTAACAATCGCCAAACCTTGCTGATTGGACATAGCTGGCACTTGCATGCGCTTCAGTAGCCAAGCAATAAATAAGATGAAGGCTATAACGAAAATTAGCGACCCAAAGGTGGTCGCTAAATCAAGAGATGGCGGCGTTGCAGCAAAGGCAATAGAAGGAGAAGATAACAAAGCTCCCCCCATACTTAGCCTAGCCAATCTTGGAGACAAAAAGCTCATTAACGCAGCTTCTTAATTCGTTCTGTTTGGCTAATAACGTCAGTCAAACGAATACCAAATTTGTCGTTTACTACAACCACTTCACCGTGAGCAATCAGAGTTCCGTTGACCATCACGTCTAGTGACTCACCAGCGATTCGATCAAGCTCAACAACCGAACCTTGGTTCAATTGGAGTAAGTTGCGGATACTGATCTGAGAGCGACCAACTTCCATCGAAATAGTCACGGGGATATCCATAATGGTATCCAGCTTACGACGCTCATCTTCAGAAATCGGAGATGATGAATCGGTTAGCTCATCAAGTGGCGCCGCAAGCACATCATCAACATCAATTGATGGCGCTGAAGGGTCTTCACCAAGTGCTGCAGCCCATTCGTCTGCCAGCTTTTGATCTTCACTAGGTTCCATTACCAATTCCTATACTTTTATCTATTTTGCTATTCGTCATCATCGCTATTTTCTAGCTCAGACATTAAGTCTTTGCCTAGAAAAGCGAGATCAGTTTTAACCACATGGGGTCTTTGAATTTTTTCCGAAATCTGTACTGCAAGCTTCTCACCAGAACGTCCCATTTTCACACGATAAGTCGGCAGTTCTTCGACAAACATGGTTGCGTGCTCAGGCATATTCATTGGGATAACGTCACCAGGGCGCAGTTCCATCAGATCTCGAAGGGAAATATCTTGCTCTAGTAAATTCACACGGAAGTTAACGGGCACGTCCATGATTTCATCACGCAGTGCGGTACTCCAACGAACATCGGTTTCCATCTTGTCTGATTGAACACCCGCATCAAGCAGCTCACGGATCGGCTCAACCATCGAGTAAGGCATGACAACGTGGAAGTCACCACCACCGCCATCCACTTCAATGTGGAACGAACTCACAACAATCACTTCGGTTGGGCTCACAATGTTCGCCATACTTGGGTTCACTTCAGAATCCAAGTATTCAAACTCAACCCCCATAACTGGAGACCAAGCTTCTTTGTAATCTTCAAAAACAATTTTCAGCAGTAACTGAATGATTCGTCTTTCAGTAGGCGTGAATTCACGACCTTCAATCTTGGCGTGGAAACGACCATCACCGCCAAAAAAGTTCTCTACGAGAATGAAAACCAGACGAGCTTCCATGGTGATGAGTGCCGTACCTTTCAGTGGACGGAAACGAACCATGTTTAAACTGGTGGGTACATACAATGTGTTTTGGTACTCACCAAACTTCATCATTTGTACGCCGTTGATCGACACTTCAGCCGTTTTACGTAACATATTAAACAAGCTGATACGCATATGACGTGCGAAACGCTCGTTAATAAGTTCAAGGGTCGGCATTCGACCACGGACGATTCGATCTTGAGATGAGAAGTCGAAATTGACCGCATTGTCATTTTCGGTTTCTAAGACATCTTCAACTTCTTCAACATCATCAACGCCATGTAACAGCGCATCAATTTCGTCTTGGCTTAATAAATCGGTCACAAATTACCTATTGAATTACGAAGTCAGTGAATAACACTTTTTCAATCACAGGCTGGCCAACAGCTTGAGCCAGGCTTGCTTTAATATCTTCTGTTGCCTTGTCACGCAGTTCAACTCGTCCGGTTGGTGAACGCAATTGGTCGACCGTTGCCGAAGCGAACGTGGCCAGCAGCGTACTTTCTACAAGTGGAGAGTGGTAACGAGCCAGGTCTTCATTCTTACTGCCACGTACCATGAGCTGTGCTTTTATCTGAACTAGGCGATCTTTTTTGTCACCTGTCACATTAAACAAGAATGGCTGAGGAATATTAACATACATAACAGGCTCTACCGCGACCACAGCCGTTGCTGGCTGAGACTGAGATTCAGAGGCGCTATCGTCAGAACCTAAGAAAAAATACAGCGCACCACCTATACCAAGCAGTAACACGACTACGGCAATAATGATTATAAGGAGCTTACTCTTCCCTTTAGGTGCATCTTGTTCTTCTGCCATACTTTACTCTAACTTCCTGTTCTTTCGATTAACTAAGCGTTCTTAGCCTGATATTAGGCATAATAACTAATTCCATCACGCTTTGATGCGACATTCAATTCAAGATTGCTGCCACTATCAAGGTTTTCATCACCTTGCGTATCATTTGTGCGGTTAGCGCCTGATTGTTGCTCACCATTGTTGTATCTATCTTGTCCCTGACCGGAGTTCTGTTGTTGAACAGACGAATCGGCAAGCTGCAGACCTTGCTGAGCAAGCATCTCTCTCAAGCGAGGTAAGGTTTGCTCAATCACATCTCTCGCTTGCTGATTGCTCACGGTAAAGTGCACGTTTGCCACATCATTATTCATGGTCATGCGAATTTTCATTTGGCCCAGTTCTGGTGGGTCGAGACGAATGTCCAAGTTCTTAAGGTTCTTAGACATCATCATTTGTACTTTTTCAGCCACTTGCTCATTGGCTAGCTCTTTGGTGAGCTGTAAGGGCACTTGTTGAGCAGCTTGAATTTCAGCTCGCGTAGGTGCTGAACCCACCGTTGCCGTACCTTGTGCACCAGCCGCTGAAGCGATCTGCTGAGCAAAGGTCGAATCTTTAGAATCTTCTTTAGCACCCGCTTTACCCAAACCAGACAGTGCTGCTGCACCGGCGCCCGCTTTAAGAAGCGTATCAGTAGAGCCTGCTTTTGTGGCAGCTGGCGTTGCATTCATCGCCATTCCTTGCGCGGTTAAAGCTGGATCCAACGTTGCTTGCTGCTGAGGTGAAGCAACATTAGCTTGTTGAGCTGCGGCCTGTTGGGCTGCATGTGCATTATTGGCGTGCAGCATTGCCGCCTTGTCCGTAAGAGCATTGTTTGCTGATTGAGAAGCGGCCTGCGCTGACACTTGTTGTGCCGCCGTCGCTACAGCTGCTGTTGATGCTGCCGCAGCTAAGGCTTTAGTTTCGCTTGAACCCGTATTATCCCAATCGATAGCAGCGGGTTCACCGGACACACTGTTCGCAGTCGGAGCTTGACTTAGCAAAGCCGTTGCTTGTTGTTGAACGTTAGTGAGCTGTTGATTCAACAGGTCTAGGTTAGAGCTCGCTTTAGCCAAAGCGGCTTGCTCATCAACCGTCAACTTAGCGCCACTTTGTTGCTTCTCAAGCAAGCTATCGACAACAGACTGCTCTGATTCGATTTGTCCATTCAATTGGTTTAGCGCTTTGGTATGGGCATCTACTTGCTTTGCCAGTTCAATATCCGCAGCTGACAATGCTTGGCTCTGCTCGGCAGCAACCGCACTAGCTGCATTCTTTTGGCTCAGCTCTCGGCTCATACTGGCTTCAATTTGTTCTGGTGTGACGCCTTTATCCATCAACTGTCGAATTTCAGCATCAGTTAGCTGAGAAACACCCTTACCTCCGGTAAGTACAGCGATTTCAGAATCGACTTCAAGGCTCTTCTCTTGATTTTCTGCCTTAGCTTGTTGTGTCGCCTTATCCGTAACGGAAGCTCCTACAACAGAAGCACCGGTGATATTACCTTGGGCTTGATCTACCTGACCTTGTTGAGGCAAGCCTTTGCCGTTTGGCGCTTGATTTAGAGTTTTGTTTGCCTCATCCAATTGACCAAGCAATTTATTACCTTCACTCATCGCTGCATTGGCTTGCGATGCCTGCGCAGCACCATCTACCGTTGATGAACCCTGAGTCTGGGATTGAGCAACCTGTTCTTTAGAATCGTTAGTCGTAGCCTGCGCATCTTTACCATCAGCCTTATCTGCGACAGTTTTATCAGCAACACTGCTATCAGTGCCCGAATTGGCTTTGAGCTTAACCTCAGAACCAGACTCAGCCTCTGCTGATGTTTTATCAGCAGCTTTCTCGCCTTCTACTTCTGAAGCAGCTTGCTTGCTTTGCGCTTCGCTCACTTCGTCAGTAGCCTTTGATTCAGCTGAATCGGCTTTGTTCGTTTCGGCTGAGGCTTCACCTTCGGTAGAGGCCTGTTTAGCATCAGGTTTCGCGGTGCTTCCTGTGTCTTTTGCTGCGGCTTTACTGCCACTTTCTTCAAAGCCAAGCGCTTCTTTAAAGGACTCAAAGAAACCTTTAGAGTCGCCGGTTTCTTCTACCTTGGAAGAGGCAGAACCGGTGTCCAACAACGATGACGTTTTGTTGGTCGCTGAATTTGAGGAAAGACTAACATTCATATATACAAGCTCTATCTACTAGCTTTGCTGCCATGAATCAGGCAACAAAAAGAAAGTCGGATGCTTTTCATGCCTTTGGTGGGCATAACGCGCAATTTTATATAAAACGGAGCAAGAAACATGCCTATAAGTTCGGTTCTCACAATATCAAGAACAGTACCTACGTCATTCGTGGCTTAGGATCACATCTTCTTTCGGCTGTATAACAGAGTCGAGAACTCATCCATTTGCTTTTGCTCTCTTTGATCTTGCAGCTTTGCTTTCTCTTTCTGCTTTTTCTCCATCAACCACTCGTAGGATTTACGTTTTTTGCGTAACTCCATCCAGTAGTTTTGGCAGTTGTCGACTTGATTTTTAAAGTGGTGTTCGGCTTCTCTCTGCTTGGATAATGTTTCATCCAACTGAGTTAAGAAGCGGTTCAAGTGACCATATTGGCTCGCCGTTAAGCCTGCCTTGCCGCGGTCAACGAGCTGCTGACAGTAATCCAGTCGATACTTTTCAATCTGCGCAACTTGCTCATAGTAACCTTGCAGCTCAGAGTTCGCTTTGTTGAGCGCAAGTACAGCTTGGTTCTCTTGATCTTTAGCTTGATCGAGCAAAAATTCTAATGCGTTATCCATGACTAACCTTATTCACTCGTTAGCCACCCAATACATGCTTCAACATGTTGACGCACATATCGTATGGAACGGTCTCTTTCATCTTCTGCTGCAAGTACTCATCTAGTTTTGGCTTCAACGTGAAGGCACTGTCGATTGCTGGATCCGTTCCTGGCTTGTAAGCACCAATCGAAACCAAATCTTGGTTTTTACGACAGATAGACAGCACTTGCCTTACCGCTTTCGACATCAAGACATGTTCTTCAGTGGTGATTTGCGGCATAACACGGCTGACGGATTTCTCAACGTCAATCGCCGGGTAGTGACCCGCATCGGCCATCTCACGAGATAACACAACGTGACCATCGAGAATCGCTCGCGACGCATCCGCAATCGGATCTTGTAAGTCATCGCCTTCGGTTAACACGGTAAAGAAAGCTGTGATAGAACCTTGTTCATCATTGCCGTTACCTGCTCGTTCCACCAGCGCAGGAAGCTTAGCGAAGACTGATGGCGGATAACCTTTGGTTGCTGGCGGCTCACCCACAGACAGAGCAATTTCACGCTGAGCTTGAGCAAAACGGGTCAATGAATCCATGAGCAGCAGAACATCTAAGCCTTGGTCGCGGAAATACTCGGCGACAGCCAGCGCGGTTTGACAGCCTTTTAAGCGCATCAATGGTGATGAGTCGGCAGGAGCGGCAACAACAACCGAACGCTTACGGCCATCTTCACCAAGAATTTCTTCAATAAACTCTTTTACTTCTCGTCCACGCTCACCAATTAGACCTACAACCACCACTTGCGCGGTTGTGCCTCGAGTCATCATCCCCAGCGTGACCGACTTACCAACACCAGAGCCAGCAAACAGACCGATACGTTGCCCTTTACCAACGGTTAGCAAACCATTAATCGCTTTCAAGCCGACATCAAGTGGTTCAGAAATCGGTTTACGTGCTAACGGGTTGATTGGCTCAGCATTAAAGGAAGCGCGTTGCTCGGTGTATATTGGACCTAAACCGTCGAGTGGATTACCTACGCCGTCGATCACTCGACCAAGCAGTTCCATTCCAACAGGGATACCACTTTCGGTGGTCATTGGTGTGACACGAGCGCCAGGTAAGATCCCGGTAATTTGCTCACTCGGCATCAAAAATAGGTTATCGCCAGAGAAACCGACGACTTCGGCTTCCATCTGACCAGACATGGTTTCCACTAAACACAAACTGCCGATTGGCGCTTTACAGCCGGTCGCTTCAAGCGTTAAGCCAACAACACGTACTAACTTACCTGAGGCAATCGGTCGCGATTTTAGTCCTTCGACTTTGTATTGACTGAGACGGTTCGCTAACTCAAGCATTACTCATGACCTTGGTGACGATTTGCGCCGCAGAAGTTTTGAATGACGTTCTTTACGCGATCTTCCATACGGTAGTTAACGCTCGACTCACCCGCTTCAATTTGTACATCACCACGGTTGAGTGCTGGCTCTGCGACCAGCGTCCAATTACGGTAATCCAACTCAGTTTCACCATACGCAGAGCGAATGATCGCGACATCTTCAGGGTTAAGCTTCAATGTGATTGCGTGACCAGAGATCGGCAACGACTCTACCGATTCTTTAACGGTATCTAATATGATTTGTGGATTGGTTTGCACTTCAACATGAACCACTTCTTTGACCATGGTAAGCACCATGTCGACCAATTGCTTCTCCACCTGAGCGTTCATCAGCTCTAATGGTTGAGCAAACTGGTTTGCCAGCCCCATAAAGACGGCCACTTGTTGTTGAATGTATTCTTGACCCGCGGTTACGCCTTCAAGCTTGCCGGCTTCGTTGCCTTCTTCGTGACCTGCGGCAAAACCTTCTTCTTTGCCTTTTTCATAGCCTTGCTTAAAGCCCGCCTCTTGGCCTTGATGCAGCCCTTCCTGATAAGCGCCTTGTTTAATCAGCTCGATTTGCTCTTCAGTCAGAACCAGCTCTTCATCTTCAATGGCTTCTTCAACCGTTGGCATCCAACTAGGGTCGTAGTTAAAAGCGGTTTCTTTGGCTTGTTTGCTCACGTCAGAGGTGTAGTCAGGCAGCCCCCATTTCTGAGGTTGGGCAACCGTATTATCTTCTTCAGGGCGAAGGAAGCCGCGTTTTCTATCACCTGACATATCAGTACCTATCTAAGAGTGAGCTTAACTGTATTGTGAATTCAAGCAGTTAAACTGAGTTAATCTGTGGTTCGAGATTGGATAAAGAAAAGCCCCAACAGTGTGGGGCTTTTGAGGTTTCTGTATTAAAGGAACTCGTCGGCGCCACCAGACAGCATAATTTCGCCACTGTCTGCCATCTTCCTCGCGATACCCAAAATCTCTTTCTGAGCCGCTTCAACATCAGAGACTTTGACTGGCGGCATCGCCTCAATATCGTCTCTCATCATATCGGCAGCACGTTTAGACATGTTCTTGAAGATCTTCTCACGTAGGCCTTCATCGGCACCTTTAAGTGCTTTCTGTAGAATGTCTTGTGGAACATCACGTAGTAGACGTTGAACACCTTGGTCATCAACTTCAATAAGGTTTTCAAAGACAAACATCAGATCTTGAATCTGCGTTGCCATGTCTTCGTCTTGATCACGGATTTGATCCATCAAGACGCCTTCCACGTTGTTATCCATGTAGTTCATGATCTCAGCCGCGGCTTTCAGGCCACCAATTTTGGCCGCTTGAGCACCCGCTTGACCCGCGAACTGTTTCTCCATGATTTCGTTCAGTTCAGCAAGCGCCGAAGGTTGAACTTCTTCAAGGTTGGCAATACGCATCATCAGATCCAGACGAACTCGCTCTGGGAACTGAGACAAGATCTCAGCCGATTGATCGGCATCGAGGTACGACAACACAATGGTTTGTATTTGAGGGTGCTCGTTGATGATAATGCTCGCCACCTGACGAGGATCCATCCACTTAAGCGAATCCAAACCTTTCGAACCTGTGCCGAGGAGGATTTGGTCAACCAGGTTATTCGCCTTGTCTTCACCCAGAGCAGCAACTAACGCATTACGCATGAAGTCTTCGCTGCCCATACCAATGTTGGTGTACTTCTGAATATCATCTAAGAAAGCACGGTGCACCGCGCCTACTTTCTCTTGGGATAGGTCTGTAGCTCGCGCCATCGCACTACCCACACGCTGAACCTGCTTTGGCTCTAGGTGACGAATAATACCAGCAGCATCTTCTTCATTTAAACTGAGCAACAAGATCGCAGCGCGCTCATCGCCTGAGATAGAGCCGATATCCACGCTAGAGACATCAAGCACTTCACCGCCTTCAGTTTGTTGTGGAACAATTTCGTTAGCCATCTGTCATCCAATTCTTAACTACTTGAGCTGCTAGCTCTGGTTCATTCGCTACAAGTGCACGTACTGCTTTCAGCACGTCCTCGTCTTTATGAAGGTTTGGTAAGTCGATGCTTGAACCAAATTCAAACAGCTCACCACCTTCAATATCACCACCAATTAAGCTGGTTTCGCCGTCGGCACCAATTGGCATACCATCAGGGCCGTACATCTGTTCATCGTTGTCTGCTGCTGGGTTAAGCAGTTTCTTCATTGCAGGGCGAACAAGTACCAACACCACCACAATAATAACCAACGCACTTGCAAACCAACGAACCCAATCATTGAAGTTTGGATGCTCCCAGATTGGTACATCAGCAACAACATCTGTTACTTGAGGTGCAAACTGCATGCTTAATACGTTTAGCAAATCACCACGAGTTTCATCAAAGCCCACCGTACCAATCAATACTTGGCGAATCGCATTGATCTCGCTCGCCGGGATCGGAGTATGAACCACTTCACCCGTATCTGGGTTCAAGGATTGACGGTCTTTGATCGCAACAGAAACCGTCTGGCGATTAACCGTGCCGCTCTGTTTACGTTCATGACTGATGGTGGTGTCTAGCTCAAAGTTTCGGGTCGCTTCTTTGTGAACAGAGCCTTGGCCTGTCATCGCGCCGTCTTTCATCTGAGCAACGTCTTGCGGGATTGAAGCATCAGCAGGAGGCTGATTACTCAAGGCACCCGGAATGCCTGCAACAGTATTGCCGTTGTTATAATCTTCTAATGTGTATTCGCTTCGTGTTGCTGGCGTGTTCGGGTCAAAACGTTTTCTCGTTTGCTCGACAGCACTGAAATCGAGTTGAATATCAACCTGAGCGGTATAGTTACCAAACCCAAGAATCGGAATCAGGATAGAGTCAATTTTCTCACGCAGCGCTTGCTCTTGGTTACGCTCTAACTCATGTTCTTTACGACGCGCAGCTGACATCGGGTCTTGAGAACCTGAACTCAGAAGTCGACCGTGTTGATCGGTTACGGTAATACGTGAAGTTTTCATTCCCGGAACGGCACTCGCCACCATATCCACAACAGAATCGACTTCTTGCTGCTTGAGGTTAGTACCTGTTTTTAGAGTTAAGAATACTGAGGCAGAGGCTTCTTGATTATGACGCACGAACACACTTTGCTTCGGCAAGGCTAATAAAACCTGCGCTTTACGCACTTGTTTCATCTGCTCAATGGCTTTTGCAAGCTGTCTTTCTCGACTTAACTTAAGACGCTCTTGCTCTAAACGCTGTGATACACCGAAGCCCATGTCTTGCATGAGGATGTCATCACCCGCGTTTCGTTCTTGATTCAAACCAGCTCGTACCATATTCAGCTTCAACGAGTTGTACTCGCTAGCAGGAACAGAGATGGTATTACCTTCAAGAGAGTACTCGATCTTTTGTAGATCTAAGTAATCAAGAACTGGGATTAATTCTTCTGTTTCGTAGGCCCCTAATGGACGCATTTCTGGCTCTTTAACCCAGAAAAATAGCATCACAATCAGCGCTACACAGATAGAGATAGAAAGCACTAAGACGACCTGACGAAGTAAATCGAGGTCACCTACGGCCATATCGAACTTCGATGAACTGCGTTCACCTAGATCGGGATTCTGCCCTTCGCCGTCTAGCTCTGAGCCTGCAATAAGTGCGTGGTCGTTGCTATCGCTCACGGTTAAATCTGTTGTTTGACTATTATCTGCCACTATTTAACTACCTAACTTATACCGGCATGTTCATCAGCTCTTTGTACGATTCGACCAATTTATTTCTAATTTGGATCGTCGCCTCAAAAGCCACACTAGATTTATTACGAGCAATCATCACGTCTGATAGAGACACGCTTTGGTCACCGCTATCAAAACGAGCTTGAAGATCACCTGAGGTCTTCTGTAATGAGTTCACATTATTGATGGCATTAGTCAGCATGTTGCCAAAATCTGCACCGACCGCATGCCCCGTTGCTGCGGGACGCGCGCTGGCAGCTTCGACCATCATTGCCTGCATTTCGCCTTGTAAACCATCTATTCTCATCTACTACCTCAGGAGTCAAAATTATGACTATCTATTTAGCTGTATTATTGACAGAGCAATTAGCGTGCCACACATTAAATTGACTAGATATCGTATTACACTAGTCAGAAAGCTGACACTACTAATCTATCCTCAGTTTGGGATATCTATTCCAGCATCGCGCATTTTCGCCAACTTATAACGCAATGTACGAGGGCTAATACCCAGCTTTTCCGCCATATCTTTGCGTCGGCCATTACATGCGATCAAGGTTTCAAGAATGATCGCATACTCTTGATCTCTAAGCTCATTACCAAGCCCTTCACTGCTAGCCGCCACTTTACTGATTGGATTGGCTTCAGCAATCGGCTTAATGTCTGGTGTCGCAACGTCATTACCTTCAACGATTTGTTGTAGGCTGCTTGCATCTTGCCAATCGACACCTTCAAGCAGAATGTGCTCACCAGAGATATTCTCTTGTTCGCTTAAGATTAACGCACGCTGTACCACATTGTCTAATTCACGAACATTGCCCGGCCACGGATAATTGACGAGTTTGCTGATCGCTTGTGCTGACATCACAGGCACTGGCATACCAAGTTTGGTGCAGTGGCGCTCAACTAAATGCTTGGCTAAAGGCTCAATATCCCCTTTACGTTCACACAGTGGTGGCCAAGAAATTGGGAACACATTCAGTCGGTAGTATAAATCTTCACGGAAATTCCCTTCAGAAACATACTGTTTAAGATCTCGGTTACTGGTCGCTAACACACGAACATCTAACTTGATGCTCTTACGGCTGCCTAAACGCTCAACCTCGCGCTCTTGCAATACACGCAGTAATTTGGCTTGAAGGCTAAGATCCATTTCACTGATCTCATCCAACAAAATAGTGCCGCCTTGCGCTTGTTCGAACTTACCCGGACAAGCTTGAATAGCGCCAGTAAATGCGCCTTTTTCGTAACCAAACAATGTTGCTTCCAACATATTGTCTGGGATTGCTGCACAGTTAATCGCGACAAATGGACCATCTTTACGACTAGATGCGTTGTGAATATAGCGAGACATTACCTCTTTGCCTGAACCACTAGGTCCAAGCACCATGACATTGGCATCTGTTTTCGCAACTTTATCAGCCAGCATCATTAGCTTGATGCTTTTTTCATCGGCAACGATGGCATCCCCATTGTCGTCCGATTTTACGGGAGCATAACGGCTCACCATGTTTAACAATACTTCCGGCGCAAATGGCTTCGCCATGTAATCAATCGCGCCCTCTTTCATTGCTGCAACGGCGTCTTCGATGTTGGCGTAAGCAGTCATCAACAACACCGGTAAATTTGGCCAGTGCTGCTTGATGTTTCTCAGCAATGCCAAACCGCCCATGCCTGCCATTTGAACGTCAGACACAACAATATCAACGGAGTTGGATTTTAATTTGACCAGAGCATCTTCCGCACTATCCGCTTCCAGCCATTCATAGCCAGCCAGCGCGAGAGTGTCGACAAGGGCTTCGCGTAGACCTTCATCATCTTCGACGATTAACACTTTGCTTTGAGCCATAGGATTCTCCAGTGTAAATTCAGTTAAAACTTATTAGTCTTCAGTAGAAGCGCTTCTTTCTAGCGGTAAGCACATGGTAAAACATGCGCCATCACCTTCTTCTGAGATCAATTCCAGTCGGCCTTCATGCGCTCGACATACCATTTGTACAACCGCTAAGCCTAAGCCTGTCCCTTGAGAGCGAGTGGTAAAGAATGGTTCCATAATTTTACCTTGAAGCTCTTTCGGTACGCCGGGGCCACTGTCTTGTACTGATATCTTAAGCTCGCCGTTTACTGGTCTAAAAAACACATCAATCTGCGATTCCTTGCCAGCAATTTGAACCGCGTTCAAAACCAGATTACTTAACGCTGACGCGATGGCGTTGGCGTTGCCAAACATTTGAGTCTCTTCGCCTTCAACTTCCTGACAATAATCAATCTGGTTGGATTTCAGTGCCGCTTCCACCATAGGGTGAAATTCGGTTATCAATTCAGCGACAGTAAATGGCTTAACCACCTTGTTGTCGCCGCCTTTGGCAAACAACAGCATGTCATTCACTTGCTTCTCTAGGTCATGCAATCTATCCATAAGCTTAGATTGAAAACGTGTCTTTGTTGCCGGTGGTAGATTTGGCGCGGCAAGGTTGGAAGCATACAACATCGCACTAGAAAGCGGCGTACGAACCTGATGGGCAAGCGAGGCTACCATTCTGCCTAACGACGATAAGCGTTGAAGATCACTCACACGAGACTGAAGAAGACGAGTTTCTGTCAGATCGGTAATCAAGATAAGTTGACCCGTGGTTGAAGCTGAAATCGCCAAACGTACTTTTCGTCCGTTCTTCAATGAGATCTCATGTCCATCATCGTCTTTAGGGTCAAAAGCACTTTGAATGACCGAAAACCACTTCTCGCCTACGAGCTCAACCCCAAGAATACGGTGCGCTTCTGGGTTGGCTTCTCTCACTTCGCCATGTGTATCTAACAAGATGACCCCTGCTGGCATCACATCGAGCACTTGCTTATAGCGCTCAACCTGCTGTTCAACAGAATCTAGGTGTGATTGATTTTCTGGTTCGTTAGATACGTGCATGTCAAAAATTTGCCTCAAATACTAAAACAGCCTGACACGTAAAACACGAATCAGGCTATTTGCTATATTTATCACATAGTTAAGCAAGCAACAACTCGACTATGGTTTATCAATTCACTTAGCTAGCGTTAGGAAATAGCTAAAATGTGCGTGCTAGTTTTCACTTTCGTATAAAACTGGACACTAACGCTGCAAGTTATATTTACGCATTTTTTCAACCAAAGTGGTTCTGCGCATTCCAAGCATGTCAGCCGCACGAGCAACAATACCGCCCTGCGCCTCCAAAGCTTGGTTGATCATATTCACTTCCATATCCGCAAGCAGTTCTTTCAGGTTAACCCCTTCTGGAGGTAACTCTTGAGGTGCATTCGCGTTGTCAGCGATATCATCTTGCTGATCAAAGCTGAAATCTTCTGAGAACAAGTCAGCCAGTGCATCACGCTCTTGCTCTTCTTCAGACACAAAGCTATTAAACTCAGGCTGGAACTCAGGAATATCGCTGTATCGATACTTAGTTGGCAGATGGTTTACATCAACCAAGCTATTTGGATAGAGGATAACCATGCGTTCCACTAAGTTTGCTAATTCACGAACGTTACCTGGCCAGTAGTGCTCCATCAAAGAGTTAATCGCGCGAGGTGTGAAGCAAATAGGCATGCTGCCTTCCGCTTCCATTCGTGTCATTAGTTCTTGAAGCAACAGTGGAATGTCTTCTTTGCGATCTTGCAGCGCTGGCATCTCAATCGGGAATACATTCAAACGATAGTAAAGATCTTCACGGAACGAGTCATCATCGATCATGTCTTCAAGGTTGCGGTGTGTTGCCGCTATCACGCGAACATCAGCTTGAATGGTGCTGTTGCCACCTACACGCTCAAAACATCGTTCTTGTAAGACGCGTAGCAGCTTAACCTGCATCGCCATTGGCATATCGCCAATCTCATCAAGAAACAGTGTGCCACCTTCAGCCAATTCAAAGCGGCCTTTACGTGCAGTAATCGCACCAGTAAATGCGCCCTTCTCATGACCGAACAGTTCGCTTTCCAATAAGTCTGGTGGAATTGCGCCACAGTTCACTGGCACGAAAGGTCCAGAACGACGCTTAGAATGATAATGAATATTACGTGCTACGACTTCTTTGCCCGTACCTGATTCACCAAGAATCAGTACATTCGCTTCTGTCGAAGAGACTTGTTCAATTAAGTGACGTACTTCTTGAATGCCAGCACTTTGACCGACTAGGCTACGAAACAGTGTGTTCTTACGTGCCGAAGAGACAACTTGAACACCCTTGCGACCTAAAAAGTCTTTACAGTGTCTTAATGCATCACTTAATTGCGGGTAGTTAAGAGGAAGTTCAAGTTCACCAACAAAGTTAGTGAGCTCGTCAACCGGGTGATTATTTTTGCCAATCACTAATAGTGGGATGTGATTGGCGTGAACAAGCTTTTCATTCAGTAATGCGTTGAAGCCTTTACCTTTAATTGAGCCAATGATGCAGCCGGCCCACTGTTGTGACCAGTCAACCTTGCGCGCTTGTTCAGAGCTGATTACTTCGCAGCTCTCTCCTACAAACTCTAATATTGTGCTTAAATTGTGACGATCTTGAGCGTTATCGTCGACGACAAGCAGTTTTGCCAAACCTTGCATAAGTAGGAATTATTGCCTTTATTTTGGTGCGATGCGGAAAAACGGTGAGCGACGTAATCTATAAAACAAAGATATGTATCAATGATTATGTTTTACGTGGACAAATTTAGGAAATCAGCAACGAAAAAAAGCCATTAGGCTATCTAATGGCTTCTATTTTATTTGATTAAAAAAATAAGGCAACCAACCAATTAAGGGATATGAGATTGGTTAAAACTGCAATTTTTCTTTAAATACCTACGTCAGCAGACGTCAAGTTGTGATATTCATTCGGAATTTGGTCCCAAGCGCTCTTAATTTCGCGGATAATATCGATAACATCATCAATAGGCTGTGGGTCATTTTTGTGATTTGCCGCAGAAATTTGCGTGATCATGAACTCATAAAGTTGATCTAGGTTTTTCGCAATGTCGCCGCCATCGTCCATAGACAGGCAACTACGTAGGCTAATAATGATATCTAGAGCCTTACCAAGTCGCTCACCTTTCACTGGAATGTTGCCAGCTTGCATTGCCGCTTTGCCTTGAATCAGACGCTCGATAGCACCTGACATTAGCATTTGTACAATTTTATGCGGTGAGGCAGCTGTTAGCTGACTATCCACTGATACCTTTTTATATGCCTGTAAAGAACCGCGCATAGTAAACCTCTTCTATAAAAACTTTTTGTATTGTTGAACTGATTTAGCGCCATGACGGTATTTGTGTAGGGTCTTACCTACTCGACTCGTCTTAGACTGCATCAATTCGACCAATTTTCTGGTTCTGGTAATGGCTTCAAACCATTCAGAACTTTGCTTAACGTCGGGGTGTGAGTCGATTAATTGAAGCACGTTTTGCAATAACTGTTCTCTGTTATCGACAAGCTGCGTTATTTCTTCAGCATTAATTTCACTAAATTCGAGCTTAGAGATAATTAGTTGATCTAGTTCACAAAGCTCTTGAAGCTGGCTATTCATCGATTAGCCCAACGCATTCATCATACTGCCCAACTGAGATTGCATCTTACTGGTCGCATCTTGCATCGCGGTGAACTTAGAGTGGGTACGGCTCTCCAAGCTATCCATGCGTCGATCGAGCGCGCTTTGGTCATCCGCTAGGCGGTAATTTTGCTCGACTAAGCTCTTTTCTCTTGTACGAATCGAGCCTGTGATACCTGTGATACCTTGAATCGCATCTTCGACTTTTTTAGCAAAACCGTTGTTGCCACCAAAGAACTCTCCCAACTTGTCGAAGTTGTTGTTCAGTTGGCGGTCGAGCATGTCGTAGTTGATCTCTAACGAACCTTGTCTTGTGGTCGTGATACCAAACTCGGTCAAAGACTTTAGGTTGTCCGGCGCGCCTTCAATGCTTGATGAGAACACACCTTTTAATCGTGAGTCAGCGTTACGCACGGTACTGTCGCCAGACAGTGGCCCTTTTTGGCCAGTCGTTGGGTCAACACCTGCCAAGTTTTTAGACACTTGGTAAAACTGATTGTAAGAATTAACAAAAGCTTCAATGTCTTGGCGAACACTATTACGGTCGTACTCCACGCCAATTTCTGCCGGCGGCTTATCTTTGGGTGTTTTTCCTTTTACCGTAATATCGATGCCTTCCACGGCATCTTCAATCACATTGTTGTTACTTGAGAGCTGAGCAACGCCATCCAAGACAACCATTGAATCTTGTCCGGCTTGAACTTCCGTCATACCACTGTAGGTATCGAAAGACTCTTGAGCCTGAGCAAGATCAGCTTGTGCTTTATCGACCTTCTCTAATTGTTCACGCTCTTCCGGATCAAGTTTGGCACGTTCAATCTTTTTGGCTTGTTCAGCCGTCAATTCGCCTTTTTGAACTTTCTCTGCGAGCTCTGCTTTTTCTTGTGAGATCTTTTCTTCGATACGCGCTTGTTCCGCCTCAAGCTTTTGCTGGGCTTCTTTTGGCGTCACGTAGGAATCTGTCAACGTACCTGAGGCAGCATTTGACCACCCCGGAACATCGGGTGCTTTCTCTATCGCTTTTTCATCAAGCTCAAGCTCTGGTGTGTAGTAAGAATCAAGAAGCGTACCAGAGGCAGTTTCCGTCCAACCTGGGATATTGTCTTCAGGCATGACAGATTTTGCCGCTTTAGCTGCATCAAGGGCAGCTTGGCCGTCGGCAGCGGCTTGTTCGCCGTAGCTAAGACTTTGAGAGTCTTCGTCAGCAACGGAGGTGGAATCGGTTTGGGATGCAGGGATGACATTGCCGTCTTCATCGAGTGTTTCACTCGCATTTGGGTCATCGTTCGAAATCGCGTCATCAACGAGTTGTGCAGCTTTTCCTGCAGGAGTCAGAGCAAGAACGTCTTGAGCGGCAAGGCGAGCTTTCTCTAGTGCTTTAACACGCTCTTCTAGGGTTTTATATTCGAGTTTTTTGAGAGGATTGGCAGCATCAGATTCGACGTTAATGCTGATTTGTTGATCGGAGCCAGACTGGTTCGAGGCAACAATAAGTCGAGGGCCTTCAACATCATTAATAACAGATGCGCGAACACCTGGGTTGCTATCTGCACCGTTTATGCTGCGAACGATATCGATCAGTTTCGATCTATCGCCAACTTGCACATCAAAGCTGTCATCGCCAAGCGAAACCTGCAGCTTACCTGGGCCAAATTTCATGTCTTCTGATAGCACATCAGAAGCCACTTTATGGCTTTGGGCAAGCTGCAACACATCGATGGCATATTTGCCAGCGATCGCTTCGGTAGTCGCCGTTGCAGAGACAAGAGCTTCATCGGTACTTTCTACTGTTCGTACAGCAAAAGCTTTTTCCTGACGAAAGTTTGTCATCAGGTTTTTCATCGAATCAAGGGATTCTCTGAGTCTTCCATAGGCACTAATGCTGGTATCGATTCGCGTTCGTTCATTATCGATTCGTTGCTGTTTAGGTACACGCTCCGAATCAACAATTTTGCTGACCATGGAATTGATATCCATGCCAGACGAAATCCCCATTGGGCCAAAACTCATTAAACCACCTCAATAATACGACTTAAACCTTCACCTCAAATATTCGACTATTCGAGTTTTGGGCTGCTAGGCGTCTTAGAATTTCAAGCATTTCTTCATCGGGTATTTGGCGAATAATATCACCGGTTGTGGTCTCATAAATGGTCACCACATCCCTACCTGACTCTTCATCGACTTTAAAGGCAACACCCTTATTGAGAGAAGAGATAAACTCGTTTACCTTCTCCACCATCTTGACTCGCTCTTCATCATTCAGCTCTTGTCTATGTTGAGCTAATTGAATCGCCGCTTCGGTAGCTTCCTCTTTCGATTTCTCTACCTTGCCATAAGGTGTTGCTTCTTTCAGTCGTGAAGTGCTCGACGCACTACTACCTTCATCGCTTGCAAATTTAATGCCATTAGGTGAGCCATAAGGCTGGATGTTCGATGCGTTGGATGATATTTCCATAACACTCTCCCTCCCTCCTTTATGAGCCATACAGTAAAACTCTACCCAGAGTAGAGTTTACCGCTACTTACCGAAGTAAGTTTAGCCCAATAAGCTTAGAGCTGCTGATGGTGATTGTTTTGCTTGAGCTAAGATAGAAGTACTCGCCTGTTGTAGGATTTGAGACTTCGTCATTGCCGTTGTTTCTTTCGCGTAATCGGTATCCTTGATACGGCTCTTAGATGCATTAACGTTTTCGTTGATGTTGTCTAAGTTGCTGATTGCGTGGTCAAAACGGTTTTGGAAAGCACCAAGAGATGCACGGTTACTATCAACAGATTTTAGTGCGCCATCAATGATCGATACCGCTTCGTTTGCACCAGCAACCGAAGTTACGTCGATGTCGTTAACGGTAACGTCTTTACCAGCTCCGATACCTAGTTCACCAGCAAGGCTGCCACCGAACTCAACATCGCCTTCAACTTTTTGGCTTGAGGCGAAAAGTTGCAGTTTACCGCCTTCGCCTACTGACGCTTTAACGTCTTGGCTTTGACCGTTGATGTAAGTTGCTAGCTCTTCCATGTCGTTGCCTTCCTTCGCAGAAATAGACAACTCTTGTGCTTCACCAAACTTATCGTTGTATTTGATCGTTAAGTCAGCACCTGCACCTACACGCCAAGAAGCATCTTTGCCTTCTGTAACGCCGTAGCTCTTGCCACCCATGTCTTGAGTGTCAGTACGCATGTTATTCATTGTAAGCATTACTGCTTCACCAGAATCTGCACCGATTTGGAAAGATTGGCTGCCGTAAGTACCGTTAAGAAGCTTGTTACCACCAAAAGAGGTCGTTTCAGCAATACGGTTAAGTTCTGTGTTTAGAGCAGAGACTTCTTCTTGGATCGCAACACGTTCAGATTTGCTGTTCGAACCGTTTGAAGATTGAAGAGAAAGGTCACGCATACGTTGCAGAATGTTGGTTGACTCATTCATTGCACCTTCAGCTGTCTGTGCAATAGAGATACCGTCATTCGCGTTTTTTACAGCCATATCTAGGCCACGACTTTGCGACGTTAAGCGGTTAGAGATTTGTAGGCCTGCAGCATCATCTTTTGCGCTATTGATTTTATAGCCAGAAGACAAACGCTCCATTGATTTTTGAGTACCTTCAGCTGCGCTATTTAGGTAGCGCTGAGCCGTCATTGCAGACACATTTGTGCTTACATTAATCGCCATAGTTGATCTCCTTTAGGCATTTTTTAATGTACTTATGTGACTCTCACCTCACACAAATACATGTCAATTTTGTTTATGCACCAGTGTCTCTCTCACCTTACATTGGTACATATCATTTCTCTCAATCCCTTTAACGGCCCCTTAATTAGAAGCTTTAATAAAAAATGCGCTTTTTTTCATATTCTTTTCAACAACAAAGGAAAGTGTGATCGGGCTTCAATTAATAGGGCGACATTCGCTAAAGTTGCCCCATTATTTAAGTTAATGAGCGTGGTGTTGAATATAAAACCAAAAGAGACCCCTGATATCTCGTTCTACTCGATTCTGGGATGACGAAAGACTGCTTCGATGTAGTGAGCGAGGAAATCATTTTCCAATTCCCGTCATTCCCTACAATGAGGAACGTATATGGACTCCCCTAGTATTGCAAGGAAACGAGTAAAGGTACGCAAGTGCACGTATATTCGGTTTCTTTATGGGGAGCTACCCCGAACCTCTATGGCTTAATCCACTCAGCAAAAGTTCTTATCGAGCGTGTGGTGTATTATCACCTTCGTCCCTCTCAGAGTTTCTCTTGCTTGCTATGCTCACTCTTTACCATAATTTACTTGCTTACATGGGGGATTGATGTCTCCCTTAACCTTATAAAATCAATTGTTAAGCGAGTAACGTTTCATTATAAGATCGATTGCTCTTCAGCATGGCACAAGCCATTCTGATCGTTTTGTTAGCAAGGGCGACAACTACTTGGTTAAACGACTTTCTTTCTAACAAGTTTCGTATCCAGCAACTTAAGCGATCTTCTTTATCTCGGATATTCGCTACCACTGCTCTTGCTCCATGAACGACAAGAGAGCGTAAGGTTTTATCACCTGATTTACTTATTCCGTGGTTTTTGTTCTTACCACCACTGCCAGTATGAGCCGGAACTAAACCTAAGCTCGCACTAGCCCCTCGCCCATTTCTATAGGCCGAAGCGTCACCTAGGCGGGAAAAAATGGCACTTGCAATCACCCAACGTACACCTCGTAAAGTGATTAATAACTGGCAAGCGGGTATTTGCTTTGCAAAGTCTATAAGTTGCAATTCAACTCTCTCGATAGGCTCATCAAGACTTAGTAGCTGAGCATGTAATTCTCGGAGAACGAATCGAGTTGTCAGTGTTAATTCATTCTCTGCATCTTCGATAACGAGAGGGAGCAGTTCTCGCAGTTTATTGGCTCCTTGTGGGAAGGTAATTCCACATTCCGCTGCATAGCCACGGATCCGTAGACTTACTGCTGTGCGTTGTTTTATATAGCTTTGTCTTAAACTCAGCAGCATAGCGATATCTTGCTGCTCAGGTGTTTTTACTGGTACCGCATGAATATCGGAGCGTAAGGAAGCTTCGTAAATCGCGATAGCATCATTAGCATCGTTCTTATTACCACAGCGATATGGCTTCACTTTTTGGGGAGGTATCATTTTGACGGTATGACCACGGCTTTGAAACGTTCGTCCCCAATAATGAGATGCCGCACAGGCCTCTATGCAAATGGTCGCGCCAGGGTGTTGGCTGATGACCGTTAGCATTTTCTTTTTTTAGACATAGCTTGGTTCAACTTACGCTTTCCATGGCGGTTAAATACCGCGACTTGAAAGACGGATTTGGCTAAATCAATCGAGATTGTGTTAAATTTATTCATAGTATGGGCTCCTGTTTTGGTTCGCACCTGTAACTTTAGCTGACACTGTCAGTTAAGGTGGGGAGTCCATACCATTGAGCGTGATAGGGAATCTCGCTTTCCAATCAACTACCAACACCAAAACTCCCCCTTATCCAAATTGCAGGCAATAAAAAACCCAGCCGAAGCTGGGTCTGTTTAGCGCTCATCTCTCACCACGAGCTAATTTGTGGAAGCCTAACGTTAACGCTTTTTCTCAACAACGCTTATAGTCAACGTGGCTTTTTAATCGATTAACCTAGTAGGCTAAGTGCCGAGTTCGGAGCTTGCTTCGCTTGAGCAAGAATCGAGCTTGAAGCTTGAGAAAGGATCTGAGACTTAGTCATCTGAGTCGTTTCTTTCGCGAAGTCCGTATCTTTAATACGGCTCTTAGATGCATTAACGTTTTCGTTAATGTTGTCTAAGTTGCTGATAGCGTGGTCGAAACGGTTTTGGAAAGCACCTAGCTCAGCACGGTGGCTGTCTACGTACTTAAGTGCCGCATCGATTACTGCTACAGACTCTTGTGCGCCGCCAACAGATGTTACATCGATAGTATCAACCGTTACGTCTTTAGCTGCTTGAATACCTAGCTCACCCGCAAGACCGCCAGAGAAAGACACATCGCCGCTCACTTTGTTGTTGCCTGTGAACATTTGTAGCTTGCCGTCTTCAGTAACAGACGCTTTAACAGAATCTTGTTGACCGTTGATGTAAGTCGCTAGCTCTTCGATGTCGTCACCCGCTTTTGCGCTGATGTCGATCTCTTGTGCTTGACCGAAGTTGTCAGTGAACGACAATTTTAGGTCGTTAGAGCCCGCTTGAACGTTCCAGTCTTTGTCTTTCGCGTTCTCAGTTTGGTAGCTCTTACCACCCATCTGAGCGTTATCAGAGCGCATGTCTTTCAGTTGAAGCATTACCGCTTCACCGTTGTCTGCACCGATTTGGAATGACTTAGTACCGTGAGTACCGTTAAGCAGCTTGTTGCCACCAAAAGACGTCGTTTCCGCGATACGGTTTAGTTCGTCGTTCAGTGCTGTTACTTCTTCTTGAATCGCTACACGCTCAGATTTTGAGTTTGAGCCGTTTGAAGATTGTAGAGACAAATCACGCATACGTTGCAGGATGTTCGTTGTCTCGTTCATTGCACCTTCAGCAGTTTGTGCAATAGAGATACCGTCGTTCGCGTTACGTACAGCAACATCAAGACCACGACTCTGAACGTTTAAACGGTTCGAGATTTGTAGGCCTGCAGCGTCATCTTTTGCGCTGTTGATTTTAGAACCTGAAGCTAGACGCTCCATTGATGTTTGTTGTGCGCTGTTTGCGTTGTTTAGGTAACGTTGCGCTGTCATCGCTGAAACGTTTGTATTTACATTCACTGCCATGGTGATTTCTCCAATTGATTTTCCGGTATAGCGGTTTCCGACGTCTCGGAAAACCAAAGTAGTTCTCTCAAAGTTACTTTTAATAACGGCGCGAAATTCAGAAGCTTTAGAAAAACTTTTAAAAAACCACAAAAAAATTATTAAATTAATATTTTTCAGATACTTAAATATTACATTTTTCTATAACAACTGCAGACTTCAATTAGTACAAGATCTCGAACTGTTCAAAAAAAAGGCTGATCGCCGTAGAAATTGGTCAACGTATAGAAATGAGCGATCATCAAAGATCCTCTATGCGGACAGATTTAGTACATTGAGGTGGGATATTTTCCGCGGTAGTAGGTGAAGTTAATTCAAGGTTGAGAACTGGAGTTGAGAATCGGCTAGGCAAACTCAGTAGATAGTAAAGAAACAGAAAGGTAGACGTCAGAAAGGAAAAAGCCCCTTTTCCTTTGAGAGAACCGGGGCTAGTTGGCGCGTCAGAGCCTGTGTGGAGATCATCGAGAAATGAACACATTTCCGACTTGCCGTTGCATTCTTACCGTAAAAATGGATAGCAGGTGAGAGATGAGAGAGCTAAACACTCAATAGTAAGTATGCTTGCCAGTTTCCCTTGCTGCATGGCTCACGTCTGAACACGAGAAGCAAGTTCAACCAATAACTATTGCAATAATGTCATTGCAGAGTTAGGCAACTGTTTTGCTTGAGCAAGTATCGAAGTACCTGCTTGTTGCAGAATTTGTGACTTGGTCATTTGCGTCGTCTCTTTCGCAAAGTCCGTATCTTTGATTCGGCTGTTAGAAGCGTCTACGTTCTCTTGTACGTTTGCCAAGTTATTAATGCTGTGGCTTAGACGGTTCTGTTTCGCACCCAAATCAGCACGCTGTGAATCTACGTACTTCATTGCAGAATCAATCACACTGATTGCGTTCTGTGAACCTGCAACGCTTGTTAGGCTGATATCTTGAACTGATGTTGCACGGCCTTCACTCTTAATACCTAGCTCAGATGCTAGACCACCAGAGATAGACATTGAGCCCTCAAGATCTGGTTCAGCAACGAACAGCTGTAAACGGCCTTCATCGGTAACCGATGCGTTCACTAGATCAGATTGACCATTAATGTAAGTCGCCAGTTCTTCAATATCGTCACCTGCTTTGGTGTTGATATCTAGAATGATGTCTTCGCCCGCTTTAGTCTTAAATTCAAACTTAAGATCGCTTGCGGTTGGCGGCACTTGCCAATCTTTATCTTTCGCGTTTTCTGAATCAAACGTAGTACCACCCATGCGGAAATCATCGGCACGAATGCTAGTTAACGCCATGATCATCGCTTCACCAGAGTTAGAACCAATCTGGAACGAGGCTTCACCAAATGAACCGTTCAATAGACGACGACCACCAAAAGAGGTTGTTTCCGCGATACGGTTAAGCTCATCTTGAAGTGCCATTGACTCTTGATTCAGTGCTGTACGCTCTGCTGGAGAGTTAGTACCGTTTGATGATTGAATCGCTAGATCACGCATACGTTGTAGTACGTTGGTCGATTCATTCATCGCACCTTCAGCGGTTTGAGCAATCGAAATACCGTCGTTAGCATTACGCATTGCTACATCAAGACCACGCGATTGTGCCGTTAAGCGGTTCGAGATTTGCAGACCCGCTGCATCGTCTTTCGCGCTGTTGATCTTGTGACCAGATGACAAACGCTCCATAGAAGTCGCTAAGTCATTAGACGCTTTATTCAGGTAACGTTGTGCTGTCATAGCAGATACGTTAGTGCTTACATTGATAGCCATTTTGCTCTCCTTATGAGTTCGCAAACTTTCTGCGAAGCGGCCAGCTTTACTCTCATATGGATAAGCACTGACCGTGTATTACTCGATAAACCCTATTCAGGGTTTAAGATCTGTATTAATCATTTATAACCAACACAGATACAAGTTGTATGCCAAGTTTAATCTTGTATAAATAATTTTTTAATTAAATAAAAATCAAAAACTTACACAAAATTAAACGCGATTATGATTGTTTGTTCTTTGAGGGTGAAACAACGTATACCCTCCTGATTGCCGTTTTTTGCCGCTATCTCGAAAAACAAAATGTTTCGTACAAAAAAGCGGCAAGCATTGGAGTCATTCGCACGTATGGCATAGCACATAAGGCAAAGAATCGACTCCGTGATGAACAGCAGTTCACCACTAGATCGTTAAATATAGTTAAACAAGGTCAGGTCTTTAGTTTTACCAAACGCTTGTTGTGAAGCTTGGAGCGCTCGAGAGTTTTCATTGAATTCAATGATGGCTTTCGAATAATCCAAGTCTTCAAAGTTGCTTTTCGCTTTCGCCAAAGACAACTTAAAATCTTCATGTTGTTGTTCTTGAATATCCAAAGTACTCAAGCGTGCACCGACATCGGTTCTCGCCTTAGTTAAATGGATAAACGCAGCATGAAACTCTTCTGTTACTTGGTGCAATTTCGCCGTTGCCGATGCATCCGATACTGGGTTTTCAGCCTGTTCAGCGGCTTCTTTAAACGTATCAAAGATAGAGAATGTCTTTCTCGGCTCTAAGGTGATCGAGTCACCTTTCGTGATCTGGCCTTTAAGTTGGATATTCAGCCCTTCGTAGACAATGCCTGTCGAAGGATCAAAATCTTCCGCGGCGACTACTGTCCCATCTTTCTCAAGCTGGTAGGCGTAGTTTCCGGTCTGCATATCAACAAACGTCACTTTGTACGTTGATGAATCTTTAGTTCTGTTGGTCGCGCGCTCTAGCAATAACTCAGAAGCAGACTCTAGTTCATACTGAGGCTCGTAGTCACCGAACGGGTTGTCTATTTCCATAAACATCTTGCTGCCCGGATCATTCATTGCCATTTCAAAGCTGCTTGCCACTCGCATCTTGCGTTGGTAGTCATCACCTTGATAAGTCACGTTTCCTTGATTATCTCGAAAGAAAGGCTGATTCTTTGGTTTAGTGCCCGCAAATGTGTAGTTACCCGACTCATCTTGAGAGTTGGCTAAATGCAGGAAGTTATTCGCCAGTTCTTGAATTTCACGCTTCTTAGCTAAACGGTCTTCTGGAGAAAGCGCACCGTTGATCATTTCCATCACGGTTCGTTTTGCTTCATCAGCAAAGCCTTCAGTGTTAGAAACCAATACCTCATGATGCTCAAGACGGTTTCTGACTAGCGTAATCGCATCTACATACTGTTTAAGCTGTTCTGACTGCTGACCAATGTTCTGTAAATAGTGCGTCGCTAATGGGTCATCACTTGGCGACTGTAACTTCTTACCCGAAGCAAGTTGCGCTTGGTTGTGATGCACCTTGTTCTCTTGACGGCGCAAGTCGTTTTGTACTGACTGATAATTATGGAAGCTAGAGATACGATTCAACATTTATACCTTCCTATCTCAGAGCCAAAATAGTGTTAAACGTATCGTTGGCTGCTTGCATGATGCGTGAAGAAGCCATATACGCTTGCTGAAATTTCATCATATTTGCCGCTTCTTCATCGAGGTTTACTCCCGAGATAGAAGCTATACGTTCTTGAGCCGACTGTTTTTCTAACGTCGCAATATCACTCAAGCGATTTGCCGTTGAAGACTTCAAGCCCGTATTAGTATTCAAGTTGTGGTAAAGGTCTAAAATCGTAGACTCACCATCATTCAACAGCTTTCCTGTTTGAAGATCTTGCAGCTTGCGCAGGTTACCGTTGTCACCTTCTGATGGGACAAGGTTTGCCGTAAACTTATCGTTTGCCACCGCGCCGGATGTGAGCTCAAACGTTGTTCCATTGATGGTCACAGGGCCTTCAGGAGGATACGGTTGAGGCTGCATTAAAATGTTACCCTTCGGATCCGTCACAGCAAACTGCTCACCTTTTGGTGAGACAATCACTTCAAACTCACGCAATTGACCTGCTTCTAGGATTTTGAATCCCGCTGTACCCTTGGCAAACGTGGTCGATGCCTCATAACTTTGCGCAGCAATGTCTTTCGGGTCTTTGGTTTCCATCTGCATTTGAGCAGCAAAATTACGCGTTGGACGCAGTAACAGTTTCTCTCCCAGTTCAGGAGGGGTACGTACTTCCACTCGCATGCCATCAAGATAAAAAGCGTTGCCACTCGAGTCAGTCGTCATCTTAACGGTTTCGCCATTCGGCTTGGTCACGACATAATCACTGCCGTCATACTTAAGGCCGTATTCACCACCTTTCAAGGCAGAGGTGTCATCGATATATACCGCAACATCGGCTTTCGACTGCCCACTAGCCGTAACACGAGACTTTGCCACCAGCTCTGAGTTCACATCGGTAAACAGGTCCTTACCCACGTTGCCGTTGAGATCCAAACCTTGCTCTTGAAGACTATTTACCTTGTACGAAAACGCCGTCGCCAAACGGCCAAGCTCATCCATAATTGCTGGAATATGCTCGTCTCGCATGTCTAACATGGCACCGATCTTTCCATCGATATCACTGCTGGTGATCGGTTTTAAAGACTTTCCTTCAACAATCGCTAAGCGACGCTGATGCGCATCGGGCAAGCCATCAACCATTTTCAGTTGGCTTGCTTCACTACCTGAAACCAAGGTGTGACCATTGCCGATATGGACGTTAAATCCTTCAGCGTTTGAGCGCGGAGTTACCGTGACTTTGGTGTAACCAGAAAGCTCATTAATTAACTTTTCGTGCTGATCTCGTAGGTCATTATGTGGCCCAGGAGTTCGCATCATTAAGCGTTGTACGTCACGGATCTCGTAAGCCAGTTGGTTAACTCGCTCGATACCCATGTCTAATTTTTTGTTCGTAGAATCAGACTGTTGGCGAACCGTTTCATGAAACTCATTCAACGTTTTACTCAATAGCCCAGCCTTTTCTAATACAACCTTTCGCGCACCAACATCATTCGGTGTATCGGCCAATGTTTTCACCGAGTCAAACCACTCGTTGAGGTTTTCAGGGATCTTCTTCGAAGCAACCGATGACAACATGCTCGACAGCATATCTAGGTTCGCTTCAGTATCACCTTTGTTAGCGGCATTGGTTGTCGATAGGTTAAGTTCATTGACGGCAAATTGGTCCCAAGAGCGGCGAACATTTTCCACATGCACACCCATACCGTAGGTTTGACCACCGTACTGGCGCGGGTCATTCACACCTTGAATCACAGATTGGCGGCTATAGCCCTCTGTGTTGGCGTTAGAAATGTTATGACCTGTGGTGTTTAACTGTCTCTGAGCGGTAAGAACACTTTGTGCCCCTACATTCAGAAGATCCGACGCCATAATGCCCCCAAAAAAACTTAACAAAATCAGGATGAACTGATTAACTACAAGTTTAAAAAGCAATATATGTGCCAATAGAGACAAACAAGGACTAAAGGACAATAATTTATTGAAGTGTAAGGAGATAACTTTGAGTAACGCGGCAAGATTTGAGGTGATGGATAAGAAAAGAGCCAGCCAATGGCAAGCTCTCAATGTTCATTAAAGGTGATTAGTTCATCTCATCAATCTTGGCTTTAACGCGCAATACCTTATCTGCATAGTTAGGGTCAGTTGCGTAACCCGCTTGGTGGATACCTTTGATGAAGTTCTCTGAATTACCTTGATGCTGTAGCGCCGTTTCGTATCTTGGGTTTTCGTTTAAGAACTTCACATAGTCATTAAAGCTATCTTCAAAGTTTGAGTAAGAACGGAAAGATGCCGACTCTTTAACGGCGGTTTTACCGTGGAACTCAAGAGTTTGAGTCGCGACCTTATCGCCCTTCCAGCTTCTGTCCGCTTTGATGTTGAATAGGTTATTACTGTTACCCAATGAGTTCTTAACCATTTTAGAACCCCAACCTGTCTCAAGTGCCGCTTGTGCCAATAGAAGAGATGAATCCACACCAAGCGCGCTTGCTGCTTTTTCAGCATAAGGCTTCATTGAGGTAACAAACGACTCTGGAGAATCGAAAGAGACGGGTTGTTTAACCGCTGACGCAGATTGAACTTCAGATGCTCTATCTTCTGAACGACCTGAGTATTGAGGTCTTTGCAGTGAAGTATCAAAGCCTTCATTACGAACTTTATCTTCTGTCGCGTCGCTTGCTTGACCCGCGCTTAACTGAGCCACAATCATATCCGCAAGACCTAACGAACCTGAAGCACTCAGCTCACTCGCCATTTGGTCATCTTGCATCTGACGATAGAACTGTTCGTTCTGGCTGTTCAACATGTCCGACTTGAAGCTTGAGTTCGCATCGCGCATCGACTTAAACAACATCGAGGTAAAAATCGATTCAAATTGTTTTGCTGCAGCCGTCAGTGCTTCTTTTTCGCTGCCCTCTTCACCATTTACCGCTTGTTGACGAAGGCGGTCTAAGCTGCCGATGTCGTGAATAAAGCCGATGTCATTGTTATTCTTAATCATGCTTTATCCCTTAGATAATGATCAATTGGCCTTCAATCGCACCTGCTTGTTTCAGTGCTTGAAGGATTGCCATTAAATCAGAAGGCGCTGCGCCTACTTCGTTGACTGCACGAACCAAATCATCCAGCGTTAAGCCAGGCTCAAACTTGAACATCTTGCCATCAGCTTCAGTTACTTCGATATCTGAATCAGGAACAACTACCGTCTGACCACCAGAAAATGCATTCGGTTGGCTTACGTTTAGGTTTTCTTTGATAGCAACCGTCATACCACCGTGCGTTACCGCTGCCGCTTTTAGGCGAACGTGCTTACCAACCACGATCGTGCCCGTACGAGAGTTTACGATGATCTTTGCAGAGCCTTCAGCAGGGTCGAACTCGATGTTTTCGATAGCCGATAAGAACGCAACACGCTGGCTGATTTCACGCGGTGCACGAACTTTTACTGAAGTTGCGTCTACCGCTGAAGCCATTTGTGGGCCTAGGAAATTATTAACCGCATCAGCCATACGCTGCGCTGTTGTGAAATCTGATTGGATTAGGTTGAAGGTGATGTAGTCACCACGACCGAATGGCGTTGGGATCTCTTGTTCAACCGTAGCACCGCTAGAGATGATGCCAACGTTAGGGTTGTTACCGACAATCTTAGAACCGTCGTTACCTTGTGCACTAAAACCACTTACTACCAAGTTGCCTTGCGCTACCGCATACACTTGGCCATCCAGACCTTTTAGGAAGGTTTGTAGCAACGTGCCACCACGTAGGCTTTTTGCCGAACCGATAGAAGAAACCGTTACGTCAACTTCCTGACCTTGCTTAGAGAAGGCTGGCAATTCAGCTGTAACAATAACGGCCGCTACGTTTTTGGTTTTTGGCTTAGTGCCGGGCGGCAATTGAATGCCAAAATTTTGCAGCATTGCGTTAAATGTTTGATCGGTAAAGGGAGTTGTCTCACCGGTACCCGGCAAACCCGTGACCAAACCATAACCGACAAGTTGGTTACTACGAACACCCGCCACTTTTGCCACGTCTTTGATACGCGCAGCATGAGCACTGGTGGCAAGAAATAGCATGCCGAATAGTACGAGTGTCAGTTTTTTCATTGAGTAACCTGTCTGTATTGCTTTAATTTATAATGAGTTAGCTTGAAATTAGATATTTACGAGAGAGTCAGTAAGCCGACGCGCTCTCAAGCTCTACAGAGATACATTAAAGAATCGTGCCAAGAATCCAGGCTCTTGCATATCTTTTTGCACGCCAGTGCCTGAGTACTGAATTCGTGCGTTAGAAACACGGTTTGAAGCGATGGTGTTTTCGAAATCAATATCATCAGGTCGAATAGTGCCGCTTAGGCGGATATACTCATCACCCGTGTTCAGTGTCATCCACTTTTCGCCACGAACCACTAGGTTGCCATTAGCTAAGACTTCGATAACTTCAACGGTAATGTAACCGCTGATGCTGTTACTTTGGTTGGCTGATGCATCACCAGCAAAGGTATTGGTGTTGCTCAGGTCATAAGAGAAGTTGTACTTGTCGATCGTCAGCTCTTGGCCACCCACAGCCAGAGGTTCCATCGATGCATCGTTCGACTTAGACATGTCAGCATTGGCTTTTTTGGTCGCTCGAGTGTTCTCATCCAGCGCTACGGTAATAATGTCACCAATGCCACGCGGTTTTGAATCATCGTACATGCTGCCAATATGGTTAATATTAAACAGAGAACCTGTTGCCGCTGCATAATGCTCTGGTTTTTCTTTTGGATTGATTGGTGCCCACGCTGGGTCACCAGCAATAGGATCGGTTCTGCCACGAAGCGTGTCGATAATGCCTGAGCTTTCTTCTGCCGACTTATCGCCTTCTACCGCATCAACCACTGTGGTCGCGTTCTCTTGCGCTGGCGTCTCAATTGGATCCAGCACTGTACAACCAGTCATCGAAGCTAACAGGGCTAAACAAAAAATACGTTTCATGGCGATATACTCTCAACAAGTCGTTGTAAATAGTAGACAGTGGCAAACACGTCGATTAATGCGAAACAAGTAAGCGGCAAATAAACCAATTAAAGCTGTTGGTTAACAAAGCTCATCATCTTGTCTACTGACGAGATAACTTTCGAGTTCATTTCGTAAACACGTTGAGCTTCGATCATATTTACTAGCTCTTCGGTTACGTTTACGTTCGATGTTTCTAGCATCGACTGGCGAATGTTACCTAGGCCATCAAAACCTGGAACACCTTCTTGTGGGTCACCACTTGCACCTGTCGGTAAGTAAAGGTTTTGACCGACTGGTTCTAAACCGCCTGGGTTTACGAAATCTGTAATCGTGATTTGGCCAACTACGACGTTGTTTTGCTCACCACGAAGACGAACCGATACTTCACCGTCGTTGCCAACCGTTACCGAGATCGCATCTTCAGGGATAACGATTTCAGGTTGTAGAGGGTAGCCTTGACCCGATGTTACGATTGCGCCGTCACCGTTCAGAGTGAACTGACCATTACGGCTGTAGCCTGTTTCACCGTCTGGCATCTCAACTTGGAAGAAGCCGTCGCCTTCAATCATCATATCTAGGCTGTTCGACGTTGTTTGTGCGTTACCGTGCGTGTGAACCTTTTGGGTTGCCACTACCTTAGAACCGGCACCCAACATCAAACCACTTGGCAGCTCAGTGTTCTGAGACGATTGGCCACCCGGTTGGTTGATGTTTTGGTAGAACAAGTCTTCAAATACCGCGCGGCTCTTTTTAAAACCAATAGTCGAGGCGTTGGCAAGGTTGTTCGAAATCGTTGAGATATTGGTTTGTTGGGCGTCTAAACCTGTTTTACTTACCCATAATGCTGGATGCATAGCAATTTCCTTTAAATTCTATTAGCTCATACGAAGCAGTGAATCAGACGACTTGTCCATTTCCTCTGCTGTGCTCATCATCTTGACCTGCATTTCAAACTGACGTTGTAGGTCAATTAGGCTGGTCATTTCACCTACGGCATTTACGTTACTGCCTTCGATAGCACCTTTTAGCAACGTTACCGCTGCATCTGCTTCGTATGCCTGATCTGGGTTTTTCGAACGGAATAGACCATTCGTATCTTTAAACAAACTTTGGTTGTCTGGACGTACAAGCTTAATACGATCAACCACGGCCAATTCTTCAGCTGGAGCGCCTTGAGGAATGACAGAGATCGTACCGTCTGTACCAATTTCTACTTTGCTGATTGGGATTGGCAGCGTGATTGGTGCGTCGTTTTCACCAAGCACTAAGTGACCACTTGCGTTGGTTAGTAAACCGTTTTGATCAACCCTTAGGTTACCGTTACGCGTTAAACCTTCACGGCCAGTATTGTCCATCACTGAAATCCAACCATCACCTTGAATGGTGACATCTAGATCTCGGCCAGTAGTAACCACACTACCCTGAGCGAAATTATGACCCGGACGCTCTGTCATGCTGAAAACACGAGTAGGCATGCCTTCACCATACGCTTGCATTGAACGTGCCTGTGCTAAATCAGCACGGAAACCCGTTGTACTTACGTTGGCAAGGTTGTTTGCACGTAGCTGCAAAGCTTGCATATTTTGCTTAGCGCCACTCATGGCAAGAAACAGTGCGCGATCCATAATTTTGCTCCAAAAATCATCTTCTGGGGCTAATAAAGCAAACACTGTGCCAATATTTTTAACTGTTATTTATCAATAATTTAAATAGAAAACGAACAAGAAAGGTGATCATTCAAGAGAATTGTTGCCAGTGGCATTACCGTGCGGCAATAGGGGCGGCAAATAAGAAGACAAACAACAATACCCAATTCAATAACATTGAATTGGGTATTCGCAGATGATTTAAACGCTTTAAACGATTAACGAATCTGAAGAATATTCTGTTGTAGCTGGTTGTGTACTTCTAGAGAACGCGAGTTCGCTTGGAAGTTACGTTGAGCAGAAATCAAATCAACCAGTTCTTGAGTCATATCGATGTTCGACTGCTCTAGAGAGCCGTTGTTGATGCTACCAAATGAACCTTTATTCGATTCACCCCAGATTTTGTCACCTGAGTCGTTAGTAGAATCCCATTGAGTGCCGCCTTTCTTGTCTAGACCTTGCTCATTTGGTACACGAACCAAGCCTACACGGCCAAGCATCACGTTTTCACCATTTGAGTAAGTACCTAGAACACTACCGTACTCATCGAAATCGATTTTGGTTAAGAAACCTGTTGTCGCACCATCTTCATCAAACTTAGTCAATTCAAACGGAGCAGCAAACTGAGTTGAAGAATCTAGACCAAACTTAAGCACTTGTGTTGGATCCGCACCGTTCAAATCAATTGGGTTCGCGCCAGCACCTAGAGGATCAGAGTTAATCGGCTGACCACTGTTCAGGCTTGCTAACGTACCATCATTGTTGAACTTCATTGTATGACCAACATGACCTGTTGCATTCGTCGCATCACCGCCTGTAATGTTCAATGGTTTCTCGCCATTCTCATCTGACATGGTGTAGTACGTTTGCCAAGTGTTTGGTTGGGTCTGATCTTTGAGGTAGTAAGTCGTTAACTTGTAAGACTGACCCATAGAATCGTATACCGTCGAAGACGTTGCACGGTTGTATGTGTCAGCATCTTGGTAGTTAAATGCAGCTGGGTCTTTAAGATCACCGTTTGCAGGCAGGTTAACCCCTACTTCAATGTTTTCTGTCTGTTTTGGCTTACCAAACTCAGCAGGAATGTCGAGAGGCTTTGGCGCGTAAGAAAGAACTTCACCCGAATTAGGATCAACATCGTAGCCTAAAAGAAACTCATCGTTAGCTGTAACCATGTAGTTATCTTTGTTTAGGTGAAATGCACCATTACGCGTTAGTTCATTAATCTCTGGCACCATGCGATCTTTCGCTACAGCAAAGAAACCTGTACCACTGACACGTAAGTCCATTGGGTTGTTTGTATAAATACTCGAACCTTCGTGGAACTGTTGCGCCACTTGGCTAGCTTGCGCACCGCCACCTGACGTCGTTTTTGCGTTAGTGAACAACGAGTTTGAGTAAACATCACCGAACTCAGCACGAGACTCTTTAAAGCCAAATGTGTTTGCGTTCGCAATGTTGTTACTGGTTGTATTCAGGTCTAATTGTGCAGCGGATAGGCCGCTTAAAGCTACATATGACATTCCAATATTCTCCTAATCTATCTAGCTAGCATAGTCACTCAATAAAGAGCTACGCTTTACCAACTTCTAGTACTTCAGCAAGTCGTACTGGCGATGTGAAACCAGCCAGATTGAGTAGTACGTTGCCATCACCCTTACCAAGAAGCACACTGTTCACGTTCGCATAACTGGAAACTTGGAACTCTGTGTTCTCACCATCCAGCAAACCCGACGCTTTCACGTTGTATTTACCGGCCGGCAATGGGTTACCGTCTTCGTCTTTTCCGTCCCATTCAACACGTGTGTCACCAGAAGGTTTAGAACCGATATCAAATGTGCGAACTAATTGGCCAACTTCGTTCTCAACACGGACCATTACATTGTCCATTGCCTGAGGAAGCTTAACCATTGCCGCCATACCGCCGTCACCGGGTTTCACACCTGCCGCACCAGGAACCAATACATCACGGCCAACCAAAGAAGAGGCCTGCAGTGCTTGGTTAGAGGTCATTGATGAATTCAAGCTTTCAAACTGTGTATTCATTTTGCCAATGCCATCTACGGTCGCAAATGAAGCCATTTGCGCAATCATCTGGTCATTGCTAACCGGCTTGAAAGGGTCTTGCTGTGCTAATTGCTTAGTCAACAAAGATAAGAAATCTTCTTGTTTAAGATCCTGCTTACCTGTTGTTTCGTCGGACTTCTTAGCGCCATCTTGAAGACTCTTCAGCTGGTCAACATAGGACAAGCCGCTTTGACCAACATTGTTGTTGATTCCAGCCATGTGCTACCTCCTTATCCTTATTGACCCATCTGCAGCGTACGCAGCAGCATTTGTTTACTCGAGTCAGCAACCTGTACGTTTGTTTGGTACGCACGTGATGCCGAAATCATGTTTGCCATCTCTTCCATAACGTTTACGTTCGGCTTGTAGATGTAGCCTTCGTTATTCGCTAATGGGTGATCAGGGTTGTACTCCGCGCTTAGCGGCTTATCGCTTTCAACAATACCTAATACTTTCACAGGCACAGTGTGGTCACTGTTGCGTGCTCGATTTAACTCAGCGCCGAACACTGCGTGGCGAGCTTTGTAAGTTTCTTCAGCAGAACTACTTACACTGTCCGCGTTCGCTAGGTTGCTCGAGGTCGTATTTAGACGAACAGATTCAGCACTCATCGCAGAACCAGTCACATTGAATACATTAAATAAGCTCATCTAATTATTCCCCTTTAATCGCTTTAGTTAAATTCTTGAACTTACTTCCTAGGAAGTCGAGAGAGGCTTGATGCCTAATTTGGTTTTGCATGAAAAGGTTTCTTTCCAAATCCAAATCAACCGTGTTGCCATCTCCTGTATCAGGTTGTGTAGGAATTCGATACTTCGTTTCCCCGTTCACCGTTGTTGAGGCAGAAATGTGCCGACCATCTGTGCGGCTAAGACCAATGCTTGCCCCAGAACTTGCCGCTTGCAGCGATTTCTTAAAGTCTAATCCCTTTGCCTTATACCCAGGCGTGTTTGCTTGCGCGATATTGGTGGAAAGCACCTCAGCATTACGCTCACGTACACCAACTGTGTGTTGGTGAATGCCTAAAGCATTGTCAAAAGAAATAGCCATGTAAACCTCAACTCAAGAACTGACTGTTATGAAATAACCAAAGCAATATATATACCAACTTTTAAAACAAAGCGGTCTATCAATACTTTTACAGGTTACTCGTGGGTAAACTTGCAATATACAAGCCAAAAAATAGAGTAAATTGGAATGTCACTCTGACTTAAAGATATAGGTTAAGCAGGAAAAAGAAAAACCAGCACTTGGCTGGGTTTTGAAGTTAGACAGTAACGCCGCACCTGATTCTGGTGCCAACCATTACTTTAATTTGTAGATGATGCCTGGATTACAGCGAACCATTTCAAAACGATCCGTTAAGCCTGTTAGTGATTCCGACGCACCTAATAGCAGGTAACCACCAGGGTTGAGGCTATTTGCCATCTGGTTAAGTACCTTTGACTTCATATCAGGTGAGAAGTAAATCAGCACGTTACGACAGAAAATGATGTCGAACTTGCCTAACAGTGCATAGCTGTCCATCAAGTTTTGAGGACGGAAGTTCACCATGCGCTTCACGTTGTCTTTCACTTTCATGCGACCATCGCCCGCATCTTCAAAGAAAGTACGACGACGCTCTGGAGAAAGTCCGCGTCCCAAAGCAAGGTTGTCGTACGCGCCCGTGCGGCACATATCCAACATACTTGCTGAGATGTCAGTTGCGGTAATCGATACATTTGGCAGCATACCCGGCTTACGAGCTTGAGTCTCAAGCACCGTCATTGCCATTGAGTATGGTTCTTGGCCTGAAGAACTTGCCGCAGACCAAATCTTAATAGGACGTTTATTTGCCGCTATTTCCGGTAGAAGTTTATCCGCAAGCACAGCAAACGGGTAAGTATCTCGGAACCAAAGTGTCTCGTTCGTCGTCATAGCATCCACTGCTGCCACTCTCAACTCACGGTTTCGACCTGTCACTACATCTCTCAGCAAATCAGATAACGACGCTACATTGAACTTCGTTACTAATGGGCTTAGACGGCTGCGCACTAAGTACTGTTTGCTGTCACCTAATACAATGCCACATTGAGATTCTAAGAAACGGCTGAAATCGCGATACTCTTGATCACTTATTGTTATAGCAGTCATTAATGTCTCTTTTAGTTAGTTAACGCAGCTTTAACCGCTGCACCAAGCTCATCAGGGTTGAATTTCGCGATGAAGGAGTTAGCCCCTACACGCTCAACCATGGCTTGGTTAAATACACCACTCAATGATGAGTGTAAAATTACGTATAAATCTTTCAATTCTGCGTGACGACGAATCTCAGCAGTCAGCGTGTATCCATCCATTTCTGGCATTTCGATATCTGAAATCACCAATGAAATCTGATCGTAAATACTGCCCTCGGCTGACATCTGCATCAACTTCTCATAGGCTTCTTTACCATCTTTCACTGAGATAACTTCAAAACCAATCGACTCGATAGCACGTTGAACCTGCTTACGAGCAACCGTCGAATCATCAGCAATCAAGATACGGCGAACCAATTCTTTCTCTTGTTCTACTTCTGCGATTTCTTCAGCAATTTTGCTGTCCATTGTTTCATCCACTGGTGAAATCTCAGCAAGAATCTTTTCAACATCCAGAATTTCGACTAATTCATTATCGATGTTGGTTACCGCTGTCAGGTAGTTGGCTTTACCTGCGCCATCTGGCGGCGGAAGAATCGATTCCCAGTGCATGTTAATAATGCGCTCAACTGAACTTACCAAGAAACCTTGAATGGTTCGGTTAAACTCAGAGATAACCACAAAACACTTTTCAACATCCGTTGTAGGACGGCCACCAATCGCTAAGCTCAAATCAATCACAGAGATCGTTTGACCACGAATGTGTGCGACACCTTTAACCAGTGGGTTCAAGTTTGGCATCTTCGTCAGCTTAGGGCATTGAAGCACTTCTTTTACTTTAAAAACATTAATGCCGTAACGCTGACGCCCCATTAGGCGAAAGGTTAGTAATTCTAATCGGTTTTGACCGACGAGTTGCGTACGCTGATTCACCGAATCAAGAATACCCGTCATGAGCTCATCTCCATATCAAACTTTTTTGTATAAAAAGTGTTAGTCTACTGCAGGCTACGAACCACCAGAGAAACGGAATGACGTATTATAAAACAAATTTGCCACCTCTTTCCATAGCAATGTGTAGAGCTACTTTTAAAACTGTCGCTAAGTTTATCGGCATTTTATCAATATTGTTTAGTTTTTTTGTGCAAGCTGCGACCCCAGAACAAATTGAGATGATTCAGTCGGCGGCGGAGCAACACATCCTTGATACCGTTGAACAGCCACGAGGCGGCGAACTCTTTGTTAATTCAGCAAATGTTGACTCAAGAATCAAAGCAACAGACTGCCCAATCCCTCTCGAGACAAGTGCCTCAACCACCACCAATACCCGCAGCAGTATTACGGTTTTAGTGCAATGTGTTCCTGATGAGTGGCGAGTTTATGTGCCGGTGCGTCTTTCGATGTCAGTGCCGCTTGTGACGACAACCAGAGCACTCGCGAGAGGCGAAATTGTCGGTCAATACGATGTGACCACCGCGATGATTTCTCTTAACAAGTTTCGTCGCCAAGGTTTCACCGCTCCAGAGCAAGTCGTCGGCGCCAAGGTTAAAAAGAACCTAAGACCGGGTGATGTTGTTGAAAGAGGCGATATCTGCGTCGTATGCCGAAATGAGAAGGTTATCATACAGGCTGTAAAAGGTGGCATGACCATTACTACCAAAGGCACAGCACTCACCGATGGTTCGATGGGCGATCAAGTAAGAGTGAAAAATGATAAATCACAGCGTATAATTGAAGGAATTGTTACCAGCATGTCTGAAGTCACGGTTTACTTTTAACTCTTTACTTCTAAATTGACGGTATCGTTAGCGATTTTGCTCTCCAATCTAATGCTGAAAATCACAGCAGCAGTGTTTGGTCCCTTTTCGACTATTGAGCTAAAAATTGCTAAAGTATTCGAACCCTTGGTCGATATTGACTGTACAGGTTCCCATTTTTGAAGAAAAAGGCTTAACTATGGCAGGCATTGATAATATTCGTTCAGGGCAAACCCTAACGACCACCAACCGATCAGCAGTACGCTCTGATTCTAGTTCTGAGGCATCACGTTCTGATGTGTCAACTAAATCACCAGCAAGCAAAGATGCGGTTTCTCTAAGCCAACAAGGCAAAGCGATTGGTCAACTCCATCAAGACATGGCAGCACAGCCAAGCTTTGATTCTGTGAAAGTAGCAGCGATCAAAGAAGCAATAGCGAACGGTTCATACACGGTTGATCCAGAAAAACTGGCTGACAACATGATCAAGTTCGAAAACGAATTAAAAGGCCTTTAAGCACTAACCCTTAGATTGAGTGGTTAACTTAAAGTACACGAGGTTATTGATAGGTTTACGTTATGGCGGCACTAGCAGACTTAGTTAATTTTCAACTTCAAAATGCCAAAGCCTTATCTGAATTATTAAGTTCAGAGAAAACCGCGATCACGAGCCGACAATCCAATGATATTGAGCGAATCGCCAAAGAAAAAGTGGTTCTTGTCGAACAGCTAAGATCAACCGATCAACGCATCGCAGCCCATACCAATATCTCAGAACTGACCGAGAACCCTGAGCTGGCTCAGTTAGTCTCAACCATCAAGTCCATAGTGCACGATTGCCATCAAGCGAACCTGGTTAATGGCGAAGCCTTGAATCGAGCACACCTTAGCTTCAAAAAACTCAGCAATATGATGCAGCAAAGCCACGGAAAAATTGGCATGACCTACAATGCCGGTGGTCAAACGCATACTATTTCTACGCTGGGAACTAACGTAAAAGCCTAGTTAAGCCTCCCTTTTCAGTAATACCCATTGTTAACCTTCTGCCTGTATCTGTATCTGTATCTGTATCTGTATCTGTATCTGTATCTGTATCTGTATCTCAGACTATTCCCATCATTATCTTTTATCAAAACACCTAATCAGCCTTTGAACGCCCTGACAAAATCGATAAACATCGAGTAGGGTGAGGCGTTACCGCCTCATCCCTCTCACAGAACCGTACGTACGGACCTCGTATACGGCTCATGCACACTTCCATTCAGCATATTGGCTGAACACATGCCCTGTCCTTATTGTTCCAAGATTTACCAACCCTTGGTCATTAAACCATTGATTTGGCATCGCATAGCTTGATAGGGGACTCGCTGCACTGACCCAACTTGTCATTGAGATATGTTGGAACGGCGGCTTATACCCTAACTGTTTTAACCTTCGGTGTAACCGTTGAGGCTTCTTCCAAAGTTTCAACTGGATACTACGAAGTCTTCTTCGTAGCCACCCTGCTAACCTTGAGAACTCTCTGCTGCTATTGGTGATCCTGAAGTATTGACTGAACCCTCTTAACACTGGGTTTAAAGCTTTTATGACTTGCTCAAGTGGCTTACCGCACCCTCGCTTTGTCAGTCGCTTTAACTTACTTTTGAACCCTTTCAGTTTCTTAGTTTGAATGCGGGTAAATTGACTCCCGATTTCTACACCTAAGAACTTCACGCCATCACGGCTGTGCGCTATATGTGATTTCGTCTGATTCACTGTGAGTTTAAGCTCTCCTTCTAGGATCTTCGTCGCTTGTGCAAGGGCATTCTCTGCTCCTGCCTTGCTACGACAAAAGATGAGTATGTCATCCGCATAACGAACGAGCCTATGGTCACGCTTTCGCATTTCCTGATCGAACGCATCAAGGTAGATATTGGCAATCAAAGGACTGATAACACCACCTTGTGGACTTCCTAGCTCTGTCTCCTGCCAACTACCGTCTATCATCACGCCACTTTTCAGAAACTGTTTTATCAGCTCTAACACGCTGCTATCTGTGACTCGCCTTCTGATGCTCTTGAGGATCAACTCATGGTCGAGTTTGTCAAAGCACTTCGACAAGTCCATATCTACGACGTGCTGTAATCCGTATCGGCGGATAAACATCGTGGATTTGTTGATTGCATCGTGACAACTTCGATTCGGTCTATACCCAAAACTTGATGGGTGAAATTGCTCTTCGAAGATGGGGGTGAGGATATCATTGAGTGCTTGTTGGACAACTCTGTCCCTAACGGTTGGGATCCCAAGCAATCGTACCCCTCCGTCTTCTTTGGGTATCTCTACTCGTTTGACTGGCTGAGGTTTGTATTGCTTGGTTTTGAGTTCAGAGAGGAGTTGATCGAGGTTATCACTCAGATTTTCGGCGTAGTCGCTCAGGCTCTGCTCATCTATTCCAGCCGCGCCTTTCGCTTTCTTTACCTTTTTTAAACCCTTTATACAGCCTCTCTTTGTTGAGCAGATGACCATATAAACTGTAATAAACTCGCACTTTCTCTCCTTGGGTTGTGTGCTGTGTGGGGACAAGTGTTTCATGTCCAGTGTGGGTGTTATTTCTCTCTGCTATTCAGCCTTCTAGCTCAATGGCAATTTACTGAAGTGTGTCAGAGTTACTCCCTATACGGTTTCTTAGCTCAGTATCTTGCTTCCACAATCAACCAAACTAGGAATACCCCGATAGCGATTCGGTTTGGGTATCACTGAAAAAAAAAAAAAACATCTGTTCATCACAGACTTAAAGTGTACTTCCTCCCTTCGCAGCACTGAGTGCTTTTGGCATTTCAGTGCTCCATCAGACTTGATGCTGATGGTCAGCTAAGTTTTCTCCTCCACACCATTACTGGGCTTCTCGGGCTTAGCCTTACTCACTACTACGGATTCATCTGCCACCTCGCACCAACACAGCTCTTAGCTTTCGCTTCGAGTTTGTGCTTCCAGACTTTGGATGTGGTGTCAGGCTTCCCCAGTTACTGCACTGGCTCCCTGTTAACAATGCCACCTCAAGCACAGCATAGGTCTGACTGAGTATAGGGCTTCGCGCTATTTCGGACGCTTACCCACCTATACTGCCGAAGCAGGTTTACTTGCGTTGTGTACTGTTAACTTCCTATCGCTTCCTTCAGACCCTGCCGTTAGCCAGCAACGCCCTTGCGATTCGGATTATCTTCCCCTCAGTCGGGGTGATTCAGGTTTCTTTCAACCTAACGGGTTTGCCAGCTTCGCTGGGCAAACAAAAAAGCGGCAAGTATTTTCATACTTGCCGCTTTTACACTCACATTAGTTATTGGTTGCCGATACGCCATCTGGAAAGCGAGTGGCAGCCAATATCACTGAATATTCGATTCAAACACCGAAACTAGAACAGCGTTTGTTGTCTCTTCTCAGGTACTGCCTGAACTTCACCGTAGTTACGGAGCTGATCCATCTTGCGAATATCCAACTGAAGCTCGGTCACGTAGCTATCACCTACTGGGTAACTACGCACCACTTCTGCACCACGGATAACGCCATCAACCGCACCTGAGGTACGTTCGGTACCAAGGCGCTGATCTTCAAGTTCAGCACGGCCGCTTACTCGCATACCATAAACCTGTTCAGCCAACTCACGATAAGCATCGATCTTAGAGGCTCTCATCGCACGGATGCGTCTCTCTTCGTCGTTACGACCTTTCTGTTCACTGATACTCGCGTAGCCAACAGCCACTAAGAAATCATCAGGTCTCATGCTCTGCAATGGCTGACAGCCAACAAGCAATAAAGCGGCAACAACAAACATTAACTTCTTCATCTCGAACTCCTAAGGGCGAAGAATAACAGTATAAGGCTGGCTGATCGTTGGGTCAGAACGAATGATCACACCATCTTGAGTTCGAATACTGTTCAGAGTATCGAGGTCACGACCAATACGGTCAGCAGGCAAGAAGCCTTGTGCAGAAGCCACCACGATACGTGTTTGCATTCCAACCACACGAGCATTCACTAGAACACCGCCTTCTTGGCGAAGCATAGTACCTGTCAGCACGTATTGAACGTCTTGCTCTTGAGCTAAGTCTTTCCAATCACGGCTTAACGCAAAATCACCTTGGTGAGTCACTTGGATAGAACCCGTCGTTTTAAAATCAACAACCTTGAAGCCGCGACGCTGAAACTGATGAATGAAACCTTCTGATACTGAGTTACCGAGCCAGTTTGTTGTGTCCATGTGTTGCAGGTCAACAAACGAGGTAATCGCAATCGGCGTTCTTGCAGAAATACTCGTATTCGACACGATCAAATCTTCGGTCATGCTTTCAACGAAAAAATCCATGGTATGACGAGGGCTGTCCATCAACATAAACTGACTACCTGAATACTCAGACTTGCCGTTATAGATTGGCGAATAAGCGCATGAGGTCAATAACATGACACTCACTACTACGAGCCATTTTTTCATTCTCTTATCTCCAGATAGTTTTAGTGCTACCTGTTCCAATATGTTCTCACCATTATTCTTTTCAATGGATTACAATGTTGGAACAGTCTTTGCTTTTCATTAATGGTTCAGATTAAGAAAAACGCACTTAAGTCAGCTTCAAGCTTATAGTTATTTGTTAAGCAATATTTATACCCAACTGGTAACGAATAGATGAAAAAAATAATTTATTACTTATTTTCAATAAGTTCACTGATAACCATAAGCTTCAGTGCTCATGCCTCTTGGTATGAAGTTACCGGTACAGCAGCGATCGTATCGACAGAAAAAAGTGCAAGGGTCCACGCTCTGGAAGACGCGGTTTACAAGGCTGTTCAGTTCTCAGGCGCTGATATTGGTAGTATCTCCAACCTCACGCCCTATCTAGATTCGAGCAAGAAAGAGTTCCAGTTTACCAACCACGAAGTACGCTACATCTTGGTTGATAAAGAGAGAACACGCGGTGGCAATTTAATGATCACCGCCAGGATCGACATCTACCCTTCGGCAAATGCTTGCCATGAGAGCCAATATAAGAAGACATTTTTGGTCGGCAATATTGATGTGACCTCGCCTCAACAAGCCGTGATGGGAAGAATCTATAACATCGGCGATGATTTCAGCCATGTGGTTGACAGGCAGCTTGCGCAAGAGTCTCGCAGTTTTGTTTCTGTCGGCACAACCAATTACGACATCGATAAGCGTCGACCTGAAGTGATCAAAATGATCGCTCAAGATACAGGTGCGCAGTACATCATTGGTGGTGATATTACCGACTTAACGGCGACCATCGAATCTAAACTTTTGAAAGACGATGTTATCAACCGTCAGTTTGCACTCGAGATGCAAGTGTTCGACGGTAAAACAGGTCACCAAGTTTATAATCGTAGCTATCGTGAAGTGGCTAAATGGCCATTTGCTAAAACCAGTGAAGTCGATACACGCAGCGCGCGCTTCTGGGCATCTACCTACGGCAGCATGATGCTTCGCGTCAGTCGTAATATCATGCTGGACTTGGAATCAGAAGTATCGTGTAAGATCACTCTTCCAGAGGTTGCGGCGGTCTACGGCAATACAGTGACCATCGATTTAGGCCGAATGCATGGTGTTCAGCAAGGTGACAAGCTTCAGTTATGGCACACAGGTTCGTTTATCGACCAACGCGGTTTGCCACGCAACAAGGTGTCTCAAAGTGATATCACCCTAACGGTTTCTCGCGTTTACGAAAACGAAGCAGAACTGACGATTGATCAGCCAAGCCTTGCGGGAAGCATTCAAATTGGTGATGTGATGCAGAAAATCATGTAGTTAGCGACACGCTCGTCTCAGAGTTTCTAATAAAGCCTTAGCACTTTTGTTAAGGCTTTATTTTTTTCATGATGATTAGTTTCGGTTTTAACGTATTTGTCGTAACCTTATTAATAACATAATCATCATTTAGCAAACTATGAGCCAGAATAATCTAATTGGTGCTACCGGTTACCGCTTTATCTCGAAAGGTAAAACCGCTTTTAAGATCCACATTCATACACCCGAAGACACAGTACTACACAGGTCTGTCGGCTTTGTTCGTATGGGTGAAGACAAAGCACTGAAGAAAACCATTAAGTTAAGAGATGAGCTGGGCAGAGAGCTTTGGGGTAAATTTTGGCCTAAAGTCCTCAAAGAGCCCTACTTAATGACGCGCCTGCCTCATAGTTTAGAGCCTAAAATCGTATTCAAACCAAACCCAACGCAGAGTGACCCCGAACACCGTGATGAGTGTTATATCGCCAAATGGCGTGTGTTCTCTGAGAATGGTGATTACAAATACAAAACTAAGGTATGTTCGATCAGAAAGCACGGTCGACTTGCCGCGTATAGCCAGACCAAACGCGCACTGCTTGATGCTCACAAAGATGTGATTGATCTGCTCGTTTTTATGGGACGATTGAACAGTATTGACTTGAAGTAACCTTCGCTCGATTGAATTGACTTCCCATATTGTCAGATACAAAAACAGCCGCATTTGCGGCTGTTTTTATTTTTAGATTAGTTAACTTAGCGCTTTAGCATGTTGTCCATACGCTAAATCGACCACCTAGCTTCGGCAGATCTCTGCCAATGTCGTCAATCGGCGTTTTGAGTCTTTCACATAAGGATTGGTTTGATCCCATGCGTAGCCCGCCAAAATAGAGCACACCATTTGCTTAATCTTCGGGTTTGGATCTTGATAGATAATCACATCCTGCAACGTACCTGAGTACCATCCTTCAACATACGTTCTAAAGGTGTTTACGCCAACCATCAATGGATCCGCATAATCGCGCTCCCAATCAACCTTCTCACCGTTAAGCTGCTTTTCCACACACTCAACCGCAAACTGTGCCGACTTCATCGCAATCGTGACACCCGAAGAGAACACAGGATCAAGGAACTCACCCGCGTTACCGAGCAATGCGTATTTGTCTGTCGCAAGGTGCTTCACGTTAGCTGAATAACCACCAATTTCACCCGCAGGGTTAGGGTATTCTGCATTCGCCAGTATTTCAGCCAAACCCGGCTCTTCCATTGCCAATTGCTTAATCGCGGCAATCTTATCTTGTGGGTAGGATTCAAAGAACTTAGGCTCCCCTACCACACCAAATGAAGATACTCCGTTGCTAAACGGGATCAACCAATACCAAACGTCAGGGTTGGTTGGGTGCACAGAGATAAGAATTTTATTTCGGTCATATTCAAGGTCGGTATCCACTTCTGCAATATGATCGTTGATGTGCGTGAAAATGGCTTTGCGAGGAGGAAGCGATGACGGCTCTTCCAAATCAAGTATTTTTGGTAGTACTCGACCAAAGCCACTGCCATCCAGAACGTACTGCGCTTCTAGCTGATAGCGTTCTCCATCAACTACTTGAACCTCTAAAATCGTGCTGTTGCCGGTGAAGTTAATGCCCATCAACTCATGTTGGTAATCAATAGCGACACCTTGCGCCTCAGCAGTGTCTGCTAACACCTTATCAAAGGCGCCGCGCTGAACCTGAAAGGTAGTTCCCGGCCCAGCAGAGAACTTATCTTCAAAATCAAACGCGGTATAAACGCCATTCTTACGAAAGGCTGCGCCATCTTTGTATTGGAAGTTGGCGTTGATTACTGCGTCAGTCATCCCAGCCTGTTCAATCACTTCCATGCAAGCGGGTAATAGGCTTTCACCAATAGAAAAACGCGGGAATACGCTCTTTTCAATCACTCGAACATCGATGCCTTTTTTATGAAGCAAAGACGCGGCAATAGACCCTGATGGTCCAGCTCCGATGATCACAACTTGAGTTGACAGTTTTTTCATTAATTTAAGCCATGTTTGTTATTTTTTATTGCGCGCCAGCTTTCAATTCAAGCAGTGTATGACCAAGACCGATATCGTCGGTACGTGTCACTACTTCAAAGCCAGCTTCTTCAACGATCTCTAAGAAGTCTTCACTGCGGTAAAAACGGCTGTTGCCATTGGCCAAGCACGTAAAGTACAGCGAAGTCGCGTTTAAGCTATGAGAAGCCGCATCGTATTTCTGTGCATCCCAGAACAGTTCAAGGATATAGACCGTCGCTTCTTCTGACATATGAGAGCGAACACGCTTTAATATGCTCAGAATCTCCATTGGCGAGAAGCAATCAAGGAATTGGCTCATCCACCACACATCCGCGCCTGTCGGCAACGTTTGCTGTTTGTCGAGCATATTGGCAGGGAATGGCGTCACTCTATCTTGATGACCATGTTGCTTAGCGTTTGTCATTGCCATTTCTAACTGCTGCGGAAGATCGACAATGGTGACTTCAACGTCTGCATCGTGGTTACAACACTGCATTGCCCATTTACCGGTGTTACCGCCAATATCCACCAGCGATTTAGGTTTCTTGCTAAAGACTTTCTCGAGCAACACAGGGAATGAACGATCGGAATAGAAGTGATCAAACTTGAACCAGCTCTCTTTTGCTTTTTCTGGCAATTGAGATAAGCCCTGATAAATGGTTTCCCAGTCACCCAGCTCTTTTAAACCCGCAGGTGTGCCTTCTTCAATCGCTTCGGTAAGGTGCATCATCGCGGCGTAACAAACATCGGCAGTGAAATCCATGTTTGCGTTCGTCATACCATCGTGCAGAAGGTAGAAGCCAAGGTTAGCCATTTTGTAGTTAGGCTTTTCCCAAGTCACAATATGAGCACTCAACGCCATATCGAGCAGAACTTTTACACCGTACTCGGATACTCCGGTTAATTCAGAAAGCGTCTCTGCTGGTAAACCATCACAACCCGCATCATCTAAGGCTTTTAAAATACCTAAATCACGAAGTGTACGAGCAGTATGAAAAACAATAGGAGCGAAAGACAATTTTTGAGCTTCTGTTTTTGCTTCTAATGCATTGAATGGATCTAATTTATATTCCGACACGAAAAACCTAACTTTAAAATAATAGAGGGTTACTCTGCAGCCATTTGTGCAAGCTTACGTTTAATATCAACGTTTAAGTTATTAACCCAGCGGTTGTAATTACGGTGTATTTCACCATCGTCATACTTCAAATTCTCTGATTCAACGTAAAGAATAGAGTAAAACTTGTCGCTATAAGGAATTTCAACCACAGCATGGTGTGAGCGAACATACAGTTCTGCACGGATCAATCCAGGCTTTATTTCTGAAACCAACCAGCCTCGATTCTCAGCCGACTCATAAATAGCTGATTTCACCTGTTTACTTTGAAGATTAAGTGCAACTGGAGTATCCTCAATATTCATTACAGGTTGGACACGTCCACACCCTGCAAGAACGAATATGAATAACATTGAAACGGCTATTTTTAGTAATTTCATTTAAATTCCTTATCTGTGTTTATTTATAAGCACGCATAGTATTTAGTTAGACCCAAAGCAAATCAATACTCTATGTCAAATCAGTCCCAATTAATGTCGTTTAATATTGAGAAATGGTCTGCAAATTCTGCCGGTCTCAATTCCGATGCCGAATGGCAAGCGTGGAGCACTCATTTAGATTGGCCACAAGATGGCTCAACTGAATTCAAAGCGATCCCGCCTATGATGCGCCGTCGAATGAGCTTGCAAAGTAAGCTTGCCGTCCAAACCGCATTAACGCTATTAAAAGACACCTCGATTGATTATCTGGTTTTTGCCAGCCGACACGGTGAATTACACCGAACCGCCACATTGATTCAGTCGATATTAGAAGGTGACGATGCCTCACCAATGGCGTTCTCACAGTCGGTACACAATACCGCAGCCGGGCTAACCACCATTGCCGCAAAAGCGCCGATTCCATTGACCTCTATTGCAGCTGGGCAAGATACTTTCCATAACGCTCTGATTGAAGCCTATCTTTACCTTCACCAATACCCATCACATCGTGTATTAGTTATCGATTTCGACCAACCTTTGCCAGAGCTCTATCAAGAGTTCGAAACTCAAAGCTATGCCGACTATGCGTTGGGCTTAGTGCTTACTGCTGGTTGTGAGTACTCTATATCTAGAGTAACAGATGCCAAAATGTTGAACGCTGAGGACTCACTTGCTGACTTACCACAAGCTCTGAAAGCACTGCATAATATTCTTCAGAAGACACCAAACTGGACTATTGCGGGCAAGCAGCAACAATGGTCGTGGGTAAACAACGTAAGATCTGAGGCACTATAATGAGTAAAGTCGACCAATATTGGCGAGTATTTGCGACAGGGCTCTGCTTTACCATCTTTGGTCTCGGAGGCTTAATATTAAGCTTCTTAATCTTACCGACTATCGCTTTAACGACTCCCAATACTATTAAAAGAGAGCTTAAAGCACAGCGATTAATCCGTTTCTCATTCAACGCCTTTTGCCAGATCATGAAATTTACCGGTGCAATTGATTACCGAATTGATGGTGCGGATCTATTACGTGAAGATCGTAACTGCATCATCGTCGCCAATCACCCTAGCTTGATTGACTATGTATTGATCGCCTCTCAACTTCCTCAATGCGATTGTCTCGTTAAGGCCGCTATTTGGGAAAACCCTTTTATGAAAAGGATTGTTAAAGCAGCAGGTTATATACCCAACCAAGCCCCTGACGATCTTTTAGATCGCTGTGAAGAACGCTTCTCACGTGGCAATGTCCTGCTGATTTTTCCCGAAGGAACTCGCACAACGCCAGGAATTGAACCATCCTTACAGCGTGGGGCGGCACAAATCGCGACTCGAACACAAACCGATTTACGCGTGATTCATATTACAGTTTCTCCGACATTCTTAACGAAAGAGAAAAAATGGTATCAAGTTCCTGCGACGAAGCCCTTTTTTCATGTCGCGGTGAAAGGTAAAATAGAAGTCGAGCCATTTATTGAAGGCTCAAATAATTTAACTTCGGCAGCAAGGCGCCTTAATCATCACCTTGCACAAACAATTTTCCCTTCCGAAGAAAACATTTAGCGTATCAATAACATAACAGGCGATATCGGCATTTCGAAAATACCTCATATAATGTAGAATCGCCCCCTTAAAGCAGCATTCAAATAAAGCATTAAGTAGGCCAAAGTGGAAACATTACACAACGAACTGAAAGAACTGATCATCGACGCATTGAATCTTGAAGACATGAGTATTGATGAGATTGAAACGGAAGCTCCACTATTTGGTGATGGACTTGGATTAGACTCTATTGATGCACTAGAGCTTGGTCTTGCTATCAAGAAGAAGTACAACATTGTTATCGATGCCGACGATTCAAACACTCGCCAGCACTTTGCATCCGTTGAAAACCTAGCAAACTACATCTCATCTCAAACGAACAACTAGACAGATCTTTATGACACAAGCGAACCAACAAGAAGTATACAACCAGGTTAAAGATGCGCTGATTGAGCTGTTCGAGCTTGATGCTGAAGATATCACGCCTGAAGCACACCTTTATCTTGATCTAGACCTAGACAGCATTGATGCGGTCGATTTGGTCGTTCACCTACAGAACGTAACAGGTAAGAAGATCAAACCTGAAGAGTTCAAAGCAGTACGCACCGTTAATGACGTTGTAGAGTCTGTAGTTGAACTATTGAAGGACGCATAATGCGTCCTCTGCTGACTTTACTGTCGGCAATCATACTTTTCACTTATCCAATAGCGGTTTACTTTGGACTCAACAAGTTTGGCTTACAAACCGTTGGAATTGCCTTGGCCGCTATCTTTGCTGTCCGTATTTTCACTGGCGGTCAGGCCAAAATCAAAGAGCTAAAACACCTAGCTTGGATCAGTGGTAGTGCCGGGATTGTTCTGCTGGCATTAGGATTAACCTTCAAGCAGCATGGCTGGTTAACCTATTACCCCGTCATCGTTAACGTTTGTATGTTGGTTGTGTTCGCTTCAAGCCTTTGGCAACCGCAAACGATTATCGAGCGTCTTGCTCGCCTTCAAGAGCCTGCTCTTCCACAAAGTGGCATTGATTACACCAGAAAAGTCACCAAAGTCTGGTGCTTGTTCTTTGTTATCAATGGCTCTATTGCTTTTTACACCTGCTTCCAACCGCTAGAAGTATGGACCCTATACAATGGCTTACTCAGCTATCTGTTTGCAGGGGTGCTCTTTGCCGGGGAATGGATAGTGAGACAACGCATTCGTCAGAGTTAAATTGTTATGACCCAAACCGTATCTTACACCTCGTTGTCTGAACTTCTCAGCCAGAACAGAGCCCCTGAATCTATTGTATGCTTTGACGACAATAGTGAGATTACGTGGCAAGCCTTTAACGACGACTTATCTCAACTCGTGCACCTTTTATCTTCATCCCCTTTTCAACGAGTTGCGATTTGTACCCAAGATAGCTACCTATTTTCGATAGCATTTTTAGCGTGTGCAGCAGCGAACAAACACATCATCTTACCGGGTAACTACCAACCTTGTGCACTTGCTGAGTTAAGTGAACAGTTTGATTGCCTGCTAGTTGATGGCTCGATTGGCGAAGTTGAGGTGAGTGACGTTCGCAATATCCAAACCTTATTGGACTCAAGCACCGAACTACAAAAGCCTCTAACCGATGCTCTTACGACCATTGATTTGGCAACAGTCCCATTAACTCTGTTTACTTCAGGTTCAAGCGGTACGCCAAAAGCGATAGATAAAACGTTAGAACACCTAGATATTGAGACCACTCAGTTAAACAAAAACTGGGGCAAATTACTCAAGAATAACCGAGTCCAAAGTACGGTCTCGCACCAACATATCTATGGTTTACTGTTTAGAATTTTATGGCCACTCTGCTCTGGTATTCCGTTTGCTAGCAACAACCTCGAGTACCCTGAACAAATTCTGTCTCATGCCAATAAAAACTGTGTTCTGATCAGTAGCCCTGCACTACTGAAGCGATTAAAGCATGAGACCAACAAGGTACAACTTGCAGGAATCTTCTCTTCGGGTGGCCCATTGCCTACCGAGTCGGCTCACCAGTCACGAGATCTACTAGGACATTTACCTATCGAGGTATTTGGCAGCACAGAGACCGGTGGCATCGCCTTTCGCCAACAAGAGAGCGCTCAAACCCCTTGGCAGCTTTTTGATTGTATTGAGGCTAGTCTCAACAGTGAGAATTGCATTAAGTTATTGTCGCCGTATATCGATAAGAACAACTGGTATCAAACCGCTGATGAGTGCGAGATGGTCTCGGAGAATCAATTCATATTGAAGGGCCGAACCGACCGAGTGATCAAGATAGAAGAAAAACGAGTATCACTGGTTGAAGTGGAGAAACGACTGGAGCAACTGCCTTGGATAAGTGAGTGCGTGGTGATTCCATTTGAGGAGCCTGAGCGATTAATCTTAGCCTCTGTTTTGGTATTATCAGATGAAGGCCAAGCCGCTCTATCGACCATGAGCAAAGGCAAATTCTGGTTGATGCTGCGTACAGAGCTCAGAAAGTGGTTAGAGCCAATCGCTATCCCACGAAAGTATCGTATTATTGATGAGATTCCTCTCAACAGCCAAGGCAAGCGATTAACATCTCACATAGAACAGCTAATAAAATCATAGAAACCGCTGATCGTATTTTACACTGAGATTATCTTTTTATATTTTTGTCAAAGAACCAATATTTGCCCAAGGATTCTAAGCACGCCCTATGGATAAAAGAAAACCAAACATCATTGCTGTAGACACGGTAGAAAATGAAGCGACCCTGACACTTCATGTTAGCGGAGATATCACCGATTTTAAGGGGCACTTCAAGAGCTTCCCTATTCTACCGGGCGTCACGCAAATAGACTGGGCACTTCACTACGCAGTCCAAGAGTTAGGCGTTCCTGGTTTCTTTAAAGGCATGGAAGTCATTAAGTTCCAAGAGCCTATCCTGCCTGACGCTACAATCCAGCTATCACTCAAATGGGATGCTGACAAAGACAAGCTGAGCTTTAGTTACACCTCGAACAACGGTGAACAGACCCACTCTTCAGGCAAAATGAAGTTGGGAGAAAAAAGTGAATAGCGCTCCCGTCGAGGCTACTTCTCAACATCCAACAGAAGAAAGCAGCTACAAGGCTTGCTTCCTTATCCCGTGCTTTAACCATGGCGCAACCATGCCTACTGTGGTCTCGTCGCTCCATCACTTTGAGTTGCCGATCATCATCGTCGACGATGGCAGTGAACTGACCACAAAACAGTTTCTGGCTCCTCTTGCAGAGCACTCACACGTAACCTTGGTGACACTTGAGCAGAACCAAGGCAAAGGCGGTGCAGTAAAGGCCGGAATCAAAAAAGCACACGAACTCGGCTTTAGCCACGCCATTCAAATTGATGCTGACGGACAACACGACCTTGAAGCCTTACCAACATTAATTGAGGCCTCACAAGCTAAGCCACAACGTCTGATATCAGGCCAGCCTGTCTACGACGAGAGTGTGCCCAAGGCGAGACTGTACGGGCGCTACGCGACACACATTTGGGTATGGATAGAAACCCTTTCTTTATCAATTAAAGACAGCATGTGTGGCTTTAGAGCGTATCCGATCAACCAGACACAAGCAGTGCTCAGCAAATACGATGTTGGGTCTCGAATGGACTTCGACATTGAGATTCTGGTTCGCCTGTATTGGGAAGGCTGCGACATCAACTTCGTTGAAACGCGGGTTATCTATCCTGAAAACGGCATCTCTCATTTCGATGCGCTGTGGGACAACGTAAAAATCAGCTGGATGCACACGCGATTGTTCTTCGGCATGCTACCAAGATCTCCCAAACTGATTGATCGCCATTTCAAATCAACGTCTGCTGAAGATGGTCAAAAACAAGATTCATCGACTGGATCAAACAACAACGAGTCAGAACAGCCCCATTGGTCCCGCACTCAAGAACGCGGCACCGTACTTGGCATCAAGCTGTTACTAGCCATTTACACCCTGTTAGGTCGCCGTGTATTCAACCTGATTTTGCGTGGTGTGATGCGTTACTACCACCTAACGGGCAAACGCGCACGAAACGCTTCAGAACAGTACCTGTTTCAACTAAAGACTTACGCAGAGCAACAAAACATTGAGTTACCTGCGGAGCTAACTAGCTATAACCATCTACTTTCGTTTGGCCATACGATGCTAGATAAACTGGCGGCATGGAAAGGTGATTTCTCGGCAGATAACCTGACTATTCATGGCCAAGACCAATTCGAGAGCATGGTTGCAAATAAACAAGGTGTGTTAATCCTTGGATCTCACCTTGGCAATATTGAACTGTGTCGAGCTTTGGGTCGCAGACACTCGAACATCAAAATCAACGCGTTGGTTTTTACAGAACACGCCGAACGTTTTAATTCAGTTATGAAAGCGGTCAACCCGCAGTCTGATTTAAACCTGATTCAGGTGACATCAATGGGGCCTGATACCGCTATCTTGTTGCAACAGAAACTGGAACAAGGTGAGTGGATTGTGATTGTTGGCGATAGAACTTCCACTAGCAAAGAGAGCCGCTCGGTATGGGCAGAGTTCTTAGGTAAGGAAGCTCCGTTTCCTCAAGGACCATTTATGTTAGCCTCTGTACTCAAAGCTCCCGTATTTTTGCTATTTGGGTTACGTGACGATTCACAAGCAAAGCCGCACTTTAATGTCTATTTTGAGCATTTTAGCGACAAAATCGAGCTACCTAGAAAGACACGCGAACAATCTTTAAAGCAAGTCGTTCAACAATACGCAGACCGGCTTCAGCACTACACACTGAAAGCACCGCTTCAGTGGTACAACTTTTTTAATTTTTGGACATTGAGCAAGCACCATGACGAAAAAGAATCCAAATAGCATCACCTTTGGTGCCGAACGCCTCACGATTGAGGACGTTGTCGCTATCTCACAAGGCGCTAAAGCCTCGATGAACTCAAGTGAAGCATTCACATCTAAGATCGACCGTGGTGTCGCTTTCTTAGAGCGCCTACTGAAAGAAGAAGGCGTGATTTACGGCGTAACGACAGGTTACGGTGACTCTTGTACGGTTGCGATTCCGCCAAGCCTTGTTGATGAACTTCCTCTGCACCTAACACGCTTCCACGGTTGTGGCTTAGGTGAAATACTGTCTCACGAGCAAGCGCGCGCAGTACTTGCAACTCGTCTCTGTTCGCTATCACAAGGCGTTTCTGGTGTGACTCACGATCTACTTAACCAGATCGTTACCCTTATCAACCAAGACATCTCACCGCGTATTCCTCAAGAAGGATCGGTAGGTGCCAGTGGCGACTTGACACCTCTGTCTTACTTAGCAGCTGCACTGATTGGTGAGCGTGATGTCATCTACAAAGGTGAAGTGCGCCCAACCAGTGACGTCTACAAAGAGCTAGGCATTAGCCCTATCAAGCTGAAGCCAAAAGAGGGCTTGGCATTGATGAATGGCACATCTGTAATGACAGCATTAGCTTGTATCGCTTACAAGCGCTCAGAATACCTAGCTCAGCTATCAACCAAGATCACCGCTATGGTATCGGTCGGTATGCATGGCAATGACTTCCACTTCGATGAAGCGCTGTTCGCAGTGAAACCTCATCCAGGTCAACAACAAGTTGCAGCATGGCTGCGTGATGATCTGCAAGCGGATCGCCCACCACGTAACAGTGATCGCCTACAAGATCGATACTCTCTGCGCTGTGCTCCACATGTTATCGGTGTGGTTCAAGACTCTCTGCCTTGGCTTCGCCAAATGATTGAGAACGAACTAAACAGTGCCAACGACAACCCAATTATCGATGGTGATAATGAGCGCGTACTGCACGGCGGACACTTCTACGGTGGTCATATCGCAATGGCAATGGATACACTAAAAACTGCCGTAGCCAACCTTGCTGACCTGCTTGATCGCCAAATGGCGCAGTTGATGGATTACAAGTTCAATAACGGTTTACCATTCAACCTAACCGGTGCAGAAGGCGAACGTAAACCGATTAATCACGGCTTCAAAGCAGTACAGATTGGCGTTTCAGCTTGGACAGCAGAAGCATTGAAGCACACCATGCCAGCAAGCGTGTTCTCTCGTTCAACCGAGTGTCACAATCAAGACAAAGTCAGCATGGGCACCATTGCAGCTCGTGATTGTCTGCGTGTTCTTGAACTAACGGAACAAGTAGCTGCAGCATCACTACTAGCGGGTACACAAGCGCTTGAACTTCGTAAACTCCACAATGAGCTTGATGAGCACCACATGAGTGAAAACCTAAAGCACATTCGCGACGAAGTGCTTAAAGAGTTTGAATTTATCGTTGAAGATCGACCACTTGAAGGCGATCTACGCCACTTCATTGCTCGTATTCAAAGTCAGCACTGGTCACTTTACTCATAAAGTAGCCACCCTTTACGCAATATTGTTGAGAGCGATTTATGTCTGAAATCCTTCATCCATTACAATCTGAGGTGACGCTTATCACCTCATTCCAAGATGCCGACCCAATGGGCGTGATCTATCACGGCAACTACTTCCGATTTTTTGAGGAAGTAAGACGCATCATGATGGATAAGATTGAGTACAACTATCATGAGATGAAGGATTCTGGCTACATGTGGCCTATCATCGATACCCGCGTGAAATACATTAAGGCGATACCGTTTAATCACGAGATTAAGGTCACAGCGAAACTCACCGAGTGGGAAAACCGCCTGCGTGTCGATTATGAAATTCATGATGCTCTAACCGGTGCTCGAATGACACGAGCACACACCATGCAGGTTGCCGTGACCATTGAAGAGCAAGAAATGTGCTTCGCTTCACCGAAAGTGTTTACTGATAAAGTCGAGCATTGGCACCAATTCGGTTGCTTGCCTCTAGCTGAACATCAATCCCAAGCCTCTAACCCACAACAGGTGAATCATGAGTCTGTTTAAACGCAGTCGTAAACACATTAGCGTCTTGCTGCTAGGGCTTGCTTCTATGGCGATAAGTGGCCTTGCTACCGCTAATCAGAACATAGTTTCCGTCGGTTCTATTTCAGAGCTGCAAACGGTGTTGAGTGAAAATAGCATTGTTCGTGGCAAGTTTACTCAAACACGCAATATGGAAATGTTTGCCCAACCTTTGACGTCGCAAGGTACATTCCTATTAGACAAATCAAGTGGCCTACTTTGGACGCAAACCACACCGTTTCCCGTGAACTTAGTGCTCACTGATAACAAACTGAGCCAAAGGTTTGCGGATCAACCCGCGAAAGTCATCACCGATAAAGAAAACCCAATGGCGTTTTATTTCAGCCATATTTTCCTATCGGTGTTCCACGGTGATACACAAAAGCTTAAAGAGCAGTTCTCACTGTCATTCGAGCCTGCAACAATACAAAGCCCAGACGAGAATACAGGCAACAATTCATGGACACTTATCCTAACGCCAAAAAGTGCACCAATGAATGCGGTATTTGAAGCCATCATGCTACAAGGCAACAGTGATATTGAGCGAATCGAGCTAAAAGAGATTCGTGGAGATAGCACGGTGATCGAATTCAGCCAGCTAAGCCATCAACCGGAAGTATTGTCAGATGCCGAAGCGCAACAATTTCAACTCTAAGCTTGCCCTTGTTTGGCTAGTTATCGTGGTGCTTTTTAGCGGACTGTTGATCAAACAGTTCGCTTTTTCTTCTTCAATGCCCATCGAAAGCAACATCATGAAATTGCTACCTGAGAATCAGCAAGATCCTATGGTTGAACAAGCTTTTCAGCAGATTTCCAACTCGATGAGTGAGCAAGTGGTGTTCATCTTGAGCGGCTCTGATATCAAGAGCACTATGGCGGCAACCCAAGCCTTTGAGAAATCGCTCAATCAAGATGCCTTCTCTGACAGTTCAGTACTCTTCAAGCATGTTCAAGGCAAGATCAACGCCAGTACACAAAGCCAATGGAGCGACTTCTATTTTCGTCATCGCGCTCAACTGCTGACCGAACAACAGAAAGAAACATTAACTCATACACCAGAATCACGTGCTCAATATGTGATTCAATCCTTGTATAACCCTTTTTCTGGCGTGACAGCAACCGAGTTAACCTTAGACCCATTCCTGTTATTTCGTGACTATATAAGCGAGGTTGACACCCGTTCGAGTAACTTTGGGATTAAAGAAGGTTATCTAACCGCACAATCACAAGATCAATCACACATTCTTGTTACTGCGACGTTAGCTGGCTCTCCTTATAGCTTAGCGATTCAAGAACAACTTCCCGCACTTGACGCTTTAGAGCGAGAAATTGAGAAGAAATTTGACGTCAAAGTTCAGCACACTGGCGTGGTTTTCTACGCAAATTACGGCACCCAAAGTGCAAAATCTGAAATCAGTACCATTGGCTTAGGCTCATTGGCGGGCGTGATTCTATTAGTGTGGCTGACGTTTCGTAGCGCACTGCCGCTTGCCTTATCTTTACTCTCAATCAGCACGGGATTATTGGTCGCATTGGCGAGCACCGTCGCTATTTTCGGTAAGGTCCACCTATTCAGCTTGGTGTTTGGCGCAAGCTTAATTGGCGTATCCATCGATTACTCTTTTCACTACCTCACTGACCGTTTGGCAGCGGGAAGTCAGTGGCAGAGTGATAAAGGCCTAAAGCATATCTTCATTGCGATTACTCTAGGTTTAATCACCAGCTTGATCGGCTACTTAGGGCTGCTGGTTGCACCCTTCCTAGGTCTACAACAACTAGCTCTGTTCTCATCTATAGGGCTTATTGCCGCTTATGCCAGTGTGGTGTGTTGGTACCCAGTATTGGCCTTCAAACCAAGCCAAGAGCGTGCGCTACCGTTGGCTAGCCTTTGGTGCACATGGCTAAACTTGTGGAGCAATCCCAAATTTAGAATCGGCTTACCTTTAGTAGTGACCGTGGTGAGTTTGGCGTCAATCAGCCAAGTTCGTTATGACGACGATATCCGCCAGCTACAAGCGATGCCTGAACAACTAAAACAGCAAGAGCAAGCCATCTCAGAAATCTCTGGCCTAGGTAGCGCTCAAAACATGCTTTTAGTGACGGCGAACAGTAGTCAGGCGTTACTGAACAAATTAGCGTTGATCAGCTCGAAATTAGATTCGTTGGTCGATCAGCAAGGCATCTCAGGTTATCGCAGCGTCAATCAGCATCTGCCAAGTGAGCAAGAACAACACCATAACTATCAGCTGGTTAAGCAGCTATACGCTAACCAAAGCGCGACCTTGCAAACCACACTCGGTTGGTCGAGCTTCCCAGAGCTACCAAAATACCATCCCATCACACTGGATGAGTTTTTGGCATCTCCGGTATCCGAGCCGATCCGCCCACTTTGGTTGCAACCAATCAATAACCAAGCGGCGTCGGTTATCATGATCACAGAGGTTACTAATTCTGAGCTATTCTCGAAGTGGTTAGATTCAAGCTTTGCTCAACAACAAGGTGTGAAATACCTCAATAAAGCAGATGAAATCTCATCTTTATTTGCTGAGTACCGCGTTAAAATTACCGAGCTGTTATTGATAGCATTAGCGGCTATTGGCATGGTGTTAGGTTGGCGCTATGGCGTGAAACAAAGTCTGTTGATGCTACTGCCGTCATTGATTGCAGGCGTAGCGGGTTTGGCGGTGACTGGAATTTTAGGCTCAACATTGAACCTGTTTAATCTGCTTGGTTTGATTCTGATTTTAGGGATTGGCATCGACTACACCCTGTTCTTTGCTGAACAGAAGAAGTCACTGAGCACCTTATTAGCGATCACCTTATCTGGCCTTACAACATTGCTTTCATTCGGCTTACTGTCGCTGAGCCAGACTCACGCCATTCATAGCTTCGGTATTACCGTGTTAACTGGTATTTTTGTGGCGTGGCTGCTTTCTCCACTCGCAATCAACAGCGAACAAGCCACAGAAAAAACCAAACCTCGCGAGGCCTTCAGATGAACAGAACAATCAAAGTAGCAGTCGCCGTCATACTAGGCTTACTACTCAACGCCTGTTCAATGGTTTCTCAACAACCGACAGGTGCAAGTGTCACTATCGATCAAGACACAGAATTAGCCTTGCCTCTTCCTGCGGATCTTGGATACTCATTGACGGCAAGTCAGTTGATCAGCGCGACTTGGCAAGACGATACCCAACAGTTGCCCGTTCAAGTTGAAGTCACTCCCGAAAAGGTCGTTTTAGCGGGCTTCTCTTCTTGGGGTACGCGTATCCTATCGCTGCAATACCAAAATCAAGCTATTGAAACACAAGTGCTATCTGGCCTTGGGGCTACACTGCCGCAACCCGAACAGGTGCTATTTAATTTAATGCTCACCTTATGGCCAACAGAAGCGTGGGCTCAGCCTCTGCAAAGTATCGGCTGGCACTTGGTCGACACAGACAACAGCCGCACCGTGTTTGATAACAACCAACAGGCAATCATTCGAATTGATTACCAAGCCGACCCTGGTACACACAAAACGACAGGCAACATTGTGTTCAAACATTTAACCCAAGGCTACACCATCACCATACAAACATTGAATTCAACGATTGTCGATAACCCAAGTAAGAGCTAAATACTATGCCTATTTATATCCAAGACTGTGGTTTCCACTCAGCGTTAGGCTCAAATATTGCTGACATTCATGGATGTCTCAAAGACGAAAGCGCATCAAACATGGTTGAAGTGAGCGATATGCTGAACGACGGCAAGCACACTGTCGTTGGCAAAATCGCAAGTGAGCTACCAGACATACCCCCAGCTCAAGCGCAATATGCCACTCGCAACAATCAATTGGCACTGTCGGCTCTCAATCAAATCAAAGACTCTATCGAGAAAGCAAAGTCACAATTTGGCGCAGACAGAATTGCAGTAGTTATCGGCACCAGTACTTCAGGAATTTCGGACGGTGAGGCTGCATTCAAGCATAAACTGGCAAACGGCGAATTTCCGGAGCATTACCACTACTCGAAACAAGAGTTAGGCAATACCTCTGAATTCGTTAGCCAGTATTCATCATTAAGCGGGCCAAGCTACGCGATCTCGACGGCCTGCTCATCGAGTGGCCGTGTATTTCTCACTGCCCAACGTTTATTAGATTCAGGAATGGCTGATGCTGTGTTGGTTGGCGGTGTTGATACGCTGTGTAAGCTGACGCTCAATGGCTTCCATGGTCTTGAAGCCCTTTCGACCACACATTGTAAGCCATTTAGCCAATCTCGAGATGGCATCAACATTGGTGAAGCAGCGGCGTTTATGTTGCTCAGTAAAACAAAACTGAATGTTGCTAATACAAACCAGAATATACCTAGCATTGCCTTGTTAGGCTGCGGTGACAGCTCTGATGCACACCACATTTCAGCGCCTCACCCTGAGGGAAATGGTGCGGAGCAAGCTATGAGAAAAGCGTTAAATTCTGCCAACTTACAAGCAGAAGACATTGGATATATCAATGCTCACGGAACTGCAACACCACTCAATGATTCAATGGAAAGCAAAGCTATTTACCGTATTTTTGCAAACAAGGTTCCCGTTAGCTCAACCAAGCCACTCACCGGGCATACTCTAGGAGCAGCAAGTGCGATTGAGGCTGCAATTGCGTGGCATATTTTGAAATATGACTTACCGCTTCCCTTACAAAAATGTCAGGATAAAGCTGAAGATATTGAGATTGATTTGGTAAACTGTTCGCAGAAACTTAAAGTAAAGAACATCTTAAGCAACTCGTTTGCTTTTGGTGGCAACAACATTAGCCTGATTTTTGGTGTAGTAAATGACTGATATCCCTTCTGTAGACCAACTCCTCCCTCACGATGATCCGATGATATTAATCGATCGTGCTATCAGCGTAGAGGCGTTGTCGATCCACTGTCAGGTTGATATTGGTGACCATAATCTGTTCTTTAATGCCGAATCTCAAACAGTCCCAGCTTATGTTGGCATCGAGTTTATGGCGCAGTCTGTAGCGGCTTGGTCTGGATACCATGCTCTGAAAAGCGGCACCACTCCCCCTATCGGTTTCCTACTTGGATCTCGTCGCTATAAATCACTGTGTGATGAGTTTACTCAAGGTCAGACCCTTGATATCTATGCTGAACAGCTTATGGAAGACAGTGGTATGGCCGTATTTACCGCAAGAGTCGAAGACCAAGGCGAGTTGGTAGCTCAATGCCAACTCAATGTTTACGTGCCAACCGAACAAAAATTACAAGAAATGAAAACTAGGAGCCCATCATGACCCGTCAGGTTTTAGTCACTGGTGCCAGCAAAGGCATTGGTAAAGCGATCGCTATTCAACTCGCGAAAGACGGATTTGAAATCGCCGTTCATTACATGGGTGACAAGCAAGGTGCTGAAGAGACTCTACAATCGATCACCGAGCAAGGTGGCGGTGGACGTCTTATCCAATTTGATATCAGCAACCGCAGCGAATGTCGTGAAAAGCTAGAGTCTGATATTGCTGAACATGGCGCTTACTACGGCGTAGTAAACAACGCAGGCATTACTCGCGACACTGCATTCCCAGCGATGACAGAAGAAGAGTGGGATGGCGTGATCCATACCAACCTAGACAGCTTCTACAACGTACTTCACCCTTGTGTCATGCCTATGGTGCAAAAGCGTAAAGGTGGCCGTATCGTCACGCTAGCGTCTGTATCAGGCATTATGGGTAACCGTGGTCAAACTAACTATGCGGCGGCAAAAGCGGGGGTGATTGGCGCGACTAAGTCTCTAGCCCTAGAACTCGCAAAACGCAAGATCACTGTAAACTGTGTCGCTCCAGGCTTAATTGACACCGGTATGGTTGACGAGCACGTGAAAGATCACGCGCTTCCTCAAGTACCACTGCGCCGAATGGGTGAGCCGGAAGAAGTGGCAGGTCTAGTCAGCTACCTAATGTCTGATATTGCAGGCTACGTAACTCGCCAAGTGATTTCAGTAAATGGAGGCTTAGTATGACCCGCCGCGTTGTTGTAACTGGAATGTCTGGTGTTACTGCTTTTGGTAACGACTGGCAACAGATAGAGCCAAAACTAAAGGCCTGTGAAAATGCGACTCAATATATGCCAAGTTTCGAGCAATATGATGGTCTCAACACTAAGCTAGCAGCGCCTATTGATGACTTCCAACTGCCTAAACACTACAAGCGTAAGCAAGTGCGTGGCATGGGCCGAGTATCACGCCTAGCAACCGTTGCTACTGAGAATGCATTGGAGCAAGCCGGCTTAATTGGTCACGATGTATTGACCAATGGTGAGACTGGTATCGCTTACGGCTCTTCAACCGGCAGTACTGATGCGGTAGGCGCTTTCGGAGTGATGCTGAACGAGAAGTCGACACGAGCAATCACAGCAACCACTTACGTTCAAATGATGCCGCACACAGCAGCCGTTAACGTTGGTCTGTTCTTTGGTCTACGCGGCCGCGTGATTCCCACCAGCAGTGCGTGTACTTCAGGAAGCCAGGCGATTGGTTACGCCTATGAAGCAATCAAACACGGCTACCAAACCGTGATGGTTGCCGGTGGAGGTGAAGAGCTGTGCCCAACTGAGTCTGCCGTTTTCGATACCCTTTTTGCTACCAGTTTAAAAAACGACACACCCAAGAAATCCCCTAGCCCATATGACAGCGAACGTGATGGCTTGGTTATCGGTGAAGGTGCCGGTACGCTTGTTCTTGAAGAGTATGAACATGCTGTTGCTCGCGGTGCAAAGATCTACGCTGAAATCATTGGTTTCGCTAGCAACTGCGATGCCGCTCATGTGACCCAACCTCAGATGGAAACCATGCAAGTTTGTATGGAGAAAGCGCTGAGAGACGCACAACTTCCAGCCGAGAAGATCGGCTATGTTTCTGCGCACGGTACTGCAACTGAAAAAGGCGATATTGCGGAGAGTAATGCGACAGCGAATATCTTTGGCGAAGTGCCTATTAGCTCTCTTAAGAGTTACTTTGGTCATACGCTTGGAGCCTGTGGTGCGATTGAAGCTTGGTTAAGCCTAGAGATGATGCACAGCGGTTGGTTCAGCCCAACCCTAAACCTTGAGAATGTCGATGAGCAGTGCGGCAAGCTCGATTACATCACAGGCTCTGGTCGCGAATTGGATGTTGAATACCTGATGAGCAACAACTTTGCTTTTGGTGGAATCAACACCTCAATCATCTTCAAAAAAATCTAGGATAGATAATGAAAAATTGGTTAGTAGCTGGTGTTGTCGTTTTACTCGCAGGTTGTAGTGCCCCTAAGTATTCAGGAAACGCACTTCCTGAAGCAAATACCATAGAGCAGGTGACAATAGTTGAGGACGAGAAAACTCGTGCGGTCTTCCTCGATTCAATGCTCGACTGGTGTCTGAATAATCAAGTCAAATGTAAGGTTGTTGCAGATGGCTCAGAGCACAATCCAGAAGATATTACGCTAGATTACGTGTCCCGTTGGAGCTGGGATTTCAGAACCTTTGTGGCAGACGCTAAGATCTCGGCTTATCAAGATCAGCAGCGCGTAGGCAATGTTGATTTTAAAGCGCCGAATAGCGGCAACTTTTCAAAATTTGGTGACGATATGGAGCGCATCAAAGCGATGATGGATATCTTATTCGATAAGAAAACAGCCGCGCAAGCGACTCAAATGATTGCCGACGACCAGCTATAACGAGTTGTTGAGATCATAAAGATCGAGACAAATAAAAAGGGTCAGTAACCAAGTTACTGACCCTTTTTGAATCTAGCCATCGCTCAATTAAGCGTTAGCTTCACGCTCAGCGATGAACTCAAGCGCCATCTTGATACGAGCGATTACGCGCTCTTTACCAACAAGCTCCATCACAGCATCAACAGAAGGAGACTGACCGCCACCTGTTACTGCTACGCGAAGTGGCATACCGATTTTACCCATGCCGATCTCTAGCTCTTCACATACTGCTGCAATCACACCATCTTTGATGTTTGCAGTAGTGAAATCTTCAAGTGCTTCAACCTTAGCAAGAGCAAGCTCTAGTGGGCCTTTAGCAACACCACGTAGGTGCTTCTTAGCTGCGCCAGCTTCAAACTCAGAGAAATCTTCGTAGAAGTAACGAGATTGCTCAGCAAGTTCGATAAGTGTGTTACAACGCTCGCCAACTAGCTTGATCACTTCAGTGATAGCTGGGCCGTTTGTTGTATCGATCTTCTGTGCGTCTAGGTGCCATTGCAGGTATTTTGCAACGTACTCAGGCTCAGAAGTCTTGATGTAGTGGTTGTTCAACCAAAGTAGCTTGTCAGTGTTGAATGCAGATGCAGACTTGCTGATTGCGTTTAGGCTGAAGAACTCAATCATCTCTTCTTGAGAGAAGATCTCTTGGTCACCGTGAGACCAACCTAAACGAACTAGGTAGTTGTTTAGTGCATTTGGTAGGTAACCTTCGTCGCGGTATTGCATTACAGAAACAGCACCGTGACGCTTAGAAAGTTTCGCACCGTCATCACCTAGAATCATTGCACAGTGAGCGAACGTTGGAACTGGCGCGCCTAGTGCTTCATAGATGTTGATTTGACGAGGTGTGTTGTTGATGTGATCTTCACCACGAACAACGTGTGTAATACCCATATCCCAGTCATCCACTACAACTACGAAGTTGTATGTTGGTGCGCCGTCTGTACGACGAATGATTAGGTCATCAAGTTGGCTGTTAGCGATTTCGATGCGACCACGGATTTGGTCATCAAATACTACGCTGCCTTCTTTAGGGTTACGGAAACGGATAACGCACGCATCGCCTTCTTTTGCTGCTTCGTTTGCTGCAACAATTTTAGGGTGGTTAGCATCGTAGCGAGCCATCTCTTTGTTTTCTTCTTGCTCTGTACGAATTTCATCAAGCAGCTCTTTGGACGCGTAGCATTTGAATGCTTTGTCTTCAGCAAGTAGCTTATCAACCATTTCGTTGTAACGGTCAAAACGCTTAGATTGGTAGTAAGGACCTTCGTCCCATTCCATACCCATCCATTGCATGCCTTCTAGAATTGCATCAACCGCTTCTTGAGAGTTACGCTCAAGGTCTGTGTCTTCGATACGTAGAACGAATTCACCGCCTTGGTTTTTAGCGAATAGCCAAGAGTAAAGTGCAGTACGTGCACCACCAACGTGAAGATAGCCAGTTGGGCTAGGAGCAAAACGAGTTTTAACCGTCATTTAAATACCTTGATTATGTAGGTGATTCTTTTAGTGGAGCCGATTACAAAGCCTGTAATGGCCAAATATCACTAAATTTTGGGCGCTATTTTATCACCACCGCTTAAATCTACAATCAGTAGTGAATGATTAATGTGCTGTTGTTGTACGAAAGCGATTGTAGAAAGCCGAATTCCGCCTTCGAAGTAGCAAATCTATTGCCTTAGCCAGTAGATTATAGTCGCGCATCCTTTATTCCCCTCTCTCATTCCCAAATTGAATCCACCAGCTAATGCACCACTAAGATCAAATTCTTGAATTTATGTTTGACCTTACCCTTACGGGAAGGTTTATGTTAGGCGTAGATGAGAATTGGAGTATCGATATGAACCACTACACAACCGCGCTCAACGGCCTAAATTGCATGGGTTGTGCGAAGAAAGTCCGCACACTGTTTGCTGATCTCGACAACACGACGATCAATGATATATCGCCGACCTACATCGATATTTCAGCTCCATTTAGTTACGTTCAACTCAACGAGCAGTTAGCGACACTTGGCTACAGCATGGGTAACAAGCTGCACCTCTCGCTATCCGGACTTAACTGCGGTAAATGCGTGAACAAACTGACTCAAGCGCTTGAGCAAACCGAACAAGCTTCAAACCTAGAAGTCAGCAAACAAGAATTAGCACTGGTCACTCTACTTTCTGAATCTGAGGTGATTGAGTTGGTCGAAAGTGTGGGTTATCACGCAGTTCCCTACTCTGAAGCAAATGAGCTCTTACCTAGTTCAGATTTAGAAGAAGATAAAGAATCTGCACCTACAAAAACAACGCCTACTGAACCCGTTGCGAGTCAATATACTTATCACCTTGTACTTGAGGGGATGACGTGTGCGAGTTGTGTATCTTCAGTCGAAAAAGCACTGAAAAATAACGAGTTCGTCGACCAAGCTCAGATCAACCTCGCCGAACAAACGGCCTTGATTTTCACCTCTAAAACACGCGACCTGATCGAAAACGAGCTCATCCAATCGGTGAAAGCCGCAGGTTATGGCGCCGAGTTTGTTGATGATGCGGCAACACAACAGCAAAAGCAGCAAGAACAACAACTTCGCACTCAACAGGCCTTCCTGAAAAACTCAGTAAGTGCGCTATTGCTTGGGGCTCCGCTAATGGCTTGGGGCGTGTTCGGTGGCAGCATGACCATTACTACATTTAACGATCAACTGGCTTGGGGATTAATCGGTGTGGTCTGTTTGGTACTGCTGGCCACTTCAGGTCGTAGCTTCTTCACTAACGCGTGGCAATCACTGATGCACAAGCGCGCGACCATGGATACGTTAGTTGCTTTGGGTACAGGCGCAGCATGGTTCTACTCAATGCTGGTCGTACTGATTCCATCATGGTTCCCAGAAGCCTCTCGCCATGTCTACTTTGAGGCGAGCGCGATGATCGTTGGCCTTATTTCTTTAGGTCACTACATAGAAGCTAAAGCCAAAGCTCGCACCACGAAATCGCTACAAGCACTGATTAATTTACAGCCTCAAAAAGCAGTAGTCATCGTCGATGGCAAAGAACAAACCATTGCTGTAGAAGCTATCCAAGTCGGCATGCAAGTACGCGTCAAACCGGGTGAGAAAGTGCCAGTTGACGGTGTTGTGGTATCTGGCGAGTCTTATATCGATGAATCCATGCTGACCGGTGAACCACTTCCCAACGTTAAATCGGTGAGTGATGGCGTTTCTGCGGGCACCATTAATGGAGATGGCAGCTTAGTTATTGAAGCGACAGGAATTGGCTCAAGCACCATGCTGGCTCGAATCATCCAGATGGTTCGCCAAGCACAAAGCAGCAAACCTGCGATTGCGAAGCTTGCTGACTCTATTTCTGCCGTGTTCGTACCCGTTGTGGTCGCGATCGCAGCTGTTGCCGCCCTAGTTTGGTTTTTTGTTGGCCCACAACCAAGTGCCAGTTACATGCTTGTGGTATCGACTACCGTGCTGATCATCGCTTGTCCGTGTGCCTTAGGCCTAGCGACACCGCTCTCTATTACTGTCGGCGTGGGTAAAGCCGCTGAGTTTGGCGTTCTGATCAAAGATGCCGATGTGTTGCAATCAGCCAGCAAAATCGATGCTGTCGTGTTTGATAAAACAGGCACTCTAACCCAAGGAAAACCAAGCGTTCAACAGGCGTTTTATCACAACCTATCAGAACAAGAACTGCTGGCTTACGCCTATTCGGTTGAAGTCGGTTCAGAACACCCGCTTGCGAAAGCCGTTTGTCAGTATGCCGAAAACTTAGAAGTTTCAGCACTCCCACACAGCGACTTTGAAAACCGCCGAGGCCTTGGAGTACAAGCCAATATTAACGGCAAACACGTTCAAGTCGGCTCTCTTAAATACCTAACCCAACTTGGTATTGATACTCAAATGGGCAATGACTTTATCGAACTTTGTCGTACACAAGCATGGACGCCAATCTTCGTCGTCATCGACCAAAAACTGGAAGGCATATTAGGCATTTCAGACGCATTAAAAATAGATAGCAAACAAGCCATTGCTCAACTAAAATCCGCCGGAATTCACACAGTGCTACTCACTGGCGACAACGATTCAGTTGCTCAAGCGATTGGCAAAAGCGTCGGTATCGATGAGGTTATCTCGGAAGTACTACCAGAGCAGAAAGCTCAGCATATTGTTCAGCTTCAACAACAATATAAGAGTGTGGCTATGGTTGGAGATGGCATTAACGATGCACCAGCGCTTGCTCAGGCCGACATAGGTATCGCAATGGGCAGTGGCAGTGATGTTGCGATTGAAAGTGCACAAATGACACTCCTCAACTCGTCGCCACTGTCTGTAAGTAACGCGATAGAACTGTCCCAAGCGACCGTGAGAAACATGAAGCAAAATCTATTTGGTGCCTTCATCTATAACTCGCTTGGCATCCCTATTGCCGCCGGTGTGCTCTACCCGTTTTTTGGATTTCTGCTTAGCCCAGTAGTAGCAGGAGCAGCTATGGCGATGTCGTCAATTACTGTCGTAAGTAATGCCAACAGGCTGAGATTGTTCAAACCAACTCATTCTAATATTAATAAAAACCATATTCATGAGGTTAACCATGATTCGTAAAGTTATGACTCTTACTGCACTCGCTGCAATTTCAGGACAAGCTTTGGCTACTGATGTTCTAAACCACAAATCTCCATACTGCGGCTGCTGCACAGAATGGACAGAGCATATGCGTGATGCCGGGTTCGATGTAACAGAGAAGCTCCACGATGATATGAACCCTATCAAACAAAAGTTAGGCGTAACGCAAGAGCTGGCTTCTTGCCACACCGCAGAGATCGACGGTTATGTGTTTGAAGGTCACATTCCGGCGGAAGACGTAAAAGCCTTTTTAGAAAACCCACCACGTAATGCGATTGGTTTGGCAGTTCCGGGTATGCCAATGGGCTCACCGGGTATGGAATATGGCGATAAGAAAGACGAATACTCTGTGTACGCGTTTAATGATAAAGGTCAGGTGTTTGAGTACCGTCACTATAAAGGCAACTAAAGTACACGAACACTAAGCTAGAAATGAAAGCATAAAAATAGAGCCTAGTATTAAGCAAACCCAAGACTGTGGTTTACTTACTAGGCTCTTTGCTTTTGGACAGTAAAGCAAATCTTGTCGCGACACTAACCGGGCTGTTAGTGCCGCTTAATCCCCTCGCTCATTCACGAAGGAAGTGCTTTGGCAAAAAAGCTATTTCGCGAATAGTCTCATTAACTAAACCGCCAAATAAATCCGCTTAGAAGCCGTAAGAAGCACCGAATACGAAAGCGTTGTTTTCGTTGTCAGCTTGGTTACGGTACTCAAAGTAAGGTTGAACGCCTTGACGAGTCCATGTCGCACGAAGCTCGTGGTCCATCTTGTTGTCGCCCTCGTTGATTACGTATACGTTGTTGTAGCTTACTGCTAGTTCAGCATTTACTGCGTAGCCGATACGGTTATCAAAACGAGTTTGGTCGTCAGCATTGCTGTCTTCCATTGCGTGGTAACGAGTACGGTTACTGATAGAAATACCGTTGTCGAAGTTGTAACCGATCTTAACTAATGGACGGTACTGAACCGTTTCGCCGTTGTTTAGTAAGTGGTGGTAACCAGCAGCAACCCATAGGTTGTCATTGATGTTGTACATCTGCTCTACACCAAGAGTGATGTATGGAGAGTTACCTAGACCGCTGTCTTGGATTGCGTCATTGTCGTATTTACCAAGAGAGATACCATCAAACTCAGTCAATAAAGTTGTGCCTGTATCAAATGTGTGGCCCGCTTCTAAAGTAGAAGTTGCTGACGGATCGAAATCAGAGTGAAATTGAACGTTACCTGTAACGTAAGAAGAACCAGCAAAAGCACTAGAAGCGAAAGCAAGAGAAAGAGCACTTAGAGCGATAATTTTTTTCATAGTAAACTGCCTTAGTTTGATTTTTTCAGCGGCATATCTTCGGTACATCATTCACCTTCACCGCTTGAGTAGTTGGTCGCCTCCCTGGCATGAAATCTATGTTGCTCGAATTAATTTTCGTTTCAAAATAAAAGAACAGGCAGAGTGATCTCTCTCACTATCAAAAAAAGAAAGATTATTTAACACATTAAAATCAAATACTTAAAAACATAAAAATTGATAAAAAACTCAAGATGGAAAAACGTACAGATCAGGATCACATTATTTTACGGTAAAAAATTAGATTCGGTTATTTGAATCACATCTGATTTAGAGTTTTTTATAAGTGACTTATTTTTCGAAGAGAATAATGAGAAGTGCGTCACTTTTGCGATGGAGCTCACCTTATGTGCATTGTTGACGTTATAAACAAAGACGGTTTCTATATGTTTCAGTTTTGAATGAGAGCCTAATTCGCGGCAAATAAAAAGAGCTCCCACTTTTAACCTTAAGTAAGGTAATAGCTAGGGAGCTCTTCTATTAATGTTGCTTATCGATTATTTAACTGACGTTACTCGACTTACTTTCTCGCCACTTTCAGAGATAGAGCGGATGTACGTTTCACCAGAAACCGATGGTTGTTGCTGCTCATCATACGTTAGCCAGTTTTCGCCATCAGCAGAGTATTGCAGCTCTACGCCTGGGAATTGAACGTTCATCGCCAGCTTGCCATCAACAACTTGAGCACCCGGTACTGGTAGTCGGTAATCAATACCTGCTTTCTCAAGCTTAGCCAGTTCACGTTGACCAACAATATTCGCGAAGCGATTGAAGTCACTGTTTAGAGCCTGCTTATTCACTAGGTTAGTTTCTTGAGAGTACTCAACGCCCACTTTGTAGTCGTTTTCCCAATCTGCTCTGTGCCATGCGCGCTCTGCTGCTGCCAATACGCGAGGGAACACCATGTATTCATATTGCTCGTCAGTACGTACTGTTTCAGACCAAAGCTGTGCAGACAAACCGTAGAAAGGTTTCGCTTCAATTTCACCTTTACCAGAGAAGCCATTACCGTCACGGTCTAATGACGTTTCTGCGTTTTGTGGCATGTTTTCTGGTGCGAAGCCAAACATCTTGCGAGTATCGGTTGCACGCGTTGCCCAGTAGTAACCGCGCTCTGCTGCATCAACTTCGTATGGCATATCCATGTATACGTAGTCTGGGTTAGAAACAATCACGTCATACCCTTTCGCAGACCAATCGTATACTGATGAAGTGCCGCCCCAGTAAAGAACGTCCCAGAAGTTCACGCGAGTGCTTTCGGTTGCAAATGCTTTCTCGCCTTCGCTGTATTTCAGGCCATCTTGCCATGCTTGGAAGTGAGGAATGCCTTTGTCAGCAACAATCTTAGATACCTGCTCTGCAAAGTGACTTGGCAGATGACCGAAGTCGCTGACAGTACCATCAGCGATCAAAGACTGACACTGTGGCGACTGTTGGAATGGCTTATCTTGCTTAGACAAATCGATGTTGCCTTTCCAAGCCACTTTATCTTCTGCGTTAATATCTTGTAAGCCAGCGCCTAACTTGATGTTTTTCGCTTCATCGCCGCCGAAATGCCAAGTCGTTAGTGGAACGCCCGCTTCTTGGTGCATTGCCGCCACTTCAGAGATCACTTTATCGACAAAGTGAGTCGAAGATTCCATACATGGGTTGATGAAGCTTTGCTTATCGTAGAACTGAACCGTGGTTACGTTCGATGTATCTTGTGGATCCATCAAGCGGTATTCATTTGCTTCCGCTTCCTTACCTTCCGCCATTAGGCGAGTGTAACGCGCTTCCATTGATACCACAGCAGAACGGGCGTGTGCTGGCATATCAATTTCTGGAATTACTTCGATGCTGCGCGCTTTTGCGTAGCTTAAGATCTCGACGTAATCCGCTTTGCTAAAGAAACCAGAGCCAAAGTTGTCTGTTGTTGGACCTGAACCTAGCTGAGGCAGTAAACAGCTTTGCTCATCCAAATCAAAACAACGATTAGACCCTACATCCGTTAGCTCTGGTAAACCTGGGATTTCTAAACGCCAGCCTTCATCATCTGTTAAGTGAAGGTGCAGTTTATTCATCTTGTATGCTGCCATTTGGTCTAGCGTTGCTAGAATGGCATCTTTTGAGTGGAAGTTTCGAGCAACATCCACCATCACACCACGGTAATCAAAGCGCGGTGCATCTTTGATCGACAGTTGTGGTAATGATTCAGCGTTCTGACTGTCTATTAGGCCAAAAATAGACTGAACTGCGTAGAAAGCACCTGTTTTATCAAACGCTTTAATCGCAATCCCCTCTTCCGAGATGCTTAGTTCATAAGCGCCAGATTTCGCTAAATCACCCGTAAACTGAGTAGGAACAACGGTAACACTTACTGGAAGGTCACCACTCACATCTACGTTTACCACATCTGCACGTTCTTCAATTGCAGCGAACTGATCAGCATCGAATGCGTCTTTTGGTAGGGCAATACCACCAGCAATACTCACAGAACCTTCGCCTGCTTCTACCGACATTGGCGTTGGTAGTAGCGTTGTTGATACATCTTGAGTTGCTAGATCAGCATTCTTTTCGAAACGCGTCACCGCTGTAGCCATTACGTTATTGTCATCAGGTGTACGTTTAAGGTTGTTACCTTCTAGACCCGTTACGAACGACGCGACGTCTTCTGTATTCAGTGAAGCAATCATCTTTGGTTCTGCATTTGGCGCAGTAACAAATGCACCCGGCATGAAGTCGGTTTCAAACAGTTGCCAGTATTCACTCGTCAATGGAAGAATCACTTCTTCACCCGCCGCAAAGCCATCGAACTTATCTGTAGGTTCTAGTTTGTGTAGGTCACCCGTGACACGAGTGATTTTAAATTGTTCATTATCAACATCTAAGATAAGGCGAATACTATGGAAGTAGATGGTCCAATCTTTCGAATCAATCGCTTCACCGTCATTAGTTAGGGTCATGTTCACTTTGTTACATGAAGCCCATTCAGCGCCGAGGTCCTGACAAGCCATACCCTCATTCGCACCGTGATTGGTCAGAATTTCATATTGCACATCAAGGTTATCAGCCAGTGCATTAACAACCTGCTGTTCTGGTGCTTGTGTTACTGCACAACCCGTCAGGCCAGCTAATACCGCTACAGATAGTAAGTTTCTCTTCAACATCGTATTCACCCATAAATTTAAAAATTGAGTAAGAAGCAAAGTGGAGCGCTTCTGAAAGTTAGATAAACTATATGGCCTTATTTTTTGGCGTGAATTAAATCAAGCCAATTCAGTGATCGGCTTCAAATCTAAAAAATATTGATAAATTTAATTTTAATAAAATCATAAGGTTATACTTAACGGCACTTCCGTCACTTTTATTTTGACGTAATAACTGAGAATTAAATCACAATCTTTTCACCGGATTTCATAAAATCGTGTCGTTCGCAGAGAGAAAAGTTTTAGAGTTTGCTCGTGTTGTTATACTTTTCGTATAAACAACGTGACATCGTTCTCAAAAAAAACCGTTAAAAAGCTCCGTCAAAATCTTTTTTAACGAGCTTATGTCTTTCTAAAGGAGCTTTCTTTGCGCACATTCTTGTACCTTACGCTACTCACACTTGCCTTTTCAGCAAAACAAGCTATCGCCGAACCACTTTATTGGCAGGCAAAAAAGGATGATCTGACCCTCACCATCTTAGGTTCTGTGCATGTTGGAGACGAGAGCATGTACCCGCTTCCTGCACAGATCACAGACACGTTAAAAGAGAGTAACGGATTAATTATCGAGACAGATGTAAGGAAGTCAGAAGGCGTTGTGTACCCTACCACCACGGTAACCACAGCCGATGTATTAAGCGAAGAGCAAAAACAGTTATTAACAAGCATTTCTAAGTCTTTGGGTATGTCGACAAAACAACTACTGAGCTCCCCGCCTTGGGCGACATCTCTGTCGATACAAATGCAGCAGTTAAAGAACCTTGGTTACGGTTCAGCGGGCGGTGTAGACGCAACACTCGCCTATAAAGCGACAATACAAGACGTTCCAGTGATCAGCTTAGAGCCACTACAATTTCAAATAGACCTCATTGCAGGGCAACAAGATTCTGGCAAAGAGTGGCTAGTGACAAGCATTGAAGAATTTGACCAAACGGACCGTGTCGTACATTGCCTCATTGAAAGCTGGAAAGCGGGCGATGAATCCAAACTTGAGGATTTTGCAGAGCTGTCTGAAATGCCCACCGAGCTTGAGAAAGCATTCCTAACGGATCGCAACGTTGATTGGGCAAACAAACTATCTGCCAATGACTGGAAACTCAACTCAAAAGGACACTACGTGCTGGTCGTCGGCACTTTACACCTGATTGGAGATGGTAACCTTTTACAGTTGTTAGAAGATAAGGGGTTCAGTGTGACTCAACAATCACAAAGCCAACAAGCTCAGTGTCAGTTCGAGGTTGACGAAGACAGCTAGTTAGTTAGTTAGTTAGTTAGGACATGACCTTTTCATTATAAAAGCATGTCCTTAATAACAGAATCTTTACATTTAATGGCACCATAGAGGTGCTATTATCTTTCGCTCTTTTTACATACGGTGTTGTTCTCATGAAACCAGTACTTTTTGCTTTCCTTTTAGCCCTAGCAATCTTGATGCCCACAGCAGCGTCTGCCAAAGAAACTTGTACTATCGAACAATTCCAGCCGATAGACATTCAGCCAGACACCAAAGGCGGTGTGTTAGATAAAGAAAGCGGACAGTTCTTGATTACTGAAAAGCCACCAATGCGATGCGCTAATATTACGTTCACGACATCAACGACACGCAACCGTATCGCAAGCCAAATGAATGGTAATTTTGAAGCAAGCTTCTACGATGGTCAGACGGGTAATTCTCACTCGGTGACTTTTAACGAAGATGAAGTACAGGCCGGTTACATTCGAATTGGTCCCAATAACCCTGTTTACGCTTATGTTTGTTTTGTTACCTCAGAGACACCAATCAAAGACATTACCTGTGATGTTAAGTAAATAGATTTGGGGCTGGCTTATTGAGTCAATCCTTTTCTCTATGCTAGATATAGAACAAAAATAGATTCCCGACTCATACCTTCGTCGTTCTAAGGAATGTTACATATATCAGAAAGCAAAAAAGCCGTAGCCCATTCTAGTTCAAAACCTGTTTACAATCGCTCAAAACGACGAAAGCCTGCTCATTGAGCAGGCTTTCTAAATGTGGTCGTTGAAGAGCTTATTTTGAACATCAGGCGAACCCCGCTTGGGCTCTAAACCAAAACGAAACGTTCAAATGCAAAAAAGCCGTAGCATTTCTGCTACGGCTTTCTTTAATGTGGTCGGTGAAGAGGGATTCGAACCCCCGACCCTCTGGTCCCAAACCAGATGCGCTACCAAGCTGCGCTATTCACCGAGATATCTAACTGGCTCATTGCCTGTCGATGGAGCGTATAATACGGGTTCTGAATTTATCCGCAAGGGCTTTTTCTCATATTTATTGCGATTTTGAATCGTTCGAACAAAAGACATACAACAACGAGCATGATGTGACGAAAAACACACAGTTGCCAACAAGTATTTAACTTATGAAACAGGATTGATCCAGATCAGTGAATTGATAATGCTTGTTAATACACTAACCCATGTCATATAACTTTGAGGTATACACATGGACTTTTGGCTAGATCTCCTATTTGGTAATGCGGTGGGACTATCTTCAATGATAGTAATCTTCGGGGCTCTGGGTCTCATGATGTTTTATGGAGGCTTCTTCATCTACAAAGTTATGACTGACAAATCTCCTCACTAGAGTCGCTCAGCCTAAATCATTTGCTGTTAAGTATCATTTACTTGATAAGTAAACGTTAAAACGCTTTGCACCGGAGCTGACTTCCCTTGTCTCCTCCGGTTTTTTCATTTTTAAACCCAGCCCCAACTTAGGTATACTTAACCTATCCTTCTCTAGCTTGAGATGCACACTATGTCTCATGATGACGATTTAGACCTATTCCAAGAAATGATGGGCGATGTGAAACGTATCGACCATGACACCGCTGAACACCAGAAAGTACACCGCGTAACGGAATCTCACCTAGCCAAGCGTGAAGCCGCAATGTGGCTGTCTGATGACGAGAAAGATTACCTCTCGCTCGACTACTCTCCGATGGTGAAGCCAGATGATGTTATCGCCTATAAGAAAGATGGCGTTCAAGAAGGCGTATACAAAAAGTTACGTCTAGGTAAGTACCCTATTCAAGCCAAGCTTGACCTGCATAGAAAAACACTCAAAGACGCACGTAATGAAGTACTTTCATTTTTACGTCAATGTCTAAGGATGGATGTTCGTACCGTCATCATTGTTCATGGCAAAGGTGAACGTTCGAATCCACCAGCGATGATGAAAAGCTATGTCGCCAACTGGTTGACTCAAATTAACGATGTCCAGTGTGTGCATTCTGCGCAACAATTTCATGGTGGAACCGGCGCAGTCTACGTCATGTTGAGAAAGAGCAATGACAAAAAGCTCGAAAACAGAGAGCGACACCAGAAGCGATCAAGTTAGTGCAAGTTGTATTGATAGACTCAACTACACGCTCATTGTCACGCCAATTTGCTAGACAATAGATATTTAGTGCCGAAGTAGACACTAGGTGCTAAAATTGTCGTCAGTTAACGAATTCAAACGTAAAAGCAACTGCCCTGTAGTTGCTTTTTGTTTATCTAAATTTCCGTTGTGAAACGCTAAGAGAATATCATGTCACAAGAATCCCAAGCTAAACGCCTTAATAAGTACATCAGTGAAACTGGTTTTTGCTCACGCCGCGAAGCCGACAAACTCATTGATGCTGGCCGAGTTACTATCAATGGTAAAATCCCAGAGATGGGTACGAAAGTAATGCCAGGTGATGACGTTGAGATCGACAACAAGCCCGTTCGTTCGAAAGAAAAGCCTATCTACATCGCACTGAATAAGCCGACCGGTATTACTTGTACCACTGAGCGAGATATTCCTGGCAACATCGTTGACTTTATTGGTCACCACAAGCGTATTTTCCCAATTGGCCGCCTTGATAAACCGTCTGACGGTCTTATCTTCCTGACCAATGATGGCGACATCGTAAACAAGATTCTTCGTGCGGGTAACAACCACGAAAAAGAGTACGTGGTTCGTGTCGACAAGCCGATTACGGGTGAGTTCTTACAGAAAATGGCGGCTGGTGTTCCTATTCTGGATACGGTGACTTTGCCATGTAAAGTAGAGAAAGAGACTAAGTTCTCTTTCCGAATCACACTAACGCAAGGCCTTAACCGCCAAATCCGTCGTATGTGTGAAGCGCTTGGTTATGAAGTTTTCAAACTTCGCCGTGTACGTATCATGAACATCTCTTTAGACGGCATTCCAAATGGCAAATGGCGCTACCTGAGCGACGAAGAGATCACTGAAATCTTAACGATGTGTGAAGGTTCAGTAAGTACTGAAGATGCGTCAAAAATGAACGCGAAAGGCCAACGCATTCGCAAAGCGACAGATGCTAAACTTTTTGATAGCCGTGAAGAGAACCAAACTTCAACAGCGCGCCGTAACCAAAAAGAGAACCGTACTCGCACGTACCGCGGTAACAATGCCGATGAATTCCGCCATGCGCCTAATTCAAAGCGTGGTCGTAACTCATCGAATAGTGAAAGCGGTGGAAATACTGAGAACTGGAAATCGAACTCTCGTTCAGAGCGCTCTAATTCAGATAGAAACAGCTCGGATCGCAATCGCACAGACCGTAACAACAACGATCGTAGAAGCGGTAAACCTGCAAACCGTAGCCAAGACTCAAACAGACCAAACAAACCGGCACCTAAGCGCGTTGGTGGAACATTAGGTCTTAAGAAGTAATATTTACTCTCTAATACAGAAACGCCCGCTAGGTTATCTTAGTGGGCGCTTTTTGTTGTTAGCTAAGCCAAAGCTGCGTACGAAAATCGGTATTTAGCTCGGCAAATTAATGTCTTTTATGACCGTTCGTCTGCTACAAACACAGATCAGTAAATTGAGCTCGGGTTAACAGTGCTAAATCTTTTGGATCTAGTTCGATTTCCAAGCCCCTCTTTCCTGCACTCACACATATCGTTTCAAAATTCGTCGCAGTGGAATGTACAAAGGTAGGTAGTGCTTTCTTTTGACCAAGCGGACTGATTCCACCCACCACATAACCCGTGGTTTTCTGTGCAATTTCAGGGTTAGCCATCTCTGCCTTTTTTCCTTTCGCCGCTTTTGCTGCAAGCTTTAAGTTGAGCTTTTGGTCCACAGGAATAACCGCCACAGCCAAGTCTTTAGCCACACCGTTCAAACAAAACAAAAGCGTTTTGAACACGCGTTTAGGGTCCTGACCAAGCGCTTCAACCGCTTCTAATCCATAGTTGGTATTGTTGGCATCGTGATGATACTGATGAACGCTGTGAGCGATTTTCTTTTTCTTGGCAAGATTGATTGCTGGGGTCATAACAAATCCAAACGATAGATAAACAAAAAGCGACGCCGAGGCGTCGCTTTAGTTAAATTTATCATGGTGCTAGAGTCAATCTAATTCAGCACCTAGTGATTAAATTTATTGGGCTCAATTACTTGTAAACCATTTGACCTGAAGGTGCATACTTGTTCACGTCTACTGGGCTGTTTGCTTCTAGGTACTCTTTCAGTACTTCTGCATCAACAAAACCAGTGTTTACGTAACCAGGGTGGTCAGACAGTTTAGGGTAACCGTCGCCACCAGCCGCGTTGAAGCTTGGTACTGTGAAGCGGTATGTTTCGTCTAAACGAAGTTGCTTGCCACCGATGAATACATTCGATACTTCACCGTTTGCAACTGTCATTGAGATACCAGCAAACTGTGCGTAAGCACCAGAATCGATTGGTTTAGTCGCAACTACATTTAGGTAATCTAGAACTTCTTTACCCGTCATGTCTGTGTAAGTCAGGATGTTTGCAAAAGGTTGTACTGTTAGTACGTCTTTGTAAGTTACATCACCGGCTTCAATTGAATCACGTACACCACCCGAGTTCATCACAGCGAAGTCAGCTTTTGCGCGCTCCATGTGAGAAGTCGCAATTAAACGACCTAGGTTAGTCTGTTGGAAACGAACAACGTTACGGTCACCTTCAAGCTTGCCATTAGTTTCAGCAATTTGAACTTCTAGCTGTGCTTGGCCTTGCTCTTGGAAAGGACGTAGGAACTCAAGTAGATCTGGGTCTTGTGCGATTTCATCTTGAATAAAGACACGCTGTTTCTTGCCGTCAATCTTAACTTTTTTCTTAAGGTTAACTGGAACAAGATCGTAGCTCACCATTTCTAGCTCGCCATTGCGGAATTCGTAGTCAGCACGGCCTACGTATTTGCCCCACTCGTGAGCTTGAACGATGTAGGTACCGTTTTGAAGGTCAGGCTTACACTCATCACCAGGCTTGAAGTTTTTCTTCGCAACGTTAGGGCCTTCCATACAAACAGGCTCTTGAGAGTGACCACCAACGATCATGTCTAGGTCACCTTCATCTAGGTAACGTGCTAATGCCACATCACCCGGTGCGTTAACGCCACGCTGACCATTTTCGTAGTGGCCCATGTGAGTCACTGCGAAGATAAGATCTGGTTTTTCTGTTTCTTTAAGTTCAGCGATCAGTTGCTTCGCTTCTTCTTTAGGATCACGGAAGTCGATGCCAGCAATGAACTCAGGGTTACCAATCTTTTGGGTATCTTCAGTTGTTAAACCGATAACCGCAATCTTGATGCCTTGCTTTTCGAACATCTCGTAAGCTTGGAACTTACGTTCGCCTGTCGCTTTATCGTAGATGTTTGCAGACAGCATTGGGAAGTTAGCCCAATCGATCTGCTTTTGTAGTACGTCTAGTGAGTTATCAAACTCGTGGTTACCCAATGCCATTGCATCGTAACCAATCTTGTTCATGCCTTTGAAATCAGGTTCAGCATCCTGAAGATCTGACTCTGGCACACCTGTGTTGATGTCACCGCCAGATAGAAGCAACACGCTACCGCCTTCTGCTTCAACTTCCGCACGAAGTTGATCAATTAGCGTTTTACGCGCAGACATGCCGTATTCGCCGTATTTGTTCTGCCAGAAACGACCATGGTTGTCGTTAGTGTGAAGAATAGTTAGCTTGTAAGTTTCGTCTTGGTTCCAATCATGGGTCGATTGAGACGCACAACCAGCTAAAGTAGCTAGGATTGCAGCACTTAGTGCTGTCTTTAGAATAAGGCGTTGCTTCATTGTCATACCTTTGAACTTTTTAGGGGAATCCACTGCTTCAACCGCTCTCATTTAGGCAATGTCGACTTAATAAACATCGTTAGAGAATGGTAAAACTTGAAGTAGTTTAAATTAAGACAGTAAACCTAACAGAGTGATTTCATATTTATGTAGGATAGATCACCTTAATCCGCTATCGAGTGTGTAACAAAGCGGCAAAGTTGCATTTGAGCAAATAAGTGATCACAGGCAAACGTTTTCATAATTTTTTAGATTATTTGTGATTTACTCAATCCAACGCCGTAATTAAGTAATCCTCGTTAAATTTATTTTATTATTCAAAGCCTTAAATGATACGTTATAACGCTTCAAAATATACATTGGCTTGGTTTGAATATGTCGAAATACCGATAGCTCATTTTACAATAGGTACAAAAATGTATGGTCCGCCCCGTTATTGCAACTACAATTAAGTAATAACGGAGTTGGTTTGCGCTAATGTATTCGGAGTCCTTGTTGGGAGCACTAGCTTCCCAGCTCCACGATGATATCCGCGCCAGATTATCCTTAAAAAGCCCAAAGCATTGATTGCTATTTTTTTGTGTCAGGTTCTTAATCTGGCCGATTGACCGTTTTTGTCATCACGTTCATTGGCGTTGCAAACTTGGTTATAGCTAAACAGCCTTAAAAGCTTGGCGGTGGTATAACACCGCCCAAGCTATCCTCACTAGCTTGTTGGCTAATGCAACTACCACTACATTAAATGGTTTGGTGGCTCGTAGGTTCACAAGCCACTCTCCAAACACTTTCCCTGTCGTCTCTAGCCTAGAGAGTACAGCTCTTGCGCCATGGATAAACAGAGTTCTGAGGTGCTTATTTCCTCGTTTACTCATACCAAGTAGCTTGGTATTTCCTCCCGTTGAGAATTGCCTTGGTACAAGTCCCAACCAAGCCGCCATCTCGCGGCCATTGGTGAAGTTACTCGGAGAGCTTACATCAGCAATACACAATGTGGAGGTAAGATCGCCAATTCCAGGGATAGTTTTTAATAATTGAGCACTTTCGTTATTATCAACAATAGTTTGAAGTTTGATATCTTGGGTTTTGATTTGTTCATTGAGGTACTTGTAGTGTTCATGGATAGATATCAATTCACATAGCAAGCTTTTGGTAGTGATACTGTTTGTTCTGCTAACCATTGAAACAGAGACTTCATCTTTGCATGCCCTTTGGGAAAGCTAAGGCCAAACTCAAGTAAGATCGCGCCGATCCGCGACATAGTGGCGGTTCTCTCCTTGATATAACTATCTCTGACTCGATGAATCGCTGCGATGACTTGAGCCTCTTCACTTTTTACAGCCACAAATCTCATGGTCGGTCGACTCGCAGCCTCTGCGATCGCTGAAGCATCGATGAAATCGTTTTTATTGCCTTTGACATAAGGCTTTACATACTGAGGAGGAATAAGTCGGGGTTGATGACCAAGCTCACCACACTTTCGAGCAAGCCAATGAGCACCGCCACAAGCTTCGAAAGCAATAGTTGTTGGTTCTATTTTACTAAGAAAGATTAAGAGTTGATTGCGATTAAATTTACGACGAAGCACCTCCACCCCACAACGGTTATGTGCGATAGCATGGAAGCAGTGTTTACCTAGGTCGATACCTAAAATATGAATAGAAGACATATGGTTCACCTCATTCTGAGAGCCTACTCTAAGCTTAAGGGCTTGAGAGTGAGGCGGACCATATAATTAAGCCGGCACTTATGCCGGCTCTTAATTATTGTAATTCGATTATTTGATATCGATGTGCTCGAAGCCTTTGATAAGATCATCAAGTGCTTTCATCTGCTTCAAGAACGGCTCTAGTTTATCTAGAGGCAGTGCAGATGGACCGTCACAACGAGCTTGGTCAGGGTTCGGGTGAGCTTCGATAAACAGACCGGCAATACCTGTCGCAAGACCCGCTTTCGCAAGTTCAACAGTTTGCTCACGACGACCACCAGATGCAGCACCTGAAGGGTCGCGCATTTGTAGAGAGTGCGTCACGTCGAAGATGATTGGGCTACCGTTTGAAGATTTCTTCATCACGCCAAAGCCAAGCATGTCCACAACAAGGTTGTCATAACCCATACAAGCGCCACGTTCACATAGGATGATCTTGTCGTTGCCACACTCAGCAAACTTATCAACGATGTTGCCAACTTGGTTCGGGCTCATGAACTGAGGCTTCTTCACGTTGATTACAGCGCCTGTCTTCGCCATCGCTTCAACTAGGTCAGTTTGACGAGCTAGGAATGCTGGAAGTTGGATAACATCAACCACATCTGCAACTGGCTGAGCTTGTGCTTCAGTGTGAACATCAGTGATGATCTTCACGCCGAATGTGTCTTTTAGCTCTTGGAAGATTTTAAGACCTTCTTCCATACCTGGACCACGGTACGAGTGAACAGAGCTGCGGTTCGCTTTATCGAAAGACGCCTTAAATACATAAGGGATACCCAGCTTTTCTGTTACTTTCACATAGTGCTCACAGATCTGCATTGCTAGATCGCGAGATTCAAGAACGTTCATGCCTGCAAATAGCGTGAATGGCTTGTCGTTAGCAATTGGCATATCGCCAATGTGAACTGTTTTCTGTTCCATCATATTCTCTCTAAATAATTATTAATTAGTGAACGACCACTGTCTTTTCGTTCATGACGTTCACTTGAGATTTCAGTAACTCAGATGCAGGGTCATCTGGGCATTGGTCGATAAAATATTGATAATCCGTTGCTGCTACTTGGTGACAGTCTAGCTGTTGATAGATAAAGCCACGATCGCGGATTTCATATGGGTCATCCGGTACAAACGTTAATGCTAGGTCAGTACATTTCAATGCAAGCGTATAACGCTCTTCTCTTAGCAATGCACTCTTAAGCAGTGCTAGCCACTTACCAATAATGGTTGGGTGGTCGGCCACTTCTAAATGCTCCGCTTTAAGCTTAGCTAATGGGCCATCATGTCCAATCAGCCATGCACGCAACGTCTGCTCGCCAACATACTCACCGTTGTAAGGGTTAATATAGACAGCAGCTTGCCCGTACCAGCTCACTTTAAGCAAGAACTGAGTTGGGAAAGAGACACCTTCTACAGGAAAGCCTAGCTTGCGACCTAGAAAAAGAAAGATCGCGCCAAGGCTTACTGGAATGCCTTTCTTTCTCTCAAGCACTTTGTCAATGAATGCGTTTTCTGAAGAGAAGTACGCGTCTTTATCGCCAGCGAAGCCCCACTCGTAGAAGAAGAGTCGAATAAAAGACTCAAACTTCTGCTGTTCGTCGGTTTCATGAACCAAAGCAAACTCAGCTTCTTTAAACAATCTTGCCAGCTCTTGCTCAGCCCAACTGTCTTGAGTTTCTGGGTTAATCGCTTTATTTAAGATCAATGCACCTTCAGCTAATTCTAGCTGGTCAAAGTCTTCATCAAAAAATTCGTACATAGATAGTTAACCGAAAATAAGGAGATAATTAACCGAAAAATGTTGGTGTCTTCGTCATTGCGATTTTGCCTGCCATTGCTAACCAGCCAAGTGCACCGAAGAAAGAGAAAACTCTCAATAGCTTGTTTTTACCTAGCTTAAGCGCAAAGAAACCCAATGCGATGTAAGCCATAACACAGGTTAGTTTTTCGGTTAACCATGGTGCTGCAGGTGTAAATGGAATAAAGCCAGTGATAAAAATCAAACCAATACCCGATAGCAGTAACAATGAGTCATTGATATGAGGAAAACGCTGCAAAAAAGGATGCTTAAGCTTCGGAGAGTTAGCCATCATAAGAGCGAAACGAATCGAAAGCAGCAGTGCGCTTATCGCAATCGTTAGTAAGTGAAAATGTTTCAAACCTTCGTACATGGTATTCCTTTATATTTTTATATGTGCTTTCGTCAACACGAGCCACACAATACCCGTTAATGCTCTGTATTTCTGCGTTAAATGCATCACCGAGTGAAATGTATTGTCGAGTTAAAGGTATATATCTAGCAAGTTCGCCATCTATTGCTCACAAGATGATTAACCGCAGTCGATGGACAGTCACTATCTATGAGCAGTCACCACCTATGAACAGTAACGACCCAAAGTCACTCGGTCATTACCACCGTAATCTTTCTCTGTGGCAACGTCGAGATAACCGAGCGCCTGCATTATCTCACGTACCGCCAAACCTTGGTCGTAGCCGTGTTCAAATGCCAACCAGCCTTCATTTTCCAAAAAGGCACGTGCATTTTCAGAAATGTATCGAATGTCAGCCAGTCCTTTCTCTTCAGCAACCAATGCGGTAATTGGCTCAAAACGCACATCCCCTTGAGATAAATGAGGGTCATCTTTCTCAATATAAGGTGGGTTAGAGACAATTAAAGAGAACTTGGTATCGTTGCCATCAGAAGCTAGCTCGCTTAAAGGCTCAAACCAACTGCCATGTAAAAACGTAGCGTTGGTGATGTTTAAGCGCTTCGCATTTTCTGTCGCAAGCTCTTGAGCTTCAGGACGCAGATCAATACCCGTCACAGGGCGATTTGGCATTTCAGACGCTAGCGCCAATGCGATCGCACCTGTACCCGTCCCCAAATCGAGAATTGCACCTTGTTTGCCATAGGTTTTATCCAAAGCTACTTCAACCAAACGTTCAGTGTCTGGACGAGGGATTAAGGTAGAAGGAGAAACTTTTAACGGCAATGACCAAAACTCTCGCTCACCAACAATGTAAGCCACTGGCTCACCGGTTAAACGACGTTTTAGTAGGGTATTGAATTCAGATTCTTGTTCTGAGGTGAGATGCTTCTCAGGCCAAGTAAGTAGGTAAGATCTTGGTTTGTCTAAGGCGTGACATAGCAGTACCGCAGCATCAATCGAGGGCGATATATTATCGCCCTCTTGTAGCTGCACGATTGCTGCTTTTAATGCACTTTCAACCGTATAAGCAGACTGCATATCGTTAGTTATTTTCTGCCAATGCTGCAAGTTGGTCAGCTTGGTGTTCTTGTAGAACAGGATCAAGCAGACTTTGCATATCACCTTCTAGAACTTCGTTCAGACGGTAGATAGTTAAGTTAATGCGGTGGTCAGAAACACGGCCTTGTGGGTAGTTGTACGTACGGATACGGTCACTACGGTCACCGGAACCTAGTAGGTTACGACGTGTGTCAGAGATTGCTGCCGCACGACGCTCTTCTTCAGCTTGAACGATACGAGCCGCAAGAACCGCCATCGCTTTCGCTTTGTTTTTATGCTGAGAACGCTCGTCTTGACACTCTACTACTGTACCTGTTGGTAAGTGAGTAATACGGATTGCTGAATCCGTGGTGTTAACGTGCTGACCACCCGCGCCTGATGCACGGAAGGTATCAATCTTAAGATCGCCCGCTTTGATTTCTGGAAGATCCGCTTCTGGGATCTCAGGCATAACAGCAACAGTACATGCAGATGTGTGAACACGACCTTGAGATTCTGTCTCAGGCACACGTTGTACACGGTGACCACCTGATTCAAATTTCATTGTACCGTAAACACTGTCGCCACTGATCTTAGCGATCATCTCTTTGTAGCCGCCTTGTTCTGAGTCATTGCTGCTCATTACTTCAACGCGCCAACCTTTCTTCTCTGCAAACTTAGAGTACATACGGAAAAGGTTACCAGCAAAGATACCTGCTTCATCACCACCCGCGCCTGCGCGGATTTCTAGGAAACAGTTACGCTCATCGTTTGGATCTTTTGGAATAAGAAGAATCTGTAGCTCATCAGTCAGACGCTCAATCGCTGCTTTCGCATCTTTGATTTCATCTTGAGCCATTTCACGCATTTCTGCGTCATCTTCGTTTGCCATCTCTTCAGCAGCTTCTAGATCTTCTTTAGCTTGCTGGTATGACTGGAAGCAAGCTGTCACTTCTTCAAGTTGAGAGTACTCTTTTGAAAGTGCACGGAATTTATCTTGATTCCCGATTACATCTGGATCACCAAGTAGATGTTGAACTTCTTCATAGCGTTCAACAAGTGTTTCAAGCTTTACTAGAATCGAGGCTTTCATAATGTCTTATCTTGTTGGAGGTCTAATATTATTGAGGGTTTTCTAAGCCCAAACTCTGTCTAATGACCATTAATTTTGCAGGTTCTCCTTGCTCAGCTGCACTTTGAAGTGCGCGCGTTGGAGCATGGATCAATTTGTTTGTGAGCTTATTGCTGAGCTCGAGTAAAACTTTTTCAGGGTCACCGCCAGCGGCAAGTGATTGTAAACTTTTACTTAATAATTCTTCGCGGATTTCGTTAGCCGATTTACGGTAATCTCGAATACTGTCTACCGCTTGCAGTGAGCGCATCCAACTCATGAACGCGGCACTTTCTTCACTGACGATCGCTTCAGCTTGAATCGCTTCGACTTTACGTTGCTCTATATTGCCATCAACGATCGACTGCAAATCATCAACCGAATACAAGTAAGCATCGTTCAGATCGCCAACCTGCGATTCAACATCACGAGGCACAGCAATATCAACCAATAACATAGGCTGATGCTTTCTTGTTTTTAGAGCACTCTCAACCATACCCTTACCAATAATAGGTAACGGACTTGCGGTTGAGCTAATCACGATATCCGCTCGATGAAGATGATCAGGGATCTCATTCAAACTGATCACTTCAGCGCCAAACTCTTCTGCCAGCCCTAAAGCACGCTCTCGAGTTCGGTTCGCCACTATCATTTTTGTACAGCCATTCGCCGAAAGGTGCTTAGCCACCAGTTCAATGGTTTCACCCGCCCCCACCAATAACACGGTTGAATCGGCGATGGATTCAAAAATATGCTTGGCTAAGGTACAGGCTGCGTAAGCAACAGAAACCGCGCTTCCGCCGATTTCCGTTTCAGTTCGAACACGCTTCGCAACAGAAAATGATTTCTGGAATAATTTTTCCATTGAAGCATCAACGGATTTGTTCTCTCGCGAGTCCGTATACGCTTGCTTCACCTGACCTAAGATCTGCGGTTCCCCCAAGACTAAAGAGTCCAAACCACATGCAACGCGCATTAAGTGTTTAATCGCGGCTTGCTCTTCATGGATATAAAGGCTTGGCTTTAGCTCTTCAGGGCTAACTTGATGGAAAACCGACAACCAATCGATGAGTTTGTTTTTAGCCACGCCTTTAACGTCGCAATACACTTCAGTTCGATTACAGGTAGAAAGTATGACACTTCCATTCACGTGTGCATTTGCGTTAAGTTGCTTGAGTGCCTCAGATAATTTATCTGGACCAAAAGCGACTTTTTCTCGCAATTCAACCGACGCTGTATTGTGATTGATACCTACGGCAAGCAAAGACATGTATCAGAAGTTCTCGATCAGGGAATGGAAACAAGGGGCGAATTTTACTTGATGCATGGCTCTATTTAAAGAGCAAGCGGGATTTGTTTTCCTGAGTTCGTGAATTCAATGCTATAGTTGAAGCGTTTTTTAGATAAATTTGAACAAGTTGTGAGCAAATATGAGCAAACTTCGTAGAATCACGTCTCTTATTTTTATGACCATAATTATGGTGGGTTGCTCGTCTATACCTGAACAACCGACCAGTGTTGAGTGGCAAAGTCACCAAAACCGACTTCTACAGATAGAAAACTACCAAGCCTCGGGCAAGCTCGCCTACATTTCTCCAGAGCAGCGCCAAAGCCTAAACTTCATTTGGAAGCATTCACCAAATCACAGTCAATTAAGGCTCACGACGTTCCTCGGTCAAACCGCATTGAACCTGACTATAGATCCGTCGGGTGCCAAAGTGGTGACCTATGACGACCAAGTATTTACTCACGCAAGTGCCTCTGTATTGGTTGAGCAACTGACAGGTTTGCAGATACCTATTGATCACCTGCCTCAATGGTTCCTTGGCATTCCAGACCAAGCTGACAGCTACCAGTTAAATACAACTAACACGCTTGAGTCTCTAACCAAACAAGTCAGCAGCCAGCTATGGACACTGAACTTCGCTAATTATCGAAATACAGAGATGCCGAGTAAGCAGCTATCAGATGAAGACAACACTAAGGTAGAGACAATCCCACTCCCTACTCGATTGTCATTCAAGCAAGACAATAACAAAATCAACATTGTAGTTTCGAAGTGGACACTGAAAAAATGATAACAACGCCAACCCATTGGCCTTCTCCGGCTAAACTGAATTTATTTCTCTATATCACTGGTCGACGTGACAATGGCTATCACGAACTTCAAACCTTATTTCAGTTTGTCGATTTTGGTGATGAACTGACGGTTACCGCAAACTCAGAAACTAGCTCGATAACAATCACACCAGAAATTCCTGGGGTCGCACTTGAAGACAACCTGATCTGGAAAGCCGCTACTGCGCTGCAGCAATATACCTCAACCTCTTTCGGTGCCGATATTGAACTCAAGAAAGTACTGCCTATAGGTGGCGGTATTGGCGGAGGCTCTTCAAATGCAGCAACCGTGTTGGTCGCTCTGAATTATTTATGGCAACTCAACCTGTCGGATGATCAGCTCGCCGAGATCGGTTTGAAGCTTGGTGCTGACGTTCCTGTCTTCGTTCGAGGCCACGCCGCCTTTGCTGAAGGGGTTGGAGAACAGCTACAGCCCGCTAATCCGGATGAAAAATGGTATCTTGTGGTTAAGCCTCAAGTGAGCATAGCAACTGTAGACATATTCACACATTCAGAATTAACTCGAAACACTCCAAAGCGAGCGCTATCAACGCTTCTAGAGCAAGAATACGTAAACGATTGCGAAAAAATTGTGCGAATGCTGTACCCAGAGGTTGATAAGCAACTTTCATGGCTGCTACAATACGCGCCGTCGAGATTGACTGGCACAGGTTCGTGCGTTTTTGCTGAATTTAACAGCAAAAAAGAAGCCGAATTGGTGCGAGAACAACTGCCTGACACAGTTTCCGCTTTCGTAGCGAAAGGAAGAAACATTTCTCCTTTAAAAGAAACTCTGGCTGAATACCAATCAGCCCACCCACAATCTATTTAAAACTGGACGCAACCCGAGGTTTCCACCGTGCCTGATATGAAGCTATTTGCTGGTAACGCAACACCTGAACTAGCCCAACGTATTGCTGATCGTCTATACATCTCTCTTGGCGATGCTACTGTAGACCGTTTTTCTGATGGCGAAGTCGCTGTTCAAATCAATGAAAACGTTCGTGGTAGCGATGTATTCCTGATTCAATCAACTTGTGCACCAACCAATGACAACCTTATGGAATTGGTGGTAATGATTGACGCAATGCGCCGTGCTTCTGCTGGCCGTATTACTGCTGTAATCCCTTACTTCGGTTATGCCCGTCAAGATCGTCGTGTACGTTCTGCTCGTGTGCCAATTACTGCAAAAGTTGTTGCAGATTTCCTTTCTAACGTTGGCGTTGACCGCGTTCTTACTATCGACCTACACGCAGAGCAAATCCAAGGCTTCTTCGATGTACCTGTTGATAACATCTTCGGCACTCCAGTTCTTCTAGAAGACATGGCTAACCGTGGCCTAGAAAACCCAGTAGTGGTTTCTCCAGACCTTGGTGGTGTTGTACGTGCTCGTGCAACGGCTAAAGCGCTAGGTGATGTTGACATCGCTATTGTTGATAAGCGTCGTCCACGTGCTAACGTTTCTGAAGTAATGAACCTAATCGGTGATGTTGAAGGCCGTGACTGTGTTATCGTTGATGACATGATCGATACGGGTGGCACACTATGTAAAGCAGCTGAAGCGCTTAAAGAGCGCGGTGCTAAGCGTGTATTCGCTTACGCAACTCACGCTGTTTTCTCTGGTACTGCTGCGAACAACATCAAGAACTCTGTTCTAGACCAAGTTATCGTAACGGATTCTATCTCTCTATCTCCAGAGATGGCTGCGACGGGTAAAGTGACAACACTTAGCCTTTCTCGCATGCTTGCTGAAGCGATTCGTCGTATCAGCAACGAAGAATCAATCTCAGCGATGTTCAACTAATCAAAGCCCAATAGCTTTGCTTTAGGAACACACGAGAGAAAAACATTAAGCACTTCATTCAATGAAGTGCTTTTTTTATGTCTGAGTAATATTGCACTGCTAGTTATCACAAACCGGAATAATCGCGCAGCTATCAGCTAGCTCGCACCTTTTTCATAAACTGTGATATCATACGGCGCTTTTTGAAATCCCAAGAGAGATCCATACCTTGAGCCAACAAATAAAACTTCTCGTTGGACTGGCTAATCCAGGTCCAGAATACGCCAAAACTCGCCACAATGCGGGTGCTTGGGTAGTTGAAGAATTAGCGCGTGTACATAACGTGACACTAAAGAACGAACCAAAGTTCTTTGGCCTAACGGGTCGTATCATGGTTCACGGTGAAGATCTTCGTTTGCTGATCCCAACGACTTTTATGAACTTGTCAGGCAAAGCAGTTGCAGCCTTAGCAAAGTTCTACCAAATTAAACCAGAAGAGATTATGGTCGCTCACGATGAGTTAGATCTGCCTCCTGGTATTGGAAAGTTTAAAAAAGGTGGTGGTCATGGTGGACATAATGGTCTGAAAGACATCATCAGCAAGCAGGGTAACAATAAAGAATTCTATCGTCTTAGATTAGGCATCGGCCATCCAGGACACAAAGATAAAGTTGCAGGTTATGTATTAGGCAAAGCTCCTCAAAAAGAGCAAGAGTGTATCGAGGCCGTCGTTGACGAATCGGTTCGCAGCCTAGACATCTTATTAAAAGATGGCCTACCAAAAGCACAAAATCGCTTACATACGTTCAAAGCAGAATAAGGTTTATATCATGGGTTTTAAATGTGGCATCGTTGGTCTACCAAACGTTGGTAAGTCAACTCTGTTTAACGCACTGACTAAAGCAGGCATCGAAGCAGCAAACTTTCCATTTTGTACGATCGAACCAAACACAGGTATCGTTCCGGTTCCAGATCTACGCTTAGATGCATTAGCAAAAATTGTTAATCCACAGAAGATCCTTCCAACAACAATGGAATTCGTAGATATCGCAGGCCTAGTTGCTGGCGCATCTAAAGGTGAAGGTCTTGGTAACAAATTCCTAGCTAACATCCGTGAAACTGACGCTATCGGTCACGTTGTACGCTGCTTTGAAAATGAAAACATCGTTCACGTTTCTGGCAAAGTATCTCCAATCGAAGATATCGAAGTGATCAACCTTGAACTTGCACTGGCTGACTTAGACAGCTGTGAGCGTGCAATTCAACGTAACGCTAAGAAAGCAAAAGGCGGCGACAAAGACGCTAAGTTCGAAATCACTGTACTAGAAAAGCTACTGCCAGTTCTTACTGAAGGCGGTATGGCGCGTACTGTTGAACTAGGCAAAGAAGAAGCGGCAGCAATCGGCTACCTAAACTTCCTAACGCTGAAACCAACAATGTACATCGCAAACGTTGCTGAAGATGGTTTTGAAAACAACCCTTACCTAGACGCTGTTCGTGAATACGCAGAAAAAGAAAACAACGTCGTTGTTGCTGTTTGTGCGGCTATCGAATCTGAGCTTTCTGAGCTAGATGACGAAGATCGCGAAGAGTTCCTAGCAGACATGGGTATCGAAGAACCAGGTCTTAACCGAGTGATCCGCTCTGGTTACGAACTACTGACTCTTCAAACTTACTTCACAGCTGGCGTTAAAGAAGTTCGCGCATGGACAATCCCTGTAGGTGCAACTGCGCCACAAGCTGCCGGTAAGATCCACACTGACTTCGAAAAAGGCTTCATCCGAGCTGAAGTTGTTGGTTTTGATCACTTCATCGAATTTAACGGTGAGAGCGGCGCAAAAGATGCAGGTAAATGGCGTCTTGAAGGCAAAGAATACATCGTAAAAGATGGCGACGTTGTTCACTTCCGTTTCAACGTATAATTGTTGATTCAACATCAAATAAAAGGCCAGTGAATTCACTGGCCTTTTTGTTTTTACCCTTTCGAAATAGTCCTGCATCAGAAAGTTAACTTCCTATATGTATCGCCTTTTTGACCTGTTTTTTGCCGACAAATACGCCTCTTTGCCTAAAAAGAAACCGAACAGATGTTTATTCGCGATTTATTCAAAAAAAAAGTTGACGGGTTTCACTCAACTCCGCATAATGCGCCCCGTTCACAACGAAGCGGCAACGTTTCAAAATGAGCGACAATATGGAAATGGCTACTTAGCTCAGTTGGTTAGAGCACATCACTCATAATGATGGGGTCGCAGGTTCAAATCCCGCAGTAGCCACCATTTCCTAAGCACTCTATTTGATATTAAAGTTTGTCTTTAGTAACAAAGAGTTTTTAGGAAATAACGCGGTCGTGGCGGAATTGGTAGACGCACCAGATTTAGGTTCTGGCGCCGAGAGGTGTGAGAGTTCAAGTCTCTCCGACCGCACCATATTGAGATGTCTTCAAGACATCATTGTTGGGCTATCGCCAAGCGGTAAGGCACCGGCTTTTGATGCCGGCATTCCCTGGTTCGAATCCAGGTAGCCCAGCCACAATTTAAAGTGTAATTATCTTTAAAAAGATAATGGCATTGAAAGCAAGATTATATTATATTGTCTCGCTCTCAGATGGCTACTTAGCTCAGTTGGTTAGAGCACATCACTCATAATGATGGGGTCGCAGGTTCAAATCCCGCAGTAGCCACCATTCTTTCTTCGAGAAAGAAAAGACAACGTTATATTGAATCACCAATATTCAGTATGACTATAAAGATTTGCTGCGGTCGTGGCGGAATTGGTAGACGCACCAGATTTAGGTTCTGGCGCCGAGAGGTGTGAGAGTTCAAGTCTCTCCGACCGCACCACTATTTAATAATGAATCTATTAGATTTATTATTGGCTACTTAGCTCAGTTGGTTAGAGCACATCACTCATAATGATGGGGTCGCAGGTTCAAATCCCGCAGTAGCCACCACTTTTTCTTTTGAAATAGAAAGACAACGTCTTATTGAATCACCAATATTCGATATGACTATAAAGATTTGCTGCGGTCGTGGCGGAATTGGTAGACGCACCAGATTTAGGTTCTGGCGCCGAGAGGTGTGAGAGTTCAAGTCTCTCCGACCGCACCATTATTTAGAATGCGTTTCTTTTAGTAGATGACCATTCATTGTTGGGCTATCGCCAAGCGGTAAGGCACCGGCTTTTGATGCCGGCATTCCCTGGTTCGAATCCAGGTAGCCCAGCCACTATTACAACGTCTTATTGAATCACCAATATTCAGTATGGCTATAAAGATTTGCTGCGGTCGTGGCGGAATTGGTAGACGCACCAGATTTAGGTTCTGGCGCCGAGAGGTGTGAGAGTTCAAGTCTCTCCGACCGCACCATTATTTAGAATGCGTTTCTTTCATTAGATGACCATTCATTGTTGGGCTATCGCCAAGCGGTAAGGCACCGGCTTTTGATGCCGGCATTCCCTGGTTCGAATCCAGGTAGCCCAGCCACTATTACAACGTTATATTGAATCACCAATATTCGATATGACTATAAAGATTTGCTGCGGTCGTGGCGGAATTGGTAGACGCACCAGATTTAGGTTCTGGCGCCGAGAGGTGTGAGAGTTCAAGTCTCTCCGACCGCACCATTATTCAGAATGTGTTTCTTTTAGTAGATGACCATTCATTGTTGGGCTATCGCCAAGCGGTAAGGCACCGGCTTTTGATGCCGGCATTCCCTGGTTCGAATCCAGGTAGCCCAGCCACTATTTATAACTCCTTGCAAAAGCAAAGAGCACAACGTCTTATTGAATCACCAATATTCAGTATGACTATAAAGATTTGCTGCGGTCGTGGCGGAATTGGTAGACGCACCAGATTTAGGTTCTGGCGCCGAGAGGTGTGAGAGTTCAAGTCTCTCCGACCGCACCATCATTGAATGAAACCCAGCTTTTTAGCTGGGTTTTGTTTTATCTGGAATATGTAAATCTGCTATCCAGGTCACCAAGTATTTTCTCTTACCTAATCACTTCATGACTTTTTTATAAGACAATGTCTGCTCCATTTTCTAATTGAGTATGACTGCCCTATGAAAACCCTACCTTTAACGATTGGTTGCTACACATATACTCCAAGTAAAAGCCAAGGCGTGTATCAGACTCAATTAGATTTAGATAACGGAAAGCTATCACCGTTAGAACTCGTTGCTGAATGTACCAATCCATCTTTTGTCGTAGCGACACAACTCGGTATCTACACGGCTTCTGAAGTTGACCAACCCAAACAGCCACAGTTGATCCATATCGCGAATGCTAGCTCAAAGACCGCTAGTAACTCAGGTGCTATCTCTGGAGATCATCCTTGTCATATCACCATAGATCCTAGCCATAAATTTGCTATTACGTCGCAATACTCATCAGGCACATTCGATATCTTTAGTTTAAGTATCAACGGCAATATCGATAAACGACTCAAAACAATCAAAATGGTCGGCTCTGGTCCAAACAAAGAACGACAAACAGGGCCACATGCTCATCAGTGTCTGTTCTTACAAAAATCACCACAATTTGTCACCGTCGATCTTGGCGCTGATCGAATCAACTTCTATTGCTTCGATGAAGAACAGGAAGAGTTTCTAGACGAACCAATGCAATCCATAAAAGCTCCTGCTGGTAATGGACCTCGTCATTTAATCTTCAATAAGGCTGAAGATAAGGCCTATGTGATCTGTGAGCTCTCTGAAACGATACTAATATTGGAAAAGGTTTTAGGTGTATGGAGCATTGTGGAGGAAATAGACGCCCTTCCCAATATGGAGAAAGGTGAAGCAACAGCTGCAATAAAACTATCACCGGATGAACAATTCCTGTGTGTGTCTTGCCGACACCAATCAAGGATCAGTAGTTTCAAAATCGAACCGACCACCAAAATGCCTATTTTTATTGATAGCTATAGCACTGAAGGTAATTTCCCTCGTGATTTTCACATTACCGACTGCGGGCAATGGCTTATCGCCGCAAACCAACACTCTAATAGCATCACCTCATTCAAACGAAATATTGAAGATGGCTCTCTGGTTTACACAGGCTACTCTTTGGAGCTGGATGCACCTGTTTGTGTAACACAACAGCGATAGTAATCATCGGATACAAAAAAGGAGAGCACTCGCTCTCCTTCTCTTTATAAAAATCCTAGAAGTTCGACTAAAGACCCAAGGCGTATTTCAATACTTGAGCTTTAACCGGCCCGGAGTTCTCTGCAAGCTTTAGAGCAGCATTACGCACAAATTTCAGTGAGCCAATATCATTACTGAATGTTTTATAGAAGAAATCCATACCGCTTTGCATCATCAGGTTATCGCCTCTTCTCATCACCTCATAGCGCCTTACGACAGAATGATTCAGCTCACCTTTTTCTTTGGTCACATCCAATAGAGCGGCAACATCTTTAAAGCCTAAGTTCACGCCCTGCCCTGCTAATGGGTTGATCGTGTGTGCCGAATCTCCAACCAAAATACAGTTGTTCTTAGCATAAGATTGCGCATGCCGACGAGTGAGAGGGAACGAACCAGAATTGAGGACTTTGATGTCTCCTAATTCCGCAGGGAAGTTAGCAAGAACTTCATTACGTAACTTATCTGGGTTCATTGCCGACAGTTGCTTGATGCGAGATGGCGAGTCATACCAAACCAAGGAACCCTGCCCGACTTCTTTCCCTTCAGAAACGACTGAACACAAAGGAAGAAACGAACGAGGGCCACTCGGTAAAAACTGTTGCCAAGTAATGTCTTGCTGAGGGAGCTCAGTTTCCACATTGATAAGCATACAGTGCTGGCGGTAGTCCCAAGCCGTGATACCTATACCAGCCTGCTGACGAACAGCGGAGTTAGCGCCATCAGCACCAATTACCCATTTAGTCGATAACTGAGCACCAGATTGAAGCTTAACGATATTGATTTCACCAAATTCAATAGAATCCAACTTTTCAGGGCACAACAGTTCTAAATTGTCATAAGCATCAAACTGAGACCATAAACCTAATTGAATGAGTCGGTTTTCAACAATGTAACCTAAACGAGGTAAATCCAGAGACGCAGCATCAAATCGAGTACGACATTCTGGGTGTTCCCACGTCTCTAAGCGCTTATAAGAACATACTCGCATCGCTTCTATGTGCTGCCATGCGCCAAGATCTTCAAGCAAATCGACCGATGCTTGCGAAATTGCGGAAACACGAATATCCATCGCTTGTGACTGTTCAAAAGCTTGTGGGGCAAAACCTTCGATCACCGCAACATTCAGACCTTGCTTTGCAAAACCAATCGCTGTTGCTGCACCAACCATGCCGCCGCCGACGACCACAATATCGTAACTGTTCATATTTTGTACTTATCAGTTTGATTCTTTGACTGTTTTTGATTGTACTTTTTCATAACTAACTTGTAACCAAAAACCTTATTTGAAAAAAGGGTTATCCCTTGCTGTGTCTAGCGTTAACGATAATAAAAACCACTACATAAGAGATTTTATCAGACTACTAGTCAGTCGGTTTTGAAACCAGTACAATACGCCGCTTGCTGCTAGAGCCAGTCATAAAATGAATACCTAATTATGACAAATGGTCCTCGTAGATGAATACTGGGCGATTTGCTCCCTTAAATTAAACTAACGATCGAGCGAACAAAAAATGAGTAAGAAACTGCTAATTAAAACTTGGGGCTGTCAGATGAACGAATACGATTCATCAAAAATGGCCGACCTGCTTAACGCTGCTAATGGCTATGAGCTAACTGAAGTACCTGAGGAAGCAGATGTACTACTACTGAATACTTGTTCTATCCGTGAAAAAGCGCAAGAGAAAGTATTCCACCAGCTTGGTCGTTGGAAAACGCTAAAAGATAAGAAAGAAGGTGTGGTGATCGGTGTGGGTGGCTGTGTAGCAACTCAAGAAGGCGATCACATTCGTCAACGTGCACCATACGTAGACGTTATCTTTGGCCCTCAAACACTGCACCGTCTTCCTGAGATGATTAAATCTTCTCTCTCTAATGACGCGCCAGTGATGGACATCTCTTTCCCTGAGATCGAAAAGTTCGATAGCCTGCCTGAACCTCGTGCTGAAGGTGCAACGGCGTTCGTTTCTATCATGGAAGGCTGTTCTAAATACTGCACTTACTGTGTTGTGCCTTACACGCGTGGTGAAGAAGTTAGTCGCCCAATGGACGATGTACTGTTCGAAGTTGCTCAACTTGCAGAGCAAGGCGTACGTGAAGTTAACCTGCTAGGTCAAAACGTAAACGCATACCGCGGTCCAACTCACGAAGGTGATATCTGTTCATTCGCAGAACTGCTTCGTCTTGTGGCTTCTATCGATGGTATCGACCGTATTCGTTTCACAACAAGCCACCCGCTTGAGTTTGGTGATGACATCATCGCAGTTTACGAAGACACACCAGAGCTAGTGAGCTTCCTTCACTTGCCTGTACAAAGTGGTAGTGACCGTATTCTTACTATGATGAAGCGTCCTCACACAGCGATTGAGTACAAGTCAATTATTCGTAAGCTACGTAAAGCGCGTCCAGACATTCAAATCAGCTCTGACTTTATCGTTGGTTTCCCTGGCGAATCTAACCAAGATTTCCAAGACACGATGAAACTGATCAAAGACGTTGATTTCGATATGAGCTTCAGCTTTATCTTCTCTCCTCGTCCGGGTACACCGGCTGCAGATTACCCATGTGACGTGCCAGAGCAAGAGAAAAAAGATCGCCTATACGAACTACAGCAAACCGTGAACACACAAGCAATGCGCTACTCTCGCCTAATGCTTGGTACAGAGCAACGCGTATTGGTTGAAGGCCCATCGAAGAAGAACCTAATGGAACTGCGTGCACGTACTGAAAACAGCCGCGTAGTGAATTTTGAAGGTTCTGCTGACCTTATCGGCCAGTTCGTAGATGTGAAAATCACAGAAGTATTTGCTAACTCACTCCGTGGTGAAGTAGTACGTACTGAGAAAGACATGGATCTTCGCAGCGTGATCTCGCCGACTCAAATGATGGCGAACACAAAACGCGAAGACGAGCTGGGTGTAGCGACATTTACGCCATAGGCAATACAACTGTTTGAGCACAAAGCGCAAACACAAAGCTTGAAATTACCTAACTAAGTGACCATCTTAGAAATAGGGATATCACCATCAGAAGCCCGGTCTAAATCGGGCTTTTTGCTCTTTGTTTTATTTAAGAGCGAGTGGCACAAAATGAGAGGCTAATTTGAGCAATAAAATCGTTACCTTAGAGATAAATCTAGAGCCAGCCGACAACAAGCGCTTGGCTAGCTTATGCGGACCATTCGACGACAACATCAAGCACCTTGAGCGTCGTCTTGGCGTTGAGATTAATTACCGTAGCAACTTCTTCACCATCGTTGGTAAGCCTCACACTACTGCTGCTGCTTTAGACATCATCAAACACCTCTATGTTGAAACGGCTCCAGTTAAAGGCAACATCATCGATATTGAACCAGAGCAAGTGCACTTAGCGGTCACTGAGTCTGGCATTTTGGAGCAACACGTCGAGTCTGAAATTGACTACGGCAAAGAAGTCACGATTAAGACTAAAAAAGGCGTGATTAAGCCACGTACTCCGAACCAAGCACAGTACCTAATGAACATGGTCACCCATGACATCACTTTTGGTATTGGCCCTGCAGGTACAGGTAAAACGTACCTAGCGGTTGCGGCGGCTGTCGATGCACTCGAACGCCAAGAGGTTCGCCGTATTCTACTGACTCGCCCTGCTGTTGAAGCTGGTGAGAAGTTAGGTTTCCTTCCTGGTGATTTGAGCCAGAAAGTCGATCCATATTTGCGTCCACTTTACGATGCACTTTTTGAGATGCTCGGTTTTGAACGTGTTGAAAAGCTGATTGAACGTAACGTGATTGAAGTCGCTCCACTGGCTTACATGCGTGGCCGTACTCTGAATGATGCATTTATCATTCTTGATGAGAGCCAAAACACCACGGTAGAACAGATGAAAATGTTCTTAACCCGTATCGGTTTTAACTCACGTGCAGTTATCACAGGTGATATTACGCAAATCGATTTACCTCGTGGCGCGAAATCTGGTCTACGTCATGCAACTGAAGTGTTGAGTGAAGTCGATGACATCAGCTTTAACTTCTTTATGTCTGAGGATGTGGTTCGTCACCCTGTTGTTGCTCGTATCGTTAACGCCTACGAGAAATGGGAAGCAAAAGACCAGAAAGAGCGTAAAGAGTTTGAGAAGCGTAAACGTGAAGAACGCGAAGCCAAACTTCTTGAGGCTCAGCAAACAGTTACGACACAATTAGCAACACAAAATAGTTCTGAGATTACAGAACAAGGTGATAAATAGATGTCTATTGAACTAGACCTGCAAATTGCGGTCGAAAATGAGCAAGGTCTTCCAACCGAGCAAGATATTCAGCTTTGGTTAGACAAGACAATTCCTCAGTTTCAAGAGAACGCCGAGTTGACGGTTCGTATCGTTGATACGGAAGAGAGCCACCAACTCAATCATGAATACCGTGGTAAAGATAAGCCAACTAACGTGCTGTCTTTTCCATTCGAAGCTCCTCCAGGGATCGAATTAGATCTTCTGGGCGACCTCATTATTTGCCGCCAAGTTGTCGAAAAAGAAGCAGAAGAGCAAAATAAGCCTCTGCTAGCACACTGGGCTCATATGGTTGTACATGGCAGTCTGCATCTGCTAGGTTATGATCATATCGAAGATGATGAAGCTGAAGAGATGGAGTCACTCGAGACAGAAATCATGCAAGCTATGGGGTTTGAAGACCCTTACATTCTAGAAAAGTAAATTGATTCTAGGTCAGTAGTTTGCAGAGAAACAATGACTCATCGAACCTGTTATTTTCAGGAATCTGAGTTGTGATGTGTGCTATCACACTTCTGATAGCGTTATTTTTTGAGAAATCATGAACGAAGGTAACCCCCCCACTTCTGAGGGAAGTAAAAAATCTGAAGGTCCGAGTAGAAAGTCCTTCTTTGAACGCCTAGGCCAACTATTTCAAGGCGAGGTAAAAGACCGCCAAGAGCTCGTAGATGTAATCCGCGACTCAGAAATTAATGACCTAATTGACCACGACACACGCGACATGCTCGAAGGTGTTATGGAAATTTCAGAGATGCGAGTACGCGATATCATGCTGCCTCGCTCTCAAATGGTTACAGTTGAACGCACCGATGACTTAGATACATTGATTGCGCTTATTACTGATGCTCAACACTCTCGCTACCCAGTGATCAGTGAAGATAAAGACCATGTTGAAGGCATTCTATTAGCGAAGGACCTACTTAAGTACTTGGGCTCAGACAGTGCTCCATTTGACATCGAACAAGTGATTCGCCCTGTAGTTGTTGTTCCTGAAAGTAAGCGTGTTGATCGCCTACTCAAGGAATTCCAAGAAGAGCGTTACCACATGTCTATCGTTGTCGATGAGTTTGGCGGTGTCTCTGGCCTAGTAACCATTGAAGATATCCTCGAAGAAATCGTTGGTGAAATTGAAGACGAGTTCGACGATGAAGAAGAGTTAGATATTCGTAAGCTGAGTAAACATACTTTCTCTGTTAAAGCTTTAACCACTATTGAAGAGTTCAACGACACGTTTAACACAGCCTTTAGTGATGATGAAGTGGATACAGTGGGCGGTATGGTGATGACAGCACTCGGTCACTTGCCAGTTCGTGGCGAAATTGTAGAAATCGAAAACTACCATTTCAAAATTACATCTGCAGATAACCGTCGTGTGATTCAGCTACAGGTAACCATTCCTGACGAACAGCCTCTTCCGACTATCGAAGAATAACAACTTCTCTCTAAAGAGATGACAGAAATTAGATGACTAAGACTTTTATTCATCGCCTATTACGGCCGCTTGCGGCCGTTTTTGTTGGCGCTATAACAACCCTTTCATTCGCTCCATACTCAATATGGCCTCTTGCTATTCTCAGCCCAGCTTTGTTGCTGCTACTGATCCATAATCGCCCTCCTAAAAGTGCACTTTGGATAGGTTACGCATGGGGTTTAGGCCAATTCACAACGGGTATCAGTTGGGTATACGTCAGTATTGATGGCTTTGGTGGAATGCCACTGGCAGCCAACTTATTCTTGATGGCACTGCTTGTGGGCTATCTAGCCGTTTACTCAGGGCTTTTTACCTGGAGTTTAAACAAGTTTTTCCCTGCTAATAACCTAAGCCGTTTTTTCCTAGCAGCACCCGCGTTGTGGCTCATCAGTGACTGGTTGCGTGGCTGGGTAATGACGGGCTTCCCGTGGTTGTGGCTAGGTTACAGCCAAATTGATTCTCCGCTTGGCTCTTTCGCACCGATTGGTGGTGTAGAACTAGTAACGCTTGCAATTATTGTTTCTGCTTCTGCGCTCGCTTATACGGTCATCAACAAAGCATGGAGTGTCGCTGTCATCCCTGCTGTTGTGTTTAGCACCGGTTTTGGTCTTCGCAATATCGACTGGGTAACGCCGAACCCTGACAAAACAACGTCAGTGGTATTGATTCAAGGCAACGTCGCTCAAGACAGCAAATGGCTACCAAGTCATCGCTGGCCGACAATGATGAAATACACCGATCTGAGCAGAGAAAACTGGGATGCGGATATCATAATCTGGCCTGAAGCGGCTATTCCTGCATTTGAGGTAGAGATTCCGTCTTTCCTACGTAACTTAGACAGTGCAGCCAAGATGAATAACAGCTCGATCATCACGGGTGTATTGAATCAGTCTGAAGATAAGAAGTACTACAACAGCATTTTATCGCTTGGTGTAAATCCATACGGCGAGTACAGCTACGATCCAAACGAACGCTACCACAAACATCACCTATTACCATTTGGTGAGTTTGTACCGTTTGAAGATATCTTACGACCGTTAGCGCCGTTCTTTAACTTGCCAATGTCATCGTTTAGCCGTGGCGATTATGTTCAACCAAACATCGTTGCTAATGGCCGTCACCTAGCGCCAGCACTGTGCTATGAGATCATCTTTAATGATCAAGTTAGACAGAATGTCACCGATGAAACGGACTTTATTCTCACGCTCTCTAACGATGCGTGGTTCGGCCGTTCAATTGGTCCGTTGCAACATATGGAAATCGCACAGATGCGTGCTCTAGAGCTTGGTAAGCCGCTTATTCGCTCGACCAACAATGGTGTAACGGCAGTAACGGATCACAAAGGCAAGATCATCAAGCAAATCCCGCAATTTGAAACCGCGGTATTGAAAGCTGAACTTGTTTCAACAGATGGTCAAACCCCTTATCACGTGGTCGGTACTTGGCCGCTGTATATCTGGGCTTTGTTGAGCTTAGTGATTGGCTGGCTTGTGAGAAGAAAAGACTAGATTAAACGTTCAAAGAAAAGTGTTTGAGGGTTGGCCAATTTTGGTCAACCCTTTTTTATTGTTACGATTTTGAACTGGTGACGCTGATTTGAACTAATGACGCTATCGCTCGGTATTTACGGCTTCAGCGCTTTGCGGCTGAATCCTTTCGAACCACATTTGATGCACGGAATAATCGTGGTTGGGTGATTATATTCGGTTTGATGACCACACTCATCGCAGACCAATGTACCAAGACCAATAACCTCATCCGCTTGATACAAGCCTTGATGCTCTAAATCTTGGAACAACTCAACCCACTCCACCTTAGTGCGGTCCGTGATATCCAATAGACCTTGCCAAATGGAATCAGCAATCATCAAGTAGAACGGGCCGCTTTTACTCTCTTCATAACTTTCAGAGAATTCTTTTAAGTCCGATTTCACATAGGCTGAAATCAGCGATAGTTCATCCTTAGTCATGTCATTGGCTGCTTTCGCAAACTTACCTGACGTTTCGATTTTGTTGTTGAGCTCTTCAGGACTATGCTTCAGCGTTTCGATGACCTCTTCAACCACTTCTTCATAGAGTGCTTTTTTCTTCGGCATAACAACCTCCTTAAGATAACCAACTTTTACGCGTGCAAACGGATGTGCCGCAATGCACTCCCGCTCACAAACAAATGCAATTCATACTCTTAAGTATAGTTGCCCTGCGGAATTCAGCGAAAATTACGCCATCTACTAGGCAGCAACTGCAAGTATGAAGGGTATAACTATTGTTGTACTAGGCTCCTTTAGGTATTCTATGACGATCTGTAAGATTCTGTTCTAACCGAACTCACAAATTCCAAGATAACCGGATACCATCGATGCAAGAACAATATAACCCGCAAGAGATTGAACAAAAGGTTCAACAACACTGGGATGACAGCGAGACTTTCGTTGTAAGTGAAGACCCAAACAAAGAAAAATTCTACTGTCTTTCTATGTTCCCGTACCCAAGTGGCCGACTGCACATGGGTCACGTGCGTAACTACACCATCGGTGATGTGGTATCTCGTTTCCAACGTCTACAAGGCAAAAACGTAATGCAGCCAATCGGTTGGGATGCATTCGGCCTACCTGCAGAAAACGCAGCTGTTAAGAACAACACAGCGCCTGCACCATGGACTTACGAAAACATCGAGTACATGAAAAACCAGCTTAAGCTTTTAGGCTTTGGTTACGACTGGAACCGTGAATTCGCAACGTGTACGCCTGAGTACTACCGTTGGGAGCAAGAGTTCTTCACTAAGCTTTACGAAAAAGGCCTAGTTTACAAGAAGACTTCTTCTGTTAACTGGTGTCCGAACGACCAAACTGTACTTGCAAACGAGCAAGTAGAAGATGGCTGCTGCTGGCGTTGTGATACTCCAGTAGAACAAAAGAAAATCCCACAGTGGTTCATTAAGATCACTGAGTACGCTCAAGAGCTACTAGACGATCTAGACAACCTAGAAGGTTGGCCTGAAATGGTTAAGACCATGCAGCGCAACTGGATAGGTCGCTCTGAAGGTGTTGAGCTGTCTTTCGCTGTTAACGGTGAAGAAGCGCCACTAGAGGTTTACACAACTCGTCCAGACACGCTAATGGGTGTTTCTTACGTTGGTATCGCTGCAGGTCACCCACTTGCAGAGAAAGCATCTCAAAACAATCCTGAGCTTGCTGCGTTCGTTGAAGAGTGTCGTAACACTAAAGTTGCTGAAGCTGAATTAGCGACGATGGAAAAGAAAGGTATGGATACTGGTCTAACGGCTATCCACCCTCTTAACGGTCGTGTTGTTCCTGTATACGTAGCAAACTTCGTTCTTATGGATTACGGCACAGGTGCGGTAATGGCGGTTCCTGCTCACGATCAACGTGACTACGAATTCGCAAATAAGTACGGCATCGATATCATTCCAGTAATCAAGCCAGAAGACGGCTCTGAACTAGATGTGTCTGAAGCGGCTTACACAGAGAAAGGCGTATTGTTCGACTCTGGTGAGTTCGATGGTCTTGCTTTCCAAGAAGCATTCGATGCAATCGCTGCGAAGCTTGAAGCTGAAGGCAAAGGTAAGAAGACAGTAAACTTCCGTCTACGCGACTGGGGTGTATCTCGTCAACGTTACTGGGGTGCACCAATCCCAATGGTAACCACTGAAGACGGTGAAGTTCACCCAGTACCAGCAGACCAGCTACCAGTCATTCTTCCAGAAGACGTGGTAATGGACGGCGTGACGAGCCCAATCAAGGCAGACAAGTCTTGGGCTGAGACAACATTCAACGGCGAACCTGCTCTACGTGAGACAGATACATTCGATACGTTCATGGAATCTTCTTGGTACTACGCTCGTTACTGTTCACCACAAGCTGACGATATCCTAGATCCAGAAAAAGCAAACTACTGGCTACCAGTAGACCAGTACATCGGTGGTATCGAGCACGCTTGTATGCACCTATTGTACTCTCGTTTCTTCCATAAATTGCTACGTGATGCAGGTTACGTAACGTCTGACGAACCATTCAAGCAGCTTCTCTGTCAAGGCATGGTTCTAGCTGACGCATTCTTCCACACGAATGAAAAAGGCACGAAAGAGTGGATTGCTCCTACTGACGTGACTATCGATCGTGACGGTAAAGGCCGTATCGAAAAAGCTGTCGACAACCAAGGCCGCGAAGTTGAACACTCAGGCATGATCAAGATGTCTAAGTCGAAAAACAACGGTATCGACCCACAAGAGATGGTGGACAAGTACGGTGCTGACACAGTACGTCTATTCATGATGTTTGCTTCTCCTGCAGACATGACACTTGAGTGGCAAGAATCTGGCGTTGAAGGCGCAAACCGCTTCCTTAAGCGTGTTTGGAAACTCGTTCACGCTCACTCTTCTAAAGGCGCTGCTGAATCTGTTGATGCTTCTGCTCTGTCTGGTGACCAAAAAGCACTTCGTCGTGATATCCACAAGACTATCGCGAAAGTAACGGACGATATCGGCCGTCGTCAAACGTTCAACACCGCAATCGCTGCAATCATGGAACTGATGAACAAACTAGCGAAAGCACCTCAAGAGTCTGTACAAGATCGTGCAATCCTTGATGAAGCATTAAAAGCTGTCGTTCGCATGCTTTACCCAATGACGCCACACATCTCTTACGAAATGTGGATTGCACTGGGTGAATCAAACGTAGACTCAGCAACATGGCCAACTTTCGATGAGAAAGCGCTAGTTGAAGACGAGAAGACTATCGTTGTAATGATCAACGGCAAGCTTCGTGCGAAACTAACCGTTGCTGCTGATGCGACCGAAGAGCAAGTTCGTGAACTTGGTCTAAACGATGAGAACGCTAAGAAGTTCCTAGATGGCCTAACTATCCGCAAGGTTATCTTCGTACCTGGTAAGCTTCTGAACATCGTTGCTAACTAATTTCGTTAGCACAATGCAATTGCTAAAGAATTAACGAACTTAATTCATCAAAAGCAGTCTGTAGACAGGGTAGCTAATTACCCTGTCTACTTATTTAAGCGCTTTACTTTCAGTGACTAACTTCACGCCAACAAACTAAAGCCTTTAAATAAGTATTCTACCTTCATGAGAGCCATCAAATAATGCGCCTGATTTCACTATCTTCATTGAAAGTTACTATTGTTGTTCTAACCGTTAGCCTATTGAGTGCCTGTGGTTTTCACCTGCGTGGTGATTACTCCGTGCCAGAAGAACTTAACAAGATTTCTGTGACCAGTTACGACCAATACAGCACGTTTACACGTATGATGAAAAGCCAGCTGCGCATGAATGATGTAGAAATTGTTCCACCTGCGGAAAACACTCCTAACCTACATATCATTAGCGAAGGCGTTGGTGAGCGAACTCTGTCTCTGTACCAAAACACTCGTGCGGCAGAAATTGAACTGACTTTCTACGCTTCGTACCGTGTAACTATCCCTGAACTAGGCTCAAAGACATTTTCAACCAGCGTAACCCGTAGCTACCTAGACAACCCGTTAACAGCTCTCGCGAAATCGGTTGAGCGTGACATGATCGAAGATGAAATGCGTAAACTAGCGACTAGCCAAATCCTTCGTCAAATGGCTCGCCTCAAGGCTAATATTGCCGCTGATAGCATGGATCTAGAAGCACTTGAACACAATCAGGTTAAAGAACTTGAAAAACAGTACAACATCAAAAATATCGAAGTTGAAGACGTTGAGATTGCTCCAAGCTCAGAAGAGCAGCCGGTACTCAGCGAATCTGTTGAATAATAGGTTTATCTGATGCGTATTTTTGCCGATCGTCTATCGGAGCAACTGTCTAAACAGCTGAACAATGTTTATCTGATTTTTGGTAACGAACCCCTGCTGTTACAAGAAAGCCGAGAAGCGATTCTGAAAGCAGCTAAGCAACAAGGCTTCGAAGAACGTCACCGCTTTGCGATCGATAATAGTCTCGATTGGAATGAGGTTTACGATTGCACTCAAGCACTCAGCCTATTCTCTAGCCGTCAGGTCATCGAACTTGAGCTTCCGGAGTCGGGTGTCAATGCGGCGATAGCAAAAGAATTGCTCGCCATTTCTGAGCATATTCATAGTGATATTCTATTACTCTTGGTTGGCACTAAGCTAACTAAAGCTCAAGAGAGTGCAAAATGGTTTAAAGCGCTCTCTAATCAAGGACATTGGGTCAGCTGTTTAACTCCAGATGTAGGCCGATTACCTCAATTTGTCCAAGCTCGTTGCCGCCAAATCGGCTTATATCCAGACCCTGAAGCCGTTCAAATGCTGGCACAATGGCACGAAGGCAACCTTTTTGCGTTGACTCAAAGCCTAGAGAAACTGGCGCTACAATACCCAGATGGAAAGCTCACTTTAGTGCGCTTGGAAGAATCGCTGAGTCGCCACAACCATTTTACTCCGTTCCATTGGAGTGATGCGTTACTGGCAGGTAAAGGCAATCGAGCACAGCGGATACTAAGACAGTTAGAGGCGGAAGGTGTCGAGCCTGTTATTCTGCTGCGTAGCATACAACGTGAGCTTGCTCTGCTATTGCAGATGCAGCAACAAATGAAACAGATGCCGATTGGTCAGGTTTTCGAAAAACACCGCATCTGGCAATCTAAAAAGCCTCTTTATAACGCCGCGCTAACAAGAGTTTCGATTTCTCGATTACACTCCTTGTTCGCGTTGCTCACTCAAGCTGAATTGATGACAAAAACTCAATATGAGCAGTCGCCATGGCCACTAATTCATCAGTTAAGCGTAGAGTTTTGCATCCCTTCAGCTTCAATACCATTCCACGCATAAAAGCGTGTTATATTCTAGGGTCAACAAGCCCTAAACAAAGCTAAATTCAGATTAAAGGAACACCCAGTGTTACGTGAAGAACTAAAAGATTTTCTTGCAGACAAAGCCGATGACATGAAAGCAGAATCGATTGTAACTATCGATGTAGAAGGCAAATCAAGTGTGACTGATTACATGATTGTTTGTACTGGCACCTCTAAACGCCATGTTGCCTCTATTGCACAGCATGTTGCTGATGAAGTGCGTAAAGCGGGTATGCAGCCTCTAGGTATGGACGGTCAGCAAGAAGGTGAATGGGTTGTTCTAGATATGGGCACAAGCATGCTTCACGTTATGCAAGAAGAGCATCGTGAGCTGTACCAACTAGAAAAACTTTGGGGCTAAGCTTTGAAGATCCAGTTAATCGCAGTTGGCACAAAAATGCCAAAGTGGGTTGAAGAAGGGTTTCAAGAATACAAACGCCGCTTTCCTCACGATATGCCATTAGAACTCATTGAAATTACTGCCGGAAAACGCGGTAAAAATGCCGATATTGCACGCATTCTTCAAAAAGAAGGTGAAGCGATGCTGGCTGCAGTTCCAAAAGGCAACCGTATTGTCACGCTCGACATCCCAGGTAGAAAGTGGGATACCCCTCAACTTGCTGAGCAATTAGAAAGTTGGAAGCTGGATGGGCGTGACGTATCTATCCTAATTGGCGGGCCTGAAGGATTAGCACCTGCATGTAAAGCGGCTGCAGACCAAAGTTGGTCTCTGTCTGCGCTTACTCTCCCTCACCCATTAGTACGCGTTATCATGGCTGAAAGCTTGTATCGAGCTTGGAGCATCACTGCTAACCACCCTTATCATCGAGAATAAGCGTTAATGTTACGTAAACGTAGCCAAATCCGTGATTACAAAGCAGAAGCACGACTATTTACTAGCCGTGCTTTTGTTGCGTTTGCGGGGATCATAGTCATGATGTCGATGTTGGTTGTTAACCTGTACAACATTCAGGTCAATCAATACCAAGACTATAAAACTCGTTCTAACGACAACCGTATCAAGGTCGTTCCAATAGCCCCTAACCGCGGTTTGATTTACGATCGCAACGGTGTACTTCTTGCCGAAAACCGTCCTGTTTTCAACCTAGAAATCATACCCGAAAGAATCAAAGATATGGATGACACGCTTGCCCGTCTGCAAGCATTAATCGAGATCCCACCAGAACGTATCGAGCGCTTTAATCGTGATCGTCGTAATTCACGACGCTTTAAATCAGTACCGATTCTGAATCAACTCTCTGAAGAACAAGTTGCCGTCTTCTCTGTAAACCAACACAAATTCCCAGGTGTTGAGGTTACGGGAACATTGAAGCGTTTCTACCCGTATGGCGATGTGCTCACTCACGTGATTGGCTATGTATCGCGCATCAATGATCGTGATATGCAGCGCTTGATGCGAGAAGAAAAAGACGCTAATTACCAAGCAACTCGTGATATCGGTAAGTTGGGGATTGAGCGTTATTACGAAGACATGTTACACGGTACAGCTGGCTACCAAGAAGTTGAAGTTAACAGCCGTGGACGAGTGATTCGTACCCTCAAATTTGTGCCTTCGGTTCCGGGCAAAGATATCGTACTCAACTTAGATATTAAGCTACAGCTATACGTACACAAGTTACTTGATGGCCGCCGTGGTTCAGCTATAGTTCTCGATCCGAAAGACAATGGCGTTTTAGCTATGGTATCAAGCCCAAGCTACGACCCAAACGCATTCGTGCATGGTATCTCGTCTAAAGGCTATAACGCGCTACTTCAAGACAAAAACCGCCCTTTGGTTAACCGTGCCACGCTAGGTATTTACCCACCAGCATCCACGATCAAGCCATTCATTGCTGTTGCTGCTCTTCAAGAAGGTGTGATTACACCAAACACTACGCGCAATGACCCAGGCTATTGGAAGATACCAAACTCAAAAACGAGACCATTCCGTGACTGGTTACGTTGGGGACACGGTGTCGTGGATATAGAGAAAGCGATTGAAGAGTCGGTGGATACCTTCTTTTACCAAATTGCTTATGATCTCGGCATCGATCGCATATCCAAATGGATGATGATGTTCGGCTTTGGTGATTATACTGGAATCGATATCTACGAAGAAAGCAAAGCCAATATGCCAACTCGTGATTGGAAGATGGCCAGACACCGTGTGCCTTGGTATCAGGGCGACACAATCCCTGTTGGCATCGGCCAAGGCTACTGGACTGCAACACCAATGCAGATTGCGAAAGCAACCTCTGTATTAGTCAATGAAGGTGAAGTGACAGCACCTCACCTACTGCGTTCAACCATTGATAATGGCCGTCCATTCGATGAACAAATCATGTCCGACATTGAAACTTACCCACCGCTAACTGGGGTTAAGAAGAAGTATTGGGATATCGCTCAGGAAGGTATGAGGCTGGCTAACCACGGTAAGAAAGGTACGGCAAGACGTTCATTCCAAAAGATGTCTTACCAAACCGCGGGGAAATCGGGTACTGCACAGGTATTCGGCCTTAAAGAAGATGAAGAGTACAACGCGGACGAAATCGCAGAGCACTTACGCGATCACGCCCTCTTTACTGGCTATGCGCCTTTTGAAGATCCAGAAGCCGTCGTGACTATCGTTCTAGAGAATGCAGGTGGCGGTTCTTCTAACGGCGGCCCAGTAGTAAGAAGGATTTTAGACCATATTATCCTTGCAGAAGATTATCAAAGTGAGCCAATTAAATAATGAAACTTGATCCCTCAACTGGACGAAATAGAGCCTTATTCGAAAGGCTACATATCGACCTACCATTATTGCTCGGCATTCTGGTTTTAATGGGCTTTGCCTTATTGATCATGTACAGCGCAAGCGGACAAAGCCTTGCGATGATGGACCGCCAAGCAATGCGTATGGCTCTGTCTTTGGGTGTGATGATCTTTTTAGCGCAAATATCACCACGGACCTACGAAACCTTAGCTCCGCTGCTGTTTGCAGGCGGTGTCATCTTGCTGTTGGGCGTATTGTTCTTTGGTGAGGCCTCTAAGGGGGCTCAACGTTGGTTGAACTTCGGCTTCATTCGATTCCAGCCCTCTGAGCTATTGAAGCTAGCAGTACCTTTGATGCTGGCACGATTTATCGGTAAGCGCTCACTACCACCGACTTTCCAAACGCTCGCGATCTCACTAGTGATGGTGTTTGTCCCGACGATTTTAATCGCGAAGCAACCCGATTTAGGTACTTCTATTCTTATCGCTGCATCGGGTATCTTTGTAATATTCTTAGCGGGTATTAGCTGGAAGATAATCGCCAGTGCAGCGATAGCACTTGGGGCGTTCATACCAATTCTGTGGTTCTTCTTGATGCGTGAATATCAAAAAGTACGTGTAAGAACCCTTTTTGATCCTGAATCAGATCCATTAGGTGCGGGCTACCACATCATTCAGAGTAAGATTGCGATAGGTTCTGGTGGCATATCAGGAAAAGGCTGGCTGCAAGGTACTCAATCTCAACTGGAGTTCATCCCAGAGCGTCACACCGACTTCATTTTTGCGGTTATTGCCGAAGAATGGGGCATGATCGGTATTTTGTTCTTGCTTGCTATCTACCTGTTTATTATTGGACGCGGTTTAGTACTAGCTAGCCAAGCTCAAACGGCCTTTGGTCGAATGATGGGCGGCAGTATTGTACTGAGCTTCTTCGTCTATATTTTTGTAAACATTGGCATGGTAAGCGGCATCCTACCGGTTGTAGGTGTCCCTCTTCCTCTGGTCAGTTATGGCGGCACTTCAATGGTTACCCTTATGGCTGGTTTTGGTATTTTAATGTCGATCCACACACACAGAAAAGCATTCTCAAAGGCGACTTAATCGATGTCTATTACAACGTTTTCAAAAAAAACATCCTTGGTTGATGAGCTGCCAATTAAAAAAATCCTCTCTATTGTTGGGCTAGCAATTTTAATCAATGGCTGTTCTTCACAGAAACCAACAGGTCGCTACGATATTGATTCAGATATTGCGCCAGATGCGCCGATCTCGGTAGAGCATTTAGAGGATGCTCATCCTCAATATGAACCCTACAGTTTAGGTGGTAACAATAACTACACACTGCGCGGTGAAGACTACAAAATCGTCAAAGAGACGGAAGGATTTACCGAGAAAGGTAAAGCGTCTTGGTACGGTAAGAAATTTCATGGCCATTTAACCTCAAATGGCGAGATTTACGACATGTATTCGATGTCTGCAGCGCACAAAACATTGCCGATTCCAAGCTATGTAAAAGTGACCAATACCGACAACAACAAAACCACGATTGTTCGTATCAATGACCGCGGCCCATTCCACGAAGGCCGAATCATTGACCTTAGTTATGCCGCCGCTTACAAGCTCGATGTATTAAGAACTGGCACTGCAAATGTTGAGATAGAAGTCATTACTGTAGCTATGCCAACCGACGCTAAGAAAAAGGCCGCTTTGCCGCAATTTATTATTCAAGTTGCCACATCTCCGCATGAGGATAGAACAGAGAAGTTGGCCAAAGATCTAAGCGAAAAGCTAGAAGTAGCAACGTTCTTGCAGCCAAATGATGACAACTACCGTCTGATGCTTGGGCCATTTCATGACTATGCTCTGACTCAAGAGAAATTAGAACAAGTTAAGCTAATGGGTTACCCGTCAGCTTATATAAAAAAACACACCCTAACTCGCTAATTAATCTAACAGTTACTTCTGGTAATCAGCGCTCTGGTGTGACAGAGTGATTCTGTTAATATATGAATAGTTCACCAAATAATTGCATTCAAAATGATTAAATCTAATAAACTTGTTAAATCGATTTTTGCTACTTCTGTTGCACTTTCTGCAACGATAGCTACATCGTCATTCGCCGCTCCTATTGTTGTTCCTGATGCACCTCAAATCGCCGCTAAAGGTTTTGTTCTGATGGATTACCATTCAGGCAAAGTACTAGCAGAGAAAGAGATGAATACTCAACTTTCTCCAGCAAGTTTAACCAAGATGATGACGAGCTACGTGATCGGCCAAGAGCTTGATCGTGGCAACATCAACCTAAACGACGATGTTGTAATCAGTGAAAATGCTTGGGCTAAAAACTTCCCAGATTCATCTAAGATGTTCGTTGAAGTTGGCACAACGGTTAAGGTTGAAGAGCTAAACCGCGGTATCATCATTCAATCAGGTAACGATGCTTGTGTTGCAATGGCTGAACACATTGCTGGCTCTGAAGATGCATTCGTTGACCTAATGAACGCTTGGGCAAGCTCTATCGGCATGAAAGACACGCACTTTGCTAATGTGCACGGTCTAGACAATCCGAACCTATACTCAACGCCTTACGATATGGCGCTACTTGGTCAGGCGCTAATTCGCGACGTTCCTGATGAGTACCGTATCTACTCAGAGAAAAAATTCACTTACAACGGCATCACCCAATACAACCGTAACGGTCTGTTATGGGATAAGAGCATGAACGTTGACGGCATCAAAACCGGCCACACAAGCAACGCAGGTTACAGCCTAGTAAGCTCAGCAACCGAAGGCAAAATGCGCCTAGTCGCTGTTGTAATGGGTACTAAGAATGCGAACGCTCGTAAAACAGAAAGCAAAAAGCTTCTTAGCTACGGTTTCCGTTTCTTCGAAACAGTGGCACCACACACAGCTGGTGAAACCTTCGTAGAAGAGAAAATCTGGATGGGTAGCAAGGACACAGTTGCGCTCGGTGTCGACGAAGATACTTTCGTGACTCTACCTCGTGGCCAAGCTAAGAACCTAAAAGCAAGCTTCGTGCTTGAGAAAGAGCTAGAGGCTCCGATCAGCAAAGGCGATGTGGTTGGTAAACTGTTCTACCAAGTTGATGGCGAAGATGTTGCTGAATACCCGCTACTAGCACTTGAAGACGTAGACCAAGGCAGCCTATTTAGCCGTCTGTGGGATTACCTAGTACTGCTGTTCAAAGGCTTATTCTAAGTAAGTAAAAGGTTTGTTCTAAACAAAACCTAAGCTTATTGGAAAGCTAACCTAATGAGTAAGTTCATTATTTACTCATTAACGAAACAAAAGCCGCCATGTGCGGCTTTTGTTGATCTTGAGTTCGGTGATATTTACACGTAATATTCCGCCTTATTTCTCGTGTCTGTAGACCGAACACGCTTTTTATCGACTATCGCCAATTTGCGAAAGTCTAGCCTTTTGGAGCTAATCATGAACATCAATTCTGATGCAAAACTAAAAGACCTCTTAGAGTTCCCTTGTTCATTCACTTACAAAGTAATGGGCCACGCTAAGCCAGAACTGACTGAGCTAGTGCTAGAAGTGATCCAGCGTCATGCTCCTGGTGACTACAGCCCAACGCTAAAACCGAGTGCGAAAGGCAACTACCACTCTGTTTCTATCAATATTACTGCGACGTCAATTGAGCAGGTAGAAACGCTATACAAAGAACTGGGCGAGATCGAAATCGTTCGTATGGTTCTGTAATCTTCGATTACGCATGAAAAACAGCGGCTTATTGCCGCTGTTTTTGTTTAAAGCACAGTATCGACACCAAATTCATTCAACTTAATTTTAAATAAATACAAAGAAAGTTGAAAAACCTTGCAGTCCGTCTGTAGTTAGAATCATGTTTCGCGTTTATAATGCGTTCACTTTATTAATCCTTGAGGGAGTGCCGCTTTGCAAAATAAGCTAATCGTAAAAAAATTAGGCCGTCAGGATTATGAACCTGTATGGAAAGCCATGCATAAGTTCACAGACGAACGCACGGAAGAAGACGTAGACCAAGTTTGGTTGGTTGAACACAACCCTGTCTTTACTCAAGGACAAGCAGGCAAAGCTGAGCATGTATTAAATGCCGGTGATATCCCTGTGATACAAAGCGATCGCGGCGGCCAAGTGACTTATCACGGCCCAGGTCAGTTAGTTGCTTACTTTCTGATTAACATCCGCCGTAAAAAATTCGGAGTGCGTGATTTGGTTACTCATATTGAGAACCTCGTAATCAATACTCTGAAAGCTTACAATATAGATTCAGCTGCCCGACCTGACGCTCCTGGTGTTTATGTCGATGGCAAGAAAATCTGTTCACTCGGATTACGTATTCGACGCGGCTGCTCGTTCCATGGGCTAGCACTGAACGTTGATATGGACCTGTCTCCATTCCTACGTATTAACCCATGTGGTTATCAAGGAATGGAAATGGCACAGGTCAGCCAACTTGGCGGACCAAGTGAACTAGAAAACGTTGAGCAACAGTTAATACAAGAGCTCGTAGAGCTACTCGGCTATGACCAAGTAGACATTCAAGCCACCAGTAACATTACAGCAGAAGCATAAAATCATGAGCAAACCAATCCAAATGGAAAAAGGCGTTAAATATCGTGACGCTGACAAAATGGCATTAATTCCCGTAAAGAATATGCCTGCTGAACAGAAAGAAGTTCTACGTAAGCCTGAATGGATGAAGATTAAACTTCCTTCAGACAGCCATCGTATCCAAGAAATCAAATCAGCAATGCGCAAAAACAACCTGCACTCAGTTTGTGAAGAAGCGTCTTGCCCGAACCTAGCCGAGTGTTTCAACCACGGTACGGCAACGTTTATGATTCTTGGCGCTATCTGTACACGTCGCTGCCCGTTCTGTGATGTTGCTCATGGTCGTCCAGTTGCTCCTGAAGCGGAAGAGCCGAAGAAGCTGGCTAAGACAATTAAAGACATGAAACTGAAGTACGTGGTAATCACTTCAGTTGACCGCGATGACTTGCGTGACGGCGGTGCTCAGCACTTTGCTGACTGTAACCGTGAGATTCGCGAACTAAACCCAAATATTCGTATCGAAACACTGGTACCAGACTTCCGCGGTCGTATGGACGTTGCGCTTGACCTAATGAAAGACAACCCGCCAGATGTATTCAACCACAACCTAGAGACAGCGCCACGCCTATACCGTAAAGCGCGTCCAGGTGCGAACTACAAATGGTCTCTAGATCTACTGAAGAAGTTCAAAGAACAACACCCAGATATCCCAACAAAGTCTGGTGTAATGATGGGCCTTGGTGAGACGAAAGAAGAGATCGTTCAAGTACTGAAAGATCTTCGCGAACACGGTGTAACTATGCTGACACTAGGTCAATACCTAGCACCAAGCCGTCACCACTTGCCAGTAGAACGCTACGTGCCGCCTTCAGAGTTCGACGAGCTGAAAGAGATTGCTCTTGAACTTGGCTTCACACACGCTGCATGTGGTCCGTTTGTACGTTCTTCTTACCACGCAGATCTACAAGCTCAAGGTATGGAAATTAAGTAATCACGATTGCTTAACTAAAAATACAAAGGCGCTGAATATTATGTTCAGCGCCTTTTTTCTATCTTCTTAGTGCCGCTAAAAACAACAAAGCCACTCATTAAGAGTGGCCTTGAATAGCAAATATAATGATGTAGCCGTTAGCTGGTCACTATCCGAAAGAAGCCCAGATTACTGTTGCAACTAAGATTGGGCACACGAACTTCACATACATCGGCCAAACCTTACCAAACCAACCAAGCTGAAAATCAGGGCAACCTTGCTCAAGCTCTTTCACTTTTGAAGCTCGGCTCCATACCCAACCGCCAAACAGACAGAACATCAATGCAGCAATCGGTTGAAGGTATTGAGTCGCTATCATCGCCACCATGCCAAACATCGCTGCAAAGTTGTAAACAATCACCACACTAAATAGCGCAATAGCACCACCAATCACCCAACTTGTTGGCGTTCGTCTAGTATTGAAACGCTCACTCACTAGCGCTACCGGACCTTCTAGCATTGAGATAGAAGAAGTCAGTGCGGCAATCGTTAGCAATAAGAAGAAAACAATCGCAAAGATCTGACCAAGCACACCTAAGCTATCAAACATCAAAGGCAGAACTGTAAACACTAGCGTGTCAGAACTTAACAGCGAGCCATCTTCTGCGTAGATTTGAACGCCTTTTTGCATCGCAACAAACATCGCAGGCATAACCACTAAGCCCGCAATAAAGGCAACAGCAGTATCAACCAAAGTTACGTTCATCGCCATTTTTGGCAGGTTCTCTTTCTTACTTAAATAAGAGCCATAAACCAACATTGAACAGCCACCAATGGTGAGCGAGAAGAAGCCTTGTCCCATCGCCGCTAGGATCAGCTTTCTATCCCACACCTTCTCAAAGTCTGGAACTAGGTAATGTTTTAAGCCTTCCATCGCACCAGATTGCGTCATGATGTAGACAAACAATAGGCCGAACAATACAAACAATGCCGGCATTAAACGCGTCGACCACTTCTCGATACCTTGCTTAACACCGCCCTGCACAATCAAAATCGTCAGTACGTAGAACGCAACTGTACCAAAGACATTACGCTCAACGCTGAAGCCTTTAAACCAATCCGAAATCGCCTCTAAACCAATCAGATCAGCAACAGCGCCGATTAGGAAGCAGATCAACCAACCGCCGACAATGCTATAAAACGCAAGCACTGCGCTTGGAACACTGAGACCAATCCAACCAACAAATTCACCGACTTTCTTGCCTAGCGGGTTAGCAGTTAGTGAACGCATACTATCGACAGGGTTCGCTTGACCATGACGACCAATCGCCATCTCAACCACCAGCATAGGGAAAGCAACCACGAAGATCATGATTAGGTAAACAAGCAGAAAAGCACCACCGCCATTGCTTGCAACTTGGGTTGGGAAACCCCAAATATTACCCAAGCCAACCGCTGCACCAGCCGCTGCTAAAATAAAACCCAAACGAGAACTAAATAGCTCTCTTGAAGAGGAAGATTGTTGGTCCATATTGCCCGCATAAAAATCAGTGAACTAGTTGAAAAGTACAGTAATCAAAAGTAATGATAGACACAACCAATAAATGAACAATTCTCTGATTTTTACAATCAATACGCTATTTAGAACCACAAAATTAACAACAACCCAGTTCGATAGTTTTCCGTACATAAACACCAAAGGATTATCAACAAAGCTCGACCACAAAATTGATACTTATCACAAGGCGAACAATACAAACAAAAAGAGCACCAACCGGTGCTCTTGCTATTCATTACTAGACTCGAATTAAATCGTGAATACTTGGTAATCTTTTAGGTTCGGAATAATTTCATGCAGTTCTTGCTCTTGCTCTGCCATCTCATCAAGTGAATCACAGAACTCAGTGCCTTCTTCTTGCATTTGCTGAGCATGTTCTTTCATTCGCTCTTCAACTTTAAGCTTGAGATCCGCCATGCTGTCAGCCAATTCAGTCAGGTTTAGCCCGCCCTCTTGCTTCATCTTTTCAGACATTGCATTGAAAGCACTCGAGATAAACTCTTGGTTAAAGATCTCCTTAGCCTTCTCGAAATCTTCAGACCAGCCATTTGCCATCGAGTCGAAACTGTCTGCTGGCAGTACTAGCTCGCCATCTTTGTAGTAACGCGCCTCAAGTTCAGCAAAATACGTCTTCATTGACTCTTTTACGTTATCAAACGACTCAGGCGAATCTAGGCTAGCAGCAATATCATCAATAACGTCATTGGCTAATGCTAAACTCTCGTTAGCCATTTGCTTTGCGCGAGGTAAATACTCACTCATGCTGTCACGATACTTCTCTATCGCGGCTTGTTGATCAGCATCGAGCTCAACTTTCTCGCCATGAATATAGAGGTCATTGTTTTCATCGAAGACCGCTGTATCGCCATTCACCTGATGGATTTCGACTTTTTGGTCGTCGATTCGTAATTCATTCTTCAAATCAACTCGACACTGCGCTGCAAACGTTGGCAGACTCACAACAGCAATAACCGCTGTTAGTGATGCAATTAATACATTATTTTTCATAAATACATTGCTTTTCATAACACCCTCTCATCAATCTGACAAATTACTATACCTTGGGTTTATGCTTCTTTGTCAGAGAAACGTTTTATATCTATTAGCCAGTTAGTTAGTCGATAGATATAACTTCGTAGCAAAACTGTTTATCAGCGACCTTAAACTCAATTTCATCGCCAACTTCTTTACCCATTAGAGCCTGACCAAACGGCGCGTTCGCGGTCACGATAGCAACTTCATGATCATTCCACATAACAGAGAGTCCACCAACTCTCGGCCCCATGAAAAAGTGTTTATATTGGTTATGCTCGTCAATCACCACCACATAACTGCTCACCGTAATCTTTTCACTATCACGCAATACAAGGTTACGGTAACACTGAATATCATCTTCACACTCTTGCACTCTAACCGCTTGTCCATGGGCAAGATACGAAGCTTCTAGAGCCAAGGTGTCGTACTTGTGTTCTGGCACTGTCTCTTCATCGGTCGCGGCGTCAATGGCACGCTGGGTAGCGGACTGCGCGATACGTAATCGGGTTTCGAGTTGCTCAATGATTATTTGTCGAAGCTCAGACTTATTCATACTATTGGGGTGCTTTTCTATAGGAGCTACAGAATAGAATTAGGTACAATCAGGTGCAAGACATTTGATTCAACGAGCGACGCTATCATGAATAGACGCGCGCTTTAACATCAATACGACACTTATTAAATCAGGTAGAACATAAATGATTGAGCAGAAGCTAAAACAAGTATTCGGATTCGATTCACTGCGAAACGGACAAAAGCAAGTCATTGATAATGTTCTATCTGGTCATTCGACAGCCGCGATATTCCCGACGGGATCAGGCAAGTCGCTTTGCTACCAATTGCCCGCATTAGAGCTTCCTCATTTAACCTTGGTGATATCGCCACTGTTAGCCTTAATGAAAGACCAACTCAGCTTCTTACACAGTAAAGGCATCAGCGCGGCTGCCATCGAATCAAGCCAGGACAGACAAACCACACAACAGGTTATGCAGTCCGTACGAAACGGTGACACAAAAATCCTTATGATCTCGGTTGAGCGCTTGAAGAACGAACGCTTTCGTCAGTTTATCTCCCAAGTACCTATCTCGTTACTTGTGGTCGATGAGGCACACTGCATCTCGGAATGGGGTCACAACTTCAGACCTGATTACCTAAAGCTTCCTCAATACCAAAAGCAGCTTAATATTCCTCAAGTGCTACTGCTCACAGCAACCGCGACGACCTCTGTTATCCAAGATATGAAGTCTAAGTTTGACATCGATGAAGAGCGTGTTGTGGTTACTGGCTTCTATCGTCAAAACCTAGACCTTTCAATTCAACCTTGTGAACAAGCCAGCAAACTAGAAACCTTGTGCAATGTCGTCAACCAAGCTTCTCTCGCTCCGACTATTGTGTATGTCACTCTTCAACAAACAGCAGAGATGGTCGCTCAGCAACTTCGTAATGCTGGCGTAAATGCCGTGGCTTATCATGCCGGTCTCAAGCCTGAAAATAGAGACGCTATTCAACATCAGTTCATGAGTGATGACGTTAGCTGTATCGTGGCAACCATTGCATTTGGTATGGGTGTCGACAAGTCGAATATTCGCAGAGTGATTCACTTTGATCTTCCTAAATCGATAGAAAACTACTCACAAGAGATAGGCAGAGCAGGACGAGACGGACAAGCTTCTGAGTGTATATTGCTCGCGAACAAACACGGCTTGAGCACACTAGAGAACTTTGTATTTGGCGATACGCCAGACAACATATCGATCCAAGCAGTATTAAAAGAGATCTACGAAAACCAAAACACTAATGCTTCAGGCTCGAATCAATGGGAGATCATGCTTAATCAACTATCGCGTGAATCCAACATTCGTCAGCTGCCGCTTAAAACACTGTTGGTTTACCTCGAAATTGAGGGAGTGATTGAGCCAAAGTACAGCTACTTCGCGGATTACAAATTTAAGTTCATTCGCCCTAAGCAGCAGATCTGCGAGCAGTTCCAAGGTGAACGTCGTAACTTTGTTGAAGCGATTTTCCAATGCTCACCACAAGCAAGAGTCTGGTGCCAAGTCGACTTCGAGGCGCTCTGGACACACTTCCAAGCGGATCGCCAACGAGTTATCGCAGCTATTGATTACTTCAACGAACAGGGTTGGATTGAGCTAGAAAGCAAACAGATCACGGATGTCTACGCGATTCACAATACCTCTGAAGATATGATGCAATTATCTGAGCGATTAACTGAGTTGTTTAAGGCAAAAGAGAACAGTGAAATCAATCGTCTTAATCAGATGCTGAACTTCTTTGAAGCCGACACCTGTCTAAGCTCACGCCTTGCAAGTTACTTTGCCGATGACAAAGCACCAGCCAAGTGTGATCACTGTTCTGTATGCCGCGGTCAAGTAGCAACCTTACCAACCGTTGATGTTGAGCCCGTTGATGACGAAACGGTAATGACATGGATTCATGAGTTCATTTCTGCGAGCCAACAGTTGATTACCGACGAAGCGATTACTCGTTTTCTCTGTGGAATCGCCACCCCACTTTCAACCAAGCTTAAAGCCAGCAAAATGGTCGGCTACGGAAAGTTAGAGCAACAACCATTCAGTGATACCTTAGCGCGAGTGAAGCAGCTCCCTAGGTAGCTCTTACCTATAAAAAAACCGACTAGGCTATGAAGCTTAGTCGGTACAACTAACTCATTATCTTTAAAAGAAGCTCAGTTGACGCATCTGATCTTTGGGTTGTAACATCACACTTAGGCCTAGTAAGCGTATCTCTCTTCCTTGCTGTCTTTTCAGTATTTCACTCAAGAGCTCTTTGAAATGTTCACGATCGAGTGATGCATGTATGTGCTCGATAGTGGTTTGCTGAAAGTCGGCAAACTTGAGTTTTATCCCCTGCTTTATGATCGCTTTACTTGGGCTAGCCTTTTCTAATCGAGTTTCGAGCTCAGGAAAGAGCTTGTCTTCTATCACCTGCCAACACTCAGCATAGGTCGATATGTTTTGAGTGAAGGTTCGCTCTACGCCTACCGACTTTCTTTCACGCTCAATGATAACTTCTCGGTCATCAATGCCGTGGCTGCGTTTCCAAAGTGACGCACCTTGGCGGCCAAACTTGAGCAGCAGGTCGCGATAGTCAGATTCTTTAATATCTTTACAGGTAAAGAAGCCCGCTTGATGCAGCTTTTCAATACTCACCTTGCCAACGCCCGGGATCTTTTCGAGGGGTAATTCATCGATCACCGCTTGCACGTCTTGAGGAGGGATAACAAATTGCCCATTAGGCTTATTCATATCCGATGCGACTTTCGCCAAGAATTTTATCGGTGCAATACCTGCGGAAGCCGTTAGGTTGAGTTCGTTCCAAATATCACGACGAATCGACTCAGCAATGAGAGTCGCCGAGCCATGGCACTGTTTTGAGTCAGTCACATCAAGAAACGCTTCATCCAAAGAAAGCGGCTCAATCACTGAGGTATATCGAGAAAAGATTTCGCGGATCTTCTTAGATATCTCGACATATACTGACATTCTTCCCGGCACAACCAGTAAGTTAGGGCAAAGTTGCAGCGCTTTACCTGTAGGCATAGCAGAACGAACGCCAAACTTACGCGCTTCGTAGTTACACGTGCTCAGCACACCGCGTTGTTTTTCATGCCCACCCACCGCGAGCGGTCGATTTCGGTAAGATGGGTTGTCTCGCATTTCTACAGCTGCGTAAAAACAATCCATATCGACATGGATTATTTTTCTGACTTTCTCTTGGCCCGAACTACACATTTGGAAATAACTCAACCTTACAACTGTATCTATAAACAGTATAATCAATTATTCTCAGATTTAAAATGATCTGGAGTCCAGCTCAACAGGTTTCACTTCATTCGCCGCCCACTATTCTGATAGTATTGTTAGGAGTATTTAGTCTATAAGTAGGGATAGCTTTTGAGTGAAAAAATACTAGTGGTAGAGGATAGTCGCGCATTCAGAAACTATCTTTACCAGCAATTTAAGAACGATGGCTATGAAGTTGCGCTGGCGGAATCTATAGAAGAAGCCAAAGCGATCTTAGAGCAAGAAACGGATTTCTTGTGTGCAGTCCTCGACTATTGTCTACCTGACGGCCAAGACGGCGAGATCATTGATCTGGTACTCGGTTATCAGCAAAAGATCATCGTGCTGACCGGTATGTTCAACAACACACTTCGAGAGCAAGTGCTCGCCAAAGGTGTGCTTGATTACATCCTCAAAGACAGTATGTCATCAGTCAGCTACTTGCTTCCGCTGGTTAATCGAATCTCCAATAATCGCTACCACAAAGCGCTAGTCGTAGATGATTCTGCTGTAGTTCGCCGATATGTCGTTCAGCTTCTCGAACATCAATATATTCAAACCGTTCAAGCCGAAGACGGTGAGCAAGCACTCACGCTTCTTCAGAACGATCCTGATATCACTTTTGTTGTGACCGACCATGATATGCCGAATAAAGATGGCATTTCGATGACCCGTGATATTCGAGTCCATCACGACCGTAATCAACTCGCGATTCTTGGACTGTCTGGTAGCGATGATCGCACCATGACAGCACGCTTCCTCAAAGCTGGCGCTAACGACTTCCTATATAAGCCTTTCAACCAAGAAGAGTTTTTCTGCCGCATCCACCAATTATTGGATATGAAAGAAGCCACTAATGAACTATTTCGTCATGCCAATGAAGATGCCCTCACCGGATTATGGAACCGTCGTTACCTGTTCAATCAAACGTGTAAGGGGTGTGAGCAGCGCAGTATCGCTATGATGGATATCGACTTCTTCAAGAAAGTGAACGACACCTACGGTCATGATGGTGGTGATGCTGTACTGGTAGAAGTCGGCAAGATCATCAAAGACCACTTTAAAGATGATGTTGCGGTTCGTTTCGGTGGTGAAGAGTTTTGTATTCAATCATGCGGCCCATTTGAAGACTTTGTCGAAACATTAGAGTTGATGCGCATGGCAATACAAAACCAAAACGTCATGCATGATTCACAGCTAATCAAGGTCACTATGAGTATCGGCGTCACTGACTTGGTTGGCAGCTTAGATGAACAAATCAAAGCCGCTGACGAACTGCTCTATACCGCAAAAGAGCAAGGCAGAAATCAGTTAGTATGCGCTCGCAATAATCTTCAACTTGCTAACGAGTAGCTCCAATACCCTAGGAATTTAATACAGATAATTGTGTAGCACAAAGAAAGCGTAGAAACGAAAAGAACCCAAGGCGTTAACCTTGGGCTCTTTGCTTTTTGGGGAACCGAATTAGCTCCTAGTCAGCATCGCAAATTAAGCGATGCGATCTTTATTCCAAGCCGCTTCTTTTTGCTGACGCTCCGCAAGCTTCTCTTCACGGTATGCTTCACGTGCTTCACGTTTTTTACGTGCATCACAAGGTTCTGGGCAGTTACATACTTTATCAATGCCAACAGCACCCAAGCCACCACAGCTGCCTTTCACAACTTTCTTTTGGATAATGTAGCCAATCGACATTGCTGTGATCACTGCTAGAAAAACACCAAATGTAATCAGAAATGTATTCATAATTATCTCGCTTACCTTATTTACCTAAGTATGGCTTAAATGCTTCAGAAGCAATCTCTTTAAAGCCATCTGCTGTTTTTACCACCATGAACACAGGGATGTTATGTTGGTTTGCGACTTCCATTCCTTTCTCCTGACCTAAAACCATAAGGCCAGTAGATAAGCCGTCTGCAGTCATTGAAGACGGGTTTAAAACAGTCACAGAAACCACTTTATGATGAAGAGGCTTTCCTGTTTCTGGGTTGATGATGTGTGAGTAACGAACACCATCACGTTCAAAATAGTTACGGTAATCACCCGATGTTGCGATTGCCATATCACCCGGTTCGATGATCTCTTGAATGTTGCGTTCATCAACACTTGGCTTCTCGATAGCAATACGCCAGCCCACACTTTCACGGTTTAGGCCTTTTAGGCGGATTTCACCACCGACTTCAACCATGTAGTTATGAATGCCGATTGAATCAAGGTAGTCAGCAACCACATCCACACCCCAACCTTTTGCGATGGTTGAAAGGTCAACATACAGGTTCGGTAGATCTTTAGTCAGCTTATTGCCTTCAACACTTAGGTGGTGAATACCTACTTTTGCTTTACGAGCTGCCAGTTCTTCATCTGTTGGCACCACTTCAGGACGCGCTTCAGGACCAAAACCCCAAAGGTTAACTAATGGACCAACCGTCACATCCAATGCACCTTCAGTAAGACCGTTCAAACGAATCGCTTCTTTCACAACCGTCGCAGTTTGTTCAGATACTTCGAAAGCATCTGCACCTTTGTGTTGATTAAAACGGCTGAGTTCAGAGTCTTCACGGTAGGTCGACATCTGGTCGTTCACTTCTTCAAGTAGACGATCGATCTCGGTATGAACTTCATTAGACTCAGGAAATTCATCACCGTTGATGTATTTAATATTGTAACTAGTACCCATAGTTGGGCCACTTAAATGCACTTGCTCTCTTGGCTGCTCACAGCCCGCAAGAAAAATCAAAGAAGTTAATGCAACAAGCCAAATTCTCACTTGCTTACTCCTATCTAATGTTGAGGATTTATATAAGGAAAAATAAGAGTAAAAAATAGGTCTTTTGAATACCTTACTCTTTCTTATATAAGTCAGTATGTTGTCAAAATCAGTCTTAGAAAAACAAATGGCTGACTCGCAGGAGTCAGCCATAATATCAATCACTTAAGTGGATTAACCACCGAAGTCATCTAGTAGAATGTTTTCATCTTCTACACCAAGATCTTTCAGCATGCCGATAACAGCAGCGTTCATCATTGGTGGACCACACATGTAGTACTCACAGTCTTCAGGAGCTTCGTGATCCTTCAGGTAGTTTTCGTACAATACGTTGTGGATGAAACCAGTGTAACCGTCCCAGTTGTCCTCTGGTTGAGGATCAGACAGTGCACAGTGCCACACGAAGTTCTCGTTTGCAGCCGCTAGGCCATCGAAGTCTTCAATGTAGAACATCTCACGCTTAGAACGCGCACCATACCAGTAAGACATCTTACGAGTAGAGTTAAGACGCTTAAGTTGGTCGAAGATATGTGAACGCATTGGCGCCATACCTGCACCACCACCGATGAATACCATTTCATTGTCTGTGTCTTTAGCAAAGAACTCACCAAATGGACCAGAAATAGTACATTTGTCGCCTTCTTTAAGAGACCAGATGTATGAAGACATCACACCAGGAGCTACGTCAGGGTTGTTTGGCGGCGGAGTTGCGATACGCACGTTAAGCTTGATGATGCCTTTCTCTTCTGGGTATGAAGCCATAGAGTAAGCACGGATCGAATGCTCTTTAACGATAGACTCGTAACGGAACAAGTTGAACTTATCCCAGTCACCACGGTATTCCTCAGGAATATCGTAATCTGCGTATTTCACGTGATGTGGTTCAGCTTCAATCTGAATGTAACCACCCGCGCGGAACGGAACTTCTTCGCCTTCAGGGATTGCTAGTGCAAGTTCTTTGATGAAAGTAGCTTCGTTGTTATTCGAGATAACAGTACATTCCCACTTTTTAACACCAAAGATATCTTCGTCTAGTTCAATCTCCATGTCAGTTTTCATAGCAACTTGACATGCAAGACGTTCACCTTCGCGAGCTTCGCCTTTTGTGATGTGATCAAGTTCAGTTGGTAGGATGTCGCCACCACCAGACTTAACTTTTACACGACACTGACCACAAGAGCCACCGCCACCACAAGCAGAAGATACGAAGATACCAGCGCCAGCTAGGGCACCAAGTAGCTTGCTACCAGGTTGAGTAACGATCGCCTTTTCAGGGTCGCCGTTTACAGCAATAGTGATGTCACCTGATGGTACCAGCTTAGATTTAGCGAAAAGAATCACTAGCACTAGAGCCAATACAATAATGGTAAACATCGCTACGCCAAGAATAATGCTTTGCATTTGTTATTCCTTATTACTGGGTGCTTACCCTACAGTTGAACACCAGAGAAAGACATAAAGCCTAACGCCATCAGACCAACAGTAATGAACGTGATACCAAGGCCACGAAGACCTGGAGGTACGTCAGAGTACTTCATCTTCTCACGGATACCCGCAAGAGCAACGATAGCTAACATCCAACCCACACCAGAACCGAAGCCGTAAACAACAGATTCAGCAAAGTTGTAGTCACGAGTTACCATGAAAGATACACCACCAAAGATTGCACAGTTAACTGTGATCAGTGGAAGGAAGATACCTAGTGCGTTGTACAAAGGTGGGAAGAAACGGTCTAGAACCATCTCTAGGATTTGTACAAGTGCCGCGATAACACCGATGAATGCGATGAAGTTAAGGAAACTTAAATCGACACCTTCAACAAGCGCGTTTTCTTTTAGGATGTGCGTGTAAACAAGGTTGTTTACAGGAACAGCGATTGTAAGTACTACAACTACCGCAACACCAAGACCAAAAGAAGTTTTAACTTTCTTAGATACCGCTAGGAATGTACACATACCTAGGAAGAAAGAAAGCGCCATGTTTTCGATGAAAATCGATTTAACTAGCAGACTAATATAATGTTCCATGACTACCTTACCCCTTCGCTTCTACTTGTTCTGGTTTGAACACACGAATTGCCCAAATCAAGAAACCAATTAGGAAGAATGCAGAAGGTGCTAGAAGCATCAAGCCGTTTGGCTGATACCAACCACCGTTGCTCACTAGAGGTAGTACTTCCATACCAAATAGTTTGCCAGAGCCTAGAAGCTCACGGAAGAAACCAACAGTGATAAGAACGAAACCGTAACCAAGACCGTTACCAAGACCATCGATTAGAGATGGGATTGGCGCAGACTTCATTGCGAATGCTTCAGCACGACCCATTACAATACAGTTAGTAATGATTAGGCCTACGAATACAGATAGCTGCTTAGAGATATCGTATAGGTATGCTTTAAGCACTTGGTCTACCACGATTACTAATGATGCGATAATTGCCATCTGAACGATGATACGCACACTGTTAGGAATGTGGTTACGGATCAAAGAAACGAAGAAGTTAGACAGAGCAGTAACGAACATTACCGCGATAGTCATAACAAATGCTGTTTCTAGCTTAGTGGTTACCGCAAGAGCAGAACACACACCAAGAACCTGTAGCGCGATTGGGTTGTTGTCCAACACAGGCGCTAAGATGCTCTTTTTAATTTCTTTTGCACTAGACATTAGTTCAGACCTCCGTCACGAACTTTTGCTAGGAAAGGACCAAAGCCCATTTCACCTAACCAGAAGTCAAATGTATGTTGAACACCAACGCTAGTTAGTGTTGCACCAGATAGGCCATCTACACCGTGCTCAGAACCTTGAGGAGCGCCACCTTTAACAACCTGGATAGCAGGTTTGTGGTTTTCGTCGAATAATTTCTTACCAACGAATTGAGCGCGCCAAGTTGGGTTCTCAACCTCACCACCAAGTCCAGGAGTTTCACCTTGCTCGTAGTAAGTGATACCAGAAACTGTGTTGCCATCAGTTTCTACCGCAACGAATGCGTACATCATTGACCATAGGCCGTTACCGTGAACAGGAATGATAACTTTAGAAGTTTCAGCACCATCTTTCACAAGGTATACAGTACCCGTGTTAGCACGACGAAGGATCTTAGCAATGTCTTCTTCAGCAGAAAGCTTGATTGACTGAGCTGGATCTTTTGCCGCTTTACGTTGGTCGTATGCAGCAGCATCGCCGTCAACGAAATCGCCAGTAGCGAAATCAACTAAACGAGGTTCGATGTTCTCTGCGTACAACGCTGGAATATCACCTGCAAGGTCAATGCCCGCAACTTCAAGGATCTTAGTTTGCTGATCCAGAACTGCGTTAGCTTGTTGCTTAGGTTTAAGAACAACTGCAGCTGTTGAAACGATGATTGAGCACACTAGGCTCAATGCGATAACAACAAACAGCGTCTTTTTAATGCTATCGTTATTACTTGCCATAGCGCGCTAGTCTCCGCTTAATGTTCTTCTCGATTACAACGTGGTCAAACAGAGGAGCAAATAGGTTTGCGAATAGAATCGCAAGCATCATGCCTTCTGGGTATGCAGGGTTAACTACACGGATCATTACACACATTGCGCCGATTAGGATGCCGTACCACCACTTACCATTGTTGGTAAATGAAGCTGATACTGGGTCTGTCGCCATGAAGAACATACCGAATGCGAAGCCACCTAGAACTAGGTGCCAGTGCCAAGGCATGCTGAACATTGCGTTAGTATCAGAACCGATCACGTTAAACAGCGTAGACACAGCAATCATACCGATCATTACACCAGCAATGATGCGCCATGAAGCGATACGCATGTAAACGATCATCGCTGCACCAATCATAAGTGCTAGAGTCGATACTTCACCGATAGAACCTGGGATGTTACCAATGAATGCGTCCATCCAAGTGATTGCTTCACCAGATGTAACGTTCATTAGTGCGCTACCGCCGCCTTGAGCCCATTGGCTAAGAGCAGTTGCACCAGAGAAACCGTCTGCAGCAGTCCAAACTACGTCACCTGAAATCTGTGCAGGGTATGCAAAGAATAGGAACGCACGGCCAGCAAGTGCAGGGTTCAGGAAGTTACGACCCGTACCACCGAAGATCTCTTTCGCTACAACAACACCGAAGGTAATACCTAGTGCTGCTTGCCATAGAGGAAGTGTTGGCGGAACGATAAGCGCGAATAAGATAGAAGTAACAAAGAAACCTTCGTTTACTTCGTGCTTACGCACCATACAGAACAGAACTTCCCAGAAACCACCAACGATGAATACCGTTGCGTAGATAGGTAGGAAGTAAGTCGCACCAAGTAGCATCTTACTGCCAACACCAGCATCGGCTCCTAAGGAGGCGCCAAGCATTTCAGTTAGCCAGTAGTGCCAGTTACCATCGATAACAGATGCTAGTTCAGCGCCTGCGTACATATGGTTAAGTGCTGCGATAGCTTGGCCACCCGCGTTGTACATGCCCCAGAACATTGCTGGGAATACCGCGAACCAAACCATGATCATGATACGTTTTAAATCAACGCTATCACGAACGTGCGAGCTTTTCTTTGTAATAAGACCTGGTGTGTAGAACACAGTCGCTGCTGCTTCGTAAAGCGCAAACCACTTCTCGTGTTTACCACCTGGCTCAAAATGATGCTCGATGTCTTCAAGAAACTTTTTAAGGCCCATGAAAATTACCCTTCCTTCTCAATCGTATCTAGGCATTCACGAAGTAGTTGACCGTACTCGTACTTACCTGGACATACAAAGGTACACAATGCTACATCTTCTTCGTCTAGCTCTAGCGCACCTAGTGCTTGAGCACTATCAACGTCGCCTGCACATAGATCACGAAGCAGCAATGTAGGTTCCATATCTAGAGGCATTACGCGCTCGTAGTTACCGATTGGAACCATTGAGCGGTCACTACCGTTTGTCGTCGTTGTCATGTTGAACAACTGACCTTTAAACAGGTGACCAAGGAATGAACGAGTAACAGAGAACTTGTTCTTACCAGGCATAGCCCAGCCGAATAGCTCTTTATCACGACCTTCACGTAGAACAGAAACTTGCTGATGGTAACGACCAAGGAAAGCATGCGGACCTGTAGCTTCAGTACCCGTAAGTACAGAACCAGAAATCACACGAACTTCGCCTGGCATTAACTCGCTGTCAGTCAACTCTTCAAGGCTAGCACCAATTTGAGTACGAACTAGACGTGGGTTGTTAACCACTGGACCAGCCAGAGAAACAACACGCTCAGAGTAAATCTCACCAGTAAGGAAAAGCTTACCGAATGCGATAACATCTTGGTAGTTAATGCTCCACGCTACATTTTGTGCATTTACCGGGTATAGGTAATGCATATGCGTGCCTGCAAGACCTGCAGGGTGTGGGCCATCAAAAACATGTTCTTCAACGTTAGACTGAGCTGAACGAGGTAAGCTAGTACCTTTTTTACAAACGTACACTTTACCGTTAGTCAGAGTTGAAAGAAGATCTAAACCAGCAACGAAAGCATCAGACTGCTCGTTAATGATTAATTCTGGCTCAGCTGCTAGTGGATTAGTATCCATAGCAGTAACGAAAATAGCCTGAGTTTCAGAATCAACTGCTGGAACCTTGCTGAACGGACGAGTTCGCAAAGCGGTCCATGCGCCAGACTCAACTAACTGAGTTTTAACCGTTTCACGGTCAAGACCTGCTAGTTGGTTAGCTTCATAGCTATTGAACGTGATTTGCTCATTGCCTGCTACTTCAATCACTACTGATTGAAGAACACGCTTAGCACCACGGTTCACTTCAATAACTTTACCGCTTGCTGGAGAAGTAAATACAACACCTGGGTTCTTTTTATCTGCAAAAAGAACTTGGCCTTTCTTCACTTCATCACCAACGCGAGCATGCATCGTAGGACGCATACCAACGTACTCTTCGCCAAGCAAGGCGACTTTAGTGATGGACTTACCATCATTAATCACCTGGGATGGAGTTCCTGCGATAGGAAGATCCAAACCCTTCTTTATTGTAATCATACGCACTTGCACTACTTTATCGGGAAAAAGATTCTTTTAATTGCGTAAATTCAGGACGTTTTAAAATCGCCCTTAGACACGACATTACAGTGTCCGGTTTTGGTAAATTTGAGATACCAAAATCGCAACATTATCTTAATAAACTCATCACACAAAACATGTGAGATTTATCAGGTGCCGTATTCTAGCATTTTTTGACAACTTGATGCCATGACCAATAACTTGAATACCGCCTTTATTTGGTGAGATTTGAAGCATATGGACTCTCAAATATGTATAAATTTGACGAGCCGCACAGATAAAATGGCTTTTGAAACGTGTTTTAAACAAGAGATTAATACTCTGTCACAAACTAATATTTTACGAGTTATGTTGAAACACTGTTAATAAAAACATTACTCATTGTAGGTATTTTTAGTCGTTCAAATTGCCATCAGTTTGAGTGATATAACAACGAAAAACACATAGGTTTGGCGACAAAAAAGGCGGCATCGCCGCCTTTTCTCAATATGCTCGTTGTGTTACTTGCCACCACCCATACACATAGGGCTGTCTGGCACATTATCGAGCTGCTTCATCCATTCATCTTTTGTATAAGTGTGAATGGACAGTGCGTGAATATTATTCGCTAACTCTTCTGAAAGTGCTTTATTTACCGCTCGATGACGAGCAATAAGACGTAAACCTTCAAACACATCACTGACAACAATCACTTTAAAATGACTCTCAGAACCGGCCGGAACATTGTGCATATAGCTCTCATTGACCACGTTTAAATGACTTGGTGAAAACTCATTGTGCAATTTTGTTTCGATAACTTCTTGGATCATTGTGATTCCTTAATAACGTATTGGCATTATCCGTGGGGTGAGTATAAACCCTAAGCGGTCGACTGTCTGAGTATTTGATAGAGAATGGCGTAGGTTTGCTTGAGTTTTTTCTATCTTGTTTAGCCTGCATTTGAGACAATATCCTTGTTATTCCTTACATAAGTATCTCAAGCAATGAAAACCGAACTTACCCTTCACGATAGAACTTTGACCTTACATCGTTTCCCTAAACGTTCAAATGAAACCCTTCAAGCTTGGGATGCGGGCGACGAATACCTGATCAGTCATGTTGAAGAGATGAATCTTGAACCTGGCAAACACATCCTAATCATGAACGACAGCTTTGGTGCCCTATCCGCTTGGTTCTCGAAAGATCATGATGTCACTATGATGAGCGACTCATTTATTTCTCATCGCGGTGCGCTAAAAAACTTACAGCGTAATCAATGTAATCGAGTCAACTTTTTAAACACCATGGATGATATCCCGCACGGTATCGACCTTGTGATCATGCAACTACCAAAGACCAACCGCCACCTTGTATGGCAGTTAAGTCAGTTACGCCAAGCACTGCCTGAAGGCTGCCAAGTGATCGGTGTCAACAAAGTAAAAGAGATCCACACCTCTACGCTTAACCTTTTCGAGAAGTACCTAGGCGAGACCAAAACCTCGCTAGCGAAGAAAAAGCACCGCTTGGTTTTCTCTTCTCCAAATTGCCAACCAGTTCAAACTGTCGAGCCGTTTGTGGAGTGGGATGTAGACGGTGAAGATATCCGCTTGAAAAATTTACCAAATGTTTACTCAGGCGAAGCACTCGATCAAGGCGCTCGCTATATGCTAGAGCACATCCCTCAAGATCCAGAGCTACGTCATATCATCGACCTAGGCTGTGGTAACGGTGTATTGAGTGTTAAAGCAGGACAGTTGAACCCTCAGGCTCGTATCACTTGTGTTGATGAGAGCTTCATGGCGGTGGAATCAGCACGCCAAAACGTCAAGGATAACCTTGGTGAAGAAGGTAACTTCCAGTTCATCGCCAACAACTGTTTAGATGGTTTTAAGAAAAACAGCACTTACTTAGTAATGTGTAATCCTCCGTTCCATCAGCAACAAGCGATTACTGATCACATTGCATGGCAAATGTTCTGTGATGCAAAGCATGTTCTAAGCAATGGAGGCAAATTAATTGTTATTGGCAACCGACACCTCGGATACGATGTCAAACTAGCAAGACTATTTGGTGAAGCTAACGTTGAAACGCTTGAACTAAACCAAAAATTTGAGATATTACAAGCAACAAGAGAACCTGCGAATTTTAATAAATAAGCAGAAACGACTTCACAAGAATTTAAGATACCGAGCTTCTGGTGTGAATTTAGAAAGGATAAAGGAATGAAAAAACTGATTTTGGCTGCTTCTATTATGGCTTTGACAGCATGTTCAGCCCCTCAGCAAGAACAGATCAATGTAATGCCAGAAGCTTCACTAAGCTCAAGCAACCTAGTACAAGGCAAAACATACACACTAACAAGTAAAGATGTTCGTGCCGCTCAATACGTTGCACTGGTTGATAGTGGCCGTTCAAATATTCAGCCAATTCACGCTAAGCAGAACATGCGTATTTCTCTAGAGAACGCTGTAGCACAACAGTTAGAGTCTCAAGGTTACCGTGCAAGCGTAAACAGCGAAAACTCAATTGTTTTAGAGATTCAAGAAGCACTTGTTACCGTAGAACACACCATTATGGAAAACCAAATGGACGGTAAAGTAACGCTTGAAGTAACGGCTGAGACACCGGAAGGTAAGCTAGTTAAAACATTCAATGGTACTGCAACTCGCACAGGTGCATTAAGCGCTTCAAATGATGATATCGCGATGGTGCTTAACGATGTAATCAACTTGGTATTGAAAGAGATTGCCAACGACCAAGAGCTACAAACTTACATGAAGGAACGTTTCTAATGGGTCGCATTTTATCTTCTATTGCACTAATGCTGGTGAGCGTGAGCGTTTGGGCTGGTCCTAAAGTGAACGTAGAAACAACATTAGGCAACTTCACTATCGAGCTTAACCAAGAGCAAGCACCAGTGAGTGCTGAGAACTTTCTAAAGTACGTTGCTGACGGCAGCTACGAAGGTACTATCTTCCACCGTGTTATTCCTGGTTTCATGGCACAAGGTGGCGGTTTCGATCAAGACATGAATCAACAAGCGACTTATGCTCCTATCAAGAATGAAGGCAGCAATGGCTTGAAGAACGATACAGCAACAATCGCTATGGCTCGTACTAATGCGCCAGATTCTGCAACTCGCCAATTCTTCATTAACTTCTCTGATAATGATTTCTTGAACGCAAAAGGCGGTAACCCAGGTTACGCAGTATTCGGCAAAGTAACTGAAGGTTTTGATGTTGTTCAAGAGATGGCAACGATTCCAACCAAGCGAATGGGCCGCATGTCAGACATCCCAGTCGACCCAATCGTCATCACTAAAGTGACCCTTCTTAAGTAATCCAATGTAACGCCCTTATTTCTTAAGGGCGTTTTTCTATACAAGGACGCCCTATGTCATCAGGCACTCCCTCTCTTTCTTGGATGCAGACTTTCCGCAGCTACCTTGATAAACGCTTACTTTGGGTGTTTATGCTCGGTTGTTCGAGCGGCTTCCCATGGGTTCTTATTGGATCCAACATGTCTGGTTGGCTAAAAGATGCAGGTTTAACACGAGCGGCCATTGGCTACTTTGGTAGTGTGTTTGCCGTCTATGCGATTAACTTTTTATGGGCACCATTGGTAGACCGTGTAAAGCTACCGGTGCTTCACGCAATACTCGGCCAGCGCCGCAGTTGGATCTTTTTCTGCCAAACCATTGTTTTGATCGGCACCTTATTCATCGCAGGCGTCAATCCCGCAGAGAATTTAGCGTTTACCTCAATGTTGGCGCTCGCTATTGCCATAGCCTCAGCCACGCAAGACATCGCGATTGATGCATTTCGTATTGATACCTTCCCAAAATCCGAAGCATCAAAACTGCCGCAAGCTTCTGCAATGGCCGTAATTGGTTGGTGGACAGGATATTCTCTACCAGGCTACCTTGCCTTTATTAATGCAGATTCAATCGGTTGGAATGGCGTGTATTACGGGATGGCAGGTGTCGTTGTCGTATTAATGCTGTTTACTCTTTTTGTCGGAGAGCCAAATACACAACGCGAAGTCCTACAAGAGCAAGCACAGCAGCGCCACAATAAAGTGGTCGGCTCAAAGCTTCTCGCTTGGTTAAGTGTAACGGTAATTGAACCGTTTTATGATTTCTTCAAAAGAAACGGCGTTCAAGTTGCTATTACTCTATTGCTGTTTGTGTTCCTATTTAAGATAGGTGAAGCCTTCTTAGGTCGCATGTCGATCACCTTCTATAAAGAGATAGGTTTCAGTAACGAACAGATCGGTCACTACTCCAAGTTAATTGGCTGGGGAGCTACCATATTCTTCACTTTGGTAGGCAGTGTCTTCAATGTGAAATTCGGTATTGTACGCGGGCTGATGATCGGCGGTGTGGCAATGGCAGCAAGTAATCTAATGTTTGCGTGGATCGCTCAGACTGGCCCGAGTGAAACCTTGTTCTTGGCAACCATCATTGTCGACAACTTCACAACTGCCTTTTCTACCGTTGCGTTTGTCTCTTTCCTAACGTTATTAACAGGCCAAGCGTTTTCAGCAACACAATACGCCTTACTCGCATCCTTAGGTAACTTCGGTCGCACCACACTGGCTTCCTTCAGTGGTGAGTTGGTTGATTACCTCAATGACTGGTCAACCTTCTTTATACTTACTGCACTTATGGTGATTCCAAGTTTGATCATGCTCTATTCGTTGCGCCACTTTTTCACAGATTTACTAGAAAAAGCGAAAACCAACCACGAATAAGAGAAAAAGAAGACAGAATAGAAAGAGGGTAGCATCACGCTACCCTCTTTTACTTTGTCACTAATGATTTAGTAAACGCTAGTCTGTTGCATCACTCACAATAAGGTTGAAGCCTGTGCCAGCCGAATCGTCGATCGCCACAACTTGATATACCACGCCATCAGCTAATATCGCCTGTGCTGAATTAACCGCTATTGTTGATGGGTCACCTGCAACGGTAATCGTTACATAATAGGTTCCAGCTGCAACATAAATACCATTCACATAATCTTTAAATTTCACATCACTCAGCGCAGGAGTGCTGCCAGCAATACCCGTATTCTCGGTCAAGTAAATATCAACCGAAGCCGCAATTGGATTAGCCGCCGCGTGCGTAATATTCAATACTGCACTGGTCGCAACCGGGCGACGGTTTTCTGGAACAACCAAAGCTTCCAGATTCAGTGGACTCACTGTCCCTACCGCATAGATGCTGTAATCCATACCCGCAAATACAGCGACACCATCTGCATCAATCAGCGCATTAGTTGTAGTACCATCTGCAAAGATATCAATATCGTAACTTCCCACAGCCAAATCGATAAATCCTCGGATTTCCTTGAACATCAAATCAGCTAAAGGCGCAAAAGCCGAACCATTTACAAATGGGTCTACATCCGGAGCACCATCAACTAAATGTCCTACTCTGACTTCTGCCGTTTCTGCCATGTCGTAGATTAAAGATGATCCCGAGCCATCCATTACCATCAATTTAACAGGTGAAGCACTATTAGAATCTGCTCTCGGTACAGCTGCAATGGTTAGCTCACTACCTGCTGGGAGCGTGATCTCTCCTGAATCAAACGCGATAGCACTACCGCTTACAGTTTCAAGTCTCACGCGATATTGACCAGCAGGAATATTGAGCACATCGGTAAAATCTTTATAAGCCAACGTCCCCAACGGTGCACCCAATGGATCACTAGGACCTGTGACGTACAAATTTACATCGCCGACACCTGTTGCTGCATGAACTACTTGCACATCTAAACTTGAACTCGTTGCCGTGCCCGCAGCAGGACGAGTAACAACTAAAGCTTCTACAGGGTTATTGGAACCATCTGCATCGCCCACCACCATCACCGTATAATCTAGGTCTTGGCTCAGGTCAAATTGGTTTTGAGGTATGACGGTTGCGACAGCCTCTCCGGGAAGTTGAACATCAACTTGCACTGAAGTCTGCCCTTCTGTCACTGAAGCGTACCCAGACGCTTGAGCATAATCGACACCAATCCATCGAGCCTGACTGTTGACGATAACATTAGCCAAAGGAGCATCGGGTGATGCATGAACAGCTTGAAGTTGTGTGGTAGGTTCATCGTCATCATCACACCCGACAATGAACAGCGCTGATATTGCTACCGCTAATAATGGTGAATATTTCATCGGTCTTCTCTCCAAAAAGTTAGACCAGTTCGTCACACAAAAGATAAGCTCAGTAAAAAATCTTCAAATACTCTCTCTCAGTATTTAGTGCAGTGAACTGTCTCAATAATATCTGTGATGGGAAAAGTAATAAGGCTCACATTCCAAATTACTCATCACATGAGTTGTTCATCAATTGATTCCACCACCATTACGGAGTTGGTTAAAAATAGATCAAAGAGAGGATCTAACTGAGGAGAGATTTAGTCGTTTTCTGGGGATAAACTACATAGAAAAGAATACTGTTGATTTTGATATGCATATCACTCTATTTAGTATAATCGTTTGCTTAGAGCAGCAATTCACCAATTTATCTACAAAATAATCAGATTTCACAAAATCAATAGAACTCAGGATGCATCAAGATGCATTGCCACCTTAAAGTTCCATCATTTAGATCGTTAGTGTGATCGAGCTCACTATAATAATTGCAATTTTCACTCCGTCTCACTTTTATTTGAGAACAAAATCGCTATGATGCTCGGCATTCGGACATATAAACACGCACGGATTAGCGGGTTACTTATTTCAAACATAGAGAGTTCCATTATGCGTAAATCACTTTTAACTCTTGGCCTACTTGCAGCAACTTCTGCTCCAGTAATGGCAGCAGATTATTCTGACGGCGATACTCACAAAAATGATTACAACTGGATGCAATTTAATATCATGCATACAGTTAATGAAAAGCCAGGCAGTATCGATCATACTTACCTAGAGATGGAATTTGGTGGACGCTCAGGAATCTTTGACCTTTACGGTTACATCGATGTATTTAATCTAGACAGCGATAATAAAGACAAATCTGGTGCTGATCAGCTGTTCTTGAAACTTGCTCCACGTATGTCTATCGATGGCCTAACTGGCAAAGATTTATCTTTTGGTCCTGTTCAAGAAATTTACCTAGCAAACTACACGACTATTGATGGTGGTGCAGACTTAGAGCTCGCAGATGGTTCGACTAAAACTCCAGGTTACCTAACTAAATGGGGTATCGGTTCTGATATCATGGTTCCTTGGTTTGGTAAAATGCAACTAAACGCTTACGCGACTTACGATGTAAAAGCGAATGAGTGGAATGGTTACCAAATTTCTACGAACTGGTTCAAACCATTTATCAACTTTGAGAATGGCTCATTCATCGCTTACCAAGGTTACATCGATTACGAATTTGGTATCGATGAAGTAACTATCCCTAACGTTGGTCAATTGAAAACATCTAACGGCGGTGCTATGTTCAACGGTATCTACTGGCACAATGACCAATTTGCTCTGGGTTACGGTTTGAAACTGTACAAAGACGTGTACGGCCTGAAAGACGGTGGTGTTGCTGGTGATACTTCAGGTGTAGGCCACTACTTCGCAGCTACTTACAAGTTCTAATCGAACTTCTAAGAAAAGTTTCCTAAATGGCACCCTCGGGTGCCATTTTTTATTGCTTTCATTTAATGCCTCGCTATCCTTGCAGCATCACTTTCTTATCTCGGTATTGCTGTGAACATCACGATTGTTGGACCCGGAGCGATTGGTTCTTTGTGGGCCATTAAACTACTTAAAGCTGGTCATAATGTCTCTTTGTGGAGTCGTTCTTCTGAAACCGCTACAGACCTATCACTTGATGAGCAAACCTCACTCTCCTTCAGTAACAACAATATCGAAAAGCTATCTGCGAGTGACTTAGTGATCGTCACGGTCAAGGCTTGGCAAGTAAAAGAAGCCACCACTCCGTTACTTCAATATCTCGACCCTGACACCATTCTTATGTTCATGCACAACGGAATGGGAGCAGTAGACGAGATAGCCACTCAAATTGATGCTCATCCGGTAGTATTAGCAACCACCACCCAAGCAGCCTTTAAACCTGACCGTAACAGTGCCTCTCACACAGGGTTAGGCCAAACTCAACTGGGAGCATTTAACCTCCAAGGTCAGCAGTGCACTTTTTTGGTTGATGTGTTGGAACACGCTCTACCGACCGTGAATTGGAACCCTGAGATAAAAACTGCGCTTTGGACTAAGCTCGCCATCAATTGTGCTATCAACCCACTGACTGGATTGGAACAGGTCAAGAATGGAGACCTGTCCGAACCACGCTTTAGCAAAACTCTAGCCGCCATCATTGAAGAGTTAACGCACGTTATGCAGGCTGAGGGCATTAGTTGCTCGTTCGACGAATTGGAAACTAACGTCAACAAAGTTATTCAAGCGACGGCAAAGAATAACTCCTCTATGAAACAAGACATGTTCTATCAAAGAAAGACTGAGATCGACTTCATTACAGGGCACCTTATAAAGACTGCACTCAAGCATCAAATAGAAGTACCCACGAACCAAAAGCTGTTCGCAATGGTTAAAGAACGAGAAAATAGCTGGAATCATCAAGATTAGTCAGCAACGCTTAACAAGTCGCGATAAAATAACGATACCGCTCAGCGTAGTGCTGGCACCAATTCCCAAGATTTAGGTAAGAATAGATGTTTGATATCAATCACATCCGAGAGCAGTTTCCTGCGCTATCACAAACTATCAACCAGCAACCACTGATTTACTTAGACAGCGCGGCAACCACACAGAAACCTCAGGTGGTTATTGATGCCATTAGCCAATATTACTCTAAGCAAAATGCCAATGTTCACCGTGGTAGCCACAGCTTAACCGCGCAAGCCACCAGTCAATTTGAAGCCGCAAGAGATAAGGTCGCTCAGTTTATTGGCGCTACGTCTTCAAAGGAAATTATTTGGACTCGCGGTGCCACCGAAGCACTTAACCTCATTGCTCAAACGTACGCAAGAAGTACCCTTCAACCTGGCGATGAGATCTTAGTTAGTGAAATGGAACACCACGCCAACATCGTGCCTTGGCAAATCGTGGCTGAACAAACCGGTGCTAAAGTCATCAAGGTGCCAATGACACCAGACTGCGAATTCGACCTTGATGCCTTCGATTCTCTATTAACTAAACGAACTAAAATTGTTGCTCTGGCTCAGATAACCAATGTTACTGGCACTCGCCAACCGATTGAGCAAGTAATCGAGAAAGCCCATAAGATGGATGCTATTGTTGTAGTCGATGGCGCGCAAGGTATTGTTCATGAGCCAGTAGACGTTGCCACTCTGGGTGCGGATTTCTACGTATTCTCTGGGCACAAACTCTATGCCCCTGCAGGTATTGGTGTGCTTTACGGCAAACTTGAATTGCTCGAAGCCATGCCACCTTGGCATGGTGGTGGAAAAATGGTTGAGCGTGTATCTTTCTCTGGCACTACTTTTTCTGAACTTCCAGGCAAATTTGAAGCGGGCACACCCAATGTCGCTGGTGCTATTGCTTTAAGTACAGCAATAGAGTGGTTGCATCAATTTGAGCAACAAGACGTGGAAGAACATATCCACCAGCTACAACACAAAACCTATCAAGCCCTCATCCAGTTGGACGACATCCAGATCCTTGGTTACAAACCAAATTCTAGTGTGATTACGTTTGTTATGGATGGCGTTCACCATCAAGACATTGCGACGCTATTAGATCAACAAGGTATTGCCGTTCGTGCAGGTCATCACTGTGCACACCCATTAATGGATGCGCTCAACGTAAAAGGAACCGTCCGAATTTCTTTTGGCATTTACAACAATATGGATGATGTCGAAAAGCTCATTGCAGCCATTGAAAAAGCCGTCGATATGCTCTAAATCACCACCAAAGATATTAATGTCTGGTTCAATTATTCGAGCCAGACATCCCCTCCTCCAGAATAGTTCCACTTTCCAAATAAATACTGCTCTCTTTTCAAATCAACGCACACCAACATAAAATACTGATATTAAATAACTTTATATTTTCTTTATATCCCTCTTATTCGTTTTTATCGATTTCTAAGACTTCATTGATGAGTCATTTCTAAAAAAAGACACAATGCACCCCGTTCTTGTTAACCGCAGATAACAAACTGACTATCGCCATTAATAACAAGAACCGCCATTTATCATGGGTGACCTAGAGCTGACGGAATAGCACTTTAAATACAAATTTTTTAGATAGAGACAACACAATGAAACTTAAAACAATCGTTCTTCCTCTAGTAATGCTAACTGCCGCTCAACAAGCTTCAGCAGATCCATACATTGGCGCAAGCTACTTGTATTCTGAGTACCAAGTAGAGAACGAAAACATCGATATGACAGATGAGAATAGCGGATACAACTTGTACTTAGGTTACGCATTCAACGACCTCCTTTCTATCGAAGCTGGCTACGCTGACTTTGTCGATACGCACAAAGATTTCGAGCACGTTTACTCGAATGCATGGTTGACTAGCGCGAAAGTTTCTTTGCCAATCACTATCTTTGACATCTATGGCCGTGCGGGTATTGGACACTTTGAAAGTAACCTAGGTGACAGTAACGACGTTTACTACGGTGTGGGTGCGGGTGTAATGATTGGCCCTGCTCGTGTTGCTCTTGAATACACAATGTACGAAGCAAAAGTTATCGAGAATGGCTACGCGGTAAGCGCTGAATTCCACTTCTAATTCTTCTCTCGACGTATTCAGTTATCCGCTAAAACGAAAAACGGTGCCACTGGGCACCGTTTCTTTTCAATACTGTCGCTTGCTTATCTGTACGAAGAAGTTCTTAAGCGAAGGAGATCTCAAATAGGAAGAAGTTCTCAAACGGATAGACGCTTAAGCGGAGAGGTTCTTGATCTGCTCAACAATCGCTTTAAGTCCATTTCCTCTTGAAGGGCTCAAATGCGTAATCAAGCCAATCTCTGCGAAATAGCCATCAATGTCGAACGCTTGAACTTGCTCTGATGTTTTACCATCATATGCCGCCATCACTAACGCAATAAGCCCGCGCACAATACGTGCATCTGAATCGGCGCAAAAATACCAAACACCGTCGATGTTCTGGGAAACTAGCCACACTTGGCTTTCACAACCAGACACCACAACCTGTTCACTTTTCAGTTCCTCAGGCATTGCTGGCAGCTTCTTACCCCATTGAATCACTTGACGATAACGGTCTTCCCAACCGCTGAAAGTCTGCATTTTTGCGACAATATCATCACTGGTAATTTCTTGGCCGAATGGAGAACTTGGGAATGACGTCATTTTTATATCCAGTAAATTCTTAGTAAGCGTAAAGTCAGTGTTACTTACTGTGCTTTTGAATGATCTTTTCTACGATACGTGAAACAGCAACAAAACCAAAAGTCGCGGTTACTACCGTTGCTGCGCCAAAACCTGTCGCACAATCCATTCGTTTTGGACCTTCGGCTGTCGCTTTCGCAGCACATACACTGCCGTCAGCTTGCGGGTATTTCAGCTGTTCTGTCGAGAACACACAGTCGATACCGAACTTACGCGCAGGATTTGTAGGGAAGTTATGGTGACGACGCAAAGTGTCTTTCAGTTTCTTCGCTAGTGGATCTTGAATCGTCTTAGTCAGATCAGCCACTTTGATTTGAGTCGGGTCGACTTGACCACCCGCGCCACCAGTGGTGATCACTTTGATTTTGTTACTACGGCAATACGCCAACAACGAAGCCTTAGCTTTCATACTATCGATCGCATCCAGAACAAAGTCGAACTCTTTCGACAGGTATTCCGCCTGATTGTCTGGGCCGATAAAATCGTCAATCAGGTTAACTTTACACTCAGGGTTAATCAGCTTAACGCGCTCAGCCATCACTTCGATTTTACTCTTACCAACCGTGCCTGACATTGCGTGGATTTGACGGTTGATGTTAGTCACACACACATCATCCATATCGATCAACGTTAGCTTACCTAAACCAGTACGAGCAAGCGCTTCAACCGCCCATGAACCGACACCACCAATACCGATCACACACACATGTGCCGCTCTAAGTATGTCGACTTCACTATTACCATATAGGCGACGAGTACCACCGAATCGTTGGTCATAGTTTTCTGAAGCTGGAGTGGTCAATTCACGCATTGTTGCCGCCAATTTATTTCTGAGAAAAAGAAAAGAGTGCGTTTTATACGCACTCTTGAATAAAAAGTCTAGGGGATTAGCGATTCGCTTTCAATGCCCTATTTTATTGCCGCTTACTCGACCTTTTCAGGTGGTAAAGCCCAAGGTGCTTCAGTCGCACTGCCATCTAAGCCAAGTTTCCACACACGACCAAAATGCTTGTAATGACCCGCTTCAGTACCCGCTCGTGGGCCCATGCCATGGTAAAGGTCTAAGTGGTTCTGCTTAACCGCACCGCCTGTATCCAAAACAAGTAACAGTCTTAGTTGGTGTGCGCCACTCCAAGTACCATCGGCATTTAATAGTGGTACTTCAGCAAGAATCGGCGTACCCATCGGTAAGATAGAGCGATCACCCGCAACTGCGGCCATTGGTAACAGTGGAATGCCTGCACTGCCCATTACCGATAAATCATCTCTTGCGCTAAAGAATACGAAAGAAGGGTTTTGCTCAAGCAGCTCTTTCACTACTTCAGGCTCGTTCGCCAATACCCACTCTTTGATTGCTTTCAGCGACATTTTCTCACGCGGAACTAAGCCTCGTTCGATCAGAACACGGCCAATACTCACGTAAGCCTTATTGTTCTTACCCGCGTAAGCGAAATACTGCAACGTGTCATCATCGCCAAAATGCACAAAGCCACTGCCTTGCACTTCCATCATAAATGGGTCGATTCGGTTAGCAGCGTAACCAAGTTCGAGACCTTGACCTTCTAGAGCGCCGTTGTAGATCTCTTCACGAGTTGGACAATTTTTATCACAGTCAGGAAGCCCATAAACAGGGAATCGATACTCTTCATTCGCTTCATGGCGCAATTCCATCACTGGAGAGAAGTAGCCCGTGAACAAAACATTGCCTTGCTTATCACCACCACCAAGTTGAGCAGTTTGAACGCCAAAGTTAGCCAGTTGGCTTGGATCACCACTTTGCAGCGCCCACTCATTGAGCTGCTTATAAAGCGGCTCATAGATTTTTGCCATCGAAGGGGATTTGGACACCACCATCTCAGCTTGTTCAGCGAATGCGGTGTAGTCTCTTGGTTTATTGGATTCAACCTGATCGACCTTATTTAAGGTGCGAGGAAATTCATCATCAAGATGTTGTTGGGCAAGATCGGTAGGTTGAGCACAGCCAAATAGTACAGAGGCGGCAACAAGGGGAAGCCATTTTTTAATCACAAGAGTCATCCTAAAAATTCTATGCATCGAGGATGACAAAAACAGTCAGATAAAACAATCTTAGATTGTAAGAGTTTACAGTAAGATAACCTATCGGACTGAGTGAACGATATGGCCTTTAAGGCGAAAGACAGGATTATAGTGACTGTAAGAATCGAGCACCATTTCTGTATTGTCAGAATTGGTCATGCGGAAACGATACGTTTGATCACCCGCCTTATATTCAAAGTAGCGACCGTCAAAGTCAAAGCTCGTCGAAACAACAGACCCACGAACTGACACACCATTAGCATTCAGTACGAACTCATCCGTCGCGTAATGCGCAACATCTTGTTCAATCCAAGTACCATAAAGCAAGTGATTTGGCGTTGCTGAATCTTGCAATCGAGTGATCACATCACCAAAAAGTGACACCACTGCGAACGAACCGACCAGTGCCAAAACCATGAGACAGCGCTCGATGATCTTACGCTTAAACTTAGATTGGTTGCGTTGTTCTGCCTCACTGTAGAGACCTGTGGTTATCTCGTCGATTTTGTTCTTTGTTGCTGGAGCTTGTTGCATTCGGTAACTACTCATAAAGATGCTATGCGCATTCTACACTGAGACCGTTTATATAATGAACCCTAGATGAGCATAGTTTGCGCTTTATTCCAAAAAGGTGTTGTTTAAATTTGAATTTAAATGCTAAATTACCGAATAAATAAACAAAATGGACTTGTTCTGTGAAATTAAGAAGTACAGCGCTAGTAAAAGGTTTCAGACAATCAACCCCTTACGTAAATGCTCACCGTGGCAAGACCATGGTAATTATGCTAGGAGGCGAAGCCGTTGCCGATAGAAACTTTGGCAACATTATTAGTGATATTGCCCTACTCCACAGCCTTGGAGTCAAGATTGTGCTTGTTCATGGCGCAAGACCGCAGATCAACCAACTGTTAGCAAAACAAGATTGTCATACGCCTTATCACAAGAATATTAGAGTCACCGATGAATATTCTCTGGGTGTGGCTATGCAGGCTGCTGGGCAATTACAACTTGCTATCACAGCTCGTCTTTCTATGAGCTTAAACAACACACCTATGGCGGGTACTCAACTCAACGTGATGAGTGGCAACTTTATTACCGCTCAGCCATTGGGCGTTGATGATGGTACGGATTACTGCCACAGTGGACGGATTCGTCGAATCGATATTGAAGGGATTAATCGTACACTCGACCAAGGCTCTATTGTATTGCTTGGGCCTATTGCCAGTTCCGTAACAGGCGAAAGCTTTAACCTACTTTCTGAAGAGGTTGCGACTCAAGTAGCGATTCGTTTAAAAGCCGACAAGCTGATTGGTTTTTGCTCTGAGCAAGGGGTCACCGATCAAAACGGCAATGTCCTTGCTGAACTTTTCCCAAAAGACGCCAAACTCATTCTAGAACGCTTAACTCAATCTCAAAACCCAGCCGAAGACATGAGCACTGGCACACTTCGATTCCTAAAAGGTGCCATTTCAGCGTGCCGTGCTGGCGTACCTCGTTGCCACTTAATCAGCTACAAAGTCGATGGTGCACTGATCCAAGAGCTTTTCTCTTTCGATGGTATTGGAACCCAAGTGGTTATGGCGAGTGCCGAGCAAGTAAGACAAGCTCAGATCGACGATATTGGCGGCATCTTTGACCTTATTCGCCCGCTTGAAGAACAAGGCATTCTCGTGCGTCGCTCAAGAGAGCAGTTAGAACAGGAGATCCACCGATTTACTATTATTGAGAAGGATGGGCTGATTATCGGCTGTGCGGCGCTCTACGCATATCCGGAAGATCATATGGCAGAGATGGCGTGTGTGGCTATCCACCCAGATTACCGTGATGGAAACCGTGGGCAGTTATTGCTGGATTACATGCGTCACCAGTCGAAATCTCGCGATATCGACCAGATTTTTGTCTTAACGACACATAGCCTTCATTGGTTCCGTGAACAAGGTTTTTACGAGATCGGTGTGGATGAGTTGCCGATGGAAAAACAGGGGTTATACAACTATCAACGCAACTCAAAGATCTTAGCGTTAAACGTGTAAATAAAGTTTTGGACTAAAATCTCAGTTCAAAAGAAAAATAATTGCAAATGTAATCGTTTTCTATATGAGATTTATTAAGTATGCACTTTCACTCACACGAATTATTGTATAGAATTTAAGCGCTTTAATAATATTAACAAATGTTTTTATAGGAATTGCCATCTCGATAGTCACATCGAACTTATTGAGATGGTAACTGCACGGATTGCTATACCCGTTAACGGTCAGCACGCTAGCAGTAGCTCTGCCGTTAGTATAAACAGCAAAAAGAGCAACATTGATATGAGAACCATTGTTTGTAACTCGCTGCAAAGTTTTTGGGATATGGCTGATAACCAATTCTTAGAAGGGCTAGACGTACACTGCGTGTTCCCTGTGAGCGAGAATCTAAAAGAGTTTATTTTGAATTGCCAAGCAAAATACAAAATAAACCACATATCGTTTACTCGAGCGTTTTTAGGCACTGATTCCTAGCACGCTCAAAGCAACCAGGGATGGTTGCTTTGTACATGTACCCCAATCACCTTTAGCTAGTTAAGCGACTTCCTAAACCACTGACTCGCTCTGTTTTTACCTTAATACCACGCTTCAATACATTCGTATCACTGAACATCATCAGTCGTTTCTTGGCACGCGTAATACCCGTATAGATAAGCTCTCGCGTTAGAATTGGGCTGAAATCAGGCGGTAAGATCATCAAGGTCAGATCAAATTCACTACCTTGAGATTTGTGTATCGTCATCGCATAGGCGGTTTCATGATCAGGCACTCGGCTTGGTAGCACCGCTTTCACGCTGCCATCTGGCAACTCAAAATAAACCTTCAAACGAGGTGCAGAATCAGGTTGGCTTGAATCCGATTCAAGCATACAGATACCAATATCACCATTGTATAAGCCCAAGCCATGATCATTGCGCGTTACCATTACTGGTCGCCCGTGATACCACAATTCATCATTGTGCGGATTCACTAAACGTCTTGCGGCAAGCGCCCTTTCGATTCTGTGGTTGAGGCCTTTAACACCAAAGTCACCTTCACGAATGGAGCACAGCAATCGACACTGGCTGAACAAGTCGAGCACCGATTTCGCTCTCGCTTCTTGAGTTTCCAATTCTTCTAACGGTACATTCATTCTATTGAGATACGCACCATACTCATTGACTAAAGTACGCAGCATCAAGTTATAGCTGTCACTCGACAAGGGATGATTTTCGATATCCTTAAACCCTTTCGCAAACACTTGATCGACCTGATTAGCAGAGCCGTTATTGATCGCTTTTGCCAACTGTCCGATACCTGAACGCGCATCAAAACGGTAACTCTTCTGCAGCATACACAAGCTATCTGCAATCGCAGGAGGATTAGCCGATCCTGCTTTGGCCTGTCTGGGTTTAGCTATCGCATCAAAGCCTGTCATCTCCGCAATCAAGTTACCTTGCGCTGTGCTGTAGCCTGTTGAATTAAACGAGCAGATATCACCCAACACCGCGCCAGCTTCAACGGAAGCCAGTTGGTCTTTATCTCCCAACAAGATAAGCCTTGCGTGTTCAGGAAGTGCATCCACCAGCTTATACATCATCGACAAATCAACCATCGATGCCTCATCCACCACCAAGATATCAAGGTGAAGTGGATTACGTCGGTTGTGTCTAAATTCCGCTCGATTAGGAATCGCGCCGAGTAATCTGTGTAAGGTGCTCGATTCCGTTGGTATGTTGTCTTTTACTTCAGGCTCTAAAGGCAGTTGCTCAATCGCTTTACCAATCGATTCTGTTAAACGTGCCGCCGCTTTACCTGTTGGTGCAACTAGCTTAATCGTTGGTGTTTTGCCTTGGCTTAGTGATTGCTCGACCATCGCCGACAGTAATTTGGTTACCGTGGTCGTTTTACCGGTACCCGGCCCACCAGAAATCACTGCGAAGCGACGACTTAACGCCACCGCTGCCGCTACTTTTTGCCAATTCAAGCAAACAGATAAGGGCACTAGGCTATCCAGTACATCTAAATCGATCACTTGCTTGGCTTGAACAATTGCTTGGTCAATTGCACCCCAATTCAAAGATTGCTCATCGACAATATCAAGATGATCACACACCAGCTGTTGGCGTAATACCTGAGACGTTTGTTGGTTTGCTTCAGCCTTCGCTAAAGCGTTAAACAGAAAATGATAACTGCGAGCAAAGAGCTGATTGAGCGTTTCTGTCAGCGCCTTCTTCTGTTCAACATTAAACTCAACTGGCTTACTTAAACGGTTTAACGTGTTTGCCAGTACCACCTCGTAGTTCCAATAACGCTGTAAGTAGACACGCTGTCCATCAAACATCAGCGGCTTAACACAGTCATTGGTTGTGCCTACTAGGTTTGACGATTGAAGTACCGTCACCCAGTCAATGCCTAACAATTTTTGGTTCAATTGCAGTGCCGTTTCACCGTAAAAACCGAGTAACTGAGCTAAATCTGCTGTTTGAGCTTGTATAAGCTGAGTACAAATGTGCCCTTTGCCTAATTCATGGCTTACTACCCCAGCGAGAAAGCCGATCTCTTGAGAGTGACTCGTGGATTGCTGAGCAATAAAACGGGCAAATTGATAATCCAACTGACGAATCGAACCCTTATCCGCAAGAAACTTGAGTACATCCATAAGTTGCTCAGGAATAAGTGAAACGGGCTTCACCGTGTTCGCAGCTTCTATGCTGGTATTAATGGTCGTTGTTGTCATTATAAAAGCCCCATCTGTCCAGTTTCATCGTCATTCAGTTGTGCTGAACGTCTGTCTATCACTTTACCGTCAATCAATTGATCCATTTCATCAAGTAACGCCAGTGTTGGTTTAGCCGAGAAAATGCCCTGCTGAGATTGGCCGTCCATGCCTCGCAAGAACAAGTAATAAACACCACCAAAATGTTGTTCATAGCTGTAATTCGCAACACGACTACGTAAGAAACGGTGCAGCGCCAATGCATAAATTTGATATTGCAGGTCATAACGGTGGTCGGCCATCGCCGATTTCAATGCCTCACCATGGTAGACGGCAACATCATCACCTAAATGATTCGATTTCCAGTCAAGTACATAGTATTTACCTTGATGCTCGAACACTAAATCGATGAAGCCTTTCAGCATACCTTGCACAGTTTGGAAACCTAGGTCGCCCGCTTTGGCCGATAATGGATCATGATATTGAATGGTTTGATTCAGTTCAGATGCGGCCAATACTTCGATCGGTAGTAAGAACTCCATCTCAACTAAGCGTTGCGTCGAATCTTTCTCACTTAGCTTTAAGTTCTTGCCATCCAATGCTGTGTTAAGAACGGTATCGACCAGTTGCTGAAGCACAGGTAGCCACTCTAGTTCGTATTGTTCAGACTCTAATAAGTGAGTAATTACTTGCGTGTTATGTTCGCTGGTTGCTGGCTCGGTAAACTCAACATCCTCAAACAAGGTGTGCAAGAAAGTACCTGGGCGAGCACCACGTGGGAACGTAAAGATAGAGCGTTCAGGTTCAATCAACTCAGACTCATCCTGTTCATCAGCCGAGTCAATATCAAAGCCAGACACCTCAATAGTCGCGTCATGACTCGCACCGTGACTGCCTTGCTTTACAAGCCCCGAGTAGCTGGTGATTCGCCAAGCTCGGTCGATTGAAGCCTTGAGTTCATTAGCATGTAAGTCTTCACTCACTTGCTCTGTTTGTACAAACACTTGCTCGTGAGCGGTTGGTGTTTCGGCTAACAGCACACTTGAATTTTTGCCTTCAATTGCCGCTAGAGCTTGATGCAATTCGGCAATACCCTGCTCTTGACCATTTTGAACCAAGTAGCCCATCGCACTCAAATGCACGCCTGTCGGTTCTTTGGTTGAACGCCCTTTACGCAGTGGCGCCATACCAATAAAACAGCCATAAACTGCACGAGTCAGAGCTACATAAATCAGGCGTAGATCTTCCGCCAATCGCTCTTTATCCGCTTGAGCTAAGGCACTGTCACTACCTGTAATATCCAGTACTGTGGTATCTGAATCATGATCGTAGAATTTGCCTTCACTCGCTTCTCGATAACTCGCGACAAATGGCAGAAATACTAAGTCATATTCCAAACCTTTCGACTTATGAATGGTAACGATTTGAACCAAGTTTCTCTCTGATTCAAGACGTTGAATGTCGTCTTCACTGCCGCCTAGACCATTTTGCGCATCTGAGATCGCTTCTGCTAACCAGCGCAGCAAGCCATAATCGCTATCAAGCTCTTGTCTTGCCTGTTGCAGCAATTCGCCTATGTGCATCAAATCAGTAAGTGAGCGCTCACCATTTTCTTCTTCCAGCAAGCGTTCCGCGAGATGTCGCTTGCTAATCACGCTGCGCAGCATTGGCAGCACGCCACGCTGTAGCCACAACTTACGATACTCACGAAATTCGTTAACGACGTTTTCCCACACCACTTCATCGTTGTTGAGTTCATCCAATGATGCCGCATCCAGAGCAAACAGCTCAGAGGCTAAACTCGCGCGCAATGCACGATCATTTTCAGGTGTCAGTACCGCTTGTAGCAGGCGTTGAATATCTTGTGCGACTAAGCTGGTGAACACACTGTCTCGGTTCGACAAATACACACTCGCGATACCCTGTTCAGACAGAGCGTTCTTGATTAGACGGCCTTCACTGCCGGTTCGAACCAAGACAGCAATATCACCCGCATTCACGGCATGTTGTTTTTTGCCGTTATCAAAATAAGCTTGCTGGTTTTGAGAAGCGGTCAGAATGGTTTGAATTTGACTCGCCGTCGCCTCAGCCATCGCCTTATGATATTCACCCTTTGGTAACGGCTTGTCTTCAGCCTCTTGCAGCCAAAAGGTAAGTGCGCGCTGAGTTTCTCCGTTCATCACCCATTGCCGTTTATCGGCCGATGGACTCGCAGCAACAGGCAAAAATGGAATGTCTTGGTCGTAGATAAACGGACTGTCCGAATTCATAAACACTTGGTTTACTGCACTGACCATATCGGCACTTGAACGCCAGTTAGTGCCTAAGGTGTAGTGAGCACTAACTTGGTTTCTCGCCTTGATATAGGTAAAGATATCTGCGCCACGGAAGCCATAAATAGCCTGCTTCGGGTCACCGATCATAAACAAGCCGCACTGCGGGTTATCGAGATAGATTCGGCTAAAAATACTGTATTGCAGCGGGTCGGTATCTTGGAATTCATCGATCATCGCAACTGGGTAGAGTGTGCGAATTCTTTCCACCAGCAAGGATTGCTCATCGACATCAATCGACGCAGATAACTGGGTCAACAAGTCATCAAATGATAGCCACTGCTTTTGCTGTTTCGCCTTGGCTAGCATAGTTCGACAGTGAGTAATCGCATGCGCCAACAATGGGGCTTTCAAGTCGGCTGGGTGATTTAAGAAATCTTCAATCGCTTCGAAAACGGCATGCTGAGGTGCGGTGCCTTTTGGTGTTTTTTCAATTAGGGTTGCTTGAGAGAACTTCTCTAATTTATCTGGAAACTGGTAATCATGAGTGTCGCTCTGTGCCCATGCTGTTACCGCTTCTAACCAAGTAGGCAAAGACTTCTTGGTGTAGCTGCGCTTGTTCACATCTGAACCTGAAATCAGAGCCAAAAAGTCCGCTTCGGATTCACACCACAACGCTTTAAGCTGCTTCACTTTATCTAAGTTTTGATTGTGCAGAGTTTGCAAGTCACCCGACATCGCATCTACCGTCAATTTCAGCGGAGACCCCGTCAGATAGCGATTTACGTCAGCCAATAACGAAGCGGGAGAGCCCCAAATATTTCGCACCTCACCTGCAAGTTGAATGGGCAACGGATAAAACTGTTTACGCCAATAGTCGGCAACCACTTGTGCTTTCAGATGGCTTTCATCGGTCACAAATTCATTATCAAAACGGCTTCCAGACTCGAAGGCATTCTGAGTCAACATTCTCTGACAGAAGCCATGAATGGTGTAGACCGCCGCTTCATCCATTTGCCTTTCAGCATTGAGCAGAGTTTTCGCCGCGCCAGCATGATCATCGATAGCTTGTAACAAAGGAGCAATTACTGGGTCGTCACTTTGCCCGCGAGCAAACGCAATGCGTGCATCATGGATTCGCGCGCGAATACGATCACGTAGCTCTGCCGTTGCTGCTTCAGTAAAGGTCACCACCAAAATTTGGTCTACGGTTAGCGGCTCATGATGTCGCGTAGCTTCCGCGAGCTCACCTTGTGGTGCTGCCGTACCATGTCCGAGCAGTAGGCGTAAGTACAAGCCAGCAATGGTGAATGTTTTACCAGTACCCGCCGATGCTTCAATTAAACGCGCGCCATGAAGTGGAAACGTCATGGTATCGAGTGTCTGTGGAGCGATTACCTGAACACTGCTTGTGGTCGTCATGCCTTACTGCCTTCTGATAAATGTGTTGTTACAAATGTGACCTAGCGTGGAAAACGTCATTCAATTTACGTCCTACGCTGATTTGTTAATAGTTAGTGCGATCTCTCTCACGGATCAATTCAGATCGCCTCGCTACTATGCGCCCACGAGTTCAGGAGCGCGATTCGAGTTTTATACTCATGCGTTACTTTGAACCACAGAATAATGGTCCCTCTGACCTGTGGCCGTACAGCGAACGCCCTACACTAATAATGATTTACTGGCGGCCACTTTATTTCCTGTACCCTGACTTCCCGCAAGTCACTATCTATCACTTTTACTAAACTTATACCTCGATTATCTCTAACCTTTTGATAAGTCAAGCACTCCAAATTTACATCTAACTCTTTATTTTCCATGCCTTTATTCAAGCACATCTCTTTGACGTTAGTATCATTGGCGATCTTGCTGATCACTGCCGATTATTCCTGATCTTCAAGATCGGCAGCGGCAAGTCTTGTGGCCTGTAACACAAGCGTTGAATACATACGCGACTCAGCAGCCAGTTCATCATCCCACTTAGGCCAAATTCGAGAGATGTAAGTATCTCTGCCCTCGCCCGTAAAGGCGAAGCTGTCATTAAAGGTATCAGCCATTTTCTTAAGTGACTTTTCTTCGTCATCGACCCACTTACCACGACTAAAGCCCGCTTCAACACCAGCCAATGCGGTTTTCGGAAAATAAGGCAATGGTGCAGTCATGCCTTGATAAAACAGTCGCACTAATTCAGCCAACAAGCTCTTCGCCTGCTGCGCATCGCCGATAGGTTGTAGCGTTTGGTGAACCACGCCCTCTTTTCTGTCGTAGCCAATAATATGGGTCGTTTTTCCGTGCCCCATCACTGCACAACATAGATGATCAATCCACGCGGCCAAATAATCTTGAGAGCGTATTTTACCGCTACGGAAACGCACTAGACCTGATTGATAGTTTTGAGTTAACCAACCCATCAAACGAACAGGTTTGCCTTCGCCTAACACATCAAATTCGATATTCACTTCGAGATCTTGTTGCGGTGATCCGCTCACAAATCGAATCTCTTTGGCTAAGTCTTCCGCTTGAACACGGTTGGTTTCAAATTCGATATCACCAAAGGCGCCGACCGGTAAACGACCCTGTGCTTTTTGCTCAGAGACAAACAATCGAACGGCTTCGTCTGCGCCTTCAGGGTGGTCCAGTAACACTTGCAGCAAAGCATCCTTAAGTTGGAAACTCTCTAAACCATTAAGTACAAATGGCTCATCGTCTTCCATCACAGGAAGTGGCGGCTCAAACACCACTTTTAGACGGCGATTAAAGAAGTACTGCACTGGCAAACGCCAAAAACGCTGTAATTCAACCAAATCGAGTTCTAACGGGTACGTCGCACCCAACAAATAGTCATCCAATGCACGATTGAATTCACCACTGCGTTCACCGGAACGGTTAGCCGCTGGAAGCCACTCTTTGGCGTAACTCAGCACATGGCTCGCATCACCTTGAGTAAACGCAGCAGGGCTGAACGGTGTCATGGTGTGTTCAAAGCTGATCGCTTGAGTCAGGTTGATACCAGAATCATCGCTTGGCAACGCTTGGTCTTCACTTAAGCAGTAGTTCTGCTGGCAGTACTCGATCAACTCTGAAACCAATACCGACGGCACTCGCTCGGTATTATCTTGAATCGAGCGGCCGACATAGCTGATGTATAAACATTCTTGCGCTGACAACATCGCCTCTAAGAATAGGTAGCGGTCATCATCACGGCGAGAACGATCGCCAGGTCGTGTGCGTCCGTTCATTAGATCAAAACCTTCTGGCGGCATTGAGCGAGGGTAAACACCATCATTCATGCCTAACAAACAGACGGTTTTGAACGGAATAGAACGCATCGGCATCAAGGTACAAAAGTTAACTTGGCCAGCTAAGAAGCGCTGGCTAATGCGCGCGCCAGATAACTTATTATTGAGGTACTGGTAGATAATGCTTGGCGACAGTTCTTGTTCGTACAAGGCATCATCAAGCTGTTCGTTCAGTTGCGAAAGTGCATCACGAATCGACTTAAGCACCACCTCACCTTCTAGCTCAACCGCAAAGAAATCATCAATCATTTGCAGCAAGGTTTCACGCCACATATCGATAGGTTGTGTTTCAGTTAAGCGTTGACGGTAATGAGCAATGCGATCGATAAAGTGCGCTAACTTACCAGCAAGTTCGGCGTTAATGCCTTGAACTTCGTTATAAGCAGCAATCGGAGAGTGTTCGGTTTCAAACAAACCTGCGGAATCCGACATCGCATAGCCTAAGAGCATGCGCTGGATACCGAATAGCCAAGTGTTTTGCTTGGTCGCAGGTAGATCAAATTCTGTCGCCGTTGAAGCGTCAACACCCCAACGAATGCCCGCTTCTTCAACCCATTGCTTGGCTTGCTCAAATTGGAATTCATCAATACCAAAGCGTGCCATCATCGCAGGAATTTCTAATAGTTCTAGCAACTCAGAGGCTAAGCAGCGCGTATTCGGTAGCGCGACCAACTGCATGAAGGCGGTCAGAATTGGGCTTTCTTGGTCTGCGGTTCTATCAGAGATCGAGTAAGGGATATAACGCTCGCCCGGAGCATTACCAAATACAGCCTGAATCGCTGGGCTATAAGCATTAATGTCAGACACCATTACGATGATATCGCGTGGTTTTAGTGTCGGATCGGCATCAAACATCGCCAATAGCTGGTCATGAAGAACTTCCACCTCGCGCATTGGGCTGTGACAAGCATGCACAGTCAACGAGCGATCACCCAGTTCAACCACTTGTTTGTGGTTGCTGGAATCTAAGATGTGATCATCTTGATGTTCTTCTAACTGGAGAATATCGGCTTGCAGTTGATGCAGCAGACTGTCTCTCTCAACATCAATAAAGAACTCGTGCTCTTCACTGTCTGATTGAGACAGTAAGAACAGGTTATCTCTGCCCAGCTTACCCATAGACGCAAGCAAGCTATTGCCAACCGCTTGGCTGGTATGTAGTTCATCTTCGACATTCGCTTCAATGCCATCTTTCAATGGTGATACTTCACCTTCTAGCTGAGGTAAACCATCAACCAATGCAAACTGCTTGCGACGCTGCGCTTCAACTCTTGCCAAGTACTTACGGTCGCGGATGTCGCCCCAGTAATGCTGACAAGGGTTAGTAAACATCAGGTGGACATCAATCTGTTCGCCAAGTGCTTTCAAAGCATCCATGTAGCGAGGAGGCAGCGACGAAATACCAAATACAAACAGACGTTTCGGCAGGTGTTGTAACTGGCCTTGTTGATTAGCTAACGCTTCAATGAAGTCGTGATACAAATTACCACGGTGATACTTTGATTGACCTTGAGACAGCGTTTGATCATAGAGTGCCTTCCACAAAATCGGCTGCCAAGGGTGTTCTTGCTGCCCTTCACTATCAATCAACTCTGTAACGGGCTCTCCCGCTTCCCACATCGCCATCCACTCAGGTCGGTATACCAAGTAGCCATCAAAGATATCGGCAATTTTCTCAGCTAATTGATACAGCTTTGAATCATCTTCGTCGTTTTCAAGATAGCGCTGTAGGGGTAAGAAATCAGGGTGGCCAAGTTTCGCGGGTAGCAAACTCATCAGCTTCCACGTCATCGCTTCTTTGTTAAAAGCACTGCGTTTAGGTACATCAGGAAGCACTTGGGTAAACATATCCCAAATGAATGTTGCTGGAAGAGGAAAATCGATATTTGCTGCTACACCAAATTCTTTGGCGAGTTCCATCTTAAGCCATTGAGACATACCCGGGCTCTGAACCAGAATCTGCTCTTTTTCGAAAGGATTGGCTAAAGGGTCACTTTTGATCAAGTGAACGAGAAGAATTTTTAAAGTATCAACTTTATTGGAATGGTAAACAGTAAACAAAGTGCACTCACGCTAATCTTGCCACAATATACTGCCAGATTAGCATAAGTGCTGAGTTTGGATGAGGAATATAAGCTTATGAAATACCGAAAGCTTAAGGTCCGTTTATCTTTTGAACTATTGCCCTTTACAATCTGCCGGCTACCGCACTTAAAACACGATGAGGTTTGTAGTTCATGTAGTAACGAACAGCGACATAACCAACGACGAAGGTTGCCACTATGAGTTCTAGGTACGCTAGATTGAACACTTGGCTGATGTAGTGCGCTTCAACACCTTGTACTTGCATCCAAGCCGCCAATTTAAATAACGCTGTTGCACCAATCACGATTGGGAAAGTAAACGCTGCATAGCCTGGGCTGAATGGCAGACGAAGTAGTTTGAAAAACGCGATGTAGATAATAAACGTCATCAACACTGCAATACCAAATAATAAACCAATGATCACTGGTGAAGGGCTAGCAGTAACGGTTAAGTAACCCGCCAAAGATAGGCTCGCTGGTGCTGCCATAATCGCAATCGTTGGTTTTGCTGCATCTGGCACTTCGTGAGAGAAGATCAAGCGGTAAACCATCAGTGGTAACATCACAGCGTAAACCAATAAACCGAATACCAAAGTCGCGTTCGCTACTGGCTCTAAAACTGGATTACCAGAGAAAGAAACGTCAGCTACGATAATACCGATCGGTGGCACAAACCAACTTGGCACCATGTGGTGAATCTCAAAGTTTTTAGCTCTGTGGTACAAAAAGCTCACTAGAAATACAACGTGCAAAGCCACAGATGCCAACCACATCGCTTCTTGTAAGAATTGAGAGATTGGCGCCAAAGACGCAGATACCACCATGCACCCCATAGCAAATGTTGGTACCACACTGCCGACAACAGGGTGAGCAAGATCTTCACGCAATAGGTGGCCATGAATCAAAAATTTCACAGCCAAAACAAGAAGCAATACCGCTGCAATACCCGCACTGATCCACTGCACTAAGCCAGAAGTGTGCAAAATACCTTGTGCGACTAAAACGCCATCCCAGCACCAACCTAAGCTTGCGATTGCTAGTGCTAACCCTGCCATGGGTGTTGGAGCTCCTGTTAATCTATATTTAATACGTTGAATCATGTCAGCCTCTCTTAAACTTAATTCACTAAACTTGTGAACTCATCAGCTTGTTGAAGCCATAATACGCTTGCGCTTCGTTAAACAATATCCAATTATATATAACAAGTGTTCATCAATACTGAACAACCCTTTCCACCAGCAGCGCAAAACTAGGAACCTGATGGCTAATATCTCAATCAAACAACTCAAAGTGTTTGTCACCATTACCCAGCATTCGACGCTTACCGCCGCATCCGAAGCGCTGTTTTTGTCTAAAGCAGCGGTCAGCATGGCACTAGGCGAAATGGAGAAACAGTTAGGTCACTCTCTATTTGACCGGGTCAACAACCGATTAATTCTCAATCAGGAGGGACAAAAGTTACTTCCTTTGGCCGATGAGATACTTCACAGAGCTGCAGGCATCGATGTTTTGTTCCGCGACGACCAACCATTAAGTGGCAATCTCAAGGTTGGCGCGAGTGACACAATTGGTAATCAGGTCGCACCCTTTATTCTGTCTGGCTTTCGCGAACGAACTCAGCATCAAGACCAGAGCTTGTTCATTTCAAACAGTGCGCTGATATGCCAAAAGTTGGTGGATTATGAACTGGATATCGCACTAATTGAAGGAAAAACACTCCACCCTGAATTGATATCTAGCCAGTTCAGTAGCGATGAGATGTGTATTATCGTTAGTAATCAACACCCTCTCGTTTCACAAAACAAAGTTGCTCTGCATGATTTAGAAGACAGCCATTGGATATTGCGCGAGTCAGGCTCAGGTACACGTGAGTTTTTCTTGCGTGCCGTTGCACCGCGTATCGAGCACTGGTACGAATCATTTGAGCTCAACACCACCGAAGCGATCATCAACTCTGTTTCTGCAGGTCTGGGCTTTGCCTGTTTATCGCGTTTAGCGGCACAGCGCGCGATTGATTCAGGCCGAGTGAAAGCACTAGATGTACCACTCGATATGAAACGCCGATTCTGGATGCTGGTCCATAAAGACAAATATCAAAGCCCACTGCTGAAATCTTTCATGGGTTATTGTGAAGACTGGGCTACACATCAAGATTGAGGCCGCATAGTTCGGGCTCCAACTGGACTTTTCGCATCAGAAACTGTATAAAAAGCCAGTAAAATTTATCAAACTTAGAGGATTAACCATGGCTGTTATCGTCAAGTACGTGGTGGAACGCAACGGAGAAGAGAAAATGACTTTTACCTCTAAAGCCGAAGCTGACGCATACGACAAAATGCTGGATATGGCTGATGAGCTTTTTGAACTGTTAGGCAAAAGCGATTTAGTTGAAGATGAAGGCAAGCAAGAAGAACTTGCAATGTACCTAGCGAAGAACAAAGAAGAAGTTCTTTACGCATTAGGTGCTAAGCGTAAGCCAGCTCCGAAAAAAGCTAAGAAGCTTGAAGCTGTTGAAGACGCAGAAGAAGATGCAGCATAACTAGCTGATACCTTTCTAAAAAACGTCAATGACGCCTCTAATCAGAGTTCGTTATTGGCGTTTTTTTTATACTTATCGAAATATAATGAAGCTTGTTTATAGTCGAAATCGCTCTAAACATTCGCTTGCATGAAAGTGTGATAAAGATCTAATCTATAGCCATCAGGTGATGGGGTTCCACCTAAGCTTTTGCTTCAACCGCCCGTTCTTTCCGAACAGTGCTAATGACTCCTACAGAATCGAAAACAGGTAATACTGTTGGACGTATCGCTATTCCTCCATTTTGCAATGGACTTAGTCTATTAAGACCAAGATCCATGACACCTTTGGATTATCGATACTCAAGATCTGTAGTGAATTAGCCGCACCTCTTCCAACACGTCCTGTTTTCTCAACGCCCTAGGTCTTAAACGGCTCTATAAGTGAGAAAACATTATGCACTACTCTTCAGAAATTCAATCAATGTGCCCTATTCAAAGGGGTGATCTTCACAATTCAGCTCCAATTCCAGTTGAAGGCGCAATGGTTAGCCCAAAAGATGTCATCGCTATTTCTGGCTTAAGCCATGGCGTAGGCACTTGTGCACCACAACAAGGTGCTGCAAAACTGACTCTTAACGTAAAAAACGGCATCATCGAAGAAGCATTAATCGAAACCATTGGTTGTTCCGGCATGACGCAATCTGCCGCGATGGCTGCTGAAATCCTCACCGGAAAAACCATTCTTGAAGCGCTGAATACTGACTTAGTATGTGATGCTATCAACGTAGCGATGCGCGAAATCTTCCTACAGTTTGTTTACGGTCGAACTCAGTCTGCTTTCTCTGAAGGCGGCCTAGAGATCGGCGCAGCGTTAGAAGACTTAGGTCAAACACAGCGTAGCCAAGTCGGTACCAGCTATTCAACCTCAGCGAAAGGCGTTCGTTACCTAGAGCTTGCAGAAGGTTACGTGACCAAGCTTGCACTTGATGATCACAGTGAAGTGATTGGCTACGAATATCTCAACCTCGGCAAAATGATGAAGGCGATTAACCAAGGCGTACCAGCGAACGAAGCTGCTGACCTTGCGACGGGTACTTATGGTCGCTTCGACGAAGCCGTAACCACCATTAACCCACGCCAACAATAATTTTGCCAATTAAGAGGAAAGATATGATGAACACTCAATTTAATGAATCAGTAACTCGCGTATTGGCAGAAATGAACTTCGACTCTTTAGAGCAAGCAAACCAATACTGTCTATCACACAATGTCGATCCAAAAGCATTAGTGATGGACACTCAACCTATCGCATTTGAAAGCGCAGCTGACGCTTACACTCTTGGTGCTGCATTAGCTCTGTTCCGTAAAGCGAACAACGCAGAACAAGCGGCGAATATCATTGGTGAAGGCCTTCAAGCATTCACAAAACCCGGCAGTGTTGCAGAGCAACGCCAAGTCGGTATCGGCCACGGCGCACTGGCTGCTCGCCTACTCAATGAAGAGAGCCACTGCTTTGCGTTCCTTGCTGGCCATGAGTCTTTTGCTGCTGCAGAAGGCGCGATCAAGATTGCGCTGAACGTGAACAAATCACGCAAAACACCATTGAAAGTTATCTTAAACGGTCTAGGTAAAGATGCGGCTTACTTAATCTCTCGTATCAATGGCTTTACTTATGTTCGTACTCAGTTTGATTACCAAACGGGTGAATTGGTTGAAACCGAGCGTCGCCGCTTCTCACAAGGTCCTCGTGGAGAGATCTTATGTTATGGCGCTGATGATGTGCGTGAAGGCGTAGCTATCATGCACAGAGAAGAAGTGGATGTGAGTATCACGGGTAACTCAACCAACCCAACACGCTTCCAACACCCTGTTGCAGGTATCTACAAAGCAGAGCGTACTCGCCAAGGCTTGCCTTACTTCTCAGTCGCTTCAGGCGGCGGCACAGGCCGTACATTACACCCAGACAACGTTGCCGCTGGCCCTGCGTCTTACGGCATGACAGATACCATGGGTAGAATGCATGCTGACGCTCAATTCGCTGGTAGCTCTTCTGTTCCAGCTCACGTAGCAATGATGGGCTTCATCGGTATGGGTAACAACCCAATGGTAGGTGCTACGGTTGCATTGGCTGTCGCAGTGAGTGAATCTCAAAACGCATAGCGACAAAACGAGCTCTATAGTCGGCCTGTCATGCAGAGCCTTTTGTGGAGCTTTTTAATTGAGAAACGCGCAATAACGCACGACCAAAACTCTACACCTATCACTAAAACCAAACAGCCAGCCTTATGCTGGCTGTTTTTTATTCACACTTGCTCTACTATCTATTTCTAATAATTATTTGTATCTAAGATTAAATACACCAACCATTAGTATTTAACTGCATATTTTCAAAGGAATAATATGAAAGAGCTCATCATTCATACCATTACTGTGTTCATGGGCTTTTTTGCCATCATGAACCCAATCGCCAACACCCCAATCTTTCTTGGATTAACTGGTGATAACGACAGGGAAACGGTCAAGTCCATCGCCTTCCGTTCAGTGTTTATCGCATTTGTCATCGTCAGTACGTTTGCGCTATCTGGCAAACTGATTTTTGACCTCTTTGGTATCACGCTGTACGCACTGCGCATCACGGGCGGTATTCTGGTCTTTTTGATTGGCTTTCACATGCTACAAGGTGATTCAACACACGCCAAAGCAAAAGAGAAAGTGAACTCAGACGCCCAACGCGACGCAGCGCTTAGCATCGCAGTATCACCTTTAGCCATGCCGATACTGGCAGGCCCGGGCACCATCGCCACTGCGATGAACTTCGCCAGCACTGAAGGCATTTACGAAACCATCATTACCATCGTCGCCTTTGGTCTTCTGTGCACCTTAACCTACGTATTATTTGTATTCGGCGAACGCTTCGTGAAAGCCGTAGGGCCAAGCGCACTGAACGTGATTACTCGAATGATGGGGTTGATACTCGCAGTTATCGGTATGCAGATGTTGATTGAAGGAATTGAACAGGCTTATAAGGCGCTGTTTGTCTAAAGAAGCTATTCACAGGAGGATGTTGATTAACGCACCAATCAATTTGTGTTGATCTGCAGTGTTTTCTCATTGCAGAAAAATATCTCTCAAAAGACAAGCAATATCATTTTACAGACTTTATCCCGATGCGCCCTTTCATAACGAGGGCGCTCTCTTTATGATGAACGCAATTAAATTAACTTTGCTAACGGCAGCGCTTGTTATTCGAGCCGCTGTTATGAAATAGCAAAATCAAGACTCAACACATGGAGATTCAACATGGCTTACTTTTCACTAGCCTTCGGTACGGCAACCAAAAACCGCGACAATAAAATCATTGAAGCGTTCTTCCCTAACCCACTTCTAAACCCAAGCGACGCTCTAGTAGCGGCTGTTGGTGAAGTTGCAGGTTACACTGAAGGCAACCAAGCTATCGAAATCTCTGCTGCACAAAGCGCAGAACTAGCGAAAGCATTCGCAGCAAACGACGATGCAGCAAACGCATCTTTCGCAGAAAAAGCAGCATCTGAGCAGCCACTTGTTCTTGTTGTTCTTGCAACTGACGAGAAGCCAGCATCTGTTGCTGAAGGCTTCCTTAAGCTACAACTTATCTCTAACCGCCTAGTTCAACCACACGGTACGGTACTAGACGGTATCTTCGGTCTACTGCACAACATCGCATGGACTAACGAAGGTCCAATCGATCTTCCTGAGCTGGCTGAGCGTCAAATCGAAGCTCGCCTAGCTGGTCGCGCTCTATCTGTAGATTGCGTAGACAAGTTCCCTAAAATGGTGGATTACGTGGTACCAACAGGTATTCGTATTGCTGATACTTCTCGTGTTCGTCTTGGCGCACATGTGGGTGAAGGCACAACAGTTATGCACGAAGGCTTCATCAACTTCAACGCAGGTACAACTGGCGTAAGCATGGTTGAAGGTCGTATCTCTGCTGGTGTTGTTGTGGGTAACGGTTCAGACATCGGCGGCGGCGCTTCTATCATGGGTACGCTATCTGGTGGAGGTACTATGGTTATCTCTATTGGCGAAAACTGCCTTCTAGGCGCAAACGCGGGTCTTGGCTTCCCAATGGGCGATCGTTGTACTGTTGAATCGGGTCTTTACGTAACTGCGGGTACGAAAGTTCGCATGCTAGATAAAGAAGGCAACGAAGTAGAAATCATCAAAGCGCGCGACCTAGCTGGCGTATCTGATCTTCTGTTCCGTCGCAACTCGATCACTGGTCAAATTGAATGTCTAGCGAACAAATCTGCTGTTGAACTGAACAGCGAGCTACACAGCAACAACTAATCTAAGCGCTAGATGCTAGATGCTAGATGCTAGATGCTAGATGCTAGATGCTAGATGCTAGAAAATACGAAGCCGCTGGGGTTAAATCCAGCGGCTTTTCTTTTATTAGTATCTAGCTGAAAGAGTTACGCTTTCTCTGCGGCTAGCTGATCAAGCGCTTGAATAGAAGTTTCTGATACTAGCGTGCCATCCATGTAGTAGCTAACCTTGTCGCCATCACGAACACCTGTCAGAACGGCTTTCTGACCATCGTTGTAAGTGATGTCCATGCGGATCGTGTTCTCATCGATTTGTTGCATCTCACCCCATTCGATCTGACGATTATTGAAACCAAGTGGGGCTTCTTTTAGTGAATCGTCTAGGCTATCGTTCACATCAATCATGGTATCGACTTTGCTATCAAAGATGTGAGGCGCGCCTGTGAGTGGGTTCTTACCTACCCAGAATTCGATTGAGTTAAAGACAATGTAATCGGCTGCGGTGGTAAGTGCGTAAACCGGAGCAAGCAAGAAGTTGACGCCCGCACGAGCGTAACGGTTATCCACCACCTCGACGTTGAACTTCATTAATTTCCCAGTAACCGCGTTACTACCTACACACCCAGCTAACGACATGACAATCGCTGCCACTGCAACGGCTTTTATAATTGTTGTTTTCATAGTTCCCTCTTATGCCACAATGATTGATTCAGTTTTTGCATAGCCGAACGAAGCTTTCCTTGATCGAGTGCAAGAATTATTCGTCTAACAAATTGATTCCATAACATTTAGCGTAGTGGAGATTTTTAGAACAGCAAACTGCAAACCTCAATTGTTTCACACTGGTTCCTAAATCTTAGGAAATAAAAAAGCGCAGACCTTTCGATCTGCGCTTTTTTATTTTTGATTAACCTAGCCTAGATTAATGCGACCTGTAAGAAAGTGATTAACCTACATTCTTACGAGCGTTTTGGAACATACGCATCCAAGCGCCATTCTCGCCCCAGCCTTCTGGAGACCAAGAGTTTGCAACTGTGCGGAACACACGCTCTGGGTGAGGCATCATGATAGTCACGCGGCCGTCAGTCGTTGTTAAACCAGTGATAGCGTTTGGCGAACCGTTCGGGTTATTCGGGTATTGCTGCGTTTGGTTACCGTTGTTATCAACGTAACGTAGAGCAACCGTACCTGAGTTTTCAATCGCGTTTAGGTGGTCGCTATCACGTACTTCTACGCGGCCTTCACCGTGAGAAACAGCGATTGGCATACGAGAACCTTCCATGCCGTTGAAGAATACAGAATCAGACTTCTGAACTTCTACTAGGCTGAAACGTGCTTCAAAGCGCTCAGATTCATTGCGAACGAAACGTGGCCAGTACTCAGCACCAGGAATTAGGTCACGTAAGTTAGACAGCATCTGACAACCGTTACACACACCTAGAGAGAAGGTATCTTCACGTTTGAAGAAGTTTTCAAACTGGTCACGAGTCGAATCGTTAAACAGAACCGACTTAGCCCAACCTTCACCTGCACCTAATACATCACCGTAAGAGAAGCCACCACAAGCTACAAGGCCGTTGTACTCTTCTAGTACTGCTTGACCCGTTAGGATGTCGCTCATGTGAATATCAGTTGCTTCGAAGCCTGCACGGTCGAATGCTGCTGCCATTTCAACGTGAGAGTTAACACCCTGCTCACGTAGAATTGCCATCTTAGGCTTAGCACCTGTGTTGATGAACGGTGCTGCGATGTCTTCGTTTACGTCGAAGCTTAGTTTCACGTTCAGACCTGGGTCTGAGTTGTCTTTCTTCGCTTCGTGCTCTTGGTCAGCACATGCTGGGTTATCACGTAGACCTTGCATCTTATGCGTTGTCTCAGCCCAGATAGTACGTAGCTCAGTACGGTTACGTTCAATCACTACAGACTCGCCAGACTTAATCACTAGCTCATCCGATGCTTCAACAGAACCAATTACGTGTGAACACGCTTCTAGACCGTTTGCTGCAAGAGTAGAAAGAACTGCGTCTAGGTCGTCATTACGAACTTGGATTACCGCACCTAACTCTTCGTTGAATAGTGCTGCTAGTGTGTCTTCGCTGTTCTCTGATGCAGCTAAAAGAGCTTCAATGTTTGCATTAACACCACAGTGACCTGCGAATGCCATTTCAGCTAGAGTAACAAATAGACCGCCATCGCCTTTATCGTGGTAAGCCACAACTTGGTCGTTAGCAACCAGTGCTTGAACGCCTTCGTAGAAACCTTTCAGTTGTGCTGCGTTGTCTACGTCAGCTGGCTTATCACCAAGCTGCTTGTAAACTTGCGCTAGTGCCGTTGCACCTAGACGGTTTTTGCCGTTACCTAGGTCGATAAGAACTAGTGATGTGTCACCCTTGTCAGTGCGAAGCTGAGGCGTAATCGTCTTACGAACATCTTCAACACGAGCAAACGCAGTGATAACAAGAGATAGCGGAGACGTTACTTCTTTCTGCTCGCCGTTCTCTTCCCACTTCGTCTTCATAGACATTGAGTCTTTACCCACTGGGATAGTTAGACCCAGTGCTGGACACAGCTCTTCACCGACTGCTTTCACCGCTTCGTAAAGACCTGCATCTTCACCTGGGTGACCCGCTGGAGACATCCAGTTAGCCGACAGCTTAATGTGTTTGATATCGCCGATGTTCGTCGCTGCGATGTTTGTGATTGCTTCACCAACCGCTAGACGAGCCGATGCACCGAAGTCTAGTAGTGCTACTGGCGTACGCTCACCAAGAGACATAGCCTCACCGTGGTAAGAGTCGTAACTTGCCGCAGTTACAGCACAGTTAGCAACAGGAACCTGCCATGGACCAACCATTTGGTCACGAGCCACAAGGCCAGTTACCGAGCGGTCACCGATAGTGATAAGGAATGTTTTCTCAGCGACGGTTGGTAGACGAAGAACACGGTCAACCGCTTCGTTCATTTCGATACCAGAACGGTCAATCGCTGGGTTATTTGCTTTGAGCGTTTTCGCGTCACGGTGCATCTTAGGTGTTTTACCTAAAAGGATGTCCATTGGCATGTCGATTGGCGTGTTGTCGAAGTGTGAATCTTCAAGCTTAAGCTCACGCTCTTCCGTTGCTTTACCAACCACTGCGTAAGGTGCACGTTCACGCTTACAAATTGCGTCGAACGTTGCCATGTCTTCATCAGCAACGGCCATTACGTAACGTTCTTGAGATTCGTTACACCAGATCTCAAGTGGGCTCATGCCTGGCTCATCGTTTGGCACGTCGCGTAGGTTGAAGATACCGCCACGCTCGCCATCGTCTACTAGCTCAGGAAGTGCGTTTGAGATACCGCCTGCGCCCACATCGTGGATGAATGCGATTGGGTTCGCATCACCTAGCTGCCAACAACGGTCGATCACTTCCTGGCAACGACGTTCCATCTCTGGGTTTTCACGTTGTACAGAAGCGAAATCTAGATCTTCAGAAGAAGAACCAGAATCCATCGAAGATGCCGCACCGCCACCAAGGCCGATGTTCATCGCAGGACCACCAAGAACGATTAGGCTTGCACCTACTGGGATCTCTTTCTTCTGAACGTGCTCATCACGGATGTTACCAAGACCACCAGCTAGCATGATTGGCTTGTGGTAACCACGTACTTCTTCACCTGCGTGAGAGTTAACTTTCTCTTCGTAAGTACGGAAGTAACCTAGTAGGTTTGGACGACCAAATTCGTTGTTGAATGCCGCGCCACCAAGAGGACCTTCAAGCATGATATCCAGAGCAGTAACGATACGGCTCGGCTTACCAAAGTCGGTTTCCCAAGGTTGAACGAAGTTCGGGATCTTAAGGTTAGAGACAGAAAATGCCACAAGACCAGCTTTCGGTTTGCCACCAATACCTGTTGCGCCTTCATCACGGATTTCACCGCCTGAACCTGTAGATGCGCCCGGCCACGGAGAGATTGCCGTTGGGTGGTTGTGCGTTTCAACTTTCATCAAGATGTGTGTTTTCTCTTGATGGTAGTTGTATTGGCGAGTTTCTGGATCTGGGAAGAAACGACCTACTTCAGAACCTGTCATTACTGCTGCGTTATCTTTATAAGCAGACAGAACGTGCTCTGGTGTCGTTTCAAAAGTGTTCTTAATCATCTTGAACAATGATTTTTCTTGCTTAACGCCATCGATAGTCCAATCAGCGTTAAAGATCTTGTGACGACAGTGCTCTGAGTTCGCTTGTGCAAACATCATTAGCTCGATGTCAGTCGGGTTACGACCTAGCTTCTCAGTAAAGCTTTCAAGAAGGTAATCAATCTCATCTTCTGCAAGTGCTAGACCTAGGGTTACGTTTGCTTCTTCAAGCGCTTTACGTCCACCAGTTAATAGGTCAACTTCCGCATAAGGAGCAGGCTCAGCAACTCTAAATAGTGCCGCCGCTGATTCGAAGTCAGTGAAAACCACTTCCATCATACGGTCGTGCAGAATTGCTTTCAGCTCAACAAGTTGAAGCTCAGAAAGTTCAGAAGACGTTTCAATGTAGAAAGCAGTACCGCGCTCTAAACGTGACACTTTAGCCAGTCCACAGTTATGTGCGATATCTGTTGATTTTGAAGACCAAGGCGAGATAGTGCCCGGGCGTGGCGTTGCAAGCAGCAATAAACCTTCAGGTTCATGCTCTTCAATCGTTGGACCGTAAGTCAGTAGCTTTTCTAGCTTCTCAACTTCAGACTCATCTAGGTCTGCCGTTAAATCAGCAAAGTGGGCAAACTCAGCGTAAATACCTGTTACAGGTAAGCTTAATTCACGACAAAGCTCTAAAAGCTTGTTAACACGAAACTCAGATAGAGCTGGGGAGCCACGCAAAATTCTCATGTGCTTAGGTCTCTTATGCAGTTGATTAAGGTAGTATTGGAATAAATTCAGTGGGTTATAGGAACAACCTAACTGTTTTCTTCGAAGCTATTCCCGAAGGTTGCCAAACCTATGCCGATTCCACCTCTTCAATGCGAGCGCATTATAAAGCATTTCTTTTTGTGACGTAACACCAAAAGCAACCGTTTGCGTTATTTTTTTTATGTTTCTGCGTAAATGGTATTTTTGCTGCATTTATCACCACTTTTACATCTGTTTAATTAAACCTGCTTTGCCAGCCTTGCGGGGTTTGGTATAAAGGGGCTTCCACTTTTCGAGATTTCATTTTGATGCCTAAATTTACGCTCATCTTTTCGTCTAAATTCATTCTGCTCGTTATCGCTCTGGTTGGGCTCGCGGGATGCCAGATTGAATCTGAACCTAAAAGTGTCCTTGAGCAGATACGAGATCGCGGCGTTCTTCGTGTCGGCACCCTTAACAACCAACTCTCTTATTATATTGGTCCTGATGGCCCAGCAGGCTTGGATTACGAGTTAGCTCGTGAGTTTGCGCAGGAGCTTGGTGTAAAGCTTGAGGTTAAACCCGCTTACCGTCTATCTGGCCTATTCCCTGCGTTGAAGAAAGGCGAAATCGACCTTATCGCAACTGGCTTAACGCAAAACAACAAACTGACACGCGCTTATCGCGCCGCGCCTGCTTATTACTATGTAAGCCAACAGGTCGTGTACAAAAAGGGACAATGGCGCCCAAGAAACCTTGAGCAATTGATCAATTTTGAGAATGAGCGTCAGGCTGAGTTTGTAAAAGCACAAGCTGAATCAGAAGCTGCGGTATCAAGTGACACACTATCGCCCTCTTTGGTAGTGGTGAAAGACTCACACTTTGAACCAACACTTAAACTGCTGCAAAAAACGCACGATGACTTCATCTACGATGCGGTTGGCAATGCAGACATCAATGACCTGCTAAAAGAAGTATCAACAGGCGAACGTTTATTCACAGTGGCTGACTCTATCGAGCTATCACTGGCGCAGCGTTTGTATCCAGACGTTGCCTTGGCATTTGAGTTGACAGAAGACCAACCTATCTCTTGGTACCTAAATAGATCGGAAGATGAAAGCCTGTATGCTTTGCTGATTGAGTTCTTCGGTAACCTAAAACAATCTGGTGAACTGGCTTCACTGGAAGAGAAATACATCGGTCATATCGGCACCTTTGACTACGTTGATACTCGTGCCTTTATCCGCGCACTGGACAGTAAGTTACCAAAATGGTCACCGCTGTTTCAGAAGTACTCACAAGAATTTGATTGGCGCTTGATTGCTGCATTGGCATACCAAGAGTCACACTGGAACCCTGTTGCGCGCTCGCCAACGGGTGTACGTGGCATGATGATGCTGACACTACCTACTGCGAAAAGCGTTGGTGTGACCAACCGTCTCGACCCGAAACAGTCGGTACAAGGTGGTGTTGAATACCTACGTCGCATCGTGAATCGAGTGCCAGATTCAATCACTCAACACGAAAAGATCTGGTTTGCCCTAGCTTCATACAATGTCGGTTACGGGCACATGATGGACGCTCGTCGCCTCACGAAGGCACAAGGTGGCGATCCCGATGCTTGGGGCGATGTGAAAGACAGACTGCCGCTGTTACGACAGAAGAAGTACTACAGCCAAACTCGCTACGGCTATGCCCGTGGTGATGAAGCTAGAAATTACGTTGAAAACATTCGCCGTTATTACCAAAGCATCATCGGCCATGTAAATAAGCGTAATAAGGAACAAGAAGAGAGTCTTGAAGGGTTGATCGTCATCCCACCTCTAGAGACTTCTGGTGCTGAATCAAGCATTAGCGCTGCTGAATCGACAGTAAGCAGTTCAGAACCTTCGCAGTAGAGACTAAAAGAGCAATGCCATTAAGCATTGCTCTTTTTTATTGTGCTTTTTATAACTGCGTAAAAGAATAAGAAGCTCGACAAAAGGTCGTGAAAATCGATGTGTCATATTGCAGTAACAATCGAACTTTATAACGGCACACCATAATCAAAATTACGCTCTGTTGCACTTGGGGGCTGGGTTTTAGCTAGAACTGCTCTTCTGGGTAAGCCAAGCGCGCGACAGCGCCAAATAAACGAATAACACTATAATTAAATCGTTAGTCCAAACTACAAAGTCAGACGACAAATAGGAAATCATTGAAATGATGAAGAAACTGAAATCGAAGCGCCTTGATAAGACCGTTGCTGCAAACCGTCGTAAGCGTATGCTTTCAAATAACAAGAAGAAGATCATTTGGCGCAACCGTGCGTTCATGCAGATGATTGCTGAGTAAATACGATAACCAAGTCACTTGGCGCGGGCACTCTTGGAGTTGAGAGTGCCTAAAGCTCGCAGCTATTTCTTATTACTGACCTTATTATCGCTACTTACCTTATCAGCTTCTAGACGCTGCTCTTCCAACAGACGCTCTTGCTTTCGCTTCTCTTTGATCTCTTTTCTACGGCGCTTGAAAAACGCCTGCAGCTGCTCACGACACTCTTCTTCTAATAGGCCGTGTTCAACATCGGCATAGTGGTACGAGGCTTGGCTTTCAAACAAGTTCAAGACAGTACCCGCCGCACCCGCTTTTAAGTCAGGTGCACCAAAGACAATGCGTTTTACTCGGCTGTGTAACAAAGCACCGGCACACATAGGGCACGGCTCTAGCGTGACGTATAAGGTGGTATCGAGCAGTCGGTAATTTTCCAGAGCTTGCCCCGCTTTACGCAAGGTTTCGATTTCTGCGTGTGCCGTGGCATCGTGGCTACCAATCGAACGGTTCCACCCTTCAGAGATAATCTCACCATCTTTTACCAACACAGCACCCACGGGAACCTCTCCCTCACTCTCAGCTTGCTTGGCTACCTCAATGGCGCGTCGCATGAAGATTTCATCTTGAGGGGTGAATTGATGGTCTGACAAAGGGAACTCCCGAAAAACAAACAATAAGAACAAAAAAGTATGCGGTGAAGCATACCTAATCTTGGTGGCTATGAACAACAAAGAGATAATGAACAATAGCCACCATCTAGATGATTAGCTCTTTATTTAGCTTGCTGCTTCAACGACATCATTAACGGTTTGCGTCGCTTTAACACTCACAATGCGGTTGTTCTCAACTGAGATGATTTCAAACTGCCACTGCTGGCACTCCACGAATTCACCGACTTCTGGTAAGCGGCCTAGTAGCCACGTGATAAGGCCATTCAGCGTTTGGAAACCCTCGTTTTCACCTTCTAGTTCCGAAAGCTCTAAGCGGTTTTTCAGCTCACAGAGGGGGATTAACCCGTCCACCAGAAGTCCGCCTTCGACTTGCTCTGTCCAAAGGTCTTTCGGGTTGTTCGATAACTCTCCGGCAATCGCCTCAAGAATATCGTAGTGAGTCACCAAGCCTTGCACATCACCATACTCATCGACAATGAATGCCATCTCGGTACCCGACTCTTTAAAGTAGCCAAGTAGACGTAATGCCTTCATCGATTCCGGTACATAGATCGGCGATTTAGACAGCCCCATGATCACTTGAATACTCAGATTACCCGCCTGATTCAATAAAGCCTTGGCCGACACTGTGCCCACCACCTTATTTAGATGGTCTTGGCATAGAGGGAATACGCTGTGCTTTGATGAGCGGAGCTGCTTCAAGATGTTCTCAACAGGTTGGTCGATATCCAGAAAATCGATGTCTCTGCGAGGAGTCATCAATGAGCTGACAAGGCGATCATCAAGCTGCAAGATATTACGAATCATCTCTTGCTCACCTCGCTCTATCACACCAGATTCAGAGCCTTCTTTCACCAGCGCATGAATATCATCTTCAGTCACGCTGTCTTCTTCACCGCCACGTCCCATCAGCTTAAGAATGCGTTCGGTTGAAGCCGATAGCGCAAACACAAACGGCGTTGCGATTTTAGATAACCAGAAGATAGGCAGAGCCACTAACACGGCGATGTTTTCAGCTTGAGATTGAGCGAAACGTTTTGGTACTAGCTCACCGACAACTATCGCGAAGTAAGTAATACCCACCACCACAACCGCAGTAGATAAGATATTCGCTTGTGTTGGGTCTAAGCCCCACAGTTCAAGTTGAACGGCCAATGGAGCAGACAATGTCGCCTCGCCCACAATACCGCTGAGCAGGCCGATTACTGTGATACCGATTTGAATGGTTGAGAGGAAGCGGGTTGGGTTTTCTTTAAGCTCAAGCGCAACCTGAGCGGAACGGTGTTTTTCGGCTAAGCGTTTCAGCCGACTATTCTTTGCTGCGACCAATGCAATCTCTGACATGGCAAACAGACCATTTAAAACAATTAACCCTACTAAAAGCAGAATCTTCATGTGGTTTGGATTTCCTAAATTTACCGGCCAACAATTAGCCGTAATCCGGAGTATAAGCTGAGTGTCTTTGTCTTGGATATAAAAAGTTTTGGATACAAAAAAAACAGAAAAAAATAGCGAAAAAAAGCCCGCACATTTCGGTGCGGGCTTAGCAATGAATAAAGCTTAATTTTGCTTAGTTCAATCTTACATTGTGTAAGTGTAAGGTGCTTGGATACCTAGTGGGATACCAAGAGCCCAGTAAGCTAGCAAGAAGATAGACCAACCGATTAGCATAGCAATCGAGAATGGCATCATTAGAGAAGCTAGAGTACCGATACCTGTCGACTTAACGTAGCGTTGACAGTAAACAACAACCAGTGGGAAGAACACCATTAGTGGAGAGATGATGTTAGACACTGAGTCACCTACACGGTAAGCCGCTTGAGATAGCTCAGGAGAGATACCTACAACCATTAGCATTGGAACTAGGATTGGACCGATAAGAGCCCACTTAGCTGAAGCAGAACCTACAAGAAGGTTAACTGAAGCTGTTAGCAGAATCATACCAACAACCGTTGCTTCACCAGGAAGGTCCATCGCTTTCAGGCCTTCAGCACCGTAAAGCGCAAGCATAGTACCGATGTTTGATTGACCGAATGCCGATAGGAACTGTGCACAGAAGAACGACATTACAATGTATGCGCCCATCGTTGCCATCGTCTCAGACATTGCTTTGATTACGTCATTGCTGTTCTTGAAAGTACCCGCTACACGGCCGTAGACGATACCTGGAATGATGAACAGGATGAAGATCAGAGGAACGATAGACTTCATTACTGGTGCAGAGAATGCTGTTAGCTCACCTTCAGGCGAACGAAGCGCTGAGTTTTCAGGAATAAGAGCCGCGATAAGTAGACCAATACCTGCAACCATTGCCCAACCTGCAAACTTGAATGCTTTAGATTCAATTGCAGTGAACGTACCTAGATCTGGTGCTTCTTCTGCATCTTCATCAACTGGCGTGTTAGCAAGGCGAGGCTCGATGATCTTCTCAGTTACGTACCAACCGATAGCAACAATAAGAACTGAAGATAGGCCAGTAAAGAAGATGTTCGCTAGAGGGTTAATCACGTATTCAGGGTCAAGAACGTTTGCCGCTGTTTGAGTGAAACCAGCTAGTAGCGGGTCAATACCTGAAGGAATGAAGTTCGCTGAGAAACCACCTGATACACCAGCAAACGCTGCTGCAATACCCGCTAGAGGGTGACGGCCCGCTGCGTGGAAGATGATACCGCCAAGAGGGATTACTAGAACGTAACCTGCATCTGCTGCTGTGTGAGACACGATAGCAACAAGGATTAGCATTGGCGTTAGTAGCTTAGCTGGCGTGAAGTTAAGCATCTTCTTAAGGCCAGTCGTAATGAAGCCTGAAGAATCTGCAACGCCAACACCTAGCATAGCAACAAGTACGATGCCTAGCGGTGCGAAGCCTGTGAACGTGGTAACCATATTCGCTAGGAAGCTAGCAAGTGCTTCACCAGTAAGTAGGTTGTTAACTTCTAGAGCAGCACCCGTTTGAGGGTTGATTAGGTCGAATGAAAGGTTCGACAAAAGTGCAGATGCTACCCATACGATAACTAGAGCCCAGAAGAACAGGATTGCTGGGTCTGGAATTTTGTTGCCGGCGCGTTCAATGAAGTTTAGAAAGCGGTCCATTCCACTGATTTTCTCAGTCGATGGTGCTTTTTTTACGGCTTGGTTACTCATTGTAACTCCATATGTGATGTTGTTTTGTTTAGGCCTAATATAAGTTTTGACCACGGCCTATTGGTACAGCACATATTCTATTTAAATCGCCATTAAAAAGCACAAGATTCCACCTCATTTTCCATAAATGGAGACATATTTTGCAAAAACACCATACAACAGCAACAATATAAAAACACAAAAAACACCATTCCATATACAGAGTTTTAACTAGCACGCAAACAATGTCCGAGAAGTGAAAATTATCAGTAAAAGGAGTGGCATGAGCCTTGGCATACAGTAAACGTTTACTTGAGAGTCAATCAAACTCACTGTACTTGGAGAGCATAGTTTCGAGGTAAATATTTTGTACGTGGTTCATTCGATCTTGCCATGCAATTGTGACAGTAATGTTTTTCAGAGCGCCAGACAAAGCACCGCCTGCATTAGTCACCTCACAGGTCATTGCATAGGCAGAACCCGACAAACCGGATAAAGGATCTGAACTTGCTATGTTGAGACAATGGTTCGCCTCATTTAGTTCCGAAAAAGGAATGAGCCCGACCGCCCCACTCACACTAGACGCCCGAGTTCGATAATACTCCATCTGCCTTTCAGCAAAATGCAGCGCCTCTACGCTGTGGAGCGCAAAATCCGATTTTTGTTCAGCGTAGATCTGCAATTTAACTAGCCCTAGTGAGGCAACACCAATGAGTATAAAAGAGATAAGCACCTCAATCAGGCTGAAACCTTGTTGTTTAGAAGTCATTCCATGAGCCTCGCTTCCACTTCGCTTTCAAAGGAGCACTATGAGGATTGTATTCACCGGTATAATCTAAATTGATTGAACCCTGAATTGTCGATAGCCCTCCAGTGGAATCAAAAAACATCCCGCCTTTCGGGAAAAAAGAGGCAAATCCAATATAAACCGAATTGCTTTGTACTAAACCAGTGATAGGAATTGTATCTGGGACTTTAGCCCACAAGTCACTCAACAAGTCGGTATCAAGATCGGGAGAGTTAGGGTTATCGAATATACTCATATCATTTAGATGATAAAAAGATCCATCAAATACGCTTACGTTACCGTTCGCAACAATGCCATCTTGAATCACCAGTGAGCGAGGTGTAACAACGCCAGGGATAGGCTCAACAACATTAATCGCAGGTGAATAAACGACGCAATCACCGATAACCCATACCTTATTCTCTCCACTTGAAAAGGCATCATTAATAGCTTTGCTACACTTATTTCCTTCGTACTCACCCTTAACTAAATCTATATGCTTGGGCGGAGATACAGTCCGATCAATCAGGTCGACAACATGGTAATCAAGCTTAATTTGGTCAATATTCTCTGATGTTTTAGGGACTCCAAAGTAATTAGAGAACGTATCGATATCAGGATCGAACTTGAAGTCTGACTGAAAAGAGTTTGAAGGCAATGCCCCAACAGAATCGATGGTTGCGTCACTGCTAATATCAGTGGTTGGTTGACAAGACTCAAAGGTAGGAAAAGGTGGTGTCTCCGGAGTAATGGTCTTTAAACGTCCCCCTCCCTTGTTCTTATAGATGACACTATCTAGAAATCGAACTGAGACACACTCGTTAATACCATCAACAGCGGTAAGAGCGATATCGGGATTAATGTCGATGTTGTGATCTGAAATAAATTCTAAGCTCGAATTGGTTTGCATTACTCCTAGCCCCGAAGCATCTTCAAAGCTAATCTCTTTGTTCAGCGATAAAGACTCTGAACTCGACACCAATATATTCGGTGTGAGGGCTTCTGATTCCAACGTAACGACTTTCGATTGCTGACAATGATCCATTAAATCATTGGGAATAGCAGTCAGGTCATTTTCGGCGATGTAAGTGAATCCACACTCTAAACCACCTTCCGATCGCCAGTGGGCTTTGCGACCTTCGACCTCGTTTTGAGCCACTTTGATCTGATGAAAAACACTGCGGTATGAACCTAACGTCACTGCCAGCGCACCAATTAAAAGCACAGATGTAATCAACAAGGTCACCACACCACGCTGGTTTCTCAACATCATCATTGCCAGTTCCTTTGTTTAATGGAGACCGAAAGCGATTTGGAAACACCCGCGGTTGGAATTGAAGCTGTGATATTGATATCAGTGAGCGTGGTCTTGATAGAGTTTTGCTCTAATGCCTGAGAATTAATGTTGAACTCGTCCACTTCGATAAGACTGTCATCGAACAATGAATAACACGATGTGACGTCATTGAACGAAAGGAGGTCATCTGAAACAAGCATGCCTTTTTCACATATTTGTAGCCGAATCCCATCCTTGCGGTAAACGATATGTCGATGATCTTTATCGCTACTCGACCCTTCTCGGAAATAAACAAAACCCACCGCCACACCGCCACTGACTTGAATTGTGTCACTCGCGCCAGATAACTTGATTGAGTAACCGTTTGAACCATCGTAACCCGCTCGTTGAATATCCTCTTTCATCACCTGCATGGTGCTTGTTAGATTTTGTAGCAGCAATAATTCAATGCCTTTGTCTTTGGCAATTCTCTGCCCTGTTATAAAGACACTACCGATAATCGAAATCGCAAATACACCAATCACAGACGCCACCATTAACTCAATTAATGATGTGCCTTGCTGTTTACTCGGCGCTATCGCGGTCGGTCTAACACGCATCATAGCCATACTGCGCACTGGACTCTCCGCACACCTTAATTCGCCCTGGAGGGCTAGATAATTTAACCAACAGTCGGTCTGTAGACGCCGTGTTTGGAGAAAGATAAATCGTCCCTCTGGCTGGTCGTCCTCTTACACTCTCAAAACTAATTCTTGCTCCTGTATAGTTATGAGAGAACGAGACATCTCGAAACGGTTGACCCGATAGCATCACCAGCGTTTCGCCAGAGAGATCTTCGGTCGGTTTCAACAACAAGCTCCATTCCCCTGTTGATTGCTCTTCATTTTTATCCATGGAGAAATGAACCCAAAGATCTTGATTCCTTTTCACCGATTCCGACTTAGCTTGAATTAAAAAACCATTCAACTCACCAGCGAGTCGCTGCATCTTGACGGTTTGAGTCACCGAACTAAAACTCGGGGCAGCCGTCGCTATCAGTATCGACAAAACCGATACTGTTATTAACAGCTCTAATAAAGTAAACCCGCGAGTCATTTCCCAAATTCCTATGTAATCTGATGCGTAACCGTATTTAATCTTGCGCCGATGCTACCACCGGAGAAAAATAGACAGAGTTATGAAAGGAAACTACTCGCGATGATTCGAATAAATATATGCAACAACAACAACTTAAGCATTAGAGGAATGACATTGATCGAATTATTGCTCGCTGTCGTCATCGTGGGGATACTTGGTGCCATTGCGTACCCGACTTATACCAGCCATGTTACCAAGGCGCATCGAGTTACAGCGATGGCCGACTTAACCAAGATACAACTGGAGATAGAAACCCTATACACAGGGAACTATGCATCGGCAGCGGAGAATATTATTTCAGGAGGGACATGCTTGTTTTGCGATACCGATACTAGCCGGTACACGCTAGCGATCTCTGCGAGTAGCACCACCTATTCGATTCAAGCTGAACCACTTTCACCACAAAAAACGATGAGTGCTTAGATTCAACGACCGATATCTTGGAATTACACCACTCAGGGGTTTCAGAACCAGAAGCGTGTTGGAAGTAGCAAGGGCAACCACCAAAGGGCTCTAAAATTTTTCTGTGCAACCTCAGTTCTTTCCTCTATGAGCTTCTTTTCTCTAACCTAAAGACACAAAAAAGCCTGCTACATTGAGCAGGCTTTTCCAATTTTATCAACAACTTAAATTATAAAAACTCAAGGTGTTAATAACCGAAGACGTCAATAAATTGATTACTTAGTTAGGTCATCGAAGAAGTTTTTAACGCCGCTGAAGAAACCTTCAGACTTTGGCTTGTGCTTGCTTGCCGCTTCGCCACAACATGTTTCTTCGAATTCACGCAGTAGTTCTTTCTGACGAGAGCTTAGCTTAACTGGAGTCTCAACCACTAGCTTAACGATTAGGTCACCTACGCCGCCGCCACGAACGCCTTTCACGCCTTTGCCACGCATACGGAACATACGGCCCGTTTGTGTTTCTTCTGGCACTTTAAGGTTTACACGACCATCCAGTGTTGGAACTTCAACTTCACCGCCTAAAGCAGCCATAGAGAAGCTTACTGGAACTTCACAGTAAAGATTGTTGCCGTCACGCTCAAAGATGTTGTGCTCTTTTACGTGTACTTGTACGTACAGGTCGCCAGCTGGAGCGCCTTGCTCTCCCGCTTCGCCTTCGCCAGAGAGACGAATACGATCGCCAGTATCAACACCTGCAGGGATCTTAACATTAAGTGTTTTGGTCTTCTGCTTACGGCCTTGACCGTGACAAGAGTTACATGGGTCTTTGATGATCTTGCCTTTACCATTACAAGTAGGACAAGTCTGTTGAACCGCGAAGAAACCTTGACGCATTTGTACTTGGCCGTGGCCATGACAAGTGCCACAAGTTTGCGCTGAAGAACCTTTCTTCGCGCCGCTACCATCACACGTATCACACTCAACCAGTGTTGGAACTTCGATTTCTTTAGAAACACCACGAACTGCTTCTTCTAGAGAAAGCTCCATGTTGTAACGTAAATCAGAACCACGTTGTGCACGTGCTTGACCGCCACCACGACGACCGCCGCCGAAGATGTCGCCAAATACGTCACCGAAGATATCGCCGAAGTCACCTTGGCCACCGCCGCCGAAACCGCCGCCGCCACCCATGCCGCCTTGTTCAAAAGCTGCGTGGCCGTATTGGTCGTAAGCTGCTTTCTTTTGAGGATCGGTTAGGATCTCGTACGCTACTTTTACTTCTTTAAACTTATCTGCTGCGGTGTCGTCACCCTGGTTACGGTCCGGGTGGAATTTCATCGCTAAGCGTTTGTACGCTTTTTTAATATCGCGCTCTGATGCATCGCGGCTTACGCCTAATACTTCGTAAAAATCACGTTTTGACATGTTCTAGGTCACCAAAATAATTGCTACTACCGAATGATCACTTCAGTAGTCTGTGTATCAATCTAGATAAAAGTTCTGCCGGCTGAAACGCCGAATAAAGCTATTATCTAGATCGACAAGTCTAAATACAAATTTACGGGCGTGAGAGTTACCTCTGACGCCCGTATATTTAGAAATCGAAAAACGACTTTTCTAAGCTAAAACACGTTAGTTCAAGGAGAAGGCACAGAGCTTACAAGTGTAAGTGAGTACCTTCGACGCAGAAATCACGTGTTATAGCGACGAAAAATTACTTTTTGTCGTCTTTAACTTCTTCAAACTCCGCGTCTACCACGTCGTCGTCTTGCTTAGGTTGCTCACCCGCTTCAGCGCCAGCTTGCTGTGCTTGAGCTTGTTGTTGAGCGATTTCCATTAGCTTCTGAGCTGCTTGCATAAGTTCTTGAACTTTAGCGTCGATAGCTTCTTTATCGTTACCAGACTTAACTTCTTCTAGTGCCGTGATAGCTGCTTCGATCTTCTCTTTCTCTTCTGCAGGTAGAGCTTCACCAGCTTCTTCTACTTGCTTACGAGTACCGTGAATCATTTGGTCAGCTTGGTTACGTGCAGTTACTAGCTCTTCGAACTTCTTGTCCGCTTCTTTGTTAGCTTCTGCTTCTTGTACCATTGCTTCGATCTCTTCCTCAGACAGACCGCCTGATGCTTGGATAGTGATCTTCTGCTCTTTACCAGTCGCTTTATCTTTAGCAGATACGTTCAGGATACCATCAGCATCTAGGTCGAATGTTACTTCGATTTGTGGCATGCCACGTGGTGCTGGTTGGATACCTTCTAGGTTGAACTGACCAAGAGACTTGTTGTAAGTCGCTTGCTTACGCTCACCTTGAAGAACGTGGATAGTTACTGCGTTTTGGTTGTCTTCAGCTGTAGAGAACACTTGATCCGCTTTAGTCGGGATAGTTGTGTTTTTCTCGATAAGCTTAGTCATCACGCCGCCCATCGTTTCGATACCGAAAGATAGAGGAGTAACGTCTAGTAGTAGAACGTCTTTAACGTCACCAGCTAGTACACCACCTTGAACAGCAGCACCCATTGCAACAGCTTCGTCAGGGTTCACGTCTTTACGTGGCTCTTTACCGAAGAATTCAGTTACTTTAGCTTGAACCATAGGCATACGAGTCTGACCACCAACTAGGATAACGTCAGTGATTTCGCCTACAGATAGATCAGCATCTGCTAGAGCTACTTTTAGTGGCTCAAGAGAACGTTGAACTAGGTCTTCAACTAGAGACTCAAGCTTCGCACGAGTCACTTTGATGTTCATGTGCTTAGGACCAGTCGCATCAGCAGTAACGTAAGGTAGGTTTACGTCAGTTTGAGTAGTAGAAGAAAGCTCGATTTTCGCTTTTTCTGCTGCTTCTTTAACACGCTGCATTGCTAGTGGATCAGCTTTAAGGTCGATACCTTGCTCTTTCTTGAACTCATCTACTAGGTAGTTGATCATGCGGTTATCGAAATCTTCACCACCAAGGTGAGTGTCACCGTTAGTTGAAAGAACTTCGAAAGTCTTCTCGCCTTCTACTTCATCGATTTCGATGATAGAGATATCGAATGTACCACCACCAAGGTCGTATACAGCGATAGTGCGATCACCGCCTTGCTTGTCTAGACCGTAAGCTAGAGCAGCAGCAGTTGGTTCGTTGATGATACGTTTAACATCTAGACCAGCGATACGGCCAGCATCTTTAGTTGCTTGACGTTGAGCATCGTTAAAGTAAGCAGGAACAGTTACTACTGCGCCAGTTACTTCTTCGCCTAGGAAGTCTTCAGCTGTTTTCTTCATTTTCTTAAGAACTTCAGCAGATACTTGAGGAGCAGCCATTTTTTGGCCTTGCGCTTCAACCCATGCATCACCGTTATCAGCCTTAACAATGTTGAAAGGCATGATTTCGATATCGCGTTGAACTTCTTCATCTTCAAAACGACGACCGATTAGACGCTTGATAGCGAACAGTGTGTTTTGAGGGTTAGTAACAGCTTGACGTTTTGCAGGTTGACCAACTAGCGTTTCGCCTTCTGTGTATGCGATTACTGATGCTGTTGTGCGTTCACCTTCAGCATTTTCAATTACGCGTGGTTTGTCGCCGTCAAGAACAGCAACACAAGAGTTAGTAGTACCTAAATCAATACCAATGATTTTACCCATCAGGCCATCTCCGAAATATATTCTATTAAGTTTTTGCTATACCCACATATGTGGGGGTGGTAATTAGAGAATCAACCCTAATACACAAAATTAAAGTGCAAATGTAATTTGCTTTCGTATGCACCATAGATAAGGGCTGCAAACTGGTTTTCAAGGGAATAAGTGAAAAAAATCTATTTTTTCGCGCATCTTTTTACATAAATATAAAAAGTGGCCTATCCCTTACCCCTTATGGCTCGAAAGTAGAGATATTCGCGTGTTTGCTATGCAAAGAAAATATCCGTCATATTCTCTTTCACATAAAAAAAAGACCTTCACTTAGAAGGTCTTTTTTAAATAGGTGTCAATCGATATGGATATCAGCCAATATCGATATCAATCGAATACTTATTGATTTAACACTAACTGGTAGAAGCTTGCTTGAGTGTAGTCACCCGCTTCCATACCACGCCATTCACAAGCCGAACTCGACTTCTTGGTGTTGCACTGGTTGTAGGCGCCCGCTTTGAAATACATCCAATCTTGGCCGTAACCAAGGTCGATGTCGTGTCCTTGATATTTACCCTTTGCCAAATCAACATCGTATGTCTTCACGATTGGGTCAGATGAGTTTGGATTCTTAGTAAAGGTTAAGTGCATGATGTTGTCTTTGATATTCACATCGTATGAGAACACCTCACCTAATTTAATACCATCGACTGGGTCAGCACTGCCCTTCTTCAGGTTGTATTGACCAAACACATCATGGCGAATGTCTTTACGAAGTTTCTTGCCGTTTTCGTCCTTCGCATCTTTCATCTCTGTCGGCGGGTTCAGTTCATAGTTCCACGTTAAAGAACCGTGCTCATGCTCTGGCAATTTACGGTAAACGATCTTGAGAGGCTCATTATCTGAACCATGAATTTGACCAATCACCACTGAGAATGCGCCTGTCTTTTTGTAGTTACCACTGGTACTAACTTGGTCGACAGAAAGCGTTGCCGTCATTTGACCGCCAATAGAACCAAACTCTTGCGCATTGTCATGGCTTGAAATCGCGAAGTTATTATTTGGAGCCGAGTAACTCTCTGCCAGCATTGCTCTTAGTTCACTGCGCGTATTCTTACTGTTTGGTGTGGTTGGCGCGGTATTTGGAGCCACAAACACCATCGCACCAGATTCCGCATCTGTGTAGAACCATTTAGGGTGAACATAAGGCGTTTCTACATTCGACAATTCCTTCTTACCAATCTCCAGAGTTTTACCTTTACGGTCTCCCTCGGTTGTCAGCTCAGGTAAGTTAATTTTCCATTTAGATAAATCGAAGTTCTGTGCCGGTGCTTTTGCCGGATCAAGGTCAAACTGTTGACCAACATCGTGATTAGAAGCAAGAGCAGGCGCAGCTAAAAGACCAGCAGTCAGTAGGCTAAGGTAGGACAACTTCATCATTTGGTTTCCTTTATGTCGTCAGAATGTAGGTTGCCAGAACAATAAAATAATATTGTATTATTATATGTGATCTATATTAAATATTGAAAACTGATGACCGATAAGGTGTCTATAAAAATAAAAAATGAGACTTAGCACCAACCAGAGGTCCTCTTTTAACCTACTAACTAGCCAAGCAACACCGAGCACTTATTAGCAGCAACAAAAATGTATGGTCCGCCCCGTTATTGCAACTACAATTAAGTAATAACGGAGTTGGTTTGCGCTAATGTATTCGGAGTCCTTGTTGGGAGCACTAGCTTCCCAGCTCCACGATGATATCCGCGCAGATTATCCTTAAAAAGCCCAAAGCATTGATTGCTATTTTTTGTGTCAGGTTCTTAATCTGGCCGATTGACCGTTTTTGTCATCACGTTCATTGGCGTTGCAAACTTGGTTATAGCTAAACAGCCTTAAAAGCTTGGCGGTGGTATAACACCGCCCAAGCTATCCTCACTAGCTTGTTGGCTAATGCAACTACCACTACATTAAATGGTTTGGTGGCTCGTAGGTTCACAAGCCACTCTCCAAACACTTTCCCTGTCGTCTCTAGCCTAGAGAGTACAGCTCTTGCGCCATGGATAAACAGAGTTTCTGAGGTGCTTATTTCCTCGTTTACTCATACCAAGTAGCTTGGTATTTCCTCCCGTTGAGAATTGCCTTGGTACAAGTCCCAACCAAGCCGCCATCTCGCGGCCATTGGTGAAGTTACTCGGAGAGCTTACATCAGCAATACACAATGTGGAGGTAAGATCGCCAATTCCAGGGATAGTTTTTAATAATTGAGCACTTTCGTTATTATCAACAATAGTTTGAAGCTTGATATCTTGGGTTTTGATTTGTTCATTGAGGTACTTGTAGTGTTCATGGATAGATATCAATTCACATAGCAAGCTTTCTGGTAGTGATACTGTTTGTTCTGCTAACCATTGAAACAGAGACTTCATCTTTGCATGCCCTTTGGGAAAGCTAAGGCCAAACTCAAGTAAGATCGCGCCGATCCGCGACATAGTGGCGGTTCTCTCCTTGATATAACTATCTCTGACTCGATGAATCGCTGCGATGACTTGAGCCTCTTCACTTTTTACAGCCACAAATCTCATGGTCGGTCGACTCGCAGCCTCTGCGATCGCTGAAGCATCGATGAAATCGTTTTTATTGCCTTTGACATAAGGCTTTACATACTGAAGAGGAATAAGTCGGGGTTGATGACCAAGCTCACCACACTTTCGAGCAAGCCAATGAGCACCGCCACAAGCTTCGAAAGCAATAGTTGTTGGTTCTATTTTACTAAGAAAGATTAAGAGTTGATTGCGATTAAATTTACGACGAAGCACCTCCACCCCACAACGGTTATGTGCGATAGCATGGAAGCAGTGTTTACCTAGGTCGATACCTAAAATATGAATAGAAGACATATGGTTCACCTCATTCTGAGAGCCTACTCTAAGCTTAAGGGCTTGAGAGTGAGGCGGACCATATAATTAAGCCCCGCTCTCATTGAGCGGGGCTTCCAGTTATCGAGTCTTAATTAAGAATTAAGCTTCTGCTTTCTGTAGTTCAGCTTCTTCGTTTGTTTCAACGCCGATTTCGCCTTCAGACTTAGCAACGATAGTGTTAACCGCTGTGTCGCCCACTACGTTAGATGAAGTACAGAACATGTCACAGATACGGTCAACAGCAGCAACAATCGCTAGACCTTCTGGTGGCAAACCTAGTTGGTGCAATAGAACACCTACCATCACAACACCGCCACCTGGAACACCACCAGCACCGATAGACAGTAGCAGGATAGTTAGGCCAAGAGTGAAGATGTCAGCTGTATTGATTGGTTGACCGAAAGCGTTCGCAACGAACATTGTCGCTAGTGCGATGTAGATAGATACACCAGACATGTTCATTGTTGCGCCTAGTGGTACACCGAAACCTGCTACTGACTTAGATACGTTTAGTTTGTCAGTTAGAGTACGCATTGTTACTGGGATTGTTGCATTCGAACTTGCTGTAGATAGTGAGAATAGAACTTGCTCACGAGTTGCACGTAGGAACTGCTTTGGAGAAATGCCAGTGAATGAACCAACCATCATTGGGTAGAAGAAGAAAATCCAGAACACAAGCATTGCAACCACAAGCGCCACATAGCCAGCAACTGACATTAGCGTGTCTGCATCCAGTGTTGCGCCCAGCTGAATCATCAGAGCAAATACACCGTAAGGCGCCAAGCTCATTACTAGACCGATAAGCTTCATCATGATTTCGTTAGCCATCTTGAATGTCTTGATAGCTGGACCACCACGAGAATCAAGCGCTTGAATCGCAAGACCTGTCAAAATTGCCATGAAGATGATTTGTAGCATATCGCCGCTTGCGAACGCTTCTACAGGGTTGCTAGGAACGATGTTAACAACAAGAGAGAAGATGTCTGGTGTTTCAGTGGTTGTAAGCGCAATTGTCTCAGAAACCGTACCTGCTAGGTTTGCACCAGCACCAGGTTGGAAAATAAGACCAATCGTTAGAGCAGCAGAAATCGCAATGATGGTGTTAATAATGTAAAGACCAAAGGTTTTACCACCAAGGCGACCAAATGAGCGGATATCTTTTAGTTCAACGATACCGCAAACAATAGATACGTATACAAGAGGCACTACCAGCAACTTGATAAGTGATACGAACATACCACCAGCGCCTTCCGCAGCACCAAGTAGGTAAGTGTCAAAAATAGCAATACCGCTGAATAGGTACTGAATAGCAGTACCAATAAGTAGGCCGGCAAACAAGCCTACAAAAATCTTACTTGAGAGCGATTTATCCATCGTTCTTCTCCAGTCTGTTGTGTTTAAATTTTGTACTTTTATAGTTATATATGCGACTAAAATCGCTATATGGCAGTGGATTTTACATACAAAGATAACAATTAAAAGTATTTATTTACAAAAACATTACAAATGTGACATCAAAACATTTCTTCATTAACAACCAGTTTCATAATATAAAACTCTAAATCGTTGATATAGGTAAAATAAAAAGAACGACATTCTTAATGCGGTTTTGATGACTGTTTACGTGGACTCTCAAATGACAGGCACAAAAAAAGAGAGACCTATGCCTCTCTTTTCATTTTACGGTAGCCAGTGAATTGTGTTGCAGCCCCTACTTATTCAGTAAGTGCGCCAGTCAATCACTTGGCGACTTAATTACTTAGCAACCATAACCATTGCCGGACGAACTACACGACCGTTTAGTTCGTAGCCTTTTTGCATCACGAACATAACCGTGTTTGATTCGTGATCTGGGCTTTCTTGGATAGACATTGCTTGGTGGAATTCAGGGTTGAACACTTCACCTTCAGGGTTGATCTCTTTAAGACCAAACTTAGCCACTGTGTCTACAAACGTTTTGTGCGTTAGCTCAACACCTTCAAACAAAGGCTTAACCACTTCGTTTTCAGCATCTGCCGCTTGCATTGCACGCTCTAGGTTGTCGATTACAGGAAGTAGACCTTCAGCAAACTTGTTCAAAGCGAATTTACGCGCTTTATCAATTTCTTGCTCGCTGCGGCGACGCATGTTTTCAACTTCAGCTTTCGCGCGAAGAACAGAATCTTGCTGCTCTTTCACTTTAGATTCGCTAGATAGCAGTGCAGCTTCTAGTTGAGCGATTTTTGCTTCCTGCTCATCAGCAGCGTCTTCGCTCAGTTCAGCAGCTTCCACTTTTTCTGCTTCAGCAATGATCTGATCTAGCTCTTCTTCGGTTACTTTGTTTTCTTCGTTGCTCATGATATCTCCAGAATTCGTTTTCAATGCAAGTGACAGGCGTGTTTGCACCCCAAATTGATATAAAACACTCGCATAGACGTTCAACTTGCCTTTATTATGGGGATGAAGAATTTTGATTCAAGCCTAATTCGTTTGGAAACGTTATGAAAAAGCCATTTGAAGTCATTGCCATTATCGGTAAACCTCGAGATCAGCAAGCAATTCAGACTCATAGAGAGCTCTATCAGTGGTTAAGTGCTGAGGGTTATCAAGTGTTTGTTGATGACAGACTCGCCACAATTTTAGACGATATCCCAAAAGAACATTTTTCTAGCCTGATTGAATTAGGGAAACGCGCCGATCTTGCGATTGTGGTCGGTGGTGACGGAAATATGCTTGGTGCCGCTCGAATCTTGTCACGCTTCGATATTTCAGTGATCGGTGTTAACCGAGGCAACCTTGGTTTCCTAACCGATCTTAACCCTGAAAACTTCCAGAGCGCGCTGACGGATGTGCTTAAAGGCGAGTTCATGGAAGAAGAGCGCTTCTTACTTGAAACGGAAATTCATCGCCACGGCCAAATAAAAAGCCACAACGCCGCACTCAACGAAGCAGTACTTCACCCCGGTCAAGTTGCACACATGATCGAGTTTGAAGTGTACATCGATGACAGCTTTGCTTTCTCTCAACGTTCTGATGGTTTGATCGTTTCAACTCCGACAGGTTCAACGGCCTACTCGCTTTCTGGTGGCGGTCCTATTTTGTCATCAAGTTTGAATGCGATCTCTTTGGTACCCATGTTCCCGCACACGCTTTCAAGCCGCCCACTAGTGGTCGATGGCAAACGCCGCATCAAGCTGATCGTATCGCCTGATAACCGCGGCACTCAAGAAGTCAGCTGCGATGGTCAAATCTCACTACCTGTGTCTCCGGGCGACGAGATCCACATTTACCAAAGCCCGAATGTGCTAAAGCTGATCCACCCGAAAGACTACAACTACTACCATGTCCTACGTAACAAACTGGGCTGGTCGAGTAAGTTGTTTTAGCTAAACGACTCTAGCAATAACCGAAAATTTTAAAGGCTGGCGACACTCGTCAGCCTTTTTTATTGCCCACTGAACACCCGTCGGCTCTCACTTCTCGTCAATTTGCTTATACCGTCATTCCCAAAAGGGAGGAACGACTGTGTTGGGAATCTATCGTGCTTTCAGTGATCTACAGACAAATTCAATTCTGAGAGCTATCGCAAAAAATTTTCACCTGCCGACTTTACTGTATAAAGAAACAGTATATACTGAACTTATATACAGTATTGTTCAGTTATACAGGTAAATAAAAATGCTGGCTCATTTAAGTGTTAATAATTTCGCTATTGTTAAGTCTTTACAGCTAGAACTATCTAAAGGCATGACAACAATCACCGGGGAAACGGGTGCGGGTAAATCTATCGCTATCGATGCTTTAGGCTTATGTCTTGGAGGAAGATCAGATGCAGGAATGGTTAGGCAAGGTGAAGAGAAAACCGAAGTCAGTGCCGCTTTTTTACTTGAGAACAATCTGCATGCAACTCGCTGGTTAGAAGACAACGAACTGCTTGATGGCGGTGAATGCATATTACGCAGAACCATCTCTAAAGAGGGCCGTTCTCGCGCATTCATCAACGGCAGCCCGGTTCCTCTTTCGCAACTGAAATCATTGGGACAACTGCTGATCAACATTCATGGTCAACACGCGCACCATCAATTGATGAAGAGCGACTACCAAATGGCCATGCTTGATCAATACGCAGGCCACTTGAACCTATTGAAGTCGACCCGTAACGCTTACCAAGCATGGCGACAAGCGGATAACCATCTAAAAGAGTTGCGTGAAAACAGCCAACAAAACCAAGCTCAAAAACAGCTTCTTGAATATCAAATCAAAGAGCTAAACGAGTTATCTATTGGGGAGGAAGAATATGAAGAGCTCGAACAAGAGCATAAGCGCCTCTCCAATAGCGGAGAATTGGCCTCAACCTGCCAGCAAGCTATCGAACTTATTTACGAAGGTGAAGAAGTTAATGCGCTTGGTATTTTGCAATCGGCCAATCACTCCCTAATTCAACTTGCTGATTTGGATGAAAGACTAGCTGAGCTACCAAACCTGCTCTCTGAAGCCATCATTCAGATTGAAGAGACCAATAGTGAGTTAAGAAGTTACTTAGACAGCATTGATGTCGACCCTGCTCGCATGGCTTACGTGGAAGAACGCTTCTCTAAAGTGATGTCGATGTCGCGTAAACACCATGTGTTGCCAGAAGAACTTTATAAGCACCACCAAGACTTGCTACAACAGGTCGAAGCGCTGGATTGCTCTGATGAAAAGCTGGATGAATTAGCTAACGAAGTTGAGAACCAATACCAGTCTTTCGTGGCGAAATCAGAAAAGCTGCATAAGTCTCGTGCTCGTTACGCGAAAGAGCTGAACAAACTGATCACACAAAGCATGCACGAACTGAGCATGGAAAAAGCGCAGTTTGCCATTGAAGTGAACAACACCAATACACACCCATCACCACTAGGTATGGATAACGTGACCTTTATTGTGTCGACGAACCCTGGCCAACCAATGCAGCCAATTGCTAAAGTTGCCTCTGGTGGTGAACTATCACGAATCTCACTCGCAATTCAGGTCATCACGGCACAGAAAGTCGACACACCAAGTCTGATTTTCGATGAAGTCGATGTGGGTATCAGTGGACCAACGGCTGCGGTTGTCGGAAAAATGCTGCGTACACTAGGTGAATCAACACAAGTTATGTGTGTGACTCACTTACCTCAAGTCGCAGGCTGTGGTCACCAACAACTGTTCGTGGCGAAGAGTACCAAGTCGGGTAAAACAGAAACGCAAATGCACACGCTTGATGAGCAACAACGCGTTTCAGAGCTTGCTCGCCTGCTTGGTGGCAGCCAAATTACAGAATCGACCCTTGCCAACGCAAAAGAGTTATTAATCGCAGCTTAGGTCAAATATTCAGCAACTTTCTGATAATTTACCGAAAATTCTTGGCAATTTTGCAACTAAATTCAAAATTGCCAGTCATAACAAGCTCAAAGCGCAAGGAGCTTTTTACTTCTTGCTGGAGCTTGTTTATTATCAGGCAGTATTTTAGCGAAGAAAGATCTCAAACTATGCGAATTAAAAAGTGGTTAGTTGCAGTTCCACTTGCACTAACAATGTTGACCGGTTGCTCTCTACTAGAGAAGTTGGTTTATCGAATTGACATCAATCAGGGTAACTATGTTGAACAAGAAGCTGTCGACCAGCTCAAGTTTGGCATGACAAAAACACAAGTTCGTTACGTTATGGGCTCACCTATGCTTATCGAAAATGGCTACCCAGATACGTGGTACTACATTTACCACCATCAAAAAGGTCACAACGACCCTATTCAGAAAAACCTTGTCGTGAACTTTGATGCTACTGGCACTCTAGTAACGATCAACGGTGATTTTGAAGCCAGTGATGAGTTCTTCGAAAGCCTTCGCTAGCTTTCCAGTCAACAAAGCTCTCAGCCGATAAAACTATCGGTCGACAAAACTATCAGTCGACAAGGTATGAATCGCAAAAGCCTGCTCAATGAGCAGGCTTTTTAATATTCGCTAACAAATTAACTCACCGTGTCCAACCCGCGGGCACAAAAAAGCTCGCTAATATAGCGAGCTCTTCTTAATCAAATCGGTTTTACAATACTACTTGGCAGCAGCTGCTTTCGCTTGTTCGGCACGCTTACGGCGAATCTCTTTTGGATCAGCCAATAGTGCACGATAGATTTCGATACGGTCTTTATCACGAACCGTCGCATCTAACTTAACGTTACGGCTGAATACACCAACCTTGTTTTTTGCCAAGTCGATCTCTGGATACAGCTCCAAAACACCAGACTGCGCGATGATCTCTTCAACGGTCGCGTTCTTGTTCACAACTAAGGTAAACACACGCTGCTCGTGTGGAAGCGCAAACACAACTTCTACGTGGATCATATCTGATTCAATAGTCATGGCTTAGTAAACCTGTTTCGCGCGTTGAGTAAAAGCACTGACCATATTGCTCGTCAGTTCATTGAAAATCTTACCAAAAGCCATTTCAATCATTCGGCTAGAAAATTCAAACTCCAACTTAAGCTCAACCTTACACGCCTGATCGTCAAGAGGAGTAAAGTACCAACCACCCTGCAATTTTTTGAATGGGCCGTCCACCAGCTCCATCAAAATCTCAGCGCCTTCCGCTAAGCGATTAGACGTAGTAAATGTTTTGCTGATACCGGCTTTAGAGACATCAACCGAAGCCACCATAGTTGAATCTGAAGATTCGATCACACGTGAACCAGAACACCCTGGCAAAAACTCGTGATAACGAGCAACATCATTGACCAAGCTGAACATCTGGTCGGCACTAAACGACACTAATGCTGAACGAGTAACCTTTGGCATATAGACTCCTGTTAAAGACAGCGTTACATTAACACAAACTGCAATTTTAATTGTATTGGGCCAGAGCGCAAATAAAAAGGATTCCCCAACTAGGGCGCAATCCGTATAATGAGGCCATTATGGCAAAGAATAAATCAAAATCAAAAGCCGGTAGTAATACCATTGCGCTTAATAAGAAAGCTCGCCACGAATATTTCATCGATGATGAGATAGAAGCGGGGCTTGAGCTACAAGGCTGGGAAGTAAAATCCCTACGTGAAGGCAAAACTAATATCGCAGAAAGCTACGTTTACATCCGAGATGGCGAAGCATTCATCAGTGGTATGACGATCACTCCGCTTACTCAAGCGAGTACTCATATCGTGGCGAACCCAACACGTATCCGTAAACTCCTTATGTCGAGAAAAGAACTCGACAACCTTATCGGTCGTATTAACCGTGAAGGCATGACACTTGTCGCAACTGCACTTTACTGGTCTCGCTCTTGGGCGAAGATTAAAGTTGGCGTAGCGAAAGGTAAAAAGCTGCACGATAAACGTACTGATATGAAAGAAAAAGATTGGGCGAGAGATAAAGCACGAATTATGAAGAGTAATTTGCGTTAATTTTAAGCACTTAAACGCACAGTGCTAGACAGGTTAAGCTTTTCTGGTACTATGCAAATAACACTTGGGGCTGATTTAGGATTCGACAGGAATTTTGAAGTCTGAGGTGCATGCCGTGGGGCGGTTGGCCACGTTAAAAGCCG